>CAYJKN010000012.1:0-1164 GCA_964371075.1 uncultured Ignavibacteriaceae bacterium | reverse complement strand
GCTCAATTTGGAGAGCGCCGCCCTTGCAAGGCGGAGGTTAACGGTTCTATCACGTTTAGCTCCACAAGGTTGTTCTTTGACATATTGAAAGAGTAAAATTGATTTTTATAAATTGATTTACTAGGATACAAATATTTTGTCCATAGAAATTTAACAATTTCATTATAAATGCGAACAAAAAGCATAACATTAGAATAAAGTTTTTTGGTTAAGTTACTAAGGGCACATGGTGGATGCCTTGGCACAAGAAGGCGAAGAAGGACGCGGCTACCTGCGAAAAGCTACGGTGAGACGGAAGCAGTCTCCGACCCGTAGATCTCCGAATGGGGCAACCCAAATGAGGTAATACTCATTTATCTCTACCTGAACACATAGGGTAGTTGAGGCTAACCCAGGGAACTGAAATATCTAAGTACCTGGTGGAAAATAAAACAATAGTGATTTCCTGAGTAGTGACGAGCGGAAGGGAAAGAGTCTAAACCGACCAATCTGTTAATGGTGGCAACCGTAGGATTGGCGGGGTCGTGGGACATAATTAGAGTCTATTGCCAATGACTCGAAGAGTAAAAAATCGTAATATTAGTTGAATGACCTGGGAAGGTCAACCATAGAAAGTGACAGTCTTGTAAGCGAAAATACTACGACTCTTTGAAATATGTTCCCAAGTACCACGAAATAAGTGGAAGTTTGTGGGAATCCGGGAGAACCATCTCCTAAGACTAAATACTCTCCTGTGACCGATAGTGAACCAGTACCGTGAGGGAAAGGTGAAAAGAACCCTTATTAAGGGAGTGAAATAGTACCTGAAACCATGTGCTTACAAACGGTTGGAGCTCCGATTCGTCGGAGTGACAGCGTGCCTTTTGGATAATGAGCCTACGAGTTACTCGTCTGTTGTTGGTTAAGTTCTTCAGGAACGTAGCCTTAGCGAAAGCAAGTCCTAACAGGGCGTATAAAATAACAGGCGGTAGACGCGAAACCGGGTGATCTACCCTTGGTCAGGATGAAGTGAGGGTAAAACCTCATGGAGGTCCGAACTAGTGTGGGTTGAAAACCGCTTGGATGAACTGAGGGTAGGGGTGAAAGGCTAATCAAACTCGGAAATAGCTCGTTTTCCTCGAAATAGCTTTAGTGCTATCCTCGGACTATAGTATTATGGAGGTA
>CAYJKN010000011.1:0-1240 GCA_964371075.1 uncultured Ignavibacteriaceae bacterium | reverse complement strand
TGGTCATCCAACCTATTATCTGGCTTCGGCCGATTGGATGATACGCAATTTTGAGCACCGCTTTGAGGTGATTTGCCCTGTTTATGATCCGCAATTGCAACAAGAACTCCGGGACATGCTGCAAATACAACTCAGTGACAATACCAAAACCAGATTAATCAACCAATCAACAGTGAATCAATACAAAAAAGACGATAATATCATTAAGGTACAGGCTCAGGTCGAGATATACAACTACCTCAAAGCAAAAAATCAACCATGAACCCTTCCACCAAAAATCGCTTGATGAGACCATCTCATCTTTCCTTTTATCTGTTGGGTTTGTTCTTGTTTATAGAGGTTTGTAAAGCGGGGGCACAGATCAACTACGATCATTTTATTCGGAGTGGCCAGGGCGAGCTTCAAAAAGAAAATTATCTGGGGGCCATCAAGGATTTTAATACAGCCATTTTCTCACACCATAAAGGTTTTGAAGCCTTTTTCCTGAGGGGAATTGCTAAATTTTCGCTGGGAGACTACAGCGGTGCCGCGGATGATTTTACCACCACGGTAGACATTCACCCATTGTATGCAAGGGCTTATTTGTACCGTGGTATTTCGTTTGACCAACTGGGCGATTACCCTCATGCCATCAGGGATTTTAACAAAGCTTTGGAAATAGACCCCTTTAACGCCGATTTCTTTCTGGCCCGTGGCGACACCAAAATGCACCTCCACAATTTTACGGAAGCCGTGGCAGATTATTCATTGGCTATTCAGTTGGAGAGAAATATCGCAGCCGCTTATCTGAATCGGGGGGTCTCCCGGCATCTTCTTGGCGAAAACGCACTCGCACTGAAAGATTTGGACAAAGCCATCCGTTTGGATTACTTCAATAGCGAGACATGGTTGAAACGGGGTATGATCTATGGAGAAATTGACAGTCTTAATCACGCATTAAGCGACATCAACCATTCGTTGTCGATTAACGATAAACAACCATTTGCCTATTTCCAACGGGCTTTGGTCAACCTGAAAAAGAAAGATACCCTCTCCGCTATCGACGATTACAATCAGGTTATCAGGCTCGATCCAAACAATGCGCTCACCTACTATAACAGGGCACTTTTGTTTTCGATTAATAAAGACTATCCGGCAGCATTAGCCGATTACGCTGAAGTGATCAACATCTATCCTTATATCGTTTATGCCTGGTACAACCGGCGCAACCTGCATTATGAACTCGGGGAATTTGCCGATG
>CAYJKN010000010.1:0-2009 GCA_964371075.1 uncultured Ignavibacteriaceae bacterium | reverse complement strand
CTCCCCTCTACTTTTAGGAGAGGGGCCGGGGGTGAGGTCCGAAAGTAATTCCTATAAAAGATTTCACGGTTTTTCCTTATGTTGGATAGCCAAAAAAAGATATTTGAAAATGAAATTGATCATTCTGAAATGAGAATCACAATAAAACCCATCTTGTACTCACTCCTCCTTTTTATTTTAATGAGTCTCCCCGGTTATTCCACAATTCGTTATGTTAAAGCCGGAAATCCAACTCCGTCATTTCCTTATGCTACCTGGGCAACCGCATCAGATTCAATCCAAAAAGTGGTTGATATTTGTTTAAATGGAGATACAATCCTTATAGGTACAGGTGTCTATTCGCAGATTGTTAATTCCGATCATTTTGGAAGAGACCTCACCATACTCGGTGTGGATGTCGATGCTTGTATAGTAGATATGACTGCATTCCCTCAGGGTACATTGCTCAAAGCCTTTATTTTCCAAGATAACTTGCACATCGAAAACATTACCTTTAAAACATATTTCGGTTGGTCAGAGCATATAGCACTTTTTTTGTCAGGTCCTTTTAACAATAATGTCGTAAAAATTCAAAATGTTAAATTCTTAGGTGCATTTTCTCCCGGCATCGATGTTTTATTTTCAACAGGTGAAATTTCATCATGCTATTTCTACGGAAACTTAAAAGCTATTAATGGTTTTGACGATGCAAGTGTTTCTCAGATCGGAATAATTCGAAACAATCTTTTTTCCTTTTTGTCTGAGGGGATAGCTTGCAATTATGCAATAATTATAGGTAACACATTCATCGAACTCTTCAACTCTGCAGTTTATTTCAGTTCTCTTTTCGGAGTTTATTGTGAAGTCAGAAACAACTTTATGCACAATCGTCGCCAAATCTATTATGGTGTAATAAATGTACCGAACTTTGTTACAAATAACGTCATCCTCAATTTTCGTAGGGGGGTGGTTACATTACCAGGAGCACATGTTGAGAATAATGTGATAATGAACTCAAGTGAATATGCGATTTATGTCAATCAACCGCTTGATACTGCGATTATTAACTATAACGCTTTCTACAATAACACAGAAATAACTAATAATACAGCACTCTTTGACCCCGACACGACCATATACTACACCTCAGACCCGATGTTTGAAAACCCGGACAGTAACAACTATCTCCTTCAGATGTTTTCACCTTTGATTAATACCGGAGACCCAAACATACTTGATGTTGACGGTTCAAGGAGTGATGTTGGTTTGTATGGAGGCCCTTATGGGCAGAGTTATGAGTATAAAGATTTACCTCCAAAGAAACCAAAAGTAATTTCAGCCACCAAAATTAAAAATAAAGTGAACTTCCTCTGGCGGGGAGGTACAGAAGCCGACTTTAACTCATTTTCACTTTACAGAAGCAGAGATCCTCTGTTTATTCCAAATGACAACAACAAAATATATTCCGGAATTGATACACTGTTCACAGATTCACTCATTGACCCAACAGGCAGTTACAGTTATAAACTGACTGCAAAAGACAATCAAGGGAATGTCAGTAAACTTGACAGCGTAACGGTTGTTTTGACAGGTATATCTGATGAAGAAGAAAGCCCAACACCCGAAAGGATATATCTTTACCAAAACTACCCCAACCCGTTTAACCCCTCAACAAAAATAAAATTCTCACTTACAGAAGAATCAGAAGTAATCCTTCGTGTATATGATGTAAATGGTGAATTGGTTACAATGCTTCAAAACGGATGGCTTCCTGAAGGAGAGTATGAAAGGGAATTTTCGCCCAAAACGATTGGGACATTAAATGACATCGCTTCCGGAGTATATTTTTACAATTTGTTGGTCAGAGACAAAAATTTGATCCCTTTATTTATTAAAACCGAAAAGATGATGTTCCTCAAATAGTAGCGGAGTAGCATAAGAGCGAAGAAACAGAATAGAGCGGATTAGGCGGATATTCACGGACGGGATTTTCAAATACCCCGTTTGCGGGGTTTGATATTCGTAGGTCC
>CAYJKN010000009.1:0-35753 GCA_964371075.1 uncultured Ignavibacteriaceae bacterium | reverse complement strand
AACCCGCGACCTGATGATTAAGAGTCATATGCTCTACCAACTGAGCTAAGGGTGCACCGCAAAATTACGGAAAATATTTTATATTGCAAAATTGTACCAAAATTTTCCGGAAGCCCGCCGGTGCCGTTTTATCGGTTTTCTGCTCCGGATATTTCTGAAATTTTTCCGTAAAGGAAGTCGTCTGAACCTTCAAGTTATCTGGGATCGGATCAACTACGCGATTACAATCCCCACACTTTTTATCATGATCCTCTGGGTCATCAAACTCATTGAGTGGATCACCGGATTTTCTCTGAGCTGGCTGGGAATCATCCCACGAGATACTGATCATCTCATTGGAATTCTTATGTCTCCTCTCATTCACGGCGATTTTGGGCATCTTATGTCCAATACTCCACCCCTGTTTGTTCTCGGATTTCTTGTACTCTTTTTTTATCCCGCTGCCTCCCGAAAAGCTATACCTCTTATGTATGTAATGAGTGGAATGTTATTGTGGACAATTGGCAGACCCGCTATCCACATCGGAGCTTCAACAATAGTTTACGCTCTAGCGGCATTTCTTTTTGGAAGTGGAGTTGTAAGAAGAGATATCAGATCGATTGGACTCGCACTTCTTGTTGTCTTTCTTTATGGTGGTTCACTTTCTATGGGATTGATTCCGGCAGATACGGGAGTTTCATGGGAAGGACATCTCTCCGGTGGAATTGCAGGTATTGTGATGGCACTTATCTTTAGAAGAGAAGACCCGCCAAAAAAATATTCCTGGGAGGAAGAAGATGACGACGATGGTGTGAAAAAATATTACAAGGAGAACTATTTTAATTAAATTTAAATCGTTTTTTGAAGTAGGCGTAAGCTGAATTTATCCTCTTAGCGGCCTCCTCTGCCCTTTTTCTATCGGCTTCGCTCTGTGATGCATTTGAATCGGGGTGATTTTCCTTCATTTTACTTCGGTATTTTTTCCTGATGTTTGTTACCGTATAATCATTATCGAGACCAAGAATATCACCATAATATTTATCGAGTGGATCTACTGTCTGCCTCGTCCCATAACTTGAGCTTGAACTGCTTTGGCCGGAGTAATAACGACTTGAACCCGAGGCCTGTGAGTTGTCGTAATCCCGGATGAGATGTTCCCTTCCGATGCACAGGAAATGATAAAGATTGTTTGTGCGATAACCAAAGGCATGCAGATAGATTACAAGCAGATCACCGTAGGGTTCGGTGTCAAGAGTAAGTTTACTCGCTTCAATATAGAGTTCGTTTAAAAGCTTTGGAACACTGTATTGATGTTCATTCCCGTTTAAACCCTCATCAGCAAATGGATTTACAAGTCGGAAAACACTTTTTAGCCAGGATTCATCCTGTCTCGAATTGCTGAGTTTGTAGAGTATCAAAAAATCGCGCAGCATCTCTTCTTTTGGAACTCTCGCCATAATTCGTGGCTCTAAAGTGCTGCAGATAAGTTTCATATAAGTTGATCTGCCAAGAAGGTCCATTAATCCCTCAAGATTCACTCCAAAAAGTGAGAGTACCACTTTGTTGATGGCAGGAACAATTAAAATATCTTCGGCACCAAACCCTCCCGTTAGAAAAGCAGCGAGCCAGCCGGCTCCTTTGGCAATATTCCGTGAAAGTTTAACCTTATCGAGACCCTTCATTATTTCTGAACGAATCTCTCCCGCTATGTTATAAGCCTCTCCCAACCGGTCTTGGTTATAACACTCCTGTGCCTTCTTATATTTTCTTTCGAGTTCGTAGTAGTTTAACAGGTCCATATTATTAATCAAAATTAAAAAGGCTGCTTAAAAAAGCAGCCTTTAAAATCATTTTGAAACAGGCTTAAATTTCGCCCGCTCTTTTTTTCTTAAAATACATGCTACGAGTCATCTCAAAACGCCAAACAAGTCCATCAACAGGATCCACATAATCATCAGTCCTTACAAATTTAAGTTTGTTAAGAATATGATTTGATGCATTCTCTTCGGGACGAGTGTGTGCAATCACTTTAATGATCGAAGTATCTCTAAAAGAATAATTCATAAATGCCGTTGCGGCTTCAGTTGCCAAACCTTTATTCCGGTAATCAACTGCAGTGCCGTAACCAATCTCAACAACACCGTTATTGGGTTTGCCTTTAAAGCCACCTGCACCAACAAGAGCCTTGTCTTTTCTGTGAATGAAAAGATAAAATCCCCATTCACCAAATCCAGGACCATGTGCCAAAAGGCTGTAAATGAATTCGAGTGCCTCAGGAAATTCAAGGTACCCTTTAGCTACTTTGAATCCAAACTCTTTCTCGAACATCGATTCGTCTTCCTTAAGAAGTTCGATATGACGGGCGGTCGAGTTGAGGAGATCCAGATTTTCAGTGCGAATAATAAAAGGTTCTGCCATGTATGTATAGTTTTCCAAGAAAATAAAAAAGACTAATGCGCAATGTAACCTTTTTTATACCCAAAATAAAGGCATTTATTTTGCTGAATTAATATTTTACATAGGCTTCAAATACAAGTACTGCGTTACTGCCGGAATAGAGATAAAGTGTCTTGTCAACAATCTTATAACTGGTTACAGATTTAAGAGCCTGGAAATAATCGATCTCGATTGACATATTGTCGCAGTTCATTTTGGTGGATCCAAGATTCTGAAGAGAAAGTTGTGAACCATTTATTACATAGTTACCGGAAAATGTGTTACAGCTTCCTGTACCGCCAAAATTATTGTCTGCTGCTGAAAGTGCAAGCGTTGCATTGTCTGCATTCGCAGGAATCACAACCTGATTTCCATTCATCTGTATAAGCTTCCAGGGAGTTCCATACAATTGAACACTGTTTTTTAATGTGTTTGTAACCGCCGCACATCCGGATATAAAAAACGCCATTAAAGCAAAGGTTACGACTATTTTTGAATATTTCATTTTTCTTCTCGTTTTATTAATTTGTTTACATTTATACTGATTCAAGATTCAGTAAGTTTCATATATGCAACTTACTAATTAAATAGTTGGTTATGTGTGACAAAGAACTTCAGAGATTCGGAACTTCTGAGTTCCAGTGCATAAATTTACGAAAGTCCCGAAACTCATTCAACTGTAGTTTTGAGTACCGAAGTTCTGAAGTTCCGTGGTACTGAAGTTCCTCTAACTTTTCCTATATTTATTTTTTTAATTGAAAAATTTCCGGAGTGTTTAATGTACTTCACAATTATAGCAGACGATAACAAGTTTTTCATCAAATGCGATGGTTCTCTGAATGCGGTTACAGTGGAAGAGTTTAGAAATACTATTGAACCCTTCATTAATGAATACAGGGCACCAGTTGTAATAGACTTGGAAAAGGTGGACTATGTGTCGTCGGCAGGGATAAGAGCTTTCCTCCTCCTTTATAGAGCAGCCATGGCAAAAAGTCCCACAATCGGTATCCACTTCATGGATATGGTTACGCTAACAAATATTTCACCTCAGGTTCAACAAATTCTTGATATCTCGGGCTTGTCTGATTCAATCAAACAATGGGAAATCGAGAGAGATTCTCAGTAGCAGTTAACACTGTTTCCTTTTGACCGTTATTTACAGATTAAAATGAGAATTAATGAGCAGAATTAAGATAGAAAACAACAAACTGAAAAGACATCTCTTTTTTGGTTTGGGTATTATGTTTATGGTACTCGGAGTTGTTGGATTTATTCTCCCGTTTATGCCGGGAACAATTTTTTTAATAATAGCAACCTTACTTTTTGCAAGAAGTTCAGAGAAATTTCATAATATGATACTGCACAACAAGTATGTTGGTAAATATATCCACTATTACTATGCCGGCGGTAAAATGCCCCTCCGGGCAAAAATTATCACATTTGGAATGATAGCATTTTCACTCTCTCTTTCTCTCTTTTTTACGCTCTGGGTAAGCTAATCCTTCACATTTAATCACTGCCTCGGGCAGTTTATCGGGCTAAGTTATTGAGACATTTAAATAAAACGGCTGGCGTTTCTGACAAATACCTCGCAAACAGAAACAAACTTCAAATTCTAATCTTTCTGGCAGCGGGCGACAGTGAAATCCATCAAACTGAGTCTGACCTGATTCGCGAAATTGGTGCAAAAATGGGATTTTCAGATGATGAAATTGCAACTGAAATAGTTGAGTTTGATAGAGAGTTTAAAGTTGTAATCCCGGAAGAAAAAAGAGAAAAATTTTCTTTGATTTACGATCTTTTTCAGGTTATGCTCATAGATGGAGTCGTGACCATCGAAGAAGTGGCAATTATAAGCAAGGTAAGTTTTCTTTTTGGGTTCGCTGCCTATAAATTGAAAGAATTTTACACTTGTCTTGTTAAAGCAAATGCCATTGATGAGCCTAAAGAGATATTCCTGGAGCGTATGATAGAAAAGCTCTGATCCCCTCTTTAAGCCCCCTCTTTTTTTACCCTAAGATAATTGAACAATGGTGTTGTGAGTCACTAATATTATTGAATTTTGGTGTATATTTTAAATTGCAATTATCTCCAATTATTTATCCTTAAATAAGATCGAGTAAAGTGGCTCCAAACACAATGATCACCCTTGGTGGTCTCATACTTTTTGGCATTTTTCTGCTCTCAACCAACAATGTAATTGGCAATCAGTCCGAAGCTGCTTTGTCCAACGAGTTCTATATCTCCGCCATTGGTCTGGGGCAATCGTTAATTGATGAAGCCAAAGGGAAGAAGTTTGATGAAGCCGAAGTTGCAGGAACTCTAAATGCCCTCGCAAACCTGACTGCTTACGCAAGCCTGGGAAGAGAAACAGGTGAAACATATACAGCACCCGACTCTTCTTACACAGGAAGTTATCGAAGTCTCAGATACTTCGACGATTTTGACGATTACAATAATTACAGAAGAATGGTGAGCACGCCAAGAGCAGAAAACTTTACTGTTTCATCCACGGTGGGTTATGTCAGTGAAACCTGGCCCGACTCATCACTCACAACAAAAACATTTGCAAAAAAAATGAGGGTTACTGTTACCAGCCCATACCTCAAAACAAGTGTTATTTTAGAATTTGTTTACATCTTTTAGCCATGGCAGCAGTTTTAGACCTGATCGGCGCAACACTTATCTCGGCATTTATTACCTTTATGCTAATTTCGGTGAATAACAACCTTTCGGTTACTGCCACTCAACAGTATATGAATACCAATACCCAACAAAATATGGTTGCGCTCACCGAGATGATGCAATTCGATTTTAAAAATATTGGCTATAGAGTTACTGACTCAATAAAAATTCAAAAGGCGGATACTTCCTACTTCTCTTTTAAACTCGACTATGATAATAACGGAACGGTTGATTCAATTATATATTATCTCGGTAATACATCTGAATTGACAATGACCGATAATCCTGATGACAGACCCCTCTACCGTAAAGTTAATACTGCTACTGCTTTACCCGGTAATTGGGGCATAACGCGAATGAGATTTAAATATTACGACAGCCTTGGTGTGGAAACAACTTTCCGCTCCAAAATCCGGTCGTTTAAAGTGTTAATCGAAGCAATGAGTCCCTCGAAATATGACGGTAGATGGTCATATTCCAACTGGGAAAAACTTTACAAACCAAGAAATTTGAGGTAAATCATGCCCGGTAAAGCACTTATTATCCTTCTTGCAGGTATCATGGGTATTGCAGGTTTAACTTACCTGAATATATTTGAATCCGGCAAAAGAATGACTGAATCAACTACTGACACCTTCTACTCAACCCAGGCAAAAAACCTGTCAGAAGCCGGTGCTCAGATGGCAGTAAGGCAAATGATTGTAGATACCAGTTGGAGGGAGGGTTACACTAATCTTAACCTGCTTGGTGGTGTAATCAATGTACGATGTGTTGATACACTCTTCGATACACTCACAGTTGTTAAAGTGGAATCATTTGCTAAAATGGCGATAAATACCGATGCAGAGAAGTCTCACACGGCTGTGTGTTATTATAACAAATACAGAAAAAAAACCATTTTCCCACCTGCCATTAAAGGCTCTATCACCACTAACAGTACTATTACCACACTCGGTGATATGAATGTTGACGGCAGGGATCATACAATGACCGGCACTCTTCTTTCAGGGACAGGCTCTCTTGGCATCTGGACTACCGGAAATCTGTTCCAAAGTGGGTCTTCCACTATCGGAGGTACTGCAGCCGGAACTGATTATTTCCCGACAAAACCTGCAGACCCAAATACCGTCTCCTACTTACAGACTTTTCCGGGAGGATATCCAACTACACCGGATGGCATAATGGGCGGTGAATTGAATGGATACCCTGAAGGTACACTTAAAGCGATTGCTGTAAGCGGAGCCGGAGGAAGTCAGTATGTGACAAACCCCGTCAATCTTACATATCCTCTAAAAGGTGTAACTTATGTTGAATTGCCGGCAAACACCTCATGGACCTCAGCAAATGTGGCAGGAACCGGCATTCTGATTATCCACAATTCAACTTTAACAGCAGGAATAGCCAATATTAATTCCGGAATTTTTGCCGGGATAATGATGGCCGACGACATCGTGAGAATTCACACAACTGTGATAGGTGCTTTAATAGGTATATCTCCAAATCCATCCAGCGGAAATTGTATAGGTAACGGAACGGGTAGCATCCTCTTCTCTCGCGAGGCGATTATGAATGCTGTTAATCTTGTAAACCTTACAAATTCAATAAATGCTCTCTCAGTCAACCAACAAATTCTTTATTGGTATGAATAATGCGGGATTTTAAATATTTAATATTTCCAACTAAAGTTAGGTACTAATGCCCGGCAAGGCAATAATAATTCTTCTGACCGGTATAATCGCTTTATCTGCAATCACAATACGAAATATCTCTCAAAGAGATAATGAGTTGACGACTCACGTCGTAAATGTTTATAGTGATGCTCAAATAAAAAATATCGCCGAGACGGGAGTACAGATGGCTCTCCGAAAAATAAAAGCCGATACATCATGGCGAACAGGCTTCCCTCTAATGAACCTGTTAGGCGGAAAAGTGTCCGTGAGAGCCAAGGATACCACTTTTCTCTCTCAAAACCTGATTAAAATTGAAGCTTTTGCGTTTACAGGCTACGGTTCTTCCAATCAGCAGAGTTACACGGCAATGTGTTACCTTGCCCGTCCCGCTGCGGGTGGAACAAGAATTCTCCCTCCAACTTTAAAGGGAGCCGTCACAGCAAATTCTGCGGTCTCAACTCTCGGAAATTTGCAGGTTGATGGAAGAGACCATACAATTGCCGGGGTGGTTGTTGCCTCACAAGGCAGTTTTGGTATCTGGACAACATCTTCACTAAGTCAGGGTGGCTCATCCGATATCGGAGGTACTGTAAGCGGAACTGATTGGGCACCATCAAAACCCGCAAAAGCAGGAACTGTTGCAACTTTTCAAGTGTATCCCGGTGGATATCCATCAACCCCTGACAGTGTTATGGGTGGACCCTCAAATGGATACGCCGAAGGTACGTTAAAAGCAACAGCAATTGCCGGAACAGGTGGCAGCCAATACGTAACCAACCCTGCCCTGCTTACTTATCCATTAAAAGGCGTCACTTATATTGAACTTCCATCAGGTTCAGAGTGGAACGCAGCAAACATTACCGGAACCGGAATTCTCATAATTCACAATTCAAGCTCAAATGCCAGAATAAAAAACCTGAACAGTGGTCCATTTAAAGGGGTTCTGATTGCTGATGATATCATTCATGTTCACACACAAATAATCGGAGCAGTAGTCGGGTTGTCAAAAGCACCCTCTTCAGGAAACTGCCTGGGTAATGGCAGTGGCTCAATTCTTTATTCCAAAGCTGCAATAAATGATGGGATCAATGTTGTGCCATTTAGTGGAACAGGTGGACTGACTTCAAGTAGTGTTAATGTGGTTTATTGGTGGGAAAATTAAGATACGGAACTTCAACAGTTAATAACTGAGAAGTTCCGTAATTACAATAAAGACTATTCGGCTATTCCAACAAATGACTCAGCTTTAAGACAGGCTCCTCCTACAAGGGCACCATCAATATCAGCCTGACCCAAAAGTTCTCGCGCATTATCCGGTTTTACACTTCCACCATATTGAATAATGGTGTTTTCTGCAGAAGCAGCCCCAAAAAGTTTCACAAGCTCACCTCTGATAAAAGCGTGTACTTCCTGTGCTTGCGCAGGTGAAGCCACTTTGCCGGTACCAATAGCCCAAACAGGTTCGTAAGCGATAATTACTGTTTCCATGTCAGAATCCGATAAACCTGCAAGGCCGGCATGAATCTGCCTTTTAATAACATCAAAAGTAGTTCCACTTTCTCTTTCATCAAGAGTTTCACCTATACAGAAGATCGGCTTTAATTGGGAGTAAAGAGCTTTTTTAACCTTTTTGTTTATCAGCTCATCTGTCTCACCAAAGATGGTTCTTCTCTCTGAATGCCCGAGGATAACATATTCACACCCGACTGATTTCAGCATTGGAGCTGATATTTCGCCTGTGAAAGCACCATTTTCTTCAAAATACATATTCTGTGCACCAAGACCAACATCGCTTCCCTTTAACAGTTCCTTTGCGGTCTCAAGTGAAGTGAAGGGAGGACACACTATCAATTTTGCATCAATCTTTTTCCCTGCGAGAATCGACTTGATACCTGAAATAAGTTCAATTGTACCATTAATATCGTTATTCATCTTCCAGTTGCCGGCTATAACTTTAGTTCTCATTATTCTCCTCGAATTTTTTGTTTTTTCAACTCTAAAGTTACCCATATTTGACCCTCTGAACAAAGTTATTTGTCATGATGATTAGATGAAACCACAGAGCACTTAGAGATCACAGAGAAATAATTCAAATAACCCTCTGCGAAAATCCGTCTAATCTGCGTGTACCTTGTCCGCCGGGGCCGATCTACGTCCCCTCATGCTGATCTATTCTTGATGTTTTATCCTCCCCCTCAGCCCCTTTACTCCTCTCTCTTTGAGTAAGTTATATTCTTTGAGAGAAATTTTCCCGTTACGATAACTTTCGAGAAGCCTTCTTTGGTATTCAACAGGATCATGAAAAACCTCCTCAGAAGGGGGTTCCCCTCCTACATCCCCAACATCATTATAAACCTTGCTTCCATCCTCATAAAGATGAACCCGCTGTTTTTTCCCGTCTTTTGTCTCAGTGAATCTGTCAACAATTTTTGGTCTATAAAATGAGTTTTTTATTTTCTCCCCCTTTCCATTATCAAGCCATACCCTGTTTCCATCGGCATCTGTATAGTAGAGAAACGGTTCGTCATAACCGGGTTTTTTCTCTTTTTTCTTCCTGTGTGACTTATAAAGTGAAAAAATGGCAGGGGCAAGTGAAGCGAGAAGTGCCTCCTTTTGGGGAGTTTGAAGTGTAATATCAACTCCCTCGTTTTGATTATCCTCCTGATTAATAAGTTCACCAAACAAAGAAAGTGCATCATTCTCGCGTTTGTTCTCCCTTCTTTTTAAGGCACCGATTCGATGATTTTGTCCTCCCAACCCAAGCCCCTGTGCAAATCCTGATATCAGATTTGTATAAAAATCATTCTCCATTTTACCAACCCGATTCATCAATTATACGGTTGATCAGATTGTCTTCCCTTTCAATGGTGAGAGTTTCATCTTTATTCAACACCTCAGGTTCAGGTTTTCTCTCTTTCAATATTGGATCAAAATACTTCCTGATCTCTTCTATAATTTCTGTTTTTAGCTTTTTGTAAAGTTCCTCAGCTTTTTCCGGATTTTGTGATTCCGATAATGGGTCCTTGGACTTTTCAGGTTCAACCTCCGCGTTGTTTTCCATTACATCTTTTTCAGAGTTCTCAGAAGTCTGTCCAATTTTGATCGACTCCAATTCTTCAATGGAAGATTCCTCGATTTCATTATCCACTTCCACATTTTTTGTTTGAACTTCTTCAATTATTTCATTCTGTTCCATTATTTCCTCCGGTTATTGTGTTTGTGTTGTTGTAATTTTTCATAATTAAATCTTTGTCACCTGTCTCAAGGTTCATGTAGTTCAACACTACATCAATTGGTACCGAACCGGGATAGATATTATTAAGGGAGATAAGTTGTTCAAGTTTTTCACTCTTCTCATCACTGCTTAAAGGTGCATCGGTGACAACAATTTCATGATCCAACATCAATATCGCTTCGGCAGAAGGGAGGTTGCTCCCCAAACCAACCTCACCAGTGATCTGCCTCGATGCCGCTGCCACAGCATCGTCCCCTTCATATATTAACACTGCTTCAAGCAGTTTTTCCCCCATACTACATTTCCACCTTTTAAGATTGTCGAGTACCAGCCCCGCAGCAAGCAATCCCTGTTTTTGTTTTGCGAGGATCGCTTTCCCACTTTCATTACTGTAATCAGCAAGTCCATGAAAACTCCTGCCTCCGGCGAGGTCTTCAATAAAACCCTGCATAATCGAAGCAATCTGAAAATATTGTGGATTCACCCCTGAAACTTTGAGGGGTCTGAATACCTCTTCTCCCGTCCTTGTCCAAATAATCCCTCCCGTCTTTTCAGCTTTTCGCAAAGCAGTTTCAGGAGTCTCTGATTCTGCCAATGCATGAACATTCCCCTGGTAAACATTTTTTACATCCCTTCCAAAACTGTAATCGATTTGCATAAATACTCTGTCAAGGAAAATTTGAGGTTCAGCAAGAAGATCTGCCAGTGACCAAAA
Source organism: uncultured Ignavibacteriaceae bacterium (assembly GCA_964371075.1). Classification (GTDB taxonomy): domain Bacteria; phylum Bacteroidota; class Ignavibacteria; order Ignavibacteriales; family Ignavibacteriaceae; genus UTCHB3. The sequence continues at coordinate 25,033 of CAYJKN010000009.1, read as the reverse complement.
CTTGTTTTCGAAATGAAAGGGTCGGTAAACAGTAACCGGGATGGATGAAAGAGGCAAATCGATTACATCGATAATCTCACCACCGGTAAGGATATATTTTGTAACTCGCTCTGATGTGACAGGTAATATTTCATGAACAGGAACAACGAGGTTGTTTTCAAGATATGGCAAATGGAACCTTCTCAACTCTTTCTCTGCAGCTGCTCTTGTTTCAAACTTTCCGGCATATACTCCTGTCCTTAATTTAAAGTGATTTTGATAATCGTTAAAAAGAAGAAGATATTCAGGCACCTCCACTTTGGTGAAGTGATTAATCAGTCGAACAACATCTCCACCGGCCCTGAAACCACCCCCACTCTCCTCCCGGTAGAATGAATGGTTAAACACGGGGTCAAAAGAACTTGAGATCCTCCCATATTTCCTTTCCACATCCTCCCTCCTGAAATTTTCGCCAACGGCTATAAAAAGCGCATCTTCGAGATTATAATCCCTCGCACTTGAATCCCAAAAGATATCCAGGTAATCCCGTTTTTTTACCGTCACTTTGATCTCTCCGTTTTTGACTGAAGGCATCACCTCGGCAGCTCCAAAACAAACTGAAAGTCCCGCATCAAAAAGATCACTCTCCACTTGCAGCAAGTCCTCGGTTCTCTCTTTTCTTTTGAGTATCTCAGTGGCAATGGTCGATTCAAATTCATTCTCCTCTGAAGCGGTCACTTTTAATGATGTTCGGGTTTGCCTCTGTGTTGATATAATATTGTTGAGTTTGTGGTTCATTAGCGAAATCGAGTAGGGATGACGATTTGCCGCTTTTATTGCTCTCAATTCTTCATCTGTCCAGTGAATCCCCTGTTTGTATCTCTCATTTCTTTTACCCCGATCCCAAATTTTGTCAAACGATGCAAGGGATTCATTATGAAGTTCTGTTATCTCTTTGTGTGTATAGTAGTTTCCCATTTTTCACTTTTTTTTTGATGCAAATTTGCTCCAAAATGGGTTCAGCTTCAAGTGTGATGGTTTACACGGGATGGAAATTACACTGATTTAAACAAAAAAAAGGCTGCCCCGATTGAGACAGCCTCTTAAGAATTAAAGGAAAAACAGCTACCTTAGATAAATTATTTTCTTCGAAAGGTAGTCAACTTTTCCCGTTTCGTTACCTTTTATCTTCACATGAACGAGATATACGCCACTTGCGAGAGTGGTATTAAAGTTGTCTGTTCCATTCCAATTATATTTTTTTATTCCTTTTATCCCATCTTCATCTGCAATTTGTTTTACTAGTTGTCCCGTGATATCAAATATATTTACCGAAACTCTTGAATCCTCAGGCAGACTTAGCTTAATTAATGACATTGAGTTAAAAGGATTGGGATAGATATCCAACATGAGGCTGTCAACTTTACTGTTTTCATCCTCAATTTTTGTAAGAGTACTCTCGTCCCAGGGATTAATCAAATAGTGAACAGTGTCGTTTGGTTCAAGCACCAGAAATGCTGTATAATCACATAATACTCTGTCATCAAAAGCCATACTTACAATGAGTGAAGTATCATAAGCAGCATTCACAAGCATTTCATTTATCTTTTCATTGGTTAACGCACTCGGAATTATTGTTCTTTTGTTAATGGTATCAAATTGAACAGTGAATGGAAAACTCTTCGAAAAGATCGTATCATTTCCGCTGAATTTTGCCGTAACGCCAAGGGTGATTGTATTTGTGTTATCATATTTTCCCACAAAAAACATGGGAGCCCAATAATCTTTAAGATTTTTCCTGATTTCTCTGAACTCCGGAATTAAACCGCCTGTTTGTGGGGTCACAGTAATAACCAGACTATCGATTCCCGGCATTGAAGTGCTTATTCCGTCTGCGATATAATCCCAATCGTAAATCGCTTTTTCGAAGTGAAGCCCACCCCTCTTCGATGAAATCTTGGCAAGAAGTAAACCACTACCATAATAGCTCTTAAGATCATTATAAGTAACAGGAGGGATTACAAACGGTTCACCATCGAGCAGATTCACAGTATTGATTTTTGGTTTATACTCACCAAGCTGCGTTATAAACTGATTTACCTTGGTATCAATCTCATCCAATGTGTAATATTTATCTGAATTGCTGACAATTATTATTTTGTCAGGACGATTTACATTACTGTAATTTGAAATGTAGTCGAGAAAATCAGGTAACATCAGGGTACCATTTGATACATTCATCCCCATCAATGGTGGATTTATGAGCGATTTTAGACTAAGGTCATCGTCGTATCCATAAATACCGGAAACAACAAATAGCCCATTAAGTACCCGCTTCGACAAAACTGCAATTTTATCAAGATTGTTTTTTAGTTCAACCTTTACCATTTCGTCGTTATGATTAAGCACATGGGTTGTTTTTCGCTCAATGGATGGAGGAAACCCTATTCCAAGATTCCCATTTTCATTTCTGAACCATGTGTTAAACTTGGTTATGGTAGTATCAACTCTCAGATTGGTGAAGTAATGTTTCAGGATCGAGTCGGCATTCACTGTGGGTTTTGAAGTATATGCAAGGAATCTGCCACCTCTCTCAAGAAGAAGATTTAATGAGTCTTTATATCGGGCAATTGTATCCTGGTGTTTATTTTTCCCCATTGGGTTATAAGACATCACAAGATCGCTGTTGGTGATATCCGGCAGACCCAATCCAAAATCAGCAACCTCTTTAAAATTGCAAAGAGTGCTTATCCCATGAAAATCCATTGTCCATCTTGCATCGTGATCGAGCCAAAGGATTTTCCTCTTTTTTACTGAACTTGCAGCAATGCCAACAGGGGAATTGAGATAATTTGCAAACATGTTCTGAAGCGACCACCCGGCGATTACATCATAGGGAGTCCATCCGTTGGTTAACTCAACAAACTCATTACCCCCGGCAATCACAATCCTCGCCGAATCACCACTCTTTATGCTTCCGGAAATCAGGGTTCGCAAATTGGCTGCCGTAGTAGTCAGATTTTTACTGAAATCGCCGCTCACATCAAATGCGTACATTATTTTCTGCGGCGTTCGGGCAGTGTCAACATTAAACATATCGCCCAGCCCAACCCCCAGTTCGAAGAAATTTTCACCCAACTTCTTCTTTTCAGAACTAAAATAAGTTCCAAAATTTAATGGGAATTGATAAGTCATTTTAAGCGATTGATACGCAGCGATATTACCCAAATAAGTGTAATAATAGCTGAAGCCCATCGTATCCGCCTTCGGAACAAAGGTCGCGGATGGCACCTCCATTATACTCGGAGATCCAAATTCACTTGTTGTCCTCTTAAACATTACATGTAGAGGAACATTAACCAGCGTATTGGCTCTCAATAATCCGTATGGAAGTTCAGCTATTGTTTTGTTTTGTGAATACTGAAGTGGAACGAGGTAAGTGATCTTGGCTTTTCGGGTAGTACCCGATCTTAGGGGGAAAATATGCAGTTCATATTGTTCACCGATCTTTGTTAAATATCCGGGATCGGGATTGCTCGGGACATGTATAATGCTGTCGTAGAGTCGCCTCCCTGTCCATGTATCAACATGAATCGCCTGCATAACATTGTTTCCCATCCACATCCAAAAATCTTTCATTATCGCACCTTGCGGTAACTCAAACCTGTGGACAATTTCCACATTATTATTCCCAAACAGTCCATTATCAGTGTAATAGATGTAGAGCGACTGTTCAGTGAATGCTCCTCGTGGTTCAACCACAAGTGTGATGTTTTTCATATATGCAGCCCGCTCAGGAACCCATGGCTGCAATGGAATTCTGGCAATGAGTGTGTTGATTGCAGAGATGTCCGCAAACAAAAGTCCCACTAACAGAAAAAGATATATCTTTTTCATCTTTATTTGTCTCCCGGAGGTTCACAAAGCATAAACAAAAAGACCCCTTATGCTCTGATTCTCTCCACTCTGAATGTGATAAATCTGACCTACCGTAAGTAGATCACTTTTTTTGATAAATAGTTTACCCTGCCGGTTGAATTGCTTCGAATCTTCACATGCACCAGGTAAACACCGCTCGCAAGAGTTGTATTAAAATTATCGGTTCCATCCCAGTTATACTGCCTGATTCCGGTTACACCGTCTTCGGCAGCGATTGCCCTCACGAGTTGTCCGGTAATATCAAAGATATTCAACTCAAGTTTTGACTCTTCAGGGATGTTTAGTCGAATTAACGACATTGAATTAAATGGATTTGGATAGATGTCAATAAAAAGTGTATCTGAAACCGCATTTTCATCTTCAACACCCGTTAATACCGTCTCATCCCAAGGGTTGATCATAAAATGTATAGTGTCATTTGGCTCAAGACACAACATCGATGTATAGTTTGATAAAACTCTGTTATCAAGGGAAAGGGAAACGATCTGTGCTGTGTCGTAGGATGCATAGGCAAGGAGTTCGTTTATCTTCTCTGTTGCAAGAATCCCCGGCACCGTAAAATCTCTTTTGAGAGTGTCATTATTTACAGTGAAACCGTAAGAACGGGTTGAAATCGTATCATCACCGCCAAATTTAACTTTCAAAGTTATATCAAGTTTGGTTATTGCATTATGACTGCCTGCAAAAAACTGCGGCATATATTTATTGTCCGAAGAAGACTTTAATCTACGAACTTCATAAACCGGACTAAGACCACCATCCGCTACCACCTCTATTCTCAGCGAATCCACCGCCGGATATTGAATCGCCGAAAGATTTTCATATATATAGTCCCAGTCGCGAATACTTCTCTCGAAGTGAATTCCACCCATTTTGTTTGCCAATGCATACAGATATCCACCAGAACCATAAAAGGTCTGAAGATCAAAAACAACGACTGGTGGATCAACAATTGCACCGTCCAGCAGATTAATTGACCCAAGTGCTGGCTTGGGTGAGTTAAACATCCCAGCTAATTCCTCAGCTTTCTCATATGCCAAAGTTGAATCAAAAGGTATGTCAGAATTACTCACAAAAATCAATTTTTGATACGGATCACTGTTATGCAGGTTCTTCACATACTGCAATAATGTATCCACCATAGGTGGAGTTGCTGAAACATTTAATCCCATAAAAGCCGGATAAACCAACTTACGGAATGCTCCATCATCATTAAATGGCCACATTCCCGTGACAATGTAATAACCGTTTTGAATTTTCCTGCTGAGGGTTGTAACTCTTTCAGTGGAAGCTTCTATCAAATCAGCTTTTGTAGAGGGATCAGAATTCCAACCGAGATAATATTGTCCCGCTCTTTCAAATGCTACGGGATATCTCCAGCCAATGTTACCTGATGTAACCCTGCGGAGTGTTGTATTGGTTGTTTGCTTTGCAATGGTGTGGATGCCGGGAATAAAATGTTTACTGAGTAGATCATGTGGATCACGATTAAAGTCATAATATGTGAGGAATGAACCACCTCTTGCGAATAAGTGCTGAAGTGAATCAGCAACCAGTAACATCTCCGATTGAGTGAGTTCGTCCCCGAAGCCGTGTCTATACGCCAAAACAATGTCAGAAGAGGAAAAACCACCAATACTGTTCACAATACTTGAGAAATTTTGGATTGTTGTCAAATCAGACAAACCCGGGAATGTCCAACCCGATGTAGCTTGATCATCAGCAAAAATCAGTTTTTTCTTTTTAAATGAGTTTTTGATTTGGTCGTGAACCGGCATAGTCTGAAACAGATCAAATAATTCATTGACTACATTACCTGTCATCAGGGTCCAACCCGAGGTTACTTCGGTGATCTGTCCTGCCCCGGCAATCAATAACTTAAATTGATCACCAGCTTTCATTGTATTGTTCACGAGAACTCTAAGATTTGCCATTCCATCTTCGAAATTTTTAGAGAAATCGCTGCTTAAATCGAACGCAAATACATATTTTTTGTTGGAAACTGTTGTGTCAAAAACAAAAATATCCTTCAGATTTAATCCAAGTTCAAAAAAGGCTTTCGCTTCATTCATCCTGTTTGACTTAAAGAATTTACCGGCTGTCATGCCCAGATCAAACCCGACCTTAAACGACTGATAGGGAGTTATATCGGCTACTTCAAGAAATCTGTAATTATACCCCATGGTATCCGCTATAAAACTAAAAACTTCCCCGGGTAACTCATACACATTAGGTTCCCCCCATAAGTTGCCTTTACTTCTGAACAGGATTTTTAGGGGTTTAAGGGTGTTATTGTTTGATTGTAAAAATTTGATGGGGATTTCAGTCAACGACCTGTTATTAATAAAATTGACAGGCACAAGATAATTGAGTTTTATCTTTCTAACTGAACCGGAAACAAGTGGATAGACATGAAGTTCATATTGATTCCCTTTTTTGGAAAGGAAGGCAGGATCTTTTTTCATTGACACAATACTATCGTAGATAGCTCGCGCAGTCCATGTATCCAGGTGAATCGCCTGCATGACGGAATCTCCGATCCATAGCCATAGATCATTAACAATGGCACCGTCGGGAAGTTCAAATCTGTGGATCACCTCAACATTTTGGCTGCCCGGGAACTGATTGCGGTCGGTATAGTTGATATACATCGACTGTTCACTGTATGCTCCGTGAGGCTCCACAACGAGTGTTATTTGTTCCATATAACCTTTTTTTTGCACAGGATTATTTGGAACTCTTACACTCAAATCATTAATTGAGAATATATTTGTGATTGCTGTTATTATTATTATACACAGCAATGTACCCCGCTTCATATTTATACTCCTTCTCCATCTTGGAAACTCGGTTACAAGTTACAACTAAACTTACAAAATATTTTTGATTCAACAATAAAATCAAAATTTTATCCCTTTACTATTAGTCCTGTTACTTCGCCGCTTAAGCATCAATCAAAATTTATTACATTTGTATCACTGATTCAGGAGTCTTTTTGTCCGATGGAATTTGCCCGTCACTACACTTAACAAAGCACTCCCACAAACATGTTGGATTTTTAATTTAGCTACGGAGAGAACTTAATGAGTAAACCAATCACCGTTTTTCTGCCTTATAACGGCGGCGAACACACCAAAAGAACTGTAAATGATCTGACCGCATCCGGTGCTGTTGAAACTGTTTATCTGCTGACTCTTCAGGATAACCTTCCTGAGATTAAAAACAGCATTCAACTGAGAGTGGATTCCATCCAATCATCAGCCGTTGTCCGAACAATGGTAAACAAAACAACAACACCATTTTTTGCTTACATAAAACAAGACACAATTATTGCCCCGGGGCAATTCGCTTTTGAAAGAATGTTGAATGTTGCCTCATCTACAGATGCCGGCATGATCTACTCTGATTATTATGAAATCAAGGATGAAGTAACCACACCACATCCTGTAATCGATTACCAGGCAGGAAGCCTTCGCGATGATTTTAACTTTGGATATCTGATGCTTTTTGATACCGAAAAAGCAAAAAAAGCAGTGAATGATACCTCTGATGAATCATTTTCATTCGCCGGTATCTATAGCCTTCGTCTTGAAATCTCCCGGTATGGTGATCTGGTCAGAATTGGTGAATATCTTTATTCGTCAATTGAACAGGACACAAGAAAATCAGGTGAAAAGTTGTTTGATTATGTGGACCCACGGAACCGGGCGGTGCAAATTGAAATGGAAAAAGCATGTACCAACTATTTGAAAAAAATTGGTGCTTTCCTCACAACTGATAAATTTAAGAGCATTGATTTTGAAGATGATAGATTTGAGTTTACTGCCTCTGTGATTATTCCTGTAAGAAACAGAGTAACAACCGTTGCTGATGCCATTCAATCCGTTTTAATGCAAAAAACAGATTTCCCTTTCAACCTTATAATTATTGACAATCATTCAACTGATGGAACCAGCGAAAAAATTAAAGAATTTGCTTCCGATCCAAGACTCATCCACTTGATTCCAGAAAGAAATGATCTGGGAATTGGCGGCTGTTGGAATCTCGGAGTTCATCACGATAAATGTGGTCTGTTTGCCATCCAACTTGATAGTGATGATCTTTACAACGATGAAAACACAGTCCAAACCGTTGTTGATACTTTCAGAAAAGAAAAATGTGCGATGGTTATCGGCACTTATCAAATGACCAATTTTAAACTTGAGGAAATACCACCCGGAATCATCGATCATAAAGAGTGGACTGATGATAATGGTCCAAATAACGCTCTTAGAATTAATGGTCTTGGAGCTCCAAGAGCATTTTATACCCCGGTATTAAGAGATATCAAAATTCCTAATGTCTCCTATGGTGAAGATTATGGTGTCGGGCTTGCAATCTCAAGGCAATACAAAATTGGAAGAATTTATCACCCGATTTACCTCTGCCGCAGATGGGAGGGAAATTCCGACTCCGCGCTCAGCATTCCACAGGTAAATGCTCATAACTACTATAAAGATAAACTTCGTACTTTTGAGTTAAAAGCAAGAATGAGAAAATAAAATTGAGAAGATCAATTTTATCAGTTCCCGGTCATCTGGCCGGGATGCACCAAAAAGCTGCCGGTTCAGCTGCCGATGTGATCATGCTCGATCTCGAAGACAGTGTTCCTCTTTTACATAAAGAGGAAGCCCGGCAGCAAGTGGTAACTTCAATAAATTCTCTGGATTGGGGAAATAAAATACTTTCAATCAGGATAAATCAACCGGGCGGACAATTTGCCCACACGGATATTCTCGAAATTATTCCCGATTGTGGCGGCAGATTAAATTCCATTGTGATTCCAAAAGTTTCAACACCGGCCGATGTGCATTTTATTGATAAACTCCTCGAAGGGCTTGAGGTAGAATTTAACCTTTCTACTAAAATTGCCCTTGAACCTTCAATCGAAGACCCCCTTGGACTCGAAAATGTTTCTGAAATCGCTGCTGCCTCCGCAAGGAATATCACCCTCGTTTTTGGAATCGCAGATTTTTCATCTTCTATCGGTGCCAAATTTATCTCAATTTCAGGCCATGGCGAAAATGAGGACTTCTACCCCGGACACCGTTGGCATTATGTTCTCTCAAGAATGGTGGTCGCCGGGAAAGCAAGAGGGTTATTCGTTATTGATGCACCTTACGGTAATTTTAAGGATTCAGTTGGATTACAAAGGTCGGCTGAGCTGGCGGCTGCATTGGGAATTGATGGAAAGTGGGCTATTCACCCTTCACAGATTGAAATCATTAACAATGTATTCTCCCCTTCAGTTGAAGAGATTAAAAGGGCTCAAAGAGTTGTGGATGCCTATAAAATTGCAGTCGCGGAAGGAAAAGGAGCAGCAGAACTTGATGGCAGAATGATTGATAATGCAACCCTTCGCCTCGCCCAAATTACCCTCGATAAATTGAAATAAGAGAAGTACTCTTCCCTCAAAAAGTCTTAAAAAACAAAAAACGCAAAGGATGCCGGGAAATTATTAATTATTTCCTTTGTATCCTTCGCGTTTTTCGCAATTTAACTAAAAAGCCACTCTGTGATCCCGGTGGGCACTGTGGTTTAATTCCTTCTTTGGTTTAAATCGAATCTACTCTATAACCTCGAAGATAGACTCCAACGGGAGTTTCTCTCTTGCAGGTAATGATTCTAATGGTTTACCAACAGCGATGCAGGCAGCAAGTTTATACGGCTCTTTCACTCCAAGTATCGGCTCAAGTTCCTCGCGTGCCACCAGAAGCCCGGTGAGCCAACAGCAACCATAACCCATCGAAGTGGCAGCAAGCATTATATTTTCAATAGCTGCACCTATGCTCTGAATATCCGGATAATTACGCATTTTGTTCATTTCATCGTGGGATAAACCTGATGCCTCAAGTATCGTATCCACAACAGCATCGTAAGGTTTCATTTGAACAGCAATAACAACCGGTGCATCCGTGAATACAGTCGAAAAATGTGAAACGGTTGTTTTTATCTTTTCACCTTTTTCATTCTCTTTTGAGTTAAGCATCCCGGAAATTTTGCCATTTACAATGTTTGACATATTACTGATTATGTCTTTGTTTGTCACCGCTGTAAACTTCCACAACTGAGCATTGTTGATGCTCGGTGCAAGTCCTGCAAGACGAACCATTTCTTTTATATCATCAAGAGGAAGGCCTTCAGGCTTAAAATGCCTGACGCTTCTGCGTCTCTCTATTGTTTCTTTTAAGTCCATAAATTTCCCTATTTGTGTGATCTAACTTAACAATTTTCCATCTGTAAAAAAACTCGTTAAATTCGCCTTTTATCTGTTTTTAAGCATTTTTTTGTATTTTGCATCTTATTATCATTCTATATCTCAATTACCGGAAGATCAGTGAAATGAAAGCCAATAATTACGAAGAAATGTTGAAAATTGCAATTGAAGAAGCAAAATTGGGACTCTCAGAGGGTGGCATTCCAATCGGTGGTGCAATTTTTGACCTGGAGGGAAATCTTGTGGGAAGAGGACACAACCGCCGAATTCAAGAAGATGATCCTTCAATTCATGGCGAAACCGATGCTTTTAGAAAAGCCGGCAGACAAAAAACCTATCGTGACAAAATTCTCGTCACCACACTTGCTCCTTGCTGGTATTGCTCCGGTCTCGCTAAACAGTTTAATTTCAAAAAAGTGATTGTGGGTGAGTCAGTCAATTTTGATGGTGGTGTAAAATGGCTGAGAGAATCAGGCATCGAAGTAATCGATTTGAATTCACAAGAATGTATTGAAATGCTTAAAGATTACATCACTAAAAACCCGGAAGTCTGGAACGAAGATATCGGAGAAGAGTGAAGAATCCTTCCCTCTTTTTATTCATCAAATAATTGTCGATCTTTCAAAGTCTGTTGAAGGATTTTCACAGATCTTTATCAAATTAAAACAAAGGAATAAATATGGAAACTGTCCAGAATAGAATTCCGCTTCTTGGCGAAAAAATGCCGGATATAACTATCCAGACCACTCATGGAGTAAAAAACATCCCCGGTGATTATGCCGGAAAATGGATTGTACTCTTCAGTCACCCGGGCGACTTTACACCTGTATGCACCACTGAATTTGTCGCTTTTGCAAATAGAAATGAACAATTTAAAAAACTTAATGCCGAACTTGTTGGCCTGTCGATCGATCAGGTTTTCTCTCATATTAAATGGGTTGAATGGATTCAGGATAATCTTAAAGTGAATATCCCATTCCCAATCATTGCCGACGATATGGGAAGAGTTGCTGAAAAACTCGGCATGATTCATCCGGGTAAAGGAACAAACACCGTTCGTGCGGTCTTTATTATAGACCCTCTCGGAATGATCAGACTTATGATCTACTACCCTCAAGAGATCGGAAGACAAGTTGATGAAATTCTCAGAGCTCTTAAAGCACTCCAAATCTCCGATAAAAACAAAGTTGCAATGCCCGAAAACTGGCCCAATAACGAAATATTGAAGGACAAAGTCATCATCCCTCCACCAAAAGACATGGCAGGGGTTGAAGACCGGAAACAATACGAAGGACCCGACTGGTGGTTTAAGTATAAATCCCTGAATTAAATTGATCTCACAAGGCTGCCCACAACCGGCAGCCTTTTTTATTGACTTTTATTGGTATCATCTTCAACAGGGAAGAGATAAATCTGGTAATTGACGAATTAATCCAACTCCTTCTATAATAATTTCTTTTGTTTTTCCTTTCTTTTTAGTTTTATTCGCAGTTACAATAATCTGATATTTGAGTCTATGCCCGATATATTGTCCCCCGAAACAGTAAACTATTTAAATTCTCTCCCCAGAGAGGAAAATCCGTTGCTCCTTGAGATGGAAGACTACGCTCGCGAGAACTATATACCGATCCTCGACAGAAACTCTGCCAAACTTCTTGAAATTCTTGTTGCAACTTCAAAAGCGAAAACTGTTCTCGAAATAGGAACCGCCATTGGTTACTCAACCATCAGGATTGCTTCAGTTTTACCTGAAGACGGGAAAATTTACACTATCGAAAAATCAACCGATATGATCCCCCTTGCAGAACGAAACTTCGATTCTTCTGGTTATTCGAAAAGGATAATTCTGCTAAAGGGCGACGCGATCAGAAAACTGTTAAGGCTGAATATTACCTTCGATCTGATCTTTCTGGATGCAGATAAACAAGACTATATGCGACTTCTTGAGTTTTCACTTCCTCTTCTTAAAAAGGGAGGACTTTATATTACTGATAATCTTCTCTGGCAGGGATATACTTCTTCTGTTGAAGAACCTCCTGTTAAGTATGCCAGGTCAACTGTGCAAATCAGGGAATTTAACAACATTTTCTTTAATCTCAAGTCACTAAGAACCTCCCTCATTCCCATTGGGGACGGACTTGGGATCGGAATCAAACTAACCGAAATAGGGAAGGATAATATGAGTGGATTGCAGTTCTGTTATAAAAATTTTGACGCCATTACTGCCGGAAGACTTGAAGAAGCAAAAGATATTTATACACTGCTCGAACTGGCTCTGGAAAGTAACCTTGAAAAGGATTTTGTAAGTCTTTGTTTTGATGCCAAGTATATGATTGGGCTGGGTAGTTCTATCGCGAAAGCTGAAGAAAATCCGGAAATTACGGGTTATGGAACTATGAGGGACGATCTTAATAAAACGATTTTAAAATTCCTTCAGTGTCTAAGGGAAATTTTAAGCGAGGCAGATGAAGAAATTCAGCTCTATTTCATCAACAAATATCTTCAACAAAATGATGAAACCGATGAAATGGAAGACCTTCTAAGGCTGGTAAACGATTTTGCTGAGTTTAAAATTATTTTAAACGACATCAAACGGGTTTGATTATTTAACAATTCTCAATAAAATTGCACCACTTTTAGTTCGGTGAGTGGTTCCTCAAACAGACTCTTTTTTACCCGGAAACGGTAGAGATTACTGACCCCGGCGACGGGTTGTTTGTCAACAAATTTGTAGTGAGCATCTATCACTGTGTCATTATAGAGATTGTAAATTATTACATCCTCTCTTGATACAAAAATCAAGTATTTCTCCCCCTCATAACTTCTTGTTGGCACAACCTCTTTAAATAATTTACTGGTGTAGTCATTGATGCCGGGTGTTTCAGTTAATGAAAATGATCCCTTTGTATGAAACCAGTAGTAGTCGCCTCCATCAAAAATCCTTACCATCTCACTATCAAATAAGAGTGGCAGAGTATCTTTTATATCCCCAACCAGAATGTTCTTCTCAGGTTCAGTCTCTTCGGCAAGTTTTTTGAACTCGTCAAGAAACGGAACAATTGCTTCAACGGAATTCCCGGTCATCAACTTGTCATTTGGTGAGTTCTTCTGCATATAGAGTCGCAGATAATCCCGGGCACCAAGCTTATCGAGCAAAAATTTATTGTAAGCTGCAGCAAGCGGATACGAAAACGATGGGTCATTATTGGAAAAAGAACTGTCTTCCGAGAGTGATGCAACATCCAACATACCTGATTTTTGAAGAAAAAGCCCAAGTTTTGTAACAAGTCCCGATGACCGGGGGGTTATCCCCCCCACAGCGGTGGAGAATCCTTTTTCAAATAACTTTGGACTTGTAAGTTTCATCTTGTTCAATTTTATTCGGATCAATTGTTCGGCAAGACCGGTAAGATTATATGGAGTCGAGGTAATTATCTCGTCCCATGCGGGAAGAAAGGCACCTTTTCCATCGATACCTGAGAATTCGCCAACATTTTTTTCATTTAACGCAACGATATAAACCAGTTTGTTTTTTCGCAATATTTCTTTCTCTTCATCTGTGAAACCAAGCAGTTTCATGATGCCACCCAAAGTTCTACCCAGTTGAAAACCAGAATAAGAGTTAAAGTGTTTCTTTTCTCTTACATAAAAATCGAAGTATTCTGTTTCGTATTTAGTCCAATAGAGAGTTAGGTATTTGGAGGGAGCTACAAGCTTAAAATTTTCGAAGTAAAAATATTTTTTGTAACCATGACCGGGAATGGTCACTTCTACCCGGTAAAAATTTTGCGGAAGATTTTCAATCTTGTGTAATAATTCAATCTCACCTTTCATGATGAGATTTCTTAATTTTAGAGGGATTTCATCACCTGCCACGATCTTTGTTGCAGCATCAGTATAAGTAATATTGAACCTTCCGGCCTTTTGCCTTGAGGATTCGTCAGCATAATGAACTAAAGCCGAGGGATCTTCAACAAGTTTTTTCATAAAACCGTCAACAAACTGTTCCCTTGTCGGCTGTGCCGTTAACATCGTAAATGTAAATAAAATAAATATCGCAATACGAATGGTTAATCTCATTATTCTTTTGTCCGCTCTTTTTTCAATTATACCTGAATTGACCAAAATTGTTTCAATTATTGTTATTTACCAAGACTTTCGATCGATACCACTTTAAATCCGGCATTTTCTATTGCTTCATCCAACTCTTTGGACTTAACTTTTAAAGGATCATAACGAACTTCGGCACTCCCGACACTCACTCCAAGAACATTTACATCAAGCTCAGAAAGTTCTACTTCTACTGCCTTTACACAGTGCTGACAGGTCATTCCTTCAATAGTAATTTTTACGCTTTCCATCGACTTTCCTAAATTAAGAAAAAAATAGTTATTTTTTGTGTGAAGATTCTATTAAATTTTTCAGAAAACAGGATTCAATTTAAATGAAAAAAATGATTTCATTACTCCTTTTCCTTTTCCTCATTTCACCCGTTTATTCACAAAAAAGAGCTTTTACCCTCGACGATATTTACAGGGTAAAATCTGTTGGTTCTCCTCTGCTCTCCCCCGATGGAAATCAGATTGTCTATTCAGTCACTCAATTTGATATGAAAAAAGGGAGTTCATCAACTTCTATGTTTATCATGGACACAGAGGGGAATAACAAAACAAAGCTCAATCCAGAGGGCGAACCATGGTATTCTCCTGTTTTCTCTCCCGACGGAAAGTTCCTGTATTATGTCTCTTATAAAGATGGAAATTCCAGTCTGAACAGGTATGAGTTTACATCAAAAACGACCACAGTGGTAACATCTTTCTCCATGGGAGTTAATGATCCTGTCATTTCACCCGATGGTGAAAAAATAGCTTTCACTGCAAAGGTTTATCCTGAATGTGGTGAAAATGACGATTGTAACAAAGAAAATTTTGAATCCTTTGGTGAGGGTCCCATTCATGCCCACATGTCTGATAAATTGTTTTTTAGACACTGGACTGAATATGAGGATGACCTTTATTCCCATATTTTTCTGCTTGACTTAAATGACAATAAAATTTCAGACATCACCCCGGGCGAGTTTCATTCTCCAATATTTATGCTTGGGGGTGGGGTTGGTTTTAATTTCTCCTCAGATTCAAAAAATCTCGTTTTTGCTTCAAACAGAGAGAAAGATCAGGTTTCAACCACTAATTCAGACCTCTGGATGATTGACCTGAAAGGAAAAAACCTTAAAAATCTTACACAACCCAACAAAGCCTGGGATGGGCATCCAATCTTTTCACCCGATGGGAAATATCTCGCTTACAGAATGCAAACTGTGCCCGGTTACGAATCAGATAAATTCAGAATCGCGCTTTATGACCTCTCATCCGGCATAATCAAAGTAATCTCCGATGCATTTGATAACTGGGTAACTGACATTATCTGGACACCGGATTCAAAATCAATTTACTTCACTGGTGAAGTTCTATCAGTCAATCCACTTTACAGAATTGACATCAACACTCTCAAAATCGATGAGATCATCTCTGAAAAATATGTTGGTGGATTTACCCTCTCCCCCGATGGTAGAACTATTTATTACAACTACAGACTTAACCACCTCCCGGCGGAGATTTATAGTCTGGATCTCGCCTCAGGAACACACAGACAACTGACTTTTGAAAACAAACAAATTATTGAAGAAGTGGATTTCAGACCGGTTGAACATCACTGGGTTGACGGTGCAAACGGGAAAAAAGTTGATGTACTCCTTGTTAAACCACATGGTTTCGATCCAAATAAGAAATATCCACTTATCGTAAATATTCATGGTGGACCACAAGGCCGATGGGCTGATGCTTTCAGAGGTGACAACCAGATTTATGCCGGCTATGGTTATGTTTTTGCCATGCCAAATCCACATGGTTCAACAGGTTATGGACAGGAATACACAGCTGCAATTTCAGGTGACTATACAGGCAAAGTTGTTGAAGATATCCATAAAGTCACTGATTATCTCGAGTCACTTCCCTATATCGACAAAGAGCGAGTGGGTGCCATGGGATGGTCATTTGGTGGATATATGGTGAACTGGCTTCAGGCAACCACCACCAGATTCAAATGTTTTGCTTCGATGATGGGACTTTATAATCTGAAATCTTTTTATGGAACAACTGAAGAGCTTTGGTTCCCTGAATGGGACCTGAAAGGAACTCCCTGGAACTCAGCACTCTATACAGTGGACAGTCCCTCAGAGCATGTTAAAAAATTCGCCACCCCTACCCTCATTGTAACCGGCGAAAGGGACTACAGAGTTTCCTATAACCAAAGCCTTGAATATTTCACAGCTCTTCAGAAAATGGGAGTGGATTCAAGAATAATCGTTTTCGATAATGATGGCCATTGGCCTTCCCACACCAAATCGATGCCACTCTACTACAATGCTCATCTCGAATGGTTCCATAAATACCTCGGCGGTGAAAAAGCCCCGTATGATTCGAAGAAGATGATCAGAAACAAATATTAAGTACTAGGTATTAGGTATTATTTTTTAAACTTTAGAATAGTATTAAAAAAGCCCGTTGGGAATTCCTGACGGGCTTTTTTTATAATTCTTTGAAGGGAGGTTGGGTTTAATTGTTGATTATTCCACCACCTTTGAGACTTGATCCAACTCTTTATAAAGTTTTGTTTTCTTAAATTCAGGATCGGCTTTGGTGCCTTCGAGAAGTTTTTTACTCAAGTCAGTCACTTTTAGTTCAAGCATGATGCTGGCTTCCCATCCGTCAGATTTTTTTTCCAGAGTGCTGTCAATTACAGCCGGTTTTTGGAGAAGTTCTTTTTTGGAAAGTTCACCCGCAGTAGAAAAAAGTGCGGTAATCTCTTTTTCGTTTTTAAGTTTCTCTTTTTTTATCGATTTTTTGTAATCATCAAGTTTTTGATCGATCTGTTGTGACAAACCTTTGATTGCGCCTTCTTTTGCAAGTTTCATCGCGTCATCTTTTTTTTCAGATTTGGCCGTGAAAGATGCCAGTAAAAGCTCAGGAGAATAGGCAAGTCCACCTTCATCAGGCATTTCTTTTGAAAATCCTTTGTCGAAAGCACCCGATTCTTCAGGTACCTCCACAGGGGCAGGCATCACTTCCTCTTCTTCTTCCTTTTTTTTCTCTTCCTCCTTGTTTTGTGCAAGAGTAGAACCACCCAACACAATCCATAGAGGAAGGATCAGAAAAACGATGTAAAAAAGTCTATAAGTGGTCATTTTACTTCTTTCAAATAAACAATCTTTGTCACTTATTTGTTTTTGCCCAGTTATCACGAAGTGTAACAGTTCTGTTAAACACGGGTTTACCGGGTGCCGATTCTTTAATATCAGCACAAAAATATCCAAGTCTTTCAAACTGACACTTAAATCCGGGTACAACTTCCTTAAGATAAGGCTCCAGTTTACAATTTGATAAAACTGTCAGGGAGTTTGGATTCAAATTATCAAGCCAGTCCTTACCGTCGTCGGGTCTGTTTGGATCAACATGATCAAAAAGTCTGTCATATAACCTGACTTCAGCATCAAATGCATGTTTTGCTGAAACCCAGTGTATTGTCCCTTTAACTTTACGACCATCGGGAGAGTTCCCACCTTTACTTGCGGGATCATACTCACAATAAACTTCCGTTACTTCACCGGTCAGTTCATCTTTTTTGAAACCGGTACATTTTGCAAAATACGCCCAACGGAGTCTTACTTCATTTCCGGGAAATAACCTGAAATAGCCCTTTACGGGTTCTTCCATAAAATCTTCTCTTTCGATATAGATCTCTTTTGAAAAAGGAACTTTTCTGCTCCCTTTTTCAGGTTCTTCAGGATTTATCGTAAAATCCATAAATTCTTCCTGATCTTCAGGGTAATTTGTAATCACCACTTTAAGAGGATTAATAACCGCCGTGGCTCTTTCGGCGTGTTTGTTCAAATCTTCACGAATTGAAAATTCAAGCAGCGCAACATCGATAATCGATTCTCTTTTGGCAACTCCCACCCGTTCAGCAAAATTTCTGATCGCTTCGGGGGTATATCCCCTTCGACGCAATCCGGCAATAGTTGGCATTCGGGGGTCATCCCACCCGTTTACATAACCCTTGGTAACTAATTCATTTAGTTTCCTCTTACTCATGATCGTGTAATTCAGATTTAATCTTGCAAATTCAATCTGCTGTGGATGACATGGAGTTTCGAGAGTATCCAGAACCCAATCATATAATGGTCTGTGATCTTCAAATTCAAGTGTACAAATGGAGTGAGTTATCCCCTCCAACATATCAGAAAGAGCATGTGCATAATCATACATCGGATAAATACACCATTTATCACCGGTGCGATGGTGATGTGCCCTCATGATTCTATATATAACGGGATCACGAAGATTAATATTTGGTGAATTCATATCAATTTTTGCCCTGAGTGTTTTGCTGCCATCAGGAAACCCGCCGGCTTTCATTCTTCGGAAAAGATCAAGATTCTCATCAATTCCTCTTCCACGATATGGACTTTCTTTCCCCGGTTCGGTAAGAGTCCCGCGGTAATGACGCATTTCATCGGCTGAAAGTTCACATACAAATGCTTTCCCTTTCAGAATCAATGCCTCTGCAAATTCATATAATTTGTCAAAATAATCGGATGCGTAAAACAAACCCGTTCCCCAATCAAACCCGAGCCAGTGAACATCTTCCATGATCGACTCAACATACTCTGTCTCTTCTTTGCTGGGATTTGTGTCATCAAACCGCAGATTCGTCTTTCCATCATACTCAATCCCAATGCCAAAATTGAGGCATATCGATTTAGCGTGACCAATGTGCAAATAACCGTTTGGCTCCGGAGGAAATCTGGTAAGTACTTTTGTACCGTTTTTCCCGGTACGGAGGTCTTCATCAATTATCTGTCTGATAAAATCTCTTGGGGTAGCAGATTCACTTATATTCTTGTTTTCCAACTCGTCTGACATATACTTCTTCTTGAAAATTAATTAAAATCGAACCGTAATTTACTCATTTAGTCTGTTTTAAGTGCAGCTATTGCAAAGTCCTGTAGCAGAGATCTCGAAGGAACTTAATTGATAACCTTTGGGCACTTCAAGTTTGGGGGGATTATGATATTCAAGACAGAAGGTTAGACCGCAAGCTGTACAACGGAAATGGATATGCCTGTCCTCGTGATGGTGGGTTGCACATTCTCCCGACGAACAAAGGGCATATCTGATGGTTCCTTCACTTCCTGTTATCTGATGAATGATCCCCTCTTCCACGAAGGTGTTGAGCGTTCTGTAAAGCGTCACCCTGTCAAATTCACCCGGAATCAGTTCTTTAATTTCTTTGCAACTCAAGGCTGAGCCACGCGATAAAAGAGTTTCAACTATCTCTTTCCTGATTTCGGTAACTCTTACTCCATGTTGTTTTAACACTTCTACGGCTTGTCTCATTTTGGCAAATTTTCTCTTTTCATACATCAAAACTACAATAATTTATTTATTCTTGCAACATTGTTGCAAAAACAAAAAATTATCCATATATTTGGACACAAATTATTTTTTATTCCGGAAACTTAATTGAAATTCAACAAGATCGAACACAATAAAATTCATAACATCGATAAAACAGGTATAACTGTTTCCACTCTTTGTCTTATTGAGTGTACACTCAGACCAGTGATCCTCACCGCACTTGCTCTCAACAATGTTGGAGGTATCCTGCACGATCTGCTCGCTTTTCTTGTTGTTCCTGTCTCAGGGTACGCAGTATACAAAGCATGGATTTCGCACCGCAACCCTTTTATCATCTCGCTACTGGCAATCGGTACTATTCTGATAGTTTCATCATCACTCCTGTTGGGGCATGCACATGAAGCCGATCATGGTGGGTTTGAACTGAACATGCATCTTATTCTTGTGATAATCGGCGGACTTTCACTTATCACCGCCCATTTATTGAATACCAAATATTGTAATTCTTGTGCCGTATAATCTGAGATAAAATCGATTTACCACAATTTTAATACCACTTATCCTTCGATTAAACATATCATCAAATATCCCTTGTAAGAAGTTGCTCCGTCACATAGTTTTAAATTTTGAATATTCCGGTTGATTATGGAAGAAAAATTCCTTATTAGAGATCTGTTTAATATGAACGGTGTTCTGATTCTTTCAAAACACCTAAAAAATGTATATCCCGCATTTGATGAGGCCGGTTTTAATCAATTCATCAAATCGCAACTTGGTGAACTGAGTTTTAGTGAAAGAATCGCCCTTATCTCAAAAGCGATCGAAAAATTCCTTCCTGATGATTTTGAATCGACAGCCCAAATTCTTGTTAATTCACTCCCCGATCCCCGCAGCAGTGAACTAAAAGAGATGGGTGGTTTTATGATCTTGCCATTAAGCAACTTCATCGCAAGAAAAGGATTGGATAATTTCGATACTTCTATCAATGCACTTTTTGAAATGACCCTTCGTTGTTCTGCCGAATTTGATATCAGACATTTTATCGCCCGATACCCCGAAGCCACTATGAAAAGGCTGGAAGAACTTGCTCTCCATCCCGACCCAGCTGCCAGACGCCTCGCAACTGAAGGCTCAAGACCGAGACTCCCCTGGGGCATGAGACTACACCGGTTTGTTTCAGACCCGACTCCCGTACTCCGGATTCTTGAAATATTAAAAGATGACCCCTCGCTTGATGTCAGAAGGTCGGTCGCAAATAATCTTAATGATATCTCTAAAGACAATCCCGATATCGTAATAGCTACCTTAAAACGGTGGAAAATTGATGCAACCCCGGAAAGAGAGTGGTTGATCAATCATTCTCTTAGAACTCTGTTCAAAAAGGGACACAAAGCCTCACTTGAACTTCAAGGTTTCCCTCCCGACATTAATGTTTCTCTCGAAGAACTATCACTTTCAAAAAATGAATTGAACTTTGGGGAGTCTCTGAATCTTTCATTTAACTTGACAAATAATGGTAATTCCGATGCACCGTTGATGGTGGATTTTGGTATTCACTTCAAAAAGGCAAATGGATCAAACCAGTTAAAAGTATTTAAACTCTCAAAAAAGAGTCTAAAACCGGGTGAAACAGTCAAATTTTCTAAAAAAATATCGGTCATCCCCATCACCACAAGGGTTTATTACCCCGGTGAACATATTGTTGATGTAAGGGTTAATGGGAACTTATTAGGTTCAGTTTCCTTTTTGTTGCATCCATTTCAATCTTGAATCGTCCCTAAAAAATATGTAACTTTAAAATTTCGTTTTATAAATGATTAATTATCCCAAAAGGAGTTGTATGGTCTCTAATTCTTTCAGGCAGTTAAGTCGCGTTGTTCTTTCAACAGTCTTGCTCGTCTTAACCCTAACTTTCACTCTTTCAGCACAGTATGCCGGAGTGAATCTTGATACCGTTAAAGCCGGTAAATTTGATACAGGCAGGATGTGGACTTTTGATTTCCCCCCTACCGAACACCTTGGTGCAACCTATAATTTCACCCCCGACGAAGATTGGTATGACAATGTAAGAATGTCGTCACTCCGTTTCGCCGACTATTGTTCTGCTTCTTTTGTCTCAGGCGATGGTCTCGTTATGACCAATCACCACTGTGGACGCGAAAGTATAACAGAAGTCTCAGGTGAAGGTGAAGACCTGCATAAATCCGGATTCTGGGCAACAACCCTTGAAGATGAAAGAAAAGTACCCGGTCTCTTTGTAGAACAACTTATTTACATCGAAGATGTAACTTCACAGATCAGAGAAGCTATTGATGCAGGCTCAACTGATGAAGAAAAAATCAAAAACAGAGACGCCAAGAAAAAAGAACTTACAGCTGCATTAAGCAGTAAAGGACTTAAAGGACAGGTTATCACCTTCTTTAACGGCGGAAAATATTCACTTTATGGATTCAAAAGATATGACGATGTAAGACTTGTCTTTGCACCTGAAGATCAACTTGGCTTTTTTGGCGGCGACCCCGACAACTTTACATACCCAAGATATAACCTCGATTGTACTTTCTTCCGCGTTTATGATGAAAACGGTAAACCTTTACAATCAGACAACTATTTCAAATGGAGCACAAACGGAGCCATGGTTGGCGAACCCGTTTTTGTTGTTGGTAACCCCGGAACAACCAACAGACTTCATACTGTTTCGATGCTCGAATCACAGAGAGATTACACAGCTCCTGTTACGACAGCTTTTCTTGGAAGTCTCGTAAATGTTTACACAAAATATATTGAATTAAATCCTGACAAGGCTTTTGAGTTGAACGATCAGCTTTTCAGCTTTGCAAATTCCCAAAAAGCCTATGGTGGAATCCTTAGTGGACTCAGAAATCCCGTTTTTATGAAGAAAAAACAGGATTGGGAAGACAAATTTAAAGCTGCTGTAATGGCAAATCCAAAACTCGCTGCCGAGTATGGTGACCTCTGGAATAAGATTGCGGACGGTAGAAAAAAAATGAATGCAGTGTTTAATGAACTTAATGCTTTCAGAGTAAGACCAATGATTTTTTCTCAGTATTTCCTTACTGCTTCCGCGCTGGTTGGTAGTGCTAAAAAGGGAATGAAATCAGAACTTACAATTTTCCCTGATGACTTTGACAAACAAATGTCTGATCTCCTCCTAAAGGAAAACATAATCTACATTAAAGGACTTCTTGGTGCCAATCATCCTGCATATATAGCCCTCACCGGCGGTAGAGATGGCGACGAAGCGGTTAAATATCTCCTTTCCAACAGCAAGTTAACATCAAAAGAAAAAGTTGCTGAATTGCTCACAATGGAACCTGCTCAAATTCTTGAACTTGATGACCCGTTTATTAAATATTCGGTTCTCGCTCAGGAAAAAGTTAAACCTTACAGCGATATCGTTAAACAGGTTCAAACTGAAGAAGTGCTTTTACTCGACAAATTGGGCAGAGCAGTTTTTGAAGTTTATGGTACATCCATTCCACCTGATGCAACATTCTCCCTCAGAATTTCTGATGGTGTGGTTAAAGGTTACGATTATAATGGAACTACAGCCCCTGCTTTTACAACCTTTTATGGTTTGTATGACAGATATTTCAGTCACGGTAAAAAATTCCCATGGAATCTTCCTGAAAAGTGGGAAAATCCACCTGCAGAATTTGATCTGAGTGTTCCTTTCAATTTTGTTTCTACCAATGACATCATTGGTGGTAACTCGGGATCACCCGTAATCAATCAAAAAGCTGAAGTGGTTGGACTCGCATTTGATGGTAACATCGAAAGCCTGCCTGGACAATTCATCTTTGATGAAACCGCAAACAGAACTGTTTCTGTCCATTCTTCCGGAATGTATGAAGCAATCAAAAATCTTTACAAAGCAACCAGACTCGCCAACGAGTTAAAAAATGGCAAACTTGATTAATCAATAATCACTTAACTGTTATTATAAAGCTGTCAACCTCAAAGTTGGCAGCTTTTTTTTTATATGTGACTATTCTCCTTGCTTCTTCGCAACTCCGCTTCCTGATACTCTGTTACTCTTCACAATACATATTGATATCTTTCTCGAAAAAAAACACAAAACTCTTTTAGAAATTCTGCTTTTGTTAAAAATAGTGTATTAGTTTTTACCCTAATTAATCCAAACACTAATTTTAGTTTATAATTAAAGCTTTGAATTTTAATTTTCATTCAATAGCTTTGAATTTCTTTGGGAGTAAACTATATTATGGGCCGGTTGTTCCATATTTTTGTATTTCATCAGTACATTAATATGATGGAAGTATTTTTATATCCAATCAGGAAAAAATCCTCAATTTCATTTTGGGTTTCTTTCCTGTCATCAATTCTCATTCCAAATTACAAAAATTTGGGATCATCGACTTCTTTGTGCCTTCTTGTAACTCATCTTTATCAAAACCTGTATCCATCTCCATCAACACAAAATTATTGTGAGGAAATTATATGTTCAATTTGAAACATTTTCAATTTCGTTTGGGCTTTTTGCTTCTTTTGGTCGTTACTACTGAGGTTAGTGCCCAATACTTTGACACATTGATATTTAAGACCTACGGTTACTATTGGGAGGAATCGGTTCTATACATGGGAGATCAAAACGATGATGGTTTTGATGATTTTATTGTTTGTGCGATGGATTCAATAACCGGTCTCTACGGAAAAGCTCGCTTTTTTTATGGTGGAAACCCCATAGATACAATACCTGCATTTACAATTCCTATTATTGCTCCCAGAGCTACAACGGGGTGTGATGTAAACCGGGATGGGTACAGGGATATAATAACTCAACGACTGAATCCATTGTATCCCATTGTGCATAATGTGTATTTTGGCGGACCACAACTTGATACGATTGTTGATTACTCTTACGCTTTTCCTGATACAGTTGAAAAAAATGCAATTTTCCAAGCGAGGAACTGGCCGGTGGATTTTGACGGGGATGGATACGAAGAGTTGATTATTACATCCATGTCGTTATTTGTTACACGCAAAGGTCCCTACGCCGGAATTTTTGTATTTAAGACAAACAATAATCTCTCTCCAATGGAATACAAGATAATAACTGATTTTCCTGATACTCTTTATACCATTGCTAATGCCGAAAAGTATTTCGGAGATATAGACGGAGACGGGAAAGATGACATGACCTTTTACCAACACGGGGTTTACACAGAACTGGGATTAAAGAACAGACGCCGCTTTTATTATGGTAATGATTCCCTAGATTTTGGCCACTACTACCAATTCAGTGATGACACACTCCGGAATACCCGAACGATGTTCATCACAAAAGATATGAACAAAGACGGGAAAGATGAAATCGGAACGCTTACAAGCGAGGGTTCAC
>CAYJKN010000008.1:64950-76928 GCA_964371075.1 uncultured Ignavibacteriaceae bacterium | reverse complement strand
TGGATAATTTTTATCTGAACGACTTTGGGTTTGCATGGAAACACAGAGACTGGGGCTCAAATCAACACTTCTTTTTCCCTTCAAAATACATGAATTCATTTGGACATGACAAGGACTACTACACAGTTGAGGTAGGAGGAAGCACGGTCACGAATATAAGTCCTGATGATAACAATTTTGGTTTTACAGATAATAATGTTAACAGCAGTAGTTACTGGGTTAACCGAACGGGAGAGGGAGAACCAACAAATCTTGGACTGACCGGTGAAGATTTCACAGATAATGTTAACTTTGAGGATGTCTATGTCCGTGAGGCTCTTGTTGGTGAGCATCGTTCTCCCGGAGCACTTTTCTGGTTCAGGCTTCCAGCAGCCCAATTCCCCTTGGCAGGAACAACGTATAAAATGAGAATTCTTCTTAGAAAAAATCCTGCCGAAAAAGACCCGCTGGCATTCACGCTCAAAATCAAACAATACAACAATTCACCCAAGTATATAATGACAGAAGACCGCCGGGAGTTTCTGACAAAAGGTGAACCTATTAGTTACCCTCCTGCGGATTTTACTCAAGAAGTTTATGAGCAAGAAATAACCAATACTACAGATTACGGTTGGTTTGAATCTGATGAATTTACATTAGCCGCCGGAATCAACCTTGAATTTTATATGATCTGGCATGGTAATGTCGATATTTTTATCGATAAAATAATTATTTTCGAACAGAATTTTGCCGATCTGTATGTTCACCCAACCGTAACGATGACCCAAATCTACAATGAATTGGAAGCAGCTTATAGTGAGGATGATTTTGAAAAGATTCAAAATTTTTACTTCGATGAGCCGTTTCAGTTAACAGCAAAAGCGAGGGGTGACATACAATCTCAGGTAAGAAGTCTTTTTGGTGGACAAAATTCTCGTGTTGAAATAAATGGAGCAACAGGCGGATATCCAAAGTATTATCATGATTTTGATAGTGCATATTCGCGTACAACCTCCAATGAGTTCAGACAATATATATTGTACAATGAATATCCAATTGATAAAAATACTCTTACCACAACGACATCACTTCAAGCCCGTTTTGATCTGTTTTGTGATTATAAACATTTTGAAGACGATGGTAATGATGAGCTTTATGAACATTCAGGATTAAAAAGCGCATCAGTGGCAGCAAGAAACAACCAAATACCGTTAATAATGACTCTGGGAGTCCATTCCGAGCAATACATAAAAAGAGTTGGTGGAACCATAAGTATTGTACAGGGAGATCACACCCGCAGAGCTCCAACCCGTGATGAGATATTTGCTATGGGGAATATGGCATTGGCTTATGGTGCAAAAGGATTTATGTACTACATGATCCCAACGCGCTCGGCCGATCCTGCAGATGGTGAAATAAGGTGGAACACCTATGGGGTGTTTGATGATGAAAATAACATATTTAATCTTGAGCAAGGTACCGGACTGATCCAAAATCCGGCGAATGACCAAATTCCAAATTACAGGTATTTTGCTGTTCAAGACTTTATAAGTTCCACAAACATAATCGATTCAACTCTGTTGGGTTTAAACTGGTTAGAGACAAGAAGTTGGAATAAAACGGCATCTACAACTGTGAACTGGATAACTAATCTCAGTACTAAATATCCATACTTTGAAGACCCGGATTATCCGGAGAGCAAAACATTTGTGGAAACAGGTTATTTTGTTGAAAAATCTCCTCCATCCGGAAAGGTTGAGGATGCAAAATTCATTTATCTCGTAAACAGAAGATGTAATATCATCCCTCCATGGACGCCAGACAATCTTGAAGATTATCCTGATACATCATTTAGAAATATAAGATTTTATCTGAATTTCCCCAGTTCACCATGGGATAATTACACAGTAACAGACTTAAAAACTGACTCTGTCTATTTTACAACCAAAACAGGACTGGTAACGATTTTCCTTGGTGCAGGAGAAGGAACCCTGTTGAAGATTGAACCACAGATAACTAATATAACACAAAATGATACTCTGGGTTACAACACAACTTTTTACAGTGACCTGACAGTTTCTAATAATGCGACTCTTACAATATTGGAAGGTACAACCCTCACTTTCGAAAATAATTCACGGCTTATGCTCTCTAATGGGAACCTGAATGTTATCGGTACAGCTCAGGAACCGGTAGTGTTTGACTTTGTTACTCCATATTGGCAATCCACTACTAATGGGATTGTTAATAACTATGGTAATGTTGTATTAAACCATGCAATGATCAAAAATGCAGCAGTTGGCTACTACTCATACTCAACTGACAATGATGACATCCAAAATTGCGAAATATTCAACAACCAGTGGGGAATTGTGATGCATTGGACTCACAGTTATGGTACAGAAAAGGCAAAGATCATTAACTGTAACATCCATAACAATTCAACCTGGGACAATCAGGGAAGAGGGATTACACTATCCAATTCATCCCCTCAAATATATGCAACCACAATCAGAAAAAATGATTACGGATTATACTGCGTAACAAATTCAAACCCCTATGATACAATAGATGAGGTCAATGGATACAATATAATAGACAGCAACGATGTTGGAATTATAACCCTCAACTCAACTCCGATGCTTGGTTATGTGGACGATGAACAAGGTGGTCTTCTAATTTCGGGTGGTGGAAATACGATCAAAAACAACTCTGTATTCAATGTAAAGGCAGATACAAACAGTATAGTCTATGTAGAACGGAATTACTGGGGTACAAAAGACCCGGCGTTGTTTAACATATATTCAGACAGCACAAGCACGATATACACTGATTATTATCTGGAAGATCCACCCTCAGGTTCAATTCAGTCCGGATTGGCAAGTAAAACAACAATGAAGATAGATGCCGAATGGATGCCTCCGAGTCAGGGGAAATTCACTTCTGGAGGGCAATCTAATTTGTTAAGAGCGGCAATAAAACAGATAAAACACGGAAACATGACTGCTGCAAGAGCTATATTACTTCCATTACTCAACAACCCTGAGAACATGCAATTATCTTGTGGAGCATTGGAACTATATGGAAAGACTTACAACCCTGAGGATATTGAAAGTTTCTTCACAGTGCTTCTTTCAGTAGGTAACCGACCTGTTAAAAACGATCTAACAGCAAAGGCGTTGTTTTTGCTTTCTGAATATCAAACCGACAGAAAAGAGACTCATCTTACAAACCTGATATCAGTTTATCAGGGAACTGACCATGCAGCGAGAGCATCTTATCTGAAAATTGTTCACCTGATTGGAGAAGGAAACCGGGTCGAAGAGATAAATGCTCTCAAAAATGATATGAACAGATTATATCCATTGAGTTCATATACAAAAGAAGTCAATTATCTGTTAGTTTCAGGCACCAATATGATGAAACCTTCAACAGCGACATCAACAACTGAGACTGTACCATTAGAGTACAACCTTCTAAATAATTATCCCAATCCATTTAACCCTGAAACGATGATAAAATTCTCGTTAAAAGAGAGAAGTAATGTAACCCTGGTTGTTTATAACATTGCAGGACAAAAAGTTGCTGAGTTAGTCACAGGCGAGATGGAAAAAGGGATGTATGAGAAAAGGTTCAACGGAACAAAACTCTCATCAGGAGTTTATATTTTCCGTTTGAATGCTCAATCATTGGAAAGCACAACCTTTTATACAAAAACGATGAAGGCCTTGCTACTTAAGTAGCGGAGTATCGCAATAACAGAGTAGCGGACAATACCAATAACCTCCGAATTCATTCGGAGGGAAAGGAATCTGAAATCAATAATTAATTTATTCTGGCTGTCTCGAAAGGGGCAGCTTTTTTTGTGTATATGACTCCTCTCCTTGCTACTCTGCTACTCACCACTTCGCTACCCCATGACTCTGTGACTTCGTGACTCCGCTACTTCGCTACTCCATTTTTTCCAATCTGTGACAAACAACTCAAATAATTAACATTTTACTCTCTTTTTTCATAATTTCAGACAAATAATTCTTTATTTTTTAGTATATTTCCGAACCGTGCAATAAAACATTTAATTAGGAGCAGAAGAGATGGCACTTTTTACAGGTGGCAAAAAACTTGACAAACTAACACAAGACAACGAAAAACTTACCAAGGAAGTTGCCAAGCTTAAACAACTTCACGACAAGCTCTCCCGCGAAAATGGTGAACTTAGGCTCGAAAAGGGAAATCTGCTGATCGATATCGAAACTCTCAGGTCGCAGTTGAATACTTTTATGGAAAAGTATGTCGATGTTGAAGAGCTGGAACGAAGAGCTGAAGAACTCAAAAATGAGATCGCAGGGCTCGAGGAAGCTCCTCAATCTTCATTTGTATCTGCTGCATCTCTTGATGATATTGCGCCTGCTCTAAGAGCAGAAATTGAGGAATTGCAAGCACGTAAAGCCGCCCTGGAAAGAGAAATTACTACCAAAGAAGCTTATCTCGAAAAATTAAATCAACAGTTTGATATGCTTGAAAAAGCTACCATGTTGACTCCTGAGCCAACTTCTGATAGTGGGCTTGATCTTGCCGAGTTAAACTCTGAGCAAGAATCACTCCAGGAAATTATCCTCGACCTTAGAAGAGCCAAGATGGAACTCGAAGATGAGATATCCACTCTTCAAAGTGTGAAAAGTGACCTCTCAGGAAGTAACTACGGCATGAGCGCACAAACATTTGAATCTATAATTCCCCAGACCGACAACGATGAACTTATTACTCTTAAACTTTCCCTGGAAGAAAAAGAACGGCAAGTAAGAGAACTTGAAAATCGTGTCCTTGAAGAGCTTGCTGATAAAAATCTCGAAATAAATGCCCTTAAATCACAACTTGAGGAAAAAGACAGAAAAATCTCTTCTATGGGTCTCGACGGTATCAGTTTTGGGGATACCTCTGAGCCCGAACTTCCCTCTTATCTGACAGGTGAAGAAACTGTTGTTGAAACTCAGACCACCAGAGCTGCTGATGAATCGGAACTTAACGATCTGATCTCACAGAAAGATTTGCAAATTGAAAATCTGCTTGAGACTATCGCTTCTCTCCATCTTGAAATTGAAACACTCCAAAACGAAATTGACCAACACCAATTCTCTCCTGCTCAAGATTCCAATACCGATGATTTGCCCGAATCTCACGAAAATGAGGTGATGGACTATTCTGTGGATAAAACTGTTATAAAACCCGAACTTGTAACAGATTTGGAAGATGAATCAGTTAATGAAGATTTTAATCATCAACAGTTCCATGACTCAGAAGAACCTGCGATTCCTGAATTCCCTGAAGGATTTGATCCGGCACAGGCAGAGGAATTTATGACTCAGTTTAATGAGGAGATGGAACATATAAAAAATCTCACACAGGATTATGAAGCCCTCCAGATCGAAAACGCCAATCTCGCTGCCCGGCTAAATGAAGGTGAGTTGCATCTCGTGGAAGTAAACAGGATTTTAAAAGAAGTTGAAGAAGAGAATGAACGATTAAATTCGGAAGTGGATAAACTGCTCGAAGAACTTGATATTCTGAAATCTGCTCAGGTTTCTCAACCGGAAACAGTGAATGTTCCCTCTTCATTCGACGAAAAAGAGCAAATCCTTAATGATTATCTCAGTAAAAGAGAAAAACTGAGTGCCGAGATTTCTTCGCTGAAAAGTGAAGCCGACAGACTTGCCTCGCTCACCAAAGCTCAGAGTGATGAACTTGACTCCGTTAAGGAAGAACTCGAAGGACTTAACGAAAAAAGATCAGAGGCAATGACTCAACTTCAGCAGTTTGAAGAAAAAAAGACAATGATTAACAAAGAACTCGTTTCTCTTGAAGAATCGAGACAAGCTTTAAGTGCAGATGTTGAATCACTTAGCTCTAATATCAACAACCTTGAGTCAACTTCAAAAGTCCTCGAAGAAAAACAACTCAAAACTGAAGAACTTGTCCTCGAAGCTCTTAAATCGTTTAACCAGGAAGTGGTATCTCTTCGCGAACAACAAACAAAACTCCGCGCCGATATTCTCGATAAAGAGAGAGAAAAATCACAGAAGGAAAGTGAGATCGAAAGAAGAGATATGGAACTGGGAGATCTTAAGTCAGAAATTAAAATTGCTGAAAAAGATCTCATGAATATTAAACAGCACATTAACAGCCTTAAAGATGAAAAAGACTCTCTGAACAAAAACCTGTTTGAATTAAAAGATACCGAAAAACGGCTTAATATGATCGTTCAGGAACTCAAAAAGAACCGGGAAGGTCTCAAAGAAGAAAATACCGAACTCGAAAGAAAATTGAGCTCAATGTTTAACAGCTTTTCAAAAAGACACTCCGAACTTGAGGAAAGACGGACCTCTATTGAAGAAAACATTAAGTTGAAACAATCTGAATTGCGCGAAACTGAAGAAAAATCGGAAAATGCAAATATTATGCTAAACAGACTAAAAACTGACATCCAAAATCTGGAAAATCAGAAAAATGAGCTGGTAAGCAGCCTTGAAAGACTTAAAAAGATAGAGAATGAAGCCCACGAATCAAATACTGAATTTTAAAGTACGGTGACATTTGATGAATGAAAATATCGATAGTGGCGCTTTTTCTTCCGACTTTGACAATGAGCTAAATCTCAAAAAGATGGAACTCGAAAAGGTTAAAGCCGAGGAAGAACGACTAACGACGCGAATAAGGACTCTTCAACAAAACCTTATCGATCTCGAGACTAAAGAAACTTCGCGACTTAGCAGTTTTAAATCTCTTTATTCAAAAGAGAAAGAATTGCTTCTTAATGATGTGGAAAATCTGAAAAGAGAGAAACTTGAATTAGAAGAAAAAAACTCCGAACTTGCGGATAGTGTTTCTCAAAACGAAACAAAACTTCTAAAACTGTTGTCTGATCTCTCCGCAAAAACCAAACTGGTTGCTTCTCTTGATACCTATCTCCCGCAACTGGATTCTTCCATGCACGAGAAAGAAAGAGAATTTAACAAAATTCTTCGTGAAATCGATTTAAATGATGAAAAACTCTCTCATCTCCTCAAACGACTTGAACATGTTAATCGTGAGTTTGAGATCAAAAAACTGCAACTTGACTCATACGAGTCTTCCCTCCTCAATACTCAAACTCTACTGAGTGAATTGGAAGGTAAGGTTGCAAAATATGACGGTCTTAAAAACGAAATCTTCAGAAATATCAAAAATTCGATTCAAAAAGAGAGTTCTCTAAAAGAGAAAATCGCCCGTCTCGAAAAACACCTTGATACACTTGAATCAAATCGGTTTGAAATAGAGTCAAATCTTCTTAAAGCGGAAGAAAACTTTATTTCGATGGCCGCCACATTTAAGGAAGAGATTAACTCTGTTAAAATAAAACACCGTGAAATCTCAAAAAAACTTATCGATAAAGAACTGACTCTGTTTAAAAAAACTGAAGAGATTGTCAGGAAAGAAAAACTCCTCACAGGTCTTGAAATTGAGTTCAGAGCGGTTGAATACAGAATAAAAGTGGCATCTGAAGAAGTTCAAACACATGCTGCAAGAAAATTAAAACTGCAGGAAGAGATTCTGCAACTCTCGGGTGAAAAAATTAAACTTGAAAATTCAAGAGACGGGCTTCTTCTCGAACTTGAAAAAGCCGGAGAAAAATCCACCGAAACCGAAGAAAGTTTTGTTAAAGTTTTACAAAACTTCAGAGACGAGATCGAATCCTTAAAACTCGCCAGAGATGCTGCTCAAAATGAATACACTCTGATGGAAGAAAGATTACAGATTCTGCGAAATGATGCGCTTAAATCGGAAAGAAATTTTTCAGGAACCGTGCTTGAAAACGACCAGCTTATTGCCGATCGGGATGCACTCACTTATGAAATATCAAAACTGATTGAGCTAAAATCCAAACTTGAATCATCCACCTCTATCGAAGATGAGATTGTTTCAGATACAGTGGAAGAACCACTCGTTGAACCAACAATTAAACAGGATGAAGAAACACCTAAAGAAATCGAGAGGATTATTCCTCCCTATGGTTATAGTGGAATTGATAAGGAACTGCTCAGTTACCTCTCATCAGAATTGGAAGATTTTGGAAGTGAGTCGATAAAAAAGGAACTGGAAAACCTGACGGCAACACTTCAGGATGACGCTCAGGAGTTGGATTTACCCGAGATGAAGCTGCAATCACCGCCTAATGCCGACGAATTAAAGGATCTTATTAAAAAAATCAACGAAAATCCGACTGAGGAAGAAGAAATATAAAGATATCTCTTGCTTATTTTTTCATTTCTTCATAAATTGATGTCTTGATTTTTTTAATTTTCCCGGCGGGGTAGCTCAGCAGGTTAGAGCAGTGGAATCATAATCCACGTGTCGGGGGTTCGAGTCCCTCCCCCGCTACCAATATTTTTTTTTGGAGAATAGATGTTTAGTTTTTTTAGTATAGTTATTATCATCCTGGCAGTTTTGCTTATTATTATCGTATTGATGCAACAATCAAAAGGAAGTGGCCTTACCGCAACTTTTGGTGGTGGTAGCATGGGTAGCATGTTTGGTACCCGTCGTACTGCGGATTTCCTCGCAAAAGCAACATGGGGATTGGCAGCAACTATCGCTATTTTAACAATTCTTGCAAATGGATTTTTTCTTCCCAAGAGCTCGGATGCTGAAAGTGTAATCCAACAGGGAACACCAACTCAGACCGCTCCTGCAAATCCGGGTGGAAACCAACCGGCAAAATAAAACAGAATTTTTACTTTTTGGAGCTGTTGTCCTTTCGGGATAACAGCTTTTTTTTGTCACAGGGTGTTAATTAGATATTCAAAAATCTGGTCCTGCAATCCACGATAAAAATCAGGATAACCCGCTGAAAAATTAAAAAAGACAGCCCCAATCAAATCTCTCCCCTTCTTCGTTTTAAAGTATCCACTCAATGTTATTACCCCCCTTAGTGTTCCCGTTTTTCCGTGTAAGTTGTTTTCCCCATTGGCGTCCTGCATCCTGCCCCTGAGGGTTCCGTCAACTCCTGAAATACTGAGAGTTGAATAAAACTGACTCCTGAAAACGATGTTGGAATAGATGTATTGGTAAATACTTACTATTACTCCGGTTGGAATATAATTCCTCCTTGAGAGTCCACTACCATCGGCAAGGGTTGTCCCTTTAATATAGGCTCCACAATCATTCAAAAATGCCATACAAAGTTTTATCCCGTTTTTTGTGCTTCCCCTCTCCCCGTTTACGGCGGCACTGATAAGCTTCATCGTATATTCAGCGAGGAAATTGTCGCTTCGTTTATTAACAGTCTTCAGCAGATCTGACAATTTGGTTTCCACCGTTGAAATCAGTGTTGAATTACCGGGAGTCTCCCCCGCCACTGCCTCTCCCTTCACAACTATCCCTGCGTTCACCAGGAGCTGCTTAAATCGTTGAGCTATGGCAACAGGTGGACTTGTAAATTTTTTGCCGCTCAGGAAGGTATTTTTATCAACAACCAATGCGGAAAGAGGATATGTTTCGTAATCTCCCTCACCACTTCCAACATACTGTGATCTTTCATACTGTTCATCAAAATATGTATCATCACCAACAACATCCCCCTCGATTACCTTTATTCCCTGTTGTTTTACTTTTGTCGCAAAGCTTTCGAGGTCTTTTGAAGTGAAAAATGGATTTCCCTGCGCTCGAAGATATATGCTGCCATTTAAGGTGCCTGAATTGTCAACTCTTCCGGAATATCTGAGTTCTGTCGCAAGGAGATAGTCCCCTCCAAGTAGATGAAGCGCCGCAGCACTTGTAACCACCTTTGTGTTGGATGCAGGTATCAAAGGAAGCCTGTGACCACGTGTATAAACCGTATCCATAGTCTCGGCATCTATAATCAAAATGGAATATTCTGATCCCGCCGGAACCTGTGATATAATCTCATTTATTCCTCCCCTTACCTCCGTATATTGGCCATAGGCT
Source organism: uncultured Ignavibacteriaceae bacterium (assembly GCA_964371075.1). Lineage (GTDB taxonomy): Bacteria > Bacteroidota > Ignavibacteria > Ignavibacteriales > Ignavibacteriaceae > UTCHB3. Next base: position 66,968 of record CAYJKN010000008.1, on the reverse strand, counting down.
ACAGTTCCAAAGAACATCAGAATTAAAAATTGTAAATATATTTTCACCACAACCTGAGAAGTTTGTTACCAAAGGAATTATTTATAAAGCTTGCTTTGTTTAATTTAAAGATATGAATTATCAATTTTACCCGAAACCTAAAAAAGAGGAACTAATGGAAGGAAAAAGAAGACCTGTAAAATCTTATAAAAAAGAGGAATTTATAAATTCGAGTGAAGCCAGAACTGTCAGGATACTTTCTGAATACCTCGATCCTGATGTAAAATTTAAAAGGAATCAAATTACAGACACTATCGTGTTTTTTGGCTCAGCCAGAATAAAACCGAGACAAAAAGTACTGCAGGAAATTGCGGAATTTAAAAAGAGTGAGGCTGTAGGAGAAGAAGAAATCAGACAACTGCATAGAGCTCTTGAAGCTTCCAAATATTATGACGAAGCTGTTGAACTTGCAAGACTTACCGGTGAATATTTAAATTTAAAGACCACGCACGATGAAGGTTACGCTATTGTAACAGGTGGTGGACCCGGTATTATGGAAGCTGCCAATAAAGGTGCTACACTTGCAGGTTGTAAATCGGTTGGTTTAACAATTAGTCTTCCAAATGAAGAGAGTATGAACGACTATGTTGTTGATGAACTTGGATTTGAATTTCACTACTTTTTTATGCGTAAATTCTGGTTTGCATATTTGGCAAAAGCGGTGATAATCTTTCCGGGCGGGTTTGGAACCATGGATGAAATGTTTGAAATTCTTACACTTGTTCAGACTAAAAAAATGACCAAGGAAATGAAAATTATCCTTTACGGTTCAGATTTTTGGAATGACCTGATAAACTTCGACAAACTGATCGATTTGGGCACAATCTCTCCGGATGATGTAAATCTTTTCGAAATTCACAACACTCCTGAAGATGCATTTAAATCTCTTAAGAAGTATATGGAAGCGAGACAACCAAGATAGTTCCTGCTTCCCTTAGATGAGAGACTCGCCGGATGGCGGGTCACTTCGTCCCGGTAGAGAGTTAAAAAAAGGTTTGTGCCTTATATCATTGGATATCAAGGCACAAACCAAATCAAAATCTACTAAGAGTTGAGGGTATAACTAATCTTTATTATCTGTTCTGTGAGCTCTTCTCTCCGCCTTAATCCTCTCCATCCTTTTTTTGATGGAAGGTTTAACGAAGAAAGTTCTCTTCTTATATTCTTTGAGTATCCCTGAGCGTTCATATTTCTTTTTGAAACGCTTCAGTGCTTTATCAATCGATTCGTTTTCTTGTACAGTAATGCCTATCAAGCTAATACCTTTCTTAAGTGGTGGAAGCCAATAATTTTTTTATACCTTTACTCTGAAATTCGACGGTTAACGATATCTTTGTTGATGAAAGATGGGATTTTGATTTGACAACGCCAAAATCTTCCCAGCCTTTATGAAACAAAACGCTGCCGATTTCATAATCTTTGTCGGGTGAGTAGTCAACTGCTTCACCCATATCAATGTTCTTTACAGAAATCCTGTCGTCCCTGATGATATCATCGAGAGTAATGACAAGTTTATTCTTGCACTTTTTACATTTAGCCCAATACGCCTCTTCGCCAAAAGCCTCGCCAGCGGGTGTGGCGATTTCCATTTTGGTTACAGCTGCGCATGTTCTACAGAATGCTTCTATGTTCTTTGTTAGTCGTGCCATATAATTTAAATTTTAGCTTTAAAATATACGTAAGATTTTCCCCTTTTCAAACAGGAAAGGGGAAAATCGTCAGTGTTAAAAATGTTTTTTTTCTCTTTTACGGTTTTTATCGCCAAAAGAAGGCCTGTCAGACTTTTTTTCACGGGAATTGAACTCCTTAAAGCGTCTGGTGGAGTCTCCCCCAGGCGCCCCGTCGGCACTCTTTTTACCTTTGTAACCACCGGAAGAGCCTTCTGAGCTGCCGCCACCTGATGACGAACCGCCTTCAGAGCTTCTGCCACGATAGCCGCCACCTGAAGATGAACCGCCTTCTGAGCTTCTACCACGATA
>CAYJKN010000008.1:0-64850 GCA_964371075.1 uncultured Ignavibacteriaceae bacterium | reverse complement strand
CCACGATAGCCGCCACCTGAAGATGAACCGCCTTCTGAGCTTCTACCACGATATCCACCACCTGAAGATGAACCACCTTCGGAGCTTCTGCCACGATAACCGCCACCTGAAGATGAACCACCTTCTGAGCTTCTACCACGATATCCACCACCTGAAGATGAACCGCCTTCTGAGCTTCTGCCATGGTATCCGCCACCGGATGATGAACCGCCTTCTGAGCTTCTACCACGATATCCACCACCTGAAGATGATCCTTCAGAGTTTCCACCACGGTATCCACCACCTGAGGATGAACCTTCATAACTTTTTTTGCCTTTGTAACCACCGCCTGAGGAACCGCCTGAACGGCCTCTGCTAAATCCACCTCTGTCACCGCCACCATAACTTTTGGGACGATCACTGCTGTAAGATCTTCTTGGACGATCAGGATCACCCGGTTTCTTCTCAGAAACTTCAACGGAAATTTTTCTTCCCCTCATCTCTTTATCTTCAAATGCTTTCAGAATCACATCTGTGAACTCTGCATCTGCTTCGAAAAATGAGAAATTCCTCTGAAGTTCAATCTCACCAATCTGAATGTCGGCAAATCCGGTATAATCATTGATTAAACCCATAAGCGTTCCCGGTTTTACATTGTCGGTTTTTCCAATATTAATGAAAAAGCGGGCAAAGTTAACATCAGATCTTGAGGTTTTTCCGGTCGATTTTCCTTCTTTAGGGGCATTCAACTCGGTGCTGTTTTTATAATAATCAAGGAAACGGTTAAATTCAACCGAAACAAATTTCATTATAAGTTCTTCACGGTCAAGCCATTCAAGTTTTCTGTAAATCTCAGGGAGGAATGATTCGATTTGAGTATGATCAACTTCAACTTTTTCCATTCTGTCAATAAGGTGGAAAAGTTGTTTTTCACAGATTACTTTACCGTTTGGAATTTCTTCGTAAGTGAATTTTTTGTTGAGTTGTTTTTCAATTCTGGTAATCAAATGTTTCTCTTTTTGATTGGAGATAACAATTGATGTTCCTTTTTTCCCGGCTCTGCCTGTTCTGCCACTTCTGTGGGTGTAGAGGTCAATCTCTTCAGGAAGGCTGTAATTGATAATGTGTGTAAGGTTGTCAACATCAAGTCCTCTTGCAGCCACATCGGTTGCTACGAGTATCTGGAGGTGTTTAATTCTGAATTTGTTCATTACCGAATCACGCTGTGCCTGGCTGAGATCTCCATGTAATGCATCGGCATTATAACCGTCACGCATTAAAAGATCAGCAACTTCCTGGGTTTCTTTACGGGTTCTGCAAAATACTATTCCGTAAATCTCAGGATTAAAATCAACTATTCTTTTTAGTGCGAGATATCTGTCTTTGGCATAAACCATAAAACAAACATGATTAACATTCTCTGCACCTGAATTTTTTTTGCCGATTGTTATTTCAACCGGATTTTCCATATATCTTTTTATGATGCCTGTGATCTCTGATGGCATGGTAGCCGAGAAAAGAAGCATGTTTTTGTCTTCCGGTGTCTCAGATAAAATCGCTTCGAGTTCATCTCTGAAACCCATGTTCAACATTTCATCCGCTTCATCAAGAACAACAGTTTCAACTTCAGAGATATTGATCTCTTTTCTGTTGATAAGATCGAGCAATCTGCCCGGCGTTGCAGAAATGATCTGTGCACCATTCTTAACGAGTTTAATCTGTCTTTCGATACTTGCTCCGCCAAAAACTGCGGCGACTTTAACGCCTTCTTTATATTTTGAGTAGTTTGCAAGATCATCAGCTATTTGAAGACAAAGTTCACGGGTTGGGCTAAGTATCAGCACCTGAACCTGTTTTTTGTTTACATCTAAATTTTGAAGTATCGGTATGCCAAATGCGGCTGTTTTTCCGGTTCCGGTTTGTGCTAAAGCAATAACATCTTTACTGTTATCTGCGAGGAGAAGAGGTATCACCTGTTCCTGTACCGGCATCGGGGTTTCAAAACCCAATTCGGTGATGGCTTTAATAATGCTCTCTTCGATTCCTAATTCTTTAAACATATTTTCCTTGTATGTTTTGGGGATCAGCCATGTTGTTACGACATCACAAAGTCTCGAGACACAAAGTCAACTTTTTGTCACTCGTTTGTCTTTATTAATCGCTTTTCAACTGATCAAATGCTAAAAAAATGAAGCCTGTTCATTTTTGTTAAAAGTAGATACTGGGGCAGTTACTTCTGAGCCAGAAGTAAATAAGTTGAACATAAAACCGGTTAGAAACTTTTCTCTAAGTCTGAGGTAAGCAAGAATCTCTATTTTTTGGAAGTTTTATATACCAATCGCCACTCTTACAGGCCGTTTACGGAAATTTTTAATTTCCAGCTTTAAATATACGAATATTTATGAATATATGTCAATTATCTCGTTTGGGTGTAATTACAAGCACAGGACAATCAGAGTGTCTGATTACCTTTTCTGCTACACTACCAAGAAGAGTGTGAAGAAGGCCTGTTTTACCCTGTGTGGCAATAACAATCAAATCCATTTTTGTTTCTGCTGCATATTTTACAATTTCAGCGTGACTGATGCCAAATCTGAAAACCTTCTCAATCTTCACTTCACCAAACTTTTCTTTCATCTGGGCAATACACTCGTCCATTTCCCTGTTTGCCTGCTCACGAAGTTCGTTTTCAATCTTCTCCTGAGTTAAATCAAAAGTTCTTATTGCCAGAATCGGTTTAAAATCCTCGATAACATTAAGAATGTGAATTGTTGCATCATACTTCTGAGCTCTATCAACAGCGTACTCTGCTGCTGACATAGAGTATTTACTGAAATCAGTTGGGAACAAAATATTTTTAACAGGTGTCATTGTATGCCTCTATTCCAATCCACAAAAAAGGGATTTTAATTTTTCCGAATTTTCCTTCGAAACCACAGCTCTTACATTGGAACCACATTTGTTTATAACGATTCCCATGCTCTCTGCATCCTGAGTATAACAGGAACCCGCCATTATGGTGGACATAATTTTATTGTCGAGATTCAATTTTTTCTCTGAAGTGAGATACTTTTGATCCACCTCGAATATATATAACAAATTCCCTTTTGCATCCTTCAGAACAACATGTCCAAATTTTTCACCGTTGTCCTGGGAAACCACAGCACCAACATACGTCCACCCGGTTGGACAGACCATCCGAACGGCGTAACGAAGCCCTTTATTATGAAAAAAAGACTTTATTGTGTTTGAATCACTTGATGCAATTTCACATGAAAGTTTTGAATCAAGTATGGCCTTAAAATTATTCATAGCCATTTTGTCGAGACTAAATTTCGACTCGAGTACTTCAAGCTTGGGATCAATCTCCCCGTCAATAACTCGAAATATAAAAAGCGTAAGGAAAATCACAGCTATTGCGGCGGCATAAGCCCATGGTCTAAGTCTGAATACAGGTTTTGAAGACGCAGGAGTATCTTCTGGAAATTTTCCCGTCCTGATATCCAACATTATTCTTGTCTTAAGGGAAGAAGGACAGGCATGAAAACGGCATTTGTTTTTTACTGTCTTTTTTATTGTGGTCTGAACATGATATTCAAACTTCAGGTCGGAATCAGACTCAGAAAGAGTCCTGATCTTTGCCTGTAATTGGGAGTCATTAATTTCATTATCAACTAAAGCTGTTACCAACTCGGCGTATTCGTGTTTATCTTTATCGTGCATCATATCAACTAATTCTTAACATAACCTTTAGAACCCGCATAGTCATACAGTTTTGCATAAAGCATTTTTCGTGCTCTGTGCAAACGCGATCTGACGGTACCAACGGGGCAATCTATAAATTCAGCAATCTCTTCGTAGGTGAATCCTTCAATATCAGCAAGTATCACTACCGTTCTGAAATCTTCGGGAAGAGAGGAGATGGCGGATGCCACCTGATCGTCCAAGAGATTATCAAAAATCTCTCTTTCAAGGTGGGCATCTTCAGTTGAAGAAGGTTTTACATTTTCGTAGTAGTTTTCAACATCTTCATAATCAAATCTCTCAGGCTCTTTTGTCTTTTTTCGATAGGAATTTATGTAAGTGTTCTTCATGATCCTAAACAACCATGCCTTACAATTGGTTCCTTTCTCGAACTTGTCAAAAAACCTGAATGCGCGCATATAGGTATCTTGCACCAGGTCGTTCGCCTCGTCAGAGTCGCCCGTCATCCTCAATGCAAAATTGAATAGAGCATCCATGTGGGGAACGGCTTCCCGTTCAAAATCAGCGTATAGATCGCCGTTATAGTTTTTAGTCATAAAGTCTTGTTAAAAAGTATAGAATCTCGATTCATAATTATAACAAATAAATGTTAAAACACAAAAAAAGAGTGTTATATTTTTGTTAAGCGGAAAAATACAGGCAGTAAAAGAGGGAAAGTGTTTGGGTTTACCTCAGTTTAAGGGTATTTAAAGGTTTACCGATTCGATCAACAACATCGATAAAAAAACCGTTGATGAGGGCAGATTCTACCTTGTCACCCCGGTAAAAGAGAAGATTGGCGACATTTCCCGATGCGATGGCGGCTTCTGATGACCGCCGTCCTTTTTGGGTGATTATATTTAGGGGAAGTTTTGACCAGGGGTCGGATTTTAACTCCCCGCCGGGGATAATATTTGTAAATCCTTCTGCAACAAGACTGTAATAATTCTCAACAGTAATAAGATTTTCGATGGCTTCTTCAGTGAGTTTTTCCCCTTTCCCCGGATGATGTGGCATTCCCGGTTTTAAGGTTTTTCCTCTAACCACTTTTAAGCCCGTCAGATCGTATTCCTTATAACCCGACTGCCTCTCAAGTTTTCCAATTTGTTTGATCTCTCCCTCAAAATAGACGGGTTCCTTATCACGAATAACAACTTCAGAATAGTTTATTCCGATATTTGTAACCACCCCGTTTAATTCAACATTTCGAAGCAGCAAATCATACAAAAGTTTTTTGTTTTCAGGAAGTGACTCATATTGAGTTGTTCCAAAAGTTGCAAATTCATCAAATGTAATCGATTTGAGGGCACCAAGAAATAGCAGGAAATTTATACTTCTCTGGAAACTCCTCTCAAAATCATATTGCCAACCACCACTTTCAATCAAAATGGTCGCAGCTCCCAAACCCTGGAAAGTATCGCCAAATGCTTTTGGCTCAAATTCATCGTCATATCTTCCGATGTGACCGGGGATTGTATCTCCCGCAATATCCACCAGCTGTGAAATTAATTTCATTGCATCAAGCCGGTTTTTTGGGATGCTTCTTTGTCCGTCAGAAGGGGGAGCAAGAAATGAAATGGTTGCGGGTCTGCCAGTTGTTCCAACAGCGTGTGTCCTCCCCTGATCGTGAAGATTAAAGGCAAAGTGGGGTTTTATTTTTTTGAAGGTGGACATCAGGAGTTTTGCTTCGGGGGTAGCCAGGTTTTTTGCATCACGATTAAGATCGATCCCCTGTGAGTTGGTACGGGTAAACCGTTCGGCACCATCAGGATTAACAAGTGGCATAAACCAGATTGTTGTGTTTGCCAAAATCGAATCCCTGAATTCTTTGTAATATCCCGGATTTTTTAAGAAGTTGAAGAGGTCAAAAATCGCCGCATTTGCCGTGGGTTCATCCCCATGCATCTGCGCCCACATAAATATCTTCTTTTTACCCGTACCCGTTTTTACAAGGAAAATATCCCTTCCCTGGGCAGATTTCCCCGCGGTTGTTACTTCAAAAAGTGGATTGGTTCGGAGAGAATCGACAAGTTTTACAATGTCTCTATGTGAGTAATAACGGTCGATTAACGACTTTTCTTTGAAACTCTGATAATTTTTGTAAATATTTTTTAGCATTATATTCTTCTGATTTACATCATTCCCAACGGGGGTTATGGATGCCACTGTGAGGAGAACTGAATATAGAATTGTCGTAAGACCGGAGGTCAGTAACAACGGCATTAGAATTTACCCGCCATTTAAATGACACCTCTCAATACATCGTTCCGAGTGTGATTGTAAGGTAAACTCCCGAGAGATTTTCCCTGAAGACTCCCTTCATCCCCTCAACACCACCATTAAAAAGATGAGAATAGTAATAACGGACATTCAGCCCCAACAGATTCCTCTTGTTTATGCCAAAGTTTGCACCAATTCCGGCATATCCGCCAAAAGCTACCTGAGCCTTTGCCGAACCAAATGAACTAAAAAATTCTTTTTCAAATGGGGTGGTCACAACAAGATTTGGTCCCACACCTAAAGCGATATATGGACGCAGATTTTCAGTTAAACTCTCTTTAAACAATCTGTAATGTAATCCAATAGAAAATGGAATCTGAAATATCCTGTTTTGTTTCCCAACTACAATTATTCGACCCCAATAATCGATATATTCAAACTCACGCTCATCTTTAACTTCGCTGATTGAGAAATCAACAAACCCGGTCAAATCATCCGAGAGTTCTCTTCTGTAAAATCCACCCAAACCAAACCCGCCTTCACCTATCATGATATCCAGTCCAAGTGTATTGGCAGGAAATGTCATCGGTTCTACCGGTGGTGCCACATCTCCAAGTTTTTGTGCAAATAAAAACATCGGAGAGAGCAAAAGTATCAATGCTAATTTTCTCATTTTTTATTATCTTTTATTACAAAGTGTGAAAATTTAAAATTTTAGTTTTCCCGGCATAAGTTAATGATAAATTCAGATAATAATCAAGGTTATCCGCCGTTACCTGAAATAATTTTACCCATGAATTTTGAAACCAGTTTGATATGATACTTACACCTCTCAATAATTTTAAGGGATTTGATCTCGATAACCATCTTTTGGATATCCTCTGCCAAAGATCTTCACCCGACTTGCTTGTTATTCTACCAACAAACAGAAAACAAAGAGAATTCAAAAAGTATCTCGCCACCAATTTTGAAGGCAAACTCACACTCCCGACTGAAACCATCAGAAGCCTCGCCCTAAAAATCGCAATGAAGATCGACCCACATTTTCAAATAATCCCTGAGGAGATTCTGGATATCTATCTTGGTGAAATAGTCGCCGGGATGAAAGATAATGATCTTGTAAAGAATTTCACCCGTGGTTCGGTTGAACTGATCAAAAATACAATCTCTGAATTTAAAGAAAACGGCACCAACCTCAATTCTCTTATGCTCGACTTAAAAGAGCTAAACCCTGTAAATGTTGAAAAAGCGTTACTCCTTGCCAGAATTAGGACTGAACTCGACATCAAACTAAAAGAGAGCAAAATGAAAGAGATGGGGGATGTTTATCTCCTCCTTCAGGCAAATAAATGGAAAATCCCGGAAGCATTTAAGACTTTATTCCCTGCCGTTCAGCAGATTTATATGCAAAACTTCATAGAGCTGGTTTCCCCCGAAATTGATCTTGTTGAGGGTATAACCTCCGCGGTTTCCAACAAAATTTATATCGAGTTCGATTATTCAAAATATAACAGCAATCTGTTTGAAAAAATTGAAAACTGTTTTTCCCGACTCGAAACAGCTGGATTCAGGGAATACACTGATCCACGCGAAGACCTTTCGCCACAATTTTTTTCTCTCGTTAGAGAAAACCTCTTTAAGTCGGGGATAAAACAAAAAAACGACCTCAAAAACATTTTTGAATTTGAAGGCTCCACTCTGCATGATGAAGTTACATTGGTTGCAAAAACAATAAAAAAACTTCTTCTTGAAGAAAAACAGACAGTCCCCTCAGATGTTTGTGTGCTTTTCCACAGGATTGGTAATTATACCCCGTGGGTTAGGTCCATATTTAATTCCTACGGCATTCCAGTGAATATCACCGACCGTTACAAAGCCGGCGATTTCAGCTCTGTTAGTGGAATCATAGACCTGCTGAATATTATCAATGCCAATTTTAGTCTCAAATCGGTTTTTAGAGCTTTATCTTATCCCATTTTGCAAAAAAGATATGGAAGTGCAGGCAATTTTAAAAAGGCGTGCGCCCTCACAGGGATCACTTCCCGATACGACCGAATGTATAAATATATGACAGACCAGCTCCATTCATATAATCCCGTTCAGCCTTTGGATGATGATGAAGATGATATTGATGAAACAAACCCAGCTACAATTTTAGCCTCAGCTCTAAAAACCCTCGAGACACTAAAAAACGATTTGGACGACTTAACAAAAACTCAGGAACCCGCTGAATTTTACCGCTCGTTTGAAAAATTAATGAGAAATATTAACTATCTCGCTGAGTTTATTGCACAAGGTGACAATTCAGGTCTCTTTAACATCAGAGCCCTTACCCAATTTTTGAATTCAGCGGGTTACCTCTTTAATGTTTTACAATTGCACGATAAAAAATCCCGTTCTTTTGAAGAGTACTTTGAGATAATGACCAATCTTTCACAAGAAACCAGATTTAACCTTATCGAACAGCCTGAAACAGGAGTTATGATCACCTCCCCAAATGAGGTTCGTGGTCTGAAATTTAAACATGTTTTTATCTGTGCATTAAATGATGGCGATTTCCCCACTCGCTATCGCCCCGGAATATTTAAGTATGACGGTGCATCAGAACAGATCAGAAAACACTCGGCTGAAGAGAGGATTTTATTTTATCAGGCTCTCTCATCATGGAAAGGGAAAAAAGATGGCAAACTCTTTTTAACAGGAAGTAAAAGAACTTCGGGAAAAGAAAATGTGGAATCGTTCTTTAAAAGAGAGATGAAAGACATTTTCACCGTTTCACAGGTTGATGTTTCTGCAATGCCCGATTATCTCTACTCCTGGAGTGACCTGAATGCCGCTTTTGAATCGATTCCCCGTGAAAAAAAACTTGAGGTTTTTCCCGCAACAGAAAATTCATATCTGCCCGGTTTTGAAGAGATCGAAAAGAGGCGTAAAATCTACTGCAGCCAAAACAATATTGATGGTGATGGAGCCAAAAACGCCTGGTCGGGTTATATCACATTTGATGAAAACGATGAAACTCCCGTCTCAATTCCGATTCTTCACAGAGTAAATGAAGAATTTTCAGCTACCTCTCTCGAAAGTTATGCAGCCTGTCCCTATCAATTTTTTGTACGACATATTTTAAAGGCATCTCCGGCGGAAGATATCTCTGAAGGACTTGAAGCAAGGGAATTTGGAACACTTCTCCATGAAATTTTAAAGACCTTCCATCTCAACCTTAAAAACGAAGGTAAATCATTGGCAAATTGTTCTGATGAGGATTTGAAGGAGTTTCTCGATGAGATAATTTCCATTGCATTGGACAATTCAATCGTTGATCTGCACGGACTGATGGATACCGAATCATTCCTCGCAGCAGAAAAAATCCTTGGTATAGCCGGAAACAATGTATTTTCCATCCTTTATAAATATCTCGACGAGGCACGACGAGAACCCGCAAATCTTTTGCCTTCTCTTTTTGAAAACAAATTCAACGGTTTAAAGATCAAAGGGCTAAACTCTGAAACCCGTAAAATACCGTACGAAATAAAAATTCGCGGCATCATCGACAGGATTGATATCAGTGAAGAGGATGAGTGTTATAAAGTGATTGATTATAAATCAGGAGGTTCAGATTATCCCGAACCTGAAATAAAGAATGGACATAAACTTCAAATTCCAATATATTTGATGGCAACCGTTAAAAATAAAGTGACTGACCTTCCTAAACATCACCTTTATCTGCACCCGGCAATATTTTCGTTAAAATATCAGGAAGATAAATTTGGTAAAAAGAACCTTATCTTCACAAAAAATGGTGTCGATAACCATGAAACTGCCAAATCCAAGTGGGATGACCTTTTAACCGTTTCAGAAGAATTTATTCAACAGTATGTTTTATCCATGCTGCATGGTGAGTTTCCGCTCTCCAAAGATATTTCAGCGAAAAAATCACCATGCACCTGGTGTAACCTCGACGCCCTCTGCCGCGTTAAGGATTATAACGGCTAATCATTTTGCATAGGGCAATCGGGACGATTACCACTCCTCACACTTACGGCTAAAAAATCCTCCGTGGTAACCTGTGTTAAATCTCCCAATTGGATGCCTTTGGCATGGGCATCTGTGGAACTATTAAAATCATAATAAGGAACTATTTAAAGGGCATAATTTATTGCCTTTTTCAAAAAAAAAAAAAACGATTTCATTATAGCCAAACTCTTTTATTTATTTGAGGTAAGATATGAAAATGAAGTTTCTATTTTTAATGATTTCATCCATGATAATGAGTACTCTTCTCATTGCTCAAACTGCCTGGGAAATTAATACGGGCAGGATAAAAGTTCCGTTTGACAACAGGGGTGTAATTTCAGATGTTACGGTGAATAACAGTTCAGGTTTAAAGTTCGATGGCATCTCCACAATTTATTCAAATGGCTTTGCACTTTCAGGTTTTAATGGTTCAAATCCCTGGGCGAATGGTGTGATGTCAGCAGCAAGAATGTTGGATTTCCAACCCGGAAAGGTCGGCTCTGCTCCCGATGATCCAAAAAACAGACTTTTTGTCGTTTCACTTAACGATCCCCCATTTGGGGACAGTTGGCAGAACTGGCGTGACGCAGTCTCATCAGGTGCCCGGTTTTGGGACGGTGATAACGATGGTTTTTATAATCCCGTCGATTTGAACAGCAACGGTTCCTGGGATTTAACAGAAGATATGCCGGAAATAATGGGTGAAGTTTCAGTCTGGTGCATCTTCAACGATGCAGTAGATACTTCGGTTCGAAAATTCAAGAATGTATTACCACTCGGTATTGAAGTTATGCAGACTGTTTATGCTTTCCCTCATTCTGATATCCCTGAGATTAAAGACGCTGTTTTTTTCAGATATGAAGTGAAAAACACGGGTGGTGTCTCACAAAACCTTCAAGACATAATCTTTGGAATGTATTCGGATACCGATCTCGGTGATCCTGATGATGATTTGGTTGGAACTGATGTAGTGAGGAATTCAGCATTCTACTACAACCGGACAGCGGATTTCAGATTCGGAAATAATCCTCCTGCAGTCTTCCATTCATTCCTTCTCGGAACTCCTGTCTTCATACCGGGCGAAACCTTCGCTGATAACAATCATAATGGTATCTACGACCCGGGTACAGATATTCCGCTCGATAGTGCTGTGCTTCATTTTGGTAAACCCTTCATGAAACAATATGTTCCGGGTGCTAAAAATACAGGAGTTACAGGCAGTATAATGTTCCTAAACTCACATCCAACCCAGGGAGATTTTCTTACTTCCGACCAGCTCCGCAACTACATGGAAGGTAAAAAAACCTCGGGTGTTCCAATGGATCCTTGCAACTGGCAATGGGGTGAAGTAAGAGGAGGCATCCCTTGTGCAACAATTGATAACCGGTTGATTTATTCAGGTGATCCCGTAACAAATACCGGCTGGATAGATAACCATCTTGCTGACAAGAGAACCATCGTTTCTTCGGGTAAATTTGATCTTGCCGCAGGAAACACAGCTACTTTTCATACAGGTATAATTATAGGAAGAGGAACTGATCAGTTTAATTCGATTACGGTGACACAGGCTGCTTATGACACGATTTTAAATCGCGTTCAACTCGGTACGACAGATGTTCCACTTGGAATTGAAGAATTCACAGGTTCTGTTCCATCACATTTTTCCCTTTCCCAGAACTACCCCAATCCTTTTAACCCTGAAACGGTTATCCGTTTTGCTTTACCTGTTGCAGGATACACAAAGGGTGTTGTCTATGATGTTTTGGGCAAGGAAGTGACAACTCTGTTAAATAGTGACATGTCAGCCGGGAATCATGAAGTCAGGTTTAATGCAATTGATCTCTCGTCGGGTGTGTATTTTTTCAGACTCGAATCAGGCAATTTCTCCTCGGCTATCAAGATGGTGGTGGGAAAGTAAGTACACAGTTATTTTGTTCCATCTTGCTGAAGGAAACTGAATTTCAGGATATCTGAAAATATCTTGTTCTGAATATATTTTATATTACTTAATCAAGCTGCCCTTTTGGGGGCAGCTTTTATAGTCTCGCTGAAGGAACGATAATGCAGATTTTCGCAGATGAACTTTTAGAAATTTGGAATTTAATTTAGAATTATTTAGGTTTTAAAGACGATTTTTTGGTATAAATTACAGATCATGATCATTGATTACATGATTAAAATTTCAATTGGGAATTATTTAACTTTTTAAAAGAGATAAATCAATGAAGTTATTTATTTTACTAACAGTTATTTGTAGCCTCTCCTTTGGACAATCTCAGGTGAATTCAGACAAGGCACCCGATCCATTGGATTTTTATCCATATCATGTCGGAGATGTTTGGCAATATGTAAATACCCCGAGTTGGGTATATTCAACCATGAGGATTACCAGAATTGATACTGTTTCAGCCGGTATCCATCTTATTTATATAAACAATAGTGAGGTGCCGTTTACAAAAGTGGATTTGGATAGCAGTATTATTTACCGGAATATCGGAGAAGATTTATGGATTACAAGTTACAAGTTGGCTTCTCCTCTGAAATCATATTGGATGCAAGATTCTCTTAGGAATTATTGGACTTACTTTTATAATGAAGACACTGTTCCTGTCTGGGGGCAGGAAAGGGAAGTCAGACATTATTTAACTTTCCATAATGCTCCTGTGGGAGACACCTCCTCATTGTATGGAACAATGACCGTTATGGCCAATGGCATTGGGGAGTATATGACGGAATATGAAATTGGGGAAGTAAGATTATCCGGTTGCATTATAGATGGTGTGCAATATGGAATCATTTTAGGTGTTGAGGATGGGCAAAACACACTACTGCCTGAGGATATAAAACTGCAGGTGTACCCCAATCCCTTCAATCCTGAAACTGTTATCCGTTTTGCTTTGCCCGTTGCAGGATACACAAAGGGTGTTGTTTATGATGTGTTGGGTAAGGAAGTGACAACTCTGTTAAATGGTGATATGTCAGCCGGAAATCATGAAGTCAGGTTTAATGCAAACGGTATCTCGTCGGGTGTGTATTTTTTCAGACTCGAATCAGGCAATTTCTCCTCGGCTATCAAGATGGTGGTGGGAAAGTAAGTACACAGTTATTTTGTTCCATCTTGCTGAAGGAAACTGAATTTCAGGATATCTGAAAATATCTTGTTCTAAATCAATATTATTATACTTTATAAAGCTGCCCTCTGGCAGCTTTTATTTTGTTGGTTATTCAACTTAAGGAAAAATCATGAAATTTTTGATAAGGTCTGTGAATATATCGCTACGAACATAGCACTCCGACAAGTCGGAGTTTTATTGGAGGGGAAAGACAATTATTTGCTACGAACATGCCATTCGCCCAGGCGAATTTATCACTCAACTACGGTTATTCATTTTGCAGACGGCAATCGGGACCTACAAATATATAACTCCTCCGGAGTATAGACTGTCGTGGGGTAACGAATTCGGCTACGAATATCAAACCCCGCAAACGGGTTTTTTTTAGGAGTCAATCCTGTAAATCCTTAAATCCTGCAAATCTTGATTCAGACAATTACCATTCCTCTCCGCGTAACTCCGTCTAATCTGCGTGTATCTGCGTCCCCTTCCCCCTCTTAGGTTATTCATGTTGCATAAGGCAATCGGGACGATTACCACTCCTCACCCTGACGATTAAAATCCGCGCTACTCTGCTACTTCGATACTTCGCTACTCCTATTGTTAAGGATTATAATACTTCACAAGCGTCTCAACGCCTTTGAGAATCATAAGTTCTGCCTGACCGTAAGGGGTAGTGTGGGCTTTTAAGAGTGCTTGAACCTCGACAAGAGTTGCGGCATCCGGTTTGTTTGCCGAATAAACAGCGTCTAATAGTTTAGGTGTAAGTTTACTAATGGCTTCCAAAACCTCTGCGTGAGGTCTGATCTCTTTTAAAATGGGTTTTCTGTCGATCAATGCCAGTAATTCTTTTGAACCCGTCTGCCATGTGTTAAGCTGTTGAAGCAGGGCATCATAAGTCGATTTTTCTCTCGATTTAATCAGCGACTCAATCATTTCATTAAAAATTCGTGCAGTCTGTGCATCGGGACGGGCAGCATCAACAACCCTGGTGTATGGAGAGTATTGTGTATATTTAACACCAAGCCGGTGGCGTTTATATTCCTTAACTGGTTCAAGAACATCAACCAACATCTTTAACGGATTAACCTCTTCCCCACCCGTAAGTCTCCTCAACATCATCAAATAGTTTTTTTCGTGAAGTAACCCAACTTCTTCAAGTTGCAGGTTTATCTTTCCAATCCTTCTATACATATCCTGAACATTATTCACTGAATTATGCGACCAGAATCTCTCGGCAATTGCAGCCGTTCTGGGCCAAATTCTCGAATCCACATTTTCATTGGTAACAAGTTCCGCCCACATTGTAGCTTCACCACCAAGGATATTGTCAGCTTGTGATTGGGGCAAAACTGTGTCAGGTGATATCGGGTGATTAAGATAGTGGAACGCCGTTGACTGAATCAAATCGATGTAATAACCATTTGAAAGAATCACCTGATAACCATCTTTAGATGCCTGTAGCAGTGCTTTTTTCCCACGCCATGAGTGGATCACGATATTTTTAGGCATTTCAGGTTGAAGAATTTCATCCCAGCCAACCATTTTTTTATTGTTTTTTTGAAGTATTTTAAGAATTTTGTTGTTAAAATAAGCTTGAAGTTGATGTTCATCCTTAATGTTGTTAAGTTTCATAAACTCCTGAATTTCAACACTCTCTTTCCAGTGATCAGACTTTACCTCATCACCACCAATGTGAAAGTATTCATCCGGAAACAGTCCTGCCATCTCGGTAAACAACTTGTCCAAAAATTCGTAGGTGGATTCTTTTGTGGGATCCATCACGGGACCAAATATCCCCCAGTTTCTTTCAATTTTATATTGTCCGGCTTTACTGCTAAGCTCGGGATGCCCAACAAACCAGGCTGTAGTGTGCCCCGGTACATCAAATTCGGGATAAACTCTTATCCCTCTATCGCCTGCATACGCTATAATATGTTTAATTTGTTCCTGTGTGAAATAGTTGCCGTCGGAGCCCATTTCATGCAATTTTGGGAACACCTTGCTTTCGATCCTGAACCCTTGATCTTCAGAAAGATGCAGGTGTAAAACATTCATCTTTACTGCAGCCATTCCATCGATGTTGCGGAGTACCATTTCAAGCGGCATCCAATGACGACATGGATCGATCATCAGCCCACGCCATTTATAAAACGGTAAATCATTTATGGTAACAAATGGTAAATAAAAACCTTCGTTGTCATTAGTTACAAGTTGAAGAAGTGTTTCAAGCCCTCTCATCGCTCCGATGTCAGTAACGGCTGTCAATTTTACGCCTGAACCTGTAACTGTCAGTTTGTAACTTTCATCCTCACCAACTTTAAGTTTTCCTTCCCTTTCAAAACTGATTCGAACAGCCGGGTTCACTAGTGAATCAGCCCCTGAAACATTATCCTGAAGGAAAAATAGACCTGTTCTTCCGGAGAGTCTTCTTAAAACACCCGTTGCATACCTGGCAAGTCGAGGAGTGATTTTCCCCTCAATCTTCATTTTCAGCGATGGATCAAGTTTAAATTTTCCATTCTGTAATTTAACTTCCCTTGGCACGGGCATTAAATTTAGATCGGAGGGGCTCTGAGCCATAACAACTCCTGAAATTAGTATTGTTACAAATAAAACTGATGTTAAATAACTTTTTAGATGGTTTCTCATCTTTTTTCTCCGTTTGTATCAAGATTTTTATACCATACCGTATAAAGCAAATAGCTCAAAACTGTCAGTATAAAAAACAAAATAGTGAAAGTGGTCCAGTCACGCAAAACAACAACCATCGCAGTTGCAAAAAGTGTCAACTGCCAGGGTACCGATATAAAACCTGATATAATATCCCTTTTGTTCTCCTTTTTTATAGAAGCTCTCGACTCGGGATCGATTTGTTCGACGATTTTACCCCAAAATCCAAAAGGTCTCGTCTTTAAATAAAATTTTGACAATACTTCGTCTTCCGTTGGTTCTGTTAACAGGGTGACAATAACAGTACCCGTGAAAGAGATAATACTCACGGCAAGAAACGAAATGTATTCAGGAGACTCAGGATATAGAAGTCCTTGAACAATCGCAGTCGTCATTCCCGCAAAAACTCCTGCGGTGAACCCGTAGCCGTTTAACCTCCACCAATACCACCTTATGATGAGTGGAACAATCAACCCCGCTCCCATACTCATGGTAAGCCATCCCCAAATTTCATTTATACTTCCGATAAAAAGTGTGAGGATTAATCCACCCGCAACCACAGATACCGAAGCCAATCGACTTTGATTGACCAGACTCTTCTGAGATGCATCGGGTTTAATAAAACTTCTGTAGATATCATTTACCCAATATGAAGCTCCCGCATTAACAATGGAAACAAAAGTTGACATTGCAGCCGACATTAACCCCGCTATCAACAAACCCTTAAAACCAACAGGGATGAGTTTGTCAACAACCACGGGAAGTGCCAGTTCGGGGTCTTGAACGATATTTCCCGTACTGTTTCCGTAAACAATCGCCATGATCGCGATTGCCGCGGTGAAGGGCCAGCGGAATGTAAGTAAAACTGTCCAGAAAAGAGAAAGAAGACCTGCATCACGATCACTTCTTGCAGCATTATATCTTTGCATCATATATCCACCCGTTCCTCCACTCCCCTCAATCACGGTTTTTGCCAGATAAAAGAAAATGGAAATGCCAAAAAGGTTATAGATGGAATATCTCGATTCTGCAGGAATATTTAACTCCCACTTCGGAAATATATTAACCCAATCTTCTCGTGCCACTATCTGACTGATAAATCCCCCATCAAAAGTCGGGGTTGAAATTGTGAAAGTCTCAGGTAAAAAATACTGTGTCATCGATATATAAATGATCACAAAAATCGATAACAGAATTATCGCCCCCTGTATAACATCTGTCCAAACCACCCCGTATAATCCACTGGCGGCTGTATAGACAAGTGCAATAGAGACCATGATAACAGATGCAATAAAATCAGGTTTTACTCCCCATATCTCAGGAAGCTGTAAAAATTCTCCAATAAACTTTCCCGAACCGATCGCAAAATAACCTGTAATCGCGATTGTACTCATTAAAACAGCTACCGCACACACCAATCGTGCTATCTTCCCCTGTCTGCTGTTACCAAATCTGAATATCATCCACTCTGCCAGTGTCATCACCTGCGCTCTGCGATTCCATTTTCCCATAAACACCATCATAAAAGCCATTATGAGAACAATTCCACCCCTGATTTCAACAAAATATCCCTGTGCCCCCAATGCATAAATCAGTGCAACATTTATCATTGTTCCACTAACATCGATGTTTGAAGCCATTCCCGAAGCCCCAAGCGCCCACCATTTTAAACTGCGATCACCAAGGAAAAACGAATCGATACTCTTTGAAGCCTTCTTTTCAAACCACATCCCAATGATGAGAATCCCGACCAAATAAACCACAACAATCGAGTAATCAATTATTTCCATTTTTAGGAACCTTGTTAAATCTGTATCATAAAATTGTCAACCTTCACAGGACCTCTGAGGCTGTTGGTCAGTATTATCTCGTCAGCTTCCGCCAAATCATCGGGGTAAAGCTCCACCTCAAAACATCTGTTTTGTTCCATAAATAGTTTTCTTCCTACTCCCGCTAACAATCCACAGTGCACGGGGGGGGTTAAATATTCGTTCCTCTGACGGATAAAAACATTGCTTATTCCTCCCTCACAAACCTCACCCCGTTCATTCAGATATATAAAATCAAATAATCCACTCTTTACTGTTAAAGCCCTCTCGGAATCATAAAGTTGTCTGTGAGTCGATTTGAAGTAAAGATACCTGTCGTCAGTGGATATCCTTGAATTTGAGATAGCCACATTTATTTTGTCGGGTAAGGGTGTCAATTTCCCGATTCGTATTTCAACTTTGCCGTATTTCCAGAGCAACAGTTTTACACGATATTCACCCGAAGTAAAATCACCTGAAATCGCCTTTTTTAACTCTTTGAGTATCTCTTTTTCATCGAAGTGGAATAAATTTAGTTTGGCAGACTTTTTAAGACGGGACAGATGATGATTTAAATTTGGTATCTCTGAATTTCTAAGAAGCATCGTTTCAAAAAGTTGATATTCCAAGACAGGGGCTACAAAAAACTTCCCTTTTAACACACACTCGGCATATTCCTTTTCCGGAACTGAATCCCATACGATTCCACTCCCAAGTCCGGCAGTTCCCTTTGGCACATTTTTGTAAAGTTCAAGTGTTCTGATTGCCACATTAAAGGTCATCTTATCACCGTGAAGATACCCCAAAGTACCTGTGTAAATCCCTCTGTTACGCTTTTCAATCGACCTTATAATATTCATCGAACTGATTTTAGGTGCTCCGGTTATCGATCCGCAAGGGTAAAGTGCATCAAACATTTGAAACAGAGTTGTATCACCCGGTAAATCCCCTTTTATCTCAGAGATCATCTGAAAAACCGTCTCATATCTCTCAGCTTTACACTTTGAAATCACTCTCAGTGGACCCTTAACTCCCAACTTGTGTAGATCATTCCGGAGCAGATCAACTATCATCAGGTTTTCTGCCCTCTCTTTGGGATCATTCACAAATTTTCTTTTGATAGTGTCTATTTCGGAAGGGTTAGCAGGCAATTTTGCCGTCCCTTTCATGGGTGCAACACTTATAGTATCACCCTCTACCTTAAAAAACAGTTCGGGTGATAGTGATAAAAGATATTTTGTGGGGAGATTAATGAAAGCAGAATATTGTGTGGATTGATTAAATAATAGAGAGGAAAATATTGATGAAGGAGTGCCTTTTGTGTAAAACAGGGAGTCCATTGTCAGATTAATCTGGTAAGTGTCCCCCGACTCTATCTTTTTTTTAACTTTTTCGATGTCTTCAAGATACTCCTGCTCTGTTACTTTAAATTTAAACCTTGAAATTTTGGTCGCCTTCTCTTGAGGGTTAATCCGGTTTACCCCTCTCAAATCATAATACTCGGTCTGATTTTCAGGATATGCTATGGCAACCCCAAATTCTTCCAAACCCGTTTGCTCCAAAATATCTTCGAATTTTTTTGAAAAGAGATAACTGGCTTCATAATCGATCATGGTAAGCAGATGAAAACCTGTATTTTTTAATCTCTCAATCTTATCAAAAAATTCTTTTACATTCTCTCTTCCAAGATAAAATATATCGGAAGGTTCTCTTAAAACCACAGTTGGTTTATTTGAGAGATTTGGAGGATTAACGAGTATGGCGGAATACGACTCTTCTTCAACTGACTGAAATAATGAAATTAATGAATCAGGCTTCGAATACCTTCCCGAACTCGAAATCATCCAATTTCCGTAATACAATTCACAATTTTATGATCGACCGTTCCCAGAAACAACCTGCTGAACTCATTTAAATGTTTTGGTTTCACGACAAAAAGAAATTTTTTTGTTTGGGTGACCGCAGCAGTACAAAGGACTTTGTGAATCGCTGTTATCATACCACTCCCCTTCAACTCGATTGAGGAGATACCATCGATAATAAAAAGTTTATATTCTGATGCAAGGGCTTCTTCAGCTCTTTTGATAGCCCATTCGTATGATTCTTCATAGAGCAAATATTTACCCGATTTAATTATGTTGTGGGAATTCACCATCTCAAAATCAAATATGTCTGCTTCAAGTTGAAGAATTTCACCCGTCACGATATCGTGTAAACACCTTTTACCATCAATCACGGGTTGAAGAATTCCTGCAATCTCCGGTGAGCTCTTACAAATTGTATGCATCTTTATAGCATGATCACTCCCGGGATCTGCTAAATACAAATATATATTTCCCAATCTATTATTTCTATTTGGTTTTTGCGAACTTGTTTAGAGCCTCACCGGATAAACGGAAGATAGTCCATTCATCCATTGAAACTGCACCGACTGACTTGTAGAAATCGATTGCGGGTTTGTTCCAGTCCAAAACTGTCCATTCAAATCTCCCACACCCTTCTTCAACTGCCCGGTTTGCCAAAAAGGCAAGCATATACTTGCCAATTCCTTTCCCTCTTAACTCCGGAAGGACAAACAGATCCTCGAGATACATCCCTCTTTTACCAAGGAACGATGAAAAATTGTAAAAATAGATTGCGTACGCAACAGGTTCACCATCAAAGTAACCGATATATGCTTCAACATTTGACTTCTCTCCAAAAAAAGATTCTTTTAATGTATCAATTGAAGCAGTCACTTCATGGGGTAGTTTTTCATATTCTGCTATACTCTTTATAAACCAAAGCAGAAGAGGTAAATCTCCCTCTTCCACTTTTTTAAGTTCAAATTTATCCATCTATTCCCCCCTCTTCACTCAATGGCCACCGCCACCGCCGCCGGAGACCACTCCGCCTGAAGGTTTTGACTCTTTAACAAACAGCCATAAAAATGCAGATATTGCCATGGCGCCACCACTTATTATGAATATCAGGTTCTTTTCAGAACTTCCTTCTACGATACCACCAATCAGGACAGAGACGAGCAACTGTGGAATCACCACTGAAAGGTTGAATATCCCCATGTGAAGGCCCATTTTGTCTTTTTTAACATTCTCTGACATGATTGCAAAGGGAAGACTAACAAGTGAACCCCATCCAATTCCGGCCACAGCCATTGATATGTAAAGCATGGTCGAATCTTTTACAAAGAAAGCGATGAAAAAGTAGGAAGCACTCATTAATGCAAGTGCAAGTACATGGGTTTTAACTCTGCCCAATACCTTGGCAACATTTGCCAAAAGAAGAACAGGGACTAAAAATCCAACTGTGTTTAAGATTGCAAAAGAGATCGAAATATTATCACCAATCAATTTATTGGCTCCCTCTGATATTTGTTCAGTGATCTCATAGTTGTAGAATACAGACTTTAAGAAGCCAAAAATATAGACGAACATAGTTTGAACAGCCAGCCATGTAAATGCGTGGGCAGCATAAATCTTTATTAATTCCACAAGATTAGTATCGTGTGTAATTTCAGGAGCATCGTCGGAAACTTCATTCAATTTTTTTGGTTCTTCAATAAAAAACATCGGTAGAACTGAAAAGATGAAGACAAAAAATACACCAAAATAGATCAAAACATAATTATCGAACACAACACTTATTACATAAGCTACCACTCCAAAAAATCCTGAAATGGTCTGCATCCAGGTATAACCCTTGGTACGCGGTTCACCCTCAGGTGTTACATCCGCTATTATCGAACGGGTTGGGTTAAAACTGATGTTTATCGCCAAATCCAGCGTAAGAGCTATTCCTGTGGCAACAACTATTATCTCACCTATCCCAAGAAAATTGCTTACTACATCTATGTTTGGTAACGCAATAAGCATAATAGCCGCAGTAATTCCTCCGATCAAAACAAAAGGACGACGCCTTCCTCCCCAAAACCAGACATTATCACTTATCATCCCCACAACCACCTGACCAATGATGCCGGCCGCCGGACCCGCAGCCCAAACAAACCCGATTTCTTCGAGATTTAGATGATATTTTGTATTCATTATCCAACTGAGTGCAGCGATTTGTATCGACAACGCAAATCCCATTGCTGTAGCAGGGAGAGGTAAAATCGTATAAAACAGATTACTCAGTTTCTTTTGCATTTGAAGCATTATTTTCTCCGGATTAAGAACTTTATTTTTTTAATAACTTATTTACAACAAACTCTTAAATTAATACTTTTAAATAAAAAAAATAACGAAAAATTGTGTAAAAAACCTATTTTTTTTGAAAGATAATCAGATGAGACAAAAGTTAAACTTCTGGCAGATATGGAACATGAGTTTCGGCTTCCTGGGAATACAATTCGGCTTTGCACTGCAAAACGCAAATACCAGCAGGATTTTTCAAACCCTGGGTGCTGAAATTGATCAAATCCCAATTCTTTGGATTGCAGCTCCCGTAACAGGACTGATTGTACAACCGATTGTTGGATACCTCAGCGACAGAACATGGGGGAAACTGGGCAGAAGAAAACCTTATTTCCTTATCGGAGCAATTCTCGCCTCCCTTGCCCTTGTGGTGATGCCAAATTCACCAGCTCTCTGGGTGGCTGCAGGAATGCTTTGGATCATGGATGCATCTATAAACATCAGCATGGAACCATTCAGGGCACTTGTGGCTGATCTGCTCCCTTCGGAACAACGAACCACGGGTTTTGCAGTACAAAGTTTTTTCATCGGTACCGGGGCTGTGATAGCTTCTCTCTTACCTTATATACTAACCAACTGGCTTGGTGTAAGTAACACCGCTCCGGATGGAGAAATACCCGATTCGGTTATTTATTCATTTTATCTGGGTGCTACAGCTTTTTTTGGTGCCGTTGTGTGGACTGTCTTCAGAACAAAGGAGTACCCTCCCGCGAATATGGAAGAGTTTATATTGCAAAAACAAGAGAAGTCGGGATTTCTCAACGGTATCGTAGAGATTGGTAAATCGTTTGTGACAATGCCAAAAACCATGATTCAGCTCGCCTTTGTTCAGTTTTTTAGCTGGTTTGCTCTCTTTTGTATGTGGATTTATACCACCCCTGCTGTTACAAAACATTTATACCATACCGAGGACACAAAGTCACTTGAGTTTAATGAAGGGGCTGACTGGGTTGGAGTGCTTTTTGCAGTTTATAATGGAGTTGCCGCAGTTACCGCATTTCTACTCCCCGTTCTGGCAAAAAAGTTTTCAAGGAAATTTGCACATTCTTTCTCACTTACGCTGACCGGACTGGCATTTATTTCTTTCCTCTTTATTCCCACTCCTGAACTGTTAATCATTCCAATGATTTTTATAGGTCTTGGCTGGGCTTCGATTCTTTCAATGCCGTATGCTATTCTGTCAGGTGCGTTGCCACAGGAAAAAATGGGAGTTTATATGGGGATTTTTAACTTTTTTATTGTCATTCCGCAAATTGTTGCTGCTACGTTAATCGGTTTTGCTGTTAAAAACTTTTTTGGAGGTGATCCGATATACGCCCTTGTGCTTGGGGGCGTCTCTCTTATCGTGGCGGCTGTGCTTACCCAGTTTGTTACTGACGAGAACTGATGGCTTTAAAAAAGTAACAGGAGGAGCTGCTGCATAGCTCCTCCTGTCGGAGGTTTTTTCGATTTGAATTTTGAGAGCTATTCGAAATCTTTTTTGTAAGAAATTTTGTTTTTCTTGTATGAAACTTAAAACAATGAAACCCCGGAAATTGTTCAAGTTACATAGCCGCAAATTAAATCCATTAAACGAAATTTTTATGTGATAGACGGCAACTCTCTCCTGTTTTTTTATTACTTTTTAGATATATTGCACCTTCACATTAATTTATAATGGATACTCTATGAAAAAATTCATTTTACTTTTAATCTGCTCTATAACCATCCCTTTAATGGCTCAGGATGAAGCAATGAAAGCCTGGACAGCCTATATGACCCCCGGTGAAATGCACCAGTGGCTTGCTAAAAACGAGGGTGAGTGGAAATATGTTCAGGAAACCTGGATGACTCCCGGGGCACCGGCCACAGTTGACTCAGGGATCTCAAAAAACTCGATGATTCTTGGTGGAAGATATCTTCAGATGATTCACGAAGGATCAGCTTTTGGAACTCCTTTTACGGGTGTTAACCTCCTCGGGTATGACAATACACTTAAAAAATTCTTCTCTTTCTGGATTGATAATTTGGGAACCGGCTACACCGTTGCAACAGGTGACTATGACAAAGCGTCAAATACCATAATTTTACTCGGGAGTATGATCGATCCTGCTTCCGGAGGTGAATGGAAATATAAAATGGTTATCATGGAACCAAAAAATGGTGAAGTTGGTAATGAAATGTATGGTTTTGATCCGCAGGGTAAGGAATACCTTATGATGAGATCCGTCTATTTTAAGGCAAAATAGTTTTAATATCGAAAAGCTCACAGAGATTTTATGCAAAAAGATGATTTTAACAATATAACCGGGGATGGCGATAAGCCGGAAGGTAAAATTGTTATGAGAACCCTGAGGATTTTTGAAGCTGTATGGGAATCTTCAATAGACGCGATGCGTTTATGCAATTCACAGGGAACCATGATCTATGTGAACCATTCGTTTTGTGAACTTTTTGAAAAAACGGAATCTGAACTCATTGGCGAAAGCTTTGCCTCTCTTCAACAATTTGATGATGAAACTCACAAAACCATTGTGAATAATTTTCACCTCACAATGACAAAAAGGGAGCCAAGGTATCGCTTCGAAGGTGAATTCACCCTTTGGAACGGTAAAAAGAAGTGGGTGGAAGTATCAAATTCTTTTATCGATGTGGAAGAAGGACTCCTGCTCTTAAGTATTTTTCGCGAAATCACCGACAGAAAAAAAGGTGAAGCTGACCTTATTGCTGCAAAAGAAAAAGCTGAAGAAGCAAACCAGATTAAATCAGCTTTTTTAACCAATATGAGCCATGAGCTGAGAACCCCTCTCATTGGGATTATGGGATTTACAGAGATTCTTCAGGAAAAGTTATCAGAACTCGAAGATCAGGAGATGCTCTCCAAAATTATGAAAAGTTCGTTACGCCTGCTTGATACTTTTGAATCAATTTTTGACCTCTCGATGTTGGAATCCAACAGACTTGAACATCAGTTTAAATTAATCTCTTTAAATAAGTCGATTAAACGGGTATTCGATGAGTTTCAGTCAAAAGCTTCTGAAAAAGAACTAAGCTTCAGACTATACCTTCCTGCAATGGAGGTTCAAGGTTTGTTCGATGAGACAATCCTCTACAAAACCATCCGTAACCTGGTTGATAATGCAATAAAATATACTTCCAGTGGTACGGTCTCAGTAAAACTTGATGTCCAGACAAGTTCCCATGAAAGTTTTGCACTGATTTCTATTAATGACACTGGTATCGGCATTCCCGCTGCCAGTGTTTCTTTTGTTTTTGATTCTTTCAGACAGGTCAGCGAAGGTTTCTCACGAGGTTTTGAGGGTTCGGGTCTCGGGCTTACATTAACCAAAAAATTTGTTCAATTTCTCGGCGGTTCTATCTCTGTTGAAAGCTCGGAAGGTGTTGGTTCAACATTTTATGTAACACTTCCCTTAAAAACAGAAGCCAAATCTCTTTCAGTGGATCAGGCAACCACCGGTCAAAAGTATAATAAACAACGACTCCTTATAGTTGATGATGACAGTATTGCAAGAGATGTAATGAAACTTATCCTTTCAAAGGACTATGACCTCGAAGAGGCATTTAGTTATGACTCTGCGATGGAAATACTCGAAAAAGAAAAATTTGATGCTGTGCTCTTGGATATTATGCTTGGCAGGGACAAGATTGGAATAAACATAGCTAAAATGCTGCGTGAGAGGGAAGATTATAAAAATACTCCGCTTATTGCTGTAACAGCGCTTGCGATGACCGGTGACAAGGAACGAATCCTGGCATCAGGTTGCTCACACTACATCTCAAAACCATTCAAAAAGAATGATCTTTTAGATCTTGTTAGTGAGGCGTTAACTCTCCCCCGCTGATCTCTTAAGATCAGTTTCGATCACCACCTCAAGTATTGTTGGATAAAGTGCCGGTTTACTTAGATACCTGGATACTTCCGGATGTTTTGTAGCTTGATCTTTCTCCATCTCACGAGTTGAAGATGATAACATCACAATTTCACACTCCATTTTATCTGCATATGACCTGCTGAACTCATCCAAAAAATCCCAACCACTCATAACAGGCATATTAATATCAAGAAATATCAAATCAGGTGCCCATTCCCTTTCAGATAATATATCTATTCCCTCTTTTCCATCAGAAGCCACTCTCACCTCTGAGACCATCTCAGTTTTTTGTAGCAGGCGCTTCATTAAAAAAATCAGTGTGGCATCATCATCAACGACAAGAACTTTTATCACGGGAATGCCCTGTTCATCAATTTTACTGTAAATTTAGATCCTACTGCCGGTTTACTCTCAACCGAGATTGAACCACCCAATGACTTGACAGCGGTATTAAGGAGATACAAACCAAGCCCCTTCCCGGAATCGCTACGGTGAAACCTCTGGTATAAACCAAATAGCCTGTCTCCGTATCTCTCAAGGTCCATTCCTGTGCCATTATCTTCAAATGTCAAATGAACCTGATTTTCGAATACAGTCGAAGTTATACTAATAATACATTTACGCCCGGGATAAACAAACTTGATTGAATTATCGAGTAGCGTAAAAAATATACTATCGAGTTCACCCATGGGATAAATAACTTCAGGTGCAGCTGAAAAATCTGTATTAACTACAACTTTTTCAGTGTTAAAAAGATCAGGAAGCCTTAATTTTACGTTGTTAAACACTTCTTCCAGATTTAACGGTTCAAATTTTTTACCAACTTCTTCCCGTAACTTTACTGCCAGTGTAAGGTCGGCCAAAGTCTCATTCAACTGATGTATCGATGCTTCAAAATTTTCCATAATCTCAAGATTTTCATCAGTGGAAGGGTTGTCTTTATCGTAGATACTCAGCAAACTTATAAGGTTAGATGTTGGAGCTCGAAGGTTGTGGGTAATAATAAATGAAAAATCCAACAAATCTTTATTCTTCTCTGCGAGTTGTCTGCTCATCTCAAGTTGAGCCTCCTGAGCCTTGAATCTTTCAGTTACATCACGCATAAAAACCGCAACACCTGTTACATCGTTAAATTCATTTTTAATTGGACTCATCGAAACTTCATACTTCAAATTCTCATTTGGCGGGTCTGCATCAATCAATTCGTCAACATCTTGACCACTTAAGGCAAGATCATATAACCGTTTCCATCTCATTGTTGTAGCGTTATTCACCTTGGGATCGATTACTGAAGATCCTGTTTTGGGCTGGAATCCATAACTCCCTTCTATTATTCGGGAGAAAGCTGTGTTGAACTTTAATAGTTTGTAATTGGTGCCGATGGAAAAGATAACATCGTTTGTGTTCTCTAATATCGCAGATAACTTCGATTCACTCTCGATCAGTTTCTGTTCGGTTACTTTTTTCTCTGTAAAATCCCTTCCAACGAGGAAAACCAACCCGGGAAGTGCGTCCGATCTCGCAGACCAGCTTATGAATTTGGTCTCTCCTGTTTTTGAACAACACTCCATTTCATAATCATACATCGACTCATTTGAGACTTTAAGCCAGTCATACATTCTTCCCGCAGCCATTCGTTCATCCGATTTAAATACTTTGGCTATCCCCGACTTGATTAATTCCTCCTTTGTGTATCCAAATTTCTCATACCACATCTCATTTATTTCAATTACCTTTCCGGTGAAATCAAGTATGGCAAAAAGATCGATAGAAAGATTAAAAAAACTGTCTTTAAACAGTTTGGAATTAAGATGATCTGTTATATCACGAAGGAAAACTGCTATTTTTTTTGGAGTGTCGTCATCTGTCACCAATGTTTGAACTGTAGCAGATACTATACGTAATCTTCGATCTGAGAGGAGCAATCTGAATTCAATTTCCTTTTCATCATCGGAAACCAATGCCAAATCAAGCAATTTTGCAAGGTGATCCCTGTCTTTTCCAAAACAGAACTTCTCAAGTTTTTTCCCGATAATAGAAGGGGGATCATATCCAAAGACTGAGACCATATTGCCTGAACACGACACTATTGTGTGTTCTGTGTCGAGCAAAAAATATACAATTCCATTTTTCTCCACAAGAGAGAAGAGGATTCGTTGAAGTTCAGTCATAGATTCTAAATATTATCCGTATGTCATTGCTAAAATAATCATTTGTTTTAATTAATCATTCTTAAAAGTGGCAAGCGGTGAATGTCTGTCACATCAAACTTCGATTCTTCAAATAAATTAAAGAAAACAACTTTTTAACCAAATATTTTTTCTAAATTGCATTTCAATTTCTCTGCATTTCAACCAATCCGGAACTTTCCACTGTTCCGTGAGTTAAACCCTTAGAATTTAAATCAATCAACAGAAACCTATACAGGAAGGCACAAAATGAGGAAGGTATTTCTTCTGTTCTTTATAGTTGCATTGTTCGGCGCAGCTAATGCACAAAATAATCTACTCGGTAAATCGAAATCTTATATTTTAAACAGCACAACCGAGTATTCACTTCAAGAACTCACAACCGATGAAGGCGTAAAATTCCTCTTCTCGGAAGTACCAGATATTGGACAATTATTCTTGTTTTTTGACGGCTACGATATTTGTAATACTCTCGCTTTATACCCCGTAAATGAAGCGATGCTTGATGCTCTTCTTGAGGAGATCATAAAACAAGGTACCAAACTCACTGACAAATCATGGCAGATTGATACCGAATCAGGTTCACAGCATGTGTCACTCGAGATGGATGATAATGCGAAGTTCTACATCTTGTTTGTCCCTGTTAAATAACAGCGACTTTTGTAAAGAAATTAAAGACCGCTTCAACAGAGCGGTCTTTTTTTATACCCGACTTTGAAAGTACTGTAACATCTCTTCGGGATTTGAACAGGAAATCAATTCTGTGATTGAATTCTCTTCCCTGAAAACTGAAACAGTTTCTGCCAGCAAATTTAGATGTGATTCGGGCTTGTCAGCTGGGGACACCATAAGGATGGTAACATAAACAGGATCGTCCTCCTCCGTGTATTTATAACCATTGCGGTTTATAGCAATTGCCATAAAAGCTCTTTTAATATTCAGTTTAGCATGTGGAAGCGCCAAACCGGGAAGTATGACAGCCGGGAAAGTGGCTTCTCTTAACATCAAGTCTTCTTTAAGTTGTTTACGATTAATCTGCCCCTCTTCAGCCACTCTGTTTATTAACATATCAAGTATTTCATCCTTGCTCCCAAGTGAAGTGAGGATAATATTTTTGGAAGTGAGTATCTGTAATAAAGTTTCGAATTTTTTTATCTTACCAAGAAAATATCCCATCATAGGCGCACTTATAAGCGAGGTAACAAGTGCCATTACCACCAAGGCAACAAATACTTTTTCATTTATCACCCCTGCTTCCAATGCCAGGATCCCCAATATTATCTCCATCGCACCCCGGGAATTCATCCCGAATCCAATTGTCATCGATTCCGAGAAACTCATTCCACCCATTCTCGCACCAATTCCACATCCGACAACTTTACCAACAATTGCCAATCCCAACACGATTAATACCATAATTAGATCAAAATGTGCAAAGAAATCAACCTTTAATCCGATCGAGATGAAAAACAAAGGGGCAAATATATTTGTGACGAACTGATGAATTATTTCGCGGGTTGATTCCTTAAGGTGACTGCTGTCGCCTATAACTACTCCTGCCATAAATGCACCAAAAATTGCATGAATCCCGGCACCTTCTGTGATAGCAGCGGCTACCAGTCCAAATATAAAAATAAAACTCAGGATACTCCCGGGAAAAGAATATCTTGTCTGAATCCGGGGTATTATTCTGTCAATTAATGGTTTGGCAACAAAAAACATAAACGCCAGAAAGAGTAATATCCCCCCAATCTGAGTCAGGAAATTTGAACCACCTCCACTCGAGATCATACCGATTATTACTGAAAAAAATATCCAGCCAAAAAGGTCGTTAACGATTGCTGATGCAATTATTATAACCCCAAGCTCTGTCTTTAGCAAATTCATATCCAAAAGCGTTCTTGCAATCACCGGTAAAGCAGAGATCGACATTGCTGTCCCCATGAATAATGCAAAAATCAGCTTATCCCCGGGTGAGGCGCCAAACAAATCTGAAAAATAATAAAAAGGAATAAAACCCAGTGCAAACGGCAAAGCCATTCCGAGTGTACTCGTATATAGTGCAGTTTTACCTTGTTTGGCTATCAACGCCAGATTAACTTCAAGCCCTGAAACTATTAACAGCATAATTACTGCAAGTTGAGTTATCCCGTTAAGTACAAGTGAAACATTCCCCTTTTGAGGAAAAAGTGTCCCCTGAACTTCAGGTAATAAATTCCCCAAAATGGTGGGGCCGAGCAATATTCCTGCAATGATCTCGCCAATGATCGCCGGCTGTTTAAATTTATTAAACACCTCGCCAAGAAAACGGGCAAAAAACAGCATGATGCTGATCGCAATCAGGAATATTACTACTTCTTCGTGTTTCATTTATAGAGGAGGGTATTTGTGGGAATTCTTTCAAACAGAAATTCGAGATCGTGCATAAATATTCTGTCGATAAAACTTAACTTCTTTTCACCCATGGTTACTACAAGCAGGTCAGCTCTTTCTTCATCTGCATAATTCAGACATTCCCAACCTTCTACACCGTACAAAACTTCATTTACAAATTCTGAGTCATGAAGCCCAAGTTCATGAGCAAAAAACTTGATTTTCTGCTTTTCAAGTTCAATAAGTTCTTTTCTCATACTGCCCGTCTCATCAGTTGAACCGGAATCAAAGACAACACTTGGCAGTCCCGGGATGTTGATCTCTTTAACTAGTGACAGTTTCTCAGGATGATCATGCCGTGATATCTGAACTGCAACTTTAGCTGCTTGCTCCCCCTTTCCATCGTAACAAACAGAAACAATAATGTTTTTGAAGCCAAATCTCTCGGAAACCGGTTTTGTGAATACAAGAATTGGACAATGACAATTTCTCATTATATTTCTTGCAACAGAACCAATGAAGTTTTTTATTCCTTGTTCCCTCTCCAAAGCACCGATTATTAAAAGATCAAGCCCAAGTTCTTTACTTTTTTTAAGTATCGCTTTTGAAGGCTCACCTGTTAACCACACAATCTCAAAATTGTTTGATGAGAAATTTTCGAATATCAGAAGATTTAAACGCTGCTCAGTTGATTCATCTTTTTCCCCAACATGAAGAAAAAATATTTTGAATCCAAACATCGATTGAAGGCGGGCTGCTTCACTAAGAAGCATTTTCCCGGTGGGTGAGAACGTTACCGCTAATCCGGCTCTCTCAAAAGGTGAAAACATTGTATTATCCATATTTGACTATTGAAAGTTACTAAATTGAATGGATAAAAGAAAATAATAAATTAAAAAATCGGGAGGGCTGTCATTTGTGTTGAGCTGTTACAAAGAAAATCATGTAAGGTCTCATTCCAATTATGCTAATAAAAAATAATCAGCCGGGAAACTTCTCGTCGTAGAGTTTGCGAAGTGCCTGAACATCTTCCCAGGTATCTCTTTTCCAGTTGGGATTGCGTAGAAGTGCTGCAGGATGGAATGTAGCCATCACCTTTGCACCATAAAGGTCATATACATTTTTTCTGAAACTTCCAAGAGTTCCTTTTCTTTCGAGTAATGCCTGAACAGCAGTAGAACCTAAACAGAGTATAAATGACGGTTTGATTAGCTCAATTTGTCTAATCAGATAGGGTCTGCATGATGTTATTTCGTTTTCAAACGGGGTTCGGTTTGCAGGAGGCCGGCATTTTACAATATTTGCAATAAATACTTCATCTCTCGAGAATTTTATCGCTTTTAGTATATCGGTTAAAAGTTGTCCCGCTCTGCCCACAAATGGTTTTCCGTGAATATCCTCATCTGCTCCCGGTCCTTCTCCTATCACCATTAGTCTGGCTTCCGGATTTCCCTCTCCAAATACAAAATTTTTCCGCGTGGGACCCAAAGGACATTTCACACAATTACTGATTTTTTCACGAAGGTCGGGTATCGAAACGGCTGAATCGATAACAGCTTTTGTGGGAGATGATGAGAGAGAGGTGACTGTGCGAGGTGGAACAGTGGGAGTTGTAGTTGGTAAACTTCCCAAACCAACCTGTTTTTTTACACTGTGATCTTCAAATTTTGGAATTTGAAGTTCAGCGTAGAGTTCATCCCCAAACATCTCTTTTTGAAGTTCAAGAGCTTTAAGAACCTCATCCTTAACTTTCATATTTCTCCGGCAATAGAGTCGAGGATAAGGTGTGATATCTCTTTTTTTGATTGAAGAGGATATCGATTGGATGAACCATCCTGTTTCAGAATTGTTACTGAATTTGTATCATACTCAAACCCGCTCCCCTCGTCTTTTAACGAGTTGAGCACAATAACATCCAATCCTTTTCGTTCAAGTTTCGAAAAGGCATTCACCACTTCATTATCCGTTTCGAGAGCAAATCCTACAACGAAACCAAACTTTCCGCTTATAGACGCCAGAATGTCCTCTGTCTCTGTTAAAGCAATAGAACTGATTCCACCGGTCTCTTTTTTGATTTTTTTATTGGTAATGGAAGAGGGGGTAAAGTCTGCAACAGCAGCCGACATAATAAGAGTATTTTCTTTTGAAACCGATCCCTGAACAGCTTTTGCCATTTCAGCGGCACTTCGGATACTTATTTTTTTGATTTCGGGATAGACATATTCATGGGAGGGTCCGGAAATGAGTGTTACATCTGCACCCCTCTGAAAAGCTGCATTTGCTATCTGGTATCCCATCTTTCCTGATGAACGATTCCCCAAAAAACGCACAGGATCAATATCTTCATAAGTTGGACCTGCAGTTACAACAATTTTTTTGCCTGTCAAATCCTTTTTCCTGCCACTTACCATGGTGTAGATTGCATCAATAATTTTTTGATTCTCAGGAAACCTGCCAATACCTGTTAAACCACTCGCTAATTCGCCATGCTCAGCCTCAACGATAAATACACCTCTGGATTCAAGAGCCTTGATATTGGATTGTGTAATGTCATACTCATACATATCATGATCGGCGGCCGGACAGAGGATCAACGGCGATCTACGGGCGGTGATCAGGGTGGTTAAAGCGTTATCTGCAAATCCTGCATTAATTTTTGCAAGTGTATTTACCGAGCAGGGCGCCACGATCATTAAATCTGCCCAGATTCCGTATTCGATATGCCATGGATCAACTTCAACATTTCCATCGAGATCATCAGGAAATATGTTTCTGATAACACGGTTTTTCGAAAGAGTGGAGAGGGTAAGTGGGGATACAAACGCAGAAGCCGAAGGTGTGATTACTACACGCACTTCGGCTCCAAGTTTAATAAGGTCGCGAACTAAATTACACGATTTATAAGCTGCTATACATCCGGTAACACCAAGAATTATTTTTTTACCTGAAAGGAAACCGGGTTGCGACATGGATTATTAGTCCCTGTCTCTGTACTCAGATTTAATCTTTCCTTCAAGCAGTTGACCCAACGCCTGAAGATGTGGTTTGTCTCTTTTTTCGAATTCAAGAGATATTCTGCTCTGATCAGGGTTATCCAGATCTTCACCATCATCCGAGGTATTCTCAGGGAGACTGTCGAGCATCCCTCTAAATTCTATTCTCTGTGCATCGTTTATTATTCGTGCACGTCTTGCTGCTATTACAATCGCTTCATATACATTAGCAGCGTTTTTATCGATCTCTCTCAGATCTACAGGGGTTATTCCCATTATAGGTTGCCTCCAAAGGTTTTGGGTTTGCTTATTAACAATAACACTTCATTAACACATGCGTCAAGATCATTGTTTATGACGCAGTGATCAAATTTGTCACTAAAGGAAAACTCAAGTTCTGCCCGAGCGATCCTTCTTTTTAATTCTTCCGGCTTTTCCGTATTCCGCCCCGTTAGCCTCGCGATCAATTCTTCGATACTGGGCGGTTGTAAAAAAATTAATACTGATTCAGGAAACTGTTTTTTGATGTTCAAGGCTCCTTTTACATCAATCTCCAAAATTACATCTTCCCCTTTGTTGACGGTATCTACAAGTTCTGATTTTAGTGTCCCGTATAAATTACCAAACACCTCTTCCCATTCAACAAATTCGTCAGCTTCAACTTTTTTCATGAATTCTGTTTTACTCATGAAATGATAATCTTTTCCACTAACCTCTGCCCCTCTTGGGCTTCTGGTCGCAGCAGAAATAGAGAACCGGATCTCCGGATGAATCTCTTTAATCTTTTTGATTACTGTGGTTTTACCCGTTCCGCTTGGAGCAGATACTACATAAATTTTCCCTTTAGGAACCACACTATTCAATATTCTGTACCTGTTCTCTGATGCGTTCAATCTCATCACGGATCAATACAGATCTATGTATTGCTTCTGTCGAAAGTGATTTTGATGCCAGTGTGTTTGCCTCCCTGTGCATCTCCTGACAGATAAAGTTTAATTTTTTCCCGGCTTCATTCTCTTTTTCAATTGTCTCAAGGAAAAATTTAAGATGGCTTCTTAATCTGACACATTCTTCCGTTATATCAGATTTATCAGCAAGCATGGCAATTTCATATTCGATTCTCTCGGGATTGATACTGCTATTCCCCGTTATTTCGATTACCCTCTTTTTAAGCTCTTCATAATATTCCTTAACACGACCGCTGTAGTCTTCCTCTATCCCCGATAATGCTTCTTCAATTAAACGAACCCTTTGGCTTAAATCATTAGCAAGTTCACCACCTTCAGCTTCACGCATCTGATTAAGTTGTTTCACAGCTTCTACTACAACCTGTTTTAAGTGATCGAAGTGTTCGCTGTCTAACTCATCAAGTTCAGGAGTAAAAATATCCCTGAAATTTATGATATGTTCAAGCTTTGGTTCACCTGTAATCCCATAATTGCTTTTTATTTTTGCAAAAATCCCAAGTAACTCATTGAGTTTTGACTCATTGAGGAAAAATGTTTCGTTTTCGTTCTCTTCAGGTCTTACAGAAAGACTGATAAAAATTTTACCGCGT
Organism: uncultured Ignavibacteriaceae bacterium; assembly: GCA_964371075.1. GTDB lineage: Bacteria > Bacteroidota > Ignavibacteria > Ignavibacteriales > Ignavibacteriaceae > UTCHB3. The sequence goes on along the minus strand of CAYJKN010000008.1, from coordinate 30,121 downwards.
CTTATCAAGTTCTTCAGGGCTTCCCTGATCTCGTATTCTTTGTTCTGTAGTGAGGATGGGAGTTTGATGGTGATTTCTAAATAGCGGCTGTTTAAGCTCTTTACCTCGGATTCAAAGGCATAACCCCTAAATGTGGAAAGCGACTTGCCAAAGCCTGTCATGCTGAGTATCATAAAATCCGAATTTTAAATTTCTAAATATACGGAAATAGAGCGAGTTAATCAATCCATAAATGGATCAGAACGCCTCGCCAATTCCAAAGTGAAACTGCATCAGATCAAAAAACCGTCTCTGAGGGATGGGTGTTCTGTCGTATGGATCATAAACCTTAAAACCAAAATCAAGGCGGAAAGCTGCAATTTGGGTGTAGAATCGGAAACCAAAACCCGCCGCCACCGCCACCTCACTGATTTTCATATTCGAAATTTCTCTCCAGGTGTTTCCCCAATCAACAAAAACAGCGGCACCAAGCAGGTCACCAAATCTTTTTCTTAGTTCAAAAGATCCCTCAACAACTATCCTGCCACCCGGAAGATTTGTTTCGTCAAGGTCTTCAACTGCTAACTTTTGAGGAGGAAATGCCCGCGATGGCCACCCTCTTACCGAGTTACTTCCACCAACAAAAAACTCTTTGATGTAGGGTACAGTGGATTTATCTCCCGACAAAGTTGGAAGATAACCACCTGATAATTTCGCAGCGAATACAAAATCTTTTGTGGAATTCAGCGAAAAATAATGACTCGCGGTTGCCTGGGTTTTTAGGAAAAACAAAGACAAATATTCGCCTGTGAATACTTTTGAGAAAAGGTATGGCAGAAGATTACCCTCTTCGAGATAAAAACTGTAGTTGAATCCCTCTGTTGGGAAAATTGCATTGTCAACATGAGATGAAACAACAAGACCACCAAACCCCGCTGACATCAAACTGGTTGATGGTTTGTCAGATGTGTCGCGCAAGACAGTAAGTGTATTCAATTCAAGAGCATAAAAAAGGTTCATGCTGTTAAAAAAAGTGAACTTCGGCAACTCAAATTCAAAGTTCAACTTACTTTTGTAACTGTTAAGCTGAAGATACTCTATCTTATTGATCAGCGTTGAGAGTTCGAGACTTGCAAAAATCGGCTGTCCTAAAAAATAAGGCTGTTCAACTCTCGCCTTTAATTCCATTGTCCCGGATGTAACCGTATCTGAATTTGTAACAAGACTTAACATCCGCTCAAAATTTAATGAAAACACATCCTGATAGTATATCTGAGCTCTGGATGAGAACCTACGGGCACCTCCAAAGAAATTTTTCCTGTTATACTCAAGCCCCACACCAAAATTGAAAGCATTTTGAATGTTGTTCATTATTATCTCAGGACTGATATCGTTCATCATTGTGATGTTACCCTCAACATTCACAGGAACCAATGAATCTCTTAACTTCTCAATTCCCGGAAAGATTCTAACATAACTGAACAATCCTGTCCGGTATAACCTCACTTGTGCCTGGGTCAGCTTCGAAATATCAAAAATATCACCCTGTTTAATACCTGTAAGATCACGGATCATCACTTCACTCACATCTTCTTTACCGGGACCTCCAAGGGCAACCTCAACTGAATCGATATAATATTTTTTACCAAGCGAAAAATAGATGTCAACAAGTGCTCTATCTATCAGGGTATCCTTAACCACAATTGTACTGTCGTAATTTGAGAGCAGAAAACCTTCCGATTTCAGATAGAAAAGTACATCATTAATTGAGCTGAGAACATTATCTTGAGAATATGCCTGACCCTCTCTGATGGTTACTCGCTCATTAATCTCCCAATAATTGTAGGCAGGAAAATTTTCAAGTCCGTTTAGTTTTATTTTTCCAAAAATCGCCTGCGGACCTTCATTTATTAGATAAGTGAGATCGGCGACTTTATCAAGGGAGTCGAGCGAATAGTAGTATTCAACCGTTGCCTTAAAAAATCCATTGGCGTTATAAATTGCCTGGATACTTTCAAGATCCGTCTGAACAAGCATAAAATCGATATATTCGGGCGGTGCACCCAAAGATGTGTATTTATTTATGAACTGATAAAACCCGTTGGGAGTCTCTTTCGATCGCAATACACCCAATATTACTTTGTCGGGGATGCTGTTATTCCCGTCGAAATTTATACTCGACAGTTCAAACCTCATCTCCTCCTGCGCAATTAATGGACTAATTACGATGATCAGTAAAAATACCGACCTTATCAGTAACTTCAATAAATCTCCGGGGAAGATTTTGCCTTGGCTAAACTTCCATTATTTCTTTTTCTTTGTGAACCAGTATCTGATCTATCTCAGCAATGTGTTCATTTGTTGCCTTCTGTACTTTTGCTTCAGCCTCTTTCAACAGATCTTCGGAAATTTTTTCATCCTTTTGTTTTTTCTTCAGATGTTCATTTGCATCACGACGAATATTCCGAATGGCAATTTTTGCATCCTCGCCAAATTTCTTTACCAATTTAACGAATTCTTTCCTTCTTTCTTCAGTGAGAGGAGGAATAGGCACTTTAATGTTTGTGCCGTCATTTTGAGGATTTAACCCAAGATCAGCCTGCAAGATGGCTTTGTCAATTGCATTAATGGCTGTTCTATCCCATGGAGAGACGGAGAGTGTGTGTGCATCAAGAACACTCACATTAGCCATCTGCTTTAGTGGTGTAAGTGTGCCATAATAATCAACTTTTATTCCATCCAGAATTGCTGTAGTTGCTTTTCCGGTACGAACCTTAGCCAGTTCATGTCTAAATGCCTCAATGGATTTGTTCATTTTGGCAATAGCTTCTTTTATAATTGGTTCCATTTCAAGCCCGTCAAAAATTTATTGATTTTGAATCACAAATTTACTTTTTACCTGTATGATTAACAAATGTTCCAATATTTTCTCCCATTACAACCCGTAAAAGATTGCCCGGGACATTCATATTAAACACATATAGTGGTAAACTGTTCTCCTGGCACAAGCTGATGGCGGTCATGTCCATAACCCGAAGGTTTTTATTCATAACATCCAGGTAACTTACTCCATCAAACTTAATGGCTTCAGGGTTTGTTTCAGGGTCTGAATCGAAAACTCCATCAACCCTTGTACCCTTCATTATTACATCAGCTCCAATTTCAACTGCTCTTAATGCGGCTGCTGTGTCTGTGCTGAAATATGGATGTCCCGTTCCTGCTGAAAAAATAACAACGCGACCTTTTTCAAGATGTCGGATGGCGCGTCGCCTGATATAAGGTTCGGCTATTTCATCCATTTTGATCGCAGACATAAGTCTGGAAAACACACCGGCTTTTTCAATAGCATTTTGAAGTGCAAGAGAGTTTATCGTGGTTGCAAGCATGCCCATCAAATCACCCGTTACACGGTCGATTCCCTGGCCTTCTGCAGCAAGACCCCGAAAAATATTGCCTCCTCCTATAACTATTCCTACTTGTACACCAATATTGTGTATTTTTTTAATTTCTTCTGCAAAAAATTTGAGCATCTCAGGATCGATACCAAAACCTTTTTGCCCCATAAGCGATTCACCACTAAGTTTCAAAAGAACCTTGCGAAATTTTGCTGATGACATCTTTACTCTCTCCTAAATCGATATAAAAAAAGGTCTTAAGAAACTTAAGACCTTTTACAATTATACAACATTAACTACTTGGAGCCTTCACCCAAGTTGAATCTTACAAATGATTCAACAACAAATTTGGTTCCATTCGCTTTGTTAACTTCTTCGAGGTAAGCACCCACTGTTTTTTTGTCTTCACGGAAGAAAGACTGCTCATAAAGTGCAACTTCTTCGAAATACTTACCAAGTTTATTTTTTGCAATAAACTCGATTTTGTCTTCCGGTTTGCCTTCTTTTCTGAACTGCTCTTTATAAATTTCGAGCTCTTTCTCAATAAGTTCTGCGGGAACATTATCTCTACTGACAGAAATTGGACTCATTGCAGCTACCTGTTTGGCAACATCCTGAACAGCCTGAGCAACAGCGGGGATTTTCTCTCCGTCAATGTTGTCAAACCTTACAAGTGATCCAAGTCTGTCTCCGTAATGGATGTAGTAGTCGATAACTCCATTTTCAGTTTCAAGTGATGATATTCTTGATATTTCAAGTTTTTCACCAATTTTGGCTGTGAGATCATTAAGCATATTGCTGATCTCAGGTGTGGTATCAATCAATTCCTGTGAAGATTTAACCTTCTTTTCGAAAGCAAGATCAGTAACTTTTTTCGAAAACTCTACAAAAGCTTCCGATTTAGCCACAAAATCAGTCTCACAATTTACTTCGACCAAAACACCAAATTTTTTGTTATCAGAAATTTTTGCTGAAACTCTTCCTTCATTAGCGGCTCTGTCGGCACGCTTGGCGGCCATTGCAGCACCTTTTTTTCTAAGGTAGTCAATCGCCTGATCCATGTCACCCTGTGATTCAACAAGGGCTTTTTTGCAATCAAGAATTCCGGCACCAGTTCTATTTCTTAATTCATTTACCTGTGCAGCGGTAATATTCATTATCTATCCAATCCTTATTTTTGTGCTTTTGTTTCCTGTTCGGTTCTGTCCATCTCTTTTCTAACTCTTTCAGTCTCTGCATTTGCCTCGGCTTTTTGTTCTTTTGCTCTGGCATTACCTTCCTTAACCGACTCAACCATCGTCTTGATTACAAGCTCAATAGTCTTTACAGCATCATCATTTGCAGGGATTACATAGTCGATAAGATCAGGATCACAGTTAGTATCCACCATTGCAAAAACCGGAATATCCAGTCTTTTGGCTTCTTTAACTGCAATCGATTCTTTCTTGACATCAACAATGAAAACAGCTCCGGGGAGTTTATTCATCGTTTCAACGCCTTCAAGGATTTTTCTTAGTTTGTCTTTTTCACGAGTTAAAAAGAGTCTTTCTTTTTTGGTAATCTTTTCAAATGTACCATCAGTCTCTTGTCTCTCAATTTGTTGGAGTCTTTTTACACTTCTTCTTATTGTCGAGAAGTTTGTGAGCATACCGCCAAGCCACCTTTCGGTAACCCAGTTCATGCCGCAGCTTCTGGCTTCAGTTTCAATAATGTTCTTTGCCTGCTTCTTCGTGCCAATAAAAAGAACTCTATTTCCCTGATTAACGACTTCACCGAGAGCAACCGCTGCTTCGGTTATCATCTTTTTGGTTTTGTTTAAATCAATTATATGTATTCCGTTTTTCTCCATAAAGATGTAGGGTTTCATCTTCGGATTCCAACGGCGTGTTAAGTGACCGAAATGCGCTCCCGCCTCGATCAACTGTGTCAATTCTATATCGTACATCTACACTCCTGTTAAACTTTTTCTTTCATCCACTTTACCTTAAGCCGTTAGGCACAGGCGGTAAATCAGAAAGAATGTTAATTGATGAAAAAAATTATCTCTTTGAGAACTGGAATCTTTTACGGGCTTTTGGTCTGCCGTATTTCTTTCTTTCAACCATTCTCGGGTCTCTTTTCAGATATCCCTCTTGTTTTAGAGGTGATCTGTAGTCTTCGTTTTCTGATGTGAGTGCTCTGGATATAGCGAGACGAATTGCCTCAGCCTGTCCGGCAGAACCACCACCATTAACATTTGCAAAAACATCATAACGACCTTCAAGCTCCAATTTTTCAAATGGGGCGATTACATCGTCCTGCTGTGTCTTCTGAGCAAAATATACCTTCAATTCCCTTCCATTGATGGTAACCTTGCCTTGACCGGGTCTTAGAGCGACACGGGCAACTGCGGTTTTTCTTCTTCCAACAAACAATGTGTCTGACATTAATTCTCCGTTATATACTTATTACTTCAGGTTTCTGTGCTGCGTGCGGGTGATCGGCACCACGGTATACCTTTAGGTGATGAAAGATCTTCTTGCCAAGTCTGGTTTTTGGTAACATTCCGCGAACGGCATGTTCGATCACAAACTCAGGCTTAACCTTGATCATATCGTTATACATTTTTGTCTTTAATCCACCCGGATAACCACTGTGATGTTTATAGACCTTCAACTCGGCTCTTTTACCGGTGACGACTATTTTATCGGCATTGATTACCACGACAAAATCTCCGGTGTCAGCATTTGGGCTGTAAACCGGTTTGTTCTTGCCCCTTATGATACTGGCTACTTCGGTGGCTAATCTGCCCAACACTTTACCCGAAGCATCCACGACATACCACTTCTTATCTATATCAGCAGTACTGTACCATGGGGTCATTTTTTCTTGTTTCAACGCTAATCCTCCAACTACAAGTTTAGTTTTATCAAAGCTTACAAATATAATATATTTAAAGGATAAAAACAATTTTTATGTTTCTACCAGATTGGATATGGAAATTCTTAAAAACAGGGGATTTATTCTTGAGGGGTGAAGATTATTGCTCGATTTTTAGTCGTGCCCTGATTGAGATGAAATTATAGTGAAACCTCGTTTTACTTACCTGACCTCGCCCATATTGAAAATTGCACCAAAAACATCTCCCGGCTACAATATCTCAAACTATAAATTATAAACTTTTTTCATCCATTCAATTGTTTTAGCTATTCCCTCTTCAAGATTCACGGTAACTTTGTGATCGAGGTCTGAAATAGCTTTCGATGAATCAACCCTTTTATCCTTGGTTGTCAACATCTCGCAGTCTTTATAAGACACCAGACTATCATCTTTCCCAATATAACTCAATATCATGTTTGAAATCTGCTCAATATCATGATAATCCGTTCCACCGAGATTGTAAACTTCACCAGGTTTAAAATTGTTTGTTATATTCGCAAGAGAATTTACTACATCGTTAATAAAGATGCTGGTTCTGGAATGATTTTTATAAACAATATAAGGGATGTTTTTTAATGCTCTATAAGCGAAAAGACAAATTACTGAGCGGTAGGGACTGTAATATTCACCCGGTCCATAAGAGTTAAATAAGCGTACACGGACACTTTCGGTGCCATACATCGAAGCTGAATTTAACACTTGTTGTTCATTTACCCACTTTGAAAGTGCATAGTCGTTTAATTGTTTTACCTCTTTCGATTCCATGATATCTTCCACCATTATATCACGAAAATCGCCATATACTTCTGAAGTACTGAAATAAACTGTCTGAAAACCCTCTTTTTCCTGCATTTTAATAATATTTTTGGTCCCAACTGCATTAGTTTTCCATAAAGTTTCGTAGTAGTCTTCACCATTCCATCTGCCAAATTCAGCAGCAAGGTGAAAAACCATGTCAAACTTCCTGGGAGAATTTAAATATCCTCTATCCCAGCCGGTGCCGGTCCACAATTTTTCCAACTGTCTAAACTCACCCACGTCAATCCGTGCATAATTTTCTGCATGGTGGTGAGTGTTAAGGTCGATCACAAAAACATTATGACCTCTTTTTTCCAATTCAGGGACAAGTACGCTTCCAACAGCGCCAAGCCCTCCTGTTACCAATATATTCATCAAAATTCCGTAGTGAGAAAAATCCATTCAAAAATTGAAGTAATTATCCTTCAATCACACAAAACCACCCCAGTCACGAATATTTTTTAACAAGAAAACTCCGCAGAATTCACTATTGTAAAATAGTGAAATATTTCATAGAATTATTGTTAATTTTCGATAAACTTCTTTATTAACTCTTTATACTGCTTTATGATCACGACGGGATCGTGGCGAACCATTGCAGTTTTTTTTGCATTCCTTCCCAGTTTGATTGCCAGCTCCCTGTCATTAAAAAGTTCACTTACCCTTGCTGCCAAAGCATTGTGATCCCCGACCTTAAAAATCAACCCATCAACCCCGTCATTAACGAGATATTTTGCACCCCCCGCATCGGACGTTATCACCGGCATTCCCACCATCATCGCCTCGCAGAGGGAAAGGGGGGCATTCTCAATATTTGAAGGATTTACATACAAACCACTGGTTGTCAGCGACCCTATTATGCCTTCGGTGTTCACAGTACCTAAAAATTCAATCCGATCCCATTGACGAAAGTTCTTAAATAATTTTTTATAAATACTTGCAAAAACTCCGTTTTGGGATATCCCAATCACTTTCCATCTGAACTCAAATCCCCTGGAAGTTAATAATTCAGCAGTCTTAAGAATTATTTCAAATCCTTTGTAAGTATATTCATTTGAAATAGTTACGATAACTTGTGCATCGTTTTCATCCCAATTTGCTTTGTAGAATTCTTCCCTTAAAATAAGATTAAGCTTATAATAGTTTGCCGTTAAATTGATACTCCTCAAATATGATTCATCGAATTGAGTAGTACCTATCACATGAGTTGCTTTCTTGAAAATCAGATTTTCGTTTTGTGCAGCCTTTTTCATCCCTAAATAATCGAACACATAGCCACCTTTTAGGAAATTAATTATGCCAGCAGCAAAAAATAACTTCTTAATTGAAACACTTCCCGAGTAAACAGGAAAAATTGAATTGAGAACCCCTTGAATCTGGATTATGACCGGAATATTCTTTTTTGATTCTAAAAGACCATATGGCCTCTCGGTTCCAAAAACATGAATAACATTCGGACAAAAATCTTCCACCGCCCACTGAATTGCATCCAATGTCTTAGTTTTAGGGATCCTACCTAAAATTCTATTAACCCACCTAAAAATCTTATTATTATCTACCATCATAGGATAATAGACAATCCCCTTAACTTTCCTTTTTCTTGAATATACTTCCGCGGTTTGAAAACAATGCCCAATTTCTATTTCATGGTCATAAACCATCAATTTTTTCAAAAAAGTCGCAACCCAAGTTTGGTCTTTTATATCCAGCCCGGTAAATTCTTTGGTCGCCGGTCCGATTCGTTGGGCAATAAAAAGGATTTTCATATTCTTCAACCAATGGAATTATTTATCATTTTTATAAATTGAGTTTTCAATATGCTAACTTTTCCTTTTCTAAAAAATTCTATGCTTAATTCTGTTAAGAAAATTTTAAACCATTTACTAATAATTCTCGATAGTAGAAGAGGATTTGTTTTACTCTCCATTCTGTTGTGCCTGTATACTTTTGTTGGACTCTATTTCATGTCCAATTTCGAACGAGCAAATGACGATTGGGAACATCTTGCGGCAATGAAATCATTTGCGAACGCACCTCTTAACCCAACACATCCATACTCGTTCGATACTGAGTACTCGCACCTTTTCACACCATATCATTTTTTTTGGGGGGTGATTTCACGAATAGTAAATATTTCACCATTCTTTTTATCACCATTTATTGGTTTAATCAATGTTTTAATATTTGTTTTTTCTGTACACATTTTCGCAAGCAGGTTTCTCAAAGATTCAAATTTGGCGAGTATTCTATTATTCACTTTAATGTTCTTGTGGTTTTTAGCCCCGGGTTTCAGTGGGTATTATCAATTTAGTCATTTGATGAAAACTGCTATTTATCCTTACAGGTTGGCATTCTCTTTGTCATTATTCACTTTGTCATTTTTCCCAATCGGAACTGCACTTAAGGCTAATTTACTTTTATTGTTATTAATCCCGGTAATTTTTCTGATACACCCTCTTTCGGGGCTTTTTCTGATAATTACCTTGACTGTAAAAATGTGGTATTATGATGAATCGCCAAAATCGGGAAAAATAATTTTAATGACTCTCCCTATTTTGTCCTTAATTCTGGCATTAATTTGGCCGTTTTATCCTGTTCTTTCTACGATTTTGGGCATCAACTCCTTCTCCGGGGTTTCATTCGCGGGACAATTCAAAGAATTTTACCAGGGACAATTTCTCTACTGTACAGTACCTGCCTTCCCTGGTTTTTATTTTTTCATAAAATATTTTTATGTTGACCAAAGAATAAAAACGATGGGCATCACCATGTTCATTTTTTTATTTATCTATTTATTCAATTTTTTCGTAACAGAATCGGCGGTGTTGGGCAGAGTAATCGTATACATTGCTTTCACTCTCCAAATATTGGTTGTTATTGGGATTGGCTGTTTTAAGGGAGCAGAAAGACTAACAATCAAGATACTGTTCTATTTTGGCCTATCCATCTTGGCCTTACCTCAAATGTATATGTCCTTTAAATCCATGTCTTTTATGAGAGACATAGAAAATGCGAAGCCTTTGGGGTATTATTCCAATTTCAACCTTGTGCAGCGACTTGAACCTCTCACTTCCAAACTCCAACAAAATAGTATTGTAATTGCACCTGATGATGAATCTTGGATATTGCCCTCACTTAGCGGGGTAAAAGTACTTGCAATAAAACATTCAGATCCCTTTGTTGACCCTCAAAAATTCCAGCACCGGAATCTTGTTAACAAACAATTTTATACACAAGACTGCGACCCCAAAATTTTGAAAAATCAGAATATAGGTTTCGATTATGTCCTGATTCCAAAGGGGAAGTCGTTTTTAGAGTTGCAAGAGGCATATCCCGAATTAAAGATAATCTATTCAGATTCGTCATATACACTGCTAAAGAAGTAATTGGGCTTAATTGATGATTACATGAGGGATTACTCAGTCCATCTTTTTGTATAAACCACATCTTTAGGAAGATTAGGAAAGAATTCCTCCAGGTTTTTGAGAAGGATAATTGCTTCCGTTCGATTCGTCCCAAAGAAATGGATTTTGTCGGATGCACACACCACATTGTTTTTTATCTTCCAAGAACCGGCATATTCCCATTTCAGTGTATCCAAATTGAGTGTTTTTAACACGACTTCAGGAAGAATGACAATTTTAGTTTCTGCAGTTCTTAGTATCTTCCCCAAGTTTTTGGAATCGTAAGTACCCGAATTTATTAAAGCTGCAACCTGATTATTTGCAAGTCCTGCGACATCTATCAGCCTGACATCAGAATAGAATGATACTGCGCCAATATCAAAAACACCTATGACTTCATTGTGATAGTATTTTCCCAAAAATTTCGAAGTCTGTATTTGCTGTTCAAAAATATTTTTTGATGCCGACACTGTCTTCCGAGTGTCCATTAACCCATTCCAAAAAAGTCCAATACTGAATATAATCGCCAATGTAATTCTTAAAGCGTTAAGAGTATCCTTGGATTTTGGGATTGTTAGTTTCCTGTCGCCCATGATTATTAATTGACCGATCGCTAGAGTTATGAGTAAAATGACCAAGATATAAAAAAAATACCTTGCTACCATCAGACCAAACATACTATGAATTATTGCTGTCCCTAAACCAATGGAGGCGATGGCTATAAAAGAATTATATTTTAAATTCTTCCTTGGATCACAGATAGTCAAAACAAGAAATATTAATGTGATGATAAGAGTAAATTCATAACGAAATTGCAAGGATCTAAATAAGTTATTTAATAGAGTGAAGGGTAATACCCATTGAAATTCAAAAATTGATCGTCGCAATAAAACTGAATTTGGCAATACCCAACCACCGATAGTGAGGTTGAAAACAGCAACTATTATGCCGGGTAGTAAGCCAAAGACCAGGGTTAAAACAGCATATTTATTTTTCTTAGAGAGGATAAAATAAAGAGAGAGAAACCCTATAATGAATATTGACTCATATCTGACAGCGGACATCAAAACTATTGCTGCCCAAAATCTTAAATCGAACCTCCTTACAGCCAGGACAAAATCACTAAGTCTGGTCAGTACATAAACTATCAGAACAATATGCAGGATGTGTTCCATCCCCATAAAAACAACCCTTGGCAGATATGAAGAATAGATTATGATGTTTACCCAAATTAATATAGCGATATTATGCTCAGAAAATCTTTCAAACAGGTTAAAAAGTTGAACTATCAACAAGAGAGAAAATATTAGATTTAGCAATAGAGGTATTTTGTCGTTATTACCAAAAATCCCATACCCGGAAGACAATATTAATGTCCAGAGAGGTGATGAAGAACTGGATGTTGCTTTATTCGCGGAAATTCCCCAAATATTGTGCTCTATCAAGTTTCTTGCCATGGCCATGTGAATATATGGATCATCTCTACCATATGTGAACTCACCTGAATTAACATCAAGTATTTTTATGTAAAAATACAAATTCACAATTATGAAAATCAATACAGTGAATAATATGCCAGTAATCAAGGTTTTATTTTTTATCATATTTGCTAAACTCAGAAAAGTCGATACAACGACCGCCGTTTTCATACCAGATATATTTAATAGACTTTATTCTGTTCTTGATGGAATTAAAATCGGAAATACTCTCTTTTAGGTAATAATAGTGGGTTCGAAAAGGACTTATACCGTAACACGCAATCAGCGAATAACCATTATTTTCAGCAAATTCTTTCAAAATTTTGCCCATTTTCTCATGATCAGAGTTTTCTTCAGGAAAAGTCAGAGGTGAAAATGCGGCATGAAACATAATCAAATCCGGATTAAATCTCGAGAGAATTGATTCTGATATTAACCCTGAATGCGCGATTTCCTGATCGTTTAATCCCCACGTATCTAAAGTAGCTAATTTTGAATAAAATGGTATCAATCCTGCTTCAGAACACGCTATTTTGTAATCCTTATCCTGATAACCACTTAATATAATACCGACATCATATCTCCCATCCCTATAAATACTGGATGAACTGTATTTTAGCTGGAAGACAAATATGGTAATTAACAAAAATGCTAAAGTAAGTTTTGAAGTAAGTCCAAATCCAGGATAAGATCGTAGTTTCTCACTAACTAATTCCCTAAAACTTAGTCCACGAAGAGGGAGCACCCAACCCATCCCAACAATAAACATTCCAACATACTGAAATCTTCCGGCAAAATTCATGGAGGAATCTATCATTATAAACAAAACGGTAAATGCAATTACAGGAAATAAAATAGCGACCAACAGTTTTATTCGGGCTTTTTCGATAAATGCCATTAAAAGGAAGGGTATAAATGGAATAACAAATCTTAACATGAAGGTTAAAGACTGTATTAAAGAATGGATATTAAACCCACTTCCCATCTTTCTGTAGTAGGGGTTTGGGAGGGGATAGCCAAAATAAATCCACCTCCATATAAAATAGCCACCCCCCAGGACGAGCATTATCGCGAGATAATTTAGAATCACTCGATTTGATTTTTTAATTCCGATCACATAAATAATCGACAATAAAAAAAAGAATGTAAGAAAGACACCCTCTGGGCGAGTAAGTCCAACTAAAAGTGAGACAATCCCAAAAAGTAAGGGAGTTATTCTGTTGATCTCATTCGAAGTAAGAACTTTAAGTGTCAACATCCACAATATTGAGACCAGTAAAATAAAAAAAGGTGTGGCAAATTGTGTGGAGATTAAAAGTGATCCCGGCCCAAGCAGCAAGTAAACTATTGAAATGAATGCGATGTAGAATGGAACATTTAATATTGTGCGAAGAGTGTAGTAAGCCAGATAAACGGAGAGAATCTGTGATTCCACATTCACAGCATAGATTAATGGCTCCACACCGAGCCCGGTGATCTTTTTAAGTCCGCCGATCAGAACAACAAATAAAAAATCTGTTGCACCATCTACAGGTAGGGAACCACGATTCCAGACAATCCCGAATCCGTCGGCAAAATTTTCAGCGTACCGCATTAAAATCGCAGCATCTTCAAATGGAATTGCACTAAAATCAACCCTTATTACTGTTAATAAGGATATAAAGGCAACTATGATTAAATTATGAAGAAAACCGGAATGTTGAACGATGTCCGGGATTAAGGAATTCCGATCCATAACTTTTCCGTGACTCTTTATTTAATTATTGCCAGTTTCTCAGTATATATCTCAGTTTTCCCGGATTTTTTCATCACTATGCGATAAAAATAAACACCATTGGCAATCAAGTCACCATCCTGATCTCTGCCGTCCCAGTATATCTTATTTATGTCATATCTTAATGCGCTGGTTGGAATAACCATTTCCCTAATTTTACGACCGGCAACAGTAAAGACCATTACTTTCAATTCCTCAGGAATCTGAGTGAGTTTAAAGGTAAAATATGTGTCATTTGAGAAAGGATTAGGATAATTGTAAACATCCAACAGTTTTGGCTCATTGATAATGGCAAAATTTTTGGTAATACTCACCGTGTCTGCAATACCTGAGTTTCCGCCTCTTGCTATCACCTGAATATCATAAGAACCATCTTTTAAAGTTGGTTGATATGTTACCAACATTTTAGGATTAGTGTTCTGAAATGAGTACTCAATATCGGGAGATGCGAAGAAAACACGCGATCCGTTTAGGAAAATCTGCATGAGTGTCGTATCCTGTGTTGTTGCTGACGAGAAATCGAAGAACTCAATATTAATTCTTGGGTTTGAACTTACAAATTCTCCATCCGGCCTTTCTTCACCATCAATTTTCATTGTTAACAAAGGCTTACTGGTATCCCCTTGGATATAAAATGGAGTTCTATACACATTATTATCGGTGAAATATTCTTTCAACTTTCTTTCAGGATCGATAGAAACAATTAACTGCTTGCTGCCAATATCAAACGGAGCACTAAACTCCACTGGAAATGACTGACTCGAAAATGACTTGAGTTGTGAAATCTCTTTTTCCATTACTGTAATCGGTGAGCTTCCAACTCCTTCAATGTAGACTTTAACTTTGAAGTTCACAGCATCAGTTGTACTTGCATTAAATATTTTGACCGTCCCGTTGGTCAACTCATTAGGCTTTAGAGTGTCTTTGTTAAGCTGAACTGATCGTCCGTTTGTCCCAACTTCGGTAAGATCATCAAATGTTAGAATAAAATTATGCAATACTTTTGAAGATTTTTTATCGTTTGACTGGAAATCAAACATAACTTTTGTTCTTGTAAACATAGAATTATTGTTAATATTTGATAACTCAACTTCACCATTAACGATTGGTAGCACATCTGTTGTATCAACGGCTCCACTGTCGCTTAATCCAATTAGTTTTACAAATAATTCAGCAGAGTCTTGAGAAAGTGAGCTTAATTTTAACTTATTCCATTTCGTAACGGGACCGATAGGATTTGATGTAAATCGTCCTGATTCTTTAAAGAAAACAAAAGTGGTGTCATATGTTATCATTCCGGTATTTTTCTTTTTCCACTGTTCAGGAACCGATCCGGGAGGAGCATTTTTTCGTCCAATCATAAACCAGGAATCACGTGGCTTCACAGAATCAATATAAACACTTCCAAATTCCTTCAGTTTGGTACGCAGTGCAGCATCTGTTACAATTGGATCATAAGCCGTTGTTATAACTATAATTTCTGACTCATCAAGTGTGTCAAGAATGTTTTTATATGCTGTTAATTCAGCTGCATAATTTCCAAAAGTAAGGTTTATGGGCTTGTAAAAAAGTAACTCCATATTTTCTGCTTTAAAGACTGCAACATTATGACTAAGTGCTGTCCCTCCAACAAAAATATTATTTCCCTTATAGTTTATGTATGCAGAATTTCCATCGTAATAACCAGCCGATCCAACAGCTAATTCAATATTTTGATCAGCCAGTTTTAGACCATTGTTTGTAAATTCCAGGTTTTCCAGGCTACTCTCATAAAATGCTAAACTGTCATAAAGCCCAAATCCGGACTGGTTGCTTTTATAAAAAGTACGAATTGCCCCAAAGTTGCCGCTGGCATTATCCTTCACCCTGAAGTAGTAGCGCTTTGATAGCTGAAGGAAATCAATTGGAACCTTGGTATAAAATGTATCAAATGGCACTGTCCTAAGTATTGGAGAATCGAATGTTGGTGATTCGGCAAACTGAACAGTCAATGATTGCTGTTCTCCTAATGTTCCGGGATTAAGGAAATATATAAATTCCCCTACCACATTCTCAGTTGTATACTTGAGATAATCACGAGTTGTTGATGCTGCGACCAAAAATCCAATCTCAGCCTCGTTGTCGTCTGAATACAACTCCTGTATCCGATTATCTGAGTTAATTCTTACTCTGATTCGATGATCCCCGGAAAGCCCTTTAATAGGCAGTTTTAATTCTAAAGAATCTCGAAATTCTGGAACAACTCTTTTAACTATTGAATCTTTGACCACTACCCCATTAACAAAATTCATGATGCTTAACGATAATGTGTCATTTGGTACCGTGCCATAATTATAATAGGTTATGGAAACACTCACAGAATCAGTATTATCATTCAAGGCAGTTGAGTTAATTTTAATGGCGTCTCTGTCAGCAAAAAAATTCGCTTTTGGAGGCAGCTTTATCTCTAAAGCTGGGTCCCCAAAGTAAGTATTAGTCATCGCAAAAAGTTGATTGGTGGAGTTGTTACCATATTGTTGAATCATCTTTACTTTGCTATATCGTAATGCTGCTGAACCATTCCAAATGCTGTCTTTTAGAATAGATTCATAGAACAGTTGCGGAGCAAGAGTGGCAGTGCTGGTGAAACCATAACTGGAATTACTAATATATCCGACTGCGGTTCCGGTTGGGTAAAGCGTAAATTGTTCACCAAAACAATCGACATCAGGCTCACCAAATCGTCCTGTTGAGCACCCAAAATCTGTTATTATTGTTCCTTTGCCTTTGGAATTTTGTAATTGACTTGGAGTGGTCACACCATTATCCCAGAAAAATGTCCCTGAATGACCCACATAAGAAATGAAGACGCCACCCAATTTAATATTTGCGTCCACTTCAGCTATCGGGAAAGGTCCGTAGAAACTGGGGGGAGTTTCAGTTTTGTAATAGAGATTGTAATTTTGGCTGTACGGTCTTCCAAGTAAGGAGTTTGCAATATTTTCGTGCTGCAACCTGAATTGATCCATCTGCGTTGCTTCTCCTCCACCGGATAATAACAAAGCCCGCTTGTTAAAAAGATCATATCTATCAGAGTAATATGTCGATATCCGTGAAAGATACCTGTTAAGGTCTTCGATAGTCTTTGCAGGAATTCGACCGGTAATTAGTTGAGGAATATAGGAATTTGTCGAATCAAAAACCGACAGGAGATTATCACTCAAAGGCGATCCATATGAGGGAACCAGGTTCTTCTTAAATTTTATCCCTAAAGCGATTGAGTGACTCAACCTGTAGTCCCAAGCCGCACTTCCTGCCAACAGCAGATAGTCAGGGTATGGTGCTTGCCATTGAGTTTGAGTTATTCTCAAAAAATCTCTCAAAGCTTCTGTTGAAAAGTAGCCATAAGCGAACTCATCATAAACATCATCAATATCCACAACAAATGTGTCCAAATTTTTTGTATTCTTAATGAACCCCAAGTGTGTACGGAGAGGCTGCAAAAAGTTCTTGACTGTTACTGCAAGATAGTCGGCCCTGTTAGAGGTATTTCTAAGATTTTTCCAGGTTTTTTTGTAATAAAGTGTTGGTTTCAAAACAGAAGTATTTTTCACGAGAAAATATCTATCCGATTTTGAAACAGTATCCTGGATTACAAGCGAACCACCGTTTCTACTCACGAATATTTTTTTTGACAATCCCCCCTTCTTCCACATAATCAGACTGTCGGAAGTTACGTTTGTTACCTCAATATTTTTAACGCTTGAGTTTGCTGAATAAAGAAAATTAAATGCAAGTGAATCGTTTGTTGCTTTAAGTTTTCTAATGTACTCCATTTCGACCCAGTCAATCCATACGGTATTTATAGATGAGCCATTGGGATATGAAATAACTTTTATTGTATTGTTCCCGTTTGCAAATAAACTACCCGGTGCGGTTCCTGAAAGCACAATTCTTCCATATCTGTCGAGTGAGGAGGAATCATAGGTTGGGAAGTTGTTGCCTACCTGCAAAACAAGACTGTGTGATCCGGTAGCATTACTCGAGGCACCACTTGCGATTCTGGAATAGAATCTTACGCTGTCAGCGTTGTCCAATTCACTTAGACTAAATGTATAAGAACGAGAGGCCAAAGCGGTTGGAGCATTAATATTTTGCCAATAAAATGTTTTATTCTCGTAAAAATATGGTAGTTCTTTTCTTACAAGGTTACCATCAAAATTCAAATAGGATCTATCTTGTTCTTGATGTACAAATTCTGTATAGGCTTTAAGTGTATCTGCAGCGATTCCAAGCGTTTGAGGTGCAGTAGGAACTCTCTTACCAGTACTCCGATTCCAGGTTATCCAATAAATGGTGGTATCTGTAAACCTGTCATAATATTCATTATATGGAATTCCATAAGCATTGGGTGTTCTGTAATCAAGACTGCCCATATTTCTTTCACCAAGGAATTCTATATAGTCGGAAACATCGAATTGGTTGTCAGCACCATCAAAAACAAAAATATCCTGCTGTGTTCCCTTCTTCAACAATTGAAGAGTTGCAGGTTGAATTTCGGTTAAATTAACTCCCATACTCTGTAAATCTGCCCCAAAAACTCTGTAAATTCCGTCTTTTGCCACTCCAATCTTGACATAAGAAGCTGAGTAGTCAATCCAGTTACCTGTCGTATCATTCGCAGCAACTGCAGAAGAAAATTTGTCGATTGCTTCGGGATTTACGAGCATTCCTGAGAACAATTTTCGCGACTCTTCCGAAAATCTGATTCCACTGTTATAGTTGACTACCGGTCTGTTTGAGTTGAGTGTAAATTCTATCTTGCTGATTATATCAAGTTTTGCAGAACTAAAATTATAATCATATTGATTAAATTTTAAATGAACTACTCTTACACCCTTAATCTCAAAATAGCCAAGGATCTCGACTACTTCCTTTTTACCGCTTCCCATGGCCAATTTTGGTTCAAAATTGAGCTGAATTGTGGTGTCTCGTGTTAAACTTGCTTCAGGGTTGATCGATGGGTTAAAATCTTCTGTCCGTTTATCGATAATTCGGAAGTCAACTGTAACTTCTGCACCTGGAGGTATGGCGACAAACAATGATTTGGACGGAAGTGCCAATTCACCCGGTCGGGATTCATCGTAGTAACTCAGTTTCTTCTGTTTTATGTCATCGGTGAGCCGGGCAAGATTTACTTCTGTCGGTTGGAAAGTAAATCTTAACTTTTGATCACTCTCCTGATAACCTGAAATTTTATCCTGGGAATGGAGTGAAACTACGAGAAATGAGATTATCAACAAATATCTGTACATGGAAACCTGAGGTAAATTTAAGTTCAAAATGGAGCCTGATTATTAGATAAAACTTGAAATACAATATAAAATATTTTGTCAAATCAAAACAGACCATTATCCGTTTAGCGTCTGATTCTTTTTCTCAAATAGTTTAATATTCTTTTAAATAATGGTCTTCTGTTTGCTTTAATCCAATGATTATTAAAATGAAAAGCATCATATTTAGAATCCCTTTCAATGCTGTCCGGATGAGTTGTAATCCTAAAATTTTCATCAACAGGAAGGTTGAAAAAAGGTTTTTTACCTCCTGAAAAGTGAGTACCATATGTTCCTATGTTTGAGACGAGATTTATTTTGGGAATTATACTCAGGCCTTCATTTCTCCAAAATGTAAGTGCTGCTTGGTAACCCCAGCCGGAGTATACTGGATTATTGAGATTATAATTAAATTCTTTGAAAAAGAAATTCTGTTCACGCCTGTTTGGAAATCTTTTGTGAATGATCTCACTAAATTTCGGCTTATGGTATTCCACAGATAAAACAACTTTCTCCCAACTCCTTTTCCATGTTGCCCATCCACCAATATGAGCATAAATCGAGAAAATGTAACTGTATTGCATTTTATTGAAGTTCCAGCTGAAATTATGTCCACTAATCATTTGGACTCTGCTCTCTTCAGAGTATTTATTGAGCAACTCCTCACAGAAAGCCGGGAATGCGGCAGATGGAACACAATCGTCTTCGAGAATGATTAACTTCGTTTCTTTCTCAAAAGCTGTTGTGATGGCATAAAAAGGGCCCCCACCACAACCAAGATTCACCTCCGGATATATGGTAATAACTTCATCACAAAAGTTAATCTTTTCAATGATCTTTTTACACATCTCAATTTTGGTATTATCATCAACATTCCCCTCTCTTGCATTGTCAACAAAAGCATACAATTTTGAAAGTCTGTGCACGGACAAGGCATCGACCACTTTTTGAAGCAGCTCAGGTCGATTGTAGGCAATTAATAGAACTGGAGTCTTAACCATCCCTTTGCCTCATGAGAGAAACTAATATCAGAATTAACTGAATGAGAGCTGAAACAACAAACGCTATTGCTGCACCAGCATAAATCATGCTTGAAGTTAAAACAAAAACCAATCCCAACAACACCACACTGCCAAACAAATTTATAAAAGCAATTAGTTTAACTTTTCGGTGTATATAAAACTTGACCTGAATTGCCTGAATCACCGGCAATATCATCGCCTGAATTACAAGGATATTAGAATATTCTAAAGAATCCTTAAATTTCCCAAGTGTCAACACCTGGATTATTAAATCAGCAAAAATGAAATATAGTGCAACTATCATTAAAATGATAACAACAAACACCCGAAAATTTTTCGATTTTCTGATTGGTTTGTCACGGAAATCTTCATAAAATTTGGGTTCAAATGCTTGAAAAACAGAGGTACAAGCTGTTATCACAAATGTTGCCACCTGTTTACCTACATTATAAACCCCCAAACCGGAGAGATTGTTTAACCTTTCAAGTATTAATACGTCAGCAGAGGGAGCAGTGCTATGCAGAAAGGAAGCTAATGTTAGTGGCATCATCTCCTTCAATCCTCTTTTTACCTCAATAATACTGAATCTCGCCGTTCTCGGGTGATCCATACTAAACCATAGTGTCATTGCAATGATTGAATTAGAAACGGCGATGCCAAGCAATTTACCTGATGCTCCCAAATTGAAAAGCCAGACAATCATTAATGCAAAAAAGACATTCCCCACCACTTGAGACACCTCGGTAAAAAAGAAATATTTCCCTTTTCCTTCTATCCGGAATTCAACCAGTTTAAACGATATTAAGCTATTGCTGATAAGAATTATAAACATAATTGGTACATTAGGGAAATATTCGATTGTAGTTGCAGATGTTAAAAAGTACAAATATACTACTCCCATCCCTACTGCCATTAACAAAAGATTCCAGAAAAAATTGAATATCACCAGATTTAGAAGAAGTTGTCTCTTCTCGGATGCATCAAGTTCACGACTTCTGACAATATAATAATTTGTCAGTGAGAGTATAGAAAATTGAGCAACAATATTATTCAAAGCAGTGAAAAATGCCAAAATACCAAAATCTTCCTTTGAAAGAAGCACGACAAAAAGTGGAAATGACACAAATGATATTAAGATTCCTACAACAGAGGTGGCAAAAAAATATCCGCTGTTCAGGATCATTGCGGTTAAATCTGGAGGAAGCAGGTCCAAAAAGAACTCTTTAATTTTGGCCATTTTGTCCAAATATCTCATAAATTTGGTAATTTGAACCGGTTGAGACCAATCTGATTTTTACATACTTCTTCAATTCTTCAGGAGAATAGCTCAGTTCATTTTCATTTCCACCTATCCAAACCAGATAGTTCTTTCCGCTGCCAAAATATTTTGCGAGATTTTCTCTGTTTACTTCAACTTCATCAGAGTTGTAGAAGAACCTTCTTGGTGATTTCTTCGACTGAACAAAAGTGGTATAAAAAAGTAACTCGGGATTGTTAGAATATGTATTATTCTCAGCCTTCAGTTTTTTGATCATTTCCCCCTTCAAATTCGGAAGTTTTGCCTGAAATTCATCGGTGGAAATACCCCCGGCTCCTTTCTGAATTCGGGTACCAAACGATCTTATATCTGTGCGAATATACACACCGACCGGAATCAACATTAGAATCAGACCGGCAATTACAAATAATTTTCGATTATCCCATTTTGAAAGATTCTTCTTCAATATATCCAACAATATTAAAAACACCGTCAATAAAGGTATAAATGCAGGGAATAACAGTCTGTTATTGAGTCGGTCAAATGCTGAAATTGAAGTTGAGATAAATGTGCCACTCAAAAATAATATGATTAAGATTAAGTGAATATCAATTTTATATAAAACGTGACTTAATGAAACGTTAATAATTTTCAAGTGTCGGGCAGCAAAAAGGACTGACAAAGGAACCAGCATCAAAACCGGAAATACCCAGTATAAAAAAGTCTCTGTTGAGATCATTTTTACTTCAAGGATATTGTAGATCGATTCTCCCCTCTCTCCAAACGGAGAACCCGCCAGAAAATAATTCCTCAGAATCCACAATAGAACTGGTATTAATGTAATTAGTGAAGCCAAAATACTTTTTATAAACCAACTCTTTTTGTCCCACCGATAAATCAAATAAATGATTACTGGAAAAACCACAATTCCGATATACTTTACAAAAAACAGCAGAACAACCAACATTGATAACCAGATTATCCTTTTTATTGATAGATTATCTCTCCACTGCTCACAAAGAAATAAAAATAACAACAAAATTGGGATAAAAACAATCTCAGAAAACGCAAATACCCAAACCAAATAGAAGCCCGGAGCTATCACTAATAATCCCAATCCATAATATCGGAGGAGATGCGATTCAACTTTTTGTCTGAAAATGAGGTAAGAGAGAATAAAAGTAAAGGAAAGCGATAATATGTTTAACAAGGAAAGGACATTATAATAATCGAGCCTCGTCAACACTTTTGCAACTAAAATAATCAAGGAATAACCGGGAGGCCAAAGGATAAATGGAGAACCACCCAATCCTACAAACCCCTCCCCATCCAAAAGATTTGTTGAAAGAGCGATATAGTTCATTGTATCCCCTGTTAATCCAATTCCATATTTGGATGTACCAATTAGAAAAAGAATAACCCCGATAAAGAGAGATAGAGCCAAAACAACTCCATCAATAAGTTTCAGTTGTTTATTTGAATTGGCGTTGTTATGCACCATTCGCCACTTCTCTTTAAACCCTCCCCTTTACAGCATCTGCAAATTCAACAAGTTTACCCCAATTTGCCTTTTCTTCGAAATAGTTTCCTGTAACAATTATTTTTGCTCCTGAGTCAACCATCTTTCCTGCGGTTTCAGGCGTACGGATTCCCCCGCCAACGATAACAGGAATCGAAATATTTTCTGAAACTGCCTTTACCATTTCAAATGGAACGTGATTATCTGCTCCCGATCCTCCTTCAAGATAAACAACTTTCATCCCGAGAAATTCGGCGGCAAGTGCTGTGGCAACGGCAATCTCCGGCTTGTGTCTGGGAATTGGTGTGCTTCCGCTCATATATCCGGCTGTTGTTTGTCTGCCTGATTCAATCAACATGTATCCCGTTGAAATAGCTTCCAGGTTGTGTTTTTTGATCACAGGAGCTGCAATCACATGTTTCCCTATTAGATGCTCAGGATTTCTTCCACTTATGATCGACAGGAACAAAATGGCATCCGCAAAAGGAGAAATTTGACTTAATCCTCCCGGGAATATTATCACCGGCAGATGTGTCAACTTTTTCAAAGTTTTTATCGCACCATCAAAATCACCAGAAACCATTAAACTGCCTCCCACTAAAAATCCATCCACTCCTGCGGATGAACATTTATTGGCAAACTCCTCGAGATCTGTGTCGTGAAACCGGTCGGGATCGAGAAGAATAAAATA
This sequence comes from uncultured Ignavibacteriaceae bacterium, assembly GCA_964371075.1. GTDB lineage: Bacteria > Bacteroidota > Ignavibacteria > Ignavibacteriales > Ignavibacteriaceae > UTCHB3. The sequence goes on along the minus strand of CAYJKN010000008.1, from coordinate 6,572 downwards.
GAGCGCACGCTGTTCTGATAATTTTGATAAAAGGGAGGAAAATAGGCTCATTAAATAGTCGTTTTATTGTTGTTTTGCGTAATTTTCATATTATTCTATTAAAATTTAGCGAATTGGCATGGAAATTAAAAACAAAGATATCTTATTCCCACAATTCTGTGATTATAGTTGCAAATTTGCAGGATTCGCGGGTAAAGAAGTAATCGGTGATTGCAGAAAAGAACTTGCTGTCTGGTGTAAACACTTCGAAAAATACAACTACAAAAACTCAAAGTGTATTGCGGGTAAAAAGTCAGTTGCCGAAGTAAATCGTCAATAATTTAACCTTTCGATTTAGAAAAAGTTTGATTTGCCAATCAATTACCTAAAGATTTTTTCATATGACCGGTATTCAGCAGCTTTTTTGTTTTAAAGAAAAATATTTGTAGGTTACAAGAACAAACGGTCATTTTTTGATAGGTGATTAAAATGAAAAAATATGTTTTTGTGTGGTTGATCTACTCTTTTCTCCCTCTCCTTGCTCAACTATCTCCTCACCAAAGGTTCCAGGATATTAACGTTTTTACCTCTGTAATTACCACTGAAAGTACTATCCTTGTTTCCACTGATAAAAACAAACTTCTTCGTACAACAAATGCCGGTGAGAGCTGGTCAGAAATAACTGCAAACATCCCTCAAGGAATAACAAAACTGTACGACGCAGGTGGTTCAGTTATTTTCGGTTGTGGGAAAAATGGAGTTACCATTCGTTCGACCGACAATGGTGAATCCTGGGTACAACTCACAACACATACAAATGTCGACCTATTCTCTATTACTTCAATAGGTGCGAGCACTGTACTCGCTTCCGGTGAAGGCGGAACAATTTTGCGCTCGCAGAATAATGGAGACGATTGGGTCACCATTCAACCCGGTGTTTACAATATTAATGATATTAAGTTTGTTGATTCTCAGATTGGATGGATAGCCTGCGACAGTGGTATCATAATGAAAACAATTGATGGAGGCATCAACTGGGCAGAAGTGCCCACTGATACTGCCAACTGTAATTTCGGAATCATTTCCCTTTATAATAATGATGGGATTGTTATCATGGGAAGGGAGGGACAAGTTTTTGTTTCTACCAATGCAGGTCTGGAATGGAAATATGATTACAAGCCAATCTATCTTGAAGGGGACACTGTGGTAGCGGCCTGGCACTACTCGAGGGATACAGTGATCTTCGTAGATGATACCGGTACTCTTATTAGATTTATTGTGCACCCTGATCAACTGTCCTTTTCACGATTCGGTGGCAACTTACCCGAGCCGGCACGATACACTGCTGCATATAGAGCGGCTGACCATACAATGTATCTTGCAGGAGAAGGACCCACTCTTTGCAGTGCTTCAAGAAATACTACTGTTAGAAAAACTCAGTTTCTCAGCCAAAAGGGATTGGATTTGCGGAATTTATGTTTTCTTAGTGAGAATGTAGGTCTCATTAGTGGCCACAGGGTTATAAGTCCATCAGTAGATGATAATTTGGTATTCGCTACCATTGATGGTGGCAAATATTGGAAACTGTCCGTTTTAAACCAGAAGCAGCCCGTCTTTCACACCCGAGACGATAAAAAATTAATAATGGCAAATCCTTTATTCTGGCTCAGTAATGATACTGCCAGAACATGGGTAAGACAAAATCATCCTCAAAGTCTGATCACTAACGTTATTTTTCGTGATACAATTAACGGATATCTAACCGATATGACTGAATTTCCTACTCCAACAGGAAGTCGGGGAAGGTTTTACATAACCATTAACGGTGGTACTTCCTGGGTTCTGAAAAGAACATTTTTTGAATATTTTATCACATCACTCTCAGCAGACAAAGATGGAAGGGTTTGGATCGCCGAGGATGGGAATGCCAGGCTTAATGTCAGCAAAGATGGTGGATATTCCTTTTCTGAAATTACTCTCCCGTCAGATCAGAAAATTGTCGGAACTGTTATCGGGCAGAAGGGATTTTTAGTCTTCAAGAACGGTCAGATTGCTTTCTCTCCAGCAGAGGGTTTTGTGCCTATGATAGTGTACACAGCAGCCGGTGCTGTTTTCAATGCTGTTTCAAACAGTATTGATGGAAGGGCGCTTGTGGTCGGAAATGCCGGGCGAATATTTGCGACTGCCGATCATGGTGCACATTGGGTTGAAATAAACAGTGGCACTACTCCAGATTTAACTGCTGTCTGGATAAGGCAGGATTATTCTTATCTGGTTGGAACAAAATCCGGTGTGATTTATAAGGGTGATGCACCTGCCATTTTCACAGATATTGAGAATGATGCAACTGATATACCGGTTGAATTTACATTAGGTAACTATCCCAATCCTTTCAATAGTTCAACCGTTATACATTTCACTATTCCCGAAGATATGGATTGTAAATTTCAAGTATTTAGCACTATTGGTTCACTTGTTCATACTAAGTTCGTGAAAGGGCAAAAGGGACATAACACCTTTAACTTCAATGCTTCGGGCATGGAGTCCGCTGTTTATATTTATCAGATAACAGCCGAGGGCAAGTCGTTAACCGGGAAAATGGTTTTGTTGAAATAAGTTTTTTTCTGCTTTTTTATAAAATAATCTTTTAAGATTTATATAAAAAATGATTACATTAATCCCGAATTTTAACATAATTCAGGAATTAAGATTATGGTCACCTATGTGAATTTTCTGACAATCTGGCTAATTATGTCATTTTTAGCCTTCAGTCAAGGTGTATATACACAATGGCATATCCCCAAAACTACAGGTAATACCTTCAAAAAGGTTGAGTACCTTGACGGTTCGAACGAGATAATGCTCGTCTCAAATCACCACTTCAACAAATCATCCCTCTCTAAATTTGATATAATTCCAAAATTAACCTTCAAGGGTGAGTACACCACATCTTCACTCTCGAGAGACGGCTTCGCTGTAGTTGCTTGTGATAGTGGCTTTATTTATACTTCCACTAATGCAGGAGAGTCATGGAATATTTTTGATCTCCCTGAACCCCTTGTTTGTGTTTCGATCAGTCGGGCTCCTAATGATAATATCTACGCTGCCATGAACGATGGAAAGCTTTATCTGTCCATTGACAATGGAATCAATTTCACCCTGTTATCTACTCTTCCCAGAAATGGAATCCCGTCAATCACCGTTACAAACAATGGCACTCTGCTTTCAGGATTCAGAGGAACTTCACGCGGATTGTTCAGATCAACGAACCAAGGCCAAAGCTGGCAAACTGTTGATGATACACTTTATATCCATGATCTTCGCTCCTTCTCCGGGAGTGATACTATTCTGGGAAGTCAAAGCCGGGAAAACAGCAGTTCGATTACTCGTCTAATGCGTTCAACCAATCATGGGTTAACTTGGACAAAAAGCACTACAGGTGGAGCCTATTCGGGAATCCATTACTTCATTACTCCCTCTTTTGTGGTATTGTATTCCAACATGGTGCTTGAATACACAATCAACAGCGGAACAACCTGGACAAGGTTATTGAACGGAAATGTCCCCGAGGCAGTTAATTGGATTTCGGCTGCATTTAAAGATACAACTAATGGTATAGCTGTTGGTACAAGGGGTACAATACTTACCGCTACTGTTTCAATAAAGAATTGGACAAAAGTCAACGGTGCGAAAACTCATGCAGGAGGCGTATTGGGCTTTATAAAAACTCCTGAAACACCATCAAGGTTTAAAATTGTCACTTATGAAACCACGAATGTAACTTCTGATGAAGGGGAAAGTTGGTCTTCAGAAGCAATTATTGCCCAGTACAAGCTTTTTCGACAAAATGACGGAGTATACGTAGGTCTGAGTCATGTATATTATTCAAATCCTTTTGCAAAATCGGCAGCTAAAATTTCGACCGACGGAGGAATTTCTTTCACCAAGGTTTATGGCGATTCAAGTGAAATGGTACTGGGTTTTGCGAGATTCAACTCAGAAAGAGCTATTGTAAGAAGGCAGCCTCTTTATATATGGCCTTATTATAACCGTTACACAACAGATGGTGGTTTAACATGGCCACTTGAAACGGACATTAGTTTTAACGACAATATCTTCAAAGTTGGTGAATGGCGTGCGGTTACAGCAAATAATATTCAATCAATCAGTTTTCTCTCTGATTATGGAAAAACAATATTCACGCTCAATACTCAATTGCCAGTCATGGCTTCGGTAAATTCCCTTGCTGCTCCATCGGACTCGGTCGCAATTGTAGTTTCTAATAAAGGTTATATAGTAAAGTTGGATACAAAAAAACGAACAATAATCAGTTCAACAAATCCTCTCCCCTTAAATTTCAATTATGTCGATTTTCGAAATAATTATGGTTTGGTTGTTGCAGATCGAGGGTTTTTACTTTATACGACTGACACGGGTGATTCGTGGAAGGTATTGAGAACTGTTGCAGAAAATAAATTAATACAGGTCCATTTCGATAATGACTCAACAGCATTTGCGGTGGATGAATTTGGAGGGATAATAAAAATCGGTTTCAGTTACACTACTGACATTAACCAACAAGTTGAATCAGCAGTACCTGAACAATTTACTCTCGAGCAGAACTACCCTAACCCGTTCAACAACTCGACAGTCATTAAATATTCAATTCCTGTTGCCGGAAATGTGAAACTAACGGTTTACGACATAAATGGCAAACTAGTTGCAGCTCCGGTCAATGGTCATCATCAACCGGGAATGTATCAAATTAGTCTTGATGCCGGTAATCTCTCATCAGGAATTTATTTTTATCTCCTTGATATCGGAACAAAGCGAATTACAAAGAAACTTATTTTACTCAAATAGTTTATTTTGGGCCTATTTTCTTTAACTCAGTCTCAAACTCTTTGTAACTCATTTTTTTCGCATTGAAAAATATCTGCTTCCCGTTACTGCTATAAATGGCAGTAGCGGGAATGGCACCGTTCCAATCTTTATTTATCATCTCAATCAAAATCTTATCGTCTTTGAACTTCGCGACATAATTTTTGAAGGGTGCCTTCATCTTATTTAAGAAAGGCTCTATTTTACTTTTGATTTCATCCGGATGATCTAAACTTACAGCAATAAACTCAAACTTGGGGAAGTTTTTAGCAAGTTTTACTACATCAGGAAACTCCTCACGGCATGGAACACACCAGGTCGCCCAGAAATTAATAAATAAAACCTTGTTATTTCTGTTTTTAAGCAACCCGGTGAGTCCTTTTTCATCAATAGTCTTTACATCCTGTGAATGAACACTACTGTTAACCAAAAGCAAAAACAAACCGACTGCAGCCACGTATCTACTCATGCAAATCCAAAATAATACCTAATAGTTAATACCTGATACCTGACTAATCAACTCGTTTAATGGTGCAACCAAAAGCTTTGGTACTTGATACTGAAACAGGTTTTCCAGCTAATATTTCATCGAGGGCCTTTTGTAAATCATTGGTTGTCACTTCTTCAACTCTTCTTTTATCATCGATTCTGCCATGATAGAGAAGTTTTAAGTCGCCATTAAGAACATAAATCTCGGGAGTGAAGGATGCTGAAAGTTGATCAGCAACAACATTTCCATTATCTTTTAAGATTGTGAAACTCAATCCATTATCAGCAGCATGTTTTTTGATTGCAGCAATATCTTCTGCTTTATTAGAATTGATCCCGAGGAAGGTTATCCCTTTCGACGTATAATCTTTTGCAATGGTAGCCATACGGGAGTTATAGGCGTTTGAAACAGGACACTCAGTTGAAATGAACATCAAAACTATCGCCTTCGACGATTTATAATCTGTCAATGAGTGTGTCCTGCCATTTATGTCAGGAAGACTAAAATTGGTTATAACAGTATCAAGTGTTGATGATGCCTGTTTTTCTGTAGCAACAGCTTCGTGTTTGGTACAAGCTGTTAAAAGCAATGCCAGGGTTAACAATGTTATGAATTTATACATGGGAGACCTTTTATAATGAATGAGAGAATACTAGTGTAACAAAAGAAAGGAGATATTAAGTTCAGAAAGGGACAATTTATGGAAAGCTTTAAAATAAAAAAGCCCCAAAAAATGGGGCTTAAAAAATAAAACCGGCAGCTACCTACTCTCCCACACACCTGCGCATGTAGTACCATCGGCGTATGTAAGCTTAACTTCTCTGTTCGAAATGGGAAGAGGTGTTTCCTTACAGCTATAACCACCGGAAAAAAATTGGGGTTGTTCAATAATAATTGAAAGAGCAGGATATAAATAATTGCATAAAATTAAAATAAAATTAATGGCAAGTCTCACGGCTTATTAGTACTGCTCAGCTGAATGTATTACTACACTTACACCTGCAGCCTATCAACCTCGTCATCTCCGAGGAGCCTTCAGTCCCGAAGGAGGGATATCTCATCTTGAAGCGTGTTTCGTGCTTAGATGCTTTCAGCGCTTATCACGACCGTACGCAGCTACCCAACGATGCCACTGGCGTGACAATTGGCGTACTGGAGGTACGTTCACTCCGGTCCTCTCGTACTAAGAGCGACCCTTCTCAAATATCCTGCGCCCGCATAG
>CAYJKN010000007.1:0-263420 GCA_964371075.1 uncultured Ignavibacteriaceae bacterium | reverse complement strand
ACAGCCGTCCCGACCCGTCGGGAGAGCTATCGTGGAATTTAAAACAAAAAACCCGTCACAAGGACGGGTAATTTTGTGTGCTCCGTCCCGATACATCGGGAAACCTGTGCCAACCCTTCGGTTAACAGCCGTCCCGACCCGTCGGGAGAGCTATCGTGGAATTTAAAACAAAAAACCCGCCACAAGGACGGGTAATTTTGTCGGCTCCGCGAGCAGGACTCGAACCTGCAACCCTTCGGTTAACAGCCGAATGCTCCACCATTGAGCTATCGCGGAATGTTTTTGTTTCTTAAACAGCCGTCCCGATTCATCGGGAGAGCTATCGCGGAATGTTTTTGTTTCTTTAACAGCCGTCCCGATCTATCGGGAGAGCTATCGCGGAATGTTTCCCTTTTTGAAAAGTTTTTCACAAAACAATTTCAAAATGAGCTACAAATATAAGCAAATTTAATATTGCTGTCAATAACAATTTAAAAAATTAAATTATTTTTCATTTTTCTTGTAATTCTCATTAAAAATGGGGAAATTTAGTTGTGGTTTTGGGTTAATTTATCCATTTATCACGACTAATTGATTTTAATTTCAATTAAGGAAGAGTGTGTATGATAAATGATTTTTTACTAAAGGATATAATGTCAAAACTATCGTCTGATTCAAAATTCGTTGGAGTTATGATGATGATTGGTGGTGTTTTGACTTGTCTTACGATCATTGGAATCCCGTTTGGCATCCCAATTATCTTCTCCGGAATGAGGGCAAAAGAAGGTGGCTCTCAGATAGAACGATTTATGTTTACATCGGAGATAAACGATAAACTGATGGCTTATGAGAGTTATCAAAAACATTTTTTTATTATAAAAGTGTTGATGATCATCGGAATTGTTGTTGCAATCCTCTCTTTGATATTCCTTTTTGGAGTGATTATGAGTCTTATAGGTGCAATGTTAAAAATGGGGGGGCACTGACATGGAGAATGATTATCGTGAAAAAAGTATCATCAGTAAACTGGGAGCTGATTCCAAACTGGTTGGAACTTTGAATATTGTGATGGGAGTTCTCAATTGTCTGACGATATCAGGAATCATCTCCGGAGTGATAATGATAATAACCGGGATGAAAGCGAAGGAAGCCGGTGACCACTTTCAAAACTATTCGGCATTTAATGACGAGGCAGAGGAATACCGGGCACTTGAAAGTCTCGGAAAATATTTTCGTTGGATGAAAATATCTATTATTGTTACGCTTGTGGTTGTTGTCGTATTGGTTGTTATTTCCTTTATGACAGGCTCAATGATGAGACCAAGAAGCAATCCATACGACTATTCACTCTAAAATAGAAGAGGCTGAGCCCCACAAGGGTCAGCCTCTCTACTCATTTCACTTCACATCGGAGTTCAAAAAATGACACTCCGGCCTGCTGTCCTTACTTAATCATTCATTCATCAGATATTCACAATTGACATCACCGCCGGAGCATCGGGAGAGATTTTAAACCCTTCATAATAATAAACAACTTCGACAGTAAATTAAGTTCCTGTAACAAAAAATATCAACAAAAGCTAAACACAATTTGATTATTTCACAGAAGTGTTGTAATTTTCGAATATGAAAGATTCAATTCAATATCCAATTAATGTAGTTTCAAAGCTCACCGGACTCTCCTCCCACCTGATTAGAGCATGGGAGAAACGATATAATGCGGTTGAGCCTTCAAGAACAGAGACAAACAGACGGGTTTACTCTGAGGATGCAGTTGAGAAGTTAAAACTGTTAAAACTTCTTACTTCAAAAGGGTATTCAATCGGGAATATTGCCTCTCTCGCCGGGTCAAAACTTAAGGAGATGTTGGGGCAGCCCGAACTGATGACTCATCTTCCCGATGTTCAACCCCGTCACGAAGGTGATATTATCAGTCGGTGTATTAAGATTATCGAGGAATATGACTCACAGAGACTTGAGAGTGAACTGATTAAGGCTTCTCTACAATTTACTCCAATTGAACTTTTTGACAAGGTTATCACCCCATTGATGCACAAAACGGGAGATCTTTGGCGTGTGGGGAAGTTGAGGCCTGCTCACGAACACATGGCACTTGAGACCGTAAAAAGATATTTGCGAGGGATTCAGGCAGGGTTTTCGATACATGCAGCTGCCCCAATTATGGTAATTTGTTCCCCTGTGAATCAGTTGCATGACCTCGGAGCTTACATGACTTCATTTGCAGCTGCATCAGAAGGGTGGCGGTCAGTTTATCTTGGTTCCAATCTTCCTGCAGAAGACATCGCTGCAGCTTCCCTCAGAGTAAATGCAAAAGCAATTGCTTTGAGCATTGTTTATCCGGATGATGATCCAATTCTCTCGTCCGACATACAAAAAATGGGGATACTCGTCCCAAAGAATATCAGATTAATTTTTGGCGGGCAATCAGTTTATGGTTACAAAAAAGAGATTGACGGAATTAATGGAATAATTGCCGGAAATATGACGGCTCTCCGGAATGTAATGCACTCGATAAGAAAGAAAAAGTAGCCTAAACCACCGAATAAGGGTTCATATCAAAGATGATTCTGACATCTTTATGTTTCCCTTTTTGGCGGAAAATTTTGTAAGCGTGGGCGATGGTGTCTCTGAGGATTGAAGCTGAGGGGTCAACTGCTCGAGAGGTTTTTATCAACAACTGAAAACGAAACTCGTTTTTTATTTTAGCAAGAAGTGCTGCTGATGGGGGTAGAATTGAAACTGCCCGGTTGTAGTTAAACATCTCTTTATAAAGATCGATCAGAGCCTCACTGGCTTTGCGGGGGTCTTTGTCTTTGGTTTCCGCGAGGCAGAGGTTTGCAAACGGAGGATAATTTCTAAATTCCCTGCTTTGAACATCCCGTGTAAAAAATCCGTGATAATCGTTATTCATTATGAATCGCATCAAAGGATGTCCACTGTCGCATGTTTGGATCATCACTTCACCCGGTAAAATACTTCTTCCGGCTCTTCCACTCACTTGAGTGAGCATCTGAAATGTTCTTTCCTCGGCTCTAAAGTCGGGCATCCAAAGGCTTGATTCAGCGGAAATTACACCAACAAGTGTTACGCGAGGGAAATCGAGTCCCTTTGAGACCATTTGAGTACCTACCAGAATATCAATTTCACCATCCCTGAACTTGTTAAGCGTTTCACCGAGTTTTCCTTTTTCTGAGATGGTGTCTGAGTCAATTCTTTCGATTATTGCGGAAGGGAAATAAGCCTGGAGTTCATCTTCAACCCTTTCGGTCCCTGTTCCAAAAAGTTTTATGTTTTTTGATCCACACATGCTGCATGCTTTTGGCATGGGCTTAATTGCATTACAATAGTGACATTTCAGATTGTTGCTTTTTATATGATAAACCATCCCCACCGAACAATTTTCACATTTTTCAAGGTGGGCACATTCAACACAATAAACCTGTGTGGCAAATCCTCGTCGGTTCTGCAGAAGGATTACACCTTCGTTTTTTTTGATTCTTTCATCGATTGCAGAAAGGAGCATTTTTGAAAAAACATTCTCCATTTCCCCTTTCTTTTTCATTTCAGTTGTGTTAACAAGAACAAGTTTTGGAAGTTTTGCACCATCCACCCTTTCCGGCAATTCGAGAAGAGTATATTTCCCGTTTTTTGTGTTGTGCATCGATTCAATTGAAGGGGTAGCTGAACCCAGGACAACGGGACAATTACACTCCTTCGCCAAAACAATGGCTGCATCCCTTGCATGATATTTGGGAGGATATTCAGCTTGTTTATAACTTGAATCATGCTCTTCATCCACAATTATCAATCCGATATTCTTCATGGGTGAAAAAAGGGCGGACCTTGCTCCTGTTACAACTTTGCAGGTACCTGAAGCGATTCGCATCCATGCATCATGTCGTTCGCCGGGGGAGACTCTACTATGTATCACAGCCACTTTGTCACCAAAATTTATGGTTAATCGGGCAGTCATCTGAGGAGTGAGTGAGATTTCAGGAACCAACAAGAGGCAATTTTCACCTCGAGTTAAAGCTTTTTTAATTAGTTCAATATAGACTTGAGTTTTACCACTTCCCGTGACGCCATGTAATAAAAATGTTTTAAAACTTTTGGTGGTAATGTGTTCGGAAACCGTTTCAATTACGGTCTCCTGATCTTTGGTAAGTTTGATATCCTTAAGGGTTTCTGTATAAGTCTCCTGATAAACCCGTTCAACAACCTTCTCATAAAATTCCACAAGCCCTTTTTCAGCCAGTGAATTAAGTGCCGAAGATGAAATGTTAGCCAGTTTCAGAAGTTTTGCTGTAGGTGCCTCTTTTGTACGAAAGGATGCAAGTTTCAGAAGGAGAGCCACCTGTTTTGGTGATCGCTTTTCGATCTCGGGGATTATCGCATAAATCTCTTCAAGTGGGAGGGCAAGTTTTACAAATCGTTCGGTTTTTGTTCTTACTCTGGGTTTTGCAAGTCCGTCCTCAATTGTTAAAATCCCTTCCTGTTCCATTTTTTTAAGTGGCACAAGGATCGATTTTACACCTGTCAGATTTTGCAACTGTTTTACGGTATATTTATCCTTCTTGAGAAGAAGCTCCATCACTTTATAACGACTTGTATTCCTGTTTTTTTCATTTTCGATGAATTTGGAAATTGTCTCTTTGTCGGAATATACCTGTTTTTCAGATTGTATTGAAGTTCCATAGGGGTCGGTCAGTTTAAGAGCTTCACCAAGTGAACTGAGATAATAGGATGAGAGCCATTGAAAAAACTTCAGTTTCTTTTTATCAAAAACGGGGTGTTTGTCGAGGATTCTGACTATTTTTTTGATTTTATCAAGTTCGGTATCAGGAGGGGTGTTACTGATGGAGACAATAAATCCGGTCAGGGTTCTTTGTCCAAATGGAGCCACCACCCGTTTCCCGATTTCCACCTCGTCATACAAGTCCATCGGGACTGAGTATGAAAAGAGGGAATCAACGGGAAGCGGGAAGGCTACTTCAATAAATTTCATTTGGTCAATTGTGAGTAATGTCCACTTATTGTTTCATTTTTTTCTCAAAGAAAGGGATCAGGTCCTTTTTTGTCTGTGGTTTTTTGCTGACCATTTCAAAAATGAGATTTTTTTCATCTTTTGGCCAAATGATTCTTGTATATTCCGGCTTCTTAATGAGTGTACCGTTTGTAAAACCGACGGAATCTTTGTTCATGCTGGTATAATAGTAGTATTCACCGTCAAACTGTATCGATTCAACATTTCTGATTGAAGTGAAAGAGAAATTAACCGAACCGGAGAGTTTTTTGTTGACAACATCCAACTCTGTTCCTATAACTTTTCTACCAAACTCTGCCATGTAACCAAGGAATTCATCCTTCTGAAAATAGATATCCCAGAGGATTGTGGTATCCTGTTCGAGTTCCTTTTTGCCCGGAGCATCGGAATAGATACCTTCTGCATAAAGGGTGGCAACACCGGAAGTGTCGGAGTTTTTATTAATAGTTATCTCATATCTCATTTTTTCAACAAGCAGGCAACCCTGAGCTGTGACCAAAAGGAGGATAATTGAAGGGATCAAAAGGAATTTTTTCATTTTTTACCGGTTTTTATTGTCAATTTTATTGAATATCGCAGTTACAATTTAAACAAATTCATGGTATAGCGGTCAAGTCATCAATTACCCTCTCATCATAGAGAAGATATTCATAAGTTTCGCGGCTTCGGGTTACATGCCATGTGTCACCATCCACAATGATTTCGGGTGGTTTTCTTCTGACATTATAGTTCGACGACATCACCGAAGCATAAGCACCAGCCGACATTAAAGCCAAAAGATCATCGGGCATGGCTTTTTGGAGTTCTCTTCCTTTTGCAAGATAGTCACTCGACTCACAGACTGGTCCCACGACATCATAAGATATTCTTTCGCGCGAATCATCCTTCAAAACAGGGAGAATGTCGTGGTAACTCTGATAGAGTATAGGCCTTAAAATTTCAGTCATTGATGAATCAAGGATCACAATGTTTTTGCTGCCGCTTTCTTTTGTGTAAAGAACTTTGCTTACTATTGCTCCGCAGTTTGCGGTTAAAAATCTACCTGGCTCAAAAAAGATGTCACAGCCAAAATCGTTCATCAAGGGGGCGGCTTGTTTACCAAACTCCTGGATGTGGAATCTGTCACCTCCATGGTATGGAGATCCAAAACCACCACCGAGGTCAATATGTTTCAGTTTGAGTCCGTGTTCTTCCAATCTTTTTACAAAAGTATGAAGTTTTTTCAGTGTCACAAAATAGGGATCAAAGGAAAGAATTTGTGAGCCGAGATGTACATCAATCCCTGTAAATTCAACATTAGGGTACTTCTCCCTGTGGAGGTATAAGTCCATTGCCGGGATCGGGTCCAAACCAAATTTTACACCACTCTTAGCAGTTGAAATATTGGGGTGTGTTTGAACCACAATATCAGGATTCACTCTAAGTGCGACAGGGGCAATTTTCCCGAGTTCGCCTGCAATTCTGTTAATTTGTTCAACTTCCTCTTTCGATTCAGCTTTAATCATCAACATGTCGTTTTCGACTGCCATTCTGATCTCATCGAGAGTTTTACCAACCCCCGTCATAATCATCCGGCTTGGGTGAGCTCCTGCTTTTATTGCACGGGTAAACTCTCCTCCCGAATTTACATCAAGGCCAAAACCCATATTGTAAATTATTCTGATGACATTAAGGTTTGAATTTGATTTTACGGCAAAAAACACTTTATGATTCACTTCACTGAAGGCGTCGGTGAATTCTTTGCATCTTTTTATTATCGAGGCTTTGCTGTAAATATAGGCGGGGGAGCCTTCTGCTAAAATAATTTCTTCTACAGGGATGTTTTCACAAAATAGTTTGTTATTTTGGTAGTGCCAAAAGTTATCTTCAAAGTGTTGCATTATGGGGAAATTTATGTAAGTAAAAACCAAATTTACTCAAAAAACTTAAGACGACGGAATTACAAGGTTCCCGGAGACTCAAATGTATAAACAGATTGTTGTTGATGAGAGAAGAATCAGACTGCTTCAGGATGGAGCTAACAAAAAGGGTGTTGTGGTCTATTGGATGAGTCGTGATCAGAGGGCTGAGGATAACTGGGCATTGTTGTATTCACTTCAAATTGCCGACAAAAGGCAACTTCCACTCCTGGTGGTTTTTACTTTATTACCCGAATTTATGGAGGCAACAGAAAGACAATACAATTTTATGTTGAAGGGGCTTGCAGAAACAGAGAGAAGACTTCGCGGATATCATATTCCTTTTAAGGTGCTTTTGGGTGAACCAAAGGATGTTCTGCCACCATTTCTTAAGGAGTGTGGTGCTTCAACTCTGGTGGCAGACTTTGATCCTTTAAAGATAAAACGAATCTGGAAAAGGGATGTAGCTAAAAACATTAACATTCCATTTTATGAAGTGGATGCTCATAATGTTGTTCCTGCTCTTCATGTCTCGGATAAGGAAGAATTTGGAGCTTATACGATCAGACCCAAAATCCACAGGCTTTTGCCGGAATTTCTTACTTCTTTCCCCAATCTATCAGAGCCGATTGTTAAAGAAAGTATTCGGGAAATGGTCGATTGGGCAGCTGTGACCAAAAGTCTGCAAATTGATACATCTGTGAAAGAATCAACACAATTTACTCCCGGGTCGAAAGCAGCAGATCTTAAACTTCAGGAATTTCTGATCAAAAAAATAGAGGGATACAACGAAAAGAGGAATGATCCCACCGAAGAGTATCAGTCGGACATTTCACCTTATTTACACTTTGGACAAATGTCACCACAGCGGGCAGCTTTTGAAGCTTTCACAAGAATTAAAAACAGTGAGGCGAAGGATGCTTTTCTGGAAGAACTGATTGTCAGAAGAGAATTATCTGATAATTTCTGCTATTTTAATCCAAAATATGATTCATTTGAGAGCTTTAAGGATTGGGGGCGAAAGAGTCTAAATGAACATCGAAATGATGAAAGGGAGTTTGTTTATTCTCTTGAAGAGTTTGAACTGGCAAAAACACACGAAGATTTGTGGAATGCCGCCCAGATGCAGATGGCAAAATCAGGGAAAATGCACGGTTATATGAGAATGTATTGGGCAAAAAAGATTCTTGAATGGAGCGGAAGTCCCGAAGAAGCGATGAATATTGCAATATATCTGAACGACAAATATTCATTGGACGGAAGAGACCCAAATGGTTACACCGGTATTGCCTGGTCAATCGGCGGTATTCATGACCGTGCATGGACAGAACGCCCTGTTTACGGGAAAATCAGATATATGAACTACAACGGTTGCAAAAGAAAATTTGATACCGCGAAATACATCGGGGAATGGGGCCAGAGCTGAAGGAATTCAGTTAATACAAATCTTAATTAAAAACTAACTGTTTTGTCAGCCCATGTCACCATATCCAGGCAATCAATCATTGTGGAAATTGGACAGGATGTTGAATCATCAAGATGTCGTGATTTTAAGCAAGTTCCACAGGCGAGTATTTCACCACCAAGCGACTGGTACAGCTTAAACTGTTCATCAACATTATACTTTTCGTGAGTAAGGCCTTCACACTCAACAGCCTCACCCATTAGAAACACTTTGGTTTCATGTCCCTGTTTTTTTGCGGTTACAGCAAAACGGAAAGCGTTCCATGCTTTTTCAAATTCTTTTGTTTCTATCAGGATTCCAATTTTCATTTTATAAACTCCGGTTTAATTTTTTTAAATTATTTAATGAATTACTCTTCGTCAAGCAGCAGAAAATTGTTGCTAATTGCTTTAAACGAAAATCGTTTATCATCGGTAGTGCAAAACACCAATCCCTCGCGATTGGCATCGGGGTTCAATTGTGACTTTCCGTTCGCCATTTGAAGAATTTCATCGATACTTTCAGGCAGAGTATATTCATCAAAAACCACCGGCACCTTCTCCAGACCAAAACTATCCATTATTTCGAAAAAAGACAGACGGTCGAAATAACGATATGAATCAATATCAAAAGCATCAAAAAATTTAATTGTTTGACCTTTAAATTTGTAGATATTCTTTTGGATGCCTTCACCCAGGAGCTCACCTTGGAGCGCTATGTTTCGTCCCAAATTCCGCAGTTTATTTTCAATATCAAGCTCTCTGACCACTTTCCAATAAGTGTTTTCCGGGTTTTCGACCAGTTCCAGATTTCTTGAACAGATTCCAAACTGGCCATCCTTTAGATATATGGTAATAGAAGTGCCGTCAACTTTTTCGGTCACATAAAAAAGAGAATTTTTGTAGAGAGGTAATTCATCCAGAAGATTCTGCACCCTCTCTTCGTCGGTTTTACTTAGAAAACCGGGGAAAGGTCCCTTCACCTCACCTGCAAGTTTTGCAGGAATTGGGGGTTCGTACTTCACAATTTCAAGCAAATCTGTAACATCAGTTCCGGGGATCAGATCGATGACATGTGCTCCGAGTGCTGTTATTGGCAAAAGCAATCCCTGGCTGATTTGACCTCTTAATTTGATTGTTTTAAGGCGAAAACCTTCTTTCCCGTCTGACATTCTTTTAAATGAGGACTTCCTCAGAAATTCAAATTCCGGTTTCACAGGGAGCAACGAATCAACTTCGCAGTAGATAGCCGGGTCTCCGGGTTCAAACTCGCCCTTTTTGATTACCACCTTCCAGCCAAGAATTGAAGCAAGTTCAATTTTGTCTGCTCCCTCGATTGGTTGCACCTCGGAGACAATTTGGATTGTAGCTAATTTTCTCATGGTTGCATTAAAATTTGTGAAAAGTTGATTTTAATATAATAAACAAGAGCGGGAAAACTGTCTGCCCGATTTTTTCGGTTTTCACATCAGTTCATTATTAAGTAAATTTAAAGTCAGATTTTTTTGAAATAAACGAAGAGCAAACAACAACTGATGGAATTTAAGTTAAGAACACATAATTGTGGTGAGTTGCGGGAGAGCAATATTGGAGAAAAAGTTGTACTAAACGGCTGGACAGCAGTGAGAAGAGACCTCGGTGGGGTTATCTTTATCGATCTACGCGACAGGTTTGGTATTACTCAGGTGGTTTTTGAGCATACTTTTAATGCAGATTCTCATGAACAAGCTAAAGAGTTAAGATCAGAATTTGTAATTTCCATAGAAGGAACTGTCAGGAAAAGACCTGAGGGAACTGAGAATGATACCCTACCCACAGGGATGGTTGATGTGATGGTTGACAAATTATCAATTCTTAATCGTGCAAAAACTCCTCCTTTCCCAATTGAAGATGAAATTGATGTACATGAAGAGCTCAGATTAAAATATCGCTACCTTGATCTTCGTCGTCCTGCTATGCAGAAGAACATGCTTCTTCGCCATAGAATGTATCAGGTTGTGAGAAGTTTCTTCGACACAAACAATTTTGTTGAGATTGAAACACCAATTTTGATGAAATCCACTCCCGAGGGGGCGAGGGATTTCCTTGTGCCGAGCAGAATGCACAAAGGGAAGTTTTATGCACTGCCGCAGTCCCCACAGCAATACAAACAGATATTGATGGTTGCCGGGTACGACCGCTATTTCCAGATTGTAAGATGTTTCAGAGATGAAGACCTTCGTGCTGACAGACAATTGGAATTTACCCAGATAGATGTTGAGATGTCGTTCATCAACCAGGATTTTGTTTTTTCAACTTTCGAAAATCTCATGAAGATTCTCTACAAAGAGATTTGGGGAAAAGACTTGGAAACACCAATTCCACGCCTCACTTTTGAGGAAGCAATGACATGGTATGGTTCTGATAAACCCGATTTAAGGTTTGATCTCAAAATGAAGACTTTAAATGGAGTTTTTGCAAACACCGAATTCAGAGTGTTTAAAGATACGATTGAGACAAAAGGAATCATCACCGGGCTTGTTGCTCCCGGTTGTGGCGACTACACCAGGAACCAGCTTGATGTGTTAACCGACTTTATTAAAAAACAAGGTGCAGGTGGTCTCATCTGGATTCGTGTGAAAGAAGACGGTCTCGAATCTCCAACCATGAAGTTTTTCTCAGATGAAGAAAAAGTTGCCATGGTGGAAGAACTTGGTGCAAAACCGGGTGATTTGATCCTGATCCTGAGTGGTAAAAAATATAAAACCCTTGGATTAATGGGTAACATTCGTCTTGAGATGTCGAGAAGATTAAATCTTGTTACTGCTGAAACTGAACCAAAACTTCTTTGGGTTAAAGATTTCCCACTTTTTGAATGGGATGAAGAGACCAACAGATATTACGCAATGCATCATCCCTTCACTTCCCCCAACATGGAGGATTTGTCATTGATGGATACCAATCCGGCAGAAGTCAGGGCTCAGGCGTATGATTTGGTGCTTAATGGTAACGAAATTGCCGGTGGAAGTATCAGAATTCATGATTCAGAGTTACAAGCCAAAATGTTTAAAACTCTTGGTTTCACTGAAGAAGATGCAAAAGAGAAGTTTGGTTTCCTCATGGGAGCTTTTCAGTATGGAGCGCCTCCTCATGGTGGAATTGCTTTTGGTTTTGACAGACTCTGTATGATCTTCTGCGGAGAAAAATCGATCCGCGAAGTAATTGCCTTCCCGAAAACTGCAAATGCCATTTCACTGATGGATGACAACCCCTCACTCGTCTCCGACGAGCAGTTGAAGGAACTGCATCTCAGAATCAGATAGTAATTTAAACCCGGTGACAAGCCGGGTTTTTTTATGGGGTGGTTACACAGATTTTCACGGAGTATTTTGTAATTTTGTGTCGAAAGTAAAAACATTTATACGGGTGTAACATGGAAACAATTGGTTTTTTAGTTGTTGGTTTGGTTGTTGGAGTTATTGTCGGATACCTGATTGCAAATGTAAAAAAATCCGGGGTGCAGAGTGAAATGGCTGTACTAGCGGAAAAGAGCAAAAGGTCGGAAACTGAGGCTGTTACTCTTAAAGGGCAATTGGAAAAAGAGAGAACAAATTACAATAACCAGCTGCGACAATTGGAATCGGAGAAGGGGAGATTCGAAGAGAGTGCCCGCCGAATACCGTATCTTGAAGAAGAGTTAAAATCTCTGCAAGAGACATCCAGGAATTTAAAAGCCCAAAATGCTGCTTTAAATGAACGCTATATTGCAGAAAAAGAGAGTCTTGAGCTACGCCTTAATGAATTAAAAGAAGCAAAAGAGGCCCTCACCAAAGAATTTGAGAATATTGCCAACAGGATTTTTGATACCAAAAGTCAGTCGTTTAATGAACAGAGTAAATCAAATCTTGAATCCCTCCTCAAACCTTTTAAAGAGAATATCTCCGAATTTAAAGCCAGAGTGGAGAATATCTACACAGAGGAAACCCGAGAGCGATCTTCCCTAAGAACCGAGTTGAATGCACTTCGGGATCTAAATTTGCAGTTGAATGAAGGTGCAAAAAATCTTACAAATGCATTAAAAGGGGATAAGAAAAAACAGGGGACATGGGGTGAACTGATTCTTGAACGGATTTTTGAAATTTCAGGGTTGACAAAAGGAAGCGAATATAGAATCCAGGTGTCGGGGATTGGCATTGAGGGTGCAAGATATCAACCCGATGCAATTGTTTATCTCCCTGATAACAAACAAATAATTGTGGATGCAAAAACTTCTCTTGTGGCTTATGAACGCTACTTTTCTGCTGAAGAGGAATCCATTAGAAAGATAGCACTCTCTGAACATATTAATGCTATCGAAAAACATATAAATGACCTGAGTGCAAAAGAATATTATCGAATCGAAGGAGTTACATCTCTCGACTATGTATTAATGTTCATTCCGATTGAGCCTGCGTTCGACCTTTTGATGCAGGAGTCGCCTCAAACTTATAACAAAGCTCTCGAAAAGAATATTATCCTTGTTACCCGAACCACACTCCTTGTGACATTAAAGACAATCGGTAGTATCTGGAAAACCGAAAAACGGAATCAAAATGCAATCCTGATTGCTAACAAGGTTCAAGACTTTTTAAAGAAACTGGAACGCTTTGTCGAAAATTTTGAGGAGGTTGGGAAAGCACTTGATAAGGCACAGCGGGTCTATGGTGATGCCAACAATCAATTGCGGGATGGCAGAGGGAATCTGACTTCACGCGGTTATGAAATAGCTCAATTGGGAGGTTTCCAGGTAAAAAAATTAACCGGCGGTGATGAGACAATTCCTGAAGACGATGAAAATTAAATAAACTAAAAATAGATAAAGAAGGAGTAAAATTATGTTGGAGTATCAGGGTGGTGATGGCCAAACAAAGAAGACAGCCATTAAAATTGTTGGAGCAGAAAACGGAAACCAAGGAATAGAAGCTGAGTATGAATATATTAGACTGTTTTCGGAATATTTGGAGGAAGAAATAAAATTAGTTCGTCAAGGCCTTGAGCATGATGATGATAAAAGTTACGACATATTTCTCCTCCGGTTTGAGGATGGAGAAGAAAGAGAACTGTGGTTTGACATCACTGATTTCTACGGAAATTATTCAATCTCAGCTTTTCGCATTTCGGACGACACACCCGAAATTGGTTGATCGAGGATTACGAGCTACAAAATTCCTTTGATGTAGTTAAAAATGTTCGTCGCGTGGTAACGTGAATTTTCTATAAACCACTTTCGGGTTTCCTGACCACAACAGACCACCCCGGCAAGAAATATACCCGGTACATTGGTTTGAAATGTTGTGTTATCATATTGTGGCTCCATCGTTATGGGGTCAATTGTTGCGATACCAATACGTGTAAGGAAATCATAATCGGGACGATATCCCGTCATTGCCAAAACAAAATCATTTTTGATTGATGTCGTACCTTCGGGAGATGAAATCAGGACACTATCTGCCTTAATTTCAGACACAGCAGAATTAAAATATGCTTTAATGCTGCCATCGGTAATTCGATTTTCGATATCCGGTCTCACCCAGTATTTTACGCCCTTATCGATGGTATCATGTTTGATGACCATCGTAACCCTCGCCCCTTTTCTGAAAGTTTCCAACGCTACATCCACTGCCGAGTTTCCCCCTCCAATCACAATGACATCCATATTAGCATAGAGGTGTGGATCATCGTAATAGTGTTTAACTTTGGATAGTTCTTCCCCCGGGATGTTCATCAGGTTAGGAAAATCAAAGAAGCCGGTGGATACTATCACAATTTTTGATTTGTAAACATTTTTATCGGTGATTATCGTGAAATCACCTTTTGATCCCGATACATTATTAACTTTTTCATACAAATTAATATCCAGTTGCCACGACTCCGCCACCCTTCTGTAATACTCAAGTGCTTCACTTCTGGTTGGTTTGTTCCCGTGAGAAATAAAGGGGACTTCGCCTATTTCGAGTCTCTCAGAGGTGGAGAAAAAAGTCATGTTTACGGGATAATTAAAAATGGAGTTAACCAGACATCCTTTTTCGATGACTTTATAGGTGAGGTTGTTCCGTTTTGCTTCGATGGCACAAGCGAGCCCTATGGGACCGGCGCCAATAATAATTATATCATATTGCATGGATTGAATAGTTTTTCGATTTCTGTTGTTATAGTAATATATAGAATTTAAGAATTAAAATTAGGTAAACTAAATGGAAACGGAAATTAAATATTTCACCCCAAGGGAAGCAGCAAAAACTCTCCCTCTTGTAAGAAAAATCGTAAGTGATATTCTTGTTGAAGGACAAGAGTTAAAATCTCTTGCACAAATCCAACCCCGAACCGCTGAAATTGAAGCACAGGTAGAAGGTCGTAAAACAAACATCCTGAATTACATCGAAGAGCTTACAGAAATCGGTTGCTTCTTTAAAGATTGGAATTTTGAATTTGGACTTGTCGATTTTCCATCGGTAATCGAGGGGGAGGAAGTGCTGCTTTGCTGGAAAAGTGATGAGGATGAAATCAAGTTTTATCACGGTTATAACGACGGATTTAAGGGCAGAAAAGAGATCCCGGAAGATTATTTGGAGATTTAATAACCCCGTTTAAGAACTTTTACAACACAGGTGATACAGTATTTCCGGGGCAGGGAACAGTGGCTGTTACAATCGGTGCCTCAAATTTAGTTGTACGAATCTTAGACAAAAGATAAACAGGCGCACTTATTTTTAAAAAATTGAACTTAACTTAAAAAGGCTTGGTTACTCTATTATCAAACACAAAGCAGATAGAATGGATAAGAAAAAAGTAGTAATTATTGGTTCCGGATTAGGCGGGCTGTCGGCAGCTCTGAGGCTCTCTTCGAAGGGTCATAAGGTCACGATAATAGAAAAATTCAATAAAGCAGGCGGCAGATTAAACCAGCTAAAGATGGATGGTTTCACATTTGATGTTGGTCCCTCATTTATGAGTATGACTTACGAGCTTGATGAATTATTCTCTTCCTGTGGCATCAAAAACCCCGTCACAATGCAGGAACTCGATCCACTCTATACTGTTTATTTTGAAGGAAACCCAAAGCCTTACAGAATATTAAAAGATTTGCAAAAGCTTGAAAAGGAATTTGAGGGTCTTGAACCAAATCTGGCAGAAAAGGCTGATAAATATCTTAAACGCGCCGGTGAATTTTTCCATGATACCGAGGGGAAGGTTGTTAAATCAAATTTTAACAACAAGTTTGAGTATTTGTTAAAACTGACCGGGGTACCGATGAAACATCTTCCATATCTTTTTAAAACGATGTGGAGCGAAGTTGAAAAAACATTCGAATCGGAAGAGGTTCGTGTAATCTTTTCATTGGTCGCTTTTTTCCTTGGATCAACACCATTTCAAACACCTTCTGTATATTCACTGTTAAATTACACGGAGATGAGACACAATGGTTACTGGAAAGTTAAGGGAGGCATGTATCGTTTGGTTGATGAACTTCTGAAACTTCTTGAAGAAAGAGGAGTTGAGATAGTTTACGACACTGAGATAACTGGTTTTGAAGAGAATAATGGCAAACTCGAAAGTCTGGTGGATCAAAACGGCAAAAAGTGGAACGCAGATATTTTTATTTCCAACGCCGATGCAGCCTCCTTCAGAGGAAGAGTGTTAAACCGAAATAAATTCAGAGATGAAAAACTCGATAAAATGCATTGGACACTTGCACCTTTCACTATCTATCTTGGGGTAAAGGGGCAGATCCCAAATCTTGAACATCATAACTATTTTCTGGGAAGCAACTTTAGAGGATATGCGGATACGATTTTTACATCCTCGATATCGCCTCAGAAACCATATTATTATGTGAATGTATCGTCAAAATCCTTTCCTGAGTGTGCACCTGAGGGATGTGAAAATATCTTTATACTTTGTCCCGTTCCCGATCTTAGATATAAGGCAAACTGGGATGACCGGGAAGAACTGGCACAAAATATTATCGATGATCTCTCCGAGAGGGTGGGTTATGACATTTCGGGAAACATCATGACCAAAAAAATAATGGATCCAATTGAGTGGGAGAGTGCTTTTAACCTTTACAAAGGTTCGGGGTTGGGGCTTGCACACGATATGGATCAGGTTGGTGCATTCCGACCAAAAAACAAAGACGAAAAATATGGCAACCTGTATTATGTAGGTGCCTCAACCACTCCCGGTACAGGATTACCGATGGTAGTGATCAGTTCAAAACTTGTAATGGAAAGACTGGAGGAAGATTATGGAATTTTATGATAACATCTGTTCCCGAACTTCAAGCCTTTTCACAAAAGCTTATTCCACTTCTTTTAGTCTGGGAATAAAAGCTTTTGAGAAACGCTTCCAAGGCCCGATCTATTCCATTTATGGATATGTGCGGCTTGCTGATGAAATTGTTGATACATTTCACGGACACGACAAAGCAACTCTATTAAAAGAATTTCGGGAAGAAACAGAAAAAGCGATCCAGAGGGGCATCTCCACAAACCCGATTATTCATGCTTTTCAGGAAGTGGTGAATGAATACAAAGTTGACAAGGAATTTATCGACGCATTTCTCGACAGCATGGAGATGGACCTGCACAACAGTTACTACGAAGAGAAAAAATATGATGAATATATCTATGGTTCTGCTGAAGTAGTGGGGTTAATGTGTCTCAGGGTTTTTTGTGAGAAGGATGAAGAATTGTTTAATTCCCTTAGAGAGCCTGCAAGGGCACTTGGGTCTGCTTTTCAGAAAGTAAACTTTTTACGCGACATCAAATCTGATATTGACGAAAGAGGAAGAATTTATCTTCCAAATGTTGACAATGAAACCGGTATAGATGATCACAGTAAAAAACTTCTCGAAGATACAATCCGCGAAGAGTTTATTTCAGCCCTTAAAGGGATAAAGAAATTGCCTCCGGGAGTAAGACTTGGTGTATATTCGGCTTATCTTTATTATATTAAACTCTTCGAAAAAATCTGTTCAAACAAGGTGCATGCTTTGTTAAAAAAGAGAATCAGAGTACCAAACCCTGTAAAGATTATGCTGTTAACCAAATCGATAATTGAAGTAAAGGTATTAAAAACTTGTTGATCAAATTTTCACTATTTACATTTATACTCCTTTTTGTCGGGAGTGCAGCCGGAATAAATAATAAGACATCAGACATTGATGAAAAAACCAAAGAGTATATAAGAACCACATTTTATGCAGGTGTGGAAGATGAATCAAAAGCTGAAGAGCTGAAAAATTTCATCGATAAAAAATTTGGAAAAAAGCTTAAATCGATGTCACCCTTTGTTTTGGCGTATCTTGGTGGAGCAGAGACTCTCCTCGCCAAACATGCAATAAATCCTTTTACGAAGCTTGATCTTCTTAATTCAGGACTTGATAAAATAGCTTTTGCGATTAAAAAGCAACCAAATTCGCTCGAGATTCGTTTTATGCGTTTCTCCATTCTGCACTTTATCCCTGCAATTCTGGGACATGCAAAAGAGAGGGATGAAGACCTTGAAGTAGTTTATGGACTTCTTTTGAAGAAAGATTATTCGGAATTAGATAAAAAGACTCAAACAGGTTTGGTAAAGTTCCTTCTTGAGTCAGAAAGACTTGATAAAAACAAAAGTGCCAAACTCCGCACTCTGCTTAACTAATCGGTATTTTTATGAGCAGATATCTGCTGATCAATCTTTTAACTGTACTCTTCCCCGTTTTTCTCTCGTTTGAACAGAAAATTTCTTTTTACAAAAAGTTTAAGTATTTACTCTTTTCGATTTTAACTGTAAGTCCCTTTTATTTAGTGTGGGATGCAGTGGCAACCTCACGGGGTGACTGGGGTTTCTCACCAGAATATCTTATCAGAACTTATATTTTTGGATTACCTGTCGAAGAGGTTCTCTTTTTTGTGACGGTTCCATTTTCCTGTATTTTTATTTATGAAACCGTAAAACTTTACATCCCCGAGAAAAAACTTCCCTTCGACAAAAATTATTATTACCTGGCAGGTGCGATTTTAATAGTAGTGGCAGGATTTTTCGGCTCACAGTATTACACTTCGACAGTTATGGTATTCTCGGCGATTTTTCTTTTTATTGCCGCCACATTTAAACCGGCAATTTTAGCTTCTCGAGTTTACTGGATTTCAATTGGTATAACTTTCCTGCCATTTCTTGTTGTGAATTATTTTTTAACAGCACCTCCAATAGTGTGGTATTCACCGGAAGCCATCTGGGGGGCGAGATTCATTACGATTCCTCTCGAAGATTTTTTCTATTCGTTTTCAATGATTTCCTTCTGGTTTTTCTTTTATCTGCTCTATAAACGAGACATTTGATGAAAAAAGTTGTGGTTATTGGTGCCGGTCTGGGAGGACTTTCTGCTGCTATCAGGCTTGCCAAAAAAGGATTTTCTGTTACCATAGTTGAGCAAAATGACAAAACTGGTGGCAAAGCAAATGAGATAAACGAAGAAGGTTTCAGGTTCGATACAGGGCCTTCACTACTCACTATGCCTTTTGTAATTGAAGAACTTTTTACTGAGGCGGGATTTGAGATCGGTGAATACCTCGATTTTGTCCAACCGGAGGTACTTTGCAGATATTTTTATCCTTCGGGTAAGGTGGTGGATGCCTGGTCAAATCTCGATAAATTTGTGAATGAACTTTCTGAAAAGTTTGATGAGCCCCGTGAAAGGATAAAAAGCTATTTTGATTATTCAAAAAAAATATACGATCTGACGGCAGAACTTTTTCTCTTCAAAAGTTTCAGAGAATACTCCACTTTTATAAACAAAAAAGCACTTAAAACTCTGCTCAATCTTCCCAAAATTGACAGTTTCAGAACGATGCATCAGGCAAATGCCTCATTCTTTAAACACCCTGAGTTAATTCAACTCTTTGACAGATACGCCACATACAACGGTTCCGATCCCTACAAAGCACCCGCAACTCTGAACATCATCCAACATGTTGAATATGGAATTGGCGGGTTTACCTTAAAAGGGGGGATATACTCACTTAGCAGAGCCATGACTGATGTGGCACTAAAACTTGGTGTCGAAATTTTAACCAATCACCCTGTTGACGAGATAATTCTTGCATGTAATACGGTGCATGGGGTTTGCTGCAGGGGAAAAGTGATCGATGATCCAAACAGAGTTATCGGAGTTCGTTGTGGTGAGAAGGTCATCGAAGCTGATATAGTTGTATCAAATTCGGATGTCACTAACACTTACAGGAAGTTATTAAATGACTCTCAGGTAACTCCCGCCAGAAAGTATTACAAAACGGAGCCATCGTCCTCTGCACTCGTTTTTTATTGGGGTGTTCAGGGAGAGTATGCTCAATTAAAAATGCACAATGTTATCTTTTCAGAAGATTACAAAAAAGAGTTTACTGAAATATTTGATAGAGGGGAAGTGCCCAACGACCCAACAATTTATATCTACATCTCCTCCAAAAATAATCCAACCGATGCCGTTGAAAATGGTGAAAACTGGTTTGTGATGATCAATATGCCTCCGGGAAAAGAGGAAACTGCTCTTGATATCCTATCGATCAAAGAGAAAATTATCGAAAAAGTGAATAAAACTCTTGATATTGACCTCAATAAAAAGATTATTTTTGAAAGAATCTTAACCCCTCAAATGATCGAAGAAAAAACATCATCAGTTTTTGGCAGTTTATATGGAATTTCCTCAAATAATCGTTTTGCTGCATTTTTGAGGCAGGATAACAGATCAAAAGAGTATAATGGACTCTATTTTTGCGGTGGCAGTGCACACCCCGGAGGTGGAATTCCTCTCGTTATTCTCTCGGGCAAAATAGTCTCCGACCTGATATCAAAATATGAGGTGTAGCAGTTTTATGGAGTTTTTCGAGTGATAAAAGCCAATCCCAATCCATGGTTTAACAGGTTGTTCACGACCTATCTTGAAAGGTTGATGCGAAAACACTTTTCGGGATTCCATATTGTAAATAAATTCCCCGTTTTGCCTGATGATAGAGCAGTATTGTTTACTCCCAACCACTTTTCATGGTGGGATGGCTTTTTGATTCAAAAGATTCAGAGGGAGTTTCTTCCCCAAAAGAGATTTTTTATTTTGATGCTCGTAAAACAGTTGAAAGTTTATCGCTTTTTTAACTGGATGGGGGCATACGGTGTTGAACAGGAGAGCATTTCAAGTGTTATGCAAACCGTTAAATATACCAGAGAACTACTTTCCGCACCAACAAGTCTGGTTGTAATTTATCCTCAGGGTGAAATTCGACCTTATGGCATCGATAAAGTGGTTTTACAAAAGGGGATTACCAAATTTGCAGGGGGTGAAGCCTCAAATTCGGTTGTTATTCCCATAGCATTCAAAATTCAATTTGATGAAGACAAAAAACCGGCAGTATATTGTTCAATTGGCGAAGTGCTTGAGGCAAAAGATGTTTCGGATGATTTTACGAGGTTTGAATCGGCGTTTTTGGCTAATCTGGACGAACTGGAGCAGCGGTCACTCAAGAGAGAATCAGTAAGGGATTTATTTAAATGAATTATGATTTGATTCCGGTTGTCATCATAACTTTTGCGGCACTGGTTACATTTTTAATAAGTCTCTACAATTTTTTTACCGCCCCAATTGTTGGCAGGGGAGCCGTCATTCAAGAAACTGAACCTCAGTCAAAAATTTCAATTTTGATTCCTGCCCGGAACGAAGAAAACAACATCGGAAATTGTCTCGAAAGTTGTATCATGCAGGATTATACAAATCTTGAGATAATAGTGCTGGATGATCATTCAGAGGACCGGACTGCTCAAGTGGTAATGTCAAAAACTTTGGCTGATTCCCGGGTCAGACTTCTCAGTGGTAAAGAGTTGCCATCGGGGTGGCTTGGTAAAAACTGGGCATGCCATCAGATGGAAAGTATCGCCACTGGTGAATATCTGCTTTTTATCGACGCAGATGTCACTTTGGGGAAAGAAACAGTATCAAGAGTAATTTCCACCGTAAATGCCAATAACATTGGCATGTTTTCGGTTTTCCCAACACAGATTTTGACCGGCTTTGGGGCATCGGTAGTTATTCCGATAATGAACTGGTTGCTGTTAAATTTTCTCCCATTGCGACAGGTGTATCAATCGGACTCGGTAAAGTTTGTGGCAGCAAACGGGCAGTTTATCCTCTTTTCGAAAGAGACATATCAAAGGACAGGTGGTCATGCAGCAGTTAAGGGAATGGTGGTTGAAGATATGGAACTGG
The DNA here is from genome assembly GCA_964371075.1 of uncultured Ignavibacteriaceae bacterium. GTDB lineage: Bacteria > Bacteroidota > Ignavibacteria > Ignavibacteriales > Ignavibacteriaceae > UTCHB3. The sequence goes on along the minus strand of CAYJKN010000007.1, from coordinate 241,780 downwards.
CAAGAGCTGTTAAACGATCCGGAGTAAAGCTAATGACTGCACTTGGAGGTGATCTTATCAAGTGTAAAATGTATTCCGGCTTTGGGGAATCGATAAACGGTTTTACGAAGAATTTTTATCCCGGATTTGACATTTCGGGTTTAACATTTGTAATTATGATCAGTCTGTTTTTAGCGATTTATCTCCTTCCTTTTGTTTCCATATTTTTTAGTTTGTTGTGGCTTCCTGCGTTGATTCTAATTCTTTTATCAAAGGTTTTGATCTCCTTGATTAGCAGGTCCAATTTAATGGTGGAAATTATAACTCATCCTTTTCAGATGGTAATTATGTATATTACAGGGTTAAAATCCGTTTATTTAGCGAAAACAGGCAGATTGGAATGGAAAGGCAGAATTTTATAGAAAGATATGGTGCAGTACTTCTGCTTGCCATTATTTATTCTGTAGGAATACTCGGACATTCATTGGAGAACTTCCTTCCACTAATGAAGGATTTGACCCCATTTGTGTTGTTGCTTTCGATTGTTTTGGTTATATGGTTCACCCGTAGTGACTGGAACAAGAGTGTAATAATTTGGGCTGTCTCTACCTTTTTAGTTACCTTTATCCTTGAAGCGGTTGGTGTTGCATCGGGTGCAATATTTGGAAGATACACCTATGGATCAACATTAGGACCCGGGCTTTTTGATGTCCCGGTTGTTATCGGACTTAACTGGGTAATCATTATTTATGCCATTGTTTCAATTTTAACAAAGGTAACTGACAACCTTTTTGCATTCGTTTTTCTTACCGGGAGTGCCACAGTTGCTTTTGATTTTGTAATGGAGCCTTTAGCAATGCATCTGAATTATTGGAATTGGGCTAACGGTATCATTCCTCTTCAAAACTATATTGCCTGGTTTGTTATCTCATCACTTGCCGCACTAGTTTACTTCTTTTTAAAACAGAAACCACAAAAAGACCTGCCAATCTATCTTGTAGTTATACAATTAGTGTTTTTCCTTCTTCTGGATATAATTCTGGTACGATAAATGGAAATTAAAGGTATCCTGGTTGCATCAACAGTGATTTTTCTCTGGGCGGTGCATCTTTTCTACATTCTTTCTTTTGTGACTCCCGACCCTCTGTCTCCTCTCTTTTATCTTCATATTCTGATTCAGGCATACTTATATACCGGATTGTTTATAACAGGTCACGATGCAATGCATGGCACTGTGAGCAAAAATAAATTGACTAACATGATATTTGGATATACCTCCACTTTCCTTTTTGCCGGTATGTCATATAACAGATTGATAAAACACCATTTTGACCATCACCGGTATCCGGGAACTGACAAAGACCCCGATTTTAATGTAAAAACGCAAAATTTTTGGTTGTGGTGGTTAACTTTTATGAAAAGATATACTACTATTGGACAGATTGTGGTAATGGCGGTTGGTTATAATGTTTTAAAGATTTGGTTCAGTGAGACGAGCATAATACTTTTTTGGGTGGTTCCGGCTTTTCTGGGGACACTTCAATTATTCTTTTTTGGAACATATCTACCGCATAAATATCCTCATACTGAAGAGATGAAGCCACACAATGCGCGTTCACAAGTGAAAAATCATCTTAGGGCAATGCTTAGTTGTTACTTTTTTGGCTATCATTATGAGCATCACAGTTATCCGGCTATTCCCTGGTGGAATCTCTACAAGATCAGAGAAAAAGGGTTAACAAAAGAAGAGATAATGCAACACAGGCACTAACCTGTAATTTTACTTCCCGCTTTGCTCACCTCTCCATAAACCAGAATGCTTCCTGCTCGGAGGTTAACAGATATTTTGAGGCTTCAATCACATCCTCAACATATTTTTGAGTCCTCATTCCAACCAGTACAGAAGAGACACACGGAAGAGAGGCTGTCATTATCAAAGATTTTCTTGCGAGTGTCTGTCCTTTTAATTCCTGCGGGATGTAGTTATTCAAAATTCCATGCAACTTCATGTTGTTCATGTTATATTTTGCGATCACGATGGTTTGAAGAATCATAGTAAAATTCTTAACCTCCATCAAAAAGTTTTGGGCAACTTCAACAACAATACCCGGAGTGGACTCATTTTCGATAACAATCGACTTTATCATTCTGATTCTGGGATTGACATAAAATTCCAAAAGATCTGTGAGAGAGACGGGATTATCAAGGTCATCAAAATTTTTCATTAAAAATCTGGCAATCCCAAATGAGTCTTTCATATCCTGAATTTTTTCATAACCCAGTCTCATTTGACGCTTCATTTCGTGAATTACAGTCTCGGCAAGCACCTCCACTTTACGGTATGCAGCTTGTAAGTCTTTCAGGTTAAAACTTCCCTGCATTTCAAAGTCACCGAGTCGTTCAATCCTGTTATTCACAATTGCATTAAGAGGGCGGTTAATGATTACTCCCAGGCCAGCTTTATGGGCAAGTTTTATAGCACTTTTCCCATTTTCAGCCTGATTTACAAGGGTTAAACTGTCTTTCTCTTTAAGATTTAAAGGCAGTTGAATAACCGAGATACCTTTATCAAACTTTCCGTTTGGAGAGATTTTTAGGATTTCTTCAAGTGAAGTAAAATGTCTGTGAAAACTTTGTTGTCCAAAGGTATTGGATGAAATTCCGTAATATCGAATTCTTCCGGCTTTGCTTTCCTCTTCCAGGTGATCAAAGGCCGCTCTTAGTCGGGAATAATATTCTTTTCTGAGTTTTGAGAGGTCGCGTTCATGGGAATACATCAGGAAGTATTCGGGATTATGAATGAGGAAGAGATCGAGGTAACCACAATCCATTCGTTTAATCGACTCAGTAATCTGGTGTTTCAGAAATGAGGGGTGGATACAGTGCCGGAGATCGGGGGAACAATCGGTTACTTCAGGGTAAACCAAACCATGGGCTTCGCGTCGTTTTACCGATTCGAGGTTTTTTCCCTGGATGTATCCTGCCTTGGAGGCGATAATAAAATTACTTCTTCGAAGACTGGTGGAAACTTCAATTTCTTTTATCACTTCACCGATTAATATTTCGCTGTTCCCATCGGAGTAGTTGGTGGAAGTATCGATAAAATTTATCCCTGAAAGAAGCGCTTTCCTTAAGGCTTCTGCCTGTGCGCGTACTCTCGAATCAACCCGGTAGCTGCCAAATCCAAAAACTGACACTTCTATACCGGTTTTACCTAAAATTCTTTTTTCCATGATACTTCCTTCTCAATACAATAATTGAAATATAAATATAATAAAAAGATTGCTAATAATGAGTGAGAAGTTTTTATTTGGTGGAGGGGAGGGGGTTTTAGTCGTTATTTTTGTTGTAGAATTGAACCGGGTAAAACCCCTGACATGGGTTGGAATATCAGGGGTTTAAGAGGTAATATTAATTTACAGTCAGAATGAGGTAAATTCCCCCCAAAATTACAAGCACACCACAGATTCGTTTAAGCCAAAGCAGTGTTTTTGAATCGTCTGCAAAATTAAGATATTTCTGCACTATATTTGTGAGGCTCCCGGCTGCCACGATTACACCAATGTGTCCAAGGCTGAAAGCTGCGAGTAAACCAATCGACATGGGCAGATTCTCTCCGGCGGTTGAAAAGACGACTCCCAGAATTGGAGCCATGAATGCAAAAGTGCAGGGACCGAGTCCAATACCAAATAACAGACCCAATACAAGAGCTGCCCACAATCCAGTTGCTTTTGTCCCGGTAAGAGTCATTGCATCCCATGGTAATTTAATGATATCCATGAGATAAAGTCCAACAATGAAAAAGACACCTGCCACGAGATAGTTTCCGTATTGACCAACATCACCCAATAACCTTCCCATAAGTGCCGTAATCAAACCGATTAATGCAATCGTTATGAGAATACCGATAGAAAATACAAGTGATATCAGAAAGATCTTTTTTCCGGAAAGTTTTCCTCTCGAAGAAATATACCCGATAATCAGAGGGATGCTTGAGAGATGGCATGGAGAAAGTAATATGCTTAAGACACCCCAACCAAATGAAGCAAAAAGTGCAAGTCCTGTATTTTCATAAAGTGCTTCAGAAAGCCAGGTGAAAATTGTCTCGATCATCACTACTTCTTTTTCTTGAGTGGCTTGAGACCTTTTTTCTTAAGAAGTTTGTCAATCTCTTTTTCAGGGTAAAATCCTTCATGTCTGAAAAATTCTTTCCCTTTGGAATCCAAAAATACTTGAGTGGGAATCAGATTGATATCATATTGTTTGGCATATTTTTTTTGATCCTCTTTCCAGACATCATAAAAAATCACTTTTATCTGACTTCCATATTTCTCTTCAATTGATTTCATGATTGGCTGCATCTGTTTGCATGGGATACAGTTGACGGACCCAAGTTCAACAAATGTGACGATGGGTTTGTCTTTTTGGGAATAAGTTGACACAGTCATAAGAAGTGCCAAAAGGATAAAATATTTTAACAGGTATTTCATTTTTAATTCCAATATTTAATTTTTATTGTTGACAAAAAATCACGGACACAAATCGGGTGGTTTTACCGTTCCTTCTTCCACCTCACCAAAATATTTCTTTTGCAGCCATAGAGAGACATTTACAAGACCAATCAAAACGGGAACCTCCACCAGAGGTCCAATCACCGCAGCAAATGCTTCACCCGAATGAATACCAAAGACTGCTATTGCAACCGCTATTGCAAGCTCAAAATTGTTGCTGGCAGCTGTAAAAGAGAGGGTTGCTGTTTTGGAATAATCTGCTCCCACTTTTTTCCCCATATAAAATGAGATAAAAAACATCACGATAAAGTAGATCACAAGGGGAATCGCAATTCGAACTACATCAAGAGGAATTTTAACTATGAATTCTCCTTTAAGTGAAAACATAACCATAATTGTAAATAGAAGTGCAATCAGGGTAATGGGACTGATCTTTGGAATAAACTTTTTTTCGTACCATTCTTTGCCAAATGTTTTTAATCCAACAAACCGGGTAATCATACCTGCAAAAAATGGAATCCCGAGATATATCAGAACGCTTTCTGCTATTTGTCCAATTGTGATATCCACTTTAAATGTCTGTAATCCAAACCATTCCGGAAGAACAGTTAAAAATACCCATGCATAAAGGGAGAAAAAGAGAATTTGGAAAATGGAGTTGAATGCAACAAGTCCGGCGGCATACTCAGTGTCTCCTTTTGCAAGTTCGTTCCAGACTATCACCATGGCAATACATCTTGCAAGCCCAATCATAATGAGCCCAGCCATATAATGAGGATAATCCTGGAGGAATATGATGGCAAGCAAAAACATCAAAACAGGGCCAATTATCCAGTTCTGCACAAGTGAGAGAATCAGCACCCTCACATTCCGGAAAACATCGGGGAGTTCTTCATATTTAACTTTTGCCAGAGGGGGATACATCATCAGGATAAGCCCGATGGCGATTGGGACATTGGTTGTTCCACTCTGATAAGAATTCCAAAAATCAACAACAGAAGGGAATAAATATCCCGAGCCAACCCCAATCCCCATCGCAAGGAATATCCAGAGGGTTAAAAAACGATCGAGGAAAGAGAGTTTTTTTGTCAGAGAGCTCATCACAAGTTCCTGTTAGTTAAAAAATGAAGTTAAATAAAAATCCGGTCAGCATTATTCCTGTGCCAACAACACCCACAAAAGTGAGGATTAACTGTATTTTAAGTACTTTTTTAAGGATTATCATCTCGGGTAAAGAAAGCGCAATAACCGACATCATAAAAGCCAAAACTGTACCGAGTGAAGCACCTTTTTCAAGAAGTGCCTGCACAATTGGAATTATTCCTGCGGCGTTTGAATACATCGGTATTCCTATTAATACTGAAAGCGGAACCGACCACCAGGCTGATTTTCCCATAAATGAAGCCATGAAGTCTTCTGGTACATAGCCATGTATCCCTGCTCCAACTGCTATTCCGATAGCAACATAAACCCATACCTTCGCCACTATCTCCTTTACGGCCTCGATACCTTTATCGATTCTTTCAGTAAAAGAGATTTTCTCTACTTCAACATCACCGGAATTTGTTTTTATCTGATAAACCCAGCTTTCAACATATTTTTCGAGGTTCAGTTTCCCGATGATAAAACCGGCAAAGATGGCGATGAACAATCCGGTTGTCACATAGATCAGAGCTGTTTTCCAGCCAAAGAGTCCAAAAAGGAGAACAACAGCCACTTCATTAACCATTGGTGCGGCAATTAAAAAGGAAAAAGTGACACCGAGGGGAACACCACTTTCGATAAATCCCAAAAACAGGGGAATGGCTGAACAAGAACAGAACGGAGTTACAACACCCAAAAGGCTCGCCATTATATTTCCAAAAAATTGTTTTTTTCCACCGAGAAGTTTTCTTGTGCGTTCAGGGGAGAACCATGATCTAACAATGCCCACAACAAAAACGACAATCGTGAGTAACAAGAGCACTTTGGGCACTTCATAAATGAAAAAATGGATTGAGGAGGTAAGGTGTGTCCCTTTTTCCCACCCGATCAAATCATAAACGATAAAGTCGGTAATTTGAGTCAGGTTAAAATAGAGCAAAATCCATAATATCACGGCTATGGGAATAACGATAAGTTTTTTGTTCATTTTTAGTTACTGTTTTCGGTGATCCAGTGTTTTAGAGTTTCTTTTGTGGGGAGTTTACCCGCGGAAACAATTTTCCCGTTAATTTCCAAACCCGGAGTTGACATAATCCCCGATTTCATGATTTCCATCAAATCGGTAACTTTTTCAACATTGGCATCAATCTTCATTTCACCCACTGCTTCGATGCAGAGTTGTTCAAGCTTTTTACAGTTTGCACAACCGCTTCCATAAACTTTAATAGTTGTCATTTTGTTTATTCCTTATAAATTACTGCCAATTATGGCAGCAGCTTTTGAAAAGAGATAATCCATTTCAGATGCTATTTGGATCGATCTTTCATTATATTTTTCCTCTTCTTGAGGAGTATCATCAAACTTTTTTGGGTCTTCATATCGCACGGGGAATCTTTTCTCAGCTCCCGGGATAAAAGGACAGGCTTCATCTGCATCGGAGCAGGTCATCACGGCAGCAAAATCTTTTTGAGGATTTTCAGGGTGGTCATACACTTTTGAAAAGCAGTTTTTTGGTTGATATTCATCTGAAAACGCTACAGAATAAACAGGATTGGCATCACCACCCCCGGCTGTGATTTTAAATCCCTGTTTCTTCAGGCATTTAACCGCTCTTGGGTTGAAGGCTGTTGCTTCAGTTCCGCCTGAGAAACAATAAACCTCTTGTAATCCGTAAAATCCGGCAAAAAACTGAGCCCAGATTTGAGAGAGGTGGCTCCGTCTTGAGTTGTGTGTACAGATGAAAATCAGATTTACGGGGAGACCTTTGGTTCTTTTATCTGCTATGTAGTTGGCAAATTTGTTCAGAAGTTCAATTCTCTCTGAAGGGATATTATCTCCGGCTGATTTGACGGTTAGAAGTGTCTGTTCAATTTTTGGATAAATGTTCATATCGTTTCGTTAATTACCGAAATATTTGATAAAAAATTATTTTGCACACAATGAAATTCTGTCAGCCTGTTGAACTTTTTCTTTATCGTTCTGAATTGCAACTTCATCAGCTATCCAAAAATCAAGTGAAGAGAGAAGGGCGGAGATTCTTTTATCGGTGGGATTGGGGTGAATTTCGTAATTTACCCATTTACCATCTTTTTCCTCTATAATGAATCCATACTCCTTTAATATTTTCAGGTGTTGGGAGACTGTAGAGGGAGCAAGCGCAAGGACATCGGTTATCTCACAAACGCACAGCGGTTTAATCTGAAGCATTTTAAGAATCCGAAGTCGGTTAGGATCTGAGAGAATTTTAAAGAATTTTGTTTTATCTTCCATAAATCATTTCGTTAGTTAACGAAATATAGCAGATGTTGCTCAAATAGACAAATCGACTTCCTTTTGCCCCAACAAAAAGCTCTTAATTCCGTAAATTGTTAAAACTATTTTCAAAGATTAGAGTCTAAAATATTTTAATTGAAAGATTATTAATTGAAACAAAAACCTTTTAAAGAAGTATAATCTTAGTGAAATCAATCTTATTTGCCTGTTTTTCGATGTTATTTGTCATTTCGAATTTTGCCCAGCCGGGTGATTTCAGGATGGCAAGGGTTAAATATTCCGGTGGAAGCGACTGGTACAACGATCAGTCGGCAGATATAAATCTGTTAAAATTTCTGAAAGCGAATACCAATTTGAAAGTGGTGCCCGAATACAGATTTGTTGATCTCGCAACGGATGAGATTTTTAGTTATCCCTTTTTGTTTATGACGGGGCATGGAAACATTGCTCTTACTGACAAAGAGATTCTAAATCTGAAACTTTATTTAGAGAACGGTGGCTTTTTATATGTGGACGATGATTATGGTTTTGACAAAGGTTTCAGAAGGGAAATTAAAAAAGTTTTCCCGGGAGATGAGTTAAAAGAACTTCCGTATAGCCACAAAATATACAAAGTGAAATATCTTTTTCCTGATGGACCGCCAAAAACTCATAAACACGATGAAAAACCGGCGCAGGGATTTGGGTTATATCTTAAAGGGCGAATGGCGTTATATTACACTTATGAAAGTAATCCAAGCGACGGATGGGCAGACCCAGAAGTACACAACGACCCGGAAGCCAAAAGACTGGAAGCATTACAATTTGGAACAAACATAGTTTTATTTGCACTTACACAATAGGAACATCACCAACATAAGGAGTAGAGTATGAGAAAAATAATTGTATTGGAATTCATCACACTTGATGGCGTTTACCAGTCACCGGGTGCACCTGAGGAGGATACATCTGGTGGTTTCAAGTATGGTGGCTGGACAGTACCCTATTTTGATGAATTTTCCGGTGTGATAATGGACGAGCAAACGAAGTTACCTTCTGATTTACTTCTTGGAAGGAAAACCTATGATGTCTTCGCGTCATATTGGCCACAACATGCAGAAGGTTGGCCCGGCGTAAATGAAGCAAGGAAATATGTAGTGTCGCGCAATGACATTACGCTGAGTTGGGAAAATTCCGTTCTGTTAAAAGAGAATGTAGTTGAAGAGATTCAAAAGTTAAAAACAGAAGATGGTCCTGACTTAAAAGTATGGGGCAGCGGTGATTTTTGTCAGACGCTGTTAAAACATGATTTGGTTGATGAATTAATGCTCAAAATATTTCCTGTTACTGTTGGCAGCGGCAAACGTCTCTTTTCAGAAGGAACAATTCCAGCGGCATTCAAAATGACAGATAACAAAGTTTCGCCGAGTGGAATTATATTTGTTAATTACTCACGAGCGGGTGAAGTAAAAACAGGATCATTTTAGAAAAAAAATTGAGGGTTCAAAATTTAAAAATGAAATTGGATCGACCTTTATTACATTTTGAAAAAGCATAGTTTTATACGCACTTACACAAAAGGAATGAATCTTTTTGAATACCACAGTTAGATACGAAGAAATTTTAAAGAAACTTGCCAGGTTTGAAAACAAGCGGCTTTTAGCCGAACTTGCCTGGGGTGGTCAGATTGTGGCTATTACCTCTATGCTTTTGTTTACATTTTTTGCATTTCTCGAATACCTCTTCTTTTTCTCTCCCGGCGTACGCTCCGTATTTTATTATACATGGCTCGGCATCACGGGTGGTTCTATTGTCCATTTTATTCTCACACCACTTTACAGGCGATATTTTATTGTAGCCGCAAACCCTGTAAGGTCTGCTCTTGAAGCCGGCAGTCATTTCCCCGCTGTTAAAGATGATCTGATGAATGTTATGCAGCTTGTGAAGGTTTCTGACAGAAGAGGATTTTCGGAGAAACTGGTTGCAGCCGCATTTGATGATATCTATGACCGCATAAAAGAACTTGAATTTGGAAGTGCAGTTTCGTTCAAAAAAGCGAAAAAACTGTTGATTTTTACACTTATTTCGTTCATTGTGAGTGGTGGTTCCTTCACTTTCAGCTCGGGGATGAAAGATGCGGGATTAAGAATAATCGATCACAACAGACAATTTGTACCTCCCCAGAAATATTCATTTAATGTAAAACCAGGTGATATAGAAGTTGCAAAAGGGGACAGTGTCATAGTTAGTGTTGTGGTTTCAGGTCCCTCAGTAAAATCTATTGAACTTTATCATAAAGATGATTCACAACCGGCTTTTATAAAGGAAGTAATTAAGGCGGGAAAGGATGGATCATTTTCCTTTATCCTGCCGGCAGTCAAATATTCTACCGAATATTACGCGGCAATTGAAGACTCCAAAAGTATAACTTATAAAATTACTGTTACCGATAAACCACTGATCAGGGCGTTTAAACTCCAGATAACTCCACCCGCTTATACAGGCGAAAGACCAACTGAACAAACTGATAACGGTAATGTATCGGGGATAAAAGGAACGGTAATTTCTCTTTCCCTTGAATCAAATAAAGAACTTTCTTCCGCTTCCATCGAATTTATGGAAGGGATTAACATCCCGCTGACTGTTGATGGAACATCTGCTTCAGGAGTGTTTAGAATTATGGGGGACAATGAATATGTCATCACAATTTCCGATACAAAAGGTTATTCGAACATCTCCCCTGTTAAATACACAATAAGAGCTTCGTTTGATGCTTCACCGGAAATTGTGGTTTTAAGTCCCGACTCAAACACAGCCCTACCTCGTAGTCAGAGACAGGATATTTCTTTGATGATTTCGGATGATTTTGGCTTCAGCGGGTTAAACCTTAACTACCGAATTTCGAAAAGTAAAGACACAAAAACCGTTCAGGCGAAGTTTACGGCGATTCCTGTCCCGTTTAACAAAAGTGTAAAAGAGACTCAGACCTCCTATAACTGGAGTCTTGCTCAACTTTTCCTCTCACCCGGTGACGAAGTCACTTATTATCTTGAAGTATTTGATAATGATCAGGTATCAGGTCCAAAATCTGCAAAATCCAGGGAATATATTGTCCGTGTTCCAACCCTCGATGAGTTATTTGCAACAGGTGAACAAAAACAGGATGAAATACAAAAAGAACTTGCAGAAGTTTTAAAAGAAGCTGATGAACTTCAAAAAGACCTTGAGAAGGTAAGCAAAGAATTAAAAAATGACAAAAAAGAGTTGAGTTTCGAGGAAAAGGAAAAACTTGAAAAGATGCTCGACAAATTTGAAAAACTTCAGGAAAAAGCAGAGCAACTTTCACAAAAGATGGAAGATGCACAGGAAAACATGAAGGAGAACAATCTGCTTTCTCCCCAGACCATGGAAAAATATCAGGAACTCCAGAAAATGCTTCAGGACATTTCTACTGATGAGATGAAAAAGCTGATGGAGAAAATGGCGAAAAATCTTGAGAATTTGAACCGGAAGGATGCTCAGCAGAACCTTGAAAACATGAAAATGGACGAAGAAGCTTTTAAAAAGAGTATCGAAAGAACTCTCAACCTGCTGAAAAGAGTTCAGATTGAGCAAAAAATTGATGAACTGGTAAAAAGAGTTGAACAGCTTAATGATCAACTGGAAAAATTACAAAAAGAGACGCAAAACGCCGATCCCAAGGGAATGGAAGACCTTGCAAAAAAACAGGATGAAGTTAAAGATCAGTTAAAAGATCTGGAAAAAGAGATGCAGGATCTGCGTGACAAGATGAAAGATATGAAGGATATGCCTAATGAACAGGCGGAAAAACTTCAAAATGAACTTGAAAAACAGAAAAATGAAGAGCTTTCGGAAGAAGCCAAAAAGAATATGAAAAAAGGACAAAAGCAGCAGGCGATGCAAAACCAGCAGCAAATGTCGAAGAATATGAAGGAGATGAAAGAGGGGTTGGAAGAGCTTCAAAATTCGATTAACCAATCCAATCAGATGCAGACAATGGCTGATATGATGAAGATAATCAGCGATATTGTTGATCTTTCGAAACAGCAGGAAAATCTTAAGAAAAAGACGCAGAACAGCAGTCCTTCGGCCCTTTTAAGCCAGGAAATGCGAGAACAGGACAAGATTCAGAGGAATCTGGAAAAGATGTTGAGCAGACTGGGTGATCTCGCACAAAAAACCTTTGCAGTCAGCCCTGAAATGGCAAAATCTCTCGGTGATGCCAGAAGAGAGATGAACAAGTCACTTGAAAATATGCAGAACCGCAATAACAAACAGGCAGCCGGTAATCAGGATCAGGCGATGGCTTCTCTTAATAAGGCAGCAGGAATGATGCAGGACGCCATGGCGCAGATGATGCAACAGGGTAACGGGGGTCAGGGAGGCATGATGTCGATGATGCAGCAGATGGGTCAGATGGCGGGTCAGCAGATGTCGCTTAATCAGCAGGTTCAAGAGATGATGAAAGGTAATAACGGCAAGATGTCTCAGGAACAGATGGGACAGATGCAAAGGCTTCAACAACAACAGGAAGTGATTAAAAAATCACTCGATCAGTTAAATAAAGAGACAAAAGCTGCCGGTAAAAGCAAAAGTATTCCCGCAAATCTGGACAAACTTTCTCAGGAGATGCAGGAAATTATCACTGATATGCGTACCGGAAAATTTAACGATGATCTCGTTAAAAAGCAGGACAAAATTCTTTCAAAAATGCTTGATGCTACAAAATCAATTAACGAAAGGGATTTTGAAAAGGAAAGGGAATCGTTTACCGGCACGAATATCAAGAAAAACTCTCCCGGATCTTTTAACACGGATGGTGGCAAAAAAGAAAGGAACTACTCAGATAACATCAATAAGGCACTTCAGGGTGGTTTTACAAAAGATTACGAAGACCTGACAAGAAAATATTATAATCTTATCAAATAGAGATTAGAATTTATACCACTTCTTTTTACCGCTGTCATACCAGGTTCGTGTTCTTACACCGGTTTTGGTAATTGATCCTTGAATAGGAATATTTTTGTTTTTTGTATCTTTTAGAGTAGTGGTAATATAAAATGTAGCCTGGGTTTTGGTCCCTTTAGTCTTGTTCTTATTGTAACTTGTAATAAAAAATTTATCGATAAGAATTGTTTTTGGTGGTGCCCAGTTTGCAAAGGTTGTGTTACCACCTCCACCTCGCTGCGCAGGAGTACGGAGATAAGCAAAAGCATCATTCAAAAGATAATCTGTTTTAACTCTTATCTGATCAAGAGTTGATTGAAAAGTATAATAATTCCAAAGATTGATTCCGACAATCACTGCCAGTCCCACAATTATAACACCGAGAACAATTAATAAAAGTTGTTGTTGACCCATCTTAAATCTCCATTAAAAAAGTAAATTCCATTTTAAAAATCCTGTCAGGTAGATAAAAGCTTCCTGATCTAACTTTAATAACCCGTCTCTTATTTCAGGTTCAATCGCGGGGAAAAGTTCTTCCATTTTCAGAACTAATTTCTCTCTTAAGATGCCCGAAGATCTTTTCACAAGATAGACCATGGCGAGTGCCTCGGTTTCAGTGGCATTTACAATAAATGCTGCAAAAATATCATCCTTAAGTCCCTCACGATTCATAATTGAAAGACGGCTTTTCTGTGAAGAATCTGAAGCAGAATTTATCGGGATGTACAGTAGATTATTAGGTGTCAGATCCACTGAATGTCCCGTGGCAAGTGGAATAGTCTCATTGTCCGTTTTTACCTCCAACCATCCAAAATCGAGGATCAGAGTTTTTGAGGCATCATTATATTTGAGGGCAGCAACTTCTGTGGAGATCGTGATTTTACCCACTTTTATCCGGAAAGGAGGAATATCTGAAAATTCTACAAATTTTGAAGTATCAATCATCGTTCGCAACTCAAATTGTGAGCCATTGACATCAAATCTGTTATCTTCTTTGTGACCGTTTTGAAGAGTTAGGGAGCTATTAGCGAACAATTTAATAACACCTTGGCCCGGGATTGTAACTTCCGCAATTGAAGCCTCAGCAACAGTAGCCACATCACCTTCATAAATTTCTGTTATACTTGTACTGTTTACAGAGGCATCACCTTTTACGGCAGTGATAGTCCATGGAGTATTAAATTTGGAATATTCAATATAACCATAAACTGCTGCAGCAACAACCATCAGGGAAACCACGACAATAATTAAATTTCGTGAATCGAGAGTGCCCGTTCTATATGCAATTTTTTTTGCTTTTCCTGCAGTTTTTGATGCGATGGAGGTCGAAGTTTGCCGCGCTGTTTCAGCAGCTATTCTGTTGAGATCCTGATTTCGTTGTTCCTGTCTTCTGTAATTTCTCTCGTTTATTTTACTTTCATTGATAAGTTCATCCCTTATGTCATCAATGATTGTCTCTTTTACGGAAATTGCTGAAAAGATTGCATCACAACTGTTGAAAAAATCGTTGAACAAATCAACGGATTCAGGTTTTTCAATTTTGAATTCGTCGATTTTTGACTGATCTTCAAGGTTATGATTTTCAATAAGAAAGTAGAAATCGGATTTATCACCAGTAACCAATGATTTGGAATCAGTGAAAAAACAGAGTCGTTCAAGTTTTTCGTTTAAGAGTTGTTGAATGGACTCTTTTGTTTGGTCAGTGATATATCCGGCGATTTTTTCAGGATCGTAATCAAGCTCGAGATAAAGAGTGATTATCACCCGTTCGAGATCGGTAAACGACGCATAAAGCTCTTCAATTTTTGAGAAACCCGGATATTTAGGAGGGATTTCATGATCCCCGCCATTATAGAGTGGTTTTTCGCGAAGGTTATAAAGGGCCACAACCGTGGCAATTTTTCTAAGCCATTCAAAAAAATCTTTATCTTCTTTTACATGCTGAACATTCTCGGCCGCGAGTACAAAAGTCTCAACAAGTGAGTCCTGTGCCGCAGTCTCTGAGGGGATGATCTTAAAGATAATCGAGTAGATGTCCTGGTAGAAATTTGGGATGAGCTTTGAAAAGGCGTATTTATCACCATTTCTTGCGGCTCTAAAAAGTGATTCTGCGTTCGATTCGTTGAGTTTGCTCATTGCTTAAAATTTTATTGAGGGTCATAGTAATAATATTAATTTAATACAAGATAAACAAATCTTGGACAAAATTCATTATTTCTCGTTCAACCAATCAAATTGCGGGTCAAAAATCATACTACCGCCCCCTTTTCTGCCAAATATTACTGCATTATTGGATTACTGCATTCAAAATAAAACCTTCCACATAATCTATTTTCCGCTTGTCAAATAAAATTTCAGGGAATGAAAATTGATAGTTAAGTTTTAATTTTGTTAAACATATTCTATAAAATATCGGAGGTCTTAATGAACAGAGCCATCAAGATTTTGATGCTGTTCGTTTTTGTGGTTACCGGAAGTGTCTTTGCACAACTGAAAGTGGACTACGAATACTATAAACTGGACAATGGACTTAAGGTGGTCCTTTCACAGAACAAAACCGCACCTGTAGTAACAGTTGCTGTTTATTATAACATTGGTTTCAGGATTGAACCAAAAGACAGGACAGGATTTGCCCATCTTTTTGAACACATGATGTTTCAGGGTTCCAATAATCTTGGCAAGATGGAGTTTATTAAACTCGTTCAATCAAATGGTGGCATCCTGAACGGATCAACAAGATTTGATTTCACAAACTATTTTGCAGTTGTGCCCTCCCATAAACTTGAGACCATTCTTTGGGCTGAAGCTGACAGGATGACAGGACTTGACATCACACAAGAAAACCTGACAAATCAGCAGGGTGTGGTTACAAATGAAGTGAAGGTTAATGTGTTAAACCAGCCTTACGGTGGTTTCCCCTGGCTCGATCTTCCACAGGCTGCCAATGAAAACTGGTATAATGCCCATAATTTCTACGGAGATCTTAAAGATCTTGACGCAGCTACCCTTGGTGATGTTAAAGACTTCTTCAGTAAATATTACATCCCAAACAACGCAGCACTTGTTGTAACCGGTGATTTTGAAAAAGAAGATGCTAAAACTTTCATCAAAAAGTATTTTGGAAAAATTCCTGCCGGGAAAATGCAACCAATCCCCGACATCTCTGAACCAAAACAGGAAAAAGAGAAAATTACCGTTAAAGTTGATTCACTTGCAAACAAACCTGCCATCGCTTTTGGTTACAAAATGCCTGCCGTTGGAACTCCTGAATATTTTGCAATGGGAGTTATCGATCAGGTAGCCTTACAAGGTCAGGACAGTAAACTTTATCAGAAATTGATTGCTGAAAAAGGATATTATTCAGGTGTTTACGGAGGAATTAATTCCGGACTTGGTAACATGTTTAACTATAATGGACCAATGTTATGGGATTTTTATCTCCTTCATGAGAACAATGTTACCCCTGAAGAGATAATTGCCTCTGTTGACGAAGTGCTTAAAGGACTTGCAGAAAAACCATTAACAAAAGCAGAAATCGACCGTGCATTGGTTAAAATGAGATCAAATCTTTATGATGTTGTTGAAGAGACATTTGGATTTGGCCTCGCCGATCTCCTCGCTTGTTATGCACTATTCAACGATAATCCGGGGGTAGTGAACACTCTCGAGGATTCTTTCAAGAAAGTAACGCCGGAGCTTATCCAGAAAACTGCTAAAGAGTATCTGAGAAGTGGTAACCGGACTATTATTAAACTTGATGCAAAAGCTGCAAAATAAGGAGATTACACAATGTTTAAAAGAATTTTATCAGTGACTCTTGCTGTTTTTGTACTTGTGACATCAGTTTATGCACAGAAGGAACAACCACCGGTTGGTGGCACTCCAAAAGATTTTAAGGTTCCTGCTTACAAAACAGTTACACTTAAAAACGGAATGAAACTTACCATGATTCCTTACGGAACAACACCAAAAGCATCCGTAAGAATAATCGTAAGATCGGGAAGTTTAAATGAACAATCTGATCAGGTTTGGATATCTGACCTTGCAGCCGACATGCTGCTTGAAGGCACCAAAAATAAATCGGCGCAGGCAGTTGCAGAAGAAACCGCTTCGTATGGAGGTGGACTTTTTGTAAATGCAGGAACTGACCAGACTCAACTTGGTGCAGATGTGCTTTCAGAATTTGCCCCCGCACTCATCAAACTGTTGGGTGAAGTTCTGCTTTCACCATCCTTTAATGACAAGGATTTTGAGAGAATCAAAGGTAATTATTTAACAAATCTCTCGGTTTCACAAACCTCTCCTGATGCAATGGCTGACAAAGAGCTGTACAAACAGGTTTATGGCGACCATCCTTATGGAAAAACAGAGCCGATTGAGGATGCACTTAAAAACTACACTGTCGAAATGGCTAAGAAGTTTTTTGAATCAAACTTTGGAGCAAAAAGATCTCATCTTTATATCTCCGGTGTTTTTGATGAGAAAGCTGTCATTAAAAGTGTTGAAGAAGTGTTTGGCTCCTGGAAAGAGGGAACAGATGTTTATCTAAATCCCGCAAAACTGGATAAATCAAAGAAATTTGCTCTGGTTGACAGACCCGGCTCCAAACAGTCGAAGATCATTTATGGCACTCCCGTCGTTGATCCAACTGCACCGGATTATGTATCATTCATGATCATGAATTCATTGCTTGGTGGTTCTTTTGGTTCACGCATCACTTCAAACATCCGTGAAAACAAGGGATATACATATTCACCCGGAAGTGGTGTTATGACCCGTTACCGCTCAGGATTCTGGTATGAGGAAGCAGATGTTACCAGCAGTGTAACAGGGGCAGCCCTAAAGGAAATTCAGTTTGAGATCAACCGCCTCGCCAGTGAGGTTCCTACGAGCGAAGAGCTTGATGGAATCAAAAATTATGAAGCAGGTATATTTGTATTGAGAAACTCAAGCCGTCCCGGTGTAATCGGGCAGATTGGGTTTATCAATTTTCATGGTCTTTCAGATGAGTACATCAAAACTTATGTAAAAAAGATTTATGATACAAAACCTGCTGAAGTATCTGCTTTGGTGAAAAAATATTTGCCTCTTGACAAGTTCACTCTTGTGATTGTTGGTGACAAAAAAGATGTTGAGCCTCAGTTGGAAGGACTGGGAGTTAAATAGGGACTTTTAATGATATTTGATAAACTTGAAAACTATAAAACCTATGAATCTTTAAGTGAAAATCTGCGGAAGGGGTTTAACTACCTCGTAAACGATTTTACACTTGAAACCGCAGATGGAAGATATGATATTGATGGCGATAAAGTGTTTGCACTTGTAAGTTCTTACAAAACAAAACCTTACGAGGAAGGTGCATTTGAGTCACACAAAGAATATCTTGATATCCAGTTTGTGGCTTCCGGAGAGGAGTTCATGGGAGTTACCGGGTTGGAAAATCTTTCGCCTAAAACCGATTTCAATTATGAAAACGACATTGTATTCTACAATGGTGACGGGCAGTTGATTAAATTACCAACCGGCTATTTTATGGTACTTTTTCCGCAGGATGGACACAAACCCGGCATTATGACGGGGGATGAAAGAAAAGATGTGAAAAAGGTAGTTGTAAAAGTCCTTTATTAAAAAAGAGAGGCTGTCTTAATCGGGCAGCCTCTTTTTTTACATTGCCTCTATCCCTACGAAACCCCTGCCGGGGCTGTTTTTTTGGAGATATTCCAATCCCTATCCCTACGAAACCCCTGCCGGGGCTGTTTTTTTGGAGATATTCCAATCCCTATCCCTACGAAACCCCTGCCGGGGCAAGCGGCATTTTGGGTGGGGATTAATTTTCATGGCACCAATCGTGAATATCTTTTAACATTGTGAATAGCGTGTTAAAAAGGGTTCTATTCTCAGAATGCAAAATCTATCTGGATGGAGGGCATCAGCATCCACTCATCGGCTTTTGTGTCGCCCGAGACGGCTTTTAACAGTTTTATTCCAACCAGAGCATTTGCATTATCAGCAAATCTGTAGATGACTCCAGGACTGATCATATAAAATCCAACACTCACATCATTTCGTTTATCAGTTTTGATATACTCCACTCCAAAATTATGAATTGGGACAAGAAATGGATTGTCACCCGCATAATTTGCCGGAACAAATCCCAAAAGACTCTGAGCAAAATACCCACCTGAAATGTAAAAATTTACAGGCGATTCAAAAGCAGAATTGTATGTCAGAGTAACATAGGGATTAAAATTTGTGGTGGTTGAGTTGTCCTGATAAACGGAGATAAACTCTTTTTTTGAACCATCATTGTAAGTTTCAACCCTTTTTACGACAGTTTGAGCTGTGTATAGATGTTTTTGCACCAAAACACCGGCGTCGATTCTGAACGCAGAAACAGTACCAAGACTGCCAAATCCCAATCCAAAAGCCCCACCAATAGCACTTTGGTTATTGATATTTGAAAAGTGAAAACCTCCGGTGAAGAAAAAACTTTTGGTGACGGGTAACTCAATGTCAAGCCCGGCAACCATATCGGGAAACGACCAGTCGAGATTGTCCTCTCTGAAAAATGGACGAAGAGAATCTCCCGGTTTCAGACTTTTGTAAAAACTGCTCGAAGTTGAAGTACTGATATTTTTATTATTGTTGATAACAAATTTAGGCGAAATTTTGATATCGTTTGGCACTGTAGAGCGGTGAATTGTACGGATTGGGGGAGTGTTTATCGGTGCCTGAACATCAACATCACCAAGATAAATTGTTTCTTCAACTTTAACTGTATCACATCCTGTGAAGAGCAAACCTGCAAAAATCAGGATGGGGAGGATTAAGAATGACGCTACTTTTTTCATAGTAAAACCTCAATCGGATTAGATTATTTCTTTGTCAGTTCCCGTCTTCTCTCATTTAAAAGAGCAGTAACTTTTTCATAAACAGGCTGTGGAGCTCTGTTTATGAGAATTGCCTCAAGCAGGCGGGCATTCGTGAGCCGCGCAAAAAAGCCCACTTGAACTCCATCTTTTGAACTTTCGGCTATCATTATCCCGTTAAATTTGCCTGAAAATGTTCCTCCCTTTAAGTTCTCGATATCGGAATAAAAAAGTTCAATGGTTTTTGAGGATAAAAAATAGTCGGAACAAACAAGTTTGTCTTCTTGTGCATGAATTTTAAATGGCACAATCTTCCAAATCTTAAAGAAAAATGAATTTAGAATAATTAGGATAACAACTACAGAGGAGAAAAAAAGGATATCCACTGTTCTATCAGACGGCCTAAAAAAGAAAGGGATAATATATAGGGCGAGTATCATCGACACTGGGATATTCCCAAACCGATAAACGGCTTTTAACCATTTATTGTAAAAAAAGAGATGGTCAATCTTCTCGTCATTCATTTTTAGAACTTGTTCATTACATCAACAACCTGATAAATATCATCTTTTGTGTGGTAATATGATATCGGCAGGCTGAGAGTGGTTTTATGGATCTCTTCAGAAATCGGGTATTCACCTTCAATAATTCCCAACATTGCTTTTTGTTTGTGTGGGGCAACTGGGTAGTGAATGTCTGTTTTTACACCATTTTTTAACATAAACTCTTTAAGCTGATCACGCTTTTTATGTCTGATATTAAAAATGTGGAAAACATCGTAATTGTCGTCTGCTCTGAATGGTTTAATGAAGTCGCTTTTTAATTCCTTAAAGTAGATTTCAGCCAGGGCTCTTTTGTGTTCATTAATTTCATCAAGTTTTCGCAATTTAACCGAGAGAAATCCTGCTTGAACTTCATCGAGTCGGGAATTAAAGCCTACCACTTCATTGTAATATTTGATGTCAGAGCCGTAGTTTCTGAGTCTTTTAATCTTTTTGAAGAGGTCTTCATTTTGCATAATAAGGGCACCGGCATCACCAAGGGCACCAAGATTTTTGGTGGGATAAAAACTGAAAGCACCAAAATCACCAAATGTACCCGTAAGTTTATCGCGCCATTTGGCTCCATGACTTTGGGCAGCATCTTCAATAAGTTTTAAATCAAATTTTTTAACAATCCGGCTTACATATCCCATCTCACAAGATTTACCATATAAATGGACAACCATAATTGCAACGGTTCGGTTGGTGATTTTTTCCTCAATCAAACGGGTATCGATATTGTAGGTCCTGATATCAGGTTCTACGAGTACAGGCTTCAGACCTGCATGAATGATTGCCAAAATTGTTGCTATATATGTGTTTGAAGGGACAATCACTTCAGAGTTGGGAGGGAAATTGAAAGCTTTAAGGGCAAGCAGAAGAGCATCAAGTCCTGAAGCCACTCCCAGGCAATAGGCCGATCTGTGATAATCTGCAAATTCCTCTTCAAAATTTTTAACATTGTTCCCCAGTATATACCATCCGGAATTCAGGGTTTCTGCAAACGATTTTTGATATTCTTCAAAAAATGGTTGATTCAGTTTTCCCAGATTTTCATATTCAATCACTTGTATTCCTCGTGGATATAGTCTTCGGTGTCATAATTTGAAGAAGCAAGCACCAGCAAAATGGCGTCTTCACTAAAATTTCGCATGATGTGCCAGTCCTGCGGCTCGAGAATCAGGCATTTTGAGGGATTATCGAGCAGAAAAGTCTCTTTAGTTGAGCCGTTATTATTATAGACTTCAACAGACCCTTTCAGGCAGATGGTGGCTTGAATGGTTTTTTTGTGACGATGTTTTGCCCGGGGCAGATTATCCGCATTATTATAGATGTAGTAAACCCTTTTAATATCAAAAGGGAGAACCTTTTCTATAACAGTGAGGCTACCTCTATCGTCGCTTTTTGTCTGCAGGTCGATCAAATACGCCATTAATTCCTCAAAAATGTTTTTTCGTCAAACACATTATAAACACCTGTTAACTTTCTGTATAGGTAAATAACAGGTGTTTTTAACTGAAACTTGTCAACTCGTGATCCATGGGGGTCAAATCCCGGGTATTTTGCAGAAATTTCAGTTTTTATTTCATTTAGCCTCTTAATATAAGGCTTGTAGAAGATATTTAAAACACTTTCTGATAAAATTCGTCTTCCAAGCTCAATTTTTCCTCCCTGAAAAAAGCGGAGGTAGTGATAATGATAAAAAATCACATCAAAATCTGTTTTTGAGGAAATTTGTGTCCCGGTGATTTTCGAATTCTTTTTGTTAAACTCATATTGTTGAACATTCCATGCAGCAAGTCCACCTCCGTGGTGTTGCATCACATGCACTCCCTCAAATCGTTCAGTCCAATCGTCGAGGTAAAGTTGATCACCAAATTTACCATCTTCATATCTGTCATAACACCACTCCAAACAACGATCCCGCCACCAGGTAAGTGCTTTTCGTCCTCTTTCATCATTTTTGAAAGTTACAAATTGCACGCAGTATCTACCACTTTTCACTTCTTTATTATATTGGGGAGAATAGCGGTGTTCAGTCAGGAGTATCGACTTTTCACCAAGTTCGGTGAAAATTGGTTCGGGTGAAGAGTAAAAACAGATATCTGCATCGATATAAGTGCAATTGTCAACATCAAATTTATCCAGGACATATAGGATAGTTGAGGATGTGCTTGTCCAGCAATATTCAGCAATCGATCGGCCGGGTTTAACTGCGAGTAACTCTTTGTCCTCAAATTCCTTGAGACTGATAATTACTGTGTTTTTGAGGTTTAAATCTTTTAGAATCTTGAGTGATCTGTCATCAAATGCGAAAATAAAAAGCCTGAAGTCAGGGATATATTTTATCATCGACTCGTGCAGAGCAAGCCCACGGGTAAGATAATTTGAATCAAACAGAGTACAGAAGTTATATGTCATTGGTTAAAAAGTTTTGAGAACTTCTCTTTAATGGCGGGTGCAAATTTTAATTTAATAAGACTAACTTTAAGGCTTCTTTCGGAATATTTTACCATTTCATTAAAAATTGGTGTGGCAAATCTTTCTCTGCCGTGGTGAGCTATGGTTAAAGCATAACCAAATTGTCTTTCCAAAGTTGCAAAAACCCACCCCAACAGGTGATCGCGAAGGGACAAATCTCCGCTAAAATCATTAAAATATTTAAGTTCCGCCCATCCGGGGGATGTTTTATGACTGTAGTAGATGAATTTTTTTAATCTATCGGAGAGGTGAAGTCCTTCTACATCATTTTCTCTTAGTCGCTGTGATCCTTTTACAGTCATGGCACCAAGCCAGAAGGGGAGTCCCTCAAAATATTCAAACACCTTATACATTTTATCCTCGCCCTTATAGGAATCGATAATTCCCGGCTCAAGTTCAACAACAAGTGCTGTTTTTTGAATTTCGAGGGGAAGGGAGGAGAAAATACTAAGATCAATTCCTTGTGTGTCGGTTTTTAACCAGTCAATTTTTTGAATTCCCACATCCGTGAGAACCTTTGTAAGAGTGATGTTTTTTACCGAAACTTTTTTAGTAATTTCAAATTTTGATGCAAAAGCCCAATCTTCAAGTGCTTTCCCATCGGGTTCAAGAGTGCTTGAGCAATATGGTGATGCGGTAAGGTAAAAATCGGTGTTTTCGCCCTCTTTTGCAGAGACAAGGGAGTTGTAAACCAACAGTTTCCTGAACCCTTTTGACTCATCGGAGATATAACCAAACTCGCGTTCATCTGCATCAAAAGCAAGGCAGATAGCATATTTTGCAAACGCTTTCCACTCTTTGTGAATGCTTCCTGATGCACCAATATCCACCAAAACAGGGGGTTGATCTACCAGTTCGGGGAGCGATAAAATTCTGTCAATAATGCTCATTTTTTTCTCAGAAGGAATACGGGTAACAGACAAAAAAGATTGGGAAACATCCCGGTAAGGGTATCTTTGAAACTGTTATTTTGGAAAACAGTTGAAAATTTTTCTATTTCGAGACCACCGGTTGATTGAATTAGTTCAGTAAAATCGTTCATCGAGAGTTGGTGGATATGTCCTGTGTTATACCAGTTGTAACCAAACATCACAGGTTTTGGCATTCTGCCATGGAGCATCATGTCAATCCGGTTTTTATAAAATCCAAAATTTGGAAAGGAAATGATCTGTTTTTTTGCAATGCGTTTCATCTCCTTAAGGAGCATTTCAGGGTACATCACCATCTGAATAGTTACATTACAAATCGCGAGATCAAATTCATCATCCTTAAATGGTAAAGGTTTATCAATTTCACCAAGTCTTGCATCAATCCCTTTTTTTGCGGAGATATCAACCCCTGATTGGGAAATTTCGATCCCCACAGCTCTTTTACACTTCCCCTGATCCAAAAGCATTTTTAACAATGAACCATTTCCACAGCCCAGGTCGATAATATCTGATGGTTTATCGATAAACTCACTGATAACAGCATACTCTTTCCGCTCCTCGTTTTCAATTCCGGAGTAGTCATAATTTCGGTTGTCGTTATGTTGAGGGCTGTTTATGTCTTTGGTCATCAAAATCTAAAATTTAAATCACCAAAAATAAGAAGAATTTAGGAGAAAGGGGAGGTTAATGCAGTAATCCAATAATGCAATAATGCAATAATGCAGTAATGGGGATAGTTCCACGGATTCAGCACAGATTTTCACTGAAGGAAATTTAGGCGTTAGAGACAGGAGTGGTAATTGTCCCGATTGCCGTCTGCAACATGAATGGCGAAAGAGTCGAATCCTCTTTCCCCGGCGGGGAATTGATATTCGTAGCGTCCCGATTGCCGTCTGCAAAACGCTTAACCACAGGAGAGGGATAGTTCCACGGATTCCACGGATTGAACACTGATTTCCGCAGATGAAATTGTGTCCTGATGTTCTGAAGTACTCAGGTCACTCAAGTTACTGAGGTTCTGAAGTTCTGAAGTTCTGAGGTTCCGAAGCTCTTACACCACTCCAAACCCTGCAATCAGCCTTATAATTCCCATTACAACTGCCAGCGAACATAAAACAACACCAGTATTGGCTTTTGTTTTGTCCTGTGGTGACGCTGTATTCACAGCGATCAGGCTGATGATTAATCCTGTAGCGGCAAATGGAATATTAATCCAGTTTAAACTTCCGAGACAGGGGAAAATGCGATGATTAAACCCGCAAGACTAAGGAGACCCCATGTGAATGATAATGATGCCATTTTTTACCTCATTTATATTTTTTGACTATGGTATAAACTCTCCGAAGAGCAAAAACTGTATTTATCAGGAATAGTAGATATAATCCAATTGCCGACCTGTTGAAAATCCAGGCTGAATGAAAATCAAAATTCGAAATTGCTACAAACGCCCGTGTCATGCCACAAAGTGAACATTCAATATTGTACTGAGACATTGACAAACACACCGGGGACAAACTCAGACTTGCATTATCAAAAAAAGAAATGCCTATCACAAAACCTGAAACCAGACCCGTTATCATCAGGAGGTAGTCAAATTCTTTAGTAAAATCCATTCCAGCGATGTTTGTCCGGCTGAACATAAAATCTCTTTCGGCCACTACATTTTTTTGTGCAATTCCACGGGTTTCACCGATTTACTACGAAGTTTGAGATTTAAGGTTTCAACAAAAATCGAGAATGCCATCGAGAAATAGATATATCCTTTTGGTATGTGCACATCAAATCCATCGGCAATAAGTGTAAAACCAATCATTAGCAGGAACGAGAGTGCCAACATTTTGATTGTTGGATGTTTTTCAACAAAGTTGCTCACAGGCGATGCAAAGATCAACATAAAAAAGACCGAAATTACCACGGCAGTAACCATGATTTCAATCTCTGAAACGATCCCTACAGCAGTGATTATCGAGTCGAGTGAAAACACAATATCCAAAAGAAGAATCTGAACTATTGTTGCTCCAAATGACTTGGCAACTTGTTTCCCCGTGGTATGTTCCTCTCCCTCAAGTTTGTCGTGAATCTCAAATGTGCTTTTTGCAAGAAGAAAAAGACCTCCGGTGATCAAAATCAAATCCCTGCCACTAATCTCATTGGAAAAAATGGAGAAAATTGGATCGGTGAGTTTCATAATTATTGTGATCGAAAACAGAAGGAGAATCCTTGTTACCATAGCAAGAATTAGACCTGTGTTTCTTGCTTTTGCCTGCACTTCCTTTGGGAGTTTTGATGCGAGGATGGAGATAAAAATAATATTGTCGATACCCAGTACAACTTCAAGTGCAACAAGTGTCGCCAGGGCTATCAGGGCTTCGGGGTTAGTGATCCATTCCAATTTGGTGGCTCTTCCGGTATATGTTTATAGAATTTATTGAATGAACGATCTGCAAAAATAGCGATTAATCCAATAATGCAGTAATCCAATAATGCAATAATGCAGTAATCCAATAATCCAATAATGCAGTAATGCAATAATGGGGATAGTTACGCGGATTACACTGATCCCCACAGATTCCACGGATGGATTGTCTGAATCATGATTTTCAGGGTTAGAGGATTACCAGGATTAACTTGAAGCACAAGTAACAAACCACTTAAACACTGAAGCTCTGAGGTTCTGAGGTTCTAAAGTTCTAAAGTTCTCAAGTTCTGAGGTTCTAAAGTTCTAAAGTTCTCCCCCGTTTCCTTATATTTCCCTCTTGAATCAGAGAAAATTATGAAACAGAAACTTATATATTTATTACCGTTATTTTTCACTACTTATTTATTCTCGCAGACAGGGATGTTGGACTGGGAGAAGGTTTTTGACGACACACAGGTTGGTAGAATCGACATTACCATCGATCCCGATGATCTGGAGTGGATTTATGCAAATGTAAACAGTGATGTTGAGTTTCCTGCCACGATGAGATTTCAAAACAAGTGGTTTGATGAAACGCTCGACTCGATTGGATTTCGATTAAGGGGCAACACCTCCCGTCAGGCACAAAAAAAGTCGTTTAAGATAGCAATAAACAGCTTTTTTCAAGGAAGAAATTTTCACGGACTTGAAAAACTAAATCTTAATGGTGAACACAACGACCCTTCAATTGTAAGAAGCAAACTCAGTTTCGAGAAGTTTGGTCAGATTGGTCTTAAGGGTTCTCGCTCTTGTCACATGGAGGTTTACATCAATGGGCGATATTATGGACTTTATATAAGTGTTGAACATATTGATGAAGAATTCCTGCAACGAAACTATGCCGACGATTCAGGAAATCTTTGGAAATGCCTCTGGCCTGCCGATTTACAATATCTTGGTGAAAATCCCTCATCTTACATCACTCTTGGTGGATCAAGACCCGCATACGAACTTTCCACAAATGAAAATGAAATGGATTTTTCGAGTTTAATCCGCCTCACAAGAATTCTAAACAACACTCCGACTTCAAAACTTATCGATTCCCTCGAAACCACTCTTGATTATGTGGATGCTCTCAAATATTTTTCGATGAACATTTTGCTGGGGCAGTGGGACGATTATTGGTCGAATATGAACAATTATTACCTGTATCACGAACCCGCAAACAATCTGATGCATGTAATTCCATACGATTACGACAACACTTTTGGGATCGACTGGTTTGATGTCAACTGGTCAATTGAAAATCCATATTCATTTCATAAAATCAATAATGGACCCCGTCCACTGGTCGAAAAAATGCTTTTGGTTCCTGAACTTCGCAACCTCTACACAAGGATGTTAATTCATTATAAAGAGAATGTTTTTGCTCTGCCTCTGTGGAATTCGAGGATCGATTCACTCAGGGAATTGGTAAGGGTTCCGGCACTTCTTGATACATTCAGAACCAAAGATTACAATTTTTCTTTTAACGATTTCCTTAATTCTTATTCAGCTTCCACTTACTCAAACCAACATGTAAAATTTGGGTTAAAGCAGTATATTCTTGCCAGAACAAATTCGCTTGAGGGAGTTTTGAACTACATTCAGGCTCCACCGCTTGTTTATGAAATTGATTATCAGCCAAAAA
The DNA here is from genome assembly GCA_964371075.1 of uncultured Ignavibacteriaceae bacterium. Classification (GTDB taxonomy): domain Bacteria; phylum Bacteroidota; class Ignavibacteria; order Ignavibacteriales; family Ignavibacteriaceae; genus UTCHB3. The sequence goes on along the minus strand of CAYJKN010000007.1, from coordinate 214,017 downwards.
ATCCCGGTGTAAACGATTCGATTTATGTAACTGTCTCGGCTTTTTCGATGCATGGACTTGATAGTGTGGTTGTTCAGTTGCATGATCTTTTAAGTGGGGTAATCACATCCTACCCGATGAGATATTCACCCGTTTGGGGTTCAAAGTTATTGGAAGAAACTGATCGATTTACAGTGGTGATCCCCCCTTTAGAGAGATATATACCATACCGAATTTCTATCAGAGTTCGCGACTATTCAGGTCAGATTGTAAATTATCCACGGGCGAAAAAGCTCGAATTTACCACTTCCGGGGTGGCCGACACAATTTTGAGGATAAATGAAATATTGGCGGATAACACCATATATCCCGATCCTTCCGGAGATTTTGATGATTTTGTTGAACTTTATAACTCTTCAGATCAACCGATCACTCTTACGGGAAAATATTTGACGGACAAAAGTGATAATTTGATGAAATGGCGTTTTGAGCAGCCCGGACTTGTAATCGAACCGTATCAGTTTCTGGTGATTTGGTGTGATGAAGAGGAAACCCAGCCGGGAATTCACGCTAATTTTAAACTCAGCAAGTCGGGTGAACTTGTATATCTGGTGGATACAAATGGAGTTGATATCATCGATTCTGTTACATTTGGGCAACAAATTACCGACGCTTCACTTTCAAGAATTCCTGATGGTGCACCACAATGGCTACAAAATTCTCCTACACCCGGGGGCACGAATACACCCGGAGCAGTGGAAAATGAAGGGACTCCTGACGGGTTTTATTTGGCCCAAAACTATCCAAATCCATTTAATCCGGAAACCATTATTCGATATTATACACCCTCGGCGGGAGCTGTTTCGATTAAGGTATATGATCAGATTGGAAATCTCATAAAAGTATTGGTGAATGAACATCAATCTCCTGGGGAACATTCAGTCACATTTGATGCCGGGACACTTGCGAGTGGAGTTTATTTCTATCGAATCACAGTAGGCACCTTCTCCCAAACAAAAAAGATGCTGTTGCTGAGGTAGGGGCTTCGCAGGTATTAGGTATCAGATATTAAGTATTAGCTGAGACACGCAAATTGGTCAGATTTTCGCGGATTTATGGCGTAAGAGTGAGGAGTGGTAATCGTCCCGATTGCCCTATGCAAAATGATTAACCGCAAGAGTGATAGTTCCACGGGATGGCACGGATTTCACACGGATTTATTAATATTTTTAATGAATCGGGAATTAAATCCTGAAAAAACATAATTATTCGGGAATAGAATCCTGAAAACTTATAATAATTCGGGAATTAAATCCGAAATAATTTGTAGTTTTGCATATTAGAAAATATGAAACCGGAGCAACGAGTGATAAAAAGATATTTAGAAGACGTGATACCAAACTTTATGTTCAGGGGAAAAGCAATACTGATATTTGGACCAAGACAGGCGGGAAAAACGACATTAGTAAAAAAAATCACTGACCAAATAGATGGGCAATGTCTTTTCCTCAATGGAGACGAATATCAAGTGAAGAGTTTTTTACTTCATGCATCCAAAGAAAAATTGGCAAGAATGGTCGCTGGCTTTCGAATTCTTGTGATTGATGAAGCACAGAAAATTGATGATATCGGTAATATTCTAAAGATTTTCACCGACTTGATACCTGAAGTGCAGGTGATTGCGACAGGCTCATCTGCTTTTGAATTGATCAACAAAACATCGGAATCGCTTACAGGTCGCAAATTTGAATTTTTGCTATTCCCTTTGAGTTTTGCCGAATTGGTAGATCATGCTGATCTTCTAACTGAGAGGGGTAGCCTCGAAGAGCGCCTCGTGAAAGGAAGTTACCCGGAAGTGGTATCAATTCCTGAGTTCTCCGTCAGGACAGTAAAAAGCCTTGCCTCAAGTTATCTTTTTAAAGACATTTTTTCCATGGACGGGCTCAGATTTCCCTCAGTTATTGAGAATATTGTCAGAGCACTCGCGTTTCAGGTCGGTAGCGAGGTAAATTATTCAGAACTTGCGCAGTTAACCGGGACCGATGCTAAAACAGTTGAAAAATATTTACGAATACTTGAACAGGCTTATATAGTATTCAGACTTCCTGCCATTAGTAGAAATGAAAGAAATGAGATTAAAAAAGGGAAGAAGTATTATTTTTATGATAACGGTATAAGAAATGCTTTAATTGGGAATCTTACTGATTTAAACATCCGTACAGATGTCGGAGCACTTTGGGAGAACTATCTCATATCCGAGCGACGGAAATATCTTTCATATAGCGAGAGTATGGCGCGAACTTTTTTCTGGAGAACCGTTCAGCAACAAGAAATTGATTATTTGGAAGAGACTCACGAAGGTTTTCGCGCTTTTGAGATTAAATGGAGTGAAAAGGCAGGGTACAAATTCCCTCAAAACTTTTTAAAGTCATATAAAACACTTGAACAGTCTGTCGTAAATCGGCAAAATTATGAGGAGTTTCTAATGCCCGGACGCTTTGGGAATTCAATAATCAAATAATCCAACAATGTAGTTATGTTTAGGGGACGCGGATACACATGAACAGGTATTAGGTATGAGGTATTAAGTATTATTTTTTTTATGTTAGGGTGAGGAGTGGTAATCGTCCCGATTGCCGGCTGGAAAACGATTAACCTGGAGAGGGGATGGAAAGTTCGTAGAAGAATAAAAATTCCCCATTCGTCCTCAAATCCCATTAAATTAATAATATTTTATTATTTTGCTATTACCATTATTTACCATTTTAAATGCCTCATGGAGCATCGCTAAAATTTATAATGAAGAGCAAACAGGTAAAATCAAAAAAACGGGTAGCTGACCATGGGGAAGTCTTCACTTCCGAAAGGGAGGTGAATGCCATGCTCGACCTCGTAAAAAACGAAACAGAACGAATCGAATCTCGATTCCTTGAACCCGTATGCGGTACAGGGAATTTCCTCGCACAAATCCTCAACAGAAAACTCACAATTGTAGATAACCGATATAAATCCGCACAATCGGAATGGGAATTTTATGCCATTCTCACAATTTCGAGTAGTTATGGGGGAAAGAATGAATGGAGTTTGCGATGAGGCTAAATGAAGGTGAGGAAGATTGAAAAATTATGTTCTAAATGTCGTTTATGGAGCAATTTCGACATTCTCAAATTGTCGCTTCATGAAGTGACAATTGTTTCGGGGAAATCACCAGAACGCTACTTGGTTATAGAAATGGAAAATACTTTTTAAGCCCTGTGTTTAAAAACACAGGCTATTGGTTTGGTGGTGAATAACAATTGATATCAGAATTTTATTAATTGGGTGTATTCTTCCCACATCGGACGGTACGGGTTTGATTTGGGCCAAAACTAAAAACATTCGAGATAAAAATGACACAGAAAAATTCAGAACCGGCAAAATTGATCTCATTATTGGAATTATTTGAGGGTAAAAAATTCGAGATACCTGATTACCAAAGAGGATATTCCTGGGATGAAGAACAGATCATTGATCTTTTGACAGATATTGAAATGCACAACAACAAATCCGGACATAAACATTTTACCGGTACCATCGTGGTTGAACGCCCCAATGGTGGGGATGTATTTCAGATCGTTGACGGTCAGCAACGGCTTGTCTCATGTGTGATGATATTAAGGGCGATTGTGGAAATTGATCCAACCAAGTTAAAAAAGATCGAATCGATTATAAAAAAGATGGCATCAGGTTATGAAACTGCATTACAATTAAGTGATTACGACAATGAGTTTTTCCACTCAAACATCTTAAATCACATTGAACTTCCTGAAGAAACCGCCTCAAACAAGAGATTGCAAAAATGTTATATAACTGCCAATAAATGGTTGAGGGAAGAAAACCGAGATATTGAGAGGATATTTAACGGCATTATAACTCAATTGGGTTTCATCTTTTTCGAAACCTCTTCTGCAAGAGAAACAACCACAATGTTCGAGGTAATAAACAATCGTGGAAAGGCACTCTCAGAACTCGAAAAATTTAAGAATTACTTCCTTCATCTTTGTCATGTACACGAATTCGATGACTTAACCGCAGATATAAGTTCATCCTGGGGACGAATTTTATTCAATCTTGAAAAGGCCGGTGTTGATACGATTCAAAAAGAGAATCAGTTTGTACGAATTGCTTTTGGAGTAATTTTTGGGAAGGTTAAAAAAGATACCGATGACTTGTACAAAGATTTCAGAGACTATATTCAAGGAATAATTTTGAGGGGTGAGTATTATCAGAATAAAATTGAGAAAGAAAGCGAAAGGATAGAAATGGTAAGGAATGACTTGTTCCTTTATCATTTGTTTTTAGATGATTCATCATTAGTCTATTCGTTTTTATATGAGAGTGACGGATATTACAGGGAACAGGGTGAAGACCTCTACTCTGAAAAACTTGAGGTTATCTTTAAAAAACTTAGAAATCATGGTTCAGTTGGGAGTGTCATGCCTCTTTTCTTGGTCTTGATGGAATTTTACATTGTCTATCCCGAATGCAGGGAAGCCATAATGAATACTTTGGATGTTTTGGAAAAACTTAATTTCCGCTTTTATTGCATGCCGAAAATTTTTTATCGCTCAGACACGAAAAGGGACTATCTCATCAGACTTGCTTCTGAAATCTATTATGGTCGAAATTTTGACGATAAAGGACATTGGTTGAATGAACTGAATACGGAATTGCAACAATTTCCAGAGTATTTCGAGAGAATCAAAAAACATCTCATCAATTTGATTGAAAGATACTGCCCTGAGTCAAAGTTTGTTGAAGCTTTGACTCTCGATAAAAATGAAACCTATGATTTCTACTCATGGTCATCTCTCAAATTCTTTTTAGCGGCTTATGAAAATAATCTGCACCAGGTTAAAACTGTTAATTGGAATTATGAAACTCTATTGTTTGAAAACGGTGAAAATAAATATTTGACAAAAGAACACATTCTCGCTGTGGATAACAAAGAGCTATTCCCTGATAAGGAATCCATAGAGAAGCGTCGACTGGGGAATTTTATATTGGTAGATCAGGCACTTAATAATAAACTGGGGACAAAGAATGTCAGTAAAAAGATTGAGATCATTGAATCAAATACCAAGAAACTTCTTCGTTTAAAACATATCGATGAAGTTGTTGATTTGTTCCATCTTACCAGGGATGAACTCCTCACTGGCAGAAACGAAACTGCAAAGAGAAGGCAAGAGATTCTTCAAGTGATGTTTGACCGCCGGGAGACCAACATGATCAAATTTGCTCTTAAGGAATGGCGATACCCTGGTGAACCGAAATTCCGTTTTGAAAAAGTTGATACACTAGAAGCGGCAAAGAAAAAACGCCGATCGCGTTACTTTCCTAATTATGATGCATAAGAGTTGAATAACTTATTCACAAACATTTGATATTTCTAAAGAAGGCACATTATGGAATTATTTGATTCAACCAAGAGAAATTTATTTGAAATCCTAAAAGATGTTCAGTTGGGTAAAATACAACTCCCTGACTTTCAGAGGGGTTGGGTGTGGGATGATCACAGGATCATTGATCTTCTCACGAGCGTTGCTAAATCCTTCCCAATCGGAGCAATTATGCTTCTAAAAACAGGGAATCCCGATGTTAAATTCAAAACCAAACTCATCGAAGGTGTACAAAACTCAAACCCACAAACCCCAGAAAATCTAATTCTGGATGGTCAACAAAGAATCACTTCACTTTTCCAAACCTTGTTCACCCAAACTGCAGTACAAACTAAAAATTCCAAGGGGGCACAGGTCAGTCGATGGTATTACATAGATATGGTAAAGGCACTCGACGAGCAACAAGCAATGGATGAGGCAATTTTTTCCGTAAAAGTAAACAAGATCATCACAGAGAATATTGGTAGAGACATCGTTTTAGATTTGTCGAATGAACAACAGGAATTTAAGAACTGTATGTTTCCTATCAATAAATTTAGAGATCCTTACGACTGGCGAGCTAGCTTTAAAAGTTACTGGGAGCCGGACCAAGTTAAGAGTACATTATGGGATAATTTCGAGAAAGGGATTTTACGAACATTTGATAAGTATAATTTACCAATAATCGAGCTGTTTAAAGAAAATCCAAAAGAAGCGGTATGTCAAGTGTTTGAAAAGGTGAATACTGGAGGAGTGTCACTCACAATTTTCGAACTGCTAACTGCAACATATGCATCTGACGATTATGATCTGAAAGAAGACTGGAAGGAAATTCGAAATAAATTTTCAAGTTACAAGCTTTTGTCTAATACAAGTAATACAGATATTATTCAGTCGATCACTTTATTATCAACATATGATAAGAGAGGCTCTCAACAAGACGAAGTAAGGTCCGCAGTCAGTGCTAGAAGAAAAGACATGCTTGCTCTTACGCTGGGAGAATACCGAAAGTACAGAGATATTATTGTCCAAGGGTACATAAACGCATCGAAGATACTCCAGGAAAACCACATATACAACGCTCGCGATCTTCCTTATAGTACCCAACTTGTACCCATGGCAGCGATTCTGGCAAAACTTGGTAATCAGATAAATACAGTGGGAAATAAACAAAAATTGATGAGGTGGTTTTGGTGTGGAGTTTTTGGTGAGTTATATGGCTCTGCAATTGAAACACGCTATGCCTTGGACCTCACACAAATGTTTGCCTGGATAACAAAAAATGGAGAAGAACCCAAAACTATCTATGAAGCCAATTTTGTTCCTTCCCGGCTTCTAACTCTCAGAACGAGAAATAGTGCGGCGTACAAAGGCGTTTATGCCCTTTTGCTAAGCGGCCATACAAAGGATTGGTTATCGGCCACACAAATTGATTTTAGCACTTATTTTTCCGAGGCAATTGACATTCATCACATATTCCCTGTTCGCTGGTGTGGTGAAAACAGAATCAATTGGTTGGAATGTGACAGTATAATTAACAAAACCCCACTGTCGGAACGGACTAATAGAAAAATCGGAGGTGATGCACCAAGTAAGTACTTGGAGAAACTGAAAAATGAAGTGGGAGTATCGGAAGATGAATTCAATTCCATTTTGAAAACTCATTTAGTTGATCCGGACCTAATGAAACAAGATGACTTCCATGCATTTTTTGAAGACAGAAAAGAGCAAATTCTGAAACGGATTGAATCAGCTATGGGTAAAACAATTTCGAGGAATATGCAGGTTCCAGAAGAAGGCACATTTGTTGACGAAGAGTCAGAGAATCCGGAATATTCTAAAGGAATGGAAAGTTCTCCCAAAGTATCCCCAAAATCAAATAAATTCGTTACGGGTCTCTATGCTATCGGGTTAACTTTCAACGGTACGAATATTTCTGTTAAATCTTGGCGAGATGTTCTAAATGAGACCTTAAATATCTTATATGATTTAGACCCAGTGAAATTTGAAGAGTTTGCATTAAAAAATCCAACTTTTTTGTCAAAAGTCGGCGGTAAGTTTAAGACTCCCAAAATCATCAGGGGGACTTATTTTGCAGAATCCCAATTGAATGCACAGACGATATTTAATTTTTGCAAAAGAGCCATAAAGTACTTTGACTTTTCTGAGGAACAATGGTTTGTTAAGGCTGTAACCCCGGAGGAGTATAAAGCGAACTCAAAAAGTCACCTTTAACTTGTAAAAAGACTGATAGAATTTGGGTCTGAATCACTGGTAAAGTTTACTTTTATTCTGAAAAAAAATAAATTCCCCCATTTCACCCAAATTCATTCAATAGATTGAACGAATTTAGCTAAATTTGTTCAATTAATTGGAGAGATTTATGATTACCCGAAAAGTTGAGTCTGTAATACTCGAGTCACTTGTGCCGGGGAAGGTTGTTATTTTGCTTGGTGCAAGGAGAACGGGAAAGACTGTCCTGTTAAAAAAGATTGTTTCGATGATTTCGGAACCGAGTATTTTTTTTAATGGTGAGGATTTTGAGGTGCAGAGGCTGTTGGAAAACAGGTCGGTGGCAAATTATGAAAAGATTCTTGGCACAACCAAACTTTTAGTGATTGATGAAGCTCAGAAGGTGCCTGAAATCGGTAAAATACTTAAACTTATGATCGACTCAATTCAGGGACTCAGAATAATTGTAACAGGTTCATCAGCTTTTGATCTTACCGGAAAACTTGGTGAACCTTTGACGGGGAGAAACCGGACATTTCGATTATTTCCATTGAGTGAACAGGAATTGGATCCGCTTTATGGAATTACGGAAAAAAGAGCTGCTTTGGAGGAACGACTTGTATTTGGTTCCTATCCTGAGGTTATCTCCATACACGACAGAGAGGATAAGGTCAAATATCTGAAGGAGCTGGTGAATGATTATCTGTTGCGAGATCTTTTGTCTTTTGAAGGTGTAAAAAATGCAGGAGTAATTAACAATCTTTTAAGACTTGTTGCATTCCAGGCCGGATCAGAAGTGTCTATGAGTGAACTATCTTCAAATCTTGGAATTGCAAGAAACACGGTTGAAAAATATCTTGATCTTTTATCAAAGGTCTATGTAATTTTTAAGGTTGAGGGCTTCTCTCGTAACCTCAGAAAAGAGATCACTAAAAATTCAAAATGGTATTTTTACGATAACGGAATAAGAAACACACTGGTTGCTAATCTAAATCCGCTTGGGCTGCGCAACGATACCGGAAGTCTTTGGGAAAATTTTATCATAAGTGAAAGAATCAAGTTTCAGGAGTATCAGAATGTACTGTCAAACAACTTTTTCTGGCGCACTTATGACAAACAGGAGATCGACTGGATAGAGGAAAGAGGAGGTAAACTTTTTGCTTATGAGTTCAAATTTAATAAGGAGAAAGCAAAATTTCCTGTTGCCTTCTCAGCAGCATATCCTGAATCGGAGTTTAAGGTGGTATCGGTGAATAATTACCATGAGTTTGTTTTGTGAATTAGAAGCGCGAAAATCTATCAATTGAACCAATTCACCTAAATTCATTCAATGCACTGAACGAATTTAGCTAAATTCGTTCAAGAGCCCCGAGATATTTGCATTTTACTGTGGTTAAAACCACAGTCTATCGGCTGGAGTTCAAGGTGGTATCGATGACTACTTAGCAAGAGTTTGTATCGTGGTTTCTAAACCAATATACAATTTGACTTCCGGTGCAAAGCCTCCAAAATCCTCAAAACCCGCCGTTGGGTCTGATGTGGATTTTAAGATTGGAGATGTAGCCGCTGTTGCAAACGCCTGCTCCTATGTCTGAGGCGGTACCTTCAGTCAGCTTGAGGTATGCAGTCATAGCTTCCGATTTGGCGACTGCCTCGGTTTCTCTTAATGACCAGGAATAGATGCCGGCAAATTTGTTTTGAAATATGATGTAGGCGCAGCCTCCACCCTCCCAGGCAAGTACCACTGTTGGATAGTAACCACCACGAAGTTTACACTGTTCCTCTGCCCTTGCACATGCTTCCGACAGGCTATTATAATCAGTAACTGCTCCCACTATTACCCGATCGTTATTCCGGTCAACTGCTATTGCTGCAAAGGTGTTTTTGCGGGTAGTTTGTCCGGTGTTGTAGTCGGCAGTGATATTAGTTTGTGGCTGGCTAATGATTAGTGTGGTGAGCGTAAAGAAGAAAATGGATAAATGAAATAAACGATCCATATTAACCTCGATGAAAAAGTTTTTATCAGGGACGGAAGGAATCTAATCATTATTTTATCTAAATCAAAATTTTATTTTAATTGAATGGTTTATTAATTTGTTTATTAATTGAAATAATTTTAGTTTTAACATCCAATTTTAAATTAGATATTTTAACATAATATTTAATCGCAATAAATGTCCAATTCAGTTTTTCACCCGGAGATTATATGGCGATGTTAAACTCAAACTCAGTTACAGAGAAATATTCACAAAAGTCGTTTTTTGTGATGATTTCCATCTTATTTTCTTTATTGTTTGTTTCCTGCAAAGATGAAACCGGCGTAGGAACACCAACAACAAATTATTCGGATCAGGTAAAAAGGGTGCTTGAAGTTGCGCTTGATTCGATTAAAAAGGCAGATCCCGAGTTTCCCGGGGGACTTGCACTTCAGGTGATTTATCCCGGAGGGCAGGTGTTTCAGCAGACAGGGTTTGCAACTGCCGTGACACCAAACACACATTTCAGAGCTGCAAGCAACACAAAAACTTTCACTTCAGCAGCCATTCTGCTTTTACACCAAAGAGGACGGCTGAACATCAATCACAAAATAACAGATACAATTCCGGGAACAACTATGACCTATGTTCCTGAAGATCAAAATTATGCGATTCCATTCAAAAACGAAATCACCATTTTGCAATTATTGCAACACAGAGCGGGAGTTTTTGATGTCGCAAATGATATGATTCCTGATAGTATAAGTGCATCTGTTCCTTATAAAAATGACTGGTATATGGAATATATTAAAGTGACAAACCCCACCCACACTTTCACTTTTGATGAAATGGTTGGAGTGGTTGCCACCACGGGACTATATTATTTCAGACCGGGAGCTTCGTTTCACTACAGTAACACAGGGTACTCGATGCTCGGGAAGATAATTGAGAGAATTTCCGGCAAATCTTACGGCCAATTCATTACTGATGAGATTATCAAACCGATGGGATTGATATCTTCCACCATGCCTGCGTTGGGAACCGACCGTGAACTTCCTTTACCATTTGCTCCCGGCTTTGTGCACATTCCGGGAACGATTCAAGATGTTTCAGTATCCAACATATCGGGAAATGTTGCTGAAGGAAATCTGGTTACAACCCCTTCCGACCTTGCCATGTTTATAAGGAAATTGCTTAAAGGTGAGGGAGTTTTATCCTCCAATACAGTTTATTCGACAATGCTTAACTGTCTGCCCACAACACCCGGCACATTGTCTCTTTATGGATGTGGAGTGAACAATATCAACATGCTTGGATATGGACACACCGGTGCACACGAGGGATACCTCTCCCAAATGATACACGACCCCGTAACTGACGTTACACTTGTGATCTACACAAACGGTTGGGACCTGAGAGAGGGGATCAACTCAATCAGAGTTACAATGAATCATATGCAGGAGGCACTTTACAAAGTTAAAAGGATAGTGCTTACCAAATAAAAACCGAATGGAATTTACCCCCGGATTTCAGAAATGTAAACCCGGGGGTTCTGTTTTGTTAAACTTCCTGTATTAAATTATTAAATCGAATTTTAATATTTCCGGAGAATTGATGCGAACCATTATTTTATTCCTCTCTTTTGTGATAACAATCTTTTCGCAGGCGCCCGAGTTGAAGGTTGAATTAAAAAACACCTCTCAGGTTTATTGTGTGGCAGTTTCCGATGACGGGAAGTTTATGGCAACGGGAAGTGTCGGGAAGGTTTTTATTTGGGATCTGGAAGAGGGAAGGCTTGTTCATTGCATAAAAAATCTCCTTTATCCTGTCTTTTCGATGGGATTCACCACCGATTCAAAATCAATTCTTTTGGCAATGGGAAACAATAATGTTGAGATGTGGGACATTGAAAGTTTCACAAAGACCACCACATTTTTTGGTCACAGTTATATGTTAAAAGACCTGAAAGTGGGGAAAAACGGCAAATATTTCCTTTCTCTCGACTATAAAAACAAAATAATTCTTTGGGATATCAACAAAGGAAAAGCTCTGCGTGAGTTTGACCTTCCCGTTTCGTTGGTGCACAGTGCGGATTTTTCTCCCTCAGGAAAAGAATTAATAATTGGACAAATGGACGGGGAAATCCCCGTTATAGATCTTGCATCCGGGAAAACAATCAAGTCCATTAACAACAAAAAGATGTTGAGTGAAGATTACCGTCCGGGGATGTCTGAGGACAGCATAAAAATGTTGGCAGTGCGCGACTATTCTTTGGGGAACATTGTTCTTAAAGATGACAACAAAATTATAGCTTATCACGCCAATTTGGTCACTTTGTGGGATATTGAATCGGGTATCCAGGAGAAGTATTTGCCGCTGAATTTCACTCCCTCCAGAGCCGTTGCCAATGAGAAATTGGACATCGCAGCACTCAGGAACGGCAAAACCCTCAAATTTTTCGATTACAATAAAAACAGGATAATCGACACGGCTTTTCTCTCCGGAAACGACTTTAATGCACTTGCGGTTCATCCCTCTGGGAAATATTTTTTAACGGGAGAGATGGACGGAAGTGTGAAGTTTTTTGAATCACAAACGGGCAAAGAGGTGATGACACTTTTTGCATTTGATTCAACCGACTGGGCAGTGGTTACTCCCAAAGGGTATTTTGATGCATCTCTGGGGGCAATGAGTTTACTTTATTATGTTGATGGTCTCGATATCATTCCACTTGAAGCGTATTTCGAAAAATCGTATATCCCCACGCTTTTTAAGTCGATAGAGGAAGGGAGGGAGATTGGTGGCGCATCAGACAAAGGGGATCGATTTACAAACATCATGGTGCCACCAACGGTAAAACTTTCATCACCAAATGCTTCCACTACTATCACGGAACCTGAAGAACAGGTGGAGATTGAGATTTTTGATGAAGGGGGTGGGATTGATGAACTGAGACTGTATCAAAACGGTAAACTGATTGATGTAAAATATTACACAGACTCCAAACCAAAAGCCGGTCACAAGATAGAAGTGTCGTTCACTGCTCAATTGGTATCAGGGAACAACATTTTTAAGGCAAATGCATTCAGCAAGGGGCGACTTGAGGGAAAATCAACCCCGATTCTTGTGAAATTTAATGCACCCAAACCTGCTTCAACTTTGTACATACTGGCGACGGGAGTTGATAAATATGAAAACAGTAAATACAATTTAAAATACGCCAAAGCAGATGCAGTCTCTTTAAGTGGTGAAGTCGCCGGATTAAAAAACAAGATTTTTAAAGATGTAGTGGTAAAAACGTTGTTTGATGCCGATGCCACCATCAAAAATGTAAGGCTCGCCTTCGACGAAATTGTGGCAAAAGCAAAACCGGAGGATACATTTTTGTTCTATTTCTCAGGTCATGGCGCCACGGATGAGGTCACTGAGGGAGGAGAGAGTGAGTTCTATTTTATTTTGCACGAGGTGCAACAGATTTATGGTGACGCAAAAGCAAGAGACCCGTTTGCGCTTTCAGGGAAGGAATTAAAAGAGTATTCGCTCAAGATTAAGGCTCAAAAACAGTTAATTTTGATAGATGCATGCCAGTCGGGTAAAGCACTGGAAAATTTTGCGATGCGGGGTCCCCAATCTGAAAAAGCGATAATTGATCTTTCAAAAAGCAGAGGATTATATATAATGGCAGCTTCGGAAGCTGACCAGACAGCAAAGGAAGTGAATGATCTTGGGCATGGAGTGTTCACTTATTCCCTTATTGAAGGACTTAAATGTTCAGCAGATTTCTTCGAAAAGGATGGAATCATCAATGTAAAAGAGTTGAATCTTTATGTCAACAAAAAAGTGAAAGAGATAGCGAGGAAGTATAATCTTACACCACAACGCCCTGTCAGTTGGGAATATCTGAATGACTTCCCTGTTAAGCTTTGTGAGTGAGGGGAATCCAATAATGCAATAATGCAATAATGCAATAATCCAATAATGCAATAATGCAGCAATCCAATAATGCAATAATATTTTTCTCTGTGTCCTCTGTGTGCTCTGTGGTTTTAAACTCCTCTGTGTTCACGGTGTGCTCTGTGGTTTTAACTTCTCTTTGCAGTTTAATATAGCGATCACACAAAAAATTAATTTTGCAGATCGTGATAATATCCTTATTTTTGTAGTCTTGATAAATGGAGAATTAAAAAATGGCAAAAGTTCAATCCTTCGGTGATAAATCGAAAGGCAAGAAAAAAGATCCGTATACCTCAGTTAAGGTTATTAAATCTGTAAAGACTGAAAAAGGCTCGTTTAAGTTTAACGAAAAATTCGTAAAACTTGATGACATGTCAAAAGTAACGGATATTAAATAGGTTTTGAAAAGCGCCCGACATCGGACGCTTTTTTTTTGATGGTTATATGCGTTCAGCAGACTACTGGATAAAAAAACTTAATCTACTTCCTCACCCCGAGGGAGGCTTCTTTAAAGAGAGTTACAGAAGTTACGAATTAATCTCTTTGGAGGCACTTCCAAATCGCTATACCTCAGATCGTACATTCTCAACTCAGATCTATTTTATGCTTGTTAAGGGGAATCACTCTGCTTTTCACCGCATCAAATCGGACGAAACCTGGCACTTTTATGATGGATCACCTGTAACAATCTGGTTACTCTCAGAAGAGGGGGGACTAAAGGAAATTAGTTTGGGGCTTGATGAAAATTCAGATCCACAATTCACTATCCCAAAAGGATGCTGGTTTGCTGCTGAGGTTAAAGGGGATGGGGACTTTTCTCTTGTTGGGTGTTCCGTGGCACCCGGATTTGATTTTGCCGACTTTGAGATGGCAAAAAGGGAATCCCTCTATGAGAAATTCCCTTTTGAAATTGTTAAACGGCTTTCGATGCCCTGATTTTATCAGGAAATAACAGTCTTCTTTTTCCTTTTTTTAAACAGAATAAATCCACCAATCCCAACCAACACCACACCAATAACGATATAAATTGGCAGATAATTTGGTTCCTGCGGAGCAAAAGTTGCCTCGATATATTTACCATCACCAATTTCATCATATTTAAATTCCCAGATGTATTCATCACCTTCTTGCCTGTGGGCATTGTGAGTGATCATTTCACCATCAAACTCAAAAATAAACTTTCTGATAAAAAGAATTCTTGGATCGGGTTTTTCACCTGAAGGTCTTATATATTGTTGATACTTCAACTGTCCGGGAGCCCCGTCTTCAAGGGATATATCAAACATATTAAACAACCGGGTGTTATTCAGGTCGCGGATGTTTTTAAACGAGATGTTTATATTAATCGTGAGGGCATCACCCGAATCAACTTTTGTTTCGATTTTGTCGATTGTGAACAGAGTATCAAAAATTTCTTTCCGAATTCTTGCTGTGTCAAATTCCTGAGTTATCGTCCGTCCCGTTTGAGAACCGGCAGGGAAAGCATAAACAAGTTTCATTGTTCCGGAGCCATCACGGTTCAATTCTGTTTTTTGGGTGTAGTTAAGACAGCCCGGCAACAACACACCAAAAAGGAGAACTGATAATAAGAGAATGAAGATATTTTTCATAATTAAACTTTAGTTAGTTGCTTTGTTACCCATGGGTACAAAATGGAAAAAATCATTGTAGAATCTTTCCACATACGAGTTCAGCAGATTTGTGGTTCTGTCATATTTGGGTGAAGTGATCACAAGCCCTGCATGGAACTGTTTTTTCAGGCGCCACACAACTTCAGGATCGTTATAGGCATCCATATCGGGATATTCCTGTTTTGCCAGCGAATTCAACAGAGCAGCGTAATGTTTTTTAACTTTTGGGAGTTTATATTTTTCACCCGGTTGAAGTGTCTCAAGTTTTGCCCATTCAGTCCAGAGATTTATTCCGCTTGCAGCTTCAACAAGTTCAACTATGTTGGCACCGCCAACTCTTGCGGAGGTTTCGAGGAAGTAGAATTTACCATCTTTCCCTTTGATAAATTCTGTATGATTAACGCCGGTTTTCATCCCGAGTGCCTTCAGAACTCTTGTATTAATCTCAAACAAGGCTGTTTCATCTTCACTGCCATGCAATACGGTTCTTGTTGTGAAAACTCTTCCTTGATGAGCAACCTCAAGAGGGGGGAGGCCATAAATGCTGCAGATGGCAAATCTGACCTCATAATCCTGCATAATGGAATCCACATGGTAGATATCACCGGGAACAAATTTTTCCATCAGGTAATTCGACTGGTCGTCTCCCAATTGATGAATCACATCCCATGCATGGGTTTTTGTTTCAAGTTTAATCATTCCAATTGCGCCGGCCTGCATCCTTGGTTTCATGATATATGGAGGCTGAACATTTTCCATAAAATTGTTGATTTCGGCATAGTTGAGGACATGGATAAAATCAGGAACCAAAACACCTTCTTCACGTGCCTTCATTCTCATGGAGAATTTGTCTCTAAAATAACGCATCGTAGTTTCCCCCATTCCCGGTACTCTGAGGTGTTCTCTTAGTGCGGCTGCTTTTTCCACATCAAAATCATCGAGAGCCACGATCTTGTCGATCACAATATTTCTTGCGAGGTAACTTACCGCTTTAATCAGGTCGGGGAGATGCCATTCTTTGTTGTTGTCGGGCATAAAATAGAGGTCATCAATGCTCTCGCGTGGCCATTCTTCATATTCGAGGCTTCGGGAGGTGACAAAAATTACATACCAGCCTTGATTATGGGCTGATTTAAGGAAGTCAGTTCCTTTGTAATAACTTGAAATGCAGAGAATTGTTTTTTTTCTTGATGATGACATTTGTGCTCCGGTTTTCATTTTTTCCTGATTTTAAAGATAATAGATTATTTGTGGAATTACAACGCCATTTCCCCACAAATAAAAGAGTTGAAAATCCCCTGAAAATTCTCTAATTTAAAGTCTATTTTGAAAAAATATCGGGAGAAAGAGATGTTTGACCCAAATTATAATTACACGGTTGTTGATCGCTTTTTGAAGTATGTAAAAGTGGATACACAATCAGATGATGAAGCAACAAAGTTTCCAACCACAGAAAAACAGTTGGATTTGTCGAGAATTCTTGTAGAAGAATTAAAAGAAATTGGACTTGCAGACGCACACCTCAGCGAATTTGGATATGTGTATGCAACACTTCCTTCGAATAGCGAAAAAGATGTTCCGGTGATCGGATTCATTGCACATGTTGACACTTCGCCGGCAATCAGCGGTAAAGATGTAAAACCTGTAATTCACAAAAATTACGAATGTAGAGATATTATCCTACCCGGTGATCCAACAAAAGTGATCCCTGTTGATGAAAACCCTGAGCTAAAAGAGATGTTGGGATACAGCATAATTACCACTGATGGAACAACACTTCTCGGTGCCGATGATAAAGCCGGTATCGCAGAGATTATGGATGCATTAACATATCTTGTTGGTCATTCTGATGTTAAACATGGAACGATAAAAATCTGTTTTACTCCTGATGAAGAAGTTGGCAGAGGAACCGAACATTTTGATGTTGAGGGTTTTGGAGCAAAATATGCTTACACCATCGACGGTTCATCCCGTGGAGAGGTGGAAACCGAGACTTTTAGTGCTGATGCTGTGGTAATTACTATTCAGGGGAAAAATGTTCATCCCGGATATGCCAAAGGTAAAATGGTAAACTCGATAAGAGTTGCTTCCCGTTTTATGGAGGCTTTGCCAAGGAACACCATGTGCCCCGAGACCACCGAAGGCAGAGAAGGATATGTTCACTGTGTATCATTTAATGGAAATGAAGACAAGACGGTGATGAAATTTATCATCCGTGATTTTGTTGACTACAAATTAAAAGAGTACGAAAAATTCCTTCAAGGACTGCTTGATACCATCATTGCCGATTATCCCGATGCAAAGTATGACTTCCAGGTTATTGAACAGTACAGAAATATGAAAAATATCCTCGATCAACACCCTGAAGTTGAGAAGAATGCACTTGAATCGCTTGCAAGACTTGGAATTAAACCAATTCAGTCGGCTATCAGAGGTGGTACCGATGGTTCAAGATTAAGCTTTATGGGATTGCCCACACCAAACCTGTTTGCCGGAGGACACAACTTCCATGCAGCTACAGAGTGGGTGGCAATTGAGGATATGCAAATGTCCGTACAGAACATCGTAACCCTTGCAAATGTCTGGGAGACAAACGCATAGATTAGTGATCTGTAATCAGGTAATTTGATTTAAAGGCTGTCTTAGTAGGCAGCCTTTTTTTTAATTTGGGTTGATTTAATTTTTGAACTCGCCGGAACATTTACCCTTTCACGAAGCCAATAATGATTTTGGTGAAAATCGATACCAAGAGCGTAAAAGTTAATTTTCTTTAGAGTTTCTGCTGAAATGTCCATTTGTGAACAAATTTCTGACATTCTTTCAACTGTGATTGGTTGCTTCTGATGGTAGAGAATTACATAATAAAGTTTATTCCTCTTCCAAAGTTTCGAAAAGATTACCCCGCCTTCCTTTTCACCAAAATCAAAAATCTGAAAGATATCATTTTTAGCGATTGTACTTTTAATTAGATCGAGATCAAAATCTTTAAATAATTCATCAAGGCGATTGTAGAACGGATCAGGAAATCCCTTTTCTAAAAGAAAGTTGCTCACAAAAACGGGATCTGCGGCAATTGTTTTGAGGTTTTGTTCTCTGTGATCTTTTAGTCCATAATAGTTACCACCGTAGTAGTCGATGAAAGAGACATTTTTAAGTTTGCTCGAAAAGCCTGTTACACTTACCACTCTTTTTTTGTTAATTTCAGCCAAAAGGGCTTTCCCATTCATAACGAAGTTGTTTGCGGAGAGGGTTTCAATCAGATACTCGTTAACGAGGGGCCGTTCAGACATATTAACAGAATTGTGCACAAAACAGAAAAATCCTAAATCAGAGATTTTGTCACCTTGTCTCAAAATCTGAACAAGTTCATATTTTGATCTTAAACGTGGGAACTGTTTTTTTGTAAATTTGTAGAGAACCGATGCATCTACAACCTTTTTTTCTTTTTCAAGGAAGTCGGCAACCAATTTATTTATAGCAATAATATCTTCACCCTGATAGCTTATATGTGACGCAACTCCAAAAAGGTTTTTATCGAGTTGAAGCACCCGGTTGTTGAGTCTGATATGGCAGAGTGAAACTTTCAGATCATGATATTCCTTGCCATAAAATTCTTTTACCGATTTAATCACCTGTTCGAGGGGCAGAGGAGATTCACTTCTTAATAAGGTCTGCTCAGCCATTTCAGGCAGATTAAGTCTTCCTCTGATGATATATGTGTTATGATATGGGACAATTCTGAAATAACTGACCGCTAGAATTATCCTGAAGACACTCAGTTTTTCATGGAGTGGCAGGTCCTTCAATTCATTCAAAAGTTCTGTAAGAGTTACACCATCCACAACTTTCATCATGTTTTTTAATCTGGTGTAGATCGTAAAAAGGGAATTGTTATCACGATAGATATTTTGCGAAAGGAAAAATCTGTTGCTGTAAGATGGTATTCCTGAATATACAGAGTTAAGGATACTGACAAGAGTTTCAACCTGCATATAACCGTTCTCAAAAAAATCTTTATCAAGAATCCGGGGTGTTTTTACGAGTGAATTTACAATATGAGTCAGAAGTTTCTTCTCAATTTCGGCAAGTTCCTCTTTACATTCGAGAATAAAAGCTACAAGTTTTTGTCTTACTCTTTCAGCAGAAACACCATGTTTTTGGCCAATCCTTTTCATATCGATACCCTGGGTGTAACGCATATCGATAAAATCTTTGGTTCTGTCATCCTGGAAATCGATTAAAGTCTGAAGTTTCAAAGCTGCAAGATCGATAGGATTGGAAGGAGCAGGGTCAACAAAGATACCTTCTGAAATTTTGTTTTCAAGTACATTGTTGAAAGATTGTATCAGCCCTTGGATACTGTCTTTTGGAGCGGTTACTTCTTTTAGATATTCATCAGGGAAAAAAGTAATCAGGTTATAAATATGGTAAACTTTTTTTATCCAGCTATTTGTAGCTATAAATTTTTTGTTTTTGGGGCTGAATCTGTTAAAATACCTTATAACCGGCTGTTTTAGAATTTCAGAGCTGACAGGAGTCAATTCAACCTTTTTGCCGTCAATGAATAAAAATTCAGGAAAATGGTCTTTTAACTGAGCAGCTTTCTTTTTGTCAAGATCTTTAATTCTCCCCGCCATATCACCGTAGAAGACCTCAAGAATTAATTCCCTGGTTGTCTCTATCGTAATTTTTCGGATTCGTGCCTCCTGCAAAAGAAGCGAATATGGAATGTTTAAAATGTCGGGATAGTTAACCGCCCCTGTCATTTCAAAAAGCCTCACACAATTTTTTGGGAAGATTGAACGTTCAATTTCATAAGGGAAAATTGATTCATCTTCTGTGATTGGTTCAATCCCACAAAAAAGTGGAGTTGTGAGGAGCCTGAACTTCAGTCCCTCAACTGTTGTCGGTATTGAGTAGCGCATTATTTATTCTAAAATTACTTCGGTTAAAGAAGATACCTTTGCAGGTATCATGTTAGATTACCTAACAGATTTAAGTTATTAAATCTAAAATACAATTATATTACTTCGTTTCCAACTAATTTTATATAAACGGAGAAAGAACATTATGAGATTAGCTTATTTGGGTTAATGGCAGGTTTCCGGTAAGCACCGCAATCACATTGTCTGCCGCAAGGATTGCCATTCCTGCTCGAGTTTCCACTGTTGCACTCCCAAGGTGGGGGAGAAGGACAACATTTTTAAGATGAAATAACTCGGTGTTGATATTTGGTTCGTTTTTATAAACATCAAAACCGGCGGCAAGAATCTTTTTGTTTTTGAGCATTGTGATAAGATAATCTTCATCGATAACTTCACCTCTTGCAGTGTTTATGATAATAGCTTCGGGTTTCATCAAGTCCAGCATCTTTTTTGAGATCAGGCCGGTGGTATCCTTTGTCAAAGGGATGTGGAGGGAGATTATATCTGATTTAGTCATAAGTTCAGGAAGATCAAGATAAACAGCATTAAACTGGTTTTCCATTTCAACTTTTTTGTTGCGGGAGTGGTAATAGACCGTCATGTTAAATCCGTTTGCAATTTTTGCAACAGCTTGCGCAATCCTGCCGGCACCAACAATCCCGATGTTTTTCCCGGAAAGGCCTCTTCCTAAAAGGAGTTCCGGCTTCCATCCGGTAAATTTCCCATCTCTTACCATCACTTCCCCTTCTTTTAGCCTCCTGGCGCATGCAAGGATAAGTGCAAAAGTAATCTCTGCAGTTGCATCCGTAAGGATACCGGGAGTGTTTGTAACAATAATTGAATTCTCCCGGGCTGCAACCAAATCGATATTATTGTATCCAACTGCATAGTTGGCGATGATTTTACATTTGGTGAGGGAACTGATAACCTCCCGGTTAATGTTATCACTTAGAAGAGTGATGATTCCATCACAATCTGCGGCAAGTGAAATCAACTCAGAAGTTGTGAGATATCTGTCATGGGGATTTTCTGAATAAACAATGTTATTTTGCTTAAAACGGGATTCCAGATCAGCGGGGAGGTGGTAGGTTGAGAATACTTTCATGTGGCAAACCAGGGTAATAATTTTTTGATTTTTGTAATGACTAATTTAGTCTTATTATTGTTTTATTAATGAATATTTAAATGGAGAATTATATCAGATGAAGAAAAAAATAGTTGGATCGCTTCTATTCCTCTTTTTTGTGTTGTTTACAGGGTTTTCGAGTTATGAAAAGGCCCCTGATTTTCAGTTAAAATCAACTGACGGCAAGATCGTAAAATTGTCTGATTTTAAAGGCAAGATTGTGATTGTCGATTTTTGGGCGACCTGGTGTCCACCTTGTCGTAAAGGAATCCCTGATCTTGTGGAACTTCAGAAAACCTATAAAGATGATCTGGTTATAATCGGGATTTCTTTGGATGATAAAAGGACGATGAAGGATGTGGTTCCGTTTGTAGGGAAATATGAGATCAACTATCCTGTGGTTTTTGGTGATGGGGATGTGGTTTCAGCATTTGGCGGGATTGAATCGATACCAACAAGTTTTGTAATCGACAGAGAGGGAAATATCACAAATACTCATGTAGGTTTAATACCCAAAGCCGAGTATGAAAAGGATATTAATAAACTTCTTAAAAAAGATTAAATGGGGAGTTTCCTTTTTACACTAAAGATATTTTTCCCTTTTTCATCTTTTTTGTAAAAAACACCGAACCCAAGTTTTGTGATTATAAAAAGTCCAAAGTGTTCGGGAATCGAAAACATGTCATCCACCAATGGGCTTGATCTCTCTTTATTGTGGAATTCAAGCTCATATTCACCTAATACATTACATACAACCTCATAATCATCGTCAAGGTGAAGGATAAAACTTTCACCCACATGATTGGTGTATGGGGGTGTATATCGTTTTTCTCCGGGAGTGGAGTCGGGATTTACGGGTTTAATGGTAAATCCTGTGCCGTCAGTTTTCATATCGATGCTAAAATGGTCATCTGTGAAGTTATACTCAAACTCGGCCTCTTTGCTACCTGAGTGGTTGATAGCATTTGTGAAAAGTTCATGCATGAGGAGTTTACATTCCGAGTAGAATACCGAATAATCGCCTTCGTAATATTTGTCGAGATGGGTTTTGATTAACTGAACCGAGGTTTCAGAGAAAAAAACATGGAAATCGGCAGATGCCGGAAGTGTCAAACTTACTTTGTAGGGTTCCATCACTCAAGGGTTTTCTTCAACTGCGTGAAGTTTTTGTAGATATCGAAGAGAGTGTAAAGCCGGGTTGACTCAAAAGTTGAACCGACTCTTTCCTGTGTCCCAAAAAGTTTAATTTTTACATTGTTTTTCTCAGCTTCTTTGTAGGCAGCTACAAGTGAGCCGATAAAAGAGGAATCGATATAATCAACCTTTGAAAAATCGATGGCAAATATTTCGCCGGGGTTGTTGTGTATTTCATCAACGAGCATCGTTCTAAATTCAGGGGCGATAACTGAAGTGGCTCTGGGATTGTGAATGCGGAAAACTTTAATGCCGCTATGTTTCATTTGATCGAAGTTCATATTGTCAACTCTATTGAAGAATTAAAAACCATAACCTAAACTTAACTTGATTTCATTACAAATCAAAAAGAATTGTCTCCCAATCCTTAAAAAAGATTAATTTTCTTTCCTTAATTTCCAAAAAAACAATAAACCGGCTTTATGAATTACAAACTTGTTGTAGATGAAAATATAGAAAATGCCACAGAGGCATTTGGTACCATCGGTCAGACCCTCCTTCAACCCGGCAGATCAATCAACAGTGAGATGTTAACAGATGCAGATTTTTTGATCGTCAGGTCGATTACAAAAGTTAATGAATCTCTTCTAAGTGGGACAAAAGTAAGGTTTGTTGGAACTGCAACTATTGGAACTGACCACATTGATCAGGAATATTTGGAAGCCAAAGGGATTGGCTTCACTTCAGCCAAGGGCTGTAATTCAGATGCGGTGGTTGAGTATGTTTTCATTTCAATCTTTAGAGCTGCAGTTGAGAAAAAAATTTCTTTGAAGGGAAAATCTGTCGGCATAATTGGATGTGGCAATATAGGCAGCAGGGTGGCAAGAGTTGCCGAAGCATTTGGATTTTCAGTTGTTTTAAACGATCCTCCACTTCAGCGAAAAACCAATGATCCCCGTTTTAAAACGCTTGAAGAAGCCCTTGCGTGTGATATAGTTACTTTCCATACCCCTTTAATCAGAAGTGGAATTGATAAAACTCTTCATCTGTTAAATGAATCCAATCTCAATCTGATCAAACCAAATGTTATCCTGATTAATGCTTCAAGAGGTGAAGTGATTGATAACAGAGCATTACTCGATTTTATAAAACAGAGGGAAGATGTATCTCTAATTCTGGATGTGTGGGAAAACGAACCGGTGTTTTCGCCTGAACTGCTTAAAAAAGTTTTTATTGCTTCACCACATGTTGCAGGATATTCCCTTGAAGGGAAAATGAACGGTACAAAGATTGTGTATGATGCTCTTTGTGATTTCATGGGCTGGAAAAAAGAATGGATGCCCAAGCTTCCCGTTGTTGAAGGAAATGCAATTGACTATATAAAATCAGGAAATTTTGAAGAGGATATTGATCGTATTCTCACTAAAAACTACCGACCCGCCGGCGATACTTCTGATATGGAGAAAATTTCATTGTTGAACCCGGAAGAGAGGGGAAAAGCCTTTGATGGACTAAGGAAAAATTACAAATTAAGAAGAGAGTTTACCAACTATACAATAAAGGGGGATGTGCCTGAAGGATTTACTTTTGAAGGGTTAAAAGCTTTGGGGTTTGGATTTAGTGAATAGTTATTTTTTTGGAAGTTTAAAGTTGACTGTAACCTCAGTGTAGGAATTTACACTTCTCCCCTTAAGTTTTGCAGGGATAAATTCGGTATATCTCACGGTAATCTCAGCAGATTCATCACACCCCATCCCAAGAGATTTAACCACTTCAGTCGATTCAACCCGTCCATCACTGTTTACCAGTGCCCTGATAATTACAGCTCCTTCAAGTTCATCATCAAGAGCTCTTGAGGGATAAAACAACCGGCTGTAAAACTCTTCCTCACCTCTTAAAAACATCGGAGGCTCATCAACAATTGCATAAACTGCTGGGTCCCCCGGAGGAATTACGGCTTTATATGAATCTAAAAATGCCATCTCCTCAGCAGTGAGTTTTATTGCAGCGGTATTATATTTTTCGTTCATGGGGTCTTTACCCTGATTGTTGGGGTCGGAGGAAGGGGTTTCTTTTCTGATGGCGCCATTATAAAAATTCAGGGTAACCAAAACAGTACCGAGTGAATCATAAGATTCAAAAATACCCGTTCTTTTTCCTTCAACAATCTGAAATGACTCTTTAACCATTCCGTTTGGGTGGAAATGTTTCACCACACCTTCAACTTTTCCGGAGACAAACGGTACTTCAGAAATCAGAATCCCGCTTTCATCAAAATATTTTGTGACTCCATCTCTCACTTGATTTTTCAGAATATAAATTTCGGCGACTTTACCATTTTTATGGAAATTTTTGATGGTATCCTGACCCGGGAGGGAGGAGGAGATGATCATAAAAACAAGGAAGACAAATGTCAAAAACTTAGTCGTAATAACGGCTTCTCCGTGCTTCTGATGTTTTACATTCTTCGGAACAGGAATAATCGTGAGTTTTTCTGCAATCTTCGCAACAGACAAATATTTTGTCACATTTCAGGTTGTGGCAATTGATGTATTTTGAAGTTGGTTTGTTGCAATAGTGACAGTTTGCTACATGTTTCAGTTCTTCTTTTGTGTTCACTTCAACCACTCTGCGATTATCAAAGACAAACATTCCACCTTCCCAAAAGGTATCGGGGAATTTGTGAAGATAACTTACTATGCCACCGTCAAGTTGGTAAACATCCTTAAAACCTTTTTCGACCATAACGGCGGATGCTTTTTCACATCTGATTCCACCGGTACAATAAGTAATAACCGTTTTATCTTTTAAATCATCAATTTGGTCAACATATTCAGGCCAGTCTCTGAAATTTTCGATCGGGGGAATTACTGCATTTTTGAACCGTCCAATTTGGCTCTCATACCAGTTTCGGGTGTCGATTATTACAAATTCTTTTCCTTCTTCATACAATTTAAGCAGACCTTCGGGTGATAACCTTTTTCCACCCAGACTTAAATCTATATCCCGCGCACCTGAGTTTACAAGTTCTTTTCTTACACGGACAAACATTTTTTCGTGACAGATGCCAAAAACGGGGTCTTCCTTAAAGATCACTTCACCGATGAAGGGGAACGACTGAATGAAGGATTTAAATATTTCGATTTTTTTATGATCGCCTGAGACTGAACCGTTAATTCCTTCATAAGCAAGGTAGATTTTCCCTTTAATTTCTTCCTGTAGGCAAAAATTAAGGAGAACCGGCTGAAATTCTTCAGGGTTTTCGATGCGGGTATATTTGTAGAAAGTAATAATTACGGAGTTGCTTCTATCCGACAAGCGGGATTCCTTATTTAAAACAGAAAAGCAGTACAGTATAATTAAATGATTATAAAGTACTGCAAAAATCTTTAAAAACTAACTATTTTGAAGAAGTTTCACCTTCTGCAGCGGCATCTTTTTTGTCTCTGTTGATGTTCTTCACAGTTGGTCTGAATTTTCCATTAGAACCTTTGAAGATTTTACCTCTTTTAGTCCTTGGGTCGCCTTTGCCCATTATGCACCTTTTTTATTAATAAACAGTCTGCAAAAATACACTTAAATTGGTTAAAAATCAAGCGGAATTAAAAGGATGCTTTCACTCATAATGTTTTGCATTTTTCCAAAGTTCTTTAATCGGGTACTTTAGTTTGTAAGCGACCCAAATATTCAAGTTGTTCTCATAGGGCATTGCATATCGTGCAGTGTGAATCCCTTTTAGTTGTGGATCAATTGCATAGGTTTTCACATCTTCTTCAGAGTCGCCGATTGAGATGTAAACATCGTAATTATCTTTTGGAATACCCCACAACCAGTAACTGTTATGTTCAGTTGCACACCAGGGGAGATTGTATTTCCTTCCAATAACATTTATTGCACTTGCCTCTCCGTAGTTGTTTGCCACGATAAGAATTGAGAGAGAATCTTTTTCCGGAATGTCGTCGATCACTTTTTTAACTGATTCCACTAGTTCTTCCCAACCGTGCATATCAGCGTAAAACTGATGGAGTTGCGAGAGCCTGTGCCCCTCATTTGAAGGGGGGGTTAATCCGCTATCCTGAAGCTGTTGAATTGTTTCGTCCACTGTTAGGACGGGAATCACGGCAGGCAGGACAACCAGTCCGACGATAAAAATCAGTGATGGGAGTACAAATTTTATGGGATATAATGCCCAGGGATTTAAGATCATCCTGTTTTCAAGAAACACGGCTCCAACTGCAAGAAGCGCAGGGTAGGCAGCCCCGATATATTCGGCTTTTGAGTGGGGATTGATGAGCAGAATCACCAAAACTGTTGACCAGATTGCTACAGGAGCGAGACTTTGTTTTCTTAAATGTGTAAATGCCGCCGCCCAAAGTCCTGAAAGTGCAACTGCCAGAATTAACGGACTAACAAGCATCAACTGATCAGTGAGAAACTGAACTCTGGTGATTTCCGAGTATTTCCCCTCCACCGCATTTCGCATGAATTCCAGATGTGCAAAATCGTTAAAAATATTCCATACGATATATGGTGAAAAGATAATAGTAGCAATGATACCAGAGAGCCAGGGGAATGGGGTTTTTAACAGGTCTCTTTTATCGCTAAGGAGAAGAGCTACAAAAAAGCCAATGATGAACCAACTGATACTGATTTTGTTGAGCATACCAAAACCGGCGATTATCCCCCATATTATAAATTTCTTCTTTTGTGGGTTTTCTATCAGGTCAATTGCCAGATAAGTGAGAAATGCCCAGAAAAAATAGTCGATAAAGTTCATCGAATAAACTGTGTTCATCCCCATGAAGATTGGCATGAAAGTAACAGAAAGAGCTGTAAGGAAAACAGCAAAATTTCCACCACCCATCTTTTCAGCGGTTTTGCATGAGATGAAGACAACCACAGATGAGAGCAGTGCCGGAACCACTCTGATCACGGTAACAGAATCCCCAAAGATGGAAGTGATCAACCACAAGAGCCAGATTGAAAGTGGTGGATGATCAACATATCCAAAATCGAGATGTCTTGTTGACTCAAGATAATAGAGTTCATCCCGGAAATATGAAAATCCTCCAAAGAGAATTCCATATAAATGGATGAGGAATGTTACTGAAGCCAGCCCCAGTATAAAATAGTTTTTTTGTAGTTGTTTCATTTTTTGAGTGTAAAAATTGTTAAAAGTGAGTGGAAAATTCTGTCAATCGGAAGCGAAATTTAATAAAAGGAATTGAACGGTCATATAAAGTTATGGATGGTGGAAAATTAGTAGTATTTGATGCAACCTTTTCAGATTTTTGAGGGTCAAAAGATCAGTATTAACAACAAGGAACTCATACAATGAAACAAGCCATCAAAATGATTAAAAAATCACTTTTGTTATTCCCTTTTCTGGCGATATCTCTTTTCTCCGGAGGTTGCTCCGCTCATTATGGAGATTACATAGCCAGCGATGGACCTGAAAAACTCCTTTTGGAAAAATCTTTTCAGGTAAATGCCGGTGAAAAACTTGGAGTTGAAGCCGTTGCCGCGGATATCTGGGTCTCAACCTGGTCAAAAAATGAAGTTGCAGTGAGAATTTACGGGAACGAAAACGCTCTCGAAAAAGTTGACATTTCTGTTGACAAGATTTCCTCCGGAGTTATGATCGAAATTGAGAAAAAAAGTTTTTTAAAAAGCCTGAGCAATCTTGGTTTAAGAGTTGAAGTAATGGCTCCCGAAAGTTTTAACACTGATTTGAAGACAAGTGGTGGCGATATTAAAGTTAAGGATATGAGAGGAAGTTTTGCAATGGTAACTTCCGGTGGAAATATCGGACTTGAAAACTCATCAGGATCAGTGAACGGTAAAACCAGCGGTGGTAACATTAAACTGATGAAATTTAACGGATCTGCTGCGCTGAAGACAAGTGGCGGTAATATAGTGGTTAAGGATGTAGAAGGTTCGGTAGATGTTGGAACATCAGGCGGTGACATTGATATCGACAGCCAAAAAGGTACCATCGTTGCAAAAACCTCAGGTGGTAACATCAAACTGAAATACAATGGTGAAAATCAGGGGATTGAATGTGGAACATCGGGTGGTGATATAGTTGCTTATGTTCCTGAAACATTTAAAGCTGATGTCATCCTTAAAACCTCGGCAGGAGAAGTTGAATGTGAACTCCCTGCATCCAATGTAAAAACGACTCACAGTTCATTCACCGGTACAGTAAACGGTGGTGGAATGCCTCTCACCCTCAAAACCAGTGGTGGATCGATCTCCCTAAATAAATTAAAATAGTTGGTTTCTATTTCACGATTAAATTCCCGGCAGTTTGAGTAATCAGACTGCCGGTTTTTTTTTTATAGAGAACTTCAGAACTCCGGCATTTCAGAACTTCAGAACCAGAGTACTTGAGTCACTTGAGTACCGGAGTTCTGGAGTACCGAAGTTCTAAAGAATATTCCATGTTTTGTAGTGACCTAAAATTGAATTATTTTGAATATGATTTTTAATTAATTCAAGATTGCAAAAGATGCATCAAAAGAGCGATTTTATTCTTGATCTGGATGACCGTTTTCGCATAAAAAATGTTGACGAAAAGGGGAACGGCAAGCGTATATCCGTAGAGTCGTTGAAGGGACGGAATTTCCGGGAGATATTCAGGACTCCTTCTGACAGCAAAGAAATTAACATTGAATCGATCCTGAAAACAGGTTACTCGGGTTTGTTTCTCTCTGATGAAATTCGTGGTAATGGAGTTTTTATAAATCTGGTGCCAAAAGAAGAAGGTGTTACCGGTTATGGTTATTTCCTCACAACTTCTGGTAACCGTCTCACGGCTGTGGAAGTTAAGGATATTTTAACTGTACACAATGACCTGGAGTTTTTCCTTTGGAAAGTGAACGACCCACAAGACCCCAACGCACCTGTAAGTTTTAGTGACCAGGTTGAGCGAATAACGGGCTACACTGCGGCTGAACTAAATGCGATGCAGGGGAGACTCTATTCAATCGTTCACAGAGCTGATGTAACCAATGTACTTCGTGTGTTAAATGAAGCAAAAAACAATCACGCCCAACAGAAAGTAAGCCTCGAATATCGAATTGTTGCAAAAGATGAGGAGATTATCTGGGTTCATGAAAAACTTAATATCACAAGGAATATTAAAGGCAATCCTGTAAGTATTTCCGGAATTGTTACTGATACTACAAAACTAAAACTTCGTCAGTTTGATCTGGAACAATCAGAGACAAATCTTAAAAAACTTAACGATTCCAAAGACCGTTTTATAAATATTCTTTCTCATGATCTTCGTGGGCCATACACCAGCATCCTCGGGTTTGCAGAAATTCTTTTAAATGAACCCGACATTGCTGAACATGAAAAAATTGAGTATCTTACCTATATCTATGAGGCTTCGGTCAGTCAATTACAATTTATCAATTATCTGCTCGACTGGTCACGACTGCGGACCGGGAAATTAAAACCTGAAACTCAGCGGTTGCCTGTTCATGCGCTTGTCCACAATTGTGTTTCGACACTTACCGGTAATGCCATAAGAAAAAACCTTGAGATAATAATCGATGTTCCCCTTGATCTTTATATCCATGCCGATGAGAGGTTAACAACCCAGGTGATTGTAAATCTTCTCAATAATGCCATAAAATTCTCTTACGAAAACAGTAAAATTGAGATTTCTGCCGGATTGTTTAATACCAGACAGGTAGAGTTTATTGTAAAAGATCACGGTATGGGGATATCAGCCGACCAAAAAACCCGCCTTTTTACCCTTGATAAATTTGTATCAAAGGAAGGCACAAAGGGAGAAAAAGGGAGTGGATTTGGGCTTACACTTGTAAAAGAGATTGTAGAGAAACATGGCGGCGAAATCTGGTTCTATTCTGAGGAAGAGAACGGCAGTGAGTTCCATTTCACTTTACCCGTTCCGGCAAATACAATTCTTATAGTGGACTCTGAACCCGACGAAGAGAGTGAATTAAGACGGGTACTTACCACAGAATTTAAAGAATATGAACTAATGAGTGTGGACAATGGGTATGAAGCTGTTGACATGCTCGAGGTTAGTGCTCCGGCTTTAATCATTGCCGGAAGGAACATGCCCCTTATGTCTTGTGAACAGTTTATTAAATCGGTAAATCCGGTTGACAGCCATTTTAAAACTCCAATAATATTATTATCGGGGGAAGATGAAGTGGATAAAGAGATGTTTAGAGAACGGGGAGTCAGGGCACTTGTGCAGATGCCAATTGACAAAAAGCAACTTATCGAGGCAGTAAAATCAATAATCAATTAATTATTTCAAAACAAACGAGGTTATCAGGCATGAATCAGACCAAAACTTTTAATTTTTTGCTCGCATTACTTTTCCTGTTTTCCGCAGGAAATATCTATTCCCAAGACTGGAAAAAACTGGTTGAAGAAGGAGATAAACTTGCGGTAAAACAGTTCAAAAACGCCGATGCACTGAAAAAATTTGAAGCTGCTGACAAACTTTCACCCAATAATTGGGAAATTCAATGGAGACTCAGCAGATCATATGTGGATATTGGAGAGCATTCTTCCGGCAACTCACAGCTTGCAAATTTTGAAAAAGCGAAGACCTATGCTGACAAAGCGATAAAACTCGCTCCCGACAAATCGATCAACTACCTCAGACGCGCAATTGCCAACGGCAGAATTGCTCTCTTCAAAAGTGTTTTTAGTGCCCCGGGGTATGTAAATGATGCAAGAGCTGATGTTGAAAAAGCGATTAAACTTGGTAATGGTGGTAGTGAAGTTCAGGCAACTGCACATTATGTGCTCGGCAGAACACACAACAAACTGTGTGAAAAAGCATATTTGGTCAGAGTTCCACTTGGCCTCGGCTGGGGTGATATTGATGTTGCGATAAAAGAGCTTAATGCAGCTATCAAACTCCGTCCCAACTTCAGAATGTTCCATCTTGAGCTTGGAAAAGCGTACATAGAAGACGAGCAGTATGCAAAAGCACGCACACATTTAAACAAAGTTGCAACCATCCCCTTCCTTGATGAAGACGATGCTGCTGTTCTTTCAGAAGCAAAAAAACTTTTAAATGAGATAAAGAACGAAAAATAGATAATTGTTCGGCAGGATTGTTTTTGAATATCCCGCCAATTTGAACAAAATCAGGATACAAGTCACAAATAAGATTTGTAAAACCTTTATCTTTTGAAGACAAATATTGAGTTTTACGGGAGAACAAAACTTTAATGTCTTATGATATAAGAATTCAAAAGGAGTTAATCAACAAGTTAGCTGATTCAAGGAAGATCGTAGTTTTTACAGGTTCGGGAGTGAGTGCAGAAAGCGGAATCCCCACATTCAGGGGGGATGATGGTCTTTGGAAAAAATTCAGTGCTCATGAACTTGCAAATTTTGATTCTTTCATGAAAAATCCTGACCTTGTTTGGGAGTGGTATCAATATAGAAGGCGAATCATTAACGATTCTCAGCCAAACGCCGGGCATCGTGCTCTTGTTGATTTGGAGAAATATCTTGATGTGACCATAGTTACCCAAAATGTTGACAATCTTCATCAGAGGGCCGGAAGTTCGAGAGTTTATGAACTTCATGGAAATATTACACGAAATAAATGCACCGCCTGCGGTAAAAGGTATGACGGTGAAATTGAACTTACTGACAATAAACCGCCCCACTGCGAATGTGGGGCACTTGTCAGGCCTGATGTTGTCTGGTTTGGTGAAAACCTCCCTGAGGGGGTTTATGAACTCGCCGAGGAACAATGTGAGACATGTGATGTTATGCTTGTTGTAGGCACTTCCGGAGTGGTATATCCTGCTGCTCTGTTGCCGTCGGCTGCACTCTCTTCGGGTGCGATGGTTGTTGATATTAATATTGATGATTCCGACCACCAACACGGAAGGAGGCTCTTTATTAAGGGGCGTTCGGGTGAGGTGCTTCCTGCAATATTTGACGAGATCAAACGGCTGAAGGAATATTGAAAAAAGAAAAAACGAAGTTTGTTTGTGCTTCCTGTGGTTATGAAAGTATCAGGTGGCTTGGGAAGTGTCCCGAGTGTGATTCCTGGAATACATTTAGTGAAGAGGTTGTGGTTAAACAGGAGGCAAAAGGGAAGCAGGGTTACAGTGGCCCTCTGAACATCAGTAAACTTCACAAAATAGAATCGTCATCTGTCTCACGGTTTTCATCGGGGATACAGGAACTTGACAGGACACTCGGTGGTGGGTTTGTACCCGGCTCGGTCATTCTGTTGGGAGGAGAACCCGGAATCGGTAAATCGACTATCCTTCTGCAATCTCTTGCACTCCTAAAAAAACCTTCTTTATATGTCACAGGTGAAGAATCCCTCCAACAAATCAAAATGAGAGCCGAACGGCTTGGAGTCACTTCAGACCTGATCACTATTCTTGCCGAAACCGATCTTAATAAAATCCTTTCAGCGATCAATGATACAGAACCCACACTTTTTGTGATCGACTCGATCCAGACTGTACACAATCCTGAATTAATGAGCTCACCCGGCACGGTTTCACAGATTCGGGAATCGGCTTATGCGTTGATGGAAAATGCAAAAACGACGGGAAGAACCGCAGTAATTATCGGACATGTAACAAAAGAGGGATCCCTTGCAGGTCCAAAAATTCTTGAACACATGGTGGACACAGTGCTTCAGTTTGAAGGAGATGGCAACAATCTTTTCAGAATTATCCGTGCCGTTAAAAATCGTTTTGGCAGTTCAAATGAAATTGGTGTATTTGAAATGCAGGGGAGTGGTTTAAAAGAAGTTCCCAATCCTTCCGGTGTATTCCTGAATGAAGACAAAACTGTAAATTCGGGCAGTTGTATCACAGCAGTTTTTGAAGGGACGAGGGCAATTCTTACTGAAGTGCAGGCACTTGTGGTTCCCTCTTATTTTGGAAATCCATCAAGAATTACAAGTGGCTTTGATCAGCGAAAACTTTCAATCCTGCTTGCTGTGCTTGAGAAAAGAGCCAAAATCAACCTTTCTAACAAAAATGTATTTATAAATGTATCGGGGGGAATGCGGATTGATGAACCTGCTTCCGATCTGCCTATATGTATGAGTATCATTTCTTCCGCAAGAGAAAAGACCCTTCCCCCGGGAATAATCGTTATCGGTGAAGTAGGACTTGGTGGTGAGATTCGGGGTGTGCCCCAAATAATTGCCCGTCTAAAAGAAGCTGAAAAACTTGGATTTATTTCCGCCATCATACCAAAAGCCAATTTCCCCGAAACCAAAGGGAAAACCGGAATGAAAATAAAAGCAGTTTCCTCAATCGAAGAGGCAGTACAGATTTAACATCCGGAGGTTCATAAATCTCTTCTATTTGTTTGGAAAATGGAATTTATTTATTTTAATTTCTATTTATTTTCAAATTGTTGTCATTTGGCTGAAAGAATGCCAAATCCCCGTCTATTAAATGTAAATGCCCGTTTCCGACAAGAATTATAGAGTAAATTATGGCACAAAAAGGTAGTGTTCGCATGATCGACTTTGAGAAATTCTTCAACCTCTCACCTGATCTTTTTATGATCACGGACAATACAGGTATTATTTTGAAGGTTAACTCTGAGTGGGAATCTGTCCTGGGTTACTCGCGAGCTGAGATGGAAGGGAAAAACTATACCGAATTTGTTCATCCTGATGATGTCTCCGTCTCCGATCTCAAGTTTGAGGTGGTGATGGCAACAAAAAGCGACAGAGGTTTTATAAATCGTTATAAGACCCGGTCGGGTGAAGCAGTCCATTTGGAGTGGGAAGTCAGAGTTGAAGGTGACAGACATTATGCATCTGCAAGGGATATCACAAGTCGCTTCAAAAATC
Source organism: uncultured Ignavibacteriaceae bacterium (assembly GCA_964371075.1). GTDB lineage: Bacteria > Bacteroidota > Ignavibacteria > Ignavibacteriales > Ignavibacteriaceae > UTCHB3. The sequence continues at coordinate 179,795 of CAYJKN010000007.1, read as the reverse complement.
TTGTCACTTTTTCCGACAAAATGGAAAAATTCAGAATGGTTGCTGAGAATTCAAGCGATGTGATAATGCGGTTCGACAATGAATGCCGTCACCTGTACACAAATCCCGCGGCTTCCCGTGTTTTTGGCTTCACAGCAGAGCAATTTAATGGGAAGAATCATGAGGAATTGGGGTTCAAAAAGGAAGACTATGAATTCTGGGACAGCAGAATTCTTAAAGTTTTTGAGACAAAAAAACAACACAAAGAAGTAGTTCCAATTTTTGATGGAAGTATGCATGTCGATTGGATTCTTGAACCTGAATTTGATGAAGATGGAAATGTTGCTTCTGTATTGAGTATCACCCGGGATGTGACCGAGATTGTTGAATTAAAAAACGAACTTTTCACTGCCAACGGTGAGTTGGAAAAGTTTTTCTCAATTATCGCTCATGATCTAAGAAGTCCCTTCTTTGGCTTTATTAACCTGACGGAGATAATGGTCGAAGAGTTTGATGAATTACCTGCCGAAGAATTAAAAGAAATGCAGTCCGCTTTGTTGGAAAGTGCAAAACGGACTTATTCACTCCTCAGCGAACTGCTTGACTGGGCGGTTTTCAGACGTGGACTTATGGACTACGAACCTGAATCGCTTCTTCTCGGAGATGTTGTTGCTGAAAGAGTCACCTCCCTTAAAAGGAACATGACAGAAAAGAATATTTCACTTTCAACAAACATTTCGACAAACATTTTTGTGAAAGCCGACAGAAAGATGCTCTCGTCGGTAGTATCAAACCTGCTGGGGAACGCTGTGAAATTTACCCCAAAAGAGGGTGCTGTCACAATTGGAGCAATTGATGAGGGCAATGGTTTTGTGGCCCTGTCGTTCAGTGACACGGGCATCGGGATGTCCTATCGGATGATAGAAAACCTCTTCAAAATGTCAGAAAAAACAGGCAGGAAAGGTACAGAAGGCGAACCGACCACAGGGTTGGGTCTCCTGCTTTGCAAAGAATTCATCGAAAAAATGGGTGGGTCGATCGAAATTAAAAGTATAGAGGGAGAGGGGAGTACCTTCACGGTACTCATTCCCAAGGAGTAAAAAATCCGGACAATTTTGCAATCTAATTGCAAATTTGTCCAACTTTTTAATATATTTTGTGAAATATCAGGGGTATCAATGAAAATTTGAGGAACCTGAATCTTCTAAAACTGCTTTAAGTTTTTTGTTTTTTCTTTTTGGCTGCAGGGAAGAGGATATTATTCAGGATAAGCCTGTAGCCGGGAGAATTTTTGTAGAGGTTGAGGTCGGTTGGGGGATCTGAGACGGCATGTTGATAGTCTTCGGGATCGTGACCGCCATAGAAAGTGAAAAAACCTCTACCAAAAGTGCCGTGAAGGTATTTTAACTGATCTGTATCTTTTCTTTCGCCGAGAACAATCACCGATTTTTTTACACGATTTCTGCGGAACATGGTTGTCTGTCCCATGAATCCCTTAACCACATTTGTGTGGCATTGGGTTAACATCGTTGGAACGGGGTCATATTTGGCAGAAAATTCAAAAAGGGTAAAATAATCATTCCCAAAATCGAGTATTTCAGTAGGTTGGATATCAATATCGCTATATTCATAAACATAGGGATTTTGTTCGAGAATAAAATCTGTGAATGCGAGAGTGCTTCCATAATCAAGTTTTGACTGCGCCTGGGGATCTGCAGCGTCACCATCAAACATATTAGCGACAATGTCGGAACCTTCAGCGGAAAGAGCTATATCATAAGAATCGGTAGCTGAGCACATCGCAAACAAAAAACCACCTGATCCAACAAAACTTTTTATCCCTTTCGCCACATCAAGCATCATATTTGAAACCTTTGCGTATCCAAGCCTTTTTGCGTCCGCTTCGTACCTGCGTTGATTTTCAACATACCATTGAGCGTTTGCATAACTTGCGTAAAATTTACCATATTGTCCGGTAAAATCTTCATGGTGGAGATGGAGCCAGTCATATTTACTCAGATCACCGCGGATAATCTCTTCATTCCAAAATTTATCGTAGGGAATTCCCGAGTATTCAAGTGCGAGGGTAACAGCATCATCCCAGGGATGAAATCCGGGAGGGACATACACAGCCACTTTCGGAGCTTTTTCCATCCTGACCACATCCATGTTTTGATCTTCCTGCTGCACAAAGGAATAGATATCCACAGCAGCACCGGGATCAAGTTGTTCAAAATAAACACCTTGAAGTCGGCAGTCGAGAAGTACATCATCGGAATAATCAATAGCGAAGGAACCGCCGCGGTAGTTTAACAACCAGTCGGCAGTATATCCTTTGGAGAGGGCGCGGTAGGTTACACCGTATGCCTTCAGGTGGTCGGTTTGGTTCAGGTCCATCGGAATCAAAATTTTATTCTGCGGCAGAACTATATCCGTCAGCAGAAGCAAAAACAGGAGCAGGAGGACGGACCTGAACTTAATCATCTTTGTCAGGCTGACTTTTTTTCTCTTTCGAGGTAAATGGGCTCGCCAACCCCGTTAACAACATCTCGGGTGATTATACATTGTCCAATTTCTCTTCTTTCAGGGAGATCAAACATGATATCAACCATAAATTCTTCCACAATGGATCTTAATGCACGAGCACCGGTTTTCCGTTCAATTGCTTTTTCAACAATGGCATCAATTGCAAATGGATCAAATTCCAGTTGAATGTCTTCCATGGCAAACATCTTTTTATACTGTTTAAGAATCGCATTTTTTGGTTCATTCAAAATGATCGAAAGTGCTTCCTTACTCAGTGAGTGAAGTGGTGCCAAAACAGGTATCCTGCCGATAAGTTCGGGAATAAGTCCAAAACGAAGCAGATCTTCCGGTTTTACCATTCCAATAAGTTCATCATCGGAGAGGTGGTTGGTGTCGATTGCATCTGCACCAAAGCCCATTTTACTTTTGTTGATGCGGTTTGAAATTATCTTTTCAATTCCTTCAAAAGCACCACCTACGATAAACAGGATATTTTTGGTGTTTACATAAATAAGACTTTGTTCCGGATGTTTTCTTCCACCTTTTGGGGGAACACCGGCAACAGTACCCTCAAGAATTTTCAGGAGTGCCTGCTGAACACCTTCACCCGAGACATCCCTGGTGATTGATGAACCTTCACTTTTGCGTGCGATTTTGTCAATCTCATCGATGTAAACAATTCCACGCTGAGCTTTTTCGAGGTTATAGTCGGAAGCCTGGAGCAGATGAACCAATACAGTTTCAACATCGTCACCTACATAACCGGCTTCGGTGATAGTTGTGGCATCAGCAATTGCAAATGGGACATCCAGAACTTTTGAGAGAGTTTTGGCGAGCAGGGTTTTTCCTGTTCCTGTGGGTCCTATCAGCATAATATTGCTTTTTTCAATTTCCACATCGCCGAGACTAAAGAGAGAATCGTCGTGGTTCACGCGTTTATAGTGATTATAAACCGCCACAGCGAGAGTTTTCTTTGCTCTTTCCTGTCCAATAACATGTTCGCCAAGAGTATCATAAATGAATCTTGGAGTAACATCCATTGCTTTTTTTGGTTTTGCCTTAACAGCGCTAAGATTTGATCTTAAGATTTCAACGCTGCTTTCAACACAGATTTCGCAGATATAAACATCGGGTCCGGCAATAAGGGATACTTCTCCGGCATCTCTACCGCAGAATGAACAGCGGGTATTTTTGTTTGTTAGTCTTTTGGACATACTTTCTCAGTTGTTTTTTAATGACAATATTGTCTCACGGGCTTTATCGTTTAATATGGATTTGGGGAATTGGATCAAGATCTGTTCGTAAGAGGAAATAGCCTTTTGAATATCCTTTTTTCCAAATTGATAAATTTGTCCCAGTAAAAATAACGATTTATCGGCATATATATTGAATTGATCACCCTTTGCCGATTCGATAATGGAAATTGCCTCATCGTAATTGTTGAGTGAAGCTGCGAGTTCAACTGATCGAAAACGGGCAAGAGCAGCCAAAATTGGGGATGGCGAATTTTTTAATTCTGAAAAGATATTAAATGCTTCCATCAGTTCACCCTGAATAATAGCCCTTTCTGCAGCAGCAAGTTTGAGAAGAGAAAGAGAGTCGGTCATCTTTTTGTTTAACAGAGGTGCAAGTTCCAGAGCATCGTTTGCAAGGTTATCAGTTGGAACACCAACAATTTCGGTCAACAGTTCAAGAGTTTTGTCGATATCATTTTTAAAAAACCACGACATCATCAGATTAAACCGGGCACGATTTTTTACATCCGGATCGGTGCTAAAAGCTGTAATTGCTGAAGTGAAAGCATGGATTCCGGCATCAATGTTATCTTTTTTCAGAGCAATAAGTCCTTTTCCAAGCCATGCGTTTGCTGCAAACTGAGAGTTGGGACGATTTTCCACAAGGTCATTGAAACGGGATTCAGCCTCGTCAAGGTCGTTAAGTTTATAATAGAGATGTCCCGTCCTGTAAATTGCTTCGCTTGCTGTTTCTGAATTTTTAAATGAGGAGATAATTTCCAGATACTTGGAGATAACCTTTTCAAATTCCTCTTTTTCAGGTAGAGTGCCGAGATCGTAAGGTTTCCATTCCGGGTTTAACTCACGATATTTCAGGTTGAGAATTTCTTCAAGAGCTTTTACGAGATTAAGATTTATAATCGGTTTATCGGGCCTCGTTGGATATTTTTCCAAAAGGGTGGAGTAAGCAGTTACCGCAGAAGGATAATCGCCTGCATAAAATGATTCTTCACCTGTCCGATAGAGTGAAACGCCGTTGTCTTTTCCAATGTCTTCAAGTTTCAGAGCAGTTTCAATCGCTTTTGGGAACATTCTTTGATCGATGTAGAGGGCAAACATCACACGGAGAGTTGCTTCGTTGGGGTCATCAATCTTTTCAAAAGCTTTAATGTATTCTTTCGCCGCATCGGGATTGTTGGAGGTGGTTCTTATCCTGCCCTCAATTTGTCCGGCCTGTCCCGGTTCAAGCTCCAGAAGTTCTACATAAGCCCCGGCAGCTTTGTCATATTGCATCATATAGCCGTAGAGATAACCGAGATCAAGTAAAAAATAGATCGGTTGCCCCGAAGCTTCTTTCCCTTTTTCAAGCAGGTTGATGGCTGTTTCAAATCCCTTTACTTCAATTGCTGAGTAGGCGAGAATTTTAGTGTAATTAATTTCGTAGTTATACAGTTTCAGGAAATCGTCCCACAGGCTCAGTGCCTCTTTCTCTTTTCCTTGAAGAAAATATGTTTTCCCAAGAAGATTCACACCGTTTATATCACCCGGCATTTTCCTGTTCCATTCGTCAAGAAATAGAATAGACTCTTCATATTGTTTAAGTCTGTTGCAGACACGCACAAGTGATTCGAGGAACATATAGTCCATCGGATTACTTTTATGAAGATCGAGATAGATGGTTTTTGCTTTTTCGAATTGGTTCAACTGCTCAAACTGCCCGGCGAGCATAAGTTTATTACCAACATCACCCGGTTGGGCAATAAGCGAGGTCAAAAACAAAAAGAGGAAAAAGAATAATCTCAAAAAAATACCTGTGGTTCTCAGAATCTGTAATATATTAGACAAAATAAAGGGAGATAAGGTTTCCTAATCGAGAAAATAATGCAGGGCTTCGATCAGTTTGTCCAAATCGTTTTTGGTATTGTATCCTTGAACAGAAACCCTTATATGCCTTGCACCATTATGTGGAAACACCGGAATTTCGATTTTAAACTTGTCATAAAGTTGTTCTTTAATGTCAGTCGGGGCGGACTCCGGAAGTTTTACTGCAGCCATTTGTTTAAAGAGAGAAGGATCGGTGGCGCATATCACTTCCATGCCTTTCACTTGTTCCATCAAAAGTTTTGTTTCGAGGGTGAGCAGGTGGCATTTTTCAGATATCCCGGTCCAGTGGTAGTCTTCCATAAATTGAATTGCGGCAGGAACTGACAGGTAGTTGGAAATGTCGTGGGTTCCCTGATACTCAAATTCATTGATCAAATGTGAGGGACCCTCAACATCATTTGTTAATCCCCAGCTTATTACAGGGGGTTGCATCATGTATTGTAATTCATTTTTGACATACAAAAAGGCGGACCCTTTGGGAGCCATCATCCACTTATGGCAATTTCCGGTGTAAAAATCGGGATCGAGATCTGATATGTTTACCGGAATTTGTCCCGGAGCATGTGCAGCATCAACAATTGTATAAATGTTTTTCCCACGGAGTTCGTTTATAATCTCTTTCACAGGGAATGTAAGGGCAGATGCAGAAGTGATGTGACTAAAAAAGACAGCCTTTGTTTTTGGGGTGATGCCATTCAGCAGAGCATTTTTAATTTGATCACTATTTTCAACAGGGTAGGGGATTTTTGTTATTACAAGTTCTGCTCCCGTTTCCTCACAGATAATTCTCCACATTCTTTCGAGTGCGCCATATTCCTGGTCACTAATCACCACTTGATCACCCTGTTTCAACCGAATTGAACGGGCAATCGCATTTACCCCTGTTGTGGTATTGGGGATAAAAACAAGATCATCTCTGAAACACCCAAGATAGTTCGCCAAATGTGCACGGGCAATGGAAAGCAACTCACCACTTCTTCGTCCGAGAAACTCCACCGGTTGCATTTCAAGTTCGTGTTGGTGTTTTTGATACTCCTTCATCACAGGCACGGGGCACGCACCAAAAGAGCCATGGTTTAGAAATATTACATCATCTCGCAGAAAAAAGAGTGACTTCATTATCTTTACAATTCCTGTTTTATTTAATTTGTAACGAACCCACAAAAATACAAAAAGGAGATGACTTGAAAGAGTTGTTTGAATTTACTTCTGCCGACAAAAATTTGTTTATCTTCCTTGGAATAGTGGCAGGATCGATAGTTCTCTATTGGATTCTCCAGGCTGTTGCTCTAAAAATTGTTGTAAAATTGGTTAAACGAACCATCACAAAGTTTGATGATATTTTGTTTAACAAGAAGTTTGTCAGACGGGTTATTCTACTAATTCCAACAATGATCATCAACAGATATATCTGGTTGCTCGGGGAAAATGCCGCAGATGTTAAGACATTTTTATATGTATGGTACACACTTCTGTCGATCCTTATTGTATTCTCGGCTATAGATGCATTTATCGAGTTATATGAAAGACATGAAGGATTAAATAGAAAATCGCTTAAGGGGTATCTCCAGATTATCAAGATTGTTCTTGGATTTTGGGCACTTGTGGTGATTGCGGGGATTTTTACTGATCAGAGTCCATGGTCGATTATAACCGGACTTAGTGCACTGACTGCCATTTTGATGCTGGTTTTCAGAGACACAATTCTTTCATTTATTGTAAACATTCAGATAAATTCTTACGATCTTGTGGAGCGAGGCGACTGGATTGAAGTGCCGGCTTTTACAGCAGACGGAACCGTAACCGACATTTCACTCCACACAATCAAAGTTCAGAATGGTGACAATACCATTTCCATAATACCAACCTATAAATTGATGGAAGTGGGATATAAAAACTGGCGACGAATTCAGGAATTAAATGCACGAAGAATAAAAAGATCGGTGGTCATCGATTCTTCTTCAATCAAAACCGTGGATGAGCAGTTACTCGAGAAATTAAAAGCCAAACCGATACTCAGGGACTTCATTGAAGAGTTTATGGAAAGTGATAATTATAAAAGTTCGATTGAGGTGGATGTAACTAATTTAATGTTGTTCAGGCACTATATTCGATGGTTTTTGAGCAGGCAGGAGAAAATCAGGTCTGATCTGAATATATCCGCAAGGCTGCTTCAACCTGTTGAATCCGGTTTCCCATTGGAAATATATGCCTTTACATCAGAGACAACATTTGCAAAGTATGAAGATCTTCAAGCTCAATTGATGGAGCACATCGTTGCATTCTCACACTACTTTGATATTGTGGTCTTTCAGAAGTCATTTACAGGAGTGTAAATCTTCTGAAAAAGTATTATCTTTAAGTTCAACAAATAGTAATAATTTTATACCCTGATATATGTCTAAACTCCTGCTCTTGTTAATGGTTGCAATTTTCTTTTTCACTGGATGTGAAGAGGAGCCCCCTGTACTTCCCGGTCTGAAGTTCAGCAGCATTACTGTTGTCTCCAGCCCACCCGGGGCGGTTGTGTTTTTTAACAACAAGAGTACAGGAAAAGTAACTCCGACTGTTATTGAAGATCTGGAACCGGGGTTCTACAAAATCGATCTGAAACTCGATAAATATATAGATACCACCTTCTATACCCTGGTTGCGCGTAACCAACAGGACACAATGAGGCTTGAGATGATGGAAAATCCATCTGACTGGTGGTTTAACTGGAACTCATCCAACTCACCTCTTCCCCTGAATGTAATCAATGATATAGCTCTCGATGCTTTTGATAATAAGTGGCTTGGCACAAACGGGAAAGGTCTCGTAAAATTTGATGGAACAACATGGACAACATTCGACAGATCAAACTCCGGAATACCTGATAATTATATTCTCGATGTTTTTATTGAAAAAAACAACCGTATCTGGGTTGCAACAACAGAGGGATTTGGCAGGTTTGAGAGTGGCGTCTGGACGGTTTACAACAGAAACAACAGTAATCTACCCGATAACTATATCACTTCAATAGATATTGATCTGCTTGGTAATGTATGGCTGTCAACTTATTCGTCAGGTGTCGTCAAATTTGATGGAGTGGCATTTAAGGTTTATAATACGGGGAACAGTGGACTGCCTGTAAATCGTGTCAACTGTTTAAAAACTGATCAAAACGGTTCTGTTTTAATCGGGACTCATGGTGGCGGAATTGCAGTTTTCACTCCTTCAACTGATGGATGGATTATTCACAACTCTGTAACTTCAAATATTCCAAACGAATTTGTAAGCAAAATTGTAATCGATCAAAAAAACGATATTTGGGTTGGTTACCTCCCTTCAAGTGGAATGTCCGGGATATCATCTTTCAACAGGAAGTTTTTCACCCACTTTAGCGCATTTAACTCCGGTTTCACAGGTACAATTATTACCGGTATCGCTGTTGCCGTCACAGGTAATGTATGGGTTTCAACCGCAGACGCCGGAATTTTCCACTACACAACCGGGAAATGGATAAAATATAATACAGCAAATTCGGGAATTAAAGACAATGTTGCCCTCTCAATCGCTATCGACCGCGACGGAACCAAATGGGTAGGTGCCGGCGGGCTTAACAGGTATATTGGAGGGAAAGGGTTTTAATGCAGTAATGCAATAATCCAATAATGCAGTAATGCAGTAATCCTGATAGTTAATACCTGATACTTAATACCTTAAAATAGTATTTTCTTTTCCACTGTAAAGTAGTTTACACCGCTAAAATTTAACTTGACCAATAGTAAATTAAAAGTTACCTTTCCAAACTGGTTTATTTTATTTTCTTGAGAAAAAATGAAGAACATTGTACATTCCCGCTGGTACCAGATTGTGTTGTTTTTGTTGATGAGTTATGTGATTGTTGCAGGAATAACCTTTCCGATAGTGGCAAAACCCTCGACCTGGTATGAATTTCCCATGATTATGGGGCTTGGAGAAAATGCCAAGATTATTTTCTTTCATGTGCCCAGTTCATGGCTTTCTGTGGTTGCTTTCCTGATGGCAACTATTTATAGTGTAAAGTATTTACGGAAGAAGAATCTTGAAGATGATATGAAAGCCTGGACCTCGATTCAGATCGGGATGGTTTTTGTAATTCTTGCTACCGTTACCGGTTCTGTCTGGGCAAAATTTGCCTGGGGTTCGTTCTGGCACTGGGATCCAAGAGAGACTTCAATCTTTGCACTGTTGCTGATATACGGAGCACTTTTTGCTCTTCGTTCAGCGATAGACAATGAAGAGAAAAGAGCTACTCTTTCAGCTGTGTATAATATGATTGTATTTGTAACCGTTCCATTTTTTATATTCATTATGCCGAGAATTATGGCAGGGCTTCATCCGGGAAGTGCCGATGATGATAACGCAGGACCTGTTGTTAATTTTAAGATGAATCAGAATATGCAGATGGTGTTTTATATTTCACTAACTGCATTTAGTATGCTTTATGCGTGGATGTGGGGAGTGGGTTCAAAATCGATGATCTTGCTCGACAAGATTAAAAAACAAAAACTTTATTGAGGATTGTGAGTCGATGGAATTTTTAGAAAAAAATGCGATATATATTGTTCTAATAATAGTGATGCTTACATGGTCCGGTATTTTTACCTACCTGTTCACATTAGACAAAAGATTAAAAGAATTGAAGAAAGAAGTTGAGGAGAAATAAGTATGTCTGAACAAACATTCATGCAAAAAAACGGTCGGTTTGTTATCGGCGGTGGTATTATAGTTGTATTTCTTGCATTCATGGGATATTTCTTTACCCAAAGCAGTATCGGTTATGAAGAGAGCCTTGCGAAAGTGAAAGAGTCGGGTAAAATGATCCGGGCTACAGGTTCGTGGGTTAAAGAGAAAAATTATGAATATAAAGACAAGGTTTTTACATTCTATATGGAAGACAAAAACGGGAACCAAATGAAGGTACTCTTCAACGGGCCAATCCCAAACAATTTTGAATCGGCAACCAGTGTGGTTGTAACCGGTAAATACGAAGGTGATGTTTTTAAAGCCAAAGACATCCTCACAAAATGCCCTTCGAAGTATCAGGAGAATCAAACTCCTGACGGCGGCGGACACCCTGACGGGGTAAAACGCAAATCGTCGTAATTAAAAGAACTTAGAAGAACCCTCTAAAAAGGAGATCCATATGGCAGGAAGTATAGTATTAACTTTAGCCCTTGTATTTTCTCTTTTCTCGATGACCATGTTCTATTTTGGTTACCGTAGAGACGAGCAGGCGCAAAAATATTTAAAATTTGCCCGTTTGGGCTATCATGCAATGGCGATGATGGTAATTGTTGCCTCCACATTGCTTTTGTATATCATTCTTACACATCAGTATCAATATAACTATGTGTTTAACTACAGCAACAGCGATTTACCGCTGGGATTGCTGTTATCAACATTTTGGGCGGGGCAGGAAGGCAGCTTCATGCTTTGGATTCTTATGACCACACTCATAGGAATAGGTCTTCAGTCATACACTGAAAAAAGAGGAGACCTTGAACCAAGAGTAATGATGGTTTACACTCTCGCAACAACTTTCCTCCTCATCATGGTTTCACCAATGATGAAAAACCCCTTTGCTTATATCTGGCAGGGTGAAAGTCCATTTATCGAGGTAAAATACTTCAATCAACAACTTCTTCAATCTCTCGCTTTTATTCCCAATTTTCTTTTTGGAAATGAAGGGGGAAATCCTACACATCTGAAGATTGACCGTGAATTCATGGGGAACCTTGCTGCCACACAGTATCAGTTATCTGATATTCTGGTGTTGGGCAAGGGTCTAAACCCACTTCTTCAGAATTTCTGGATGCAGATTCACCCTCCAATTCTTTTTGCGGGATTTTCGGCTGCCACAGTTCCATTCGCTTTTGCAATTTCAGCATTAATCAAAAATGATTATCAAGACTGGGTTCGCCAGTCAATTCCATGGGTACTTGGATGTGCCGGAATACTTGGTTTGGGTATAATGCTCGGTGGATATTGGGCTTATGGTGTTTTGGGTTGGGGTGGATATTGGGCTTGGGATCCGGTTGAGAATTCAAGTCTCGTCCCCTGGATAGTCAGTGTGGCTGCAATTCACACGATGCTTGTTCAGATCAGGACACAGAAAAAAGACCCTGAAAAGGGGAGATATCTGATTACCAATATCATTCTTTCGGTCTTTACATATGTATTGGTGGTTTACAGCACCTTCCTTACCAGAAGTGGTATTCTCGGTGATTCATCGGTACACTCGTTTGCTGAGCCGGGAAGAACAGTTTATATCTTTCTCGTTGTTTTTGTGGTTACATTTACCGGTCTCGGATTTGGTATGGTGCTCTACAGACTTAAATCGTTGTTGAAGATATCCAAAGCCGGTGAGGAATCAACCCTTTCGAGGGAACTTGCACTTTTTATGGCATCATTCACACTTGGAATGTCGGCACTCATAGTTTTTGCCGGTACTTCTGCACCGATATTTGGCATAAAAGTGGAAGTTGATTTCTACAATACCATGCATGTGCCACTCGGAATTATTTTGATGGCCATCAATGGTTTAAGCATCATCTTAAAATGGAAGACCACTGATTCAAAGAAAATGAAAGCTGACCTTCTTCGGACGGGTGCTATCACAGCTGTGATTAGTGCCGCTGCCATCTTTATCGGTGGAGTTGATAAGGTTATGATGATACTGCTTCTTGTCGCTTCCGTTTTTGCACTTGTTGTCAACGGTGAAGTGATGATCAGGATCATGAGAGGCGGGCAGAACAAACTTGGAGCTTATATCTCTCATATCGGTATGGCATTATTCATTCTGGGGGTTATCGGTTCTTCCGCTTTCAGTTCTGAACAGGAAATTGATCTTGAAAAAGGGAAAACAGCTAAAGTTCTGGGATACGATGTAACTTTTGTGGGACTCGAACCATTTCAGGAAAATGGACATACAAAATATCACTGCAAACTTGATGTAAAAATGGGCTCGAGCAGTTCTATTGTAAAACCGATAATGTATGTGGCTGATTTCAATAACTCATTGATGAGGGAACCCGACATGACTTACGGTTTGCTCTCTGACTTTTATGTTGCGCCTGTTGGTTTTGATGATGGAATGCAGAACCCTGAAGGTGATGCAATGACCATTTCGGAAGGGAAAGAAATTTCCGCATCCGGTGTTCAGATCAAATACAAAGAGTTCATCAAACCGGATATGTCAGCGATGACCACTGATGCAGATTTTAGCATGGGTGTAAGAGCGATAATCACCAAGGATGGCAAGTCGGTTGAAAAAGACCTTCTCTATTCCAGAATTGCCGGTAAAATGCAGGCCGATCCCGTAATACTTGATGATTTTGGAGTTACCCTAACATTAAAAACGGTGAACCCCGGTGACAAAGTTGCTACAGTGATAGTAGCTGACAAAGATGGTAATACATCCAAATCAGCTCCAAAAGAAGTATTGACAATTCACGCTTCGATCAAACCGATGATTAATCTGGTTTGGGCTGGTGTACTCGTTGCAGTATTTGGATTTGTGATTTCTACATTCAGAAGATTAAAAGAAGCTCAAGTCTAAAACAGGCTGATATTTTTTCCAAGGCTGTCGGATTTATTTTCGACAGCCTTTTTTTTAACCTGATTAAAATTGTTTTGTTTATAATTCCTGAATTGTTAGTTTAAAGTAGAAGTAAAAAATATTTTAACGGCGGAAGTAGAAAAGGCATCACAACATGCCACAATTTCATCAATCGGTTACACGATTAACAGGTAAAAATATGGTGAACATTTTTTCCTATCAGACACAAAGTTTGTATTTGGTAAGATTTTACCAAATACTTTGTCTGCTCCTCTTTTTATCCTTTCAAAATATCCAACCCCAAAATTTCAAAATTGAACAAACAGAAGTTTTTATAAATGAAAGCATGACTTTCTCTTCATTTAAGTTATATCTTAGTTGAAAGAATTAATATGAAAAAATATGTTGTAACCTGGCTTGTGTGTTTAACGCTTTCTCTTCTTGCGCAACTTTCTCCTCTTCAGAAGTTTCAGGATGTTAATGCTATAAACTCGGTTATTGTCTCAGACGGCAAACTAATTGCTGCCACAGACAGGAACAAGTTACTGACAAGTACCGATGGTGGCGTAAGCTGGGAAGAAATAACGGGAAACATCCCTCCGGGGATAAACAGACTCACAAAAGCAGGTACTTCACTAATTTTTGGATGCGGTGATGGCGGAAAAGTAATCCGCTCAACCGACAACGGCCTCTCATGGCTACAACTCACAACCAACACTTCAGTAGCCCTCCTCTCGATAACAGCAATCAATTCGAATACTCTTTTCGCGTGTGGTGTGGCCGGAACAGTCATCCACTCGAGCGACAGCGGCACGACCTGGAGTGTGAGCACTCACGGTATCAAGAACCTGAACGACATCAGTTTCTCAACTCAACTAAACGGCTGGATCGCGGGAGATGATGTCACTTTACTTAAAACCACTGACGGGGGAAGTTCCTGGTCTCCGGTACCCGTCCCAGGTTCAAGCTTCAACATGGCTGTGGTCTCACTCTACTCCGACACTATGGTAACGGTTTTTGGAAGGGAGGGAAAGGTTGTGGCCTCCACAAACGGTGGCATCGACTGGAAGAATGCAGTTCAGGCAGAGTACATGGCCGGTGATACGGTTATCGCTGCGTGGCACAAGGGCAAGGATTCGGTTCTTTTTGCTGACGACGGTGGCTCGATCGTTCTGTGCGTGATAAGGCCCGATACGATCTTTTTCGATAGATATGGAGGGCAAGCCCCGGCATTCGGTAAATACCTTACCGCGTATAAAACTGAAGATAATTGGTTCTATGTGGCTGGAAATGGCCCAATTATGGCGAGGGCGTACAACAAAAGCACTTCCTGGATGCAATTGATCAGGGTTACCAAGGGCATTGAGCTGTGGAATCTACGTTTCGCGGATGAAAATGTTGGGATAGTTTGCGGCAAAATACCAGGGGTTTCATTCTGGACGAGGGGATTGGTCTTTACAACAACAGACGGCGGTGAAAGTTGGAAACCCTCGTCTGATGTCCGTCCGTTGTTGAATGTTCATGCCATCTCGCCACAGAGGTTAACAATGATCGATTTTACGCTCTGGTTCAGTGACGACAGCGGCAAAACCTGGCAAAGGCAATATACAGCAGGAACTTATCAGAGTGATGTTGTCTTTTTGGACTCCAACAATGGATATTTAATTAATTATGTTGAATTTCCGGGGCCCTACGACATAAAATCCCGGCTCTACTGGACCACTAACGGAGGCACATCCTGGAAACTGATTCGTCAAACCCACGAATACTGGTACGACGAAATACTCGCCGGAAGTGGCGGCCTTGTATGGATTAGAGACAGATTCCGGTCACTCGTGATGGTAAGCAAGGACTATGGCTACAATATTTACGCAAATCATAACCTGCATGGAGGTAATGTAGTGGGCGGAGTCGCGCTTCAGCGAGGGTACATTGCCTTCAGTTCGGGCGCAATTTCTTTTACTGCCGATGCCGGTATAAGCTGGACAACAACCTACACCTCTCCCGGGTACTCATTAAATGGTGGATCAAAAAGCATCGATGGAAAGTCAATTGTAGTTGGAAACAACGGGAAGATCATCGCCACAACCAACTCGGGTCAGACCTGGCAGGAGTTGAACAGCGGTATGACGGACCATCTGACCTCGGTAGCTCTTCTACCCGATTTCTCCTATGTGGTCGGAACAGTCTCCGGAGAGTTTTACAAAGGTGAGCGCCCCGGTATTTTCACCGGCATCGAAGATGAAAACTCTGAGGCGCCGTCAGAATTCACCCTCGGCAACTACCCAAATCCATTTAACGGATCAACTGTGATACATTTTTCACTTCCGGAAGCTAACAGTTGTAGGTTGGAGGTGTTTAATTCATTGGGTTCATTGGTGCTTTCTGAAGAGATAAAAGGTATCAGAGGGGAGAACACTTTTAGATTCGATGCAACAGGTATGGAATCGGGTGTATATTTTTATCGAGTACGCGATGGAGGAAAATCCCTCACCGGAAAAATGGTCCTGTTGAAATGAGAATCATACACTTATGTTAAACCTGAAGACACCCTTGGACTGTCAAAAAAGGTCAAAGAATTTTACACAGGAAAGAGAATGAAAGAAAGATCGATAACCGCTGATGTTTTAAAGGGGCTTGCAGTACTGTTTATGATACAGGTTCATATTATGGAAGTGTTTGCCGATCCTTCCATTTATGGAAGTATGACAGGGAGGATATCTCTCTTTTTGGGTGGACCACCGGCTGCTCCCGTTTTTATGACGGTAATGGGATATTTTCTTTCGAGGACAAACAAAGACTTTAAAACGATGCTGCTGCGCGGAGTAAAACTTCTGATGGGTGGGATAACACTTAATATTGCCTTAAACTCTAATCTGCTCTATAAAATTGCCACGGGGCAATCAAATGTAAATCCCCTGGATTTTATATTTGGTATAGATATCCTTGTACTTGCAGGTGTTACAACAATTGTAATGGCATTGTTAAAAAAACTTCTTGATGTCAACTTTGTTATTCCACTGATCCTGGCTTTGGTAATTTTTTACCTGACACCACTCATTAACTCGACAATTAATAACACTTCCGGAAGTATAAGATATTTTGTCTCGGTGTTGGGTGGTGACTCGAGCTGGTCATATTTTCCAATATTCCCATGGGCAGCATATCCACTTTTGGGATATGGTGTATCTCTTTTTATGAAGTCAGAAATGGCTGGGATTTTTGAGAAAAAACAGATCATATTTCCACTTTTGGTGGTGTGGGCTGTTTGGGTCGTTTACACAATCGAGTTTGGAATAACCACTGCTGCAACATTAAAAAATTATTACCATCACGGATTGGAATACGGGTTGTGGGCGGCAGGATTTACGGGAGGTTTTGCACTTCTGATCGATCAATTAGTCCATTATTCAAAGGAGAATGAATTCTTCAACTACTTTGCAATGATCGGCAGAAATGTAACAGTAGCTTATGTAATTCAGTGGGTAATTATTGGTAATATTGGTTCAGCAGTCTATCGAAGTGTGGGGTTAAGAGATTCCTATGTAGCACTTGTTGCCGTGGTTTTGATCACCTCTGCTGTTGTTTATTTTAAGGAAACAGGGCTTCATCTCAAAATCTGGAAGTATCGAACCGGAAATGTAAATTAGAAATACAATGCTGTTTATTTGAATTGACTATAAGTCGGGGTGGAAATTTGAGATATTTAACTATTTTCAGGCATTTTATGAAATATCTGACACTTATCGTTTGTTATTTCCTTACCTTTTTTAATCAGGTAAGCGCACAATCAACATCGCCTTCGGGTACAGAAGTGGTAGTACCATGGGCATTAAGTTTTTTTACCGGAAAGGGGACATCCAATGTCCATTTCTCCGATTCGTTAAACGGTATCGCTTACTGGAAGAGCAGCCCTCACTATAGTCTCACCAGTGATGGGGGAGCAACATGGAAGAATGGAAAACCCACGGTTCAACTCGACAAGATTATGTGGATGTATTCCATCGGAAGGGATTCACTTGTTGCAATAAGAGACAGCCAGTATGTCTATCACAGTTTTAATGCCGGTGAATCCTGGACACTTGCAAACACACTTTGGTCGGGTGAAAAATTTGGATACGGCACCTTTTTTAATCATAAACATGGTGTTAACTTTCCTCCCGAAGGAGGGATCAATGTCTCCACTGACCTCGGTGTAACATGGATTTCTAAAACCTGGGCTTATGGTCCGGTTAAAACGGCACCATTCTACGACAAGGGATATCTTTTTGCGATTGAGCAATATTCCGCCACACGAGGAATACTTTACTCAACAAATAACGGCTTCTCATGGGTAAAAGTGTCATTACCTTCTCCCCTTGAAAACTTCAGGACATTTGGCAAAAGTGACAATGGATTTTATCTTATCGGCAACTCCAACCGGGTTTATCTTCTTTCAATGACCGGAGATATACAAAGATCCTTTCAACCGGGTGGAACTGACCTTTATGTAAAGTTTGCCTACCTGAATGATAATGAGATATGGAGTCTTGAGAATATCGGTTATGGTAACAGGCACCTTAAAAAATTCTCTTTTGCGGACACGTCGACAGTCACAGTGATTATGCTTGGAAATAATTCCATGATATTTGGCTCCATCATTCCAACTACCTGGGATAAACTTGTAATTAGTGACATCGGTAGTAATAAGTCAGATGCAATAATGACTTATCACAAGTTGGGACACCGCGATATAAAGGTGGAACAGTTGGAACTGCCCGGAAATGAAGAAGCATCTTGTCTCTTTTTTGTTAACGGTGTCAAAGGATTTGTTGGACTCGCCAATGGCAAAATTTTAAAAACCACAGATGGTGGTTACTCCTGGAATGAAACAACTCCTCCCGCAGTTACCGGGATTGTGCAAAAGTTTGTTCAGAGAAGTGAATCAGAGTTTATAGCAATCTGTGCTGCTGGTTTGATTCTTGAGACAAGTGATGGTGGAAATTCCTGGCGGTCTATCATTTCCCCCATGCAAAAAATGATTATAGGTGCGGCATTTAAGGGAAGAGATACAATATTCTTCTGCACCACCGATTCTATTTTTATGACAAATCCTTCATGGCAACAAATCACGCCTTTATCCACCGGTTTATCGGGGGGCTCCTTCACCAATCTCGAATTTTATGACGGTTTAACCGGTTCAGCTGTGTATCGATATGGATATTTTCAAAGTAAAGCATTTTTTACGACCGATGGGGGCAACTCATGGAACATTCGCGATTTTAATAATATGATGTTAAGTTTTGATCCCTCATCACTTGGTCTTTATAATACAACCTCAGGGGGATTTACGACCTGGCATAATGACACAAGTGGTGGAAGAGTTAATCAGGATGGCAGTTTGGTAGAAGTTAACCATAAACCGGGTGGACTCATCGCGGTTATGTATGATAAAGGGGACTTTTTTTATAATTTTGGCAACAATTCGAATTTTATCAGGATAAATTTGGGCCCCGGAATTGTCAGTAAATTTCCGGTACCTGCTGACGAAAATACGGCATACTTACTTTGTGCAAATGGCAGGATATTTAAGTTCTCACCCCAGGATGGTTTACAAATCCCTCCAAATGTCTTGAGAATTTATCCTTTTAACGGTTCGCCTTATGAAGTGCGAAACACAACCCTTAAGTGGGAGGAACCCTGGGCAGTTACACCGATCATAGGATACCACCTTCAATTGGCAGAAGGAGATACCGTCAATATTATTGAAAACATCAACGATATTTCTTCAACATCACACACTGTTAATCTCCCGACCGATTCAACAATCTATTTTTGGCGTGTAAGGGCAAGAAATATGTATGGATGGAATAACTTTAACTCCTGGTACAGCTTCCGATCATCCGTGTTTGTCAACGAGCCACAGGCATGGCAGACACCCATAACAAACAGTATCTCGGCAGCCATTATCCTCTCCGATGGTTGTGTAATTGTTGGTGACAGTTTGGGCAAAATAGCTAGAACTGACTCTCCTCCGGATAATTGGACAATGATCACTCGACCGACAGCATTTCCAACGTATAGATTTTGGCGTAACCCAAACAACGATTATATTGTGGGGTACACTTGGGGAAACAGTTTTTTCTTGTCAAATAATAGAGGATTTTCGTGGTATCAAATCTTTGACCCACTTGGTGGCGGTACGATGTTTTATGCAATCACCTCAGCCCCGCCAAATCATTATTATGCGGCAGGAGATTATGGAACTATTAACCGAGGTGTTTTGAATTCAAATATGAGAATTACGTGGACAAATATCCTTTTCTCTCCTTATACCGGAGCCATTCTTGCTATTGACACATGGGGTGAAAATGGAATTGCGGCAGTTGGTGAATTGGGAAGTGTATTTATCTCAACAAATGGAGGGGCTTCATTTCATTACATTTCTCTTGGTCAGGTTGAAACTTTTCAAAAGGTTGGTTTCTCCTCCGACAGTACCTTGATTGTTCTAAATCAAAAAGGTGAGAGACGAGTATCCACCGATATGGGTGAAACCTGGACTTTTGAATCTTTTGAAACACGAGCCCCAATCATGGATATGATTACAATGGGCGGGATTAGTGTGCTTATAGATAAACTTGGCGGTATCTATACTTCACTTTCGCCAACTGACAAATGGCGTTATAGCAGACTTCCTTTTGGTTATTCACCTCTTGGGGTAAACCTGTCTGATAACAAAATATTATTGCCTGCCCAAAATGGTAAGTTGTTCTATATGCCGCTCTATAATGGAAATGCCACCGGCGTGAAGGATGGTTCGGTTGTATCAGAATTTAGTCTGGCACAAAATTACCCAAACCCGTTTAACTCGTCAACGATCATTGAATTTAATACCCCGGAAGAGGGTAGCGCCGGTTTAACCATCTATGATGTAACCGGTAGTGTGGTGCACTCAGAGGTCATAACAGCAACAAGAGGTAAAAACAGCCTCCGGTTTGATGGAAATGGCCTCCATAGTGGTGTCTATTTATATGTGTTGGAATTTGGCGGGAAGAGGAAATATTCGAAGATGATACTTTTGAAATGAGAACTTCGGAACCCCGGTACTTCGGAGATTCACAGTTTTGGCACTTCGGAACCTCAGAGATTTAGAACTTCTGAGGTTCAGGAGTTCCGAAGTACTGCGGTTCTGAAATTCTACTTCCCCAGCACCATTTTTATGGCTTTTGTCTGCCCCATGGAGGTTATGCGGAAGATGTAAACACCGGGTGAGAGGCCATTTCCGTCAAACTTGACAGAGTGTGTCCCTTTGGACATTTCTCCATCGACGAGAGTTGTCACTTCACTTCCTAAGAGATCATAAACTACCGCCTTAACATAGCCTGCCTGCTTGAGTTTATAATCGATAACGGTTGAACCATCTTGAGAACCTCCTCCTATGGAGAATGGATTTGGATAGTTTTGATCAAGTTCATAACCGATCTCAATTTCAGGAATGTCTTCAATACCCACCAGGGAATAATTTAGAGAAAAATAACCGGTCTTTGGCAGTGTGTCTAATTGTGGAAGAATACTTTTATCGATTGCGATAAATCGGTAATTAAATTTGTATCCCTGACGCATCAGGGAATCATTTAATTGATAATCGATCATTGATGAGTCAGCAAGGGGTTCGAACGCAAGTTTTTGTGGAGGAGCAGGTATTAGATTAACGCCATTTGAATAATATCCCTCAATAATGGCTGAATCTATGAAATTGTAATATTTGGGCATTTGATTTAAAGTATATTTTTTGTTATATGGATGCCCGATTTTGACTGATTTTCTGAGAACCATTGTATTTATTTCAGATGGTGGGGAGGTAAATATTATTTCGGGTTTGTCTGTTGGGGTATAATATAGCGTAACTCCTGTATCATCATATATTTTAGCTTGCCTAAGGCTGTAAGTGAATATAACAACATTCCCATGACCCCAAGAGACATAGAAAAGATAGAACGCACCAATTCCTTTGGCATATTCATTATCTGATATGACACCACTTGAGCCGTAAGCTTCGTATCTAAAGGCTCGAACTTCCCGTTGCTCTCCTAACACTTCCAGGCTGGCAGGATAATTGTGGTAATTCAAACTCCCCTCGTCACCGAAAAAATCCATACCACAGTATATTGGTATCCCGGGTTTTTCTATTGAAAAGTCCGCGATTAAATGATCAGAATTACTACTCCAACCAAATAATTTTCGTTCAACCGGATCATACCTGATCAATCGGCACATTCTATAATTTTGGTACAATCGCCCCCCAATTATTGTATCGGAGAGTACTTCATTGATTCTCACATAAGGAGTCGTTTGAAAATCAGGTGTCATTTCCCAATATTGCCACATATTTCTTGGGTCGGATGGGAAAAATGAAGTATCGCCGGATTGTTGTTGGGTGGTTCCCGGAGGAAGATCGGTTAGTGGAATCCTTACCTTTAACAGGTTGGGGATGTCAAGCTTTTTATCTTGTGAATTTACTGAAATCTGAAATATCAGTAATACAAGAAGGAATATCTTTACAAATAATACTTTCATGGATCGCCACCGGTGTGAAAAGATTTATTTTAATCACTGACCATAAAAATAACAAATATTAAACTTTTAAGCTTTATTCCGAAAAGAATTCGCCTGACTGGAAGTTATCGAGAGCCATTTTGGCGGCAACCTGCTCGGCTGACTTTTTGTTTCTGCCTGTTCCTTCGCCAAGGACATGCAAACCGGCTGATACTCTGACGGTGAAAACTCTTTCGTGTTCAGGCCCTGTTTCATCCACGACATAATACCGAGGCAGTTCCACTTTTTTCTTCTGAATCAGTTCAAGGAGCTGGCTTTTGTAGTTTTCATCGGTGACATGTACACCTTTGGTGAGACCCGGTTCAAGGATATATTTATGGATAAAATCCTTGGTTACGACAAAGCCATATTCAATATAAACCACTCCAATTAATGCCTCAAGTGCATCAGCGAGAATGGATTTTATCCCTACCGATTTGCCACTGACAAGATCTTCCTGAATAAAAAGAAATTGATAAAGATTCATCCCTTGTGCCACTTCAAACAGATTGTTTTTGTTCACAAGGTTGGATCTCATTTTGGTGAGGACTCCTTCGTTGGTTTTTGGGAACATTTCGAAGAGAGTTTCGGCAGTAATCATTCCTAGAACTGCATCACCGAGAAATTCAAGTCTCTCGTTGGAGACTTTAAACTTACCCTGGTCGAGAGCAGAGCGATGGGTGAGAGCTTCGATGAACCTGTCGGGGTTGGTAATCTTTTTTCCGATAAGTTCTTCAAGTTTCTTAAAGTCTTTTCTTTTGAGTAGTTTTTTCTGCTCAAGCCTTCTAAAATAATCGCGAACAAAGCCGAACAAAACTATACCTCGATTTTCTTAAAGAGGAGAGAGGCGTTATGCCCGCCAAACCCAAAGGTGTTGCTGATTGCATAATCGACTTTTCGCTTAATTGCGACTTTTGGCGTATAAAAAAGATCACACTCGGGATCTGGTGTATCAAGATTGATGGTAGGGGGGATAATGTCATTTTTTACTGCGAGAACGGTAGCCACAGCTTCAATTGCTCCGGCAGCACCCAGAAGGTGACCGGTCATCGATTTTACGGAAGAAATGGCAAGCTCATATGCATGTTTGCCAAAAACGGTTTTAATCGCTTTGGTTTCTGTTTTGTCGTTTAAAATTGTTGAAGTTCCATGAGCATTGATGTAATCAACTTTGTTCAGATCAATTCCGGCATCACGAATACATTCTTTCATTGCTCTTACGGCACCATCTCCATCAGGATCGGGGGCAGTCATGTGGAATGCATCGCCTGTGAGACCAATACCACAAATTTCCGCATAAATTTTTGCACCCCGCTTAACGGCGTGTTCATATTCTTCGAGAATGAGAGCACCGGAACCTTCACCAAGTACAAAACCATTTCTGTCTTTGTCAAAAGGGCGGCTTGCTTCTTTAAATCTGTCGTTCCAGGTTGAGATTGCACGCATGGCACCAAACCCGCCAATTCCCAATTCAGTAGCTGCTGCTTCGGCACCTCCACAGATCATCGCATCGGCAGTTCCGCGTTGAATCAACATAAAAGCATCTGCAATGGCATGTGAAGAAGTTGCACAAGCGGAAGTGGTTGAATAGTTGGGACCTTTGAGTCCAAACTTTATTGAGATGTGGCCCCCGGCAATATCTGCAATCATCATCGTGACGAAAAAAGGAGAAATTTTCTTTGGGGAATTGTCGTTATAATAGATGAGAAACTGGTTCTCGAGAGATTTTAACCCGCCAATACCGCTTCCAAAAATAACACCAAATCGATCAGGATCGTAGGAACCCAAAGCGAACCCGGCATCTTCCATGGCTTGAGTTGCGGAAGCTAAAGCATAAACCGAAAAATTATCGATTCTTTTTAGATTTTTAAAATCGACATAGAGTTCGGGTTTAAAGTCCTTAACTTCGGCGGCAAATTTTGTATCGAAATTGGTAGTGTCAAATTTTGTAATGAGCTCAACACCGTTTTTTCCCGTGAGGAGTCCACTCCAATATTCTTGAAGATTGTTTCCGATGGGGGTTACCGCACCAAGCCCGGTAACAACGACCCGTCTGTTATTCATAGGTATGAACCTGGGAAAAAGGTAAAGCCGGGTTGGGAGTTATTAATAACGGCCTTCGCCCGGCAAATAAAATTTACTTTTTGCTTGTTTCTTCTTTGATGAAAGCAAGAGCTGCGCCAACGGTATCAAGTTTTTCAACCTGATCTTCTGGTGCTGAAATGCCAAATTCAGTCTCGAAAGCCATGAAAAGTTCCATAAGATCGAGTGAATCTGCCTGAAGATCGTTTCTGAAGCTTGCTTCAGGGGTGATCTGTGATTCTTCTACACCAAGTTTATCTTGAACAATTTGATTGAATTTTGATTCAATGTCCATTATTTACTCCTATTTGTTAAGTTAATAATAAAATAATTACATCGTCATTCCGCCATCGACAGCAATAACCTGACCGGTTATATAGTCAGCGGCAGGTGAAAGGAGGAATGCGACAGTTTTTGCCACATGAGTAGATTCACCAAGAGCTTTTAGCGGGATGTGATTTAATAATTCCTGTTTTATCTCGTCTTTGAGCTTTGCAGTCATGTCAGTTTGAATAAAACCGGGAGCCACAGCGTTGCAGGTGATATTCCTTGACGCAACTTCTTTGGCTATCGATTTTGTAAAACCTATCATACCGGCTTTGCTGGCGGCATAGTTTGCCTGGCCTGCGTTTCCGGTAATGCCTACCACCGAGGAGATGTTCACGATTCTTCCAAATCTTTGTGACATCATCGGTTTTATTACAGCTTTTGTATAATTAAAAACGCTTTTAAGGTTTGCGTCGATCACATCAGTAAAATCAGTCTCTTTCATCATCATGAGAAATTTATCACGAGTGATTCCGGCATTGTTGACGAGGAAGTCGCACCCACCGAGGTTTTGAACTGTAAATTCGACGGCTTTTTGAGCTTCATCAAAACTAGCGGCATCAGCTTTAAAACCGAGCACTTTTCTGCCAAGGGCAGCTTGCTCAGTTTCAATAACCTTTGCAGCTTCGTCAGAAGATTGGTAAGTAAAAACAACAGAACAGCCCATGGCTGCAAGTTCTTCTACTATCGATTTTCCTATGCCGCGGGAACCTCCCGTGACAAGTGCTCTTTTATCTTTTAAATCTGTCATATTCAATCTGAAAATATATCAAATATTAGTTAATAATGAATATAAGGCTACAAATATTTTTCAATATCTGCAAATTTATCGATTCCTGAGGTAACAACCGCAGGATTTATTCGTTTTACCAATCCTTGCAGAACACGACCGGGGCCCACTTCCACAAATTCGTCAAATCCATCGGCAATCATATTCCTGATGGTGTCTTCCCACATCACAGGGGCAGTCACCTGCAAAAAGAGATTTTGTTTAATTTCTTCTTTCTCTTTTTCAGGTTTCCCTGTCACATTTGCATAAACAGGGAATTTGGCATCATAAAAATTGACTGAATCGAGTTTCAATTTGAGTTGGTCTTTTGCCGACTGCATCAATGGGGAGTGAAATGCTCCTGAGACAGTAAGTTGAGAAATGAGCCGTGCCTTTGCTGCTTTTGCAAGTTCCATCGCTTTAAGCACCCCGGCAACACTTCCTGAAATCACAATCTGACCGGGTGAATTAAAATTTGCACACTGCACAATTCCTTCTGCAGATGCTTCAGCACAAATGTTTTCAAGGGTATCCCTGTCGAGTCCAATTATTGCGGCCATGGTTCCGGGGAAATCGGTTCCTGCCTGTTGCATTCCCTGTCCTCTAAATCGGACAAGTTGAACCGCATCGTAATACTGAATTGCGCCACAAGCTACAAGAGCAGAATATTCACCGAGTGAATGTCCCGCTGCTCCTTCAAAATCGAGTCTTCTCAAAAGAGAAGCAAGCACAACACTGTGAACAAAAATGGCAGGCTGGGTATATTCAGTCTGTTTAAGTTCTTCTTCAGGACCGTTAAACATAATATGAGAAAGGGGAACACCAAGAGCAGCATCGGCTGTTTTGATCATTTCCTTTGCTTCAACTGAATTTTCGTGAAGGTCTTTAGCCATTCCGACATACTGTGAGCCCTGTCCGGGGAAAAGAAGCGCTCTTTTTGCCATGTTAGTCGATACCCCAGGTCAAATAGATAGCACCCCATGTATATCCTGCACCAAAAGCAGAGAGAATAAGGTTGTCACCTTTTTTCACTTTGCCATCTCTGTAATATTCTGCCAGACAGGTTGGTATCGTACCGGAAGTGGTGTTACCATATTTGTGAATATTAATCATAACTTTATCCATACCGATTCCCAGACGATTTGCGGTGGAATCGATAATTCTAAGATTAGCCTGATGAGGAACAAGCCATGCGATATCGTCCGGAGTAAGGTTGTTTTTTTCAGCAACTTCTGCAGAAACTTCAGCCATCCCAAGAACAGCTCTTTTGTAAACTGCTTTTCCTTCCTGATACAGGTAGTGCATTTTTTTATCAACAGTCTCATGGGTGGGAGGGTTTAAACTTCCGCCGGCTTTCATATTCAAAACATCGACACCTGTTCCGTCAATATGCAAAATGGAATCTTTTATTCCAATTGTTTTGTCTTCGGTGGCTTCAAGAAGAATTGCACCAGCGGCGTCACCAAAGAGGATACAGTTGTTTCTGTCGGAGTAGTCAACAATTGAGGTCATTTTATCGGCGCCAATAACAACAACTTTTTTATAAGCACCTGAGGTAATGAATGCTGCACCCGTTTGAACTGCAAAAAGAAATCCTGAACAAGCAGCAGAAAGGTCAAATCCCCATGCATTTGAAGCGCCAATTCTTTCCTGAACTATGCAGGCAGTGGCGGGGAAGAGCATATCGGGGGTAACGGTTGCTATTATAATAACATCAATTTCGTTGGGATCAAGTCCCGTGGTATCAATAAGGTCTTTAAGGGCACCATAAGCCATTTCGCTTGTGGGTCCGTCTCTTAAAATTCTTCTTTCTTTAATTCCTGTCCTTGAGACAATCCATTCATCATTTGTGTCGAGATAACTTGAAAAGTAAGCATTATCGAGCACTTCATCGGGGACATACATTCCTACGCCGGTAATTACGGCGTTATATTTGGAGTTGTTGGTCATTCGGGATTTCCTTCATTGTGGTCAATGTTACGGCTGGCAATTGCCCCGGCGAGTTTTGTTAACAACTCTTTCCGGTGTGCTTCTGCGGCTTTAAGTACCATGTTCTTAATAGCGAGGGGTGAGCTTGATCCGTGTCCGATTATTGTAATTCCATCAACACCGAGAAGCGGAACACCGCCGTAATTTTCATAGTTAAGTTTTGAAAAGATCGCTTTTAACGAGCTTTTGAACAACCCAACTTTGATTTTCTTGAAGATGCTTTCATCAGCATATTCCTTTATCAGGTGTTTAAGCAGATAATTTACACCTTCAGCAAATTTCAGAACGATGTTACCCGTGAAACCATCACACACTGTAACATCCACATTCCCTTTAAGGATATCTTTCCCTTCAACATTCCCAAGGAAATTGAGACCGAGGGTTTTTATCATTTCCCGGGCTTTTTTCGAGACTTCATTTCCCTTTGATTCCTCTTCACCAACGCTTAAAACCCCCACTCGAGGGTTTTTAATATTCAACATCTCTTCAGCATAAATTGAACCAAGCACGGCATATTCTGCGAGGTGATGGGCTTTTGAGTCAACACTTGCGCCTGCATCGAAGATGGTACAATAACCCCCAACACATGGCATGAGTGTGCCTATTGTAGGTCTGTCGACACCTTTGATTTTCCGAAAAATTAATACAGAGAAGGTCATAACAGCACCGGTGTTTCCGGCGCTTACAAAAGCATCGGCGTTACCATTTTTAACAAATCGTAAACCGACAGCGAGTGATGAATCCTGTTTTTCTTTGTATGCCTGGACGGGAGGATCGCTCATAGTAACAACCTGTGAAGCGTCAACGATACGGCTTATGTCGAATGAAAGGTTGTTTTCTTTCATCACAGATATAATCTTCGATTTGTCGCCCGCGAGCCACACTTCAAGATTTTTATCGTCGGTTTCAGCCGAAATAGCGCCTTTAATTTCGTTTAAGGGCGCAAAATCCCCACCCATTGCATCGAGCAAAACTCTACACTTGCCGGAGCTATTTCCGGAGCTCTGCATTGAATGGACCGGTTAGTTATTTCTTGGGCAGAAACATCGATCTTCCGGCATAATAACCGCAAGAAGGGCAAGCATTGTGGTTTAATTTAACTTCGCCACAATTTGGGCACGAACCAACTGAAGGAGCAACAGCTTTATAGTGTGTTCTTCTTTTGTCTCTTCTGGTTCTCGACATCTTTCTTTTAGGATTTGGCATCTCTAAGTTCCGTCAAATTAGGTTAATAATTATTCTTCATTTTCAAATTCGTCACGCAGTTTTTCAAGATCACGCCAAAGGGGATTAAACTCATCTTTGGGGCATCCGCAGTCGCCCTGATTAAGGTCGGCACCACATTTAGGGCAAAGCCCTTTACATTCTTCTTTACACAATATCTTAAATGGAATATCCAGGTAAGCATAATCGTAAATTTCTGTTGTAATGTCAATTTTGTCTGCCTCACGGGAGAGGTAATTGACATCGGGATCATCGGTTTCTCTGCTCTCTTCATCAAAGAGATAAAGCAAAGTAAAGTTGATATCCCTCTGAGAATTGAATTCAGCAATACATCTGTCGCATTCAAACAGGGCATTTACCTGCAAATTTACAGTTGCGAGCAGTTGATGATGTGACTTCTCAAAAGTGATATTTAGTTTGAAATTGCCGTAAAAAGGGGCTTCCAGACCCAATTCTTCGACCTTACCCGTGAACTCAAGTTCATTGGTTCCTAATTCCAAACCCGAAATCTTAATTTTCAATTCAAATAGTCCAAAAAATCGAACTACAAATATACAAATCAGGAGGGTTTATTACAAATTTAAATCGGAGAGGGGGAACTCCGGAGCTTCGGAACCTCAGAACTTCGGAGACATGATATCGATAGAGTGAGGAGTGGTAATCGTCCTCGATTGCCGTCAGAAGAATGCAATAGGGAAATGGGGGACGCAGATCCGCCACTGCGGACAGGTACACGCTGATTAAACGGAGTTTCGCGGAGGGGGGTATTTTTATGGTTCCACAGATTATCACGGATGCAACACGGATTTCCACGGATAATGCCATTTCCATCTGAGATGGATTAATATTTGTAGGTCTCGATTGCCGGCTGAGAGATGAAATACCACCTTGGACAATAATTACATATCTATTAATGATCTTTTTGGGTCATCGCTTCTTTTAACCTGAATTCAACTATCCTTTTGATTAAATCGTAGGGGATCGGTTCATTCAATTGAAATTGGATGGTGCCTTTTGTGTGTTTGTAGGGGTGGAGTTCTTCTTCGAATGCTGCAACTCCTGATGGTTCCGGGAACAGACTGATATGATTTTTGAAAGCAGCAAAATATACAACTACCTTCTTTAAACGAAATGCAGGCATTCCATAACTTATACATCCGGTTGTGTTTGGTGCGGCTTCCCTGATGACTTCTCTGATTTTTTGGAGAGTTTCTCGAACATTTTCATTGGCTTCTGAAATATAGTGATCTATTGATGTGAAGTCTGTTCTCATTATCATGGCGGCTCTGTTAGTGTTATTAAATTTTATTGACCTCTAAAATACAAATTGGGGTTGAGAAAAATAAAATCGGCTTATGTGATTTTGTCACTTCCCCCGCTCCAGCCACCTGCTGAGGAAAACATCATAGACCTGATATCCGGCTTGTGATTCATAAACAAGTTCGCGGGAGAGCAGAGCACGCAGGGCAGTTCTTACGGTACTGGTGCTGCCGAGTCTGTGTTTTGTGATGAAATCAGTGGAATATATTGCAGAAATGATCCCTTCAGAGGCAATAGCTGTGAGGAGGTCCCACTGAACTTTAGTGAGAAGTTGCGACCAGGAGTAATAAACAGGGGCATTTTCTTCAAGGATTGTCAGTTTTACATTAGTAATGTCCTGATCTGAAACCACCGCGTCTGTCATACTAAACAGTTTATTAAAAGCATATTGCACATAAAATGTATGGGACCGACACCACATCAATAGATCGGTTATTTGTCCATCATCAATTGATTTGTCAAAACTCTTAAATTGTCGTTTAATAAAATCGAGATATGGTTCGTTTTCGATTTTTTCAAGTTTCATCATTTCAGTGCTTTTATAAAACGGTTGGCTCGCAGAGTCAAACATCGACATAAGCAAGTGATTGCTACTTCCCGAGAAAATGAAACGCACATTTGGACAATTAGATATAAACGACCTGAGGAGTTCTTCAACATTATCCTCGGGATAGACACTTATCTTCTGAAATTCATCGATTGCAATTACAATATTCTTTTTCAGGGAACTCAGATATTCAAATATTTTGAAAAGCGTCGCTTCCGATTCCCGCGGGTCTTTTATATCAAGTTGTAGTGACGGCTGTCCCGATATTGAATCCAAACTTAACGAGACCCGAAGATTGGAAAGTATTTTTGTAGCTTTTTTTAATAGTGAATTTGTGTCAGGTTCCAAAGAATGGAAGACAGAGTCCGCAAATGCCTGTGTGAATTCGTTAAGATTCCGGGTGTGAAGGATATCAAAATAGACTGTCGAAAAGTTGTGTTTTTCATTCAGTAAATGGAAAGAATGTTTTATCAACTGTGTTTTGCCAAGTCTCCGCAGAGAAAATATCAAGAGATTTCTGCCATTTACAACGGCATCAATGGTTCGTGTCGTCTCTTTTTCTCTGTCACAAAACCATTCAGGTGAGATATAGCTGCTTAAAATAAAGGGATTTTTGATTTTCATTTTGATTTTTTAAAATTGCGTAAAAAGCGTTGCGTAAATTACGCAATTTTTAACCGGTTGTCAAGTGTTATTGGTTTACTTTGTAACACAATATCTTTCCTCCTCTCAAATTGTACCACCTCTTATTCTCAAAGTGACTGCTGAAAAATAGTTATATTTGCGTCTGGTCGAATAGAGATTATGGGAATCCGATAGAGCAAAAAAAATGAAAAAACAAAAAATTAGCAACTGGGGTAAATACCCTGTAGTTGACGCAAATGTATTTGAAATTACCGATGAATTAAGAGCCCAAAAGCAAGTTAAAAAGGGTGTTGAATTGATTGCCCGGGGGCTTGGCAGATCATACGGCGACAGCTCACTTGCTGAGACAATTGTTGATGTTACAGGAATGGACAGATTTCTGGCTTTTAACGAGGAAACAGGAGTGATCAGGTGTGAAGCCGGAGTTTCGTTTTCAACAATTCTTGAGTTTTTTGTCCCCAAGGGATGGTTTCTTCCTGTTACACCGGGAACAAAATTTATAACGGTTGGAGGTGCAATCGCCTCTGATGTTCATGGCAAAAATCATCACAAAGAGGTTTGTTTTGGCAACTGGGTGAGAGAAATGAAAATTCTTCTCGCCTCGGGTGAAACAGTTTTATGTTCGCCGACTGAAAAAAGTGATCTGTTTTATGCCACGATAGGTGGAATGGGGTTAACCGGGATAATCCTTGAGGCCGAATTCTCATTAAAAAAGATAGAAACTGCTTTTATCAAGCAGGAGGCTCTTCCGGCTGAGAATCTTGACACTGTGATGAGATTATTTGATGAATCAAAAGAATTTACCTATTCGGTTGCGTGGATCGACTGTCTTGCCAAGGGAAAAAACCTCGGGAAATCGATACTTTTCAGGGGAGAACACGCTAATTTAGAAGATATTAAAAATACACCATTTGCAAACACTCCACTTTTTTATCAAAACAAGGGGATGCTTGGTGTTCCCTTCAATTTCCCTTCGGGATCACTAAATTCCCTCACTATCAAATTGTTTAACGGTTTTTATTACATGATGAACAAGATGAAAGGGAACGGAATTATTCATCTTGATCCTTTCTTTTATCCGCTTGATGCAATCGCAAACTGGAACAGAATTTATGGTAAAAAGGGATTTCTTCAGTATCAGTTTGTGCTTCCGTTGGAAACCAGCAGGGATGGAATGAAAGAAGTTTTACAATCGATAGCTGTTGAAGGGAGGGGTTCATTTCTTGCGGTATTAAAACTTTTTGGTAAACAGGAATCTATGATTTCGTTCCCGCTTGAAGGATATACACTTGCACTTGATTTCCCGATAATGCCCGGACTCTTAAAATTTCTTAAAAAACTCGATGAAATAGTTCTGAAACACGGTGGAAGATTTTATTTTACAAAGGACTCAAGGCTTGATCCACAAACATTTAAAAAAGGATATCCAAGGCTTGCAGAGTTTCTTGAAATTAAGAAAAAATATGATCCTGAAGGAGTTTTTTCATCAAGGCAATCAAAAAGGCTGGAACTGACATGAAATATTGTTTAATCATCGGAGCGGGAAGTGATGTGGCAAAGGCTCTTGCAGTAGAGTTTGCAAAAGGGGGTTTTAACCTTCAACTTGCCGGAAGAAATGTTGTGGATATTAATAAAACTGCCGCAGATTTGCAAATCCGGTATGGAATTAAGGTCGAAACGATATATCTTGATGTGTTAAAGTTTGAAACCCACCCTGAATTTTTTAGTAATCTGAACCCAAAACCTGAGGTAGTTGTTGCTGCTGCAGGACTTTTGGGTGACCAAAATGTTACAGAAAGAGATCAATCTGCAACTCTCACAGTCATAAACACAAATTTTACGGGAATTGTAAGTTTATTAAATGAAGTGGCAAATTATTTTGAGGAGAAGGGGAGTGGATCGATAATTGGTATTTCAAGTGTCGCCGGTGACCGTGGAAGAATGAAAAATTACATCTATGGAGCCGCCAAGGCTGGATTTACTGCATATCTTTCAGGTCTGAGGCAGCGGCTCTCAAAAAAGGGAGTGGAAGTTTTGTCGGTGCAGCCCGGATTCATCAACACCAAAATGCTTCAGGGGATCGAAACCCCAAAACCGCTTACCGCAGAGCCGGAGCAGGTGGCAAAAATGATTTACAACGGATTCAGATCAAAAAAACATGTTATCTACACTCCCGGCTATTGGAGGATAATAATGTCCGTCGTCAAGTTTATTCCCGAAAGGATATTTGTAAAACTTGATTTGTAAATCAGGAAACGGTTCACCCGATTGTGTGGCAAATTAATCGCAACAAATCGTTATTTTAAAAGTTTAGTTTATTTGAATAAAGCAAAAGTTATTGAAAATGAGAGATAATTATCTTGTATTTGGCAGTCCCTTAATTGAACAGGATGAGATAAACGAAGTAGTTGCTACTTTAAAATCGGGTTGGATCGGAACTGGACCAAAAGTTGCACAGTTTGAGGAAGATTTTAAAAATTATGTTGGTGTAAAATATGCAATAGCAGTTGCAAGCTGCACTGCTGGGCTTCACCTGAGCGTTGTGGCGCTTGGGATCAAAGAGGGGGACGAGGTAATTGTTCCAGCACTAACATTTGCAGCAACAGCCAATGCTGTTATTCATTCCGGTGCCAAGCCTGTTTTTGTTGATGTTGACCGGGAATCAATGACCCTCGATTTTGAAGATGTCAGAAGAAAAATCACTTCAAGGACAAAAGCGATTATACCCGTACATTTTGCGGGAAGGGCCGTTGATATGGACAAATTAAATGAGATTGCAAATGAATATGGCATACATATCATTAACGATGCTGCCCATGCAATTGAGACTGAATTTTTGGGGAAAAAGATCGGTACTTTCAATGACTTGACAAGTTACAGTTTTTATGTTACAAAAAATCTTACCACCTCAGAAGGTGGTATGATCGTTACCAATAATGAAGCAATTGCCAACAGATTAAAAATTTATGCTCTTCATGGTATGAGCAAAGATGCCTGGAAAAGATTTTCGGATGACGGTTACAAACATTATCAGATCGTCTTTCCCGGATTTAAGTATAATATGACCGATATTCAGGCTTCACTTGGAATTCACCAGCTTCGGAAAGTTGAAAGATTTCATGAGAGAAGGCAGCAGGTTTGGGATGAATATAACAGAAGATTAAAAGATTTGCCTCTGATTCTGCCAACAGCAACCGACCCGACTTCGCGTCATGGACTTCATCTTTACATCATCTTAGTGGATGATACCAAAACAAAAATAACCAGGGATCAGTTAATCACAGAACTGCACAAGAGAAAAATAGGCACAGGTGTTCACTATCTTGGGCTAAACTGGCATCCTTTTTATCAGCAGGAATTTGGGTACAAAATTGGTGATTTCCCCAATTCCGATTTTATATCAGAGAGAACTCTTTCCATCCCGTTTTCAGCGAAGCTGACCGATGAGGATGTTAATGATGTGGTCAAAGCACTCGAAGATATTCTTAAATAGAATTAATTTTCGTAGAAATAAGCTCCAAATAGTCTGATAGCGGGTGCACCCCGTGCATCTTTGATCTTTAATCTAACTTTGGATACTTCGGCGGGTGTGTCAAGTTTTAATATTCTTGACCGCCCAATTGTAGTTCCCTCAGCGAGAGTAACCCACGAACCGTTTACATAACCTTCAACCTTAAAACCTTTCACACGCTGTCCATATCTAATGGCTTCTTCTATCCTGAAATAGTTGATTCGCTCTGTTGCTCCCATATCAACTGTAAGATCGGCAATTCTTATCCCTATCTCGGGGACCCAAAATGTGTTTCTGTTTCCATCAATTGCCATTGCGGGGGAAAAGTAAGTATCTCCGATTCTTGAATTGCTTGCTGTTGCCACTGCCCCAAGAAAAAGATTGGTTCTAAAAATATCGTCAATAATTCTTCTGAATCCGAGCAGGCTGTTAATATCATTTTCATGAAAAACACCACCTGTGGTTGGCGGGACATTCAGGAGAAGCTGGCTGTTCCTCCCTACAGATTTTAAATAAAGTTCGGCGAGGGAGACAGCCGATTTCACTTCATTATCCTCATAGTCATGATAAAACCAGGCAGGTCTTATCGACACATCACATTCAGTTGGCCACCATACTTCCACATCTGAAATTCCATGGTGTGCCGGGTGTGAGTGGGTGAAAGACCAATCGGTCTCGGAACCCAATCCGTCCTCATTGCCGACCCATCTGATATCTGGGCCCATAATAGCCATAAGAGAATTACGCTGGAGCGACTTCGAAAGTTCTGCAAAACTTAACCAGTCAAACATTTGATGGGTAATCGTTGGATTTACACCAAGATAACCATCAAGCCATATTTCATGGATGTCACCATAGTTTGATAACAATTCCATCATTTGATTCCGATAATAATCATTGTATGCAGCTGTGCCGTAAAAGCTTGAATTCCTGTCGTATATCGAAAGATAGTAACCAAATTTGATCCCTTGCAAAGCACATTCATCAGATAATTCCTTAACGATATCTCCATTTCCACCTTTGTAAGGACTGTTTTTTACAGAGTGTTCGGTGAATTGAGAAGGCCAAAGACAAAAACCGTCATGATGTTTTGCTGTAAGAATCAAGTAATTAAAACCGGCTGCTTTTGCAACGGAGACCCATTGTTTTACATCAACTTTCGGAGGTGAGAAAAGTGCCGGGCTTTCGTTTCCCTCACCGATATCTCTTCCGGTAAAAGTATTCATTCCGAAATGAATAAACATGACAAGTTCAGTATCCTGCCATGCAAGTTGTGTCTCAGTAGGGACAGGATATACATTTTCGATCCCCGGGGACGAGGTTGTATCGTTTTGAATTGGAAGCACATCGGTAACGGGCCCGACAAAAGAATTATTGCATGAGTTTAGAAGAAAAAGAGGCAACATAAGCAATAAATATTTTGACGGATAAAACGTAGAACGTAAGAACATTAAATTATTCCAATTTTTTATTTTATTTGCATGAATATATTAATAATGAATTCGGTAAAAAAATATAAAATGGTTATAAAAGAGGTAAGTAAAAATCCCATCTCAATTTTTAGCTTATAAAATAATTATATTGCATTTCCATTTAAAATTCTTTTGACCCTTAAACCTCAAATAGTGAAGATGACAGAAATTAAAATTACTGAAGAGCGAAAAATTGAAATCCTGGATATTGTAGTAGTCCTGGTCAGGAAAAAACTACTTCTCTTTTTTGTTGCCATTTTAACAGCAGTTTTGGGATATTTGTCAATATACTATTTGATCGATGAAAAATTTGAATCTACAGCAGTGGTTGTTCCTTATGAATCAGGTAAGTCTGGAGGGGTATCATCTCTTCTAAAGAATATCTCAGGTTTGCCGATTGGTGGCTTATCAAATTTGGGTGGAACTGCCACAAATCTTGATTTTTATCTGACAATAATTTACAGCAGAACAACAATTACTGAAATTATCGATAAATTCGATCTTCGTAAAGAGTATGAACATAAATTTTTTGCTGACCTGCTAAGAAAAGTAATGAATGATATTACGGTCGTAAATAATGATGACCTCTCTGTTTCTGTAACTGTGAGAAGTAAAAATCCTAAAAAGGCGGCAGACATTGCCAATTTTATTGTCAATCTGCTGAATAAAAAGGTACTCGAAATCAACACTCGAAAGACAAAGGACAACAGGATATTCCTCGAAAAAAGATATAATGAAGTAGTGGTTGATTTAAGGGCAGCAGAAGATAATCTTGAGGCGTACCAGAAAAAGAATGGCGTTTTTGAGGCAGAACAGCAGGTAAAGGCAAGTGTAAGTGCCTTTGCGGAATTCGAGATGGAACTCGCAAGGAAACAGGTTGAGTATGAAACCGCTGAAAAAATGCTTGGAGCCAACACCCCCTCAGTCATAAATTTAAAAGATGCTTTGACCTCACTCGAGAAAAAGATTAAAGAGATTAAATCGGGAAAAAACGGTTCATCCGTTTTACTTCCCATGGCATCCCTCCCCACAAAGGCAATCGAATATTTCAGACTTTACAGAGATGTAAAAATAAATAATGAAATGCTTGAATTTCTTCTCCCTGTGTATGAACAGGCCAAGTTTGATGAACAGAAAGATACACCTGTAATACTCACCCTTGATAATGCCGTCGCTAACGACAAAAAAGTTTATCCACCCCTTTTACTCTACACTTTGATAATTGTTATCTTCTCTACCGGTCTTTTTGCGTTTGCATTGATTGTGAGGGAAATAGCATCAAAAGTTGAAGACCCCAAGATAAAATTCATCCTTAATAATATTTTCAGGTTGCGAAAATTTGTTGAATGATTCTTATGTAATTAGAAAAGAGGGCAATGATTGGAAATTCAACCTTGTCCTTTTGCTTTTTACAGTCGTTTTGATTATCCCTTTAACATATTATCTCGCAGATTCAGGGACAAAATTCACAACCCGAATCGGACTTGTTGCTTTCCCTCTATTAATGATTGGTTTGTTAAATTTCAGAATTGCCCTATCAATTTTTTTAGTCTCACTATTCCTGGAAATCAATCCTTTCTTTTATTATAGTCTCTCTGCCTTCATGGTTTTTTATCTTTTACTTTCATTCGCGGTGACCAATAAAGGTTTTACCTTTAAAGATGGAAAAACACCTTTTACTGGAGTAATGATATTTTTTCTTTTAACACTTCTCCCCTCGCTGGTTAACAGCAAAGCACCCGGTATTGGAGCTCTTAATTTCTTGCAATGGGGAATAGTTTTAACACTTATTTTTATATTGAGCAACACGCTTACAACACTAAAAAAAGTTAACTTCCTTGTCATGTTCTACCTTGGGATGATCACCTTAAATGCATTTTACTCCATCTATCAGGGGCTTACAGTAGGAAGAAGGGCTTTTGGCTTTGCAGGGATTATTTATGTTGACATGTTGGGGCTTGCGATTGTTGTTGTTTTTATCCTGATGTTGTATGCCAGGGGTAGAAACAAATGGTTGTTCGGATCTATGTTCACCATAATGGTTTTATCTCTGATTTTTACCAAGACCAGAAATGTTTGGTTGAATGCAGGGGTTGTTCTAATTATGTCATTTACCCACTTGATTATAAAGTCAGGATACCTTAAAATTAGAAGGCAAAAACTGATTCGCTACGGGGTAATCGCGTTGGTGATTGTTTTTGTGGGAGGTGGAGGTCTTATTAGTTATTTTGGAACTTCATTCTTTAGACTCTCTGAAAAATCAAAACTCACCACCGAAAGTCTTGAGTCAGGTGATATTTCCAACTCACTTGTTACCCGATATTTTATTTGGTCAACCGGACTAAATGGATTCTTGCAACATCCAATTATCGGAATTGGAATTTATACCTTTCCTTACACATCAAGATTTTACAACCAACTCCCCGAAGTACTATTTAAGAAATTTGTTGAGATGTATTCGATGCATCACGGTTATTTAGCAATCCTTGTAGAAGCAGGAATTCTGGGATTTATCGGCTTGATTTTTTTCCTTTCATATCTTGTCAGGAGGACGAGAAAGATTTTTAAAGAGGCAGAAGATACACCTTTTAATGTTCATGCTTTCATCTCAATCTGGGTTATCGTCTATATCCTTATTTCTCTCTTCTTTTCTGATGCCTGGTTTTGGGGGAGGGGAATTATAATCTGGAGTGTGGTACTTGGAGTGATTTCGTCACTTGACAGACTTATCAAGGTTTATAACGGCGGAAGCAAAAATTGAGCGAAAAACGCAACAACATCTGGCTTGCAGCTCACTACATTTTTACAATGGTAGCCTCACTGGTTTCTTTAAAATTTAATCTCTTAAATTTTGGAAGCGATATTTTTGGGGTTTGGGTCCTAATCTCATCAATTTGGGGATTAAGCAATGTAGTTGATCTTGGGTTTGGGCTTGCGCTAATTAGAGCTGTATCAAAAGAAAGAGATAATCCTGAATTGCTTGGGAGAGTGACCTCTACCGGTTTTGTCTTCTTTTTCCTTTTTGGCTTTGTGATTCTCTCCGTTGGATTTTTAATCGGCAATTTTTATTATATCGAAAATCCGACTCTGATAAAGAGTTCAATAAAACTTTCTGCCACTCATACCAATCTGATGCTTGGAATCTTTTTCTACGTTAACTACATTTCAACCTTTTTCAGATCAGTTTATGAGGGACTGGGGAAATTCATTTTTTACAGCAAAATCGCCATTATTTACAGTTTCCTGACTTTGCTTGCTGCATTTTTTTCGTGGCTGTTTGCTCTGGATATTGCGGGCCTGGCAACCCTCATGCTTGTGGCAGCAACAGTGCAACTTCTTCTTTTGGTTGTGTTTAGCAAAACTTCTTCAATGCTTCCGGGATTTAAACCCTCAAATTTTAACTTTGGTATCTTTCGGACACTTTTTAGTTTTAGTATCGGGGTTCAGGGAGCAACAATTCT
This sequence comes from uncultured Ignavibacteriaceae bacterium, assembly GCA_964371075.1. Classification (GTDB taxonomy): domain Bacteria; phylum Bacteroidota; class Ignavibacteria; order Ignavibacteriales; family Ignavibacteriaceae; genus UTCHB3. Next base: position 140,665 of record CAYJKN010000007.1, on the reverse strand, counting down.
TGGTACAGCTGTAGATCCAGTTCTGAAGTACATTGTCGGGAGTGGACTAAATGTCTCTTATGTCGGTTATTATGACATCGCAAAACGTTTTTCACAAGCCTCTTCGGGATTATTCTTCGCCGCATTCAGAACGATTTATCCAAAAGCTTCAAGAATATCAAAAGAGGAAGAAAAAGACTTTCTTCTGAACGAGTCACTTTCTCTTTCTAAAAAAGGGATTCTTTACGGCGGACTGGTATTCATGGCATCATCACCAATATTTGCTGCCATTTTCATTTATTTTTATTCTTCGCCCCTCTCCTACAACATTTTCCTTCTGCTTACCCTGGTAGAGTCGGTGAATCTTTTTGGATATTCTTATTATTCGATGCTGATGGGGACTGGGAAAGCTAAATTTCTTGCTCTGGTTCAACTAATAAATCTGATTGGTGTGGCAGTTTTTCTCTTTATCGGGATTAAACTTACAGGTTCTTATGTGGGATTTGGTGGCTACTCACTTACCATACTACTCGGAAATTTTCTGATCCTCACTTATATCAAACGGACATTCGATATCTCCAGATTTAGTTATCTCACTGATGCCGGAGGGATAAAACTTATTGTTCAGTTTGTAATGATTTGTGTGGCGTTTATCGCTCTCTACAACTTTAATCTTAATCCTTTTATTGTTGCATCCGGACTTGTTGTCGCATGGTTGCTGCTTTTTGGTTCAAACCTAAAAAATTACACAGACATTCTATTAAACCTGTTCAAGCCAGCAAAACAAGGTTAAACTTTGGTTATGAAGAATTATACAGTATCAGCTATCATCTCTCTATTTAAGGGTGAAAAATTCATCAAAGGCAGAATTGAAGATCTGCTTGTCCAGACTTTAGGTGAAGAGGTGGAAATTGTTATCGTGGATAGTAACTCACCACAAAACGAGAAAATGATCATAGATGAATTTCTCCCGGCTAATCACAACATCCAATATCTTAGAACCCCTGAAACTGAAAGTATGTACACTTCGTGGAACAGAGGGATAGAGATATCCTCAGGCAAATATATTACCAATGCAAATGTTGACGACAGACTCGCACCATTTGCACTCGAAAAGCTGGTTTCTGAAATTCAAAAAGATGAAAAAACAGGATTGGTTTATGGAGATTATTTTGTCTCCACCGTCGAGAATGAGTCGTTTGAAGAAGCTTCCAAAAATGGCAGAATAGTAAAAATCAGTGATATTTATTCACCGTTACGATTATTAAACGGATATATGTGTGGTCCCCAATCACTTTGGCGAAGGGAAGTTCATACCACTCATAATATCCGGTTCGACGGCTCTTTTGAAGTAACGGGTGACTACAAATTTGTTGCAGATGTTAGCAGAGTATATAATATTAAAAAGGTAAATGCCACGCTTGGTGTCTATTTCAGATCTCCTGCAGATGAAAACAAAGAATATCAAAATCTTGAACAAACAATATCTGAGGCTTTTAAGATCAAACTTGGATTAATAAATCATCTTTTGGATAATGAAATAATTACATCTGACCCCGAGGTGACAAAATTTATGCGGTTATTCCGGATGCTCCCTGTGAGTATCTCTTCTCTTATGTGGAAGTTATCTGCCGAACCTGTGATCAATTATGAAACCATTTATTGGATCATGGCAGTGATAGCCGAGCGGAATGGCGATTTTGACTCTGTTAAAAATATTATCTCCCGTTTCGAAAATTTCCCAAAGGCTGTTTACATCAAAAATTATAAAAAACACCTTGTCTCAAGAGGGGTGATATGAGGGAGAAAACGGGAGTTGGAATTGTTACCTACCAAAGGGAGGAGTTTTTTAAGAATCTTTTTAACTCCATTCCTAATTGTGATAAGCTTGTTGTTGTAAATGATGGAAAACCGTATCCACCTGAGGTCTACTCCGGAAGGGAAGCAAAGATTATCCAGCATAAAAAAAACAAAGGTGTTGGGAAATCAAAAAACGATGCGATGAGATACCTTCTTGATAACGGGTGTGAGCATGTTTTTATCCTCGAAGATGATATTTTGATTAAGGATCCTGAAGTCTTTAATAAATATATCGCCATTTCCAAAAAAACGGGAATCCAACATTTTAACTATGCCTACCATGGTCCGCTTAACAAAAATGAAGATGGGACACCCAAAATGCGAGGTATTGCATACTATAACGGAGAACCACTAATAAGCTTGACAGAACACATTCCCGGTGCTTTTTCATATTTTACAAAATCCATTCTTGAGAAAGTTGGGCTTATAGACGAGATATATTTTAATGCCTGGGAACATGTGGATCTGTCAACGCGAATTGCAAAACAAACTGCATTTACACCTTTTTGGTGGTTTGCAGACATAAATGGGAGTTACAATTTAATTGAAGATCAGGACCAGGATTTGTCAAATAGTTCGATAAGGAAAAACAACTTTAAATTTATGCTCTCTTTCAGGATATTTTCCCGATATTATCGAATAAAGCATGGATACATTCCCTACAAAACACCCGATGTTGGAGTAGAAAATGTTTCAACAAGGTTGGTTGAGATTTATAATAAGTTCTGTCCGGGGCCATCTGCTATGGTTATAAGGCTCGAGAGTTTAAAATCTTAGTTCACTATCAAATCATTTCATTCGGACAAAGATCTGGTATAGTTATTCAATTGTCAATTTTACGGTGGCTCCAAGGGGGTAAAGACTCTTTCCACTCTTCGAGAGCAGCCATGCTTTTAGTTTGTTTTCTCCAGATAAAAGTATACCTGTTGGGACATAAATATTCCATACCCACTTCCCATTTTCTCTTTCAACACCTCTTTTTACTGCGAGGAATGTGCTATTCTTCTCATCTGAAAGGTATATTACTGGATTTTCATTTCCCGGGGAGTAATCATTTAACACACCACTCAATTTGATGTCCCTTTTTTTTGATCCATGAAGTTCGGTATTCAATAGAGTACCTCTGTTTGTGCTTTCAAAAATGAAACCTGTAGTATCATACTTCCAAAACCATTGATTCTCTATCGCTACAAATGGTTTATAACAATTCAATACATATTGTGTAATCAGGTGATTTGAATTAAATATTGATGTGGAATCTATTGCCGATAAAATCGTCGCTGTATCCATTAATATATAACCGGGCTTTTTCACTTTTAAAGCAGTCACAACTTCTTGTTGAAATTCATCTGTACGTGCATAGAGCATTTGATGAAACCTTGTAGGTGATTTAAGGTTGAACATGTAAAACCAGATTCCCTCAGAAGTCAATGGGTAAAAATATTCCTCATTTTTCAGGTAAGGGGTCATCCTTTTAACGGGTTCTAAATACCGGGGAGCGATTATCAGGCTGTCTGAAGCACCATAACTATTAATGTGATTAACTATTCTGGCAGTCACAGTATAAGGATTGTTTATCACTATGGCAATCACCAGAAAGATTGGGAAGATGGCAGCAGGCAGAGAACCTGATTTGTTCTCACTATCTAAACAACCGGCGACCGGTTTTGTCTTTTTTTTAACAAAAAACGCAGAAACAAGAAAATTTAATAGTAGTAGTGAAGGCAGAGTTGAGTCAAAAAGGTGGCGTGTGTCACTCCTGTCTGCTGACATTCTAAGAAATATCAGGGACATGACAAAAATTGTTAAAAATCCACCATTTTTTCTGAGGAATTCAATAAATCCTCCATGATATTTAAAGCTTACGAAGATTACAACACTACTGATTGAGATTATTGCAATGTTTTGGATACCAAAAATAGTTAAAGCCAACAGTGATCTGTCTTTTATTTCCATATCCCAGATCAGTCCAGCATATTTGGACCAATACAAAATTTGTTCGAGTGCAGATTTTATCTCAGAACTGCCAAGTGTCAAATATATGATAGTTAAAGAAACAACTCCACCGGCGCTGATCGAAAGGAGGATTGGTATTGCACTTTTCTTGAGAATCAAGATGAGCATCACAATTATAAACAAAGCAAGCAGGATACCCACAATCGCTCTGTCATAAGCATTAAAAAAACTTAATGGGGTTAAGATACCGGCAGAGAAGGCAAAAAGAAAAATTCGTTTTGAAAAGAACCGGTCCTGGTAATACAAAAGAAGCAGCAGGGAGAAGACCTGGGCATATAATATTGCATCACGTCCTGTGATCTCAATATTCCAAAAAAAAGTCGTTTTGATAACCGAAAAGACTACTATTGAAATGAAAAGAATCCGGTAACCATCCTCCTTTTTAGGGAATCTGATTCTTAATGATGTAGCAATAGTCAGCCATAGGAACAACAGAGCCACCATTTCAGTCAAAAGGTTGTAAAGCCTGACGAAATAGATTCTGTTTGCGGGATTTCCAACCTCTTCTGCAAAGATTGATGGAAGGATATTTCTTCCAAATCCATGGATAATAAATGAGTTTTTAAATATCCCCTCCTCTGCTTTAATCACAGGGAGGTACCCAACCATTTCCCCATCATGAAATCCATCATCAAGGATATTTGTCATATTATCCCATGACAAATTTAGAATTATCACCGCCGTGGTGAGCAAGAGAAGTGAATATTTGATAAGCGAGGACGAAACCTTTAATGTGTCCCACCATTTTGAAAGTGATTTAATGGCGGGAGCCGGCAGCACAAATATGAATTTCCGGTTGCCCGAGAGAAATTGCGATATGTATTCCCCACACGGGTAACAAATTGTTGAGATTACTTTCACTACAAGTTTGTACCCATTCATATACCCCCAAAGAAGTAAAAACGAAGGAAAAACAACAAGCAGAAATAGTCTGATATAGTCGTTGAAAGGATTAATCCCGTTTCGAGTTGTGTAAGAGACGATATGACCGGCATTTTCTGATGTATATGGGAATGAAATGAAACTCCAAACAACAATCACCATAAAAAAACCGATTACGAAAAACGGTAAGGCAAGTATTAGGCGCAGAAGCCTGGATTCAACAGTTTCACTTATGTGCTGTATTTCAGAGTCGCTAAACACTTGATGTCTTAGTCATTTCTTATTTAGTCGTTCAATATTCTCAGTAAAGAAAGAAGGTCTTTTCTGAACTTCAACAAGCACCATTGACAAATATTTTGAAAGAATGCCCATCAGGGAGAAAATCCCGGAGAAACCAAAAGAAAGGAAGAGCATTGTAGTTGTCCATCCTTCCACTGCAATGCCTCTTATGAACATTATCATAGAATAAAGCCCCAGGAAAAGGGAAACAAATATAAAGAAGAGTGAGAGGTTAACCGCCAGTTTTTCACCAACGCGGGTGTACATCAGCATTATTTCGAAACCGAGATTTAACCGTTCTCTGAATGGAGTCTTGTTAACCTTTTGATTATTTATAGGCTGATAGTAGATTGAAGCAACCGGAAACCCGGTCATTTGGTAATTAACTTTTCGATATTTAAAAGAGAAAAGCTGTTCATTAAAGCGGTTAATTGCCCTTCGTGAAACAACTCTCACATATTCACTTGTAAGAGCTATCCGCTGCTTTGAATATTTACTAAATATGAAGTAAAAACTCTTGCTCATAAATGCCGTTTTGGATTTGGGCACAGCAGACACCACATCAAAGCCGGACAACATTTTCTTGTAAAGTTCACCAAGTAGAGTGATGTCAAAATCAAGCTCAGGACTGTCGATCTCAAACACATAATCGCCGATTGAGAGGTTTACTCCGGCTATCATCGCAGCTTCAGTTCCATGATACCAGGGCAGCTTAATTATAATAACATTCCCTTCAAAGTTCCATGCAGATTCCCTTATTTCTTCGAGAGAATTATCCTCGCTGTGGTCATCTACAACAATTATTTCGTAATTCTTATATCTCTCTGATAAAAAGTTATCAAGGGAGGTGAGGAATTTTCCGGCACAACCTGAATTGTTATGGATGTATAATACTGTTGATATAAAATTATGATCTTTCATCTAAAATCTCTTCTAAATCGTAAATAGTATTAATTTTCCCCGATAGTACTGTTATAAAAGTCGGGTTGTCTGTCAATTTGCTCACCAGTGTAGGTCTGGAATCATCAATTTCAGCGGTTTTCAAAATAGGTTTAATTGCGAGAAGTGAAGAAATAAATTTGAGTTCTATTTGGTCAACCAAATATTTTTTTGAGATCTGGTGCATGTAATCCCATGCTGTTGGCGGTTTCGCCGGGCAGGTGTTACAATTTTCGAGTTGTAAAGGTGTACATTTTGGATTAAGATTTTGACAGGGGAAACTGGGTAATTCCGAATAACTTGTCCTGTGAGGGGTATGAGTCACCGATGTTAGAGAATGAAAACCTGATTTCCCAAATGGCATAACTGAAAAGAAGGGTCCATCCATTACAGTCAGCCCAAAATTGCTGATATTATCAGAGACACTGCACAAGCAGACTTCGGCAATTTCATATTTGATATTAAATTTTTGCAAACCAAATTTGTGTAGAAGTTGATTAACGCTGGCATAGGTTGCGTTAATCAATATAGGAGCTGAAAGAGTAAAATTGTCATATTCAAGAAGATATTCAGAATTGTCGATTGAGAAAGTGAATTCCTTCATGGAGTAAAAAATCTCTACATTTGGCAAGTTGATCAATTTATCGATCATTTGTTGTTTTATAAGGTTTGCATCAAAAGCATATTCCAGCGTTTTAAAAGCTCCTTGAACACTACCCGTTTTAAAATATTTCCCCGGTTCAATCCTTTCACACGGAATTCCTGCAGCATCACAAAATTTTTCAAATTGTTCTGAGTTAGCGAGAGAAAAATATTTGGAGATTGCGTATATTTTTTCAAATTCATCGTTTATGGCAAAACTAAAATCTTTGCAAAATCTCTCAAAATAACGGGATGACTTAATAGCGGTGGAATAACTTCTTGGGTAGTGGTAGCCGTTATGAACCCTTGCCTGATTGATATAAGAGGCGCGGGCAAATGGGGATTCATCGTACTCGAGAACGGCGATTCTCTTCCCTTTACCCCCGGCATAGAGAGCAGCATGGAGTCCGTAGATCCCTGCTCCCAAAATGATCATGTCAAAAGTTTTTTTCATTTACACTAAAAATAGAATGCCGATAATCAATAAAAAAATGCCAAATAGCTTCTTCAAACTTAATGGTTCACCAAAATATATTCGTCCTAAAATCGCAGTCCACACATATGTTACAGAAGTCGCCGGTAGAATAGTTGTATAATCATAAGAGCGGAGCAAATATATGTTGATGATGCTGCTTAGAAAGTAGGCTGTTCCTCCCGCTAAAACAGGCAGATTCAGAAGGAGGACTCTTTTTTTTTCATCTTCATGAGATTTTTTAAAAAGAAAAGCTCCCAGAGCACCAAGCATGGTCATCATCAGGAGGATTAAAATGTCGTTAACTCTCACCGGTGACTTTCTTATTTGATGTTACAATCAAAAATTGAGCAACAATTATGATGAAAGTTCCGACAAGTTTTTTAATTGTTAGTTCTTCAGAAAGGAAAAAGGCCGCTAGAATAAAAGCAAAAATGTAGTTGACACTCAGAAGAGGGTGAATTATTGAGACATCGCCATACTTGAAGGCGATGATCATCAAAACAGTGGCCAGTCCATAGAACATAAACCCAATGATCAGATTTATGTTTAATTCACCGGAACTAAGTTTCCAAAAAAGCTGACCAAGAGCTACAAATAAGGCACTTGTTATAATCAGGACGACGCCTTTGTAAAGTTTATTCGTCATTTTTGTTGTCATACTTCCCCAACACAGCAGAAAAAAGAATTTTGAGGATTTGAAGGTTCCCTTTTAAGGGAGAAATCTTGGTGACAGTTTTTCCCTCTTTAGGGTATTCACGGGTAACAGGGACTTCAGTTACCTTGTATCCCTTTTTTGCAGCCTGGATTGCAAGATAATAGTGAAGTTCATAGGTATTGAAGATATTCCTGAATATATTAATTGACGAGTCGAGAAGCAACTTTGCAGAATAACCCCTGAATCCGTTTGTTGTGTCGGTGTAATGAAACCGGCTAACGAGACTGATGAGAGGGGCATGCAGCAACTTGAGCCCCCAGTGTCGTAAAAATGGAGTATTGATCGCATTACCACCTGGGATATAACGCGACCCCTGGATGTGATCAAATCCTTCGTTTAGCGCTTTAATAAAGCCGGTTACGCCGGAGACATCATCCTTGTTATTTCCATCAACAACAATAATCCCTTTATACCCCATATTCAGAGCATAATCGAAGCCCATTCTCATTTGTGCACTAAGTTTCCCTTTCCCCTTTTTTGTGAGGAGGGCTGTTACATCACACTTGTTAAGGTATTCAGAATCGAGGGATCCGTCTGTTGATCCACCATCGGCAACAATAATATCGACAATATTAGAATATTTAGCCATCTCAAGGAGTTGCGTCCGGATTCTGTTTCCCTCGTTTATAACAAAAGTCATAAATGCATATTTATTGGAAACCGGCTTCAATTGCAAAATATCGTATTCGGGGAATTCTCTATTCAATCTGTTGTCCCGTAAACTTCTTTGAATTTGACCATTGAATCGATAAGCATCTGTTTTTCACACTGTTTAATCTCAAGGGAAACAACCTTGTCAAGCATTTTAGCATCGAGGAATGACACAAAATTGGAATGGAAATTTTTATTCTCCTCCATACCAAAAGGAGCGAGAAAGGGTTCACTAATATGAATATGCACATTAAATTCAACAATTTCAGAAGGGAAATGCCATGGGTCTTCTCCGTTGAGAATCATGGTACTTGTGTCAATGTGTGTTTTTAATCCGGGTGAATTGACTTTGCGAACGAAGTTTAAACATTCAATTGTAGATTGAAGAAACTCATTCCCATAAACAGGAGGGTTGGGCTCTATTGAAATTGCAGTACCATTTCTTTCTGCAAATTCGCCAAGTTCTCCAAAAAAGTCTATTGCGATTGATTCAACTTCTAAACGGGTTTTATCGAAAAACTTTCGCGTTGAAGGAGAGCCATAAACAAGATTAAGAACTCCCAATTCACCGGCGAGTTCAATTTGTGACATTATAATCTCCTTCAATCTGTTCCTGCCGTCCGGCTCGCCGAAGATGTAAAGTTCGGGGGTACCAAAAAGTAACGCTTGAAAAGAGTGGAGTTTCAATCCTTTTTGAGAAAGGAAGGAAGTGAAAAGAGATACTTTAGTAACATCAAAATTTTCAAAACTGCCAAATGATTTGAGAGGAGCGACTTCCACATACTTAATTCCCAGCCTCCCGGCAAGTTCAACAATTTCCTCATCAAATGGATCGATGTAGGCAATATTTGAAAGGGATAAATTCATTAGTTGCCCTATTTATTGATATTGATGAATGTTTTAATTTCTGAAAGCACTTCATCCTTGGAGTAGAAATAGGAGCCTGAAGGTGAATATAGAGTTTTGATGTCATATTTTACAGGTGAGTTGGAGATTGGGTTAACAAACTCAGTGCCGAAACAAGTTGAATAAATTTCAGCCGCTGAAACTGGGGCAGAAGTTAAATTGATCAACTTGATGTTTGCATTCAGTAACTTCTCGATGTCAGGCCCAATATTTTGTAGATTGTAAAATTGGAAACTGCTGCGGGAATCTGTAAATGACAATGAGCTAAAATTGATTTTACTAAAAATTTCCGATAGTATATTGTCAGTTGTATTGGACTGTTTTTCGTAGATACCATCAGGTCGTGGCGAGTAAATGGTTTTTATCGTTGTCAGATCATCCTCGTTTAGACGACTTTCCCAGGATTTTAACAGAGCAGGACTTAAAAACTTTGGGATAGGATTAAGTATATCAAAGATAAAATTTTTCTTCAACCCGTTGCCAAACAAACCGGGTAGTCGAATAATTGTGTGTGATGCAAATTTGTGAGCCACAAATTCTTCAAACTCGAGCCTGTGTCTGCCATAATGATCAGAAGTCAGGGGATCAATCACACTATTCTCGTCAACTCTAATCTTGTTCCCATAAACGTCAACTGTCGAAATTAAAATAAACCTGCTGCAAGTTACTTTTTCGAGAACCCTCGTAAGTAGCACGATACTGTTTTTATCCTTCTCAGGGTCAAGATTTGCCATCCATTTTTCGGCCCTCACCCCGGCGCAAACAATCAGATCAAAATGTTTCCCTTCCATCTCATTAAAATTGGAAGTGTTATAAAGTTCATCGAATTTAAATTGTTCACAGATATTACTCCCGACAAATCCGGAAAATCCAATTATTGCAGTTTTCAGTGTCGTCTCTCTTCGCAGGTTAACTTCTTGTTAAAAAATATCAAATTTCATAAAAATAGGCATTAAAACTTCTGATTGCCGGTGCCCCTCTTGCATCTTTGATAACCAGTTTAACTTTCGAAACATACAATGGAGTATCCAGTTGTAAAATACGAGACCTCCCAATAGTTGTTCCCTGTGTCAGTTTTATCCATTGGCCATTCGTGTAACCCCAAATCTCAAATTCTTTAACTCTTTGACCAAATTTGATGGGTTCTTCAATTCTGAAAATATTAATCTTTCTTGTTGGCACAACATCTACAATAAGTTCTCCTGATCTTTTGTTGGGATCAACCACCCAAAAAGTTTCTTTGTTATTGTCAACAGCCATCCCCGGTGAATAGAGGGTATCGTTATTCCTTACATTATCGGCATACGATTTCATATTGAGCAATAAATCTCTCTCGAACATATTGTCGAGGAGTTTTCTCCAGGTTCTTAGATAGCTTTCATCAATTTCATGAATCACTCCTTCAGGAGTGGGTGGGACATTTAACAAAAGATTGCTGTTTCTGCCGACGGATTTAAGATAAAGATTAGCCAAATATTTAGGAGTTTTAACCTGAGAATTCTCGGCCTCGTTGTAGAACCACAAAGGTCTAATGGAGACATCACATTCAGTAGGCCACCACACTTGCACATAGGAAATACCATGAAATGCCGGGTGTGACCAGTCAAATGACCAATCTGTTTCAGTACCATATCCATCCTCATTCCCAACCCATCTAATATCGGGGCCCATAATCGCCATTAATGAGGAGGGTTGAAGTGATTTTGTTATTTGGGCGAAAGTCAACCAGTCAATCTGTGAGTGTGTGATTATGGGATTTCTACCGAGATAACCATCAAGCCAAATCTCGCCGATATCAGAGTATCTACTGCATACTTCTTTAAGCTGATTTCGATAGTAGTCATTGTATTCAGGTGTGCCGTAATATGGAGAATTCATATCCCAGACGGAGATATAAAAGCCAAACTTTAATCCTTGTTCCTTGCATTCATCGGCAAGTTCCTTCAGAATGTCACCTTTTCCTCCTTTATAAGGGCTGTTTTTAATGCTATGTTCGGTATATTCGGATGGCCATAAACAGAACCCGTCATGATGTTTTGCCGTTAAAATGAGATACTTAAAACCTGCATCTTTGGCCACTTTTACCCATTGTTTTACATTTACAACTTCAGGATTAAACTCCGCCGGAAGTTCCTTTCCGGTTCCCAAATCGGTCCTCCTCATTGTGTTCATGCCATAGTGCAAAAACATTACCAGTTCGGCTTCCTGCCATTCCAACTGTGACGGCGATGGCACGGGCAGAACATCCTCAATAGGAGGTGATGAAACCACAACCGGGACATTTGGATTTAATAAATTTACATCGACGGGAGAATCGGATGTACAGGAACCAAAAATAAGTGTAACCAGTCCAGCTAATGTTATATTAGTTATCTTCTTTAGATCAACCATGTTCTCACTTTTTCATTCAAAATTATTTTGTTATGATGTCAAATATAAGAATATTTTGGCTTTTGGAGAACTTACATCCTGATGGGTTAAAAAGACCGGCTCTTCATGGTCAAGCAGCCAAGTTTAATGAGCGAATCAGGGTAACATTTTATACTTTAAAGTTTAAGATTTATTTTTCTTGATTTACTAGTCTTCATTCCTTATATTTGTAAGCTATATTTATCTAAATTTCTGGAACACCATGGATTCCGAAATCAAAATCTTTTCCGGTAGATCAAACCGGCAGCTTGCTGAAAAAATAGTTGGCTATATGGGCAGGCGATTAGATGTTGAAAAACGTCTTGGGGCATTAGAAATAAAAAAGTTTAGTGACGGTGAGATCTGGGTAAAATACGGTGAAAATATTCGTGGAAACGATGTTTACCTCGTCCAGTCGACCAACCCACCTGCAGAGAACTTGATGGAGCTGCTCATAATGCTTGATGCAGCGAAAAGGGCTTCAGCTAAACGGATCACGGCTATTATTCCATATTTTGGATATGCCCGGCAAGACAGAAAAGATCAGCCAAGAGTGGCTATAACTGCAAAGTTAGTTGCAAATCTGATTATATCTGCGGGTGCCGACCGTGTGATCACTATGGATTTGCATACACCTCAGATCCAGGGATTTTTTGACATCCCATTCGATCACCTTTACGGTTCAATAGTCTTTTACAACGAACTTAAGCACCTAAGCAATAATCTTGCCGTTATTTCGCCCGATGTGGGTGGAATTAAAATGGCTCGCGCTTATGCCAATAAGTTAAACGCAAGCCTTGTCGTAAGCGACAAAAGAAGGCCAACCGCCAATGTTGCAGAAATTGCACATATTATTGGTGAGGTTGAAGGGAAAGATGTTTTGTTGGTTGATGATCTTATCGACACAGCCGGAACATTTAAAGGAACTGTAGAATCACTTAAAAAGCGGGGTGCCAAGCGAATTTATGCTTCGGTTACTCATCCCGTGCTTTCGGGGCCTGCAGTTGAAAGAATTATGGACTCTGATATAGAGAAATTGTTTGTTCTCGACACCATACCGGTGGATGAAGACAAATTAGCGAAATTAGGAAATAAAATTCAGGTACTTAGCGCTTCAGCGATTTTTGCTGAGGCTATCTTAAGAATCAACAAAAACGAGTCGATTAGCTCTTTGTTCGATAAGGACAAGGGATAATCACCTCACGGAGAAACAAATGGAAACAAAAATTGTAAGTGCGTCCGTCAGGACACTTTTCGGAAAGCCAGGAAGGAACATTTTAAAGAGCCAAGCTAAGGTACCGGGCATCTTTTACGCAAATAAAACAGAGCCCATTGCAATAGAAGCGCTTGAAAATTCCATCAAACAGTTGTACTTCACCTCGAAGAGCTATTTGATCAATCTTCAGATTGAAGGTCACGAACCACAGCAGTGTGTACTCAAAGATATTCAGTTGGATCCGGTTACCGAGAAAATAGTTCATTTTGATATGTACGGACTTACCAAGGGTGAAAAAGTTACTATCGATGTTCCTGTTAAATATGAAGGTAACTCAGTTGGTGTTATTGCCGGTGGTCAGCTATCGATCAATCTTCACAAACTTTCAATTCAGTGTTTACCAAAAGATCTGCCAAACTCATTGACAGTGGATATAACACCTCTTAAACTTGGACAGAGTTTTAATGTTGGAAAGTTGGATTATCCCAATATCACAATTCTTCATCCTGTAGAGACTGTTCTTTGTGCAATCACAATACCTCGTGGTGTTGAGATTCCAGTTGAAACTGAAGAAGTGGCTGCAGAGCCTGAGGTTATTGCCAGAGGCAAGGACAAAGACGAAGATTAAAGCTTGAGATTTATTGTTGGGATTGGCAATCCGGGAAGAAAATATGAAAAAACCCGTCATAACGCAGGTTTTATGTTTCTTGACCAGTTTGCATCCCTTCATTCTCTGAAGTTCACACCTTCAAAATACGAATATTATCAGGCAGAGGGTTCTCTTGAGGGGAATCCTTTCTTGCTTATAAAACCTGTCACTTATGTTAATCTTAGTGGAAACGCTGTTTTTGATCTTCTGAATGAACATGATGGTTCACCGGAAGAATTGCTTGTTGTATATGATGAGATTAATCTTGAACCGGGAAAATACAAAGTTAAATTAAAGGGGAGCGACGGAGGACACAACGGGATCAGCTCAATCATCTACTCAATCGAAAGTGAAAATTTCACACGGTTGCGTATAGGCATCGGGAATAATTTTTCTCCCGGCGCCATGGCAGATTATGTGTTGAGTCCATTTGAAAAAGATGAGTTCGAGCGCACAACAAAAGTGTTTGAAACTTGTTCATTGTTAGCAAATGAATTTATCAGAACGGGTGTTAAAGGGATACTTGACGCCAACAGTAAACTGATAATTAAAGACCAAACAATAATCGATTAATCCGGGAGATTAAATGGAACATTATATCATCTATATTTTGCCGTTGTTCGGGATATTAAGTCTGCTGTTCACTTATGTGAAATCAAACTGGATATCCAAACAGGATCCCGGCACAGAAAAGATGGTGCGGATTTCAGGGTACATTGCCGAGGGCGCAATGGCATTTCTGAGAGCAGAATACAAGGTTCTTGCAATATTTGTTACTCTTGTGGCAATATTGCTTGCTGTAACGGCCAACATGAAAGAGGATTCACATCCTTTGGTGGCTGTTTCATTCATTTTGGGAGCGTTTTCGTCAGCACTGGCGGGTTTTATTGGTATGAAAGCTGCAACGAAGGCGAATGTTCGAACTACAAACGCTGCGAGAAAAAGTCTTGGAGCCGCATTAAATATTGCCTTCACAGGTGGTACGGTAATGGGTCTCGGAGTTGTTGGTCTCGGAGTTTTGGGGTTGGGATTGTTACTGGCAATCTATTCCCAAATGTGGTTAACACCCGATGTGTTCAGTGATAAAACATTGTTGGCTACTGCGACCAGCAGAGTAATCACAGTAATAACCGGTTTTTCATTCGGAGCTTCCTCAATTGCACTTTTTGCAAGAGTTGGTGGCGGAATCTACACAAAAGCAGCCGATGTCGGTGCCGATCTTGTTGGTAAGGTGGAAGCGGGAATTCCTGAAGATCATCCACTTAATCCTGCAACCATTGCAGATAATGTTGGTGATAATGTTGGTGATGTTGCAGGTATGGGAGCCGATCTATTCGAAAGTTATGTCGGAGCAATAGTTGGTACGATGGTTTTGGGTGCGGCGTTTATCCCCGTTCACGGGTTTTCAGAGCATTTTGATGGGCTGGGGGCAGTATTGCTTCCATTATCGATTGCAGCTCTTGGAATTGTAATGTCGATCGCGGGAACATTTTTTGTTAAAGTTAAGGATGGCGGAAACCCGCAACACGCTCTAAACACAGGGGAGTTTTTATCCTCTTTGTTTACAATAGCAGGTTTGTGGTTCCTGATTCAATATATGCTTCCGGGGAATTGGAGCTATAATGATCCTTTATATGGAGAAATTAGAGAATACACCTCAGTTGGTGTTTTTATCTCAACAGTAATTGGTTTGGTAGCGGGTCTGCTTATAGGACTTGTAACCGAATATTACACAGGCACCGGAAAAGGTCCTGTAATGAATATTGTTCGTCAATCGATGACGGGAAGTGCAACAAACATTATTGCGGGTTTAAGTACCGGTATGATGTCAACAGCAATTCCGATAATTATCATCGCTTTTTCGATAGTTGTATCGTTTGAACTTGCCGGACTTTACGGCATAGCGATTGCAGCAGTGGGGATGTTGTCAAATCTTGGTATCCAGCTTGCAGTTGATGCATACGGACCAATCTCTGATAATGCAGGTGGAATTGCCCAAATGGCAGATCTTCCAAAAGAAGTGAGAGAAAGAACTGACAAACTTGATGCAGTTGGTAACACAACAGCAGCAATTGGAAAAGGGTTTGCAATTGGATCAGCAGCACTAACAGCTCTTGCACTGTTTGGAGCGTTTATGACTGCAGCCGATCTTAAAGTAATTGATATTTCAAAAGCGAAAGTTATCGCGGGTCTCTTCCTTGGAGGAGCCGTTCCTTTCCTTTTCTCTGCCATGGCAATGATGGCCGTTGGTAAAGCAGCAATGTCGATGATTGAAGAAGTTAGAAGACAATTTGCGTCAATTCCCGAACTCAAAGCCGCATTAAACATTATGCGTAAAAATGACGGAAAAGAGAGGGATGACTGGAGCAAAGAAGATCAGGGCATATTTGATGCTGCTGAGGGTAAAGCCGAATATGGCAAATGTGTTGAAATTTCAACAGAATCAGCCATTAAACAGATGGTGCTTCCAAGTCTTTTAGCCGTAATTGTTCCAGTACTCACAGGTTTCTTTGGTGGTGCTGAAATGCTTGGTGGTTTGCTCGCAGGAGTAACTGTAACGGGTGTTTTGATGGCGATTTTCCAATCGAATGCAGGTGGAGCTTGGGACAATGCTAAAAAAATGTTTGAAGAAGGTGTTGAGCATAACGGACAAATGTATTACAAAGGCTCCGAACCCCACAAGGCTGCGGTGGTTGGTGATACGGTAGGAGATCCATTTAAGGATACTTCCGGTCCATCACTCAATATCTTAATTAAGTTGATGTCGGTTGTGGCGCTCGTAATAGCACCACTTATAAAGTAAAAAAATTATTGTTCATTTATTTATTAACCCTACCCGGAACAATATGTGCCGGGTCCTAGTCCATAGGGAGGATTCTTGAGAAGAAATCACTATGAAACAGCCGTTATTATTAATGCGGCTCTGGATGACGAACAGATCGAAGCCGTTGTGGCAAAGATCACCGGTATCATCACCGATGGCGGTGGCGAGATATCGGAAACTGAAAAGTGGGGCAGGAAAAGACTTGCTTACACTATCAACAAAAATAGAATTGGATATTATGTAATTTACAGGTTTGAAGCTCCCGTTGACTTGATCGCAGAGCTTGAGAGACTTATGAAAATTGACGAGTCAGTTGTCAGATTTTTGACAATCAGACTTGAAAAAGAGGCTCTTGAGTATTTTGCAACAAGGAAATTTGAAGCTGAAACTGCTGAAGCAGAAGCCGAAACTGTTGAAGAAGAAGTTGTGGAAACACCTGTAGCAGAGGAAAAAGCAGAAGTTCCTGCTGAAGCTCCAGCAGTTGCAGTTCCCGCAGTTGAACCCGTGGCAGAAGCACCTGCAGTTGAACCTGTAGCAGAGGTTGTTGCAGAAGAACCTGTGGTAGAACCTGCAGTTGAAGTTGCAAAAGCAGCACCTGTAGCCGAAGCGAGTCCTGAGGTCGAAGCAGAGAATTCGGTTGAGGCACCTGCAGAAGAAGTCGTAACTGAAAAGAAAGAAGATACTGACGAGAAGTCGGCCTGACAATGAAAGAGGAAATCATATATGGCTGAGTTGAAAATGCCGGAAATTAACTTTGTTGTTATAGCCGGAAATTTAACAAAAGACCCTGTTTACAGGCACACTACAAACGGGACGCCGGTGGTCAATTTTACCATAGCCTCCAACAGAAAATTCAGGGACTCCGGTAGCCAATGGCAAGAGGATGTCTGTTTTGTTGGAGTGGTAGCGTGGAACAAGTTGGCTGAAAGCTGTCGCGAGCGTGTCAGGAAGGGTTCAGCTGTTTTGGTTGATGGCGAGTTGCAAAGTCGAAACTGGAGAAGTGACGACGGGAGCAGTCGCAGTATCGTGGAAATAAAAGCCAGACGGATTCAATTTCTAAATAAACGATTTAAACCGACCGGAGAAGAGTTATACGAGGAAGCCATCACTGATTATGAAGATGACTCTGCCGGTTACACATCCGATTCATTCGATAAGTTCTTAACTGAAGAAGAATCTAAACTTATTAAAGAGTAATTATGATTTACACTAATAACAACAACAACTTTAGCAATAACAGAAACAAGATGCGTATGTTAAAGCCCAATAAAGTTTGCAGATTTACGCAGATGGGCATTAAATACATCGATTACAAAGATGCCAAGCTCTTGCAGAAATTTATTACCGAACAAGGTAAGATAATCCCTAAAAGAATTACCGGTACCAGTGCAAAATATCACCGCCAGTTGACTACAGCTATTAAAAGAGCTAGACACATGGCTATTCTTCCATATGTAGCTGATTCGGTTAAATAATTTAATGGAGATTGGATAATGAAAGTAATATTAAGACAAAATATCGATTCTCTTGGCCAGGTGGGCGAAATCGTCGAAGTTAACGAAGGTTACGCTCAGAACTACCTTATCCCCAAGAAGTATGCTTATGCAGCCCTTAAAGGCAATATGAGAGCTATTGAGGATGAGAAGAGACTGATCAACAAGAAAAGAGATAAAGAAGTGGCTGCTGCTACCCAGCTTGCAACCGCAATAGAGAATGTAAAGATTGAACTTTTTGTTCAAGCCGGTGAAGAAGACAAACTTTTTGGTTCTGTCACTTCACAGATGATCGCTGAAGGATTAAAGGAAAAAGGATTTGATCTCGACAAAAGATCTATCGATCTTCCCGATCCAATCAGAGCTCTCGGTATCTACGATGTACCCGTTAAACTGCACCCCACAGTTATCGCCAAGATAAAAGTGTTTGTAGTTAAGGAACAAAAAGAAGACTAACCTAAATATTAAATATTAGGTATCAGGTATTAGTTATTAAGCTGCTTCAGAAATGGGGCAGCTTTTTTTATATAGGTATCAAGTATTAGCTATTAAGCTGTTTCAGGAATGGGATGGCTTTTTTTGGTTGTAGAGTGAGTGTGAAAATTAAG
Organism: uncultured Ignavibacteriaceae bacterium; assembly: GCA_964371075.1. Lineage (GTDB taxonomy): Bacteria > Bacteroidota > Ignavibacteria > Ignavibacteriales > Ignavibacteriaceae > UTCHB3. The sequence continues at coordinate 122,122 of CAYJKN010000007.1, read as the reverse complement.
TTTAAAACAAAAAAAGCAGTGCAAAATGCACTGCTTTTCAAAATCTATATGGAGAAAAACTACCTGATGGCGATTTTTTTCTCTCTTACCAACTGTGCGATAACAGCAGTACCGTTTTTAGCAATAGTCTTGATTGCATTGGCGGTAAGTTTCACGGTCACAAATCTATTAAGTTCCTGAACCCAGATTCTCTTTTTCTGGAGATTGGGGAGGAATCTTCTTTTGGTATGGTTGTGAGCATGGGAAATGCTGCTGCCGTATTTTGGTTTTACTCCGGTAACTTGGCATGTTCTTGACATAAAAATAAACTCCTGGCTCTTGCTCATAAAAATTGGAAAACAGTCTTGTAATATACGGCAACAAATCGAAATAAACAAAAAATGAATTAATCGTTTGTCATAAAGTTCTGGCGATAAAATCTTTGATGATGTCATCATCTGATGAGGCGAGTTCCTGAGGGGTGCCGGTGAAATAGATTCTCCCTTCGTGGGCGAGGGCTACTCTTGTGGCAACGATGTTTACACTAATCATGTCGTGTGTAACAACTATTGAAGTTACTTTTAGTTTTTCACTCAGGTCTTTAACAAGATTGTCGATCGATTCACTCATTATTGGATCAAGTCCCGTTGTCGGTTCATCGTATAGAATATATTCAGGATCAGTGATCAGGGCTCTTGCAAGTCCAACTCTTTTACGCATACCGCCCGAAAGTTCTGCGGGTTTTAATGCTTCGATTCCGGGGAGTCCAACCAGCTCCAGCTTTTCAGCAACCCGTTTGTCAATTTCAGTTGTTGTGAATTTAGAATTGCTCTCGATTAAAGGGAGAGAGATATTGTCACCCACGGTCATTGAATCGAAGAGAGCAGCTCCCTGAAACAAATACCCAAACTTCTTGCGGAGTTCGTAAAGGTCTTTTTCTTTAATCTGATTGATATCATACCCCTCAACCATTACTGTACCGCTGTCGGGTCTTAGAAGACCAATTATATGTTTCAGAAGTACCGACTTACCACAACCTGATCTTCCAATCACCGCGAGAGTTTCACCCTGATTTATATCGAGGCTTAAACCACGAAGCACCTTGTTGTCACCAAAACTTTTGTAAAGATCTTTTACTTCTATCATAATGTGGTTCTATATTCTCACAAAGTTTTTGCCGGGTTGCTGCCGAACCAGTCCCTTAAACTCGAGTTGCAAAAGGTTAATAAGACATTCGGAGATATTTAGTCCAGTAAGACCTGATATCTGGTCGATATGCAACGGTTCAAAGCCAATTGTTGTATAAATCTTCTCTTCAAACATGGATAGTTCGGAGAGTTGAATAACGGGTGCCCGTTCAGGGGTTGATTTTGGGACAATCTTAAACTCAATCAAAATATCTGCAACGTTCATAACAAGTTTGGCATTGCCATCCTGGATCAACCGGTTTGTACCACCCGATTTTAGTGAGTTGATATTTCCGGGGATTGCAAAAACTTCTCTTCCCTGGTCAATTGCAAAGGCGGCAGTGTGGAGTGCGCCTCCTTTTTCAGCCGTTTCAACTATTAGTGAACCGAGTGAAAGACCGCTGATAATTCTGTTTCTTGCAGGGAAATTTATTGCATCGGGTTTGGTGTCTGGGGCAAATTCAGTGATAACTGCTCCAGAGGTGCTGATATCTTTTGCAAGTTTTTTGTTTTCGGAGGGATAAATATTTTTAAATCCACTTCCGAGAACAGCAATTGTTCTTCCACCGGCTGAAAGTGCAGCTTTGTGGGCTGTTGTGTCGATTCCTCTGGCAAGTCCACTTATAACAGTAAAACCTTCATTAACAAGATCACGACTAAAATCGGATGCGGATTTTGTGCCATAGGGTGATGGTGTTCTGGAGCCAACAATTGCAAGTGACTTTTTATCCTGTTCAATTAATTCACCAACAACGTAAAGCAAAACAGGTGGATCGTAGATGTTTGAAAGGGAAGAGGGATAACCCGGTTGTCCGTATGCAAGAATTGAACCAGTAATTGAAGTTACATATTCATATTCTTTTTTGTAATCGGCGTCATTATCACCATTTTTGGCACCTTCAATGAATCCCTTGATTACAAGGTCAGTCATTTTTTCGATATGAAGGAGGTTTTTAGGTGGTGTGTCGATAAGTTGAGTTCCTGACCCGATGGAATCAATCATCGAGCGAAGCCGCACAATTCCGATATGTTTGCAGTTTAATAAGCGACGGAGAGCAATATATTCTTCGAGGGGAATCGACTGCATATAACCTTTAAGCGGTTATTGATATTTTGTCCACTACACCGACAATAATCGTATGGACGGGGGATTTTTTATTTTGTATTATTTGCTGAACGGCATCACCTTCTTGTGTCACCATAACAATGTCACCGGGGCCTGCAGACGAAAAATCGATGGCGATAATGTCTTTTTCATCCATATATGAGCCATCCAGGTCGATCTTCCTGACGAGCAGGAGTTTCTGTCCGTTTAATTCCTTGTTTTTTACAGAGGAAACTACATTCCCATGCACTCTGGCAAGGAACATATCACTGCTGCTCTTTGGTTTCTACGGGGTGTTTGGTTTTTGATCTAAAAAGAATTGCAGCGGGTAAAATCACAATATAAGCTGCGATCAGCACTAAAGGTGCGGTAACAAGAGCAGAAGGCGCATCCCATGGCTTTTGTGAAAGTAACACAAATCCAATTACGAGAGCCACCATTCCTGCGGCGAGGAGAATATAGTTAGTTGAGTCAAAATAGATTTTAAATGGGGAAGGGTTCTTCCACAAGGGAAGCTGCTTTGGGGCTGTTCTTCCTTGTACTTTTTTTGCCATGTTCAGATTCCTGATAATTATAAAAAGCCCGGCAATGGGAATTACCGGGCAACTTAAGTGGTTCACCAGTCAGGGGAAGAACTGATGAACAAAACTATAACAAATAAATTTCAATCACCTGAGCAATATATACAAGACAGGGATATAAAACAAATGTTAAATTGAGTGTTACTTGCTTATTTGGTAAACAATCTTACGGATTGTATCAAACTGTAAGTAAGGATATTCCTCACGAATAGTGTCGATAGCATCTCCGGCGGAAACCTTACCGGCTCTCAATTGTTTGAATTTCTTTCTGATCTGATAATCACGAACAGCTTTCTCATCAATTAGACTGTGACTTGAAAGAAGTTCATAGATTTCGTCTGATATAAGATCAGATAATGGGTTTTCGATTTTTGCTACTACGCTTTTCATCGCTACTCCAACGAATTAGTGAATAAATATTAATAAACGCAAAATGTAACATTTGGTGCAACTATGGCTGTCCCGTCGTTATTAATCAATTGTGTAGCTAAGAAATATAAAAGACTCCATTTTTTTCTTGAAAATTTACGGTTTTTTTTGATAATACCAAAATCAAAGTTAAAAAAAAGAGGTTATAACACACAAATGTTACCTCTATCACAAACTTTAGCCCATCCTATTGTATTAGACAAAATAAAAGAGGAAAAAGTTCCACAAAAAATCAAGGAATTTAAAAGCCCTTCCTCAGGGTCAGGAATTTGTGTTAAACTCTTGTTCAAAGAGTTCGTCGAGAGAAAGGTTGGTTTTAGGGGAGAGGGCACGGGTTGCAAGTTTGTCGACATATTCATTCCATTCAACTCCTGAATGGGCTTTTACTTTGTTCCAGGTGACAACAACTTTAACAGTCTTGAGAGCATTCAGATAAAATTGTGACACGGGGGCTTTCGCGTTATATCTGCCGGTGGCGATTTTACCCGCCAGATCAAGATCGTAGTGAAGGGTAACAGACTCTATATTCAGGCTGTCACACTTTTTTAACGCTTCAATAATTGCGGTGAATTCACCAATGATTTGATATGATGAACGATGTTGGGGGTCTTCAATTATACCGGCGGCGTTGGAAAGTTTTTTGCCATCTTTCAGGAGTACATAAGCCCAGGCTGCCTTTTTGCCGTTGAAGGAACCGTCGGTGAAGATGTGATAACCTGAGAGGTCTGCAGTATGGACGACTGCAACGGGGGAAGTGACTTCAAGGGATGAATAAATCTTTGAGAGAATTTCATCCTTTGTTTTGTCAGTTGTAATTTTAAAACTGTTTTTCTTTGGACTGAACCAGACATTTACCGCACCTATTTTTTTACCGGCCATTTCCACTGAAAGAATTGCATGATAGATGTTTTTTTCATTAATGGCAGAACTTACAGAAAAGGGGACATCCAGTCTGTTGATTTCAGAAGCCAAAAGTTGACCAATCTCATCACACTTGGAGAGGAGAATATCTTTATAGGGGTTTTCCAAATTAAAAAGAGAGTCCAATGTCAAGAATTATTTGTGATTTACCTTCTTCATTAAAAGCTATTTCAGCTCTGGCAATGTTATAGGGCAGAACGGCAAGAGTAATACCAAATCCATATCCTCTTTGCATGGCATTAAAATTGTAACCACTGCCTGAGGGACGGGAGATTCCTGCGTCCATAAAAAACTGAAAGCCAAAATTGATTTTATATCGGGTGAGACTTCGTGGAACAACCGGAAGTTTAAATTCTATCGGGAATTCTTCAATGATGTTAAAATAAGTTTCAAGGGAAGTTGTAATCATCCCGTTACCTTCATATTTTGTATTATAATGACCTCTTACCCTGTCATCAACACCAAGAATTGGGATATCGTAGTAGGGGATACTTTTCCCAAAGGCTTCTCTCAGCGCAATTCTCCATTTGGCATGGACGATGCCTGAAATTTTTCTGTATTCCCTGAAATCGAAGCTATAGATGCCATAATCAACTTCACTATTCCCGATTCCTTTGTGGGTATATTCAGTTGCGAAAAAAATTCCATCTGTTGGTGCAAGGTTTAGGTTTCTTGTATCATAATTATACCTTATACCTGCAAATCCATAACGATCGATATTGGAAGTTGTTGCACTTATACCTTTGACATATTTTGGAGTTTCGATATAGCTAAAACCGCCAAAGATGGATATTCTATGGAATAGCGAGATTCTTTTACCTACAGATACTGTAGCTCCGATAACTTCATGTTTAAACGATTCACCATAAAGAATATCCGCGATGTCACTTTTATTTTTCCATTTTGAATAACTGAGATTCATTTGGAGAGAGATTTTTTCCTCTCTTAAGAAGTATGGGATATTGTAAAAGAGGGAATAACCGGGGTCATAACCAAGTTTCACCTTGGCGGAAAGGAGTTCATTCCTTCCGCGAAAATTAAATATTTTAAGATCGAGACCATAAGAGAGTTTGGTCCAGTCTTTATCATTTCTATCGAGAAAGGGAATTGGGTAGATATACCAGCTTTCCCTGACATCGATTACCAGATGGTTGAGGGAATCTTTTTGAAAGATTAACATCTCTACAGAAGTAAAGAGCTGCAGGCTATAAATTCTTTTTCTGTTGAACTCGAGTACAAGAGAATCGACGAGATCACCCCTGTCAAAAGTCAACTCAGCCAGAATTATATCATTATCAGTAATTGAATTTCCTCTGATACTGATTGAGTCAACAACAATCTCTGATGAGGGAAGATAAGATTGACCAAATAATGGATCTGCTACAAAAAATAAAACAACCAGGAAGAGGGAGTATTTAATCAAGCAGTCGTTCCGGCATTATCATCTGTTTTGTTGGCAGCGGCGCAAAATCTGTACTCAATTGCGATGCATCTGTCTTGAATAACATTGATTCCGGCTTCAACGACGGGTGCGACAGCTTCATCATTCCTGATTCCGAGCTGGAGCCAAAGAGTTTTAGGATTTACAGTAAGTACGTCGTCGATTATTTGTGGTATTCTGGATGAGTTCATAAAAACATCAACAATATCGATATCACCGGGGACATCGGTGAGCGAAGGATACACCTTAATCCCGGCAATTTCGGTAAGTGTAGGATGGATACCGGTGATATGATAACCCTCTTTTTTAAGCATGAGGGCAATTTTTCCACTGTCTCTTCCCGGTTTATCGGAAATCCCCACAATACAGATATGTTTCGCAGATTTAAGAAGTGCGCAGGTTTCCATGGCTTTGCTCCAAATTAAAATCCAAATATAATAATTAAGCAGGATTAAAAGTGTGTTATTCGGGTTAACAGGGGAAGAGGTATGAAACCGCAAAGGACGCGGAGGAAACAAAGGAGGGGATGTTAAACCACAGAGCACACAGAGGAGAGAAGGTGAGAGAAAGTAGCAGAGGATATCAAAGAGGCTGCCGGATTAGGGCAGCCTCCGACTAATAAAAAAGGAAGATTTTACATATAATCTTCGATTGGGTTGCAGGTGCAGATAAGATTTCTGTCACCGATTGCAGAGTTAACCCTTTTTACGGTGGGCCAGAATTTACCTGATCTCAGAGATGCAAGTGGGTATCCCGCTTTTTCTCTGCTGTAGGTATGGTTCCACTCATCTGCAATTAGTTCTTGCATTGTATGAGGAGAATTTTTTAAGACATTATCGGAACCGTCGGCACTGCCATTTTCGATTTCGGCGATCTCTTCTCTGATTTTAATCATGGCTTCGATAAATCTGTCGAGTTCATAAAGTGATTCACTTTCGGTTGGCTCAACCATCAGTGTACCTGCAACAGGGAAGGAGACCGTTGGGGCATGGAAACTATAGTCCATTAGTCTTTTTGCCATATCTTCCACTTCAACATGAGCTGAATGTTTAAATTCTCTCATATCGAGGATCATTTCATGAGCGACTCTTCCATTTTTACCTGAGTAGAGGGTTTTGTAGTGGTTCGCAAGTCTGGTTTTGATGTAATTAGCGTTCAGGATTGCAATTTTGGTGGCATTGGTTAATCCCTCAGAACCGAGCATTTTGATGTAACCGAGAGAGATTATCAAAACAAGTGCACTGCCAAAAGGTGATGCAGAAATTGCTGTAACCCCTTTTTCACCACCAGTTTTAACAACCGAATGTGAAGGGAGGAAAGGTTTTAGATGTCCGGCGCAGCAGATGGGGCCTACACCCGGACCACCACCGCCATGAGGAATTGCAAAGGTTTTATGAAGATTCAGATGGCAAACATCTGCTCCGATTATTGCGGGTGAAGTAAGACCAACTTGAGCGTTCATGTTGGCACCATCCATATAAACCTGTCCACCAAACTTATGAATCACTTCACAAATTTCGATTATTGATTCTTCAAAAACACCATGAGTTGATGGATAAGTTACCATCAAAGCAGCGAGGTTATCTTTGTGCTCTTCTGCTTTCTTTTTGAGATCGTCAACATCGATGTTACCATTTTCGTCACATGCAACAACCACAACATTCATCCCTGCCATAACAGCACTGGCGGGGTTTGTTCCGTGTGCTGATGATGGGATGAGGACGATATCGCGTTGGGTTTCACCACGACTAATGAGATATTCTCTGATAACCATCAATCCGGCATATTCACCCTGGGCTCCCGAATTTGGTTGCAGTGAAACTCCGGGGAAGCCGGTAATTTCTGCGAGATGCCTCGAAAGGTCATCGATAATCACTTTATAACCTTCAACCTGATTTGCCGGTGCAAATGGATGAATTGATGTAAATTGTGGCATCGTTATACCAATCATCTCGGAAGTCGCATTCAATTTCATTGTGCAGGAACCAAGGGGAATCATCGAATGTGCCAAAGAAAGGTCTTTGTTTTCAAGTTTTTTAACATAACGAAGGAATTCGGTTTCAGAGTGATACTTTTTGAATACGGGATGTGTGAGATAACTTGAACTTCTGAAAAAAGGAGCCGGGAATTCAGCGTGAACATTTTCCTTTAATTCTGAAAGATTTACACTAAAATCATTCATTTCGAAAGCAGTTGTGAATATCGAGATAATCTCGATCAGGTCCATTATTTTGGTGGTCTGGTGCAGGGAGATTCCAACATTTCCATTTTCAAAATAGCGGAAATTGATATTCAGACTTTCTGCTTCGTATCTCACCTGAGCTGCCTGATTGGGAGTGAGTTGAATATTTAAGGTGTCAAAAAACTCTTTATTTGTTTGTTTAAATCCAAGGTCCTGAAGCGCGAGATTTAATAAAGATGTGAAACTGTGGATTCTTGAAGCGATCTGATAAATCCCTTCAGCACCATGATAAACCGCATACATTGATGCCGTTATTGCGAGCAGAACCTGGGCAGTACAGATGTTACTCGTGGCTTTTTCTCTTCTGATATGTTGTTCACGGGTCTGGAGAGCCATTCTGAAAGCGAGGTTACCGGCAGAGTCGGTTGATGCTCCGATGATTCTGCCGGGGATGACTCGTTTAAATTTATCGGTACAGGCAAAAAAGGCCGCATGTGGTCCGCCATATCCCATTGGGACACCAAATCTTTGTGAAGAGCCCACAGCCACTTCGGCACCAAACTCACCGGGGGGTGTTAAAAGTGCAAGTGCCATTAAGTCGGTTGCCACTATTGTGGGGACATTAACAGCTTTGGCATTTTCGATAAAATCTTTATAATCTTTAACCTCACCATTACCCGAGGGGTATTGCAGAATGAGACCAAAATAGGAATCATCAATTTTTGTTTTTGTGTAGTCGCCCGTGACAAGTTCAATTTTCTTGGGGATGGCTCTGGTTTTTAACACTTCAAGAGTTTGTGGAAAGATATCTTCATCCACAAAAAATTTGACAGCAGATTTGTTGGTTTTGTTTGCAAAAAACATCAACATCGCTTCAGAAGCGGCAGTTCCTTCATCAAGAAGGGAAGCATTTGCGATCGGAAGTGCAGTAAGGTCGGAGACCATCGTCTGGAAATTCATCAAAGCTTCAAGTCTACCCTGAGCTATCTCTGCCTGATACGGAGTGTATTGTGTGTACCAACCCGGATTCTCGATAACATTTCTAAGAATTACAGCAGGAATAACAGTGGGATAATATCCCATTCCGATGTAAGATTTTGTTATGTTATTTTTTTCTCCGGCACCTCTAAGATACTCAATGAAACCATTTTCAGAGAGAGCATCAAATTCAGGGAGGGGTTCTTTTAAGCGGATATGGGGGGGAATTGTTTCATCGATAAGTTGATCTACTGAATCAACTCCGATTGCATCTATCATTAATTTAATTTCGTTTTCGTTCGGTCCGATGTGTCGTTTCTCAAACTTGTCGAAAATATCAAAAGTCTTCATGGTGACTGTGCCTGTTTTAAGTAGGAATTTAGAAAATATCAACAACAAAATTAACGAAAAGCGAGGGAATAAACCACAGAGCCCGCAGAGCACACAGAGGGGATAACTTGGAAGAGTGAAATTTGATATATTTGAAGTTGAGTTTGCCGATTTGCAGACATTTTAAGAAACAACATAACAGCAGCAATATGAAAACAGCGATATTTAGCCTTTTAATAGTGGCAATGATGTTTTTATCAAATTATGGACAAAAAAACACTGTGAACAATTCAAATAATCCATTCTTTAAGGAGTGGAAAACTCCATTTGGTACCCCGCCATTCACAGAGATTAAACTTGAACATTACCTTCCGGCTTATGAGGAAGGAATAAAACAGCAGACGATTGAGATTATAAAGATCATCGCCAACAGGGAAGCACCCGATTTTAAGAACACAATCGAAGCGATGGAGCTATCGGGTTCACTTCTTTCCAAAGTTGATCGTGTGTTTCAAAATCTGGTCTCAGTGATAACAAATGCTGAAATGCAAGTGTTGTCAGAGAAATTTGCAATTATGCTTGCAAAACACAGGGATGATATTTATCTGCATGATAAACTTTTCAAAAGAGTCAAGACGGTTTATGAAAATCGCTATAAAGAAAAGCTGACTGAAGAGCAAGGCCTGTTGTTGAAAGGTTATTATCTGGATTTTGTTCGTGGTGGGGCAAATCTGAACGATGAACAAAAAACCAAACTCAGAGCAATTAATGAAGAGCTCTCAAAATTGAATGTCCTTTTTGGTGACAATGTCAGAAAAGAAAATGCAAAATTTAATTTGATTATTGAAAACAAAGCCGACCTTGCCGGACTTTCAGCAGATATGATCTCTGCTGCAGCTGCTAAAGCATCAGAAAAGGGACTCTCAGGTAAATGGATATTCACCATAGACAAACCAACACTTCTGCCATTTTTGCAATTCTCAGAAAAAAGAGAGCTGCGTGAAAAAATGTATAAAGCGTATGTGAATCGTGGGAATAATAATGATGAACTCGACAATAAAAAAGTTTTGTCAAGGATGGTTTCCTTAAGGGTCCAAAAAGCGAATTTGTTGGGTTACAAAAATTATGCTGATTTTATTCTTGAAAAGAAAATGGCTAAAACCCCTGAAAATGCATATAAATTTTTGTATGATGTCTGGAAACCGACAGTAAAAAAGGCTCAGAGCGAAGTTGATGAGATGCAAAAGATTATTGATTTGGAAGGTGGAAAATTTAAACTTGAACCATGGGATTGGTGGTTTTATGCTGAAAAAGTGAAAAAAGCCAAATATGAAATGGATGAAGAGATGCTGAGACCCTACTTCAAACTTGAAAATGTTCTTGACGGAGTTTTTGCGGTTTCGACAAAATTATTTGGAGTACAGTTTGTCCCAAGACCTGACATCGAGGTTTATCATCCTGATGTTCGTGTGTTTGAGGTTCGGGAAGCAGACGGCAAACACATTGGGATATTATATACGGATTATTATCCAAGAGATAGCAAAACAAATGGCGCATGGTGCGAAAATTTCCGATTACAGTCGAATATCAACGGTAATTTTATAGCGCCGGTAGTGTATAATGTTGGCAACTTCTCAAAACCAACTGCCGATAAACCTGCCTTGATCAGTCTTGATGAGGTAAGGACTCTTTTCCATGAGTTTGGTCATGCAATTCATTTTCTTCTCGCAAAAGTAACTTACCCCGGGTCTTCTTCAGTTCCAGCGGATTTTGTTGAACTCCCATCCCAGATAATGGAGAAGTGGGCTCTTCAACCTGAAGTATTAAAAATGTATGCAAAACATTATATCTCCGGAGAGGTGATGCCTGATGAGTTAATTACTAAAATCAATAACGCTGGTAAATTTAATCAGGGATTTGAGACGGGTGAATATATCTCAGCTTCAATTCTTGACCTTGACTGGCATACATTAACAGATGCGACTGAGAGAGATGTAACTGAATTTCAGAATGAGTCGCTGAAAAAGATGGGAATTCTTCCTGAGTTTTTACCGAGATATTTGAGTACAAACTTCCTCCATATCGCGACCTGGGGTTATGAAGCAGGATATTACAGTTACCTTTGGGCTGCTGTTCTTGATGCCGATGGCTTTGAAGCTTTTGAAGAGAAGGGGATATTTGATCAAAAAACCGCTTCGGACTACAGGAAGTATATCCTTGAACCTCTTGGAAGTGTTGATCTCATGGAAAACTACAAAAAATTCCGCGGCAGAGAACCCAAAGTTGATGCGCTGCTCAGGTCAAGAGGGTTGGATTAGAACCAGGCCTCCCCGATTATATTTTTGAGTCAGGAACAAAACTGTAATCCAGAGACTTTTTTGCGGTGTTGATTTCTTGTAATAATTTCTGAAAAATTTTGTGTACGGGCAGAATCTCCTTAATCAGGCCTGAACTCTGCCCGGCTTCAAACTGTCCTTCTTCATAGTTGCCTTCGAAGATGCCCATCATTTCCCTTTTTCTTCCGAGAATCTCGACGATTTCTTCTTTTGATGCTCCTCTTTTTTCAAGATCCATAACTTTAATTGAAAAAGGATTTTTTATCATTCTTGCAAGTCCGGCATTTCGAAGTCCGAGGATTGTTCCATTGTCAGAAGACTCAACTACCAACTTTTTGTAAAGTTCATGAGCTGAGGATTCCATTGAGGCTGCAAAACGGGTTCCGATTTGAACTCCTGAGGCACCTAAAGCCATACAGGCAATTATTTGTCGTCCATCGGCGATTCCACCTGCAGCAATTACCGGAATTTGAAGAGAATCCACCAATTGAGGGATCAGGCATAAAGTTGTAATTTCATCAGGTCCGTTGTGCCCACCGGCTTCCACACCTTCTCCAACCACTGCGTCACACCCGACTTCCTGAGATTTTAGGCCCTGTTTTACATTTGAGACCACATGTACAACAGTTGCCCCACCCGATTTTAGTCGTTCAATGTGTCTTCCTGGATGTCCTGCAGAAGTAAAAACGATTCCAATTTTCTCTTCTATCACAATTTCAATAAGATCAGAAATATCCTCTCTCAATTGAGGCAGATTAACACCAAACGGTTTTGAAGTGGCTGCTCTGCATTTATTTATATGTTCTCTCAACAGTTCAGGTTTCATAGATCCGGCCCCGATGAGGCCCAATCCTCCATTTTCAGAAACCGCAGAAGCAAGTCGCCAGCCGGAGACCCATACCATCCCACCCGAGATGATTGGATATTGAATGTTAAAAAGTTTTGAGATTTTTGATTGAATAGTCATTTTTTCCGAGGAATTTTACGAAATTTATCAGGTAAAATAATATTAATTCTCAAATACGAGGATATCATCGGTCTCAACTCTTTAACTTCATCCCTGAAAAAACCCAAATTCTTGACAAAAAAGGATAATTATATCTATTTGATATTAATTCTGGCTCTTTTTCTAAGAATGGGAGCTTTTTTCTCGTTTGCACCCTGGGATGAAAATATTGTCAATAATAAACTTCTGCTCTCCGATGGCGCATCATATCAAAATATGGCATTAGGCATGATGGAAGGATTTGATAATGGAGAGACATTTTGGGCACCCGGTTTTCCTGCATTTTTAGCTTTCGTATATTCAATCTTTGGGGTGAAACCATGGGTGGTACTTTTTTTTAACTGCTTCATTTCAACATTCTCAGTTTTTCTTCTTTATTTAATCGGGAATAGACTGTTCACTCAAAAAATTGCTTTAGTTGCGGCACTTCTATTGGCAATAGAGCCTCATCAGATCGTTTACACCCAGACATTATTTAGTGAAAATTTATTTGTCCCCCTAATACTTCTCTTTTTTCTTTTTTTAATTAAGTATTTAGCTGAACATAAACGGTTTTTATTAGCTGTGGCTGCCGTATTTCTTGGTCTTTCGATGTACTTCAGACCAGCAGCAAATTTCCTTTTTATCCCTGTTATCATTTCTATCTTTCTCTATTTGAAAGAAACCTGGATGGAAAAGACAAAGAGTGTCCTTCTGTTTTTGTTTTTTCTGTTAATCACTTTGTCCCCTTGGTTGATAAGAAATTATAAGTTACACGACCATTTTGGTTTATCAACCAACGGGGGGTATAATTTGCTCTACATATTTGTCGGATCAATCTATAACAATCAATACCAAATGCATCCCGACTCAACACACAAGATGTTGCAAGAGAAGGTGAAGGAAGCAGGGGGTTCAGAGATTAATAATCCTTTTATACTGGATAAAACTGAGAAAAGTGTTGCATTTGAGTTGATTCAGAAAGAGCGTGTAAACTTCATTAAAAATTATCTGTCAGGTTGTTTAAACATCTACACTTCTTTGTCATCTTACCAGATATCCTCAATACTGGGGTTGGAGGGGACTTATGTGCTGGGTAAGAACTTTTATGGTGTGTCACAATTTTCACAAATAAATTACTTTTTGCAGGAAAGGAAAATTGGAACATTAATTGCCAGTGGTTCGGTAATGGCTTTCATTATGATATCATATTTATTGACAATTGCTGGTCTTTGGAGGTTGTATAAAGATGGCAGGAGCAAAGAAATGTTAATGCTCTTTGGGATGATAATATATTTTACCTTGGTAGTTGGGACGCTGGGGAGCAGTGCCCGGTTTAAGCTTCCGATAGCCCCCATTTATCTTGTATTATCGGCGTATGGTATAAACTACCTTATCGAAAAATGGAAAGGAAAGAAAGGCTCGCTGAATTAAAGGGACAGAACGTTATCCAAGTTCATTCAACTGTACTTCTATCCTCATGTTTCTGGGAAATTTGCCCTGTTCATAGATCACAAAACATTTAAGCTGTTTGTTTCAAATTGTTTACGAGCAGAAAATTAAATATCTTTGTTGTTCACTTAAAAAAAATTCTTGATGAGAGCAATAATACCGGTCGCCGGAATTGGCAGTCGATTAAAACCACATACTAATACCATACCTAAAGTTCTGCTAACTGTTGGTGATAAGCCGATTCTTGGGCACATTTTGCAAAAACTTCTTGATTCAGGGATCAAAGAAGCAACTTTTGTTACCGGTCACCTTGGCGGGATGATAAAACAATATGTTGAAAAGAATTTCCCTGAGATGGATTCTATCTTTGTTGAGCAAAAAAAACAAGAGGGATTGGGTCATGCAATTTATCAGGCAGCCCATACTTTTGGCAACGATGAGATATTCATAATTCTGGGTGACACAATTTTTGATGTCGATTTGGATGCAGTAATAGCGCTCGGTGCTAATGCTCTCGGGTTAAAACATGTTGATGACCCCAAACGATTTGGTGTTGCCATCATCGAAAATGGCAAAATCATACAACTTGTTGAAAAACCAGAAGTTCCCCCTTCCAATATGGCAATTGTAGGTCTTTATTACATTAAAAATTCACAAAAGCTTGCTGAATGTCTGCGGTCAAATATTGAGAACAACAGGCGTACTCGAGGCGAGTTCCAACTGACCGATGCATTACAAATGATGCTTGATCAAGGGGAAGTAATGGTTCCGTTTACAGTGGACGGCTGGTATGATTGTGGTAAACCGGAAACTTTATTGGAAACAAACAGGTTCTTATTATCGAAGCACCATGATTCAAATGGAAGTGGAAAAGTTGTAATAAATCCCCCATGTTACATCCATTCAAGCGCATTGATAGAAAATTCAGTTGTAGGTCCGTTTGTGACCGTTTCTGAAGGGGTTAAAATCACTGATTCAGTGGTAAAAAATTCGATAATAGGTCCACATGCAGAGGTGGTGCGCTGCATATTTGAGGATTCACTTATTGGCGCCAATTCATTTTTACGCGGAAAATTCACCAGGGTTAACACCGGTGATTCTTCCGAAATTGATTTTAATTAATTAGAATAACAAGGAAACCATAGATGTCATTTTATTTCACATCTGAATCTGTGTCCGAAGGGCACCCCGATAAATTGTGTGATGCTATTTCTGATGCGGTTCTTGACGCGATTTACGCTCAGGATCCAAACTCAAGAGTAGCTTGCGAAACTTATGCTACCACAGGGTTGGTAGTTGTTGGTGGTGAGATAACCACAAACGCGTATATCGATCTCAATAAAGTTGTAAGACAAACGATTGAAGAAATTGGATATACCAAATCAGAATACAAATTTGCCGCTGAGAGTGTTGGAATTGTAAATGTTATGCACGAACAATCACGCGATATCGCGATGGGTGTTGATACCGGTGGAGCAGGTGATCAGGGTATCATGTTCGGATTTGCATGTGATCAGACCGAAGAATTAATGCCACTTCCGATTGTTCTTTCTCATAAACTCGTTGCAAAACTTGCCGAGATAAGAAAAGCAAACAACGGATTGATGAGCTGGTTGAGACCTGATTCAAAATCACAGGTGACGGTGGAATATTCTGACGACAAAAGACCACTTCGTGTTGATGCTGTTGTAATTTCAACACAGCATGACAGTGATGTCAGCCAGGAAACGATAAAAAACGAAGTTATGGAGAATGTGATTAAAAAGGTAATCCCTGCAAATCTTCTCGATGAAAATACAAAATTTCATATTAACCCAACAGGTAGATTTGAGATTGGTGGACCTCATGGTGATACCGGACTTACAGGAAGAAAGATTATCGTTGACACCTATGGAGGATGGGCTCCTCACGGTGGTGGTGCCTTTTCCGGAAAAGATCCTTCGAAAGTGGACAGAAGTGCAACTTATGCAGCCCGTCACATCGCTAAAAATGTTGTTGCTGCCGGACTTGCAAAAGAGTGCCTGATTCAGGTTGCTTATGCAATTGGTGTAGCAGAGCCTGTTTCAATTTTTGTTGATACCTTTGGTACAGGAAAAATTGCTGACAAAGCCATTGCCGATATGATTGCAAAAGAAGTTGATCTTACACCGGCAGGGATAATTGAAAGACTTCAGTTGAGAAGACCAATTTACAGAGCAACCGCTGCTTATGGTCATTTTGGAAGAAGTGGAGACGGTTTCACATGGGAGAAACTTGATCTCGTCGATACATTTAAAAAATACAATAATTAATAGTTAACAAGAATTTTAGAATTCAGGAGTTATATTTAATGGACCACAAACAAGGACATTACAAAGTAAGAGACATCTCTCTTGCCGAACAGGGAAGAATGAAAATCGAATGGGCAGAGTCAAGAATGCCTGTTATGATGCAGATCAGAAAAGAAGTATCAGTTACAAAACCACTCGCAGGTTATAAAATCGCCGGTTGTCTTCATGTAACAAAAGAAACCGCAGTACTAATTGAAACCCTCTCTGCAGCAGGTGCTCAGGTTTCATGGAGCGGTTGTAACCCACTTTCAACTCAGGATGACATTGCAGCAGCACTTGCCGCAGCAGGTCAAGAAATTTATGCATGGCACGGAATGAATGTTGAAGAGTTCTACTGGTGTATCGAGAGAACCCTTGACATGAAACCAAACCTTACTCTTGATGATGGTGCTGATCTTATCTTCACTGTACACAACAAATTCCCCGAACTTATCCCAACTATCATTGGTGGTACTGAAGAAACAACCACAGGTGTTCACAGACTTAGAGCAATGGCAGACGCCGGTGCACTTAAGTATCCTGTTATCGCTGTTAATGACGCTGAGACAAAATGGGATTTTGACAATGTTTATGGAACCGGACAGTCATCACTTGACGGTATTCTCAGAGCAACCTCAATTCTCCTCGCCGGTAAAAATTTCGTTGTAGCCGGTTACGGTCACTGCGGAAGCGGCGTTGCAAGAAGAGCTCAGGGCATGGGCTGTAATGTTATAGCTACTGAAGTTAAGGCAACTGCTGCTCTTAAAGCTACCCTTGAAGGTATGAGAGTTATGAAAATGGATGATGCAGCTGCAATCGGTGATGTTTTTATTACCGCAACAGGTATCAAAGACATCATTGTTAAAAGACACTTCGAAGTGATGAAAGATGGAGCAATTATCTGCAACACCGGTCACTATGATTGTGAAATCAACATTGACGATCTTGAAGCTCTCGCCGTTTCAAAAAGAACAGTTCGTCCAAACAACGAAGAATATACCCTTGCAGATGGCAGAAAGATATATCTTCTTGCTCAGGGCAGACTTGTAAATCTTGCAGCCGCTGAAGGTCATCCTTCTGAAGTAATGGATATGTCATTTGCCAATCAGTTCATGTCACAGGTGCGCCTTGCCAACGAACACAAAGCAGGTAAAAAACTTGAAAACAAAGTGTTTGACATTCCGGTTGAACAGGATCAATATATTGCCGGTATTAAACTTGCCACACAAGGTTATGCGATCGATTCACTGACTCCGGAACAGGTTGAATACATGGACGATTATTCAGCAGGAACCTGATTGTCTTAATTATTAGGTATAAGGTATTAGGTATTAATCTTCATTTTGGAGTCTTCTTTATGAATGAATTGATGCTTAAATAATTTATAAGGCTGTTCTTTTTAGGGCAGCCTTTTTTATTTTGGGGTTGTTTCGTGGGAAAGGATAATTGTTGAATTATATATGGAATTGATGAATTATTGTATTTTGGTGTGTTATTTTTTGATTTTCTGAATTGAAATAGATGGATCTTTACGAACTTCATCCGATTACACCCCAAAAGCGGTTCATCACCAAAGCTGCTGAAGCATTAGAAGCAGGTGAACTGGTTATCTTTCCTACTGACACATATTATGGTATCGGGTGCAGCATCTATGCCAAAGGAGCACTGGAAAAACTTTGGATGGTGAAAAATGAGTCGAGGGATAAGCTGTTTAGTTTTATTGTACCTGACTTGAAAGAGATATCCACTTATGCCCGGGTTTCTGACTATGCTTACAAGAATATGAAGAAATTACTGCCGGGTCCCTACACATTTATTCTTCCTGCAGCGCGTGAAGTCCCAAAGAGACTTTGGTCGAAAAGAAAAACAGTGGGTATCAGAGTGCCTGACCACGCAATTGCGATTGAGCTTGCCAGGGAATTGGGGCATCCGATTGTAAGTACTTCCACAACCAACAGAAAAGGTGAAATTCTCTCAAAACCGGAAGAGATTGAAGCAGTACTTGGATTTGCAGTGGACGTTATGCTTTCCGCAGGATATGTTGCAAACAAACCTTCAAGTGTAATTGACCTCAGTACCGATGAACCGATAATCGTTAGAAGAGGTGCGGGGGATGTATCGATTTTTGAGGAATAGAGGAGAATGCAGTAATCCAATAATCCAATAATGCAGTAATATTTGTGTTTTTAGATTAGTGCAGTTAAAAATTTTGAAGCAGAGATCACTCTGATATCATCCTTCATTATGTCAATATCATCTTTCATCACTACCTGAAAATTGAACGGTATTTTTAATCGATCACGGAAAACACACGAACTTTTTTGCTTTAAAGCAAAAAAAGTAGCGAAAAATTTTGCTTTAAAGCAAAAATCTTCGAATTATATCATTCCATTTGCTGTAAGCCAATCGTCATTATAAACAGTGCTCAAATATTTATAACCTGAATCACAAATTACTGTACAGATTACAGCCGGCTCTTTTAGTTGTTTGGCGAGATTTAGAACTCCGTAGATATTTGCACCTGAGGAACCTCCTGAAAGTATTCCCTCCTGAGCGACAAGAAGAAAGGTATTCTCTATTGCTTTTTTGTCGGTTACCTGAATCATATCGTCGAGAATTTGAAGTTGTGCGGTTTTAATAAGAAATTCATCTCCCAAACCTTCGATTAGATATCTTGAAGACTCAACAATCTTCCCAGTTTTAAAATAGTCGTAAAAAATTGATCCGACAGGATCAACGCCTATAACCTGAATTTCAGGATTTTTTTCTTTAAGATATCTTCCTGCCCCTGTACAGGTTCCTCCTGTTCCAACGCCTGCAACAAAATAGTCAATTCTACCATTCATTTGCTGCCATATTTCCGGTCCTGTTGACATGTAATGGGCTTCGTTGTTATCGAGATTGTTGTGTTGGTCGATGTAAAAAACATTCGGGTCGTTTGAGGCCAGTTTTGAAGCAAAATTATTGTAGGAATCGGGATGATCGGGAGGGAGAGAAGCATCCACTTTAATGACATCCACACCCATTATTTCAAGCATCTTAATTTTTTCTTTTGAGGTGGTGTTTCTGATAACAATCTTTAATTTGTAACCTTTTTGTCGGCAAACAATCGCAAGCCCCATAGCAGTATTACCGGAGGAGTTTTCGATGATAGTATCCCCGGGTTTAAGTTTCCCTTCTTTTTCAGCCTTTTCGATCATATACATGGCAATACGATCTTTAATACTTCCGCCCGGATTCATAAACTCAAGTTTTGCCCAAATCTCATGATTTGTGAGTTTAGAAAGATTTTCAAGTTTTACGCAGGGAGTGTTCCCAATTGCTTTTAGGAGGTTAAGGTTTGAATTAAAAATCATAAACAAAATCCGGTTAAGTTATTGATTACAGTCGGTTGCAAGATCAAAAGCGGAGATATACCACTTCCCGTTTTCATATGCGAAATCGATCTCAAAACCTTGAGTGTTAATTGTTCTAATAATTATTTTGCTTTCAGCTTCTCTGAGCTTTTGAACTGAATTGTCGTCCCAGTCGTCGTATTCCATCAATGAATATTCCCATCTGCTAATCCTGCTAAAAGAGCGAACACCCTGGACAAAACACCCTTCTTTTGACCATTCACCTGTTTCGCAGTTATAATCGGGGAGTTGACCAAAATTCAGATTACCTGCTTCAAATTTTGTTTGTTCATCAAAATAGATGAAAATTCCTGTTGCAAAAATATCTTCAAGGTTCACAGGAATTGAATCGAGGTAAACAGGCAGGAACGAAGAACCCGGATTAATCATGACGTAAAACCCGGAAGCAGGATTTATATATCGGTTTAAACCTTGATAATCCTGACTGTTGATCATAAGGGCGATGTCGTTATATACACGGGTAAATTCCTCTCGATCAATTTCAGGCATTGTGGTCATTAATGTTGCAGGGACGGGGAGAACCCAAACATCTTTGTATTTTTCATTTTGTCTGAGCTCATCCCACAAATTAATCGCCGAATTAATATCATCAAAAAATCCTGTACAAAGCCTGTAAACAATCCCCTTTTTCAGCTTCATATCAAGAATCTCAGGATTTAATTTATCATTTTGTGCCTGGATTAGCAGTTCCTGCAGGGCAGATTTGTTATAGTCGGAACCCAGTACTACAACAAATCCCTGGGCATAAACTGCGACAGGCATAAAAAACAAGATCGATAAAAGAGCTGTATATAAATATTTCAAATTCGAAAAATTGTAAAATTAAAGTAACAATTTACGAAAGACTGAAGTTTTTGAGTGATTTGATTTCCATGGAGTTATTTCACGAGGCAACCCAACCATTAAGTGGTTTTGCTGCAGGTTTAAAAAAATCTTTAAGTTTCATTTGCAATTTCTTTTTTTTAGGATATTAAAGGAATCTTTTCCAATGCGTAAAATGATTACATTCTTCACCCTGTTTTTTACCCTCACGCTGGTATTCTTTTTCTCCGCTTGCACTTCAAACGAAAATCCGGTTGGTCCACAAGATGGCTACAAAACCATAACACTGGGGAAATGGATCAACACACATGTCAACGATTTTGAAGTTGAGACAGACATGGGTTTCTTTATGGAATTTCGGCGCGACAGTGTTCAGCTATACGCCACAGGAATTACTATTGATGAAAACAACAAAAGCTGGATAGAGAACAATAACTACACTTTTCGAATTGATGGCGATCTCATTATTCTGAAAGGATGGGATACATTCGGGAAGAGATTTGATATGAAGTTCAAGATTCTGCAACTTGACGCTTTCACACTTCGCTACACTAATACTGAGTTCCTGATTGACAGCGTTTCCTACCTTGATCAGGCAGTCTACACTTGTAAAAGGGTAACTGAGGACATCCCGCAGAATTTTGTGGGTATCTGGTACGGGAAAAGCACGGATCCAGGGAATCCTGACACCGACTACCACTACTGGGAATACTTCCCCGATGGCAGATATAACTACTACTTCAGAAATAACCAGGGCCAATGGATCAAGAAGTCCGATAACGAGGGGAAGTATTTTCTCTATGGGAACTACCTGGCAACGAACTATACCAATGATTTGATTTCCGGTGGCACAGGAAAAGCTTACGAATGCTGGAATATCTTCATCTCCGGTAATACTATGAAGTGGTCAGGCCTACGCCCCGGCAGAAAAGTTGCCTCCTACGAAATGACAAAGGTGGATGCCCCGCCCTTACCCTAAGCGGTTTGCAGGGTAAATGGCAGTTGATTATACGGACTTGAATTTTAAAACAAGACCTTCAACTTTACATTCTTTAAAAAATAATTGGGATGCATTCTTTCGGTTTTCATGGCACTTTTCATGAATTAGGCTAAAGAATGCAGTCCCTTATTGCAAATACCTGATTACTCTCACTTCAAGGAAATCAGTATATTTAAAGTTTATTTATTAAGAATTTCGAAGAGTTATATGCCGCAACCATTTACCGTGATAATAATGCTCAATTATAACGGAGCAAAAGACACGGTAGAATGTCTTGATTCACTTAAGAAAACAGATTACGACAATTTTAAGATTCTGATCATTGATAATGCTTCACAGGATAGTTCTGTTGATGTGTTTCGGGAGAGGTTTCCTGAACTCGAATTGATTGTAACCGAAAAAAATCTTGGCTACACAGGTGGAATCAACAGAGGTTTTTATGAGGCATCGAAGTATAATCCAAAATATATGCTTGTGTTGAACAACGATACCATTGTTGACCCCGGTTTTCTTACTGCATTGGTGGATGTTATGGAATCTGATCCGGAAGCAGCAGCTGCCGGTGGATTAATACTCGCTGAACATGATCGTAAGACAATCTGGTTCGGAAATGGCAAAATGATTAACTGGCGTGGATTGGCAGTTCACATTGACAAAGGAAAACCTTTTGAAGAGAGAATCCAGAGGGAAGTAACACAAACCGATTTTCTTACCGGTTGTATGATTCTGTTCAGAACAAGTCATCTAATAAAGACAGGTTTCGAGGATGAAGATTTTTTCATGTATCTTGATGATATCGAATTATCAGCGAGAATAAAAAAATCCGGATTTAAACTTCTTTACCAACCTGATTCAATAATTTATCACAAGGTTTTGGGCGAAAAAGAGAGTCCCCTAAAATTGTATTATTCAGTCAGGAACAGATTTCTTCTGAATAACAAAATGAACAAAGGTATTATCAGGTTTGTTTCAGCTTTCTATTTTTTTGGTGTCATTAGTTTAAAGATTGTTGTTTGGACAGTTATCAACAGAACATTTTCCAAAGTTGCCCGTGCTGCATTAAGTGATTATTTTAATCACAATCTTGGGGTTGGTCGGGGAACCAGTTTAAACGAGATAATCGGGAACTGATGATTTGAAAGCCGTTTTTGTAGTTATTTTGAATTATAATGGATTTGATGAGACAAAAAATTGTCTTGAGAGTCTAATGAAAGAAGATTACGGGGCAATTATCCCGATAATTGTAGATAACCATTCCACTGATGGAAGTGGGAAAAGGCTTCTTGAAGCCTTTCCTGATGTGATGGTAATTTTGAATGATTTTAATTGGGGATATGCAGGTGGTATGAACACAGGGGCGCGTTATGCTCTTGCACAGGGCGCCGATTATGTTGTTTATGTAAATAATGATGCTGAATTTGGTGGAAATACAATCTCACAAATGGTTCTCACAGCAGAAAAGGATATAAAAACAGGGATAGTATCTCCCAAGGTGTTATATCTTGACGAGAGGGAAAAGATTTATTGCGCCGGCAGTAGTTTTAATTTCTGGCGTTGTGGAAATGTTTCATTGGGGAAGGGGAAACTGGCGTCTGAAAACTGTAATGAGGAAATATATATTTCACATGCTGAGGGTGCCTGTCTGTTGATAAAACGAGAAGTTTTTGAGAAGTGTGGGTTCATGAGTGAATTTTATTTTATGTATTTTGAGGACCTTGACTATTCCTTGAGAGTAGGGGAACACTTCAGAATAAAATATACTCCAAAAGCTGTGATGTATCATCAGTCGGGAGCTGGAAAATCGTTTGAGCAATATTCAAAATTGTATCATTACTATTTTACCAGAAACCGTTTCATAATTTTCAGAAACCATTCGTTTTTTGAGAAAATTTATGTAATCTTATATTCAGCAGCGATAACAAAACTGAAATCGTTTGCAATACTCAAAGGTGCTTCTGATAAAATCAATACACTCAAAGCGATTTGGGGAGGCTATTTTACGGGGCTTGGCTACATCATCGGATTCACCAAAATTGAATCAGATAAACCAATAATTAAAAAAGACATTTAGAAAAAATTGAATAAAAAACAGGAAAAATTCCTTTTAATTGCAACTGACTTTATCACGATAAATTTCGCATGGGTGATTTATTTCTTCATCCGGAACGAATCGGGGATGTTTGCGCAATTTACTGAACCCGTTTTTATCATTCCGATGTTGGTGATCTTTTTTTACTGGTTTATACTTTTTATTTTCTTTGGGATGTATCGAACCTGGTTTGCTCTTTCGCGGTTTGATGAAATCTTTACACTCGTAAAAACGACATTCTGGGGCACATTTATCCTCTTTTTTGCGATTTTTATTGATGATTCGGGAACAGGCGAGAGTAAGGGAAACAGATTTCTGATCTTCATTTACTGGGGATTGATGGTTTCCTTAACCGTTGTTGGAAGACTTCTTCTCAGGTCAATTCAGCGGAAGTTGATAATAAGTGGAATCGGACGGAAAAAGGCATTGATAGTGGGGTATAATGATCGTGCCAGGGAGATACATGATCAGATCATTTCCCACCCTGCGCTTGGGCTTGATGTAATTGCCTATGTTGCCATAAAGGATGAAAATCTTGGTAAACAATACAACAATATTGAGGTAGCGGGGAAGGTCAGTGAGATTGAGGAGATAATTGACCGACTTGAAATTAAGGAAGTTATTCTTTCTGTGAGTCGGCAGAATGATGACTTGTTAATAGAGATTATTTCGAGGTGTGAGACAAAAGATGTGAGGTTGAAGATCATTCCCGATCTTTATGAGATTCTCAGCGGACAGGCAAGAACGGTGCAATTGTACGGCTTCCCCTTGATCGATATCAATCCACAGCTTATGACCGATTGGGAAAGAGCAGCAAAAAGAATCATTGACATAGCCGTCTCCTTTTTGATGCTTTTGGTGTCGGCTCCAATAATTTTGGCCACGGCAATTGCAATTAAACTTGACAGTGATGGTCCTGTGATTTACAAACAGGAACGGAGTGGATTAAACGGGAAAGTATTCAAAGTTTATAAGTTTCGATCGATGTATCAGGATGCAGAGAAAAGAACGGGACCAGTCTGGTCGCAAAAAGATGACCCACGGATAACGAAGGTGGGGAGATTTATCAGAAGAGTCAGAATAGATGAACTGCCCCAGATATGGAATGTGTTTAAGGGTGAGATGAGTTTGGTGGGTCCCAGACCGGAGCGACCGTTTTTTGTTGAACAACTCGCTAAAGAGATCCCCTATTATAAGAGAAGGCTGCGAGTCCGTCCCGGTATAACCGGTTGGGCTCAGGTGAAGCACAAGTATGATGAAAGTGTGGAAGATGTTAAGACCAAACTACAATTTGATCTCTTTTACATTGAAAACATGTCGTTAAAAACTGATATTAAAATTTTATTCAGAACTGTTTTCGTCGTTTTGTTTGGAAAAGGACATTACGATTAAACCCGAAACACCGGAAAGTGGTATGGAAAAAAAGACATTAATTATAGTGCCTACATATAATGAGATGGATAACATACAAAATCTGTTACCTGTCCTTTTCGAACTGGGAATAGAAGATTTGCATGTCCTCGTTGTTGATGACAATTCACCTGATGGTACGGGGAATTATGTTGAAGAGCAGACGAAGATAAACGACCATATTCACATCCTCAAGAGACCCGGAAAGATGGGACTCGGGACTGCTTATTGCGCCGGGTTTAGGTATGCCATAGACAATGGTTATGACTATGTATTTGAGATGGATGCTGATTTTTCACATGACCCAAAAGTTGTACCAAAATTCCTTGAAAAAATAAAAGAAGCAGATCTTGTTATTGGAAGCAGGTATCTCACAGGTGTAAATGTGATCAATTGGCCCATGAAAAGATTGCTCCTGAGTTATTTTGCCAGTTTTTATACAAGAGTAATCACCGGACTTCCCGTAAAAGATGCCACAGGTGGTTACAAATGTTTCAGGATTGAAGTTCTCAAATCGATTGACCTTACCAGGATACAATCCAATGGATATGCTTTCCAGATAGAGATGAACTTTAAAACCTGGAAAAAAGGATTTAAAGTGGTTGAGATTCCCATTATTTTTTACGACCGTTTTCAAGGATCGTCAAAGATGTCGAAGAAGATCGTAAAAGAGGCTGTGTTTATGGTTTGGAAGCTCAGGTTCAAAAGTATTTTGGGCTCATTGTAGGGCATTTACAGAGTGGATTTATCGATAATAATTGTCAATTACAATGTTAAAGAGTTCATTCAGAACCTTTTGGAATCGATAAAAAGTGCTTCCTCAAATCTTAAAACAGAAATAATTGTTGTAGATAATGCTTCCGATGACGGAAGTATAGAGTTAATAAAACAAAAATACCCCTATGTTCAGTTGATCGAAAATCACAGGAATGAGGGGTTTAGCAAAGCCAATAATCTGGGATTAAAAGTGGCAAAAGGGAAATATCTCCTGTTGCTCAATCCTGATACACTTGTAAAAGAGGACACATTTGAGAAAATGATCTCCTTTTTTGAAGCCACTCCCGAAGCAGGAATGGCAGGATGTAAACTGCTTAACACAGATGGTACTCTTCAGTTGGCTTGCAGGCGTGGATTCCCGGGTCCCTGGGCATCGTTCACCAAGGTGACAGGGTTGTCAACTCTATTCCCCAAAAGTCCCCTCTTCGCCCGATATAACCTAACATACCTTGATGAAAATAAAACCTATGCAGTTGATGCAATTTCGGGTGCTTTTATGATGATCAGGAGGGAAGTTTACGAAAAAATCGGGGGACTCGATGAAACTTTTTTTATGTACGGGGAAGACCTTGATCTTTGTTACAGAGTAAATAAAGCGGGATACAAGGTATATTATGTCCACTCAACTGAGATAATCCACTATAAAGGGGAAAGTACAAAGCGGAGTAACCTCAATGAAGTGAAGGTGTTTTATGAGGCCATGCACATCTTTGTAAAAAAATATTATTCAGGGTCATTTTTCCTGTTGCTGTTTCTCAGACTGGCCATTTTCATCCGTGAGATGTTTGCTTTTTTTGGCAAACGGAAACTTGTGTTAATCTCGGTTCTGACTGATTTCATATTTTACAACTTTACTGTGTTTCTTGCTGTAAAGATATACTCCGGTTACACCGATTGGGAAACAGGTATTCCTGATTATGGAATCCCTGTGATCTATACAATTCCTGTTATTGTACATATATTAACTTCTGCTGTTTTGAGTGTTTACAAAAGAGACAGGTTATCGGTACTAAGAACTTTGGGTGCAGTTGTTGCAGGATTTTTTGTAATAACATCACTCACTTTCTTTTTTAAGGATTACGCATTCTCCAGAGGAGTTGTATTAATTTTATATTTTACACTTCCTTTCACATTGGGAGGGTGGCGTATCTTCTCAAAACTTTGGTTTAAAGCCGGGGTTTCGGGTGACATGTCATTCAGGAAAAGAGCAATAATAGTTGGAACAGGTGACGAAGCTCTTAAACTTGCAAAAAAACTGCGAAAGAAAAAGGGGGGCTACTCGCAGATAGTGGGATTAATCGGTTCAAAAAGAGTTCAGGTTGGCGAAAAGCTTGAGGGATTTGAGGTGGTTGGAAGTCTTGAGACTATAGTAAGAGTGATTAGAGAGAAGGGAATTCAGGAGGTCATTTTCACAACAGGTGAACTAAGTTACAATTCCATTATCGGGATAGTGGCTTCATGCAGGAGAGAGAATGTGGAATTTCAAATCACAGGTGGCGAAAGTGATTTTATGGTCAGTAAATCGGAAGTATCAATTCTCAATGAAATTCAGCTTTTTGAAGTAAATTATAACATTGTGTTACCACTTCACAAGATAATAAAGAAATCCTTTGATATTCTCTTTTCCCTGTTTATCTTATTATTTCTTTTTCCAATTCTTTTCATTGGAAGACTTATAAGGGGAAGGGAAAACAAATTTTACAGTTTTATAAAACTGGTGCCGAAGGTGCTTGGTGGCGAATACAGTTTTGTGGGACCTCGCCGTGAAGCTGCTGCAGGTGAACCATGGATGGGAAAAAAAGGTTTAACAGGATTTTGGTTAACCGATATCGATGAAGATGAAGATTCGACCAAATCAGACATATTTTATGCAAAAAACCAGAATATTTGGCTTGATCTGGAAATAATTGGCAAAACTTTTAACAAACTAATAAACGAACAGTGAAATGGCAAAAACAATTTTGGATTTTGAAAAACCGATTATAGAGCTTGAAGAACGTCTCGATGAGATGAAAAAAGCCTCTGACGGTTTACAAATTGACGGTGAAATAGCGAAGATTGAAGAGAAGGTTAAACACCTGAAAGAAAACATCTATCGCAGTTTAACCCGTTGGCAGAGAGTGCAACTTGCCAGACATCCTGACAGACCTTACACTCTCGACTATATCTACAACATGACTGAGAATTTTGTTGAACTTCATGGCGACCGTGTTTTTGGCGACGATAAGGCAGTTGTTGGTGGTTTTGCAAAGATTGGTAATTTTAAAGTTATGGTGATCGGGCAGCAAAAGGGACGCGACACCAAAAGTAATGTTTACAGAAATTTTGGTATGCCCCGACCAGAAGGTTATCGAAAGGCACTTCGTCTGATGAAAATTGCCGAAAAATTTAATCTCCCTGTTATTACTCTGCTTGATACGCAGGGGGCATTTCCCGGACTCGAAGCTGAGGAGAGGGGACAGGCGGAGGCGATTGCAAGAAATCTTCTTGAAATGGCGCGTTTGAAAGTACCGATTATTTGTGTTATCATTGGTGAAGGCGCAAGTGGCGGAGCTCTTGGTATGGGCGTAGGTGACAGGATATTAATGCTTGAAAATGCCTGGTATTCTGTGATCAGTCCCGAATCTTGTTCAAGTATCTTATGGAGAAGTTGGGAATATAAGGAACAGGCAGCAGAGGCACTAAAGCTTACAGCTCAGGATCTTTTACCATTAAAAGTGATTGACAGAATAATACCGGAACCGATGGGGGGTGCTCACAAGGACTATCAGGAGATGTCAAACACTTTAAAGTCGGTGCTTCTTGAAGAACTTACCAATCTTGTTAAGATCAAACCTGACAGATTAGTGGAAAACCGGATTGAGAAGTTTGCATCAATAGGTGCATACCAGGATTAGCGTGTGGTAAAAAATACTACAACGGTCAGGATTCGATATGCTGACACTGATCAGATGCGCTTTGTTTACAATGGTAAGTATCTTGAGTTTTTTGAAGTTGGCAGAACAGAATTGATAAGAGAACTTGGGATGTCCTACAAACAATTTGAAGAGTCCGGGTTTTTGCTTCCTGTTTACGATGCGTATATCCGTTATCATTCACCTGCGTTTTATGATGAGGTGCTTGAGATTGAGAGTATTCTTGCCTCAAAGCCAATGGCAAAATTAAAAATTGAATATACTATCCGTGTTGGCGACAGGTTGATTGCATCGGGATATACCCAGCATGCCTTCGTCAGTACAAAAACAGGCAGACCCGTGAGGGCGCCTGAATTATTTAACAAACTGTTTGATGAACATTTTAAGGAATAAAATCTGAAACAGATTGACAGAATTATTGAGTCGGCTCTGGAAGAAGACATTAAAAGTGGTGACATAACCACTGAAGCCATAATTGGTGATAATCGACCTGCCACCGCGATATTCCTCGCAAAAGCTGATGGAATTTTGTCGGGTGTTGCAGTAGCTCAACAGGTATTTGAACTTGTGGATGAAGAGGTTGTCTTCAATCTTTTTTTTGAAGAGGGTTCGTCGATCAAAAAAGGGGATATAATAGCTGAGGTGGAAGGAAGTGCGTCTTCAATTCTTGTTGCAGAAAGAACAGCTTTAAATTTTCTACAGAGGATGTCCGGAATTGCCACAGCAGCTTCCGAATATGCAAAAGCAGTTGTTGGAACCAAAGCCAAAATTCTTGATACGAGAAAAACAGCACCCGGATTGAGGATTACTGACAAACTGGCTGTTAAAACAGGCGGCTGTCTTAATCACAGAACCGGGCTGTATGATATGTATCTTATCAAAGACAATCATATCGAAGCTGCCGGTTCAATTTCTAAGGCAGTGAAATTAGTGAAGGAACATCAACAGGAAAATGAAACTTCATATAAAATTGAAGTGGAAGTAAAAAATATTGATGAACTTCAAGAAGCTCTTGAGAGTGGAGTGGATGTTATAATGCTCGACAATTTTGAAGTTGATGAAATGAAAAAAGCTGTTGAGATAACAAACAATAATTGTTTACTTGAAGCCTCGGGCGGAATAACGCTCGCGAATGTTAGGGAAGTGGCTGAAACAGGGGTCGACTATATTTCCATTGGAGCCCTGACCCATACGGTAACTGCACTCGATATTTCGCTCGATTTGAAGCTCAAACCCAAAGAATGATCGACAAACTCAAACAACTTTCCAAGGAGACGGTTGTTTACGGTATTTCAACCGTTGTAGGCCGTTTCCTCAACTTTGTATTGGTCCCCTTCTACAGCAATATATTTAATCCTGCCGATATGGGGGTGATGGCGAATCTTTATGCCTATATGGCAATATTCAACATTGTTTTTATATATGGAATGGATTCAGCCTATTTAAAAATGGGTTCTCTAAAAGAGAGTAAGGGTTCCACGAGGGTGTTCACCACTTCGTATATGACGATCCTTCTTTCCACAGCCGTGTTTTCAATTTTATTATTTATGAGTAAACCGTGGCTGGGTATGTCCGTAAGTGCAGATCCTGCGGTGGTTGCAAAATATGAACATCTGATATCTTACTCGATAAATATTCTTGCCTTGGATGCTCTCACGGTTCTTCCTTTTATTTACCTCAGACTGCAGAACAAGGCGATGACCTTTTCGAAGATAAGGGTAATCAACATTCTAATTAATATTGGAATGAATTTTATTTTGGTGCTTGGATTTAAGATGGGGGTTGAGGCAGTATTCATTTCAAATCTGATAGCCTCGGGATATTCTTTCCTGGCTTTAATGCCTTATGTTTATGAGAATCTCTCAACTGATTATGATTTTTCGCTTTTAAAAAGAATTTTGAAGTTTGGCCTGCCCTTTCTTCCGGCTGGTATGGCAGCCATGTTGATGCAAGTTATTGATAAACCGATAGTAGAGAGATTAACAAATCTTGATACTCTTGGAATATACAATGCCAACTACAAACTGGGAATATTTATGATGCTTTTTGTAAGCATGTTTCAGTTTGCATGGCAGCCTTTTTTTCTTAAACACTCCTCTGATGATAATGCGAGACAACTGTTTGCCCGAGTATTTACATATTTCACAATTGCCGGTAGTATAATCGTAGTATTTTTATCACTCTTTATCGAAGATATAACTGCAATAGGATTTTGGGGTGTTCATTTTCTGGGGGAAGCTTATTGGAGTGGAAGGAATATCATTCCGGTAATTTTGTTGGGGTATCTGTTTTATGGTTTTTATGTAAACTTTAACGCTTCGTTTTATATCAAGGAAAAAAGCATCCCAATCCCTGTTCTATTAGGTGCCGGGGCTGCAGTAAATGTTGGATTAAATTTTCTTTTGATTCCATTGATGGGGATAATGGGGGCAGCGTTGGCTACACTTGGTAGTTATGTTGTAATTTCAGGATTTTTCTTTTGGTATGGGAGAAAGTTGTTTGAGATAGATTACGAATTTCGAAAAATATTTTCGATTTTGGGTTTGATTACAGTGATATTTATAATTTATTATTCATTTATCTCCGGGCAGGATGTTTCATTTTTTATCAAACTCCTGATAGCAGTTGGTTTTGTTGTTTCGATTATTCTTACGGGAGCTTTAAGTTTAAGAGAAATAAAAGTAATGAAAGATATGATAACCGGATTTACCGGAAGATTCAGGAGTAAGTAGTTGGAAGATTGTTGTTTGTTAAAATTTAAAAGAATAGATGAATCAATGTCAGATATTCCGTTGCCATCATACCAGACTGATGGTGCTGCCGGGATGGACATTAGAGCTGCATTGAGCGAAGATTTTGTTATGCCTAAGGGAGGGTTTGGTGCCATTCCAACCAACCTTCAAGTGGAGATTCCAGCAGGATTTGAGATTCAGGTTCGACCACGAAGTGGGCTGGCTTTTAAAAACGGAATCGGGATATTAAATGCCCCGGGAACAATCGATGAAGACTACAGAGGCGAAATTAAGGTAATCCTATTCAACTTTGGTAATGAAGATTTTGTGATCAAAAGGGGTGACCGGATAGCTCAACTAATCCTCGGAAAGGTTTACAGAGCCAAAATCGAAGAGTCAGATTCCCTCTCAGACACCACCAGAGGATCCGGTGGTTTCGGCTCAACAGGAAAGGTTTAGAAGTTGGGTAAATTTGTTCATTTGCACAATCACACACATTATAGTTTACAGGATGCAGCCTGCACAGTAAAAACCCTGGTGAAGGCGGCTGTTGACCAGAATATGCATGCTGTGGCACTTACTGATCACGGTGTTCTGTATGGCATTCCGGAGTTTTATAAAACTGCCAAGAGTGCTGGATTAAAACCGATTCTTGGGATGGAAGCCTACATCACAATTGAAAATAAAAGCCGGTTCGACAAAGCCGCGGAAATTGATCCGACAACTGGCAACCGTAAAAAAGTATATCACCATCTTATCCTTCTGGCAAAAGACAATAAAGGTTTTAAGAATCTGATAAAACTTTCTTCAAAGGGATTTCTTGAAGGTTATTATTACAAACCCCGGATTGATATGGAGTTGATGCGTGAGTATTCGGAAGGTTTAATTTGCACATCGGCTTGTATAGGTGGAGTGGTTTCTGTTTATCTCAGACAGAGAAATTATACAAAAGCCAGGGAAGTGGCACTCCAATATCAGGAAATTTTTGGGGAGGATTTTTATCTTGAAATCCAGGACCATAAAATGGCTGATGACCGTTTTATTCTTGAGGGGATGCCAAAACTGTCAAAAGAACTTGGGATCAAATTAGTTGCAACTAACGACTGCCATTACATTAAACAAGAAGACGCAATTGCCCATAATGTATTGTTAAAACTATCTGAAAAAGGGGGGGATGGTGACTACAGAAATTTACGGTACGGCACCGATCAGATCTATTTTAAATCGCAGGAGGAGATGCTTGACTTATTTAAGGATCACCCCGATTCGATAACAAATACACTTGAAATAGCCGATAAATGTAATGTTTCGCTTGACAGCAAGGAATATTATTTTCCTAAATTCCCCATACCTGAAGAATCACCCGATCAAACGCTGGACGGCTATTTTGAATATTTATCAAGACAAAAATTTGATGAGATATTCCCGGGTGAAAAAACTGTCGAACTAAGAGAACGATTTGAATACGAACTCAAGACGATTAAATCGATGGGTTTTGCGGGATATTTTCTCATAGTTCAAGATTTTATTAGTGCTGCAAAACAAATGGGGGTAGCAGTCGGACCCGGAAGAGGTTCTGCGGCAGGGTCACTAATTGCGTTTGTACTCGGGATTACCAAAATAAATCCACTCGACTATGATCTTCTGTTTGAACGATTTCTAAATCCGGCCAGAAAGTCGATGCCCGATATCGATGTTGATTTTGCGGATGAAAAAAGGGGGGCAGTGATTGATTACGTGAAAAGGAAATACGGGTCTGAGTCGGTTTCGCAGATCATCACCTTTTCCACTCTTGCTTCAAAAGCTGCGATCAAGGATGTGGGCAGGGTCGTTGGGGTTCCGTTGCAGGAAGTAAACAGGATCACAAAGTTCATCCCTTCGATTTTTGGAAAAGTTTACAGTATAGAAAAAGCACTTGAAGAAGTGCCGGAATTGCGTGAGTATCAAAAGCCAGCAGACCCGAGGGTGGCTGAAATGTTTAAGTATGCAAAAACTCTTGAGGGGATGAACCGTAATTCGTCTAAACATGCTGCCGGAGTTGTGATTGCGCCGGGTGATGTGAGTGATTATGTCCCTCTTGCTGTAGTTGATACCTCAACAATGGAAGTTGTGTCTCAGTATAATATGAAAGAACTTGAGGCAGCAGGTCTTTTAAAAATGGACTTTCTTGGATTAAGGACTCTTTCTATTATTGAAGACACATTGGCGATGGTAAAAACTACAAGACCTAAAGAAGAATGGGTAGAAGATATTGATGCCATTCCGTTTGATGATCCCTTAACTTATGATATTTTCTCCGATGGTAACACGACCGGAATATTTCAATTTGAGTCTGTTCCAATGAGGAAACACCTCAAAAGGTTGAAACCACATTCGGTTAAAGATCTTGCGGCTATGAATGCTCTTTACCGTCCCGGACCCATGGAATTCATCGATGACTTTATTGACAGGAAGTATGGACGCCAGCAGGTTACATATCTTCATCCCAAACTTGAACCTATTTTAAATGAGACATACGGAATTATTGTTTATCAGGAGCAGGTGATACGGATAGCCAATCAGTTGGCGGGTTTATCACTCGCTGATGCTGATTTGTTGCGCAGGGCAATGGGTAAAAAAGATGTTGAGGGGATGAAAAAACAGCGGGAGATATTTGTGAGTGCTGCATTGGCTCATGATATTCCTGAAAAGACCGGAGGTGATATCTTTGATCTTATCGACAAATTCGCAAACTATGGTTTTAATAAAAGCCATGCCGTTGCCTACTCATACCTTGCATACCAAACTGCTTATTTAAAAGCACATTTCACCGAAGAGTTTCTTGCTGCGAACATGACACATGAGTTTGGCAGACAGGAAAAAGTAACTCTTTTCCTTGAGAATTGTAGAAAGCTTGGAATTGAAGTATTATCACCTGATGTTAATATGCCGGGTAAATTTTTTACTGTAAAAGCGAAAAAGATAAGGTTTGGACTCACTGCGATCAAAAATGTGGGTGAAACCGCAGTTGACAGTATAATTGAAGCAAGGAAAAAACTCGGAAGAGATTTTAAGAGTGTATTCGAATTTGCTTCCCTTGTAGATTTGCGTTTGGTGAACAAAAGAGCGATGGAGGGGCTTGTAATGGCAGGAGCGTTTGATTCAATCAACTCAAACAGAAGAGCGATTTTTGAAACTATTCCG
Organism: uncultured Ignavibacteriaceae bacterium; assembly: GCA_964371075.1. Classification (GTDB taxonomy): domain Bacteria; phylum Bacteroidota; class Ignavibacteria; order Ignavibacteriales; family Ignavibacteriaceae; genus UTCHB3. The sequence continues at coordinate 87,563 of CAYJKN010000007.1, read as the reverse complement.
GACATAATCTCATTTGGACAAAATGTAAGAGAATTAAATGATGACGACTCTGCAAGTCTGTTTGGCGCGGAGGTACTTCAAGAAACGATAATTGAACCATCACTTCAACAAATAGATGACTGGAGTGACGATGAGAGGTTCAGGAATGAATTGATTGTCACCGGATTTTATATTTCAAATCATCCGATGGAGGCTTATGAACTTGAGGAGAGAGCGTTCTCCTTCACTTCCTCAGTGGATAATTATGAGACCATCGACAATAAATTAGTTGGTGTTTGTGGTGTGATCAATGAGTTGGAGACTAAGATTGGTGGAAATGGCCATGTATTTGCAACATTTACAGTAAATGGATTTAACGGCATGTTCGAGTGTACAATGTGGGCAAAAGCCTATGAAAGACATCTAAACATGATTACAGACGGAGCTGTTTTATATTTGACAGGGAAAGCCGAACTTAATGGCGATTCAGTAAAAATACTTGTTGAATCCGCCATGCCGATCGATCAAATTGCTGAAAAATTCACCAAAAGAATCAAGATTACACTTGATCCGCGAAAAATGACACTCGACGATTTGGTAAAAATTTATGAACTCTCTGAAAAAAATCCGGGAAATGTTGAGATATTTTTTGAATATTTGCAGAACACGGAAGTAGGGATTAAACCAAGGATTTTTAGGAGTACTATGATAAAAATGAAAATAAACAGAGAGTTGTTGGGCAAAATTGGTGAAATTGTGGGCGTGGATAATATTGTAATCGACAGATAAACGGCTATGTGGACATCCATTAATAGCTTTAAGATATAAAACTAATTTTGTATTATTGCAACTCTACTTTTAACAAAATCTACAATAAAGGTTACATCTATGAGTAATGGTTCCAAAGCAAAGTATTATGCGCTGATTCTTGGAGCTTCATCAGGATTTGGTGCAGCTACAGCTATTAAACTTGCTGAAGACGGATATAATATAATCGGAGTTCATCTTGACAGGGCGGTCAATATGCCTCTGGTTAACGCAATAATTGAGAAAATTGAAGGGTTTGGGGTAGAAGCCAAATTTTTTAATATGAACGCTGCAGATGAAAAAAAACGGAAAGAGATCATAGATAGTCTGCTAAGCGAGGAATCTCAACCAAAAATTAAAGTAGTAATGCACTCCCTTGCATTTGGAACCCTTCTCCCTTTTATTCCAATCGCGGATGATAAATGTATGAGTAAAGCTCAGATGGAGATGACCCTTGATGTAATGGCACATTCTATTGTCTATTGGGTTCAGGATCTGTTTCAATCGGGACTATTGGCAAAAGGTGGCAGAATATTTGGAATGACAAGTTCCGGAGGTCACTCAATAATTCCGTCGTATGGAGCAGTATCTGCGGCAAAGGCTGCTTTGGAATCTCACATCCGCCAATTGGCAAGTGAACTTGGAAAATTTGGAATAACCGCCAATGCTATTATGGCCGGTGTTACAGATACACCCGCGTTAAGAAAGATACCCGGAAGTGTTCCCATGCTTGAAGTAGCAAGAAGGAAAAACCCCGGATTCAGACTTACCGTCCCTGAAGATGTTGCAAGAGTAATTGCACTTCTTTGTAAAGAAGATGCCGGATGGGTAAGTGGTGGCGTAATAAACGTGGATGGTGGCGAAGACATTGTAAGTTATGTAGGACAAAACAGCGAAACTATTTAAACCATAAGGAATAAAATGAAACCTGTAACAATAACAGATCAAAATTTTACAGAAGAAGTAACTAACTCCAATTTACCCGTGCTGATCGATTTTTGGGCAGTATGGTGTGGCCCCTGCCGTGCAATAGCTCCAATAGTTGAACAACTTGCAGGTGAATATGACGGTAAAGTTAAAATTGGGAAACTTGATGTTGATGAAAATCCTGAGACGGCAGTGAAATTTGGAGTAAGAAGTATTCCAACATTGCTCCTTTTCAAAAACGGTCAGGTAGTGGATACTATTATCGGTGCAGTTCAGAAACAAGTGATAGTACAAAAAATAACCCCGTACATCTAATTACCTTTCAAAAACAGTAAAATATTCGTATTTCGCAGTAGAACAACAAGAAAAACAGAAAAATATTAAATTTTTGTTAATTTTTTGAATTTAGTTGTTGTTTGAAAAAGAATTATTAAATAATTTCCATGTCTCTAAAATTAGTTTTTTGCTGATTTAGGGCGGAACCAAAAAGGATAAATACACAGGTTATTAAAAAATGGCCACAAAAGGTGGAAAACAGTGATGATTTGTACAAAAAAAAAGTGCTTTTCATTAAATTTTCTTGACATTGTGGTAAAAAGTGAGTAATATAGAGTTAATATTTTATGTTTTTCGCTTAATTTTCTAAATAACAATCCAAAACCAATCAATAAATAGGAGTATCCTATGCTTAAAAGAACACTCTTTTTGCTTGCCAGCGTTACTTTGGTAATGTCTCTTCAAGCCCAAGATAAGAGAGAATTAGGTAAAAAAGCTCCGGTTAAAATCGAACCTGTAACTGAATCAACAGTTGCACTTCCATTAACCGGTGGCGTACCTACCTACGGTCCATCTGCACTCACATGGGTAGCTGCAGACACAATGGGTAACTGCTATGGCCCGGCCATCGGCGCGTTAAACCCAATGGCTTTCGATCCATGGACAAACGCTGTTATGCTGTTCCACAGAGGTAAAGCAAGTTACGGAACAACCGGTCAGGTTTTCTATAACTACTCAACCGATAACGGTGCTACATGGACAAGAGTAACACCTCCAGTAAATGGTAGTGTTGCCCAGGCTGCAAGATATCCTTCGATGACATTCAACAATCCAACCAAAGGCAGTGCTCTTACTGCAAGTTTGCTTGGATTCGCATGGCCAGAACTCGTAGGTGGTGCATTCGGTGGAGTTGGTGCTGGTGCTGATGAATCAATCGGTGCTGGTAGCACAGTAGCAGTTATTGATGCAGGTGTTGCACCTCGTCTTTATTCTTCCCAGGTTCCAGTATTTGCCAGCGACAATACCAATTTGATTGTATGGGCATCTGACAACAGTGGAGATGCTTCGCTTAAACTTTGGAAAACTACTGATTTTCAAGCAATTGATAGTATAACCCCACCACAATGGGAAAGTTCTGCGTTTGAAGATGGTGGAAGCATTACAATGGGCGGTGCTGCTAATAATGGTATCCTCTATTATGGTGTTTTGGGAACATTCCCAATCCAGACCCCAATTGCTTCAGGTTGGACACCAGGCTACTCGAAATCAACAGATAACGGTGCTACATGGTCAACTTTTAATGCAGTAGATTTCAGAAACATTCCTGCTCTTGCAAAATACGACAGACTTTATGATTATGTAAAGTTTGACGGATTTGTTTCATATCAGGGTGACATCAATGTTGATGCTGCCGGTTATGTACACATCGTTACCCAGGTTACAGACACTACCAGTACTGAAGGTGGCGTTAATGCTGTAGTTGAGATTTTTGAAACAGCTAATGGCTGGGATGGTAAAGTTATCTATGAAGGAATTGGCGACAGCTCCTATACAAAACTTGATGGTCCTGCTTTAGGTCAAATGGGTCCAAACAGCTACCTCGCTTTTGACAAAGACAAAAGTGTTATGGTTGTAACCTGGAACATGCCACGTTCACTTACCGACAGCTTGGTTGATGTTTATGCATCATACAGAAGTGTAGCCGGCGGCGAATGGTCAGCTCCTGTAAATCTTACAGATACTGAAGGTATGAATGAAAATTCACACCACATGGCTCCTTATGTTCGTACCAACCTTAACGGTTCATACACTGCTTATGTATTCTATCAGTACCCTGCTGGATATACAGGTTACTTCCCTAACGGTGAAGGACTTGATACACAGCCATCCGTAATCTATGCTGGTGGTTACACATTCACTGCAACAGGTGTTGAAGATGAAGTTGCTCCGACAGGTTTTGTTCTTTCACAGAACTACCCAAATCCTTTCAACCCAACAACCTCAATCAACTTCACAGTTGCTCAGAGATCAAATGTAACACTTAAAGTGTATGACATGCTCGGAAGAGAAGTTGCATCATTGGTTAACGAAGTAAAAGATCAGGGTTCATACAATGTGAACTTTGACGCTGCAAAACTTGCTTCCGGAACCTATGTTTACAAACTTACTGCCGGTAATTTTGTTGAAACCAAAAAAATGGTTCTCCTCAAGTAATTACTGACCGAGGTCATTCAAGTAATGAAGTATTAGGTGAACCCTGCTGAGAAGTGGGGTTCGCCGTTTAAATAAACAACAAAGCTGCACAATTTTTTGCAAATCACATCATCCAACATCTTTGGAGGAGTAGGGATGAAGATTTTGAGAGAGCTCTTAACCGGACTTCTATTCGTAACTATCTTAACGGTTTCCGGCTCGGCACAGTCCGGTGTCGGTAAACTTACCGGTAAGGTTGTAGATTCGAAATCAAGAGAAGCCATAATCGGAGCAAACGTTAAAATTATTGGTACTAAACTCGGTGCTGCCTCAGACGCTAATGGTCTGTATTTTGTACTTAACATTAGCCCCGGCACATACGATGTCGAAGTATCTTATGTAGGATACGGCACAAAAGTATTCCAAGGAATAAGAATTGTAGCCGGTATAACTGAAGAACTTAATGTCGAACTTGCATCAGGTGTTACACTCGATGAAGTTGTAATTGTTGATAAAAAATTCTTTGAAGAAAAGTCAACAAACACAACAAAAGTTTACGACGCTGAAGAAATTCAGAAGCTCCCTGTAAAGGGTGTTGAGAACATAGCCGGATTAAATGCCGGTGTTGTAGTAACCGAAGGCTCCGGCGGAGCATCAGGTAATGCTACACTTAACGTCAGAGGTGGTAGAGGCGGAGAAGTTCTCTATATCGTTGACGGTGTTCCTCAGAACGATCTTTACTCGGGTGCAAACTATTCACAAGTAAGTAACGCGGCTATCGAACAGATATCCTTCCAGATAGGCGGCTATGAAGCCAAATATGGACAGGCACAGTCCGGTATCGTGAATGTTACAACAAAGTCAGGTAATCCATTTTATACATTTTTTGCTGATGTACTTACATCATCATTTACTGATAAATATGGCTATAACCTGTACACTGCCACTCTTGGTGGACCTTACCTCCCCGGTAATGGTGACCACACATTTTTCCTCTCTGCTGAGAGGGGCTGGTTCCTCGACCAGGATCCAAGTGCAATCACTCTTGAGGTTCCATCTGTAGGTTTAGATTCAGACACCCGTCCAAATTCGGCGGCAAGTGTTTGGAGATTTACCGGTAGATCAACTCACAGACTGGGTGAGAGCTGGGTTTTCCGTGTTGGCGCAAACATTAACTTTAGAGAGTTTAATGCTTATACACATTCTTATATAAAACAGAATGCTGCACATAACCCGTTAGTTAAGAGAGAAAACTACTCTCTTTCAGCACGTTTATCGCAGAATGTAAGCAAAAATGCTTTTTGGAATCTTAATGTTGGTTACAAGCTCTACAATAACGAACAAGGCGATGGTGTCTGGTTTGATAATGTAGAAGCTTACGGCGACAGTATTGCAAACGCTGCAATCGGAGTTACTCTTCCATATAATGGTGGAAGAATCAACTTTGATGAGTATGGTATTTTCTCCGGTTACGGTAGAGTAAACAACGGTTATTTCTTGAATAATACAACTGCATTAACCGCTGATTTCGATTTTACCGCACAAATGGGAAATCACCTTCTCGAAGCTGGTGGTGGATTTAATTATTCCACAATTCGTCTTTATTCAATCGGACCTATTGGTTTGGCATCTGATAACTTAAAAGGTCTTCCCATTGAGGAAAGATACAAGAGACTTCAGCCAACGGCAATCGGGTATGATTATACAGGCAAAACAAAAACCAGCAAAGGCGATGTAAACGAACCAAAACTTCCAATGTTGGCTTATGCTTACATTCAGGATAGATTTGAGCTTTCAGACATGGTGCTGAATATTGGTGTAAGATTTGACTATTTTGACACCAAAGCAGACATCCTGAGAGATCCTCTTTATCCATATATTTTTGGTGATCCAAATGCTTTTGACGCTCCTGACTTTACAAAGAAAGAAGCCGAAATCTACATTTCACCAAGAATTGGTTTAGGTTTCCCTGTTACTGCCAATACAGTTTTCCACGCTCAGTATGGAAGATTTATCCAGCAACCTTCACTTGATCAGATTTACACAACAATGATAGATCTCAGTTCACTTGTAACTGATAACAATCTTGGTGTTAACAATGGTCATGTTGAGAGTGAAATTACAACACAGTATGAAATTGGTTTCCGTCATGTAGTTAGCGATATGGCTGCAGTAAATCTTACTGCATTCTACAAAAACACTGAAGGACTTGTTAACTCAGCTACAGTATTTTTCAGAAGATCTGAAGGTGGCGAGCTTTTAAGATATATTACTCCGACAAATACAGACTTTGGAACTATCAAAGGTCTTGCATTATCGTTGGATATATCGAGAATCAGCTATTTCTCATTTTCAATGAACTATACTTATTCAATTGCTGAAGGAACAGGATCCTCAACAGGTTCATCGTTTACAGCTGCATTCAGAAATGTTAATGGCGAAATTCCCAAGGTAATTGCTCCGCTCGATTTCGATCAGAGACATACCGGTGTTATCAATGTCGATTTCTTTGTACCACAAGGACAGCTTGGTTTCCTCGAGAATCTCTCGGCTAACCTTCTTCTTAGATTCAACAGTGGCAGACCTTATACTCCACTCGAATCACAGAACCTTTTAGTTGGTACATCAAACTATGGAAACACGAAAGGTTATGTTAACTCAGCTTACGGACCCGGAAATTTCAGAGTAGATTTCAGACTTGAAAAAGCATTCAGGATCAGCAATTTCATTCTTACTCCGTACCTTTGGGTAGAGAATTTGCTGGATTCAGACAATCCTGTAACAGTTTATCAGTCATCAGGCGATCCATACACAACTGGTTGGATCACAACACTTGAAGGACAGAGAACTGCTGCATCGACACCAAACCCGGAGATCTACAAATCAGATTACCGTGCTTTTGAAAGAAATCCTGGAAACTTTGGAATACCAAGACTAATAAAACTTGGTTTCAAGGTTAACTTTACAAGTCAATCCGGTAAATAGATTGGGAACTTGGAATATGAATAAAAAAATATACTTTAAAGAATTAGTCATCCTTTTTGTCCTTTCAGTGGGATTGCTCTCATTTGGATTCAGAGGGAATGACAATGGCGGCAAAGGCGGAGGAAAGGGCGGAAGTAACTCTGTCCAATTGAAAGCCGGCGACTCCTACAGAATGTTTATTAACAATCTTAACATCCCCATGAACCGTACCGGTGTAATGGGTGATGTTGGGGTTTTTGATCCTGAAACAGGTGGCGTTACATCAGGTGGTAAATTTGCCAATGTTGTGTTCCTCTTTTCAGGCGGTTTTTTCCTTAGCGGCGTAACCAATGGTACACTTTGGTCGAATGCGGTAGCCTCAGCTTCCCGTATTCAGGATTATGTACCCGGTACTGTCGCAGGTGGTAGAAACGACTCAAAAGCTCAGCTTTATGTTTTGAGAGCATCGGAAGGTGATTTCGCAGCAGCATGGGATGAGTGGAGAGACGCTGTAAAACTCGGCGCTTATTTCTATGATGGCGATGGTGATGGTATTTACGATCCTATCGACAAAAATGGAAACGGCAAATGGGATAATACAGAAGACAGACCTGACCTTATCGGTGACGAAACAGCATGGTGTGTTTATAATGATGGTACAGATCCTGCTTTGAGAAGATTCAATGATGTTTCTCCTCAGGGAATCGAGATCAGACAAACAGTGTTTGCTTTTAATACCAAGAGCTTTGTTGGTAACATGATGTTTCTCCGTTATTCTCTTTTGAATACCGGTACAGTAGCAGATGTTATCGATTCAGTTTATTTTGGTGTTTGGGCAGATCCTGATCTTGGCGATGCCAATGATGATCTTGTTGGTTGTGATACCACTTTAAATGCAGGATATGTATATAACGATGGTGATGATCCACAATATGGAGCAGCACCTCCGACATTCCTTATCGACTTTTTCCAGGGCCCAAAATCTTATATTCCCGGTGTAACATTTACTGATGTTAACGCTAATGGAGTATGGGACGATGGTATTGATATTGCAATTGACACCGCCCACTATGTAGGTGGTCAGGTTCGTGGTATCGAATCCTATCCTGGAGCAACAAATTTGGGATTGTCTTCATTTGTACATTACATGCAGAGTCATCCAACTCACGGTGATCCAAATACCAGACAAGAAGCAAGAAATTACATGCTCGGAAGAAACCGGCTTGGTGATCCTCTTGATCCTTGTACATGGGCATTTGGTGAAGTTCGTGGCGGTGTTGATTGTGCAACTGTTGATCCAAGATTCTCATACTCCGGTAACGCAGTTACCAATGTTGGGTGGATCAATAACACTGCTGTAGATCAGAGACAGATGTCGAATACAGGTCCATTTAAACTTGTAAAAAATGTTCCTGTAGATATCGTTGCTGCTTATGTACTCGGAAAAGGAACTGATCCAAAGAACTCAATTACTGTTGCAAGACAGTATTCAGAGATTGCTCAGTTACTTTTTGATTCAAATTTCCCTTCACCTCCACCACCACCTCCAGTAAGGCCTTCCTTACTTACAGGTACTACCACTTCGGGAACGGGATATATTGATATCAATTTCGATACTTACGAACAGTTAAAATATCGTGCAGTAGATACAGTTCTTAACATTGATAGAAGAGTAAAAGGCTTCTACATCACTGCTTACAGAACCAACTCGAAAGAAGCGATCATCTCAGGTGTTGAAAATTCAAAAGTTGTTGCGAATTACACACTTAGCGATTCGATAAATAATATCTATACTCTTTTTGGTAACGGAAACCAGGAACTCGCAATTGCGGATCCGCTTGGCGAATTCCGCATCGATTCCGCACTTTATGCTGATCCTTCCACAGGAAGACTCCGCATAAAAATTTCCGCAAATCCATTTAACCAGGATCCTCTGGTTAAAGGTCAAACATATTATTTTACAATTACAACATATGCATTGAACCATGCAGCAATTTTCCTCAAGGCTCCTTACGATCAGAATAAGTCGATCGTTTATGGTCCAGCAGGTGATTATATTGCCCGTGTGGGTTCACTCGAAGAATATGAGACAGCACTCTTCCCAATACTTTATGGTGAGAATATGTATGTCCCTGCCTCTGAAGGTTCAACAGCTCAAGCAGCTCAAGGTCCATCATCAGGTAAAGTTCAATATGTTGTTGTAGATAATAAAAAATTGACAGGCGACACTTACAATGTTGAGTTCTTCAAAAATACGGCCATAAAAAATCCATATTCTGTATTTTACAGATTGACGAACAAAACTACAAATGTTGTGCTTGCTGATTCAATGACCAAGTTTGACACAACATTATCAATAGTTGCCGGCAAAGTAACCGACGGTTTCTTGTTAAAAGTTTCGCCAACAGTGGCTTCACTTGGAACACCAACCTATTCGGGAACAAGATGGTATCGTCCATTTGCCAAGACAACTTCATTCACAGGTGTATGGTACACCGGTGGTGATATTCCAACAGCCGAACAGATCACATTACCAAAGAATGTTGCAAGGCCATATTCGACCTTCATGAGTTCAGATAAAATGCGTAATGTTCAGTTGAGGTTTGCTCCTAATTCCGGAAAAGCTTACAGATATCTGCAAGGATTTACGGGATCGGCATTCCAAAGAAACTCCAATTTCACATATGCTGCAGGGGTAACCGATACCGTTGGTAAAGGTCCTGTTGGCAAACTTGGAGAAGGCTTTGTAGATGTACCATTTACTGCTTGGGTAGTTGATGAAAAATATGGTGAGTCAAGACAACTTGCTGTAGGTTTTATCGAAATATCGACCAGAATAGCAGGCGATGCATCCGGTACTTTCTTGAAAGGAAATCCTGATGGTCAATGGGACCCGGGAGATTCAATCAGAATGAGTGGCGAGTACATTGTTGTATTCGACATGCCATATGACCCAACAGGAAGCCAAAAACAGCTTACCGGTGGTGATTTTGGTACAGGTACCAATGTTTGGGCTGATGTTGTTAAGGGCTATACAGTTCCTGCAGGAGCAGATCCAACCATCTATGACGCAGCATTCAAGAGCATTGCAAGTTCACCATGGCTGGCAGGTATGTATGTAGTAGGTCTTCAGAAGATGGATCCGGCTGTATTTTATGCAGCAGGTGACACTTTGAAAATGCCATTAGGTACATATCCGTATGTAAACGATATCTTTACTTTTAACACCCAAAAGGGTGGTGATCTTACAACAGATCAGAAGAGAGCTCTCTTTGATAAAGTGAATGTTTATCCAAACCCGTTGTTTGCATACAACCCACAGTCAAGCTACAGTGGTAACACACCAGATAATCCATATGTTACCTTCACCAATCTTCCAAATGATGTAACGGTGAAGATATTCTCATTATCAGGTATGCTGGTTCGTACCCTGGGCATCGAAGACAAATCCTCGCCAACATCCCCATTTTTAAGATGGGATTTGGAAAACGCGGAAGGACTCAGAGTTGCATCAGGTATGTACCTTGCCATCGTAAAATCACCCGAATTTGGTGAGAAAATACTGAAATTCGCAATAATTATGCCGCAAAAGCAGATACAAAGGTTCTAAAACAAAGCCGGCGGTGGTGAGAGCTGCCGCCGGACTTGGAATCAGAAATTAGGAGTTACTTTATATGAAAAGATACTTATCATTGCTGCTAATACTCGCCTTCGTACTGCCAAGTTATGCAGGTGATATCTCCCGTAAGGGTACAACCGGTGCAGACCAGTTGTTAATCCCTGTGGGTGCGCGCGGCATAGCTACCGGAGGTGCGTTTGTTTCGAATGTTACCGGTATGGAATCAATATTCTACAATCCTGCTGGATTGGATGTTGACAGGAAAACCGAAGCGATGTTCAGCTTTATGTCGTATATAGCTGATATTCACATCTCATACTTTGCTGCGGGAACCAGCCTTGGAGATTTCGGATCTGTCGCTTTGTCATTCAAATCGATGAACTTTGGTGATATTCCTATCACTACCGTTACAAACCCTGATGGAGATGGTACAACCTATTCACCCGGATTTTTGGTAGCAGGACTTACCTATTCGAAGATAATTACAGACAGAGTTTCCATTGGTTTCAACGCCAAAGTAATCTCTGAAACCATCATGAATACCAATGCAACAGGGTTCGCTCTCGACTTTGGTGTTCAGTACAGGTTTGATCAAAACTTGACCATTGGTGCTGCAGTTAAGAACATTGGTACTAACATGCAGTATTCAGGGCAGGATCTTCAATTCAAAACAAACGTTCCGGGTTCAGTTCCTGGTTCAACTACCGGTAATTACCAGGCAGTTACAGAACCATTCCAGATTCCGAGCTATTTTGAATTAAGTCTTGCTTACAAGTTTGATTTCGACAAACAGAATAAACTGCTCTTGGGTGGTACATTCACAAATAACAACGCTTTTGAAGATCAGTTCAAATTTGGTGTTGAGTATGGATTCCAGAATATGTTCTTTGTAAGAGGCGGATATGCATTACAGAGTGCAAACAATCAAGATAACATCTTTGGTGTTAATCTGGGAGCCGGCATCAACTATCATCTAACTGATGAGATTGGTGTTGTTGTTGATTATGCTTTCCGTCAGGTTAAAGAGTTCCCAAACCCGAACCATATAGTTACGGTTAAGCTTTCGTTTAAGTAATCGATTTACTTTTTCATTAGGCGTCCGTTAATGCGGACGCCTTTTTTTTGTTGTTACATAATGGAGTGTTACCGGTGAGAAGAATAGCAGTTGTAGTCTTGTTTTTAAGTGTATTTGCAGTAGCCCAGAAAAACCCATTGTTCGATCTCGACTATGCCCGTTTTGCTGGAGATGACACCTCAGGAATAGTGGAAATCTATTATAGTTTCTATCAAAATGCTTTCAGCCCTGTTGAAAAAGAGGGTACCAAAATAATTATTGGTGCGATAGGCATTTATATAGAAAATTTAAAAGATGGCACCATTCAATTTAAGAGGGAATACAATTTTAATGCGCCTCTTGTTGATTCGATAAAAAACAATTTAACAGGCGTTTTAAGATTCCGGTTAAAATTTGGCGACTATAAATTTGCTTTTTCAGTAAAAGACATGGTTACTGATGACAGAAATGACACTGCCAAATTCAGTGTTCAACTAAAAGAACCCGAAAAAGATAAATTTCACATTAGCGATATTGAAGTTGCAACAAAAATTGAAAAATCGGATAATGATTCTTCAACATTTTTTAAAAACACCTATGAAGTGGTGCCAAATGTTGCCACAGTGTTTGGTGAAAATCTTCCGGTCGTATTTTATTATGTTGAATTGTATAACTTGAACAAGGAAGATGATCCCGAGTTGTTGATTCTTGAGAGGGTACTTACTAACGACAAAAATGAAGAAGTTAGCCGAAAAAGAAGATACGTACCGAGGAAAAATTCTTCGATTGTAGAAGCAAATACGATAAACATATCTAAATTGCCCACAGGAACTTACAACATTACAGTTGCGCTTTTCGATTCCCTTTCAAACGAGATCGCAATGTCAACAAAGAAAATATTTGTTTTCAATTCATCAGTTGTAGATTCTGTTGCCTCAAAATATTCCGATAATGAATTTCTTTCATCAGAGTTTGCAACAATGAGCGAAGAAGAGATTGAAGAGGCTTTTGAGCAGGCGAAGTATATCATTTCAAAAGGTGAAGAAAAACAATGGGATCAATTAAAAGACATTGAAAGTAAACGAAATTTTATTTTCAATTTCTGGAGAAACAGAGATGCCGATCCAAACACTGCAGTAAATGAGTTTAAGAGGGAATATTACAAAAGAATAGAATACGCAAATCAGGCATATTCATCTTTTCAACGGAAGGGTTGGAAAACTGACAGGGGAAGAGTCCACATAGTATATGGGCGTCCCAGTGAAATTGACAGGTATCCTTCACAACTGGATTCAAAACCTTATGAAGTATGGCGTTTTGATGATTTAGAAGGAGGAGTTGAATTTGTATTTGGTGACATTTCAGGATTTGGTGATTATAAATTGCTTCATTCAACAAAGCGTGGTGAGTTGAGAGATGATGCATGGAAAAACCGGGTACAGACTCTGTAATATTCGTTATATTTAATATCGGAAATCACAGGTTTTTGTGTCTTGAAAAATATTCTCGAATATATTTTATTCTCATTTTTTAGCCATTTATTTTGTTTATTTGGTTTTAAGAGGGCGCACATGTTTGCGCCCTTTCTTGCATATATATTCTACGATTTGTTAAAACTCCGCAGAAAAGTTGTTCTAAAAAACCTCTCCATAGCATTCCCCGAAATTGGTATTGAAGCAAGAGAAAATCTTGCCAAAGAGTGTTATTTAAGCAGTGCAAAAACTTTTATTGAAATTATGGCTTTGCCTTCAATGAAATATGAGGAGATAGAGCCTTATTTTGGGCAGAGTTGTCTCGATATGGTAACAAATGCCTACAATAAAGGGAACGGAGTGGTACTGATGACAGCGCATTTTGGGAACTGGGAAGTGGCTGCTCTTGGCTTTTCGCGAAAACTTGGAATTCCTTTTTCCACAATAGCGCAACCTCAGCGAAACCACTTTGTAACCCGGTGGATGGAGCGGGAACGTACCAAGTGGGGTAATAAAGTTTACAAGACAGGTCATGCAGCCATGACTCTCTATAAAGCACTCAAAAATGGAGAGATAATAGCTGTAGTTGCCGATCAGAGGGGGGCTGAAGACGGATTGAGAGTCCCGTTTTTTGGTGTCATGTCTGCAGTAAATGAGGGAACTGCTGCTCTTGCCTTAAAAACAGGGGCACCAATTATTTTTTGCATCTTGATTCGCCAGCCCGACAATTCTTATAAAATGGAAACCCGTGAGATTTCGTTTGAGGGTCTGCCCGAATCGAAGGAGGGAAAAATTGCCGAGATAAGCAGGCGCCACACCGCAATACTTGAGGAGTATATCAGAAACTATCCTGAAATGTGGTTTTGGATGCACAATCGGTGGAAATATTGAGTATTTCGAATAAAATATTGGTGATTCAAACAGCATTTCCGGGGGATTCAATCCTTACACTTCCGTTTATTCAGGAGCTAAAAAAACTTGACCAATCAGCGGAGATTGATGTAGTTTCCACTCCGGCATCGGCATCAATATTTAGCGCTTCGCCATCGGTTTCCAGAGTTTTTCCATTTCAAAAGAGGGGAGAGCATAAAGGAATAAAAGGGATGATGAAGTTTGCTTCACTTCTCAGGCGTGAAAACTATTCAATCGTCTATTCATTACATCGTTCCTTCAGAACCGCACTTCTTGTAAATTTGATTAATGCCGATTATTCAATTGGCTTCTCCTACTCTTCACTTAAATTTGTTTACGACAAATTGGTGGAATACGAATATAATTCACATGAAGTGAAAAGGTCGCTTAAGTTTTTGGGTGAATACCCCGGTGAAGAGTGGAAAATATTTCCGACGATTGTAGCAAGTCAGGATGAAATAACCAATGTTTCGCGATTTAAAGAAGAAAATGATCTTGACGGGCAATATGTGGTTATAGCACCGGGTAGTGTGTGGAGCACAAAGAGATATCCCGTAAAATGTTTTGCTGAGATAGCGGCGTCACTGATTTCGAAAAAATTAAGAGTTGTTATCACAGGAAGCGAAAGTGAAAAGGGGATTGGGGATGAAATTGTGGGAATTGCCGGAAAAGAGGTAATAAACAGTTGCGGACAGTTTTCAATTGTTGAGACAGTGGAACTGATTAGAGGTGCAAGACTTGTAATTACAAACGACAGTGCACCAACCCATTTTGCAATGGCTGCCAGTGCTCCTGTGTTGACAATTTATTGTTCCACGGTTCCGGAATTTGGTTTTTATGGTTATTCCCCAAAAAGTTATTATATATCGAAGGAGGTTTCTTGCAAACCTTGTGGAATCCACGGGCATAATAAATGTCCAAATGGAAGTTTTGAGTGCGGAACCTCAATCTACCCTTTTGAAGTGTTAAAGAAAGTAGAGGAAATATTGTATGTCGGCTGAAAAACAGACCTTGATCTCCAATATTGAAGAAAATTTTAACGAAGCTATTCACGCAGCTACTCACATTTATTTTGAAGGTGGAGTATTTGTTTATCCCACCGATACCATATATGGTTTTGGTGCAAATCCATTTAACAAAGATGCTTTATCAAAAATTACCTTTATTAAAAGGCGAAGTATCGAGAAGAAGTATATCCTTCTTGCTGCCGACATTGAAATGGTTTTGAAACATGTGGATATTGTTCATGAGTCGCACGCAGATTTTTTAATTTCGCTCTGGCCCAATCCAATTTCTGTGGTCTTGAAATTAAATCGTTATTTCAGGGATATAATGGGGTCTGAAACAATGGCATTCAGGATTCCGAACCATAATTTCTGTAGAAAATTGTTAAATGACATCAATATGCCGCTTGTCTCAACAAGTGTGAACCGGAGTGACGAGCCGGAGATGAACGATTTTACACAGATATCTCAGGAATTTAATCATGAGGTTGACGCAATATTTTACAGTGAAAAACCTCCTCTGAATATCGCATCAACCGTTATTGACCTTACGGGGCAGGTTCCTCTTCTGTTACGAGAAGGAATGATTTCGTTTAAAGATGTTATGGAAAAATGTGACGAAAAGTGTAATGGATAAACTGAGACAAAAACTTGCAAAGTTAAAATTCCGACTTTTAATGTTGCCTGCTGACAATCATTCAGAAATTCCGGTGAGGGTTGTCGGCTTCAGACTGGCTGTGATTTATGGTAGCGCAGTTTTTCTGTTTATGATGTTATTGGCATTTGTTCTCTTCCGCTTTACACCTCTAAATTTGTTTGTAAATGTTAATTCACAATTATCGGACGAAGACAAGGCGATGATTACCAAATTGAACGGGAAAGTTGTGGTTCTCGCTACTGAGCTTCAAAAGCTTAAAAATGACAATGAGAGGCTTAAATATATATTAACTTTCCAGGATACAACAATTGTATTGGACACTGCCAAGTCGAAACCGGAAGTTAAAAAACAAACTCCGCCCAGGTCACCTAAAGTGAAAGTCCCCGTTAAAAAAAATAACATACAGAGTGGTACTCAAAAATGAAATTTAACAATAAAAAGAAGATGTATATGCCAATTTCAGTCATCTCCTCAGATGTTGTTATCAGGGGTGAGATTGAGGGAGCGTGTGATATGAGAATTGACGGAAAACTTAAGGGTGACATAAGGATAGATGGGCTTCTTCTTATAGGGAAAGGGGCTGAAATCGAAGGAAATCTTGTGGCTGACAGCATCTCGATTGCCGGAAGAGTTAAGGGAAATGCATATGCTGCCGGCAAAGTTGAAATAAATCCCACTGGAATGCTGACGGGAGATATAAAAAGTAAAAGTTTAGTGATTGAAGAGGGTGGGATCTATAAGGGGACGGTTGAGGATGGTACCTCAACAGTTAAGAGAGAAGAGGAACCATCTGCTAAATCTGAAGGTTCGATAAATACTGATGTTTAAAAAAGAAGACAGTGTTGCGGAGAGTTTAAGAGGCGTCGCTCCATATATGGGGTTGGGGATTCAGCTTGCTGTAACAATTACTGGCATGGTGTTGCTGGGTAACTGGCTCGATAAGGAATATGAAACAACACATTGGGTATGGATATTCTCTATTGTTGGGATGGGCGCAGGGCTCTATAATTTTATTAAAACAGTACTTGATCTGGAAAAGAAACAAAAGAAAAAAGATGGGATCTGAAAAGAAAATATTATATACGGCAATATTGTTGATAACAATATTTCTATTAACGGGGTTAACCGGACTGATAATCGCTCCGGCTGAATTGTTCCCTGTGAAAGAATTCTTCTGGGGTCAACTCCCGGGAATATTAAACTTTGGTGTCGGTGTTTGGGCAATTAACTTTGGACGGCAAAAAAATCCCGACCATTTTATGTTGTTTGTGTTGGGTTCGATGACCCTTTCGATGGTAATTTTGGCAGTATTTATATTATTTTTACTCTACTTCTTGAATTTGAACCAAAATTATTATATAATTACAGTCTTTATTTTTTATTTTTTGTACCTGATATTTCAACTGATCTATTTAGTAAAAACAGAGAAGAAGACACACCCGAATAATGTACACTGATAGCACTAAAGCAATTGCAGATTCACTGACCACGCCTCACGGACAAGGTGCGAGCCAGGGAAGCGACTGGATATTACACCATATTATGGATGGTAATTATCTGGACTTCTCGCCAATTGGCAAGATTTATCTGCCTGAGATAGAAGTGATGGGCTTCAATATATCGATTACCCGTCATGTGGTTTTCCTGTGGCTGGCTGCAATATTGCTTGCCTTTATGTTGATCAAAACAGCTCGAAGGTACAAAAAAACCAATATTCCAAACCGGTTTACCGGTGTGATAGAGGTATTGGTCTATTTCGTTAAAGACGAAATTGCCAGGCCGAGCATCGGAGGGGGTTATGAGAAATTTGTTCCATATCTTCTTACCGCATTTTTCTTCATACTTTTTGCCAATTTTCTTGGGCTTGTTCCATTTTCAGCAACAGTTACAAGTAATATATCAGTTACAGCAACACTCGCAATTGCCACTTTTTCTGTAACTCAATGGGGAGGTATGCGGAAAAATGGTGTTTTTGGATATTTTAAAGGTTTAATACCACATGGAATCCCGGTTTTCCTTCTCCCGATTATGATTGTAGTGGAGATATTGGGATTATTCACAAAGCCATTCGCTCTTGCGATGAGGCTTTTTGCTAATATGACAGCAGGTCACATTGTGATCTATGCGCTTATTGGTTTGATATTTACAATGAATACAATTGCTGTGGCACCCGTCTCGGTTGGCATGGCACTCGCAATTTATATGCTCGAAATCCTGGTTGCAATGCTCCAGGCTTATATTTTTACTATGTTGTCAGCCGTCTTTATTGGGATGGCAGTTCATCAAGATCACTAAAGAAAACCAAAAAATTCTATTACGGAGGAATGAAATGGAATTAGCACATTTAGCAGCCGGAATCGGTTCAGCTTTAATTATCATCGGCGGTGGATTCGGTATCGGAAAATTGGCAGCCGCAGCAATGGAAGCAACAGGCCGTCAGCCTGAAGCAGCGGGTGGCATCAGAACCACAATGATCATTGCAGCAGCTCTTATCGAAGGTATCTCACTCTTCGCTCTGGTAATCTGCTTCATCCTGGCCGGAAAATAAGGCTATTAACTAAAAGGTAATAAAATGATCTTTAGTACATTTGTCTTTCTGAGAGCTTCAGAAGCAGGCGAAAAAGCGAGTTTACTTGATGTTAATGGCGGTTTGGCATTCTGGACCGCGGTTACATTTATAGTATTGCTTATCGTTCTTGCAAAATTTGCCTGGAAACCGATAATCGGTGCCCTCGATTCGAGGGAGCAAGGGATAAAAGACGCACTTGAAGCTGCAAAAAAGGCAAAAGAGGAAGCTGATCAACTGATAGCGCAAACAGAAAAGGCGCGTCAGGAAAACGAAGAAGCGGCAAGAAAACAGATTGAAGAGAGTCGCAAGTTCATCGAGGAGCAGAAGTTGAAGATGTCGCACGACCTCAAAGAGGAGTTTGACAAGAAAAGAAAAGACTTTGAAGCAGAACTCGATAACCGTGAAAGAGAGATGGTTGACCGTGTAATCAAAGAAGTGGCTGATGTAACTATCGCCGCTGCCGAGAAAGTGGTTAAAGCCAGTCTCGATCATGAGAAAAACAAAGTGTTGGTTAATAAATTTATTGAAGAAATAAGGAATAACTGACAATGGCTCTCAATAAGGTAGCTGTTAAATATGCTTCTACTCTTTTTGCCGAACTTGCGGATAAAAAAAACCTGCAGAGTGTTTATTCTGATGTGGAAGGCATGATTGCCGTATTCGATCAGAATGAGAACCTCAAAAGAGTTATTGGCAATCCTGTCTTCAGTGATGCTGACAAATTTGCCATATTGAAGAAGATATTTTCCGGTAAAGTGGATGATTCATTGATGAATTTCATTGAATTCCTCGCTCAAAAAGAGAGGATTGTTTATACATACGACACTTTACACTGTTTTATTGATGTAGCTGACAAAGGAACCGGATTCAAGAAGGTGGAGATTTCATCCGCATTTGAACTTGAACCTGCAGAGACCGACAAAATCCGGAAAGAACTTGAGGAGTTGTGGAAGTGTAAACTTAAAGTTACTTCAACAACCGATCCCGGGTTACTCGGCGGTTTTATTGCCAAAACGGATGAAATAATTGTAGATGCATCTGTGAAGAATCAGTTGGAAAAACTGAGAAAAACATTCAGCCGTGCCGGCGTATCACTAAATTAATTTTAAGAATGGGACTTCAGATATGATAAAAATCAGACCGGATGAGATCACCTCCATATTGCGAGAGCAGTTATCCGGACAGAGCTCGGAAGCAGATATCTATGAAGTGGGTACTGTGCTTTCGGTGGGTGATGGAATTGCGAGAGTTTACGGTCTTTCGAAAGTAATGGCGAGCGAATTGGTTGAGTTCCCTAACGATGTATTCGGTATGGTACTTAATCTTGAGGAAGACTCTGTAGGTTGCGCTCTATTTGGTGAATCATCCTTGGTAAAAGAAGGTGATCAAGTAAAGAGAACCGGAAGAGTTGCTTCCATGCCTGTTGGTGAAGCGATGCTTGGACGCGTAATTACGCCCCTTGGAATCCCAATTGACGGTAAAGGCACCATCGCCTGCGACAAGTATTTGGAGATCGAGAGAAAAGCTCTTGGCGTTATGCAAAGGCAGCCGGTAAAAGAACCACTTCAGACCGGTATAACGGCAATTGATGCGATGATTCCAATAGGAAGAGGTCAGAGAGAGCTTATAATTGGTGACAGACAGACAGGAAAAACAGCTATTGCTGTTGATGCAATAATCAATCAGAAATTTACACACACACCTGAAGCTGCAGAGCTTGGGGTTAAACCTGTTTATTGTATTTATGTGTCGATTGGTCAAAAAAGATCAACTGTTGCCCAGGTAGTGGCAAAACTCCATGAAACCGGAGCGATGGCTTATACCACGGTTATTTCAGCTTCAGCGTCTGATCCTGCACCGATGCAGTTTATTGCTCCTTATTCCGGAGCATGTCTCGGTGAATTTTTCAGAGACAGCGGAAGACATGCACTTGTAATTTATGATGATCTTTCAAAGCAGGCAGCAGCCTACAGAGAACTTTCACTTCTTTTGAGAAGACCTCCGGGTCGTGAAGCATATCCCGGTGATGTGTTTTATCTCCACTCGAGATTACTTGAGAGAGCTTCAAAGCTTAGTGATGAACTCGGCGGTGGCAGTCTTACTGCGTTACCAATCATTGAAACACAGCAAGGTGATGTGTCGGCATATATTCCGACGAATGTTATTTCTATTACTGATGGTCAGATATACCTCGAACCCAACCTGTTCAACGCAGGTGTTCGTCCCGCTATCAATGTGGGTATTTCTGTATCCCGTGTGGGTGGAAACGCACAGATCAAAGCGATGAAGAAAGTTTCGGGAAGTTTGAAACTTGATTTGGCACAGTATAGAGAGCTTGAAGCTTTTGCTAAATTTGGTAGTGATCTTGATGTATCAACTCTGAGAACCCTCACAAGAGGCTCGAGGCTGGTCGAACTCCTCAAACAGGGTATCTATCACCCAATTCCTATCGAAAGACAGGTGGTGAGCGTTTATCTTGGAACAAAAGGATTTCTCGACACGATTCCTGTGCATAAAGTGAAGGATTTTGAGAGAGAATATCTGGCATATATCGACAGACAATATCCTGCGATCTTAAAAGGCATTAGTGCTGCAAAAGAAATTAAAGCAGATGTTGAAGAATTGATAAAGAAATCGGTTGCTGAGTTCACAGCAACGTTCCCAAAATAGGCACAATCAGGACATGGCAACTCTTAGAGATCTAAGAAACAGAATCAAAGGTGTTAAAAGCACCCAGCAGATAACAAAAGCGATGAAGATGGTTGCAGCCGCAAAGTTGCGCCGCGCCACCGAAGCTATCGTTAGTGCCAGACCATATACACAAAAGTTGAACGGTCTTGTCAGTAATCTCTTTACAGAGGATGATAAAACCACAAACCCTTTTGTTACCGAGAGGGATGTAAAGAAGGAACTGATTGTTGTTATTACTGCTGACCGGGGATTGTGTGGAGCTTTTAATACCAATGTGATCAAAGAAACAACGCATTACGTTGATTCATTGAAAAAGCAGGGTATTGATTCTCTTCTGTTTTGTGTTGGGAAAAAAGGATTTGATCATTTCAAAAAACGCAATTACGAAGTGGTTGGAAGTGTTGTTGGATTGTTCAATTCGCTCAATTTTTCCTATGTTGGACAGATTCTACCCTATGCCATTCAAGGATATCTTGACGGGAAGTTTGACAAAGTCACATTTATCTACAATGAATTCAGGTCGGTAGTATCGCAAAAAGTGGTAAATACCCCGTTTTTGCCTGTACCCCTTGAGGTAGAGGAGGGTTCCTCGGCTGAATTGTTTATATTTGAGGTCTCGCAAAAAGATATTTTGAATGCACTTTTGCCACAGTATCTTGAAACCAGGTTGTGGAAATCACTTTTGGATTCAAATGCTGCAGAGCATGGTGCCCGAATGACGGCCATGGAGAATGCAACTACCAATGCTTCGGAGTTAATTTCGTCGCTTAAGTTGACCTATAACAAGGCGAGACAGGCTGCAATCACCAAGGAACTGCTTGAAGTGGTTTCCGGTGCAAATGCACTTAGAGGTTAGTTCACCGGATGTTTGAAGATCTTAGCGGTAAATTAGAGTTAGCCCTTAAAAAAATAAGGGGACAGGGAAAACTTACAGAATCGAATGTAAGCGATACCGTAAGAGAGATCAGAAGGATTCTGCTTGATGCAGATGTCAACTATAAAGTTGCAAAAGATTTTATTGAGCGGATAAGAGTAAAAGCCATGGGGCAGGAAGTAATAACTTCTATCACCCCCGGGCAGCTTATCACCAAAATAATATATGATGAACTGGTAGATCTTTTAGGTGGTTCTTCTCAGGAACTGAGTTTGAATCCATCAGGGAAGACTATTCTTCTTATCGTAGGTTTACAGGGATCGGGTAAAACAACATTTGCAGGTAAACTTGCACGACGGTTGAAAAGTATGGGTAAAAGACCTCTTTTGGTTGCTTGCGACATCTACAGACCGGCGGCAATTGACCAACTCAAGACACTTGGGGGGCAAATTGATGTTCCGGTTTTTAGTCTTGATGTGAAGGATGCCCGTAAGATAGCCGGCGACTCATTAAAATATGCAGATGAAAACCGTAATGATGTAATAATCATTGATACGGCGGGTCGTTTGCATGTTGATGAAGAACTTATGACGGAAGTAGCCGACATCAAAGAGTTGGTAAAACCGACAGAGGTTCTTTTTGTTGTTGATTCGATGACAGGGCAGGACGCAGTAAATTCTGCAAAAGCCTTCAACGACAGGGTAAATTTTGACGGGATCGTGCTTACAAAGCTTGATGGTGATTCCCGTGGCGGTTGCGCACTCTCAATAAGAGAAGTGGTCGGCAAACCGATCAAATTTATCAGTACGGGTGAAAAACTCGACGCCATCGACAATTTTTATCCAGACCGTCTTGCCTCAAGAATCTTGGGCAAGGGGGATGTTATAAGTCTCGTTGAGAAAGCCCAGGAAGCTTACGACGAGAAAGATGCTGAAGATCTTGAAGAGAAACTGAGAAAAAACCGTTTCGACTTCGATGATTTTTTGAAGCAGATCAAAATGATCAAAAAAATGGGTTCTTTGTCTTCACTGATATCGATGATACCGGGGATACCCGCTCAGATGAAAAATGCACAGGTTGATGACAATGCACTGGTTAAAGTTGAAGCAATTATCAGCTCGATGACCAAAAAGGAAAGAGGGAACCCGAAGCTACTTAATGGTAGCCGTCGCCGAAGAATAGCAAAAGGAAGCGGCACAACCATACAGGATGTCAATCGTCTAATCAAACAGTTTACAGAGATGCAAACCATGATAGGAAGACTGAATAAATCCAATTTTTTTAGAAAACAGAAATAACAATTTGAATCCCGGAGGAAACAAAATTTGGTCAAATTAAGACTCAAAAGAATGGGCAAGAAGAGACAGCCCGTTTATAAAATTGTTGCCGTTGATGCGAGAGCACCAAGAGACGGTAAATACCTTGAAGCAGTTGGTCAATACGATCCAATGACTAACCCGCATACCGTAGTAATAGATGAAGAAAAAGCATTAAAATGGTTGGGATTTGGCGCACAGCCTACCGATACTGTTAAAAGTTTACTTCGTCAGACTGGCATACTCTACAAGAGACAGATGATCAAGAAGAACTTTGCCGTTGAAGCTATTGAAACCAATATGGCAAAATGGAGAGAAGGCCGCAAAATTGAAGAGCCGGTTAAAGCCAAAAAAACTGTAGCAGCTCCTGCTCCAGTAGTGGCAGCTCCCGCACCTGCTGTTGAAGCTCCAGTAGTGGCAGCTCCTGCACCTGTTGTTGAGGCACCGGTAGTGGCAGCACCTGCCCCTGAAGTTGAGGCTCCAGTAGTAGCAGCTCCTGTAGCTGATGAAATTGTTTCGGTACCCGTGGTTGAGGATATTCAGAGTTCTGAAAGTACAGCAGAAGTAAAGGGTGCTTCTTCTGAAGAGAACGTTTAGTTCTTACCTGTACATAGTACTATCTTAAAGCCCCCTTGCTCAATGGAGGACTCCATATGCAGGAATTTGTTGAATTCATCTCCAAACATCTTGTTGATTATCCTGACAAGGTATTGGTTGAGGTCAAATCGGAGGAGGAGAAGCGAGTGGTATTCGCATTGAAGGTTGATGCCAATGATATTGGAAAAGTGATAGGAAAACAAGGCAAAACCGCACAAGCAATGAGGACACTACTTACTGCCGTAGCTGCAAAAGAAGGCAAGCGCGCAATACTGGAAATCGTAGATTAGTTGAAGAACTCATCGTGATCGGCTACATTCTTGTTGCCAGGATTCAGGCGATTTACGGTAAAGCTGGCTTTCTCAGACTACAGTCGTTCTCTGACTTTCCTGACCGTTTTTTTAAATTAAAAACGGTCTTTGTGGAATTCTACGGCTCTTTTAAGCAGTTAAAGGTCGAAAAGGTCAAATTTGATGGTGATACCATCCTGATTAAGTTCGATAAATTTGAAGGTGAAAAAGAGTTGGAAATGCTTGTTGGAAAGGAGATTTACATCGAAGAAAAAGATGCAATTAAACTCCCTGATGACACGTATTTTGTGCATGATTTGATTGAAAGCAGCGTTTTTCTAAACGAAAAGTTTCTGGGAGTGATCAAGGATGTAATGCTCCTTCCCGCCAATGACGTTTATGTTGTTGAAAATGAGGGGAAAGAGACACTTATCCCGGCGCTTAAAGAGTTTATTGAGTCATTTGATGCCGATAAGAAGATTTTAAGACTGAGTGAAAGTTATCCGGGTTACGATGAAGATGAGGATTGATATTATTTCTGCGGTACCTGATTTTTTTGAAGGTCCGTTAACCTCAAGTATCATTCAAAGGGGTCAAAATAAAGAAAAAGTTGAGATACAAATCCACAATCTGCGGGAGCATGCATACGACAAACATCGTATGATTGATGACAAGCAGTTTGGAGGCGGGGCAGGGATGGTCCTAAAAGTTGAGCCATTTTTTGATTGTATTAAAAAACTTTTAGCTGAACGAGATTATGATGCGATAATTTTTACCGCCCCACACGGTAAGATATATGATCAACAGGATGCCAAAAGGTATTCGTTGATGAAGAACATAATGATTATATGTGGACATTATAAAGGGATAGACGACAGAGTACGCGAAGCATTTGCCACTGAAATTGTTTCTATTGGTAATTTTGTATTGACAGGGGGCGAATTGCTTGCCGCCGTAGTGGTTGACTCGGTTGTGCGTCTTATACCCGGAGTATTAAATGACAGTGAATCAGCACTCGATGATTCGTTTATGGATGGTGACACAATAGGTGCACCATGTTTTACGAGACCAGCTGAATATGAGGGAATGAAAGTTCCCGGTGTGTTGCTTCAGGGCGACCACAGCAAGGTGAAAGAGTGGCGGGAAGAGCAGTCAAAGATTTTAACAGACTATTGGAAAAAGATAAATAAGATTGGAGCACAGGTATGACAAGCCTCTATGATTTTATCCCTGCAGAAGAGAGATCAGAGCTCGCCAAATTTAACATTGGTGACAGGATCAGAGTTCATGTAAGGGTTATTGAGGGAGATAAAGAGAGAATACAGCCTTTTGAAGGTGATGTAATCAGCATTAAAGGAAGTCTTGAAAACAGATCATTCACAGTTCGTAAAATTTCGAGCGGTGTTGGTGTTGAAAGAATATTTCCTTTCATTTCCCCAAAAATTGCAAAAATTGATCTGATCAGAGAAGGTAAAATTCGCAGAGCGAAACTTTATTATCTCAGAGAGCTTTCGGGTAAAGCTGCTAAGATCAAAGACAAAAACTATCGTTAGTTTTTATTCTCCAAGGAGATTTGAGGCTGTAACAAAAGTTTTTGCGACAGCCTCTTTTTTTATTATATGAAAATTGGAATTTCTCCGAATTTAATGACAAGCATGTTTGCTACAATTTTGAAAAGCAAACTTGGTTGTGAAGTTGTGTTCTATCCTGTCTCGAAACTGCCCGAAGCCGTCAAGAACAGAGATATTGATCTTGCCCTTATTCCCCCTCTCGATTTGCATACCGCAGGTGATCTTGTGGTTTCCTCGGCTTACGGAATTGTGGCTGATTCACTTTTCTCAAACAGTTTTCTCTACTTTAAACCAGGAGAAAAAGAAGTAAGTGACATCACCATGAAAGGTGACATTTCGTACCACGATATCACTCTGTTAAAAATAATTTTTAAAGAGCTATACAATACAAATCCTGAATTGGTTGCTTACGACGGTGAAATAACAAAGATTACCAATCTATATATTGCCGGCGATGAAAATTATTTGACAGGCAGGTATGAAACGGGTATGAACATCACCGAAGAAGCGGTGGAATGTCTCCAATCTCCTTTCATTTCTTATATCCTTGTCTCTTCGCAGGAGGAGATTCTTGAATCGGTCCATTCAAAAATTAAACAGATGAATGACGATCTCTATGAGTTTGGTGAAGACTATTTAGCACTTGCGGGTATTCCGGAGGAAACGTTAATTGTCCTTCAGTATGGAATAAGAAACATTTCGTTTGAACTTACCGATGAACTTCTCGAAACACTTAAAACGATGATGGCCCTCCCTTATTATTACACACTCGCCGAGGATATTCCGGAATATACTCTTGTTTAGATATTATTTTTGAGTACTTGAGAGATAATGCGTGTTTTTACGTTGATTGTTATAACTTCTCGTATCCTCGAAGAGGATTTCATATTCGTACGGTCCTGATAGCCATCAATACATTAAAATTGCAAAAGCCTTCTAAAATATATAACCCCGCAAACGGGGTATTTTTTTTGAGGTGGGGTTCATATGTGCTACGAATATTTAATCCCCTTCGGGGATAAAACCTACCCACGGAGTGGGTTTGATATTCGTAGCAAATGTTGAAAAAACAGTATCTACCCGCAGAGTGGGTTTGATATTCTTGATAACCGGATAGCTATCAGTTAAATGAGGTTATATAAGTACAACGCTTGAATTGAATATATAACCCCGCAAACGGGGTATTTTTTTGTGGTGGGACCATTATGTGCCACGAATATATAATCCCCTTCGGGGATATGCCCTACCCACGAAGTGGGTTTAATATTCTTGATATCCCGATAGCTATCAGTTAAATGAGATTATATAAATACAACGCTTGAATTGAATATTTAACCCCGCATACGGGGTATTTTTTTGTGGTGGGGTTCATATGTGCTACGAATATTTAATCCCCTTCGGGGATATGCCCTACCCACGAAGTGGGTTTGATATTCTTGATAACCCGATAGCTATCAGTTAAATGAGGTTATATAAGTACAACGCTTGAATTGAATAAATAACCCCGCAAACGGGGTATTTTTTTGAGGTGGGGTTCATATGTGCTACGAATATATAATCCCCTTCGGGGATAAAACCTACCCACGAAGTGGGTTTAATATTCGTAGCAAAAGTTGAAAAAAATAGTATCTACCCACGAAGTGGGTTTAATATTCGTAGCAAATTTTGAAAAAAAATATCTACCCACGAAGTGGGTTTGATATTCGTAGCAAATGTTGAAAAAAATAGTATCTACCCACGGAGTGGGTTGAATATTTAAAACGAAATGGGCCGAAAATTGAAATAAATTTCAACTATCGGCCCGAAAAGATTATCCCGTATTACTAATTAATAACGGTTAAAGCTCAACATGTGCGAGGTTAATTATCTCGGGGATGTTACGAATTTCTTCGAGGACACCATCTGTTAGAGGTTGTTTCAATTTAATTGTACATTTGGCAACCATACCACCTGCAAATATCTCATTTTCAACTTCCTCAATATTCACATCATCTTTTTTCATAACATTCAGAATATTGGCAATAACACCCGGTTTGTCGTAGTGTTTAACAACAAGCTGGTAGTGTGATTCTTCCCAACGTGCTTTATTTACCCAGTGTGCAATGACACCGCTGTTAATATATCCTCTGATAATATTTACAGTCTCCTCAGCAACTGCTTCCTGAGCCTGTTCGGTTGAAGCACCGATGTGGTGAGTGATGTAGATATTTTTGTTGTTCATCAATTTGGATGAAACTTCGCCGGTTTTTCCTTCAGGTTCACCAACAAACACATCAAATCCACAGAAGATATTTTTCTCTTCAATTGCTTCGAGCAGATCATCTTCATCAATAACTTCAGCGCGTGAAGTGTTGATAAGAATTGCATTGGGTTTCATCAATTTAAACATTTCACGGTTGAAAAGTTTTCTTGTACCATCTGTTAAAGGAAGATGTACTGTGATGATATCGAGAATTGGAAGAATTTTATCCATTTCTGAGAATTCTTTTACTCCATAACCTTCAACCCGGGTTATATCTTTTGCGTAAACATTCATACCAAAAGCAACTGCACGGGCGGCAACTTCTTTACCAATGTTTCCAAAACCGATAATTCCGAGGTTTTTACCGTAAATTCCCTGAGCTTTTGAGAAGAGACCTTTGTTCCATACTCCATTTCTGAAATCGATAACATTATCAGGAATCTTTCTATCGATGGCAACCATCAGACCTAAAGCAAGTTCCGCTACTGCAATCGAGTTTTTTCCGGGGCAGTTGGTTACATAAATACCTTTTTTATTTGCAGCGGGGATGTTGATGTTGTTAACACCTGCGCCGGCGCGTACGATCAAGTTAAGTTTTTCAGAGGCGTTAATTGTAGCTTCATTCACTTTAGTAGAGCGAACTACAATGATATCCACATCTTTGGCTACTTCGGGCATCTCGTTTTCGCCAAGTTTTGGTTGATATAAAACATCAAGATCTTTTGCTTTTAAGATGTTGATGTATTTTTCCGGAAATTGGTCAGCGATTAATACTTTAAGTGTCATGATCTACTCCATTTTTGTTATTTCACGAAGGGGATTTTAACCGACTTCGTCTTTGCGTTATCAATAGCGCGTTTATATCCTGCATCGGCATGTCGGGCTATACCCATGCCGGAGTCGGAAGTAAGTACTCTTTCAATTCTTTTTGCAGCTTCGGGAGTTCCATCTGCAACAATTACCATCCCGGCATGAATCGAATTACCTATACCAACACCACCACCATGATGCACCGAGACCCATGAAGCACCGTTAACCGAATTGATTAGTGCATTCAGAATTGGCCAATCGGCAATTGCATCACTACCATCCTTCATGGCTTCGGTTTCCCTGTATGGGGAAGCAACTGAACCACAATCGAGGTGGTCTCTCCCTATTACAATAGGGGCTTTCACCTTTTTGTCTGCGACGAGTTGATTAAAGATCAAACCCATTTTAGCTCTGTCTCCATAACCAAGCCAGCAAATTCTTGCGGGCAGACCCTGAAAATGTACTTTTTCTCGTGCAAGTTCAAGCCAGTTAATCAGTGATTTGTTTTCGGGGAATGCGGCTTTCACCGCTTCATCAGTTACATAAATATCTTGTGGATCACCTGAGAGCGCAGCCCATCTGAATGGTCCATTTCCGTCACAAAAAAGTGGTCTGATATATTCCGGAACAAATCCCGGGATATCAAAAGCATTTTCAACACCATTGGCTTTTGCCTCACCTCTGATATTGTTTCCATAATCAAAAGTTACAGCGCCTCTTTTGAGGAACTCAAGCATTGCCTTAAGGTGAACAGTGATTGTCTCTTTTGAGAGAGAAATATATTTATCGGGGTTTGATTTACGGAGTTGGAGGGCTTCTTCAAAAGACATCCCCATCGGGACATATCCATTAAGTGTATCGTGAGCAGAAGTCTGATCTGTCACGATATCGGGCAGGATATTCCGCTTCAACAGTTCAGGAAGGACATCAGCGGCATTACCCACCAAGCCCACTGAGATATTTTCACCTTTGGCTTTGGCATTGAGCACAATTTTTAAAGCTTCGTCAAGGTCTTCGCTGATAATATCGATATATCCTGTTTCGATTCTTTTTAGGATTCGAGATTTATCAACATCAATTCCAAGAAAAGTTGCACCATTCATGGTAGCAGCAAGGGGTTGAGCTCCCCCCATACCACCAAGACCTGCGGTTAGCAAAAGCCTTCCTTTTAGTGAACCGCCAAACTTCTGACGAGCGCACTCGGCAAAGGTTTCATAAGTCCCTTGAAGGATACCTTGTGAGCCGATGTAGATCCAGCTTCCGGCGGTCATTTGTCCATACATCGTTAAGCCAAGAGCTTCAAGTCTTCTGAACTCGTCCCAGGTACCCCAGCGAGGAACCAGCATTGAGTTGGAGATCAGAACTCTTGGAGCATTTTCGTGACTTTTAAAGATTGCAACAGGTTTGCCCGACTGCACCAAAAGTGTCTCATCATTTTCAAGAGATTTCAGTGATTCGATGATGGCGTTATAAGACTCCCAGTTACGGGCAGCTTTACCACTTCCGCCATAAACTATCAGTTCTGCAGGATTTTCGGCCACATCGGGATCAAGATTGTTCATCAACATCCGCATGGCGGCTTCTTGAATCCATCCTTTGCAGGAGAGTTCGGTTCCATGTGGTGCTCTTATAATTTTGACTTCATCTGCCATACTATTTTTCCGTAAAATATTTGGACAATATTTTCGTGTATTGTTTTTCGAGCGAAGACAGCAGATATTTTTTAATAAATCCTGCTGACGCGATCTGTTTTTTCATTGTTGTAAGTTGCAATGAAAGGAGATTTTTGAGCGAAAAGTATTCATCCTTCGTAAATTTTGGTGAATCTGATTCATTCAGTTTATCCAGAATCGAAGTGAAAAGCCGGTTTTGTTTCACCATATTCACATCCTGGCTGCCTTCAGTTTGCTGGGCGGCTTTTTTCAGGAACTGATTGATTATTTTCTTGTCATTTTTTTCGAATTCGAGAGTATAATTTCTAATGCTGATCTTCATAAAATCCTATAATTGTAGGGATGTCAGTTTATTTCTCATGTTGAGGAAACCCGGTTTAATCACATCATAGATGAGTCTTATTCTCTCAGTATGGTGGCAAAAGGCGGATTTCATTGCGTTAATAGTTATTTTTTCCACATCATCGAGGTTCAAATCAAAAGTCTGAACAGCGGTGACAAATTCTTTGGTCATTGAAGTGTCACTCATCAGACAGTTATCAGTATTGATGGTGACCCTGAATTTATTTTTGTAAAGAATCTTAAACGGGTGTTTTTCGAGAGATTCGACGGCACCTGTGTGAACATTACTGAGGAGGCAACACTCGATGGGTATTCTTTTGTCAAGCACATACTGAGCGAGATCGCCAAGTCCGGTAACAGTTTCGCCATCAGGACCGATCGTCATATCTTCGATAAGTCGTGTACCATGACCAATTCTGTGAGCGCCACACCATTGAATCGCCTGCCAGATTGATTCTTTTCCAAAAGCCTCTCCGGCATGAATTGTAATATTAAAATTTTCTCTCTGGATATATTCAAATGCGTCGATATGTTTTTTGGGCGGGTATCCACCTTCTTCACCTGCAAGATCAAAACCGACTACACCCTTTTTTCTATAATTGACAGCAAGTTCTGCAATATCCAGTGTATCCTGCATGTTTCTCATTCCGCAGAGGAGCAGCCCAAATTCGATATTAAACTTCTGTTTTCCTTCTTCAAGACCTTCAAGTACGGCTGAGACCACATCGTCCATATAAAGCCCTTTCAGGGTATGGAAGATTGGTGCAAATCTGATTTCAATGTAGCAGACACCATCATTATACATGTCTTCCATCATTTCGTAAGCCACACGTTTGAGGGCTTCTCTGGTTTGCATTACTGCACAGGTATGTTCAAATCCCTGAAGGTATTCAACAAGATTTCCTTTATTTGCACCACGGTGAAACCAGTTTTTTAATTCAACCGGGTCTTCAGTGGGGAGTTTATCATAATTGATCTCCCGGGCAAGTTCTATTATTGTTTCAGGACGGAGGGTTCCGTCAAGATGTTCGTGCAAAAGCACTTTAGGTACAGTTTTAATTATTTCTTCGATCGTCAAGAAAAACCTCTTTTTAAACATTAAATTTATCATTAATCTGCAAGAAAATCAATTAAGTTTCCCCCAATCTGACTGAAATAATAGAAAGCAGTTTATAAATCTTGGATAAACAATCAATAATGAGTAATTTAGTACACCATAATTTTTGAAACTTTGGAGAAACAATGAAACAAATAAACATCCTTTTGTCAGGTTTAATACTTTTGGGCTTGATGTTTTCCGGATATCAGTGTTCTTCAGCTGAATTATCAAGTGCAAAACTTTATATTCAGCAGAAGAATTGGGACAAAGCTGTTGAGTCATTAAATAAAGAAGTAGCTAAAAACCCAAAAAGTGACGAAGGTTACTATCTGTTGGGTCTTGTTAGCAAAGAAAAAGACGATATACAGGGAATGGTAGAGAATTTTAACAAATCTCTTCAGATTAGCTCAAAATTTCAGAAAGAGATTGAATTGATCAGACAGGCTACCTGGGCTGAATCATTTAATGCCGGTGTAAACAACTACAACAAGGCCGCTCAATCGAAATCGAAAGACACAACTGCCATCTTCCTCGAAAAATCTCTTGAGAAGTTTAACACTGCCATCTTCCTTGAGCCTGATTCAATAGAAGCTTACAAAATCGTTTCGATGATTTACCTTAATAAAGGTGAATATGACAACGCGATCCCTGTTTTGCAGAAGATTATTGACAAACAGAGTGCAGATTTTGCATATGCTCAGCTTGCCGAAATTCATGTAAAAAAAGGTGAAACAAAACAAACCATGTATAAATCGAGCAAAAACAGCGCTGACAGTGTTGCTTATATGCAGAGTTTTAACACCGCTTTGGGTATTGCCAAAGAGGGATTAAACAAACACCCGGGTAATGAGATGCTTCTCCAGACACTCGCAAGTGTTTATGGTTATTTGAACAAAGCAGAAGAGGGTGCTGCACTTTTTGAAGCTGAAGTAAAGAAAAATCCAAACAATAAACTCAGCAGACTTTATTATGGTATTTTCCTCACAAACATCTTGAATTACACTGCTGCTGTTCAAGAATTTGCAGAAGTTACCAAACTTGATCCAAACTACTTTGAAGCTTATTATTTTGAAGCATTTGCTTACTACAACTGGGGTCTTACGATTCTGAAAAAAGCGGATCAGCTGAAAGAAGACGGCAGACCTGAAGCAAAACCAAGATTTGAAGCATGTATTACAAATGCAAAAATCTATGTTGAAAAAATGCCTAACGAGAAAAAAGGTTACGATCTTCTCTTCAAGGCATATTCAAGATTAAGCATGACCAAAGAAGCTGAAGAAATTCAGAAAAAATTATCAGAAATGAAGTAATAGAATGAGTCAGAATCCAAAAGATCCAATCCAGCCTCAGCAGCAACAGTTAAATGTTGAACTGGGCGAAAAGGAAGCAGAAGGCATTTATTCGAACCTTGCTTTTATCACTCATTCACCCGCAGAGTTTGTGATAGATTTCACCCGGATATTACCGGGATTGCAAAAAGCAAAGGTAATGTCGAGGATAATAACAACTCCTCAACACGCCAAGATGCTGCTTCGCGCACTTGCAGATAATATCGACAAATATGAGGCGCGTTTTGGTGAAATAAATGTCGATTTCCCGCAGGAACAAACTTTTGGTTTTCCACCTCCACGAACTGAAAAGTTCAACTAACACTCCTTTAGAGAGAAGGCTGCCCCATCAGGCAGCCTTTTTTTTGATCTATAAAATATGTGATTTAATTAAATTATCCTTTGCTGATATCCCCGGAGGGGATTACATATTCGTAGCACGCAAGCAATCTCCTACCCCAAAATTATCCCCAGAGGGGATTAAATATTCGTAGCCCTGAATCAATTCCCCAACCTTCAAAATATCCCCGGAGGGGATTAC
Source organism: uncultured Ignavibacteriaceae bacterium (assembly GCA_964371075.1). Classification (GTDB taxonomy): domain Bacteria; phylum Bacteroidota; class Ignavibacteria; order Ignavibacteriales; family Ignavibacteriaceae; genus UTCHB3. The sequence continues at coordinate 53,755 of CAYJKN010000007.1, read as the reverse complement.
ATATTCGTAGCCAAGGGCATTCCCCATCCTTCAAAATATCCTCGGAGGGGATTATATATTCGTAGCCCTGAATCAATTCCCCAACCTTCAAAATATCCCCGGAAGGGATTAAATATTCGTAGCCAAGGGCATTCCCAACCTTCACAATATCCCCGGAGGGGATTACATATTCGTAGGACTGAATCAGTTCTCCAACCTTCACAATATCCCCGGAGGGGATTACATATTCGTAGCCAAGAAACATTCCCCAACCTTTAAAATATCCCCGAAGGGGATTACATATTCGTAGCCCTGAACCAATTCCCCAACCTTCAAAATATCCCCGGAGGGGATTATATATTTGTAGCACACAAAAAGATCGTGATAAAAAATATTTCAATCTTTTGTACTCCAAAAAACATGCAATTATTATTTTTCAAAGGCATTTATTTATTATTCGGTGAATTCCAAAATGGGAAATACATATACACAACTTTACATTCACATCGTTTTCGCAGTTAAAAATCGTGAAAGATTGATCGGTAGTTCATGGAAGGACGAACTTTACAAATACATAACAGGTATAGTAAAGAAAAAAGGTCAAATATTGTATAATATAAATGGAGACATGGATCATATTCATATGTTGGTAGGTATTTATCCTGACATTTCGATATCTGATCTCGTTAAAGAGATAAAGAGAAGTTCTTCATTATTTATCAATCAAAAAAGATTGGTGTTGGGCAAATTTAGTTGGCAAGAGGGTTATAGCGCGTTTTCTGTTGGTAAATCAGAGTTGGAGAGGCTTATAAATTATATTAACGGGCAGGAGGAACATCATCATCGAAATAGTTTTACGGAAGAATATGAGAAGTTTTTAAAATCTTACGGCGTTGAATATAAGAGGGAATTTTTGTGGAAAGATTGAGCTGTCGTGGAGAAAGATATTCAACCCCGCAAACGGGGTAGATATGATTGAGATCATTGCAATGCTACGAATATGAAATCCCCTCCGGGGATAAGTTGGGCTTGGGGGAAACCCTAAAGCTACGAATATGAAATCCCCTTCGGGGATAACTTAGGAGGTGAGGGTACGATCGAATGTTACGAATATCAAATCCCCTTCCGGGGATGAGTTGGGCTTGGGGGAAACTCTAAAGCTACGAATATCAAATCCCCTTCGGGGATAACTTAGGAGGTGAGGGTACGATCGAATGTTAGGAATATCAAATCCTCTCTGGGGATAATTTAGGAGGTGGGGGTACGATCGAATGTTACGAATCTCAAATCCCCTCCGGGGATAGATAGGCTTTGGGAGTAGAAGCAAGGGCTACGAATCTCAAATCCCCTCCGGGGATAGATTGGCTTTGGGAGCAAGGGCTACGAATATGAAATCCCCTCCGGGGATAGATTGGCTTTGGGAGTAGAAGCATGGGCTACGAATATCAAATCCCCTTCGGGGATAAGTTGGGCTTGGGGGAAACTCTAAAGCTACGAATATCAATACTGTTTGGAGATCAGGCAGCCTTTTTTTTGATCTGCATCACTAATTCCGGAAATAAAGAAAAATAAGTTGCACAATAGATTGCAATTGTCAAAAATCTTAGTAAATTTCGGTATTAATCTCGGGAACATTGCACAAGGGCCATCAATTGCAGTGTATCTTGAATCTAATAATATTTATCAGAACCATCATCATCAATCTTAGGAGTGCTCTTTATGAGAAGAATCTTACTTTTCGTCTCATTTGTGATGCTAACAGGTATGCTTTATGCACAACCCGGGCAGAACAAAATTAATGTGCTCGTCTCAATAAAATGTACAAACGCGCCACAATTTTCCATTTGGAACGACACAATCCGTGAAGGAGAAATGTACTCGATGCGAGCAACAAATCTTGCTTCACCGTACAATGTAGCCCAATCTCTTTATAATTCAATGGTTGGGTCCTACTTCATGTTTGAAAACGGGTGTATAGATACCAACATTCAAGTGAGAATTACTTTCTCAAATGTAAATTGCAGTAACGGTTTGTTTGTTCCGGCAAACGCACTGAGTCTGTTTTTTAGTTGGAGGATAGAAGTTTTTACTTTCGATGGGATCGATCCATTACCAAGTCCGTTCACTTTCAATTCACCAAACAAATTCAAACTTGTGATCAAAAAATCGGGTTTGTTTAATGCATTTGTGCAGCAATCAGGACTAAATCCTGCTGCGCTTCTTGCTTTTGCATATCTTCAAGGAACCGGAACTTTTGATCTGACAGGAATCACTACTGAAAATTTTAATGATTCCATCAGAGTAAGAATTTCCCATTTTTCTGATGTTGTTGGGAGTACACAACAAGGATTGGTGGGAGTGGACGAAGTTCTTTCCGGGATCCCTGAAAACTTTGCATTGGAACAAAACTATCCAAATCCGTTTAATCCGTCAACCAGGATTCGTTATTCAGTTCCTGAAAGATCTGAAGTTTCGCTTACAGTGTATGACATAATGGGAGTTGAGGTTGCAAGTCTGGTCGATGAAGTAAAAGAAGCCGGTATCTATGAAACCGGATTTGATGCTTCAGGGCTACCTTCGGGTATGTACCTTTACAAACTGCGTGCCGGTAGTGTTGTTTTAAGCAAGAAGATGCTTCTTGTGAAATAATTGACGACACAGTCATCACATTTCTTATGAGGGAGTGCGATAAGAGAAAGACTTAATAGAGAAAAAAAGCCTTTTTCCCTTGTGGCACTTCCTTTTTTAGTGTAAAGAGTAAAAATCTTTACAAATAATTTGCAAACGAGTGAAAATATAGCTAATTTCACTTATAATCGAAAAATAATTACAAAAAAGAGACCTCAATGAAGAATTTCTACAAGAGCTTGGCAAGTAAGACAGGGGTCTTCTCCGGGCTGCTTCTAATACTGTTTGCCGGATGTGAGGTAAAAGAACCGATAGCCCCAGTGTGGGATGTTGAGTTAAATCTTCCATTCGTGAATCGCACCTACACAATGAAGGAAATTGTTGAAAGAGATACTTCCAGCCTGAAATTGCGAAGTGATACTGCGATAATCGTGTATGAGCAGACACAGGAGTTAAATTCTGTAAGAATTGAAAACAGAATGACACTGGATGCTGAGACAAAAAACATAAAAACAACAGTTGGAGCAATAAAAGTTAACACAGTAGCATCGATCAATGACGAGATCAAAATGACTCAATGGTTGAATGTTACGCCCGGACAACAACAGATTGTTCCGCCTGTGAATAATACTCTTGTTGTTCAGGACATGAAGAAAATTACTTCATTTGAGGTTGCTGAATTTGATGCGGGTACGATGTCATTAAAAATCAGGAATGAAAACGGTCCTATTTCAATGACCATTAGCCGTGTGATAATTAGAGCAGCAAAAAATTATACTTACCGCGGTGCAACAATCGCTGAAAATACGAGACTTCTAACTGATAATACAACATTTACGATTAACCAGAATCAGGAGAGAACTCTTGTTTTCGCTCTTACCGGTCAGAAACTTGTTGATTCACTCAGAGTTGAGGTGCTTTTATCTTCACCCGGAAGTGGTGGAAGCTCGGTTTTGATCCCTGCAAATCCTGTAACGAAGATAACCGCAGACTTTGCAAATCTTGGAGTTAGCGGCGTTAAAGCGGTTATACCGGCGCAGAATCCGATAGTCAAAAGTGATGTCATAAAAATTGACGATTCAACTCAATACACGCAGATGAAATTTGATTCAGGCAAGTTGGATATCAGTGTGAAAAATTCAATTGACATGCCATTGCAGGTTACAATATCAGTGAACGAGTTGAAAAAACCTGATGGTACCAATTTTTCGCAAGTTATTAATGTGCCTGCTAAAGGAACCGGAACGTTCTCGGTTGCTGATATGAAAAATTACTTCCTGAATTCAGGAGGGGTACTTAAAAACACTATTACTTATCAGGCGAGTGCTATCAACACGGTACAACCGGGGGTAACAAGTACGGTACTCAATAGTGACAGTCTTGTTTCAACAATATCGATGAACAATTTGGTAATTTCCACTATTACGGGAAAAGTTAAACCTGTACAACTTCGCGTTGTGGAATCAAACATCGGAATTAATCTGAAAGACCTGCAAGGCAAATTTAAGTTTGGTAAACTTGATCTTGCAGATTCAGACATTAGACTGTTAGTACAGAAAGCAACAAGCTTTGAGGTACGTTTCACAGGCAAACTGCGAGGCACAAACGGCACTCAAACAGCTGAGTTAGACCTTCCAGTCACTGTGATGGGAACCGGATTGACAACCATGAAGCTTGACCCGAAAAAAGTGGAGACATTCATCGCTTCATTCCAGAGCGAACTTCCGAACACAATGACCGTTGTGGGTGTAACAACCCTTAATCCAAATTTTAAGGAAGGAACCGCCGACATGGTGGATTCGGTCTATGGCATGGCAAAACTGGACTTCCCGCTCCATGTGGGGATTACAAACGGATCATTTACCGACACCGTTGCTGTTGAATTCTCTTCAGATGATTCATCAAAAATTGCCAATTCAAACACAGCCGACATCACAATGAAAATTGAAAACGGAATGGCTGCCGGAGTGACACTTGGCGGTAAGTTTGTGGATAAAAATTATAACTATATCATGAATATGATCCCCAAAAATACCGGAAATGATTCACTGGTTGTAATTACGGGTGCCACTGTTGGTCCGGATAACAAGGTCTTAACTCCAACAAACAAAGATATTTTAATCAAATTGGTGAAAAATGATTTCAAAAACTTCACAAAGGTTAAATATCTTATATTTGATATGAAAGTAAATACCTCAAAGCCAAATGCTTCTCCTGTGAAGTTTTATCCATTAGATAAACTTAAGATGCGAGCGTTTGGCAAATTCTCATATAAAGTTGACCCGGGAGAGTAGAGGTATTACAATGAAAAAGTTCAAATATTCAGTATTCACATTTGTTTTATTTTCTACTCTGGTTTTCACCCAAAACGGTGGTGGAATTTCCGGTAGTGCAGACCCTGTTTCCACGGCGATGGGCAAAACTTACACTGTTACCTCCCGTGGAGTTTATGCTCTTGGTGCAAACCCGGCCCTAATTACATGGAGCAATCCAAAGTCGTTTGAATTTTCTGTGATAGGTCCTCTCAATGTAAGAGCGGGATTCGACTTCATGACACTTGACGACTACAACTACTTTTTTGGTGGTACAAAAGACCCGGTAACCGGTAAAACAACAGGCAGATATCTGACGGCCGATGATAAAAAACGATTCAGAGAATTATTTTCAGATGAAAGCAGATTTATTGCAAGTGCATCTTTTAACCTGTTTTCTGCCGTGTATAATGCCGGCGCCAATGTTGGAACCTTTGGATTTAACATAACTGATATGGTTTATTCCAGGGCTGTTATCCCTGAAACTTTTGCAAAACTTGCATTGGAAGGGAATCTTGTTGATGAGATATATGACTTTGGAGGCACCAAATTTGGCGCAAGCTGGACGAGGAAATATGCGTTAACATACGCCAGAGACTTCAAATTGTTCAATTGGAAACAGGTTTCCGCCGGTATCTCCTTGAACATCATGCAAGGATTTGGTTATGCAGCGATCGACTATATCCGTACCAGTTTTTCCTTTGATGCAAACAGTCAGCTTCATGGAACAGGTGACTATCGTGCAATTTCTTCTTTCTCTCCCGATTTTGGGGTAAAGTATGATTTTGATACTACTGATATTCAAAAGGGGAGTGCTGCTTTTCCGTTCCCAACACCTGCCGGTACCGGTTTTGGTGTTGATCTTGGATTTGCAGCACAAATCAACGATAAGTGGTCAATTGGTCTTTCATTAACCGATCTTGGATCGATGACATGGACACAAAAAGCTGCGGAATTTAAAGCTGAAGGTGCAATTTTCCTTGATGACCTGTTAAATCAGGAACAAAGGGATTCGCTTGTAAATGTATTAAAAGGTAAAGCCAAATCGATCTCCGAGTTCTCAACCTCGTTACCGGGGGCACTGCGATTTGGAGCTGCCTTTCAGACTTCTGGTTCGAGTGGTGCATGGATTTTTGCAAGCGACTTAAATTTTGGTTTCAACAATGAACCCGGCAACAGCACAAGTGCCCGTTGGTCGATGGGTATGGAATGGAATCCAAAAGCGAGTTGGTTACCATGGTTCCGCACCGGATTTTCAGTTGGTGGCGGAGCAATTCCCAGCTGGTCGTTTGGTGGTGGGTTTAAGATATGGAAGATATATTTTGACGGAGCGACGTACGATTTTCAGTATCTCTTTAATCCCTCAAAAGCCAAGAGAGTATCAGTTTCTCTGGGTGCCAGATGGAGATTTGATTAGTCGAAGAATTCTTTAAATATAGTTAAAGGCTGTCCCAAAAAGGGCAGCCTTTTTTTTTGATTTTGCTAATTTGAAGTGATATACTTATATTTGTAGTCTAATTGTGAAATTATTGCCCTGTGGTGTAATTGGCAACACGCCTGACTCTGGATCAGGAGAGCCCAGGTTCGACCCCTGGCGGGGCAGCAAGAAAGAGCTCTGAATGAAAATTCAGGGCTTTTTTGTTTTAAAACCCGGCATCTCCTCGTTGAATTTTTTGGATCCACCTCTTGCGATGGTCAGAGTTTTCCATTTTGTCGAGAACATTTTGGAAATAAAAATGATCTGTCCAACATGGTAGGGATAGTGTGCCAGCTGTCTGTTTATTGCATCAATCACTGTGTGTTGTTCTCCCCTGATATACACAACCTTCATTAAATCATCTGATTTGAGACTGTTTAGTGCCTCAAATACAACACCCCATCCGGTATCCCAGAATTTCATCAGTTCTTCGCGGGAATGTAAATCATTTGTAAACTCGGCATCTCTTTCTCTCCACTCCTTTTCACCATCTGTGGTGAGGAAGTCGGTCCATCGGGAGAGCATATTTCCGTAGAGATGTTTTACAATCGTGGCGATGCTGTTACATTCTTCATTGTAACAAACAAACAGGTGTTCATCTTCGATTTGTAACATCGCTTTTTCGCCGATGGATTTGTAATATTCAAGTTGTTTGATACAACTTTTAAGGTAGGTTTCTTCCATAAGTTCGGTTCTTTCGAATTATTAAAGTTATCTATTTGATCGATTTAAAACGGTATTTCTTTTTAAAATCGGGGGAGAAAATTCTTGTGAAATCTTTTGAAATAATAAGGAATTCCTCATCGTTACTTCCTTGCCAGCCCGTTTTCCCTTGAGTAATAAAAACTGTTGTTGCAAGAGCATCGGCTCTTTCTGCAGATTCGGCAATGATTGAAACACTTATCGAATTCGATGCAGGAAAGCCTGTGGATGGATCGATAATATGGTGGTATCTTCTACCGTCTATCTCAAAAAATCTTTCATAGTCTCCACTTGTGGCGATGGATTTGTTGGTGAACTCAACGCTCCCCAACAATTTGTCTTCTTTTCGTGGATCTTTTATTCCAACAGTCCAGTTTTGATCTTCTGCTTTGTATCCTGAAACAAGAACATCACCACCTGCATTAAAAAGGAATGATGTTAATCCATTCATTTTTAGAATATCCGATGCTCTGTCGATTGCATAACCCTTTCCAATTCCCCCAAGATCAATTGACATTCCTGCCCGTTTCAGGAAAGCTGTTGTATCGTTGCAGTTCAGAATCAAGTCTTTATATCCCACGAGTTGAAGGCAGGAATCGATAGCTTTTTTATCCGGAACAGCAACAGGTTCTTCATCTCCATTAAATCCCCAGAGTTGTGTGAGGGGACCCACAGTGACATCAAATATCCCATCGGAACTTTTCGAATAAGAGAGAGATCGTTCAAGAATTGAATATGTTTCATAAGAAACTTTAACAGGATATTTTCCTGCAGAAGAGTTGATTTTTGAGATCTCTGAAGTTGGAATTTGCCATGCGAGTAATGAATCAATTCTCTCGATCTCCTTAAAAGCATAATAGAGTATCTTTTTGGATGCATTGATATCTTTTGTTACAATTTTTGCTTCGATCAGAGTGCCTATGAGGTTTTTTGAGACATAAACCTCATAGGTTTCAGTGGAGTCCTGGCTAAAGCCGGAGATTACAACAGCAAGCCAGAGTAAACTAAAACGAAATAGCATCCAGGAGGCCGCCACCATTGCCGTAAATAACGGCTCTTAGTTTGTTAGGGATGCAGACCAGACTGTCGCCCACAATCGAGGCAGTGCCCAGCTTCAGGCAGGTTTTATGTCCACATGGCGCGGATATAACTTTAATACCGTTTTGAGAAATCTGGAATTCGGAGGAGCCTTGAACACCTTCGACCGAAAAATTCACCAGTTCTTTTTTTAATTTGATCTCTTTTACAAGTGAGTTATTACTGAAAATTTTGATGGTTTTATCTGAATTTTCTGCGTCACCCACTGCAATAAACTTCACAAGTTTTGGATTCTTAAAATTAGTTGGAAGGTGAAGTCGACTTGCAATTTCTTTTAACAATCGGGCATCAGAATTATCAGAATTTTTAAAATCAAACAAAACGCCGTTGTTTACAAAAACCACATCACCTGTGTGGTTGCCGATGAGATCATAATCTTCATATTTCAAGCGACTTTTAATATTCATTTTTGAAAAAAAAGTTTGTCCCAATGAGGCAGCCAAATCAACATCATCTGTGATAATAGTAAGGCTGGTCCCGGTGACAAGATTTTTGGAAATGAACGGTTTTGCAAGTCCGGGGATAGAAACAGCACCGGCAATTAGCAGTCCGTTTCTTAGGAAATCTCTTCTCTTCATATTCAATTATTCTCCATTTTAAAACTTGTATCTATATCCGATGTTTAGAATGTAAGCGTATAACATTCTGTATCGACTGTGCCAATCGGGAGTTACTGTGTTTCTCATATAAAAATTTAGTCCAACTGAAAGTTCTGCTGTCTCCATCATGATTGATCTTAAAATCGGGGTGGATTTAAAAATTTCGCTGTTGAATTTTAGACTGACTTCAAATTCGTTTGTTACCGACTCATTTAATTTCGAATCCACTGCCATCAATTCGAGTGGGGCAGTATATTCCGGAAGAAAGAAGTAAGCTTTCGACTGGTTATAAATTCTCCATCCAAAAACCCCTCTGATGTTTTCACTCAGGTATCTTTGATAAAGGATATTGGCAGTGTTCGATTTGATATCCCAGGTATCCCAATAATATCTGTAACCCAACTGAATGGATGAGATATCATCAAGTGCAAAAACGGTTCTAATTCCGGCGGCTCTTCTGTCTCTGTTGTCAGGATAGGCAGGTGAATAAAACTTTACTCTGCCAAGGGTGTTGATCCCGATCACCTGATAAGCGTCGCTGAGAAAACCGGTGTTGTTTGAATACCAAAGATTAAGTTGGATTAGCCAGCTTTTGGTGATGTTTTGTGTTAATCCTGCATTAAGACTTAAAACATTTTTTTCTTTTTCCCAGGAACGGTTATCAGGGGCAACAATATCCCAACTCTTAACAACACCAAGACTTAAAATCGTATTTTTTAGTGCAAATGGAATTGAAATATCTGCCGCCAGGGTGCGGGAATAATAATCATTTTCTGTGGAGTAGATCGCATTAACTGAAGCCCTCACATCACCAATTGCCTGGGTTAAACCACCGGTGAATTCGTGCCTTACCTCGTTGGGGAATGCATCTCCACCCTCTGTTCTTTTTGATGCGGAAGTAACCCCGTCAACTCTGAAAAGGCTTCTCATAGAGGCTGCGGAGATCACATCGACAAGATATCTCCCGGTAACTGAAGTGTTGGGGGCTATCTGTTTTGTGACCGAAACAGCAGGATAAGCAATAGCCACTCCAAAATTATCAAAATAGGTGTTTAAGTTAACCTGAAGTTCATCATCGGGAAGTGTTTGAGCAACGAGGCTCAGCCCCATGATAAGAAAACAGAAAAGGAATTTAACCACAGCCACAACCTCCACTTTGAGCACCTGTACCACCGACGGATCCTTCACGATAGTCGATGTGATGTTCAATTAATCCCTTTTCGAGGGGATTTGAATCAATTAACATGATAGGATCGCCGAGAAGTCCCTTTTCCCAGGGTTGCACGGTTGCACATCCCGTTATAGTGACAGCAAATAAAATAACGAGAAAAAGTAATAATCTTTTAGTCTTCATTCCAGTTTTCTCCGTGGCATTGATGGCAGGATGGTGCAATTCTGTCTTTACCCTCGATAAATGCAGGTCCACCTTTAAGGTTTGACTGGTGGCAAAGCCCGCTACTGCATCCGGAAGTGGCAGAAAAAGGGTCGTCATATCCGGGTTTGTGAAAAGCTGAGCCCTTCTTCTCCGTATGAGCATCAAGTCCCTTCGGGAGTTGCGGCTTATCCTGTTTAGGGAAAGGGAAATCACAACCGGCAATAAACAGCAACAAAACGACGAACGAAATTCGCCAAAAGGTGGTCATACTTTTAGTTTCGATAAGTGATGAGAGTTTCTATTAAATAACACTTTAAATTACAAAAATACTGAGAATTTTTTCATTTGGTTCAGAATAAACTTTTGTGCAATATTTGTTGACCTGTCAGGTGTGATTTAACATCTGTTCATGCAAAAATGATTATATTTTGCACTTCAATAAATTAAAATTTACCCTTCATGAACGAACTCCTGACATTTGCAGTATTAAGTTTTGTAGCATTTTTTACATTAATTAATCCTGTTGCCACGATGCCTGTATTTATGACGATGACGGCATCCCTTGATAATAAAAACAGGGCACGCACAGCAAAAAAAGCTTCAATTGCCGCACTGATCACCCTCCTTCTCTTTGCATTTTCAGGACAACTGTTATTCAAATTTTTTGGAATTTCTGTTAACAGTTTCAGAATTGTTGGTGGAGTTATCTTTTTTATGATGGGGATGGATATGCTTCAGGCGCGATTGGTTACAGTGAAGATAAAGGAATCGGAAATCAGGAGTTATGTAAACGACATCTCAATTACTCCACTTGCCATTCCAATGATAACCGGTCCGGGGGCGATAACCACATCCATTGTTTTAATGGAACAGGCGGTAACCGTGGAGATGAAAGTCGTTTTGGTTCTGGTGATCGTGTTGGTACTTCTCCTCACCTATATAATTCTGCTAAGCTCTTCAAAGATCATTAAACTTCTTGGTGAGACGGGGAACAATGTATTAATGAGATTGATGGGATTAATTGTAATGGTAATTGCTGTTGAGTTTTTCTTCTCAGGATTAAAACCGATTGTTCTCGATATTATGGCGTCGAAACCGTGAGAAAACTCACATTTTCCAGGTTGAATCTTTTAGTTTATTGATTATATTGCACACATTAACGCTTAATTTTTAGGCAAGATTTCACCCCTTAAACCCCGCATTTGGCAGAAGCCTGAGGCGGAACCCGAACAGGACTAATGGGAAAATCGATATTTCTTGGTTTAGTGCTAAATACGGCACTTTTGATAGCCTTAGGTTTAATTTACAATCTAATTCGCGGTCTTACAGCGATAACCAACAGATATGTAAAAGACACCCTTATTGGTCTTTCAACCGGAGCAATTGGAATTGCCATTATGGGGACTCCCTGGGTCTTGATGGAGGGGGTTGTATTTGATACCCGTTCTGTATTAATATCAATTTCGGGGATGTTTTTTGGTTCCATTCCCACCATCATCGGGATGGTGATGATGTCACTTTTCAGGCTGAGCGCAGGTGGTTCCGGAGCGGAGATGGGGATTGCAACAGTTATAGTGTGTGGTTCTATCGGTATAATCTGGCGTAAAGTCAGGCAGGGGAAAGTTCAAAAAATTTCACTCCCCGAGCTCTATCTGTTTGGCATTGTGGTCCATTTGGGCATGATGTTTTGCACCCTCTTTCTTCCCGACACTTCCCGTGAATTTGTTTTTAAATCCATTAGTCTTCCTGTTCTCGTAATTTATCCCATTGCAGAATTGCTGTTAGGATGGATGTTGTTAAATGGGGAGGAGTCGTGGAAAACCCGGAGTGCACTTGTAGAAAGTGAGAGTAAATTCCGGAGTCTATTTAATACAGTTGATGAAGCAATATTTTTATTGGATCGTGAAGGCCTGGTGTTGGATTCAAACAAAGGTGCTGAAAGAATGTTCGGTTATGAAAGTGCCGAACTTCTGAATCAGGGAGCGGATTTTTTTGCAGCCCCCGGTAAAAATGATATTTCTCAAGTGAATCAATTTTCACAAAGTGCATTTGATGGGGTACCACAATCTTTTGAGATGTGGTGCAAAAGGAAAAACGGTGAAGAATTTCCCTCCTTTGTAAAGCTTTATCCGGCTAATTTTAATGATAAAAAAGCTGTGATAGCTCTGGCAATTGATGTCAGCGAAAGACTCAAACATGAACTCGAGTTAAAAGAAGCCAAAGAGAGAGCCGAGTCGGCGAATAAATTAAAATCAAATTTCCTCGCCAATATGAGTCACGAGCTGCGAACACCCATGATTGGAATAATGGGCTACTCAGAGATGATTATGGAGACGGAAGAGAGTCCTGAAATCAGACGGACGGGAGAGAAAATTTTTGAATCTGCACAGAGGTTGATGCAGACTTTAAATTTGATACTTGACCTCTCGAAAATTGAGTCAGGATATACAGAACTTAACTTAAGCCGTCTTGATGTTAAATCTGTTATAAAAGATATGGCTTCAAAATTTTCAAGTACAGCGACAAAGAAAAAGCTTTCTCTTGAATTACATTGTCCTTTAAATGAGCTTTATGTAGTTACAGATCCCAGATTGCTGAGCCATATCGTTGCGAATCTGATCGATAATGCTTTAAAATTCACTCATGAAGGTGGAGTTGAAATATCACTGGATTTGGAAGTTTCAAAAGCTAAAACGTGGCTTATTCTTAAAGTAAAAGACACAGGTATAGGTATCTCGGAGCAGGATCAATCGATTATCTGGGATGAGTTCAGGCAGGCGAGTGAAGGTTGGGGAAGAGGATATGAGGGGACCGGGTTGGGCCTTTCGTTAACCAAACGGTTCATTAACAAAATGGGTGGTGAGATCAATGTCGAGAGCAAATTGGGTGAGGGCTCCACTTTTATTGTGAAGCTCCCATACAACGAAGATACACTTGAATTGGGATCGGAGGCAGAAATTATGGAAATAACTGAATCAGCAGAAAGAATGGGTAGAGAGATGGAAACAAACTCTTCAACAATACTTGTAGTGGATGATGACGAGATCAGCCTTGATGTCACCGTGGCATTTTTAAGGAATCACTACACCGTTCACACAGCCAAAAATGTTACTGAAGCAATGGAGTTGATCGATAAAAATCGTTATTCGATCATACTTTTGGATATAAATCTTGGGAAAGGTGTAACAGGCTTTCAAATTCTTGATGAGCTTAAAAAACGACCTGATTATGCATCAGTGCCCGTTGTTGCAGTTACCGCATACGCGATGGCTGGTGATAAAGCTGTCTTTCTGAAAGCCGGGTGTACTGATTATGTTTCAAAACCATTCACCAGAGGTACACTTCTCAATGTATGTGAAAGGGTTACCTCCGGTAAATAACAATATTACTTCAGCAGCACCATTTTTTTGATAGAATTATACCTGCCGGCTGAGAGTGAATAGATATACACTCCACTCGGCAGGTCTGCTGCATTAAAAAGAAACTCATAACCTCCTGCTTCAAACTCGCCATTTGCCAAAATCCGTATTTCATTTCCAAGAATATCAAACACTTTTAATTTTATTTCACTTCTCTCAGGTAGAGTTACAAGGATTTTAGTAACAGGATTAAATGGATTTGGAAAGTTTTGACTAAGACTGAAATCAGACGGAAGGTCAGAGATTTGTTTGATGCCTGTGTAAACATCATTTATTGCAGAGGGGGTTCCAAGCCGTTTGCCAACAGCCCACGACTCAACTCTTGAATTATCGATGTCGGGGTTGATTAATGAGAGTGTATAACCATTTCCATTGGGTTGGGGGCTCCATGGAGTGGTAGAGTTAAAATAGACGCTATCAAGAACTGTTCCTGCGGGGTCTGCAATATATACCATTTCACCACTGCTTGAGAGGCCAAAATCAAAATTACCTGTGTAAAATTTGGCTTCCGGATGGAAGAACTTAAATTTTGAAGTATCATCGCAGATCGCCAGGTAGCCGAGCGGATTTATCTTAGTTCCTTCGGGAAGGGTAAACAGGTTTCCTTCACCTGCGTCATAAAACCTGTAACCTGTCAAATTGAGGGTATCGTTTGAAGGATTATAGATTTCTATCCAGTCGCCTGTGTCATAGATCGAGTTACTCTTGTAGTTAATTTCATTGATAACCAGGTTAACGTTTGCCGGGGTATAAGGTTCAAAAATAGCTTTTAGAGAGATATTCGCGGAGGGCATCAATTCAAGCTTTTCACCACCACCGTTAACATAACCTTCCCACCTGACAAACCTGTATCCTGGGGCAGGAAGCGCTCTAATTTTCAGAGGGATGTTTTTGAAGAATACAGGTTTGGTATTCCAGGAGAAAGTTTTTGTATGTGCAACAATTTTACCGGCTGTTGAATCATTTGATGTAAGGTGTACGGAATATGAACCCGGTATATTGAACATTGAATAAAAAAACGACCTCATATTTGATGGACGCATTTGAGCAAATTCTCTTATCAGTTCCACTTGTGCGTCCCATGTAGCACCAAAAGAGATTGAATTGGGCCAACGGGCTTTATGTTTGGGGATTTCGTTTGCAACCAATGCTTTTACACTGTCGATAATTCTAAGAGAATGGTTGATTTCAAAAGTTGTACTTATATGTGCGGCCATTCTTTGGATAAACTCATTCCTGAACTCAAGATTGTTCATCATTCTTCTGAAGATCATAGTTGCCCAGGGGGGATTGGTGGAAATAGTGTTCACCGAATCGAGAGCATGTTTTAATGTGTTTGTAGTGTAAAGACCCTGTGAGTTTCCACCATAACCAAAATCGAGGTCATAGAGCATCCATCTCCATTTTGCACCGGGTTTCCGCTCTCTCCACATTTTTACATTATTGGCAGGCCAATCACCATTTGCAGCAAAAATTTCCGCAACATGATAGTCAATGAATGAATCGATGTCGATGATGCTTTTTGCATGTTCATAGTTGGCTTCCTGAGAAAGATCATGATTCTTAAGGAAGTTATACATTTCATAATATGCAACAGAATCTCCCGTGCTAACATCCGGGCTCTTCGAATATTCGATCAGGTCAAGGTCTTCCTCGGCAACATTATAATGATATTCAACATAATGTTCATTAAGTTTTTCCCTCAGGTTATGGATACCCCAATATTTTCCATTGAGAAAAACAACAGCCGGCCTGTAGTCCTGTAAGTCAACATTCATGTGAGGTTTTACGAGTCCAACTATTACACCCTCTCTTATCATCGTTCGATACCAGTCCTGTCCTGCATTTCTGAGTACAAGATTGTTAAATTCGTAGAGATAGGAGTCTTTAAATATTTTATAAAATATTTTTGAGTCGCCATATTTGTCGCGCATATAAAGAGCAAGTGATTTTTCGGCATAGAGTCGGGTACATCCACCAAAGATTTTTACTCCGGCATTTACATTAAAAGCCCTTGTTTTATCCTCTTCATAAAATTCTGCAGTAATTGGTCTTTCCCAATCCTGGTTCCAGTTTCTTGGGGCAGAGGAGCAAAAAGCTGTAATACCATTTGTGCCGATCACATAGATTCCACTTGTATCACTAAAGAAGTTTGCCGGATCGGTGGAAAGTGAAATAACCGGGAGTTCTGTAGTAACATTTATAAAATAGGTATTTGATACAGGTTTCGATGGAAGATTTTGCAATTTAAATGTGGCAGCTCTTAAAACTGTTGTTGAATCAATTTGGATCGGTGAAGTGTAAAGCGGGGTGTTAGGACCGGGGTCTTTACCATCAAGAGTATATCTTATTTCACTTCCTGACATTATTGAAGATAACGAAACAGATACACTTCCCGTAAAAAAACCTCCTTGAATACTAAAGTCGGGTATCGGGCACCTGCCTGAGATATTGGATTCAAAATTTTGTGTACCCGGAGTCGCAGGGAAGAAAGTGTACCAGTTGTTTTCCCCATCGGGAAATCTGCCGTAAG
Source organism: uncultured Ignavibacteriaceae bacterium (assembly GCA_964371075.1). GTDB lineage: Bacteria > Bacteroidota > Ignavibacteria > Ignavibacteriales > Ignavibacteriaceae > UTCHB3. Next base: position 37,633 of record CAYJKN010000007.1, on the reverse strand, counting down.
AGATATCACTCGATTGTTGTCCAAATGACATTGTATCAACCAGGGCACCTGTTGCGGAATACAAACCAACCATTTCACCATTGGTGGTAAGTTTAAAATTGGCGTGTAAACCGGTATTATGATCATCGCACCAGACTATCAGATAGCCGTTTGCAGGGATTATCACACCGGAGAGAGGAAACCGCCATTTTTGTGGTTGACTGAAAATATCCGTCAAATAGTATCCTGATATATCAACTGCTACAGAATCAGGATTAAAAAGTTCAACCCAGTCGCCATATTCATTAAAATCGGGGTCGGCTATTGTATTTGTATTTGATGCCATCACCTCGTTCACTTTAACACGAACTGTGGTTTGTGGCAATAAAGAGTTGGAGGCCAAAGCGATTAAAAAGAGAAAAGCAACTATTTGCCTCATGTCTGCTCCAATGGGGGAAATTTATAAATTCACAACAATAAATATAACCCTTTCACAAATGCAGTAATCCAATAATGCAGTAATCCAATAATTTTTATCAGATTTAGGATTACATGGGATTTATAGTAAAGTAGCAAACGAAATTTGTTTAAACAGGCGTGATTTAAAATGATATTTGTATATTGAGGTGGAATAAAAAATGATATTTAACCATTAAAATTGTTAAGATTATGACAAAAGATGAAGTACTAAAGGAGCTGGAATCACTTGGAAGAGAAGATGTAAGGGAAGGAAGAGCCCGATACGGAATAAGAGCAGAAACCTCCTATGGAGTTCCTATTCCTGATATTAAAGCACTTGCAAAAAAGATCGGGAAATACCATGAATTGTCGCTACAGTTATGGAAGAGTGGAAACCATGATGCCAGAATTTTGTCGTTTATGGTTGCTGATCCACAAAAGTTTACAACTGAGTTGGCTGAGGAGTGGATGAAGGAGATGACTTCATGGGACCTCACAGATGGTGCTGCAGTTTACCTGTTCAGGCATTGTGAGTGGGTTTTTGATAAGATGAAAGAGTGGATTTCAAGTGATCAGGAATTCAGAAGGAGACAAGGATTTGTTTTGATGGCAGTGATGGCGGTGCACGGGAAAAAACTGCCAAACGCAAAATTTATTGAGTGGCTGGATGACCTTTATGAAGGTGCATCGGATAAAAGAAATTTTGTGAAGAAGGCAGTAAATTGGGCGATCAGGCAAATCGGGAAAAAGAATACCACCCTTAGGCATCAGGCTCTGTTTACATGTGAGAGGATTCTTGATGACAAACAGAAAGTCAATTGGATTGCATTGGATGCTAAGAGGGAATTAAATGATCCAAAGATTGTAGCGAGGATTAAAAAGGGATAACTGCTACGAACATATCACCAGCCCAGGCTGGTTCTATCGGTAGTTAGGCAAATGTTTTTCTACGAATATGTCACCAGCCCGGGCTGGTTCTATCGGTAGTCAGGTAATTGTTTTTCTACGAACATGTCACCAGCCCGGGCTGGTATACAATTATAGAGCAAAATTTTACAAAAAAAATGTCACCTCGATTTCTCGGGGTGACATTTGAAAATTATCTGAGTTATTTCGTTTTGCAGACGGCAATCGAGACGCTACGAATATCAATTCCTCTTCGAGGAAAATTTTGTTCAATCGGCAAAATAATCCGTTAAATCCGTCTTATCCGTGTTACTATTACAAAACCCTATCCGCGATAATCCGCTTTATCCGCATCATCCGCGTTCTATCAAGAATCTATTTAAGCAGCAGCATCTTGAGTTTCTTTGTGAAATTGGGAGTAACAAGTTCATAAAAATAGATGCCTGAGGGTAATTCACCCGGTTTAAAAGATACCTGGTGAGTTCCGGCTTTTTGAGTCTCATTTACAAGAGTTGTTATCTTTGTTCCGAGGATGTCATAGATGTTTAAGGTTACCATTCCATCTGAAGCCAGACTGTATTTAATTACAGTTTCGGGATTAAAAGGATTTGGGTAATTCTGATACAGATCATAGACCATCTCATTATTTCCCTTCACCTCAACGGCACCATAAAATTTAAACGATCCGTCAAAATCAGTTTGTTTTAATCTGTAATAAACTGATTCATTGGATGGAAATCTATCTGTAAATGTATATTCAGTCGTTCCTGTTTTTGTACCTGCTCCCAAAACGAAACCTGACAAGCCCCAATTGGAGCCATCAACAGAGCGCTGAACTTCAAAACCTTTATTATTCAATTCAGAGGCTGTAACCCATTTAAGAGTCACCAGCTCATTATTTCTTTCGGCCGTAAAGGAATTAAGTTCAACAGGCAATGCTGCATAAACATAGATTCCAATATCGTCGATATACCAGCCGTCAGCCTGGAGTGATTGATCAGACCTTAACTCAAATTTCAGCTTTATAGTCTTGTTCGCATAAGCAGAGAGGTTAATCTCTTCTCTTCTCCAGTTGGTGGAGGTTCCTTCGTAAACGGGCATTCCGGTTGGGACCTGTTTCCCAAGTCCTGAAGCGGGTTTGGTAAGTGAACCTGCAAGAGCAGTCCAGGAAGTACCATTATTGGTGGAAATCATAAGCACACCACAATCGTATTCAGACTCGGTTGCCCATTTTGACCAGAAAGACAATTTAGGATTGTTGTATCCAACGAGACTGATTTGGTCGGTAGTAGCGATTGTTACAGTGGCGTTCGCCAGGTAATTTCCCGTTTTTGAGTCGGTGTAAGAAGTTGGTGCCGAATGAAAATCGGTGGTTGAGGCTTCCCATTTTGGAGTAGCCGGTGTAGCAGTAATGGTCCAGAGATTTATGGGATTATTGGTAGTATCCGCAAACACAAATTGTGGCACACCTGTTGTGAAACTTATAGTATCAACCGCCATCAATACACCATTTTTTGATGTAGTGAGTTTCAATTTGCAGACCGTATCAATCGGGGCAGTTGGTGAAACCGAAAAGAGCATCGGAGTAGTTGTTGTGAAAGTGCCACGGGAGGGGACACTTGCAATATTGACAGTTCCTGATGTAACATTTACATAACTCGAAAGTGATTCGAGAGTAACCACAATGTCTGAAGCTGATGAGAGACCTTTGTTTTTCATCGTAAGGTTCATCTGAATATTATCACCGGACGAGATATACTGTTGATTAAATTCATAACTCGTAAGGCTTACATAATCACCTGCAACCCAGGTATAATAGAGGTTAGGATTCAGGTTCTCTTGAGCAATTGGAAAAATTCGAGCCTGTGGGGGCCAAAAACCATCGCCATCACCACCACATTCGGGTGTCATTGCAAAAATTTTGCCGTTTGCTTCGGGTTCACCATCGTAGAAATAATCATCAAATCCTCCCCTGACCGGGTAGAGAAGTTGAGATGCAGTTCCGGGAGTGTAACCGTTCATTGCCGTGATATCTCCGGCAAACTCTGAAAATATTGTTGAATCAGGGGTCAGGTATGAAAAACAGCCATAAGGATATATCAACAGATTACTGTATGTATGATAGTTCAAGGCAGTCTTAAAGTTTTTACCTGCAAGGAAGTTTTTAATTACAACACCTTCAGGTTCTGAAAACGGGGCTGTACCTCTATAATCGTCTTCTGAAGGAATTGTGCTTGAACCACCACCTGCGGCATTCCAGTATGCCATCGGTCCAAAATTCCTGTTCAGATCAACACCATAGGATGAACCGTTATTTCTTCTGTTTTTACGAAACATTCCACCACCGTTGGGGGCTGTTGATCTGTTATATTCATAACCATCGGGATTAACACACGGGATAAAATAAATTTCCCGGTTATCAACCAGATATTTAACCGCCGGGTTGGTGTTGTAGTTCTCGAGGAGGTAAAACATATAATACATTACAGTCATCATACCACCCGGTTCGCGAGCGTGAGTGATAGAAGTGTATAATGCGCGAGCTTCATTCTCAGAAACATCGGGGTTATCAGAGATTTTAACAGCGTAAATTACTCTGCCTTCTATGCTTGTTCCGATATTTATTTTTGAAGTGATAAGGTTTGGGAACCGGGCTTTCATGCTGTCGAGTTGGGCATTGATCTCGGCATAAGTGTAATAACCACCCATAGAGCCATAGGTAAGTCCCTCAACGCCAAAATTTGTTTTGCTATCCATGATAGTAGCTCTTTTTTCAGATTCTGAAAGCAAAGGGAGGGATTTATAATAGCTATCCCAGTCATCAATCACAATTTCATATTTAACACCCGACTGTTGCAGGCGGGCGAAATCTGATGAAGAGAGAAAAACGGAGATCGATTTACCTTTTTCAACAAAGCCTTCATCGACAACAACACCATGGGTTCTAAGAAGCTCGATATCACTTTTCAGGTCATCGGAGAAAATTTTGATTTTTTTGTAATTTTCCTGTGAGTAGGTCAAGGAGGAAATCAGGACGAGTAGACAAAAGAGAGATAGAAGTTTTTTCATATAGAGTTTAACCAAAAAAATTATTAATCAGATAAAATTAAAATAAGGAGTAACCGGGAGATAAATCAGACAATAAACAAATCAGAAGTTTTTTTTCAGGGCAATTATGCTGACATCATCGTCATATTTCATTGATGTGAATTCATTCATACGGTTTTTGATAAAATCGATCGGATTAAGATGGGGAGGAGTGAGTTCGATCATTTTCAAAAGGTAATCTTTGCCAAGTTGATTACCAAGGGGGTCGCGAGCCTCAATGATACCATCTGTGTAGAGGTAAATTGAATCACCCGGATCCATTTTAACTGTGGACTCTTCGTAATCGCCATTTTCGGCAAATCCGAGCAGGAGTCCATTTGACATTATAAATTCTGCTTTTCTTTCCGATGCATCATAAAATACCATCGGCAGATCACCGGCACCAGCATATTTGGCGATGCCTGTTTTATTATTTACCATGACGATTGAGAGAGTGGCAAAAACCTCAGCAATTCTGTTATCGTGGAAGATTGAAAGATTTACTTCAGTCATAATGGTTTTGGCCGAGAGTTCTTTTGCGTTTTGAAGGATAACCCTGACAGCACTCCTTATATAACCTGCATAAGCTACAGCAAAATACCATGCTCCCCATTTTTTACCCATTACATCACCGAGAATTATAACAGTGGTATCGGGATCGATATTAAAATAATCGATAAAATCTCCACCGGGGACACCACCAAACGGTAGATGCCAGTGGGAGAGCAGGAAACCTTCCACATCAGGGGGATGATCAGGAACCACCTTCATGCTGATGTTATCAGCTGCCTTATGGATTTCAGAAACAGCTTTTTCTCTCTCTTTTTCCAGATTTTTGAGAAGAGCTGAAACCTTTGCTACCAAAACTTTTGGTCCTGCCGTTTTAACAACATAGTCAGAAATACCCAGGTCGTATCCCTCGAGTATATCATCCTCCCCCGATTTGGCAGAAAGGAAAATAAAAGGGATTTTCTGGATATCACTGTCTTCGAGCACAATTTTCCTGAACTCGAACCCGTTCATATTGGGCATCATTATATCTGAGATGATAAGATCGGGCAGAAACTGTTTGGCTTTTTGAAAGCCTTCCGGCCCGCTTGAAGCAGTGATACATTCAAACCCTTCCTTAGTCAGACTGTATTGAAACAGTCGTGCCAGGGAAGCATCGTCATCAACCAGCAAAACTTTGGCTTTAAAGGTTTTTTCTTGATCGGGCATCAGTTTATTTAAAGCTGTTTATTGCTTCATTTTTATTTGTGAAGGCTTCAAAAATTCTGTACATTCTTGTAAGTTCAAACATCGATTGAACTGCAGGCTGGAAGCCGACAAGTTTCAGATCACCACTTTGTTGTGTGATCTTTTTTAGAGTGACAACAAGAGCACCGAGAAAAGTTGAATCGATAAACTCACACTGAGTAAGATCAACGATCAGTTTTTTTATTCCACCTTCAATCTGGGTCAGGAGGATTTTTTTAAATTCTTCCGACTCATTCAGAGTAGCTCTGTGGAGTGAGACTGCTACGAGTGCGATGTCACCATGTTTTTCAACTTTAAAGTTCATATATGCTCCGTGGATAATGGTTAATAACTATGGTTGTTCAGGATTAATTTTGTATTTACTCATGAGGCGATATATAGTCGCTCTGCCAAGTTTTAATTTTTTTGCGGCTTCAAAAATATTCCCTTTTGTAACTTTTAAAGAGTTTCTGATTGCTTCTTCTTTAATTTTTTCGAAGGGAAGAATAACCGTATTGTCGAAATATTGTTCAACTTTTGCCGACTCAACAGAAGGAGAGGACGACCTGATGTGCAAGGGGAGATCATCAGCATCTATTTTGTCATTCTCGGAAAGGATCAGGCATCTCTCAATCGTGTTTTCCATTTCGCGGACATTCCCGGGCCAATCGTAATCAAAAAGGAGTTTTAGAGCTTTTGGAGTGAATCCGAGGCACTTTTTATCGAGTTTTTTTGAGAAGAGTTCGAGAAAATGTTCTGCCAGGACAATTATGTCACCCTTTCGAGATCGAAGTGGCGGAAGGTTGATAGGGAACGAGTTTAATCTGTAGAACAGGTCTTCTCTGAATTCCTTTTCTTCAACTGCAGTTTTAAGATCGCGGTTTGTGGCGGAGATAATTCTTACATCACATTTAATTGTTTCAGTTCCGCCAACTCTTTCAAATTCTCTCTGTTGGATTACCCGAAGCAGCTTTGCCTGGAGTGAGATATCCATTTCACCAACTTCGTCGAGGAAAATAGTACCTCTGTTAGCGAGTTCAAATTTCCCCATTTTTCTTTGGTAGGCACCTGTGAACGAGCCTTTTTCATGTCCAAAGAGTTCACTTTCCATCAACTCTCTTGGAATAGAAGCGCAGTTTACCACAATAAAAGGGAAGTTTTTTCTAATCCCGTTAAAATGGATCGCTTTAGCGATCAGCTCTTTTCCGGTGCCGCTTTCGCCGTGGATAAGGACAGTAATATCGTTGTTAAGGACTTTGGATACATATTTAAATACATCCTGCATTTTCCCGTCTGCGGAGATAATATTGCTAAAGCTGTATGTTTGGGTAACATTTTCCCTTACCTTTTCCAGTTCTTTTTCGAGGTCATAGTTCTTCATTGCGTTTCTAATCGCAGGTTCCAGCCTCTGAGTATCTATCGGTTTTGGGAAATAGTCATAAGCGCCAAGTTTAAGAGCTTCGAGGGCAACATCCACTCTTCCCTGTGCTGATAGTATGATAACAGGGAGAAAAGGATCAGTTTTTTTAATCTCTTTGAGTGCATCAATTCCACTGATTCCGGGTAGCATAATGTCCAGAAGTACGAGGTCGGGTTTCAATGAAAGTGAGGAGAGCATTTCTTCGGCATTATCGAAAGTTTTTACTTTATAATTCCATTTCTCACTCACCCAATAGGTGAGAAGCCTGAGAATTGGTGCCTGGTCATCAACTACAAATATCAATTTATCCACTGTTGGTGTACCTCTTTGGAATTAGCTGAAGTTTCATGATCACGGTTGTGCCGTTATTTTCTTCACTTTTCAGAGTGATAAATCCTTTGTGAAGGTCGATGATTTGTTTGACAAGTGAAAGTCCAAGGCCGGAGCCGGGAATTGAATTGTCTGATCTTGAAACTCTGTAGAATTTCTGGAAAATGTGGGGTAGATCTTTTTTAGGAATACCGATGCCGGTATCACTGATAATAACTTCGAGTTCGTTTTTTCTAAGCCGTGCAAAGATGGTAATTCTGCCACCGGGTCCTGTAAATTTTACTGCATTACTTAAGATATTCTCAAAAACCTGAAGGATTCGATCCTTATCTGCGTTTATGATTACATTATTGTCGGGATATTCTTCGATAATTGCAATAGATTTTTCTTCGGCGTATTTTTTGACATTCCCGACAGCTTCGTTAAGCACATCGATGGGGTCGAAGTCAGATCTGTTAAGAATCACTTTGCCACCCTCGAGTTTTGAGATATCGAGAACATCATTAATCAACTCGGCGAGTCTTTTTGCTTCAGTGAGGATAATTTTGTTAAAATCATTTCTCACACTTTCAGGCATGTCGCTGTCGGAGTCGATGGTTTCCGAAAAGCCAATTATTGAGGCAAGTGGAGTTCTAAGTTCATGTGAAATATTCGCTACAAATTCACTTTTAAGGTGATTAAGCTCTTCGAGCACCGAAATCCTTTGTTTTACTCTGTCTCTTTCGATGGAAATTATACGATTGGCTTCAATCAGTTTGTTATTGAGGTCGCTCATCATTTCCTGATCGTGGATTCTTGAGGTAACATTTCTACCGATCCCCACGATTCCATCAAACCGGTTTTTTTGTGTATAGACCGGGCGGGCATTAATCTCAAAAGTAAGTTTTTTGCCAAATTTTGTCACAAAAGCGGCTTCGAATGTAACGAGTTTGGAAATTTTCAGTAGTTCTTTAAAGGAGACGGCTATTATACTTCTTTGATCATCTTCGATGAAGGAGATAAAATGTTTGCCTGTCATTTCCTCCGGGAGATATTCCAAAGAGAGGGCACCAAGTGCGTTAACTGATGAGAAATTTCCCCTTTGGTCGAGTACAAATATCAGATCATCGGCTGTCTCAAAAAGTATTCTGAGTTTTTCTTCCGATCGTCGCAGCCGTAAGACGAGTTCCTTGTCGTAGGTAACATCAACAATCAGGTTTTGCACTGCCACCGGTTTACCCGCAGTGAAGACAGGTTGGACAAAGTGGCGGATATACTTTAATTGTTGGTCATCAGTATAGATTCTGTAGCTGAATTCAACTTGAGCACCGGCAAGTGCTTCCCTGTATTTTGCTTTAAACAATCTAAAATCAGCAGGGTGAATTCGTTTTAACAGAGGGATGATCCTCATATCGGGTTCAATCCCCAGTCCCGAAAAGAGAGATATAAGGTCACCTGATTTTGTGGTTATTTTGCCCGTTAACAGGTCAAGCACAAAATAGACAGTATTGGAGAAATTGATCTGTGGAGCGTCCGGTTGTATTGTCGAAACAATTGCCGGTTCAATTTTTGTTTGCGGTTTCTCTTTTTTTGCTTTATCCGGACTGATTAAAGTGAACTCAACCTCATAAAAAGCTGCACCCGGAGTTTGCAGATCAACAACAGGATTAATTGATGCGGTAGAGTATTTAAGTTCGGTTCTTAACTTTTCAGTGAGAAGTTCGAGTGCCTGGTAAGTTCTTACTGAATCTGTCATCGCCATGATAATTTCTTCGGCATCCCGTGCGGTCTTTCCTTCGGAGTAGACTATTTTGGTTCCCTTTTCCTCATTTACTTCAAGCATCACAAGGAGTGCCGGTTTAGGGTTTACGGGATTCAGGGATTTCTCCGGTTCAACTGGCATAGTGGACAGATTATTTAAAAATGGTAATTAATCAACTGTCTTAATATAAGACATTATTTAGTTAAAATGAAGAATTCTGTTAAAAAAGATTGAAAAAATTTATCAAAACGGTACAATGGTTTCCATTAGAATATATTTTATATATCAAGATTTTTTTTTTTATTGGAGGTCACATGGAATACAGAATTGAAACAGATACAATGGGTGAGGTTAAGGTACCCGTTGATAAATATTATGGAGCACAAACAGGTCGCTCTTTAATGAATTTTAAGATAGGCGGGGAAAAAATGCCACCTGAATTGATTAAGGCATTTGGGATATTAAAAAAAGCTGCTGCCCTAACCAACATGGAACTTGGTTTGCTTGATTCAGAAAAAGCTTCGCTGATAACCGAGGCCGCCCAGGAAGTGATTGATGGTAAACTCGATGGTAATTTCCCTTTGGTAGTTTGGCAAACGGGGAGTGGAACCCAGTCGAACATGAATTTAAATGAGGTAATAGCCAACCGGGCAATTGAAATTGCGGGAGGGGTTATTGGAAGCAAAAAACCAATCCATCCAAACGATGATGTTAACAAAGCTCAATCATCAAACGATACTTTCCCGACTGCAATGCATATTGCGGCTGCAATGGCTGTGAATGAGAGGCTGATTCCAATGGTGACAAAGCTTAGGGATGCACTCGCTGAAAAATCGAAAGAATTTGCAGATGTAATAAAGATTGGCAGAACTCATCTTATGGACGCCACTCCCCTAACGCTGGGGCAGGAGTTCAGCGGTTATGTTCAACAGTTGACAAACGGATTAAAACGGATTGAAAACTCACTTCCATTTGTATATGAACTGGCACTTGGTGGAACTGCTGTTGGAACGGGACTTAACACCCACCCTGAGTTTGCACTTAAATCTGCAGCCAAAATTGCTCTTATTACAGGTTTACCATTTGTAACTGCACCAAATAAATTTGAAGCTCTCGCGGGGCACGACGCAATGGTTGATCTTCACGGAGTATTAAAGACGCTTGCTGCTTCACTGATGAAGATAGCAAATGACATAAGATGGCTTGGGTCAGGTCCCCGTTCAGGAATTGGTGAGCTAAATCTTCCTGAAAATGAGCCGGGCAGTTCGATAATGCCGGGAAAAGTGAATCCAACACAATCGGAGGCGATGACGATGGTTTGTGCGCAGGTGTTTGGTAATGATGTTGCTGTTAATTTCGGCGGAGCAATGGGTAATTTTGAACTCAATGTTTTTAAGCCTGTAATAATCTTCAATGTGCTGCAGTCAACGAGATTGATTGCCGATGCCTGTGAGAGTTTCACTGATAATTGTGTTGTGGGAATTGAAGCCAACCGAAAAAATATCAAAAACCATGTTGACAATTCGCTTATGCTTGTAACTTCGTTGAATCCACACATTGGTTATGATAATGCAGCCAAGATTGCCAAAAAGGCGCATAAGGAACATAAAACCCTTAAAGAAACTACACTTGAACTTGGACTTTTAACGGAGGAACAATTTGACACAATTGTTCGTCCTGAAGAGATGATTTCAGCGAAGATGTAGAATTATTGTTGGAATTTTTAAGGCTGTCGACCTAAACGGTTGGCAGCCTTCCTGAATTTCAAAAAAAAAGTTGTAACTTGCCAAATTAAATATTTTAGATTTATAAAGTCCCATCGATGAAGACAAAATATGATATTGCCAGAAACTGGTTGCCGCGATATACCGGCACACCGTTGGAGAAGTTTGGCAATTATATTCTCCTCACAAATTTTTATAACTATGTAGAGTCGTTTGCCGGGAGATTTAACTGTGATATTAACGGGTTGGGCAGACCAATGCAAACAGCAACCAACTCTGACGGGCTTACCATTATAAATTTTGGTATGGGTTCGGCAAATGCCGCAACAATCATGGATCTTTTAACTGCTGTTGCTCCAAGTGGTGTTTTATTTTTGGGGAAGTGTGGGGGATTAAAAAAATCAACAGAACTTGGACATTTTATCCTGCCAATCGCTGCCATCAGAGGGGATGGAACCAGCAACGATTATATTCCGCCTGAAGTGCCGGCACTTCCATCTTTTAAACTTCACAAATTCGTTTCTCAGAAAATTGTTGAACGGGACCTCGACTACAGGACCGGGGTTGTTTATACAACCAACAGACGGCTTTGGGAGTGGGACGAAAATTTTAAAAAATATCTGCAAAAAATTAATGCCATTGGTATAGATATGGAGACTGCCACGCTGTTTACAGTGGGATTTGTAAACCATATACCCAGAGGGGCACTTCTTCTTGTGTCAGATATCCCGATGATCCCCGAAGGGGTAAAAACCGAAATTTCAGATAAACACGTCACCCAGAAATTTGCATCATTACATCTTGAACTTGGAATAGAAGCAATGACAGAATTAGGCCAAAAAGGGGAGCAGATAAAACATTTTACTTATGAATAATGCGGATTCTGAATGATACAACTCCTTCAGGATAACAGGCAAAAGTTTTATTGGCTTGCTCAACTTGGTGGATGGGGTGCTTATGCCCTTTTGAATCAATTGATTATGCTTTCCGTGAGGGGGGAGAATGTACCTGAGGGGATATCTGACTCGATGTTCTATATTGTTTCGCCAACCCTCATGATCAGTGGAATTTTATTGACCCATCTCTACAGAGGAGTGATTAAGCGGTATCAGTGGCAAAATTTGGGTTTAAAAGAAGTAGTACCAAGAATTCTTTTTGCTTCAGCCACTGTGGGCATTTTGATTTATGTAGTAATTTCTTTATTCTTTGTGGTAATGGGAACACCAAGTGAAGTGTTGTTTACGACCCCTCAAATTTTGATAAACTGGACAAATCTTACAATTATTGTTACATCATGGTCTATCATCTATTTCGCTCTGCATTATTTTGAGAATTATCAAAAAGTTGAAATAGAACGGTTTGTCTGGGAGGCAGCAGTAAAGGATTTTGAGTTAAAAACTCTGAAATCTCAATTAAATCCTCACTTTATGTTTAACGCCATGAACGGGATCAGATCATTGATAGAAGAAGACCCCGAAAAGGCAAAAAGTTCGATAACCCGTCTCTCAAATATTTTCAGATATTCACTAAATATCGAACGAAGTGAAACTGTTCCGCTTGAGGATGAAATTAAAACCGTAAACGATTACCTTGCACTTGAGCAGATCAGGTACGAAGAACGCCTTAACTATAAAGTTGAAGTGGAAAGTGGTCTTAACTTTATTGAGATTCCCCCTATGATGATCCAGACTCTTGTTGAGAATGGAATTAAACATGGAGTTTCAAAACTGCCAAAGGGGGGCGAAGTTGGATTAAGAGCTTACAGAGAAAATGACAATCTTTATATAATAATAACCAATTCCGGAGTTCTGGACGATAAACTGATGCATGACTCAAAAGGTTATGGACTGGCAAATACAAGACAGCGCCTGTCGATACTCTATGGGGGGAAAGCATCATTTGATATAATGAACAGTGAAGGAATGGTTAAAGCAGTAATAAAAATCCCAACCGGAGGTATAGAAAATGAAAGCTATTATCGTTGATGACGAGCGTTTAGCCAGAAATGAACTCAGACGACTTCTTGCTGCACATCCAGAAATCGAAATACTTGATGAAGCTGCCAATGTTGATGAGGCTTTGGAGAAAATAAGGCATCATGACCCTGATGTGGTTTTTTTAGACATTCAGATGCCGGGGAAAACCGGATTTGATCTTCTTGAGGAACTCGACAGGTCGCCGAGAATTATTTTCACCACTGCCTACGATGAATATGCAATAAAAGCATTTGAGTTTAATGCCCTCGATTATCTTCTAAAACCGATTGATCCTGCCCGCCTTTCCGAAGCAATCAAAAAGATTGTTATTGAGAAAAAAGAAGATGAAGAGATAGAGGTTAATCTCAAAGGTAAAGCACTTAAAGCTGACGACCAGGTGTTTGTTAAGGATGGTGATCGTTGCTGGTTTGTGAAACTTGAAGAGGTGAGACTGTTTGAATCGGAAGGGAACTATGTCAGATTGTTTTTCCGCGATCAAAAACCGTTGATTCTTAAAACATTAAACTACCTTGATGAACGCCTTGACCCCAGAACCTTTTTCCGCGCCAACAGAAAACATATCATTAATCTTAAATATATCGAAAACATTGAACCGTGGTTAAATGGTGGTCTTTTGGTTAAGATGAAAGATGGTAAAAAAGTTGAAGTGTCGAGAAGGCAGTCAATCAAATTTAAAGAGATGCTTTCTCTTTAATAATATTATGTAAATGAACTAACCTGCGGGGGAAACCCTGCAGGTTATTGATATTTTATTTGTTGTTTTAATATTAATATCGATGGGGTGCATTTGTTATGGTGGGACTTTAAGGATAACGCAGTATTGGGGAGCGAAGATTCAATAATGTGATTTATACTTGAGAAAACAATGAAAACCAAGATTATCAAATTTGTCACTTTTTCGGTATTTATATTACCGATAATTATTAATTGCAAACTTTATGCCCAGAAAGATTCAACAAAAGGGATCGACTATTTTTATAAGGGTGTAACTGCGTATGGAAATTCAAATTATTCAGAAGCAGTTGAATATTTTGAAAAGGCAATTTTGTTAGCAGGCGAATCTGAATCAACCGAAGATTCCGTGAATTGTTTTTTATATTCCAACCTCTATCTGGGAGGTATTTATTCGTTTGCAGGGGAGATAGAAAAGGCGGAGAAATGTTATAATGAAGCTCTGAAATATTATGTTGAGAAAGGTGACCTCTCGGGACAAGGTGATATCTATCTAAATCTGGGGGATAACTCATATTACAAAGGTGAAATTACAAAAGCAGAGGTTTTATACAAAAAAGGTCTGGAGTGTTTTCAACAGATAAATAATTCTTTGGGGCTTGGACGCGGTTACTTTAGTTTGGGAGACATTTCCAGAACAAGAGGGAAAAATGAGGAAGCTGCTGAATTCTATCAAAAATCATTAAAATATTATGAAGAAGCGGGCACTTTCGGAGGTCAGGGCAATGTATATTTCCGTCTTGGGGAGTATTCGTTTATTACAGGAGATAATCCGGGGGCAGACTCATTATTCAACAAGGCATTAAGTTTGTATGAAATGGATGGTGAACCCGTTGGCCAGGGGAATGTGAATAAAAGTCTCGGTGACCTCTCTTTGCAGACGGGGAATAGCCAAACTGCAGAAATTTATTATCAAAAGGCACTAAAATTCTTTGAACAAGCCGGACAGGCAATTGGTCAGGGCATTGTCTATTTTCGCCTTGGGGAATTGGCGAAAATTATTGGTGATAATGTAAAGGCTGAAAACTTTTATAAAACTGCACTCATATTTTTTGAAAAAGCGGGTGACCCGATTGGATTAGGGAATGTATATGCAAGTCTGGGGGATATTACATCTGAGATAACTGAGAGTGAAAAAGCGGAAGAATTCTATTACAAAGCATTAACTTATTACGAACTCTCAGGCAATAATATCGGCATGGGAAATGCTAATTTTAAATTGGGAAATATCGCCGAATATAAAGGTGATAAGTTGAGCGCAAAAGAGAAATATGAAAAGGCTCTTATAAGTTTTGAAAAAGCAGGACAAACTGTTGGGCAGGGGAATATCTGCCAAAGCCTTGCTCAAATTGCCTTTTCAAATGGTGAGACTGAAGAAGCCGAAAAACTATATATCAAATCACTCAAATTTTTTGAGAAGGCATCTTCCCAAAATAATATTGCCTTGCTCAGCTTCTATCTTTCAAATTTTTATATGAGTCAGGATGGAAAAGGGGAGGTAGCACTGGATTATCTGAAGAAAGGGATGAACCTTTTGGATCAATTTCGTTCTACCATGGTAAGGGAAGATGACAGAATGAAATTCATTGAAAAATACTCCAACTTAATCTCCATCGCTGTTAATATTGCTTTACAATTGAACGAACCCACACTTGCATATAAATATTTTGAAACCGGTAAAAGCAGAACTCTTACCGACATTCTTTCTGAGAAAAAGTTAAATTTAGACAGTGAACTCGATCCTGAAATTCTGAAAAAAAAGAAATCGCTGGAATATCAAATATCTAAAGTTCAGACCGAACTAAATACATCTCTTCAGGAGAACTCCGACAGTTTAAAAGCCATCTTAAAAACGCTGCAGGAAGAATTTGATAAATTCATTTTTGAAATAAGAAGTACAAATCCTGCCTTTGCCTCTATTGAGTATCCCCAGGCTTCCGGGTTAAAGGAGATTCAGTCAATATTGAAAGGAAATGAAGTAATCCTTGAATATTTTTTATCCGGTACCAATCCATATCTCTTTTTTGTGACTGCCAAAGACTTTGAGATCATCCCAATCGAGACAACCTCAGATAAAATAAATGAAAAAGCGGTTGTATTAATCGATAGATTGGCTGACAACGATTTTGATCCCAATCTGCCTCCTCTCGAAAGAGATTCTCTGAACACCGAAGCAATGAATATTTCGATTGAACTGTATGATTTGCTGATCAAACCGGTGGAATCAAAAATTAATAATAAAAGTGAGTTGATCATAATCCCTGACGGCGGATTAAATATTCTCCCGATGGAGATCCTGTATTCGGGGAAAAACTTCATTTTGGAAAATTACGGCATTAAGTACTATCAGTCGGCAACACTTCTAAATTTAATGCGGACAACTTTAAAAAAAGAGCACAAGAGTAAAGGTTTTGGCGGTTTTGGGGATCCTGTTTATGATCTTGAAAATTATGAGAAGGGTGAAGAAGAACGTGGTATTAAGATTACCCAAAGAGGAGAGAGTATTTATTCTGACTACCTCGAGGGAAATTTTAACAGGGCCGGTCTTTCCCTGACAAGACTACCCGGAACGGCAGAAGAAATCGGCACTATTGACGATCTATTTAAACAAAACGGAATGTCTTCAAAGATTTTTCTTAGGAAAGATGCAACAGAAGTGAATGCTAAAATGCCCGAACTTCAGGATTACAGATATATCTCCTTTGCGTGCCACGGACTTATTCAGCCGGGATTTCAAAGTTTGGTATTAACACAATCGAAGGAACAAACAGAATCGGGTCAAGACGGATTTTTCACATTTGAGGAAATCATTAATCTAAATTGGGATGCCGAATTGGTCGTTTTATCCGCTTGTCAAACGGGTAAAGGGGAGATGAAAAAAACAGAGGGTGTTGTGGGGCTAACCCGAGCAGTAATGTATGCCGGAAGTGATGCTGTAGTTGTCAGTCTCTGGAATGTAAGTGATGAAGGAACCAAGGATTTGATGATCAAATTTTTTGATAACATCCTGAATAAAAAAATGACAAAATCGGATGCTCTTCGAGATGCAAAACTTAAGTTTATTAAAGATAAAAAGACACCATTCATCTGGTCGCCTTTTGTTATGTATGGCGAGTAGTTTCAGGTTGGAGATTGGTTCAGTGAATAAAATAACCTGCGGGGAAAACCCCGCAGGTTATTAATACTTATTAATCGTTGGTTACTCTAAAGAGGGTTCTGTTTCCATAACCCCTTATTTCGGGATAATACATCAGGCCGGCATACACGGGAGCTGAAGAATAGAGCCCGGGTGCCTGTGCTCTGATAATGTAACTGAATTCCATTTCTTGCGGAGCATAGGTCACAAAGAATGTGATTTTTGAGTCGCGAATCTCTTTATCCGCATAAAAATAGTTCCAGTAGCCGGGCCAGTAACCTGTGTGTGAAGACTCACCCTCTACATTATAAAGGTGGTCATCTTTTACGAGTTCAAATCCTGCCGGAAGCATATCTTCCACCATCATATATTGATCATCAGTTCTGTTTGTTTTTACTTTAAGTTTGATGAGCAACATTTCACCCGATTTGGCTTTGTCAAACTGAGTTTTCTTATATACAATGCTGTTTCCTGATACCACTTCTTTAAGTTTATACACTTCTTTTGTGATATTAAAACTGTTTTCCTTCACAAATGAGAGATCAGGATAATAAAGTTCAACATCTGACCCGGCATAAAGTGTACCTTTCCCTTTTTTAACTAATTTTATGGTATTCTTTCCATAGGTAAAGTTAAAATTGGAGGAATTTAATGCAATTATCGCGTCAGGGCTTGTGAGTTTGTCTTTTTCAAAGTTGACCTTTTTAAATGACTTTCCGTTAATTATTACCTCGGCAGTAAATTCAGGATCAAGTTCGTTTGTCAACTCAAGGTAATCTGTAAGAGCAAATATTGCTGTTGCAGTTTGTTGAGTTGAGTGCCAGCCTCTCCCTTTTTGTTCTCTGATCAAAGTTTTTACAGCTTTAACGAGAACGGGAGAATTTGGATCAACAGCGATTAAAAACTTTAGGGCAAACGCAGTGGTCTGCACTTTATCCTGTTGCCATGTGTAATATTTATCTCTTCCCCACGAGATGAAATTTTGATCCTCAGTTGCCATAGCCATAAGCCGGTTAAGAATTACTGTTTCGGTTTTTTTGTCACCGAGCCTGTGATTCACCAGTCCAAGAAGTGAAGTTGCATATGCGTTTAGCGAATCAGCCATCAATTCATCAGTGAGTTTAACAAAAGCAGGATTTTTCACTGCATTTGAGTCTGCCAGTGAGTAAACATAGGCTATGTAAGCGGCAGTTACACGATCAATATTCTTTTCATTAAGAAGAGTTGACAGTGCCTTAAAGCCTGAATTGTAGACATTTTTGTCCACATTATATCCAAGGTCATTAGCCATTTTTAGCCCGTACATAACATAAGCAGTCATGTATGGGTTGAGTGGGTCGTTTTTCCACCAACCCCAGCCACCATTTTTATTTTGGAAATCATAGAGCCGTTCGAGTCCTTTTGCGATAACATCAGGGAGTTTTTCGAGTGTGGCAGTATTTAATTTGACGTCCAATTTTTTCATTGTATTCGCTGCAATCAAAGCAGGGAGGAATCTACTCATCGTTTGCTCAACACATCCGTAAGGGTAGTCAACCAGTCCATCGAGAGAATTCAACAGAGTTGTAGCGATCGTAGGACTAAGAGCCAGAGAGAGATTTACTGTTTTGAGGTTAACACCTTGTGGGATGTTAAATTCGATCGTTTTATCAGTCTCATTGGATTGAATGACGGCATTAAGATAGTTGATTGATTTAACTCCGATTGGAATAACGGGCAGATTAATTTTTACTGCATCCGATTCCTTATCAGATATTGCCTCAAAATAGAGTTCTGAAGAGTAGGAATTAAAAGGAACCGAGGTTTTAATTTCGATGGTTGCAACACCTTTTGGTGGAATCACAGTCTCGAAAGTATTTGCAGTTTTTTTCGAAATTTGCACACCTTTAACATCAAAAGAAGTGATGTTCAGGTTGGTAAAATTAAATTTCACTTTCGTTTTTGCATCAGAATCGAGATAATTATGAATATTGGCGATAACCATTGTTGAATCTCCCTCTTTAAAGAAGCGGGAGGTTTCAGTGCGAATCAAAAGGTCTTTGGTTGCAAAAACATTGTTGATCGATTCGCCGGCAAAAGTTTCTTTGGTTACAACTTTTACAGTTGATCTCCATGATGTAAGGTTATCGGGAAGAAGAAAAGATATTTCGGCTTCGCCACCACCATCAGTGATGATTGCGGGATTCCAATAGGGTGCGTCCACAAAATTTTCTCTTACATCAACTTCAGCATCCATATCCTTTTTGTCTGCTGCTCGTGTGTTTGGAGTAACAGTTGCTTCCTCTTGAATCGAGAAGTTATCTCCGGCACTTTTGGTCATTCCATCCATCGCTCCGGCAAGATTTCCGCTGAAATAAAATTCAATATCATCTATAAAGGGTTCAAGTGCAATCTCTTCGGCGACCGTTTTACCTTTTCCAACATAAATTCGTTTAAGAGGATAAACGGAGTTGTAGAGTGCCAGGCAGATATCATATTCACCTTCGGGGAGGTTTGAAAATGTGGTGAATGTTTTTGAAGACGCCTTATCTCTTTTTAGGACAGACCCGTTGGTAATCATAATCTCAAGTTCTTCAATTTTTTCATCGGCATCTTTTAACTTAAATTTGATTTCAATTTTTGAACTGCCTGTTGTGGCCGAAGTCTGATCGGATGGATCATATTTTTGATCAAAAAGTGTAACGGGGCGGCTTATTGCCTGTCCATATTTACCATCAAGCGATGTGTTGTTTTGGGTGTAATAATATTCATCCCGATAGAAGCTCTCATAAACAGGAGTTGAGTTATCGGCTTTAATAGCATAGATACTTTCATCAACTGAGCCAAAAGAAAGTTGGGCATTTTTTACAGCTTTGCCGTTTTTGTCGGTTACTTTTACTACATATTCGGCTTCTTCACCCGGTTTATATTTTTCTTTGGATGGAGTAATCTGAACATTAAGTCGGGCATCTTCATTGATTACGCCAACCTTTTTTGAGGCGTAGATAAAGGTGGAATTTAATGATCCTGAGAAAGTAATGTTAAAACTTGGATAGAAGTTTTTACCTGTTACAAATGAATATTCAGCGAAACCATCTTTTAGATTGATTTTTGTTGCAGAAATAATGGAATTTTGTTCGATTGTAACAACACCCTGATTGAGTTTGTTTGGGAGATAAATTAAAGCTTTAACTGTATCTCCTGCGATGTAAGCTTCCTTATCAGTGATGATTTGGGCTTCTCTGCTCTCGCCGTAACCATACCATGAGCCTCCGGTAAAACAATAAAAAGAGGTTTGGTCAACAGCCAGTCTGCCATTTGAGCCTCTTCCCATAATCGTCACATTATACCAACCTTCAATGGAGGGTATAAAATTGTAGAATCCTATCCCTTTTTCATTGGTTTTTAATTCGTCTTTAAGGATAGTTTCAGTAATTTGAATTCCGTTGAGATAAGTTGTTTTGTTGATCAGTATCGACACATCTTTTTCAATCGGCACAAGAGCGTTATTATAAGTTTTGGCGGTAATAGTGATCTCTGATCCGGGATTCACATAATATTTATCACAACTTGCAGTGATGATAAAATCGGTTACCGAAGAGTTTACGGATGTTGAACCTTTAATTTCACGCAATGCTGCATCTGTTACATTAGCTTCGAACATATAGGTGAATCCGGAAGAGGAATCGTCCGCGGTATTAAAAGTGAAAGACCATGATCCTTCGGCGTTCAGAGTTCCTTTTAATTCTTTAATATATTCATAGTTTCCATAATCAAATGCATACCATGATTTGTAATACCAGGAATAATCGCTTCCAAACCACCATGGAATGCGGTATGGTTTACGGAGCACTCTAACTTTAACAGATGCACCGGCAACAGGTTGTCCAAAATAGTAATCTGACTGCACAGTCCCTTTTATCTCTTCACCATTAAAGTAAGCATCTTTGGATGTTGTTACAACAACTTTGTATTCAGGTTTTTTATATTCTTCAAGAGTAAAAGATGAATAAAAATAGTTGCCATCGAAGGAGGCATTAATGTAATAGTTACCCGGTTTAAATCCTTTGGAGGTGTTAAAGGAGGAATAAAAAGAGCCAAATTCGTCAATTTTTAAATTTTCTTTTAAAACTTCAGTTCCCGAGGGATCAGTGATTTTCACTTCAACGATGGAACCTGAGGGGATGCCCATTTCACCGTCTTCTCTAAATCTGATAATTCCTTTGTAACTGACAGTTGCACCGGGACGATAAACCGGCTGATTTGTGTAGATAGTGGAGAAATATCTTTTCCCCTCATCTCCGCCAAAAAAGATGTAAGGATCGCTATAGACAAGTTCACCTGCGACGAGTGAGGTTATTAGACTTGACTTGTTTTCAAGATTACCAACCCCGGTTAGATCCATCAAAGTTAAACCATCAGAAGTGGGGGCTTTAGTTGAAATGGTTTTGCCGTCCGCATAGAGAGTGGTTTGGTCAGGCATCAATATTTCACCCGTTTTTGCATTTGTGACAAAACTGAGAAAGTTTTTATCGCCTTTTTTCATGATCATCATCTTTTCAGAGATGTAGACAGGCAGATAGGCAACTTTTCCGGCGCTGATTGCTTTTATTATATAAATACCGGGTTTGTCGAATGTTCCTGCGGAGAGGATGGTTGGTTCATAATAGTAACTGCCGCTTGGGGTTACTATTCTGCTGAATTCTTTTACCTTTTCACAAAACTGGAGGTAGGTGCCGTCTCTTTTCCAGATGTCGAACCTCCCGTATGTTCGGGCGGCGAGGTATTCACTAATGAATTCTTGTTCTTTTTCGACACGATATACAGTGAACTGAAAATTTTCATCTTCAGTGTTATTTACTATAGAGAAGTTAACTGTATCGCCTGGTTTAACCTGACCATTTGCCGCCATACGAAAAATGGTCGGATTAGCCTTATTAAGGCTGACTGTGAAGCCGGCAAATGCTGAGAGAGCAATGGCTCCGGCGAGTAAAAACGAAAAAAATCTTTTATTTAACATTTGAACATTCCAGTATTTTAGAATTTATACTCTGATAGTTACAAATTTGTGCCCAAATAATAAAAAAAATATAGAAAAATTTTTTGTCATGTTGGGATAAGGGGAGGCATCCAACATTTAACTGCTTCTGTCTAACACATTACAAACAAAGAAGATAGAGGTTATTGACGGCTTAGGTAGAAAATACCCGACTTAAGAACCAAAAAAGTCGATTATTCGGGAGTGGTGAATTTGGACAGAAAAAAGCATTTTTTTCTTTCAGAGGGAAGAATGAAAAGATACATTTGGAACACAAAAAATAATTGTTCATTAAAATAATGAGGTTAATATTGGACAAAGCACTAAGAATGTTCTTGTTTATGCTGCTCCTTTTATTAACCGGTTTCAGTGTTGAAAATCCGAAAGCAAAAGTCGATGAATCTTCCCTCGCCGTGAAAACTGCAAAAAATGCAGAGGTGGTAAGGAAATATTCATCAATTCTTGAGTTCTCAAACCCTAGAAAAGGTAAAGTAACCTGGTATGGTCCGGGCTTTCATGGAAGAAAGACCGCGAGTGGAGCGATATTTGATCAAGAGAAGTTTACAGCTGCTCACAGAACGCTACCATTTGGTACAATTTTAAGAGTTACCAACATATCAAACGGAAAATCTGTAATAGTAACAGTTACAGACAGAGGTCCGGGCCACAGAAGCCTCGAACTTGACCTCTCAAAGGCAGCTGCCAGATCATTAGATATGATCAATGCAGGCACTGCTAATGTTTCGATAGAAACAGTTACAGTAAATGGATTCAACACGCCGGTATTATCTGCTTATTAATAAGTGAAAAGCAGAAACAGCCCGTCCCGAGATGGACGGGCTTTTTTTTTATCTTTAAGTTATTAATTCAAAAAATTTGGTGACTTTATGAAACGGATTCTCTTTTTAACAGTTTTTGTTGCACTTTTGGTTTTTACGGGATGTGATAAAAAATCAGAACCGGCTACCGAAAAAGAAACGGAATCAACTAAAACCGATTCACTGTCTGAAAAAGATACTTTATCGATCAATGAATTTGTGGATACCACAAAGTTTAATAAATCTGTGAATGATGTGAAGAAAAAAATAGATGAGAAGCAAAAAGAACTCAATAAAGAGATGGATGAAGTTAAGAAGAAACTTGACGAACTTGAGAAATGATTTTAGGATGACAGGATTTTAATCACAGGAAGAATATACCACAGAGGCATATTCTTCCTGAAAAAAATATTTAGTTACCCGCCATCAATAGTGCAATAGCGGAGGTATTAACGATATCTTCAACACTGCAGCCACGACTGAGATCAAAGAAGGGGAGTTTAAGTCCCTGAACAACAGGTCCCACAGCTTCGGCACCACCCAATCTCTGAGCAATTTTATATCCGATGTTACCTGCTTGAAGATCGGGGAAGATCAAAACATTTGCTCTACCGGCCACTTCACTTCCGGGTGATTTCTTCTTCCCAATACTTTCAACAATTGCAGCATCAAACTGAAGTTCACCATCAACTTTAAGGTCAGGTCTTTTCTGTTTTACTATTGCAGTTGCTTCAAGCACCTTGTCGATAAGTTTATGTTTTGCACTTCCTTTGGTTGAGAAGGAGAGCATTGCAATATAAGGTTCTTCACCGGTGAGAATTTTATGGTTATCGGCAGTAGAGATCGCGATATCAGCAAGTTGAATTGCATCGGGATCGGGAACCACAGCACAATCACCAAATGAATAGGTTACATCAGGATAAACCATCAGGAAAAAGCTTGATACGATGGAGATGCCTTCTTTTGTGCCGATGCAAAGAATTCCTGCACGCATAACATCTCCCGTTGAGGCAGTTGAGCCAGCAACGGAAGCGTGAGCCATCCCTTCTTTAAGCATCATTGCTCCAAAGAAAATATCTCTTTTAATTGTTTCGCGGGCTTCTTCGATGGTAACACCTTTGTGTTTCCGTTGATTGTAGAAGATGTTTGAGAAATCGCTCAGTTTTTCAGATTTTTCCGGATCGATTATTCTAACACCTTTGAGATCCACACCAATTGCCTTTGCCGCAGCTCTAACAGTTTCTTCATTTCCAAGAGTAATGACACTTCCAATTCCTTCACGGGTAATAATTTCAGCGGCCCTTAAAACTCTTTCGTCGTGAGACTCGGGCAGAAGAAGTGTACGCTTTTTACGGGCAGCGTTTTCCCTTATTTTTACTAATAATTCCAGTTCACTCATTTTCAATCCAAATTATAAATAATTGTCTATCAAAATTAGCGAATTGAGGGGAATGAACAATAATGCAATAATGCAATAATCCAATATTGCAGTAATGTTTAAGATATGTTTTGGCAATGTCGAATATTCTTCGGAAATTTAAAACTGTGTTTAAAAACATTTTGCGTGGTGAAATGAAGGGGTTAAGTGGCTGAAATGTCGCTTAAAGTCAGTGAATTGTAAAAAGATGTCACAGCTATTGCGCAATGAATTTAGATGACTTAACTTTCCCTTGTTCTTTTTTGGAATTATGGAAAAAGACAGAAATTAAAATAAAAACCAACAAATCACCCTTTAACAAACTCGTTAGGAGTAAATAAATGAAACTCGTGAAATTAGGATTCGTTCTTTTGTTACCTGCAATCTTCGTATTAAGTGGCTGTGGAAAAAAAGTTGAAGCTCCAGCAGCTGACACAACTAAAGTTGAAGCTCCTGTAGTTGACACAACTGCAACTCCAGCTGTTGATACAACCGCTACTGCAGACACAACTGCAAAACCAGCAACAGAAGAAAAGAAGTAATCCAACTTCATACTTACTGTAAAAGTAAATTCTTTTGAACAAAAGCGGGCTTGCCCGCTTTTGTCGTTTTAAGCCGTTCTCAAGTAAAACAATTACTTCAATACCCCCCATCAAAAAAAATTGATTAATTCCTAAGAAAACTCTAATTTAGCGTTCCTGTTTATTACGATTTGAAAAAAAATTGATCAGAAAAAATTTAAACCACTTAAAAGAACTAATCGCTTCCAAATGTCTTTCAGCAGGCAGGGCGGCAGATTCAGTTACTCTTATTGCTGTTAGCAAACTCTTTGGAGTTGAGCAGATTCGTGAAGCGATTTCCGCCGGTCAGTTACACTTTGGTGAAAATTATGCCCAGGAGTTCAGGGATAAATATACCATTCTCAGCGATCAAGAACTGGTTTGGCACTATATCGGAACGCTCCAGACCAACAAAGTTAAATATGTAGCAGGAAATGCGGATTACATACATTCAGTTGACTCGGTGAAAATTCTCGCTGAGATTCAAAAACAAGCTGAGAAAAAAGGGATTGTTCAAAAGGTGTTCCTTGAGTTTAAATCCTCTTTTGAAACAACAAAATCAGGTGCCGAAGTTGAGGATGTATTCACTCTTGCCGCTGAATCAAAAGAAATGAAAAATATAGAGGTTGCCGGGGTGATGACCATGGCTCCTTTTGTTGATGATATAACTATTATAAGAGATGCTTTCCGAAGGACAAGACTTTTGGTTGAAGAGTTGCAAAGGGCGGGTTATAGCGGAATAAAAGAACTCTCGATGGGTATGACAGGGGACTACCTCACAGCCATTGAGGAGGGTGCAACATTTTTAAGGATTGGCACAGCAATTTTTGGCGAAAGGAACTAAGGACAAGGTATGAAATTATCACCTGTAAATATTAAACGACAGGAATTTAGCAAAGCGGTGAGAGGTTACAGCATTGGTGAAGTTAATGATTTCCTTGAAAAGGTTGCCGAGGAGGTTGAATCGGCACTGAAAGAAAATGAAACACTTCGCCGCACTGTTGATCACCTGAATCTTGATATCGAAAGATACAAAACGATTGAAGACAGTTTACAAAAAGCGTTGATAGCTGCACAGGAATCATCGGGACTGGCTCTTCAGAAAGCCAATGACGAAGCAGCCAGGATTGTGGAAGAGGCGGGAATTGAGGCAACTGTTATTCTTGGAGATTCCCAGGAGAAGGCAATAAAACTGCAAACTCATATAGCTGAACTTGAAGAAAGAATGGCTTGGTTAATAGCCCGGTTATCTGCAATGGTAGAGACGCAGGAAGATTTGTTGGGGTTAAGAAATAAGTTTATTGAAAAGATACCGGAACCACGCGTGGTGAATGAGATACCGGAAGATAAAGTCGCACCGGTGGATTCCGGTGTTATTGTGAATGATATTTCTGCAGCGACAAATGTTAGTGAACCGGAAGAAGAGACAGTGATTACAAAGATCGAGACCCGGGAACCACTTGAAGTAGTGGAAGTTAAAGACGAATCTGAAAAAACTGAAGAGATTAAAAAGAAAGATCCATTGAGTGACGAAGAGCAGAAGCGTAAAAAGCTTGCTGAGATGTTTTTCACCGGAGGATCGGAAAAGATTGATTTAAACAATATTGTGGATGATTAGAATGAATAACATGCTTGATAAAATTAAAGAAACAGTTGATTTTTTAAGGACAAAAACTGTAAAAGATTACAAATACGGAATAATTCTGGGAACAGGATTGGGGGCGTTGGTTAAGGAAATAGATATTGAATTGACCATTGAATATGAGGATATTCCAAATTTTCCTGTTTCAACCGTCGAATCGCATAAAGGGCGATTAATATTTGGTACAATCCATGGTGAAAAAGTTGTTGCTATGCAGGGTCGGTTCCACTATTATGAGGGATATACGATGCAGCAGATCACTTTTCCTGTGAGAGTAATGAAATATCTTGGAGTGGAAACCCTTTTTGTTTCAAACGCCTGTGGCGGGATGAATCCTTTTTATAGAAGAGGGGACATCATGATAATGGTCGATCACATCAACCTTTTGGGGGATAATCCACTCATTGGTAAAAACTATGATGAACTTGGACCAAGATTTCCGGATATGAGTGAACCATATTCGTTTGACCTGATTGCTTTGGCAGAAGAAGCTGCATTGGATAACAGAATTAAACTCCACAAGGGAGTATATGTTGCAGTTTCAGGCTCCAGTCTCGAAACAAGAGCTGAATATCGTTTTCTTAGAGCAATAGGAGCAGATGTGGTGGGTATGTCAACAATTCCTGAGAATATAGTTGCAAACCATATGGGAATGAAGGTATTGGGGATGAGCATCGTGACTGATGAATGTTTCCCCGAGTCGCTTAAACCCGTTACACTTCAAGAGATGTTGGATGCTGCCGGAATAGCAGAACCCAGAATGACAAAAGTATTTACAGAAGTAATCAGAAGATTAAAATGACATTTAAGAAGTTTATCGGAATAATCGGGTTTCTTCTCTCGATTGCAGTTGCCGGAAGTTCTTCCTGGTTTCTTGACGGGGTAACCTCTGTTGACTCCGTGTTTTACTCCAGGCTTTTTGTGCTTATGATAGTATCGTTTGTTTCCGGTTGGTTGATTGGTGAAGGATTTAACAGAGGTACATCGTTTAAATTTGCACTTTGGGCAATGATTCTCGGAACCGCCGGTGCTCTTAGTCATGAGCTCTTTTTTGTTGTGAGGCAGACTACTGATACTTCAACATTCAAATTCCTCGTGAATGCAGCGATAAACGGGACTCTTGTTTCTTCTTTTGTTTTGTTTGGACGGAACAGTTGTGCGCTTAGATTTGAAGTAACCGGGGAAAGTGAAGAGGATAGTGATTACGCAACAGAGCAAACCAGCAGGAAGAGTGAAGAATTATCAGGTAATGTGAGTGATGAAGAGGTGGTAAGTTCTGAGTATGATGAGGAGAGAGATGATAAAGAGCAGAACAGAGAGTATGAATCGGAGAGTAAAGAGAATATCCTGAAAAGTGAAGTTGTTGATTTTTCAGCAGTTAAAGAGAGTGTAAAGGAAATATCACATACAGATTCAGAAAAAGAACCTATATTTGAAGCTACATTTTTTGAAAAAAATGGAGAATTGATCGTCGAAAAAGCGAAGCTGGAAGCTCAAAAAATAATGTTTGAGGCACAGCAGGAGCTTCACAAGATGAAAAATGAAAAAGAGAAACTGGAAAACGAATTAAAAATGCTGGTGAATACTGAGAAACAATTACTTGAACAGTATAAAAAACAGATGCAATAATCAGAGAGATTTAAGTAAAAATGTACAAGCCATATCCTGAAAACTTCAGATACCCTGAAATTGAAAATGAAGTTTTAAAATTCTGGAAAGAGAAAAATATTTTTGAAAAGTCGGTTGAATCAAGACCGGCTGATAAAAGTTTTACCTTCTATGAGGGTCCCCCTACTGCAAACGGCAAACCGGGTATTCATCATGTAATGGCGAGAACTTTAAAAGATTTGATCTGCAGATATAAAACATT
The DNA here is from genome assembly GCA_964371075.1 of uncultured Ignavibacteriaceae bacterium. Lineage (GTDB taxonomy): Bacteria > Bacteroidota > Ignavibacteria > Ignavibacteriales > Ignavibacteriaceae > UTCHB3. The sequence goes on along the minus strand of CAYJKN010000007.1, from coordinate 9,562 downwards.
ACAGGGATATCAGGTGCAACGCAGAGCGGGTTGGGATACCCACGGACTGCCTGTTGAGATTGAAGTTGAAAAACAACTTGGGATAAAAAGTAAGGCTGACATTCCAATATTTGGTGTTGAAAAATACAATGATGCCTGCCGGCATTCGGTGTTTACCTATAAAGATTTATGGGAAAAGATGACCGACAGGATGGGATATTGGATTGATCTTGAGTCAGCTTATATTACTTGTACAAATAATTATATCGAATCTGTCTGGTGGTCACTTAAAACCTTGTTTGACAAGGGATTAATTTTTAAAGATTATAAAATTGTACCCCAGGATCCTAAAGCCGAGACGGTGCTCTCAAGTCACGAACTTGCTTTGGGTTACAGAATGACAAAAGATCCTTCTGTATATGTCCTTTTTAAAGCAAAGGATGCCGATTACCATTTTCTGGTTTGGACTACCACACCCTGGACTCTGATCTCAAATGTGGCATTGGCTCTGGGACCGGATATTGAGTATGTAAAGGTTTTGCATAAAGAGATCAAGATGGTACTCGCAAAAGAACGCCTTTCTGTTTTGGGTGAGGATTATGAGATACTCGATACGTTTAAGGGAAGTGAGCTTGAGTTTGTAGAATACGAACAGCTTATCGACTATGTTCAACCAGACAAAAAAGCTTTTTACACTCTGAATGCCGATTTTGTAAGCACCGGAGATGGTTCAGGAATTGTTCATATCGCACCTGCTTTTGGTCAGGATGATTATGATATCTCCAAAAAATATGGACTCCCAATGCTTCAGCCTGTAACAAGAGGCGGAAGATTTACAGCGGAAATTACCGATTTTGCAGATCAGTTTGTGAAAGATGCCGATGCGGGCATTATTCAGAAATTGAGGACTGAAGGAAAACTTTACAAAAAAGAGACCATCGAACACTCATACCCGTTCAGTTGGAGATTTGATGATGTTCCCATTATATATTATGCCCGTGAATCGTGGTTTATAAAAACCACTTCGGTTGCTGACAGAATGGTTGAACTTAACAAGACAATCAACTGGGCTCCCCCTGAAATTGGAACGGGGAGATTTGGGAACTGGCTTGAGGATAACAAAGACTGGGCGCTCTCGCGTGACCGTTTCTGGGCAACACCACTTCCAATCTGGGTATCGGAAGACGGCAAAGATATGTTTGCTGTAGGAAGTATTGAGGATCTAAAAAAGGGAATCTATGAAAAGGATGGAAAACGGACACCCGTTTCTGAACTTGAGGAGATTGATCTTCACAAACCGTTCGTTGACAGAATAATTTTTGAAAAAGACGGCAAGGTTTACAGAAGAACCCCTGAACTTATAGATGTATGGTATGATTCGGGAGCCATGCCATTTGCTCAGTATCATTATCCATTTGAGAACAAGGAATTGTTTGAGGCGAATTTTCCCGCAGATTTTATCTCCGAGGGAATTGATCAGACCAGAGGATGGTTTTATACATTACATGCCATTTCCACGATGCTTTTCGATTCACCTGCTTATAAAAATATTCTGGTGAACGATCTGATCCTCGATAAAGAGGGGAAAAAGATGTCGAAAAGCCGCGGTAACTCGGTTGATCCTTTTATGTTATTTGACAAATATGGTGCCGATGCTACAAGGTGGTATTTGATCGCAAATAATCCACCATGGAAACCGACTCTTTTTAATGAGGAAGATCTTGGAGATATTCAGAGGAAGTTTTTTGGTACATTAACCAACACTTATTCCTTTTTTTCACTCTATGCCAACATCGACCGTTTTGTGAACGATAAGGAATTGGTTGAGTACGGGAAGAGACCTGAGATCGACAGATGGATAATCTCGAAGCTTAATGGTCTTGTTGAGGAATATGAAACCTCGATGGATGCCTATGATGTTACCAGAGCTGCAAGAGCAGTGATGAGCTTTACGATAGATGAGCTTTCAAACTGGTATGTTAGAAGGAGCAGAAGAAGGTTTTGGAAATCGGATTTGACTGAGGCAAAACTTTCAGCTTATCAAACACTCCATGAATGTTTATTAACTGTTTCAAAACTTATATCACCATTTGCACCGTTTATCGCAGAAGATATTTACAGACGATTGACGCTCGACACAACGGGAGCAGAAGAATCTGTACATCTTTGTAAATTCCCTGTAGTTACTTACAGAGAAAAAGAACTTGAAGAAAAGATGGATGCGGTTCAGAGAGTTGTTTATATTACAAGATCGATGCGTGCAAAACATAATCTGAAAGTAAGACAACCCCTCAAAAAGATAATGGTTGCTGTTGCCGGGAGGTTAAAAGAACCACTCGAGACGATGAAGGAAGTGATTCTTGAAGAAGTTAACATCAAAGATCTTATAATCCTTACTGATGATTCAGGAATTGTAAAAAAGAGTACCAAACCAAATTTTAGGACATTGGGTACCAAACATGGTAAATCTGTACAACCCGTTGCCTCAGCAATCAGAGAATTTGGTACAGAGGAAATAGGCACATTATTAAGAGGTGAAAATGTTATTTTGAACATCAACGGCAACCGGGTTGAGGTTGAGCCTGTTGATGTTGAAATAATAAGTTCTGAAATTGAAGGCTGGTTGGTTGAATCTGAAGGTGCTTTTACCGTTGCTCTCGACACTGAAATTACACCTGAATTGAGAGATGAAGGATTTGCACGAGAATTTGTGAATCGCATTCAGAACATGAGAAAAGATGCCGGATTTGAAGTAATTGATAAAATAAATATCGTTTACACAGGCGATGAAGAAATCAAAAATGCCGTTAATATTTTTCAGCAATATATAAAAGGGGAAACCCTTGCTGAAAGTTTGATGGAACATGGATTTGGATCAGGATATACGCAGGAATGGAAGATTGGCGACCATAACTGTAAAATAGAGATCAATAAAAATTAGAAGTACAATAGGAGATACCGATGGAAGAAAACAAAATCTTGGGTGAGGAAAATGCTTCACCAAGAAAAATGAGATACACAGCCGATGAGTTGGAATACTTTCGTGCCGTGATTCTTGAAAAAAGAGAGGAGATCATCCAGCAGTTGCAAAATCTGCGCGACAGGATGATGGACCCCACCACAGGAGAGTATATTAACGAAAATTCTCCATACTCATTACACATGGCTGAACAGGGAACTGATGCCATGGAACGCGAAAAAACATTTCTTTATGCCCAGAGAGAAGGAAAATTCCTTGGATACCTGGATGAAGCACTTAAAAGAATTGATGCCGGCACTTATGGCTTGTGCATTGAATGTATCGACGAACCACAGAACCTTTGTGATACTTGTCCCTTGATTCCGAGAGAACGACTTCTTGCTGTGCCTCACAGTCAACATTGTTTGCCCGTAAAATTGAAACAAGAAAAGAAGAAAAAGACCTATTAACTCAGACGCATCAGACAGACTTTATGTAAGGCTGCTCTACTTCGCAGGAATACTTGTTTTGCTCGACCAGATAACCAAACTGGCCGTGAAGGGATTTGCCATACCCTTTTTGGGGTTTGTATATGATGGCATGTATCTTGGTGAGTCAATACCTGTTCTTGGAAGTTTTTTCAGACTTACTTTTGTAGAAAACAAGGGAATAGCATTTGGGATCGAATTAAATCCGATCATTAAAGTGGGAGTTTCCCTTATTTCTGTTGTAGCGAGTGTTTTTATCGTTTATTATATGAAACAGATTGTTGAGAAGAACAAAGGCGCAGCTTTTGGTTTGGCTCTTATCCTTGCCGGAGCAGTTGGAAACATGATCGATAGAGTCTTTTATGGGGCTCTTTTTGGATATGCACCTCTGTTCTACGGGCATGTAGTCGATTTTTTTCATATAGTGTTTGATATTAACATTTTTGGATATTACATCGACAGTTTCCCAATTTTTAACATTGCAGATATCGCCGTTTCGCTCGGTGTTGCCGTGTTATTTATTTTTTACGGCAAAGAAGAACATGAAGTAGTTGTCGAGGGAATAAGTGATGGGGAATTGGCAGAATCGAACAAATCCGGGCTTGAAAGTGATGTTGCTGTTGAAACGGACCTTGAAGGGAAAACTGAACGCCCCGTAAGGCAGATATCTTTTCCGACCGAGACGGAGAGTGAAATTTCGGAGGAACCGGCTGATGGCAAAGATAATAACCGAAAAGATCTTTAGATATGAAATTTCCGATGGAAAGAGGAAAGAGCGGGTTGATACTTTTCTTGCCAATTCGGTAGAAAACGCCACCCGTACACGAATTCAAAAACATATCGAAGCCGGACTTGTAACTGCAAACGGTAAGGTAATCAAATCGAATTATAAGGTTTCTCCCGGGGATGAAATTGTATTTACACTTCCATGTGCTCCAAGACCCGAAACTGCAGAAGCAGAAGACATCCCCATTGATGTAGTTTTTGAAGATGAATTTTTAATGATCATTAACAAACCACCCGGCCTTGTGGTTCATCCTTCGATAGGTCACTACACAGGCACCCTCGTAAATGCACTTCTGTTCCACAAACAAAATTTAAGCGATATTAACGACCCAACCACCCGTCCGGGGATAGTCCACAGAATTGACAAGGATACAAGCGGACTTTTGTTGATTGCAAAGGATAATATTACTCATTCGCGGCTCGCCTCCCAGTTTTCTGCTCATACTATCGAAAGAGAATATCAGGCGGTTGCATGGGGTCTATTTAAGGAGAAAAAAGGGGAAGTTCAATCTTATATCACTCGCAGTAAAAGAGACAGAAAACTTTTTACGATGAGCAAAGATGAGGGGAAATTTGCTCACACTTATTATGAAGTGATTGAAGAATTTGAGTTTGCTTCACTTGTAAGCCTTAAGCTAAAAACCGGCAGGACACATCAAATTAGAGTTCATCTATCAGGAACGGGCCATCCGATTTTTGGGGATGAGGTTTATGGAGGAACCGTAATAAGATTTGGTGATCAACTACCAAAGATAAGATCCAGAGTTGATAATTTATTAGAGATTATGCCGAGGCAGGCACTTCACGCCAAAACACTTGGGTTCATACATCCTCATACCAAAGAATTTTTGAGATTTGATTCAGATTTACCTGATGATATCAAACTTTTGATTGAAAAAATGAGAATTTAGGTATTAGGTATTAGGTATTAAGTATTAAGTATTAGGTATTAGCTATTTTTTCTTTTTAATAAAATTATAGATTGTTATGTTAAAGATTTACAACACACTTACACGCAAAAAAGAAGATTTTATTCCATTAAATCCGCCGGCAGTTACGATTTATTCGTGTGGTCCGACGGTGTATGATTATTTCCATATTGGGAATGCAAGATCTTTTGTGATGTCAGATATTGTTCGCCGTTACCTTATTTATGCCGGGTACAAAGTTAAGTTTGCCATGAATCTTACAGATATCGATGATAAGATTATAAATAAAGCAAATGCAATGGGAATAGATTCGAAGGAAGTTGCGAAGAAATTTTCCGATGCCTTTTTTGAAGATATTGATAAACTGGGGTTGCTGCGAGCCGATATAAATCCCCGTGCAACTGAACATATTCCTGAAATCATTTCTATGATTGAGGCATTAATCAAAAACGGTAAAGCTTACGAGGTAAATGGGGATGTATTTTACGAGATTCGGAAGTTTGAAGGATACGGAAAACTTTCCGGGAAGAATATCGACAATCTGGAGTCCGGTTCACGAGTGGAAGTGAATGAGATTAAAAGAGACCCACTCGATTTTGCCTTGTGGAAATCGGCAAAACCGGGAGAACCATTTTGGGAGAGTCCATGGGGGAAAGGCAGACCCGGCTGGCATATCGAGTGCTCGGCAATGTCTTGCAAACATCTTGGAGATACTTTTGATATCCACTGTGGTGGAAGTGATCTTATTTTTCCACACCATGAAAATGAAATCGCCCAGAGTGAGGGAGCGACAGGGAAACCGTTTGCGAGAATATGGATGCATTTTGGATTTTTGAACATCGATAATGAAAAAATGTCGAAATCGTTGGGGAATGTTTTTAACCTCAGAGATATGGTGAAAAAATATAAACCAGAGACGCTCCGCTTTTTCTACGAACAGACACATTACGCATCTTCGTTAAATTTTACTGCCGAAGCTCTTGAAAGTGCAGATCGTGGACTGGAAAAAGTGAACAATCTTTTTGACACTGTTAAATCGGCTCTTTCAGCAAAACCGGCATCCGGAACCCATTCATTTGATTTCGCAAAAAATTATTCTGCGTTTAAAGAAGCGATGGACGACGATTTTAACTCACCAAAAGCTATCGCTGTGGTGTTTGATTTTATTAAAGAAGTGAATACTTATATTGCGGCCGGAGAGAATCTCACCCGTGAGTTTTACGAAGAGGTACTTGAATTTCTGAAAAAAACTGCCGATGGAGTGCTTGGAATTCTTCGTACCGAAAAGGTTGAGACCTCCGATGCCGGGCTTGAGGATGAACTTATTCAACTTCTTCTCAAATTGAGAGTTGATGCCAAATTGGAGAAGAATTATGCTCTCTCCGACAAGATTCGAAATGAACTTCTCACTTTGGGTATAACAATTCAGGATACAAAAGAGGGTTCAACCTATAAAAAGAACCGATGAAACCGGCTGCTGATCAACTTGAAGTAATAATTGCCGGGCATAAACTCCTCTGTTCTGTTAGAAGGAGCCGAAGGGCAAAGATTGTGGCGATCAGAATCAACCAGACCGGACTATTCGAACTGGTGATTCCTGAAAGGGGATCATTTGAAGAAGCGAGGAATTTCCTTGAGAGTAAAAGGAAATTCCTTGAGAGACACATTCATCTTTTAGTTCACAAAAAAGAAGAATCGCCTTACAAGTTGTTTGGGGAGGATATTAAGGTTGAACATCATTACAACCTTTTTCTACGTAAACATGTCATCAATTTCAATAAAGAAACTTCAGAGTTAACAATAGAGAGCCCGCAGGGAGCCAAAGAGACTACCCAGGAGCTCTACCGCGGTTATCTTAATGGAACAGCAGCCAAATATCTGATACCCCGCACACAACACCTCGCAGCCCAATATGGATTTAATCCCTCATTAGTCAGAGTTAAAAAAATGAGAGGGAAGTGGGGCTTTTGCACAATCAAAAAAGAGATTTTCCTCTCGCCTCTCCTCATGTCACTTGAACCCGAACTGATAGATTATGTAATCATTCACGAACTCTGTCACCTCAAACAAATGAATCACTCAGAACAATTTTATGCCGAACTCAGAAAAATCCTCCCAAATTATGCCGAGTTACGGAAAAGGATTCAAGGGAAGAAGGTTTAATCAATGTTTCCTGACCATCCTGAGCATTTTGATGTTGATGGTTAAGAACCTGAAGAACTGCCAGATCAGATTGGTTCTCATTCTTTTTGTGAAGTTTGTAGGAACCGGTGTATAATAATTTTGTCCGTATGGGTCTCTTTTTGTCATTTTAGTTCTCCTATTCGGGTATGATACGCCAAAACGGATTTGCTTTGGCTTTGTAAATGAATGCAAAGTGCAGGAAATGTTTTATCCAGTGTCCCGCCAATCCTATTTCACCTGATGTATAACGAAGTTCTCTTCCGGTTTCTGGATATTTGTTGAAATCGGGGATGATAGGGTACATTGTCATTGAAACCGCAGTTCCATTAAAGAAGCCTGTTCCGGCTGAAGCAATACAAGCAGCTCCCATATTAGCAAGTGATGCCTGTCTTGTGGGATGCTCACTTTTTCCATTTATCATGTCTATAATATTATATGCAACTTGTCTCGCCATTACACCTGAAGGCATTCCTGTTCTTGGAGGTGTGGGGAAGATTGGAGTTCCATTTGGACTTGAAGCCGGTTTTGATATTGGATGAGGAGGAGCAAATGCAATCCCAACTGCAAAAATGTTTTTGTATTTTGGTGATTGGTAGGTTTTGGGCCAGTCTTCGGGACTCCAATCCTCGTAATTCTTTTTACCATAGTCACCATCAACCAACATAAAACCATTTGCAGCAAAAAGATCTCCGGTAATATCTGTTCCTGATTTGTTAAAAGCTTTTATTCCTACTCCGGAAAAGGGAGGCAGAAGCATCGCAAAGTCGAAAGTTTCATCAAAATATTTACCGTCAAGGGTTTCATAATGTATTTGACCTTTTTCGACTTCGTTTACATGAGCTCTGGTGATCCATTTAATGCCTCTTTCGGTGTAAAGCGACTCGGTAAAAACTTTCGAATGGGTGATATATCCACCTTTTTTCAGGTGCATTCCGCCAATACCAAAATCACCAAGCTCTTGTTCGTTTGAAATCCATGTAATTTCTGCCTTATCGCGTACCCCTCTTCTTCTTAATTCATACTCAATATTAAACAAATATTCAAAAGCAGCACCCTGGCAAGTGCAGTTACCGTGCCCGGTGCCAATAAGGAATTTCTTCTTTTCACCCTTTTTCATTGCTTTAACAATTTCATCAAGTGCCGAAGAAGTTTGAGCTGCGTGGCCTGCTGTGCATACAGAAAGGCTGTTGTTATCGGGACCAAGTCCTTTAGTTGCTTCAAATTTTAGTTTTGGACCTGTGGCATTTATTAGATAATCATAAGTTATCTTCCCGGTTGTGCCCTCCATTCCCTGTTTTGTATATTCAATTGATACAAAAGGGGAGGATGAATTTGCATCACCTTCGGGGTGGATACTAATTGCTTTTGCCTGGTGATATACAATCCCCGACTTTTTATATATCTCTTCCAAGGGGAATGTGACCTGATCAACTGACATTACACCAACGCCTACCCAGATGTTAGAGGGTATCCAATTCCATTTTGAGTTGGGTGTAACAACTACAACTTCATGAATATGGGCAAGTTTTCTTCGTGCATGTAGGGCGGCTGTCTGTCCGGCAATGCCACCACCAAGAATTAAAAGACGGGACATAATTGACTCTGATAAATTGTTGGATAGTGAGTATAACATACATAAATAACATGAAATTAGAAAGCGAGGGATGAATAAAAAAACGGGATAAAAACAGTGGTTAAGAGAACTATTTATGGTAGAAGAGAAAAAAAAGTAAAAAATAATAAAGAAATAATTTGGAAATGTTGTGCGAAACCCTTTTATTAGAGGCTCAAATTTTTTGAATTATTTAAGTTCATTACATACTGTAAGCGCAAGACAAACGGAAAAGCGAAATAAAGTTGAAAAAAACTTTAAATATTCTTCTTTTTCACTTGCACAGAATTAAAAATAGTCGTAATTTTGAAGACTGTTTGTTTTTAAGTTCTTAAACTTATTGAATGACGCCGGACGAGGTGTAACTGACGAGAAAATTTTTCTCAAAAAAAGTGAAAATTATTTATAATTTAACTTGACTTGAATAGGAACTTTTTCGTAAGTTAGAAGCCCGTTTCGGAAAAATTCTTCAAACGGAAAAAACGTTCTTTTTTTTAGTGGATGCATCTGGTAGAGACCAGATGATAAGATGACAAAAACTGTTATAAAGGCTTACAATCAATTTACAACGGAGAGTTTGATCCTGGCTCAGGACGAACGCTGGCGGCGTGCCTAACACATGCAA
>CAYJKN010000006.1:0-315538 GCA_964371075.1 uncultured Ignavibacteriaceae bacterium | reverse complement strand
TGGATAATTTTTATCTGAACGACTTTGGGTTTGCATGGAAACACAGAGACTGGGGTTCAAATCAACACTTCTTTTTACCTTCAAAATACATGAATTCCTTTGGACATGACAAAGATTACTACACAGTGGAAGTAGGAGGTAGCGCAGTAACGAATATAAGTCCTGACAATAACAATTTTGGTTTCACAAAAACTATTTTTAACAGCAGTAGTTACTGGGTTAACCGAGACAATGAAGTGCAACTACAGGGTCTAGAACTGACAGGAGAGGACGACGATGATTTTATTGACGACCATAATTATGTTCGTAAGGCACTTGTTGGCGTGCACCGATCTCCCGGAGCTCTTTTATGGTTCAGGCTCCCGGCAGCCCAATTCCCCTTGGCAGGAACAACGTATAAAATGAGAATTCTGCTCAGAAAAAATCCTGCCGAAAAAGACCCGCTTGCATTTACGCTTAAAATAAAACAATTTAACAATTCACCAAAGTATATAATGACAGAAGACCGAAGGGAGTTTCTAAAAACATCGGAACCTGTTAATTATCCACCTGCGGATTTTACTCAACAAGTTTATGAGGAAGAAATAATCAATACTACAGATTACGGTTGGTTTGAATCCGATGAATTTACATTAGCTGCAGGAATCAACCTTGAATTTCATATGATCTGGCATGGTAATGTTGATATCTTTATTGATAAGATAATTATATTTGAACAAAATTTTGCCGATCTGTACGTTCACCCAACCCTAACGATGCCTCAAATTCGCGCCGAATTGGATTCAGCATACAATACATCAGATTTTGCGAAAATTCAAAATTTTTACTTCGATGAGCCGTTTCAGTTAACGGCAAAAGCGAGGGGTGCAATCCAATCTGAGGTGAGAAGTCTTTTCGGTGGACAAAATTCTCGTGTTGAAATAAATGGAGCAACAGGCGGATATCCAAAGTATTATCATGATTTTGATAGTGCATATTCGCGTACAACCTCCAATGAGTTCAGACAATATATATTGTACAATGAATATCCAATTGATAAAAATACTCTTACCACAACGACATCACTTCAAGCCCGTTTTGATCTGTTTTGTGATTATAAACATTTTGAAGACGATGGTAATGATGAGCTTTATGAACATTCAGGATTAAAGAGCGCATCGGTGGCAGCAAGAAACAATCAAATTCCATTAATCATGACTCTGGGAGTTCATTCAGAACAATACATACAAGGTGAAATAGGTTCGCTTAGTATTGTTCAAGGTGATCACACTCGTCGAGCTCCAACTCGTGATGAGATATTAGCGATGGGGAATATGGCGTTAGCTTATGGTGCAAAAGGGTTCATGTACTACATGATCCCCACAAGAGCTGCAACTCCAGATTCATTACGCCCTGTAAGATGGAACACTTATGGATTGTTTGATGATTCACTCAGTGTTTTTAACCTCGATCAACAAACCGGACTGATCCAAAATCCGGCAAATGACCAAATTCCGAATGACAGGTATTTTGCCGTTCAAGAATTCATAAATTCCACCAACATAATCGATTCAACTCTCTTGGGTTTGAACTGGTTAGAGACAAAAAGTTGGAATAAAACGGCATCTACAACTGTGAACTGGATAACTAATCTCAGTACTAAATATCCATATTTTGCAACAGACGATGATGCAAACAAAACATTTGTGGAAACAGGCTATTTCCTTGAAAAGTCACCTCCTCCCGGAAAAGTTGAGGACGCAAAATTCATTTACATTGTAAACAGAAGATGTAATCTTCAACCGGAGAATACACCTGATAACCCTGAAGCTTATCCTGATACATCATTCAGAAATGTCAGATTTTATCTCAATTTCCCTAATTCAACCTGGGATTATTACACAGTTACAGATTTAAAAACTGACTCTGTGTATTTTGCAACCAAAACAGGACTGGTAACGATTTTTCTTGGTGCAGGTGAAGGAACGCTGTTAAAGATTGAACCACAGATAACTAATATAACACAAAATGATACTCTGGGTCACAACACGACATTTTACACCGACCTGACAGTGTCCAATAATGCGACTCTTACAATATTGGAAGGTACAACCCTGACTTTCGAAAATAATTCACGGTTATTACTCTCAAACGGGAACCTGAATGTTACCGGTACAGCTCAGGAGCCTGTAGTGTTTGACTTTGTTACTCCATATTGGCAATCCACCACAAACGGGATTGTTAATAATTATGGTAATGTTGTCTTAAACCATGCAAAGATCAAAAATGCGGCCGTTGGTTATTATTCTTATTCCACTGACAATGATGACATCCAAAATAGTGAAATATTTAATAATCAGTGGGGAATTGTGATGCATTGGACTCACAGTTATGGTACCGAAAAAGCAAAGATCATTAACTGTAACATCCATGACAATTCAACCTGGGACAATCAGGGAAGAGGGATTACACTGTCAAATTCATCCCCTCAAATATATGCCACCACAATCAGAAAAAATGATTATGGCTTGTATTGTACAACAAATTCAAATCCCCATGATACGATAGAGGAGGCCAATGGATACAATATGATAGACAGCAACGATGTTGGAATAATAAGCTATTATTCTACTCCGATGCTTGGTTTTGTCGAGGATGAACAAGGTGGTATTTTCTATTTAGGTGGCGGAAATACTATCAAAGACAACTCATTATTCAATGTAAAGTCTTATGACAATAGTAATGTCTATGTAGAACGGGATTACTGGGGTACAAAAGACACATCGTTGTTTAACATATATTCAGACAGCACAAGTTGGATATACACCGACTACTGTCTGGATGATCCACCTTCAGGTTCAATACAATCCGGATTGGCTGGTAAGACAACAATGAAGATAGATGCCGAATGGATGCCTCCGAGTCAGGGGAACTTCACATCTGGAGGTCAATCTAATTTGTTAAGAGCGGCAATAAGACAGATAAAACACGGAAACATGACCGCTGCAAGAGCTATATTGCTTCCATTACTCAACAACCCTGAAAACATGCAAATGTCTTGTGGCGCATTAGAACTGTATGGAAAAACCTATAACCCTGAAGATATTGAAAGTTTCTTCTCAGTGCTTCTTACAGTAGGAAACCGGCCTGTTAAAAACGATCTTACAGCAAAGGCTCTGTTTTTACTTTCAGAATATCAAACAGACAGAAAAGAGACTCATCTGACTAATTTGATATCAGTTTATCAAGGAACTGACCATGCAGCAAGAGCATCTTATCTGAAAATTGTTCACTTGGTTGGCGAAGGAAACCGAATAGCAGAGATCGATGCTCTTAAAAATGATATGAACAGATTATATCCATTTAGTTCATATACAAAAGAAGTCAATTACCTGATAGTTTCAGGCACCAACATGATGAAACCTTCAACTTCAGCATCAACAACTGAGAATCTTCAATTTGACTACAATCTTTACAACAACTACCCAAATCCTTTCAACCCTGAAACTGTTATAAAGTTCTCATTAAAAGAAAAGAGTAGTGTAACACTGGATGTTTACAACATTGCAGGACAAAAAGTTGCAGAACTTGTATCCGGTGAAATGGAGAAAGGGTTTTATGAGCGTAAATTCAATGGAACAAAACTCTCTTCAGGCGTTTACATTTTCCGTTTGAATGCTCAATCATTGGAGAGCACAACATTCTTTACCAAAACGATGAAAGCTCTGCTTCTTAAGTAGCGGAGTTACCGAGAAATCGATACCAATAGCCCCCGATTTCAATCGGGGGTTGGAACGAAAAATCTATTATTAATTTATTTAGGCTGTCTCGAAAGGGCAGCCTTTTTCATCATCACAAAGATTCTAAGTTTAACCTCATGTTTCGATTTTATCATTATTTCACCCGGTAAATTGTTCGGTTCTAATTCTCAATAGGTTTTTTCAAATCCAAATTTAGCACTTTGTCTTTTGCCTCTATTTTTCTATATAACCCGGGTTTTATTTGGGGGTTAATTTTCCCCTGACCATTACAAGGAAGGGGTTAGGGAGACGGTAAAAATCTTATTAAATTTAATTTCTACAATTTGAAATTTTATGAAGAAAAGAAGTTGATATGAAAATCGGGATTACTTGTTATCCTACTTATGGCGGTAGTGGTGTTGTAGCTACAGAGCTTGGAATAGAGCTCGCAAAAAAGGGACACGAAATACATTTTATTAGTTATGCTATCCCCTTCCGGTTAAATCGTTTTATCGATAATGTATTTTACCATGAGGTTGAAACCGGCACTTACCCCCTTTTTGAATTCCCCCTCTATAGTGATGCATTGGCAGGAAAAATGGTTGAAGTGATGATGTACGAAAATCTCGACCTGATCCATGTCCACTATGCAATTCCCCATGCAACAAGTGCTTATCTGGCAAAACAGATATGTAAAGGCCATCAGGATATAAAGATTATAACAACACTTCATGGAACGGATATTACTCTTGTGGGTCTTGAACCAACCTACCTCCATCTTCTCAAATTTGGTATTCTTCAAAGTGATGGGGTAACTGCTGTTTCAAGATTCCTTAAAGAGAAAACGCTTACCAATTATTCAATTGAAAAAGATATCGAAGTTATCCCAAATTTTGTGGACATTGAACTCTATAAACCTGACGAATCCACAGCTTTTAAATGCAGATTTGCACCAAATGGGGAAAAACTTCTCATCCATACTTCCAATTTCAGACCTGTAAAGAGGGTTCAGGATGCCATCAAAATTTTTGATATTGTTCGAAAAGATGTCCCTTCAAAACTTCTGCTAATTGGTGACGGACCCGACAGATCGGAATGTGAAAGACTTTCAAGAGAACTGGGGATCGAAAAAGAAGTGATTTTCCTTGGAAAACAGGAAGGACTTGCCCAACTATTGGCTTGTGCCGATCTTTTCCTGCTCCCCTCCCAATCTGAAAGTTTTGGTCTTGCCGCCCTTGAGGCGATGGCAGTGGGACTGCCTGTAATAAGCACCAGTACGGGAGGACTGCCGGAAGTTATCTCACACAACCATTCAGGTTTCATCGCTGAGATTGGTGATGTTGAGAGAATGGCAAAATATGCAGTTGACCTCCTCACAAATGAAAAAAAATATAAAATTTTCTCAAAAAATGCCCGTGCCACTGCTGTTGATAAATTTTCGGCTACCAGGATTGTCCCGATGTATGAGGCTTTTTATGAAAAAGTTATGAATAGCTGACATTTGAAACCAATTAGCGAAAACATCCACGACTATCTTCTTACACTTTTTTCGCAAAACGAAGTTAATCGTTTTATGGAATTGTTGGGTAACCCCCGAAAGCAGTCAGTAAGGGTCAACTCACTGAAAGCGGGAGTTGAGGATATCAAATCGAAACTCGATCTAAAATATGGAATTAAGACCTCCCTTCATCCTTGGATTCCTGATGCCCTTGTAATTGAAGATGACAGTGAAAATCTCATCGGAAAAACCTTTGAACACCTGCTGGGTTATTATTATATCCAAAGTATATCTTCCATGCTTCCCCCGATTTACCTCAAACCTGAAGAAGGTTCAAAAGTCCTTGATTTGTGTGCCGCTCCGGGATCAAAATCGACTCAACTTGCCGCTATGATGAAAAACACCGGTATGTTGGCGGTTAATGAGGTGCAAGGTGACAGATTAAGAACGCTCAGTTTTAATGTTGAGCGAAACAATGTTTTTAATGCGGGAATAATTCAAGACAAAGGTGAATGGCTCGGAAGATATTATCAGAATTATTTTGATAAAATACTTGTGGATGTCCCCTGCAGCGGTTTGGGGATAATTCAGAAAAAAGAGGAAGTTAACAAGTGGTGGAGCACACAATCCATAACAGGACTGATCAACCTTCAACTTAGTCTTATTATTGCAGCAGTAAAAATGTTAAAACCCGGTGGTGAACTGATTTATTCAACATGCACTTTAACCACCGAGGAAAATGAAGAAATAGTTAATAAGGTTATTGAGAAATATCCCGTTGAACTTCTTCCTGTTTCCGTACCGGGCGGAATACCGGGATTCACTGAAATCGCCGGCAAAAAATTTTCACCCGAACTTGCAAAAACAGCAAGAGTGTTGCCCTGGTTGAGTAATTCTGAAGGATTTTTTCTCGCTAAAATGGTTAAAACTGACGAAACGGAGAGGATAAAAGCGCAAGAGCCTCGTGAGAGCAGGATTGTAATAAAACCTTTCAAAAAGGTGAAAGATTCTCTCACTTCGATCATCAAAAATTTTGGAATAGACGAAGATTATCTCTCCTCTCTCCTCTTCCCCGATCATGGGAAAAAACTGTATTTTGTTTCAGGTGACTGGGATGACATGAGGACGGGAATTTATGACAGGATAGGACTTAAACTTGGCAGTTATGAAAAACATGATCAGTTAATCCTTAACAGCATCGCAGCCCAATCACTTGCACCTCACATCACCAAAGGTATAATCGACCTGGATGATACTGCCGATCTCAGGGCCTACATGGAAGGCGGCGTTGTAAGACAATTTGCTTCAACAGCAAAAACCACAGGTGCAGAAAGACAAGTTGTCATCCGATCCGCCGGTGAAATTATCGGAACAGGTGTGGTTACCGAAAGAGGTCTTAAAAGTCAATTCCCCCGCGGACACCGAAACCAGAACTTTAGATTTTAGTATTATTCCAACCAGGAAACAACTTCATACATCCTCGTGTTAGGAAAGTTTGGTGGCACAAAAGTTAAAAACCTCTCATCATAAGTATGCACAAGCATGTACCCCTGTATCGGGACTGTTTTCCCCCCAACTGTACCATATTTAGCAGTTTGCCTTGTATTTTTGCCAATCATTCCCCCAAGTATCTGCCAGGAACCGAGGAAAGCATAATTAATAAGTGCATCTTCCGGACCAATATTTCCATTCTTTGAAAACATTGATGCCTGGGTGATGATATTTTGCCCTTGAGTATCAGCATTTTTTAGCAGTCTGATATCTTTTTCGGCAATAATTCCAAGGATATCAGTTGAAGCCGGATTGATTCTTGGATCATCTTCATAAACAATGTCATCAGTTTGATACACAAACCCTGATTTTGTACTTCCTCTCGAGGAGGAAACTATTGAAACCTGACCGGAAACGGTCCCCTTTACAAAAATATTCCCTTTTTCTACATATATCAGACCATTTGGTGCAAATGTGGATATCCCAACAGTTTTAGGGGCTGTCCACACATTAAGTCCATCATTTTTTGAGTACCTCCAGGTTACAGTGGCATCGGCATTAAAAACCAATTCAACATTAATATCTTTTCCGGTGTTGGTGGTGTCTTTTAAGATTTTTCCGTTGTTAGCTGCGGCTTGACGCATACCGGTGGTATCAAAATCAAGTGGAATATCAATTCCTGACTCGTGCCCTCCGTGAAACTTTGGAGCTTTAGGTGTGCCTTGTAAATTCAGCCCAAGTTTACTTGTCGCTTTGCCGTTAAATACAGGAGTTCCATAAGTAGTGAAGGTGCCGTTTACATGAAAGGGGCCATTAAATGTGTCGCCTGTTGCCGGATAAGCTGACATGGTTTCATAAAAATTGCCAAATTTTGAATAATAACTTGGCTTTAACTCAACTCTGACTACACTTGTTTTAGATTTGTATGTCCCGGTTGAGGTTATGATTTTATTAAGCCCGGAGTTCACCACTTCAACAGTTAAAGTACCACCAAAAAGTGGAGTCTCGTCGTAGCCGGTAGTCCATGTTTTACTCAGAAAAATACGGTTGGCAGCCATGTTGGCACCACTGACTGAAATATTGTGGGCAATATTCTGGTCGATATACTCAACCTCATTGTCGATCGCCCTCCCGATCATTCGCGAATAATTGTAACCTGCGATCATAAAAATAAGGTTAAAACCAAGTATCATTAAGATCGATGCTTTCCCACCCATTAAATTTCCCATGATTAAAAAAGAAATATACAAAATAAAATTTTACCCCAAAAGTATTGTATATCACACTCCTTAAAACTTGCTTTAAGTTACACTGGAATTATCATTTTTGCAGATATGTTCACTGTTTCATATCTTGTTGTGTAAATTTATTCGATTTTTAATTAGCTACTTTTTAATTGTAAAGTCCAAACTTATGGGAACAGGACAGTTGTTATTAACTCTTGGAGCGATGATTTTATTATCATTCACCATTGTTAATACAAATAAATCTATTTTAATTGCCGGTGATGTAATCAATGCCACTAAATACGGGGTTCTCGCCAGTTCTCTTGCAGTATCAGTAATTGAGGAAGCAAGCGGAAAAGCCTTCGACGCTAAATCGGAATCAATGGGAGTTGAAAATGTTGCCAACATGACAGCTTACAACAAACTTGGACCTGAAACCGGTGAAACTTACGATGAATTTGACGACTTTGATGATTATAACAATTTAACAAAGGTTGACAGCACCCTCACCTCCGCCAGTTTTACTATCAAGTGCAAAGTCTATTATGTACAGGACAGTGCACCTTCCACAAAAGTTAATACTCAAACATGGCACAAGACAATGGAAGTGATGGTCTATTCTCAAAATATGACGGATACGATCAAAATGTCAACAATATTCAGTTACTGGTATTACAGGTAGGTATTTATGGGGTTCTCAGCGATGATCGATATATTAGGATCAACAATTATCGGTTCAATTATTTTTTTAATACTGCTCAGGATGAATGACGCAGCAACGAAAAGTACCTATACCTATATGGGTGATGTTATTGTACAGGGTAACCTGGTTGCAACAATAGAGATAATCGAACATGATTTTAGAAAGATTGGTTTCTGTAACAACTATACAAAAATCCCTGATCCTTCAAAAGCAATTCTTCTTGCAGATTCCAACAGAATCAAGTTTATAACTGACCTGTATCCTCATAACGGAATAGTGGATACCCTGGAGTATATAACCGGGGCAACATCCGAACTTTCCGAGACCCCAAACCCAAGAGACAGATACCTCTATCGTAATGTAAATAATGTTACTTCCAGAGGTTCCAATCTGGGTATCACACAATTTAGATTGTTATACTACAACACCCTTGGCACCTTACTTACAACCCCGGTGGCAGTTCCATCAGAAATTGCAACAATTCAAATCGATGTTACTGTTGAAAATGTGGCGGCGTATGATAACGAATACTCAACAGCTTTTTGGAGACAACTACGACTAACTGCCCGAAATTTAAAAAACAGGTAGCTTTGATATGATTTGAATCATCTCTGAAAAATTTTTATTGCAAATACTAATTTTTTTGTATAACTTAAAATGTCTGTTAAATGAATTTATTGATTAGTCCCTGAACTGATGGTTTCAAAATGATGAGAGAATCCCCATGGGCCAACAACAGTTACTGTTAATTACTCTTGGAGTCATTATTGTAGGAATTGCCGTTATAACAGGATTGATCCTTTTTGAACATTCATCTAACGAGAATAAAAAAAATCAGATCAAGAGTGAAGGGGCAACTCTGGCAACCATGGCGCAGAAATATTTTAGACTCCCCATTACCATGGGGGGAGGCGGCAGATCTTTTGTGGGCTGGACTATTCCGGCCTTGCTCGATACTACAGATTCAGGTATTTATACCATAACTTCAATTTCGGTGAATAATCTGGTGATCACAGGATTAGACAGGATGATGCAACTGGGGCAGGATACTATCAGAGTTACTGTGTCAGTTTCTGAAAGCGACTACATGATCACCGAGGATAATTAAAATTAATATTTCTATAGCAAGGAGTTTTGCATGATCTTTCAAAAAGGAGAGTCGATAGTTAAAGAAGGTGATACTTCTTTTAATCTTTTTGTCTTGATGAAAGGAAGCGTGGGCGTCTTTAAAGGTGATACTCAGGTTGGAATTTTTGACGAAAAAGGGGGCATTATTGGAGAGATGAGTGCTATTTTGGGTAAACCCAGAACTGCTTCACTTGTTGCCCTTGAGATGACAACCCTGGTGCCTATTCCCAGTGATTTCGACCTCCTGATAAGAGAGAACCCTGATATAGCAAAGGCCGTAATGGTAAATCTTGCTAAAAATCTTGAGAGAATGACAAATGAATACCTCAGGATTGCAACCCATGAGCAGAGAGAAGAGGCAACCCAAAAATTGAGAGCAGACGGGAGTTTAATTATATAAGTCAAAATAATAATTCGTTTTGAGGTAAAATATTGATTAATTTAATCTATATTATATCCTAAATTAAAATTGATTTATTATTTTGACAAACAATAAAAATTATTTTAAGCAACACATTCACCAACAATTCTTTGAGGAATAACTATGGGACAACAACAGTTGTTACTTATTGTTCTCGGCGTTATCATAGTCGGTATCGCTGTTGTCGTAGGTATAAATGTTTTTACGACAAGCAGTTCACAGGCTAATACAGATGCTGTTATCGCTGATTTGACCAACATTGCAAGCGATGCACAGAAATTTTACAAAATGCCAACCAACATGGGCGGCGGAGGCAATGCTTTCACAGGATATACTATCCCTGCAAGACTGGCTTCATCCGCTAATGGTTCCTACACAGCTACAGTAGCAGCTCAGGCAGTTACTCTCGTTGGAAAAGGTAACCAAATTGGAACCAATGGTACTGATACTGTTCAGGTTACCATGGTAGTCGGCGCATCAAATATCACTTCGACAACTATCAACTCAAGATAATAGTCGATTTGACCTTATTTTCAAGGGAAGGTTGTCTTCAAAAGGATAGCCTTCCCTTTAAATATGTTATATGACTGAGCTACGCTTCTCTGCTTCTAAAGCAAACGGACAAATAATCAGCGGTTCTCTTACTGCCAACTCATTTTCAGAAGGCAAAAAGAAAATACAAAAACTGGCTGAAACGAATAGCCTTACCATCAAATCAATTGAGAAAAGGCGTACATTCCTCTATAAAGTCCAAAAAGGGGTCGAAAAACCAATCTTTGGTGAACAGAAGGCCTTCAACAAACAAGAAGTAACAGACGCATTCACCAAACTGGGTTACAAAATCCACTATGTACGGGGTAAACTGATTGACCATCAGGGTAAACCCGGTATGCAGGACATTCTGATGTATGTAAAAATCAGTGCTGAATTGCTCGATCAGAAACTCCCCTATGGAGAAATTTTAAATCTTCTTATAAACGATACATCCAATAAAACCCTGAAAGAAACTCTTAAAGAGATCAATCAGGAACTAAAAAAGGGAACAGACCCTGAACAGGTCTTTACGCGTTATCAAAATGTTTTTGGTAAATTTACTGCATTTATGCTTGGCCTCGCAGCCAAAAGTGGTAATATGGGAGAAATTTACAGAGCTACTGCCAAGTTCCTCGAGAGAAGAGCTGAGTTTAAGAAAAATCTCAAAAGTGCTCTTGTTACCCCAATTATCACACTGCTCGTCCTTTTTGGTGCAGTTTTGTTTTATGTAATGTATATCTTCCCTGAGACTGCAAATATGTTTCTCAGGTTCGGCATCGAATTGCCGCCAATGACAAAGGGAACACTGGAATTCAGCGATTTTTTGATGTCACATCCAATTTTGATATCTCTAATTGTCTTTGGACCCTTAATAGGGTTTTTTGTATTTATTTCGACTGAACGGGGAAAATATCTTAAAGACAAATATATGTTACGGATGCCTGTAATTGGAAATATTGTGCACAAAACTGCTATTGAAGTTTTTTGCAGAGTATTTTATACACTTTACAGCGGGTCTGCCGAAAGCATCACTCCTCTAAGGATTTCGGCTGAAGCAACCGATAACAAATATTTTGAAGATAGAATTAAAAGAGTTGCCATACCCATTATGACCAAACAGGGTATTGGTATAACAGATGCTCTTGAAGCTACCGGAGTATTCACTGATACAGCCATCTCCCGTATTCACTCAGGTGAAGAGACGGGAAATATAAAAAACAGCATGTTGCAACTCGCAAATTATTATGAGAGCGAAACAGTTTACAAGCTTAAAAATATCATCGAATTGGTGCAAGTCATCATCGCTATGGTTATTATGCTTGTTATGACCGCCCTTACAGTAGTTTCTGCTGAGACTGCTACTGTCAGTCCAAAACCTCCGGGCACTCAAAATAAAGAAATTTTCCTGGATAAACAGAACGCACAATGGTCGATCCAAGACTGGAAACTGCTGACAAGATCGGATATACCCTTTTACGAAAAGGTATAATTGATGTTCAGACCCTAGAAAAAGCCCTCGACGCCAAGGCGAACGATGTAAACAAGATCAAACGAAATCTTGCACAAATACTTGTTGAAGATTTTAAGTATGATCATGACACCGTATTTGCCGAGGTCGCGTCGTTATATGCTTTCAGGGATTTTGATACCATTGCCGAAAGATATACAGACGAAAAAATTGAAGAGCTCAAAAAATATATAAAATCCCTTCCTGATTCTCTTCAGCAATTAATGGCGTTGCAAAAAGTTATCCCTCTCCTTTTTGATCCTGTCATCAAAGACAAGATGATCCTCGGTGCGGTTGATCCCACAAACAAAAAGATTTCAAAGATTGCCTTCGACCTGAAAGCCAAAAAATATGAAGTGACTTTCATAAAAAAGGCAAAGTATGAAAAGCTGGTCTCTCATATTAATCCTGTGGAAAACGAATTCCTGAAGAATATTGAAGACCTCCCACAGGAGATGATAACTGACTCTCCGGATGATTCACAACTGGATGAAGAAGCGCTTGAAGCAGAGATCAACAAAAGTGCTTTAATAAATCTGATTGAAGCAGCCCTGGTTGAGGGGACAAGAAAAGGGGTTTCGGATATTCATATCGTGCCTGCAGGAGCAAAAAGAACCGATCTGATGTTCAGAATTGACGGTAACTTGCAGATCTGGTACACGCAGGAGAATACTTACCCTGAAGCTGTTATTGCAGTTATTAAAGACAGGGCAAAGGGACTTGACAGATTTGAAAGGGAGAAAGCCCAGGATGGGTTTATTCAAAGAGAGATTGACGGAACTGTAATCCGTTTCCGTGTTTCCATCCTTCCGATGGTGGGAACCGAACTTAAAAGTAAATTTGAGTCAGTAGTTATTCGTATTCTCGATGACAGAAAAGTAATCACCGACCTGAATAAACTTGGCCTCGCCGGTTATGCAAGAACCGCTTTTGATGATGCAATCAGGAAACCGCAGGGGATGATTATCCTTACGGGTCCAACAGGTAGTGGTAAAAGTACAACTCTTGTTGCTGCACTTTATCAGGTAATTGATCCAACAGTTAATGTGCTTACTGTTGAGGACCCTGTTGAGTATGTTATCAGGGGTGCCCGCCAGTTAAAGATCGGGCATAAAATGAATTTTGAACAGGCTATCAGAGCTATTCTGCGACATGATCCCGATATCGTTCTTGTTGGTGAGATGCGTGATAAGGAGACTGCCGAAGTTGCGATAAAACTCGCCAACACCGGTCACTTAACTTTTTCCACACTTCATACCAATGATGCACCTTCCGCTGTTTCAAGGCTCTATAAAATGGGCATCGAGCCTTTCCTTATCGCTTATGCGATTAACATCATTGTAGCTCAGAGACTCATAAGAAGACTTTGTGTTGATTGTAAAAGGAAAATGACTCACTTTGACCATGCTATTATGGAGTTGTTGGGATTGGATGAAGAAGAATGGAAACAATATGATGTTTATGAACCGGTCGGATGCCCAAAGTGCTCCGGAAGTGGTTACAAAGGCAGAATTGCAATTCATGAAGCTCTTTATTTCACAAAAGAGTTAAAAAGAGTTATCGTTTCCTCGGGTGAAGAAGTGGATGAGGAACGACTAAAAGCACAAGCAAAAAAAGACGGATCTCTGAATTTGCGTGAGACCGGACTCGAAAAAGTTAAACTTGGAATGACCTCTTTTGATGAAGTTATTACAGGAACAATGGAAGATTAAAAGTTAAATCCTGAATTCTCGTACTTTTTTTATATATTTTGAGTTAATATACTCGTTTTTTACACCTAAGTCAAACTGAAAAATGATGTTATCTTTAGATCAGATTTTAAATACCGCAAAACCTTTGCTGAACTCTGTCACGAGTCAGATACCAAGGTCTGTAATCAGTGCAGAAAGAATCCCTTTTCTCGTTAATCTGGTAGCGGGTTTAGACCATAATGCCAAAGGTGTTTTGCTCGATCTGATAAATTCGATTTTGATAATGATGATAAAAAAAGAGGCTTCCGATATCGAATTTGGAGGGCTTGCAACACAAAAGCAGATTTGGCTCAGGATTCATGGTAAAAAAGACAGAACTCCTGATCTTCCATCTTTTTCAGAAGATGAAACTGCTATTGTTATTATCAATCTTCTAAGTGACAAACAGAGACAAGTATTACTTCAAAATAAGAATATTGACTTTTCCCACTCTTTTACCGCCGGCGATCCAATAAGAACCTACAGATTTAGAGCCGATGCATATTATGATATGGATTCGTTAGCTCTTAATATGAGAGCCATCTCACCTGTTGTGAGAAAAATTGAAACAATGGGATTTAGCAAGGTAGCGCTACAATCGATGCATCACCTCTACATCAAACAGGGACTTGTTTTGATCACGGGTATTACCGGTTCGGGAAAGTCATCCACTCTTGATGCAATTGTGGATATGCACAATGAAACAGACAATGCTCAGGTTATTGTTATCGCTCAACCAATAGAATTTGTTCACATTTCAAAAAAATGTATTATCAGACACCGCGAAGTGGGTAAAGATGTAGCATCATTTAAGGATGGTGTAATTCAGTCACTTCGTCAAGATCCGGATATCATAATCATTGGTGAGATGAGAGACCCTGAAACTATTATGGCATCCCTTGAAGTTGCGGATACCGGACATAAAGTTTTTTCAACTTTACATACGTCTTCTGCAGTAGAATCAATCGACAGAATTATTGCCGAGGTGCATCCTAACGAACAACCTCGTGTTAGGCACAGACTTGCAGATGTATTAACAGTGATTATTTCACAAAAATTGTTGCCCAGTCTTGATGGCAAACGGGTTATGGCAAAAGAAGTTTTGGTGATGACACCAAATATTCAGGCTGCCATTAAAAACAATAACTCCGGTGAGATCTATATGATGATCAATCAGGGGTCTGCTCAAGGAATGATTACCATGGAGCAGGATATTAAAAATTTATACATGGCAAAAAAGATATCGCTCGACACGGCTATTTCTTACGCTAACCAGAAGGGCAGAATGAAACAAATTCTGGGTGTGGTGTAGATGGCCGGAAAACATGTTTTTTGTCTTTATTTGGAAGGTTCCGACAGTAAAGCGGCGTTGTTTGAAATTAATGACTCCGGTGTAAAATTCCTGCGTGGATTATCTGTTGAAATAAACAGACCGGATGAACATACATTTGAAGACCCCTCCTCCCTGCAGTTTGAATCTGACGAACTAAAAATGACCGGTGATGCCGATCTGGGATTAACCACTCATGATGATTTTGATCAGGGTTATATCAGGTCAGTCAGCACTTTACTTCTTGGGGTGGATCTTTCAAAACTGGTTGTAATTCCGGTTATTACTGAACCTTATGTAAGTTTTCAAAGACCGGATAAGGGCGAGACTCAGATATTTAAAAAAGAGGTGATCGAGAAGATCGACGCTGCCAACAATTCTATTGATATGGCGGATGGTGGCAAAATGACAATTGTGCCAAGCTCCGATCTCTCATACATCAACCTGATTGATTCCATTGCACTTGCGAATGGCAAAAAGCAAATAAAGGTGCCGTGTGTAAAAGCTGCGGATACTTCCCTCAGTTTTTATCTTTCAACAAAGTTTAATTTCGCTCTCTCCGATTATACTCTTGTTCTCTATATCGGAAAAGAATACAGCAGGATGATCTTCCTTATGGGAGATCAGGTGAAACATATTGCTCCGATGCTTAATATCGGGAAAAGCAATATTGATTCCTTCGACATCTTCTCTTCAAAAATAATGCTCGAGATGGAAAATGGTGACATTTCAAATCTCGATAATATTGTTGTTTGTGGTGAAGACTGGAGTGAAACACTCCCCGATTTACTCCGTAGCACTTTCCCCCGGTCGCGAATAACAGGAATCGATTTTGACGATATTGACACTTCGTTGCTCGACAGGGATGTTGAAGAGAATATCTCGATGTTCAGCGTTCCAATCGCTGCGGCAGTTGAATATTCAAAAGAGCTGAAGAAAGAACATAAAGGAATTAACCTAATCCCCTCTATGTTGGTCGAAAGGCAAAAAACCTTTCCTCTCGCATGGCATGGTTATATAATTATCCTGGTTCTCTTCGCTTTGTCAGTCTTTGTTACGGGGAATATCCTTCAAAAGATAGATGAAATTGGTAAACTCGATAAAGAAATTGCAGTTCTAACCGAACAGCAACGACAGTTTAAAGCTTTGATTGATGAAATATCAAATTATGATGCCAAGGTAAAAGGATTTGATGAAACCCAGGCTGTTCTCGATAGTGTTACAAAAGATGCCGGTGCCTGGCAAAATTATATCAGAAAAATTGCCGGATTTGTTGAACAACGAAGGAGTATGTGGATCACGGGAATTAACGCCCCTGAACCAAACAGAATTGATATCTTCGGATTTAGCAGAAACCGTCCCCTGGTAAGTGAATTTACTCAGTTCCTCGATGGAGCAATCCTTCAGGGAGTTACTTCTGAAAAAATCTCAAACGAACGGGTTCAAAAATTTTCCATTATCGTATCAGATACCTTAGCGAAAGCACCGGATGGAACGCAAGTCAAAAAATAGCTTAATCATCGGTGTTCTGGTCATTCTGGTACTCATCGTATGGGCTATCCTCCATTTCTTTGTGTTTGGAGGAAAGATCGAAGATAAAAATCTCCAGTTGAAAAAGCTGAGGGAGAGTAATGCCCAGTATGATACTGCATCGCTGAATGCCCAACTTGATACTCTAAAAAGGAAATTTGTTGCACTCGACTCACTGCTGGCATTAAGAAAGTATAATGTTCCGATTGATATCCATCAATCAAAATTTTATTCATTTTTGGCAGCACAAACTCCCGGGCTTTCTGATCTCAGTTATGTTAATATGGAATACTCCGGAATGGAGATGGAAGGATCGTTTGTTGTCCAAAAATACAAACTTAGCGGGCAATCATCTTTTAGTGAACTTTGGAGACTGATCTTCGCTATCGAAGAGAGTAAAGAGCTGAAAAAAGTTAAAGGGGTTTCATTCAGCCAGAATGTTGTGTTTGATGAAGATAAGTCACCATACTATTTTGTTAATTTTTCGTTTGAGGTAAGAGTTTATTCTTCACCCGACGACCGTTTTACTTCATCCAGATTTACAGAAAATGATTTAAAAGCGGGAAACATTTACAATATTTTTTATCCGGTTATCCGTACAGAAATCGAACCAAATATCTATGATTTGCTCGATGTAAAAAATTCTAAACTACTCGCTTTACTTCCTGACGGTGCATTCCTGATGGATGAAAGAGGAAGAACATATGTTCTCGCCGAAGGTGATGAAGTCTATCTTGGCTTCCTCACTTCTATCGACAGAGAAAACAACAGTGTTACATTCGTGCTGAATAAAGGTGGAGTGATTGAAACAGTCACAATTAGATTATTGCAGGAATCTGATCCTTCACAGCAACAAGAAACAACGAGGTGATCCAATGAAAAAGTTTTTAATCTTTCTGGTATTGACAGTATTTCTGTCGTTTAGTTCATTTGCTCAAAAAGATCTTGAAAAAGAAATGAGCCAGTATAACAGTCCCGATGAGGTTGTTACACTCTCTCAATCTATCTCTTTTGACACTGCAATTGAAATTCTTGCAAAGATTTCACTTAAAGTGACCGGAAGAAATATCGTTTCCACAATTCAAAGTTCCGAACTTATAGGACTTGAGTTGACGAACATCAACTACATGAAGGCTTTAAGGATTCTCACTCAGTATAGAGGGTTAATCATTGAAGAAAAACCAGATGTGGTTATTGTAAAACGACCCAATGAACCTGTTGTAGTAAAAGACCCTGAACCACTGGCAAAGGATATTTACGCACCAATTGACTCAAGAGAAGTGAAAATATCAGCCATCTTTTTTGAAGCTGACAATACTGCGCTCAGAGACAGAGGTATCAACTGGCAAGCTCTTCTCTCAGATCCAACAAATGGTTTTGGCGTTGATCTTAAAACTTTTGGACAGACCACATCTGCAGATCAAACCCCAACTGACTTCCTTGTGTCAGGCTCCACGAAGCTTAACCTTGGCGATTTTAAGGGAAACCTGCTTGGAACCTTTAGATTCTTCGAGTCGGAGAACCTGGGCGAGATTATTGCCAATCCATCTATCACCGTAAGAACAGGTGAACTTGGAAAGATACAAATTGGTTCTGATTTTTCTATTAAACAGAGAGATTTTGCAGGAAATGTTACCGACCAGTTCTTTTCAACCGGTTCAATCATTGATGTAACACCTCATGTTTACAATGAGGATGGTATCGATTATGTTGTTTTAAGACTTGCTGTAGAAAGAAGCACGGCTTTCCCGAGTGAACTCTCCACTGAAATAAGGAAAACAAAAGCCAACTCTCAGCTTCTTATGCTTAATGGTGAAGAAACTGTGATTGGTGGTCTTTATGTTACCGATGAAACTTATGTAAGAACAGGAATACCTTTTCTTAAAGATTTACCATGGTGGGTTTTTGGGATCAGATACCTGGCTGGCGCTGATCAGAAAAAAATTACTAAAAAAGAGATTATTATCGTCATAAAGACTGAACTGCTGCCAACTCTAAAAGACAGAATGAAAATCATGGCTGACAAAAATCAGTTTAAAGAGAAACTTGATGAGCACAGATCGGTTAACGATACTATTCAGGAACAAAGCCCTAACAAGCACATCAAAAACGGTGAAGAACCTGAAAAAAAATAGATTATAATCAAATATTTTTAAAACGAAGCATTATTAAAACATGGAAACAATCCTTATTGTTGACGATGAGATCAATCTCAGTCAAATCCTGAAAGAAGAATTGACCGAAGTAGGCTACACTGTAACAACCGTGGATTCAGCCGAAAAAGCTCTCGCGTATCTGAAGGAGAACAGGATTGACCTTATGCTCCTCGATCTCAATATGCCGGAGAAAGATGGTTATTATGTGCTGGAAACGATGGATAAGGAAGGGATTATCTTAAAAGTGATTGTTCTTACAGCTTACGCTGACCTTACTTCAGCGATTAGATCGGCAAAACTTGGAGCAAGCGACTTCATCACTAAGCCATATGATCTTGATGAGTTGCTTGTTTCTATCAGAAAAGTTTTATATATGTAGCGTTTATTGTACCATTGAGTCGATCAATGCCAAAAGGGTCTCAAGTTCATAAGGTTTTTGCAATGTTGCATCAACTCTTACATCCTCAGGGAACAACATATTTTTGATCCCGACTGTCCCCGTCGAAAGAATTATTTTGATATCCTGATTAAACTTCCTTATTTCCCTGATCCCGCTTAACCCGTCAATTCCATTCATCCTGAGATCAATTATCAACATATCAAAACCGTCCTGGCTACGCAATTTGTTAATTGCCGCTTCAGCCGAAGGCACTGTGGTTATCTGATGCCCGGCAGCGGTCAACAGATCCTCCAGGATAGATACCAATAGAACTTCATCGTCTGCTATCAGAATATTAACTTTATCTCCATGCCGGGTTCTTCTCCTTGCACAATAAGCCGGTAATACCAAATCAAACCTTGAACCATAACCCGGATGACTCTGTACATCTATCGTACCACCATGCCCATCGATTATTTTTTTTACCGAAAAGAGTCCAATTCCGCTGGTTCTGCCTTTGTTTTTTGTTGAAAAATAAGGGTCAAATATCTTTGATTTGTTTTCCGGCTGAATACCAATTCCATCATCCAAAACTGATACACTTACTTTTGGGTGTGACGACTCTCCAGAGTCAGGGTCTCTTATTTCAGCAGTTGGAACATCCTTTACGATGATCCTGATCTCTCCCCTGTCTGTGATGGCTTCCACGGAATTCATCAACAAATTCACGAGTACTTGATAAATTTCTGTTGAATTTCCTTTGAGATCAGAAACGATACTGTCAATTTCCGTAACAATTTTAATCTGATCTGGCAGTGATTGAATCATTGAGGAGACAACTTCATTAATCAACAACCTGGTGTTTATCCTGCTCTCCCTGTTAATCTCTGAAGTGCCGTCAGAGAGCACCTCAGCGGTTATTTCAGTTGCTCTGTGTGAACAATGTTCGATGTTTTCGAGGAGGTATAGCGCATCAGGTTTGCCGGCAAGTTCTTTTTTTAACATGGCAATACTTGCGAAGATGCTGCTGAAAAGATTGTTTATATCGTGAGCAGCTATTTTGTTGCTGTTGATAACATCTTCTGGAATGTCCGGGGTTTGGTTGTCATCATTCATCATTTTGTTCATTTAGAACTTCGAAGAAGTTTCGGGATAAATCAAAAATAAGTAACTTTACAAGTCACAAAATTAGTTATTATGGATCCGATCAATATTCTTGTACTTGTAGCTTTGGTATTTCTGATGTCGGCAAATTATGCCGGCAGTCAAAAAAGTTTAAAAGGTAAAATGGGACTTGTTGCCCGTCGAGCATCAGGGTGGCTGCAAACCATGCCTCCAAATGTCCTTGCGGTTTCAACACTACTTCAGTTTTTGGGGTGTTTCCCGATAGTGGATACATGGTTTTTTGGATATACTCCCGATGCCATTGTCCGCATTCTGTTTTTTGTCATGTTTATACTCTTCTCATTTGCTCAAATAAGAAGTTATAAAACTTTGAGTGAAAGTTACTCAACAGATATCATGATCTATAAAAACCATCGCCTTGTGAAAAACGAACTCTACAAGTTTATCCGCCATCCACAATACTTAAGTCAATTGCTCGCCGACTTTTGTGTTGGAGTGGCTCTTCTCTCCTCACCGGTTATTATCCTTACAGTTGTGGTGAGTCTCCCTCTTTTGTTATTACGAGCAAAAAAGGAAGAAGAGATGTTGGCTTCCCACTTTAAGGGAGAATTCGACACTTATAAAAAAAGTACCGGGTTTTTTATCCCTTTTATCTGATTTTTAACGAACAATCCCTGAGAAGATCAGTGAAGCTTTGCCGTTTTCTCCGTCTGATTTGATGGTGATAACTAATCTGTTCACTGCTGCCACAGTATCAATCGCATCCGCTACAGTGAACGAAAATGTGGTCCAGGCGCGACTTTGTGTATCGGGGAGTGTTGATTCCTTGTCGCCTGTTAAAATAAAATCTTTCCCTTCACCGGCCACGGTGATAGAAGTTCCTTCAGATAATGGATTCCCGTTTTGATCCATCACGGTATAGTTGAATAGCTGTGACCCACCATTTGGGATATCAAATCCAAAAGGTGAACAGTTTATTATAGGTACACCGGAAAAGAGTACCAAAGTGGATTGTCTTATTGTTGCAAAACTCTCATCAGTTGTTGCAGCGGTAACTGCGGCGAACCCCGGTCCAAAAACAGGATGATTTGGTAATGGGTTAGCTGAATATAAAGTGACTGAGGCAACTCCAAGAGCCGAAGTAAGTGCTGATCCCTCAATAATTCCCCCCTCAGTTGAAAAATATACAGCCGTCCCGGGCCTGACCGGATTGGAATATTTATCACCAACATAAGCTGTTATAATATCTTCAACCCCAAAAATATTGTACCCGGGAATATTCACCTTGGCGGGAACACAGCTAAAATGTGTCAGATCAGGAAGTCCACCATGTATCGTTACGGCAACCGGATTTGAAGAAATAATTTTGGAACCAAGGGAAATGGAAGCTGTCACTTGAACAACTCCGGCTTTGGTACCTGAGGTTAAAACCACCGAGGCTTGTCCGTTTGCATCAGTACGAGTGGATGGAGGATTTAACACAGTTCCTGAACCCGGTGAAGCAGCCAATACAAAACCAACATTAACAGCATTGTCGAGGTCAAGAGCAATGCCCAATGAGTCGACCACTTGGAATATCAGTTGAACACTCTCCAGTCCTCCTGCTCCTTTAATTCCTATTTTAGGAACTGAAGTACCTGTCAGATAGAGGGAGGCCGGGTTTCTGGTTCCCGATCCACCACTTCCTGTAGCTTTAAGAAGAAGTTTTGAAGCAGTAATAGTTCTGTTTGCAACTGCAAAAACCTTTGTTGTATCAGATGTAAAACCTTCTTTTCGTGCAACGAGTGCAAGTTCCAATCCCGCCTTTATCGTAAATTCGAAAGTATATTTCCCACTCCCGTCTGAAACAGCACTTTTATTAATGGTAGTGTCTGAAGAGAAACCGGTGAGTGAAATTGCTGCGTTTGCAACCGGCGAACCCGTTGAAAAATCGACCACCTCACCGTTAATTATGACAGTGCCTGTTTCATCACCTGTTACAGGATTAGAGGCAGTGTCACTTTTTTGACAGCCGGTGAACAGCAAAATGGGTATCAGAAACAAGATGGTATAAAACTTTTTCATGGAACTTATAGAGTTTAATAAATGAAGACTACTTAAAATACTAATTTACGATGAATTTAAAAACCTTAAGTACGATAAATCACATTTTTTTAATTAATCTCAGAACTTTGTCGTTTTCATTCGCAACAGGAGCCAAAGAAATCAACTTACCTTCCAGAAAGTTAATATATGTAACCCCCGACATTTTGTCAGCAAAGTTACCTGAATTACCAAGATAGGGTATGGTTAATAATATGCCCCGTTCAGGTTCAAGGTAAAACCGGTTAATAGTACCACGACCTGAAAAATTTTTATCACCTGTCCGTGCAGAAAACGGATTTATTGCTGATGTAAATTGTGTATCATAAAATCCACTCATTCCGGCGGTCTCCAAAACCAAAACATCAGATATGCCACCCATCAAATTACCAAGAATGTGCCTGGGTATAAAAATGTTCTCATTTCCCCACAACCACAAGATCAGGTTATCACCATATTTTTTTTCAATGGAGGTAAGAGCTTCAGCGAAACTTTTTTGTATTATCTGGTCGCGATCTTCGATAGTCGAAGTATTTCTAAGATCATACACTTGCGCATTTTTTTCGAATGATAATTCCTTTAGTCTTGACAGTGGATAACCTCCAACACCAAAAAAGATTTCAAAATCTTCTTTTGAAAATTCATCACCAAAAATGTTCACGGTATAATATTTTAAAAATTCTGCCATTATCAAGGGTGCTTGAAGACCTGATAAATATTCACCACTCCAACCTGAAATAACCCTCAGCGACTGTGTGATATTTGTGTCTTTTTTGGCGACTCCCGAGAAAGCATTAATAATCAGAGGAACCATTTTAAGACTAAAGTCGGAAGTTACATCATTAAGCAGGAATGAAGGAATATTTTTCCCTTCAGGTTTTTGTAGCCATGGTCTTTCCGAAACCGAAGGGATCAATCGGAAGAAACCGTCCCCTGATAAATCACCTGATTCAGTTACTTTTACAACTTCCACTCCCTCCTCCGAGGGGCGCTCATTTTGTGGTTCCTTCACAACAACAGGTTTTGTCTTTTTCTTCGACGGTTTTTTCTTTTTTGAGGGAGCTTCCTGTGTCTCTTTTTGTGCAACACTTTTTGTTGATACTACCTTAACAATTTCACTTTTTGATTTTAAGAGAATCTCAGTATTGGCTTCATCACTAAAATATTTTGTCGAGACACCTTCAGTCCAAAATCCTAATCCTGAGTTTAGAAATGCAGCAGCATTAAAACCTGTGAGATAAAAACTTTCGGCCAAATATACTTTTAATACTTCGGTGGAATCAGAATTGTAGATATCTTCACCCGGTTCTTTACCCGTAATCACTTCACCTGAGGCACCGGTAAGAATCTCCAGTATCTCCGGTTCACTTTCTTTTATTTTGATCGTGTCTTTGTGAAGTGCAATTTTCCCTTTAATTTTGCCGTTAAGTATCAGGTTGCCACGGTCATCAAATTGTGTAATTTTTTTTTGCCTTAAGTCTTTTTTTGAAGTGAGCAGTACCCAGGCTTCTTCTCCCTTCATTCCGAGGTAAAGCACAGGCACCCCCGGAACGGTAATACCTGATCCTTTTATCCCTGCAACATCGTATGAAACAGTGTAATACCTACCGGGGAAGGTATATGATCCGTTCAGAGAGACAAAAGCCCCTTTTAAACCTGTAACTTCTTTGTATGAGACATCGTTATCCCCCAGCAGTCCGAGCTGACCCCTCAATGAAAGCTCTTCTCTCAAAAGATATTCTCTAATTTTTGAATATTCATTTACTTTTGAAGAATCTACGGGACCACCAAAAACTGATGCAGCTTTCTCAATTCCCAACTTTTCCTTCATTAGCCCGGTTAAATCACCCAAATTGTATTTTCCTTCATCCCTGAAATTTTCAAGAAGGGACAGGAGAACAATATCCTTAACATTCCAATTACCGGGTTGTATGCCCGTTGCGGCAAATTCACTTTGAATGATTACACTTTCTGAGTTAATACAATAGTTAATACCCTCAGTATAAGCCTGAAGCAGTGGCAGAGTTTTTGAGTTGATTTCCTTCAGTTGTAATGCAGCTTTTATTGGAAGCATCAACTGTCTTAGATATTTATCGGTGTTTACCATTTTGGGACCAAAAAATTCCGAGAGTCGCCCTTCTGCAACAAGTCTGTTAAACTCAAGTTCGAGCAGTCTGTCCCTGGCATGTAGATAACCCAAAGTGAATAACATATCTTTTGTATTTGAGGCCTTAATAAAGGGTATCCCTTCACCACTCGTATATATTGCTACACTGTCGAGCAAACCGTCAACTTCAAACTCCCCTTCATAATCGGGAACAGATGTGCCAAGAATCGATTTAAAAAAGAAATAAACAACCACTGAAAGGATAACTATCGTTATCAATGGTGCCACAATATATTTTACTATTTTTTCCATAAACTCAAAATTGGTTGATTATTCCAAAATGGATTTTACCATCACTAAACCCCTCACCGGAGGCGAGAGCATAACTTACACTTAAAAGACCAATGCCCGTTTCAAAACTCATTCCAAAACCGTATCCGTTTTTGAATGCGCTTGTTTCAACAATTTTTCTCGATTCATTGCCATTTACGAGATAATACCCTGAATCAAAAAAAGCAAACAGGTATGACCGTCTCGAAATCAGATATCTGTATTCAATATTGGACCATGCCACCCTGTTACCCCTGAATTGTTCCTCCCGATACCCTCTAAGGGTTGAATTACCCCCAAGCTTAAAGTAATCGCTCTCTTCAATAAAATCGCCCTGAATCTCTCTTACACTCACTCCAAGGGCAACCACATTCCGGTTAAATATTTCAAGAAATAAATCGAAATCAAAATTAATCTTTTTTAAGTTTACTTGCAGCACCTGATTTGCCGTTATGAACTCAGCAGGGCCATTTATTTTTTTGTTGGAGATTGAAAAAGAGGAAAAGAAATTGATTCCACTTACAGGTGACACGGGGTCATCACGCGTGTCATATCTTAACCCCACCCCACCGGTAAGGATTGAAGAATTATAGACAGTAAAAACCGGTTTCTCGAAGAGTGTTGGGATTATCGATTGTGATGCAAAGGTTGCTGAGAATGCAAAATTTTCGCCCGTCTGGTAGTCAGCTGTTACTTCAACAAATCGATCAACATAAAGAGTGTCCTGTTTCCTTTGATAAAGCCGGGGTGAGATGTTTAGCGGGAGCCCAAATAAAAAGGGTTCAAGATAACGAAGATCAAGTTCCTGCGAATTTCTGTCGAGTTGTTGCCATTTAAAACTAAAATTTCTTCCAGTTCCAAAAAGATTTCTCATATTTATATTTACGAGTCCGGTAAGATAACCCGCCTCCTCGTTTTGAGCAGGTGGTATGTAACCGATGATACCATCAAAATTATTGGTATTTGTCTCTTTTACAGTAATTTTTAGTATTCCTTCTTTTCCTTCATTAAAGTAGAATTCAGGATCGGGAACCGGCTCAAAAAAGCGTAACCTGTTTAATCGTGAAGTGAGCAACCTGTTGTTTTGTGGATAATAGATGTCACCTGACTTTACTTTAATTTCTCGTAAAATTACATCTGCGGAAGTATTTTCATTGCCAACTATTTCAATTTTGGTGATGACCGCTTTAAGATTTGAATCAAGTGTTATATTAAGGTGAACTGAAGAGGAGGAAGAATCTGCGGATATTTCCAATCCGAGAGAATTTACCACAATCTTTGCAAATGGGTATCCTCTTTTTTCAAGTTCATCCAGGATTTCAATAAAAACAGACTGTATCTCAATCTCATCATAAGGGTTTCCCTCACTAAAGTCGAGTGCCCTCATCCCCAGGATTAATGAATCAGAACCGTTGAGAAATTTTAGTGATTTCAGAACTGCTCTGGGACCGGAGGTTATATTTACAAATATTTTTGAAGTTGAGGAATCTGTTGGAGTAATTACAGAAGTCAGACGATGATGGAAATAACCTTTGGAATTCAATTTGGTGGAGATACGGTGATTTAAAGAATCAAGATTAAAAAGTTCGGTTTTTATCGGGAAAGTTATCCCTAAAGCCGTGGTTAACTCTTTTCCTTCCAATGGTCGATCCCCCGAAAATTCGATTCCGGTTATCGATTGGCAAAATAGAGGTGTGGATATAAAAAGAAAAAAGAGCTTAAAGCATTTCATTCATCAGGTTCATTTTCTTGCCTATGGGCTCTATCAGAATATCATTAAGGAGGTGTTCAATGTCGACATAATCTACCTCACAAACTGATACACTGCCTGCGTTGGCAGCTCCACAACTTGTTGCCATTCTCAGAATATCTGTCAATACCTCATCATTATACAAGCCATAAACAAGCCCTGCCACAAACGCATCTCCACTCCCCGTTTCATCAATAACCTTTATCTCAGGGGGTGTAACTTTGTGAATAAACCCAAAATGATTCATGTAAACCGGGGAATCACCATCGGTAATAATTCCGATCTTAATTCCAAGTTTATGAAACTCCTCGAGAGCCGAGATTACATCTGCTTCATCTTCTATCTTTTTACCAAAATAGTCGGAGGCTTCCTTTTTATTTATATGAAGAATCGCAGGTTGTTCTTTTATCGCAAATTCAAGCGCTTTGCCATAAGTATCAACGACAGCGGTTTTGTCATATTTTTCAGCAATTTGAACTCCATAAGCAAAAATATCATCACATGCAGGAGAAGGACTGCTTCCGGAAAAGACAACATACTCACAATTTTGAATCATTTTTTCAAGTTTGAACTTAAATTCATTCACTTCTTCAGGAGTAATAACCGAATTTTCGCCAAAAAGATGGGTTACCCTTACCGGCTCATCTTCAATCACAATCGTTCCACTTCTGGTTTCCGACTTCACAGCAATGGCAGTGAAGTTAATTCCTTCCGCGGTCATCGTAGCTCTTAATCTTCTACCGTTATCACCACCAAGAAAAGTGCATGCAAGGTTTTTTATACCCATTTTATTCAACTGGCGACTAACATTAATTCCCTTACCACCGGCATAATAACTCTGTTTAAGAGCTCTGTTTGCTTCACCTCTCAAAACTTTTGAGAAATGTAATCTCTGCTCAATTATCGGATTAAGTGTGACTGTAAGTATCAATTTTTACTCCTAATATCTGTACCGGTATTCTCCAAAAAACGGAGTGACCAGACGATAATCTCCAAATCCTGTCTGATCAACGAATATAAATCTGCGGTTAATGTCGTAGTAGTCCCAAACTTCATAAGGTTTGCTGTCATATTCAAAGGGATGTCTCTCAACATTGTTTGGTGATCCAAGGGTGATATAAACCATACCCATGTCACTCCTCCAACCTTCAAGCATTTGTTTAAAGTTTTTATTTGCAAACTCTATTCTTCGGTAATACTCGTTAAAAACCTCGTTCTCAGGTGTTCCCTGAGTCGGGTCTTTTTTCTCCCAAAATTCCATAAATCTGTCGAGTTTCTCGGCAAAATCTTTCCCATCCTGAATAAAATCAATCTCGTCGGGACCGGCAATATAAATCATCTGATCTGATGCTTTTTCAAGATCTTTAGCAGTTGCCGGCATACCTGACCATCTGGAAAAGAATGACTTTGTGCTCACAACAACGGTATTATCATCTACAAACGGAGCACTGATTACCATCCGGTATTCACCCATTCCGGCATCCTTGAAGTCAAAGGTATAAAAAAGTTGGGTATTCCCCGTTTTAAGTTTTTCAATCTTTTTGTCGGTAAATAGAGGATTGTTTTTTGTGTCCACTATTGTGTATGTGAGTTCAAGATCTCTTTCAGCAGAGGAATAAACTTCAAAAAATATTGGAATTCCACCTTTCTGAGCTGCCACATTACGGGAAAGATTAGGAACAATTTTAACAGTTCCGGTTTCAGATGTAGTCTTGCTTGAAATCAGCATTATATCACTTATTGCAAGCTCCTGATCAAAAGTACGAACAGGAACCTCAGCTTCTGCTCTATATTCCTTCCGCGAATCCAAATCTTCTACAAGGATCGTGAAATAATATTTTCCGGGAGCGAGTTTAAATGATCTTGCTGAAAGATTGTAGTCTGATTTTGAATTTGTTTTGTTAAAATCCATCAACTCAATCTTTTCGGTCCACGATTTTTCAGTAATGAGTTTTAGTTTATTTTCATCATTCACTGTCACAGAAACCGAATATTCAGCTCGAAACTTTTCACCGGCTTTAATAAAACTCAATTTCTCAAACGGGAGTTGAAGAAAAAAATCAACTTTTGTGTTTGCACTGTCACCGGAATAAAAATTATATATATCAAAATAGAAAACAGGTTCGCGACTGTAATCCTCTGGTTTGCCCTGATCCGGCTGGGCATTAATCCCCACTGTGAACACCAGGATAAAAAATAAAAATAATCTTTTCATATCAGTCTCTCTCAATCTTGCCAAATAAATCATATTCGGCTGAATCATAGATTAAAACGTTTACCATATCCCCGGGAACCAGGTCATGGTCTTCTCTGTCAATAATAACTTCACAGTCAACCTCGGGTGCATCCATCGTGCCTCTGCCGATATAATAATCTCCCTCTTCAGAATCAATGATCACTTTTTGAGTTGA
This sequence comes from uncultured Ignavibacteriaceae bacterium, assembly GCA_964371075.1. GTDB lineage: Bacteria > Bacteroidota > Ignavibacteria > Ignavibacteriales > Ignavibacteriaceae > UTCHB3. Next base: position 286,381 of record CAYJKN010000006.1, on the reverse strand, counting down.
ACCGACATAAAGTGCATTATTCTGCGTTGAGATTTTTTTCTGAATTTCCATTATTCTCCGCTTTCTGCGATTTTTTTCTTTTTCGGGTACAGGATCTCCGAGTATAAAACTCGAAGTGTTCTCTTCCACAGAAAAAGTAAATACACCAAGACGGTCGAACTTAAAATCTTTGATAAACTGAAGTAATTCCTTAAAATTTTCCTCCGTCTCAGCAGGATAACCAGTAATAAAAGTTGTCCGAATGGTTACACCCGGGATTCTTTTTCTAAGTTTATCCAACAGTTCACGAGTTACTCTTTGAGTTATCCCCCTTCTCATCGATTTGAGTACAGGATCACTAATATGTTGCAGAGGAATATCGACATATTTTACTATTTTAGGGTTATCCGCAATCTCATCAATCAAGTCATCCGGAAAATGGGACGGATACGCATACATCAACCTGACCCACTCGATCCCCTCAATCAATGAGAGTTTCCGCAACAACTCAGCAAGATTTCTCTTCCCATAGATATCTTTTCCATAGTCAGTAGTGTCTTGCCCGATAATAATCAGTTCCTTCACCCCCTGTTTTACGAGGAATCTGGTTTCTGCGATCAAATCTTCAATCGGCTTCGATTTGTGAAGCCCACGCATAAGTGGAATTGAGCAAAATGAACAGGGATGATCACACCCCTCGGAAATTTTTAGGTAAGCAAAATGACTCTGACCTGTAAGGTGTCTTTCACCCAACAGTTCATATTTCAGATGCCCCCCCATATCCTCTATTATTTCTTCATACTTTTCAGTACCGTAAAATTTATCAACTTCAGGAATCTCTGCCATCAGGTCATCTTTATATCGTTCACTCAGACAACCTGCAACAATCACATTTTCAATAACGCCATCATTTTTTAGTTTTACTGCCTTAAGTATCTCTTCAATCGATTCCTGTTTGGCTGCTTCAATAAATCCACATGTATTGAGAATAACTGTATCAGCTTCTTCCGGATTATCTGTTAATTCATATCCGTTTAACAATAGTTGATTCATCAATCGTTCTGAGTCAACAGTATTTTTTGAACAACCAAGGGTAATCACCCCGACTTTTTTTGCCATATTCCTAAAGATTTATGAAATTTTTTAAATAAATATAGATGATGGGTGCAGATGCAATTACCGAATCAAAACGGTCAAAAAAACCACCATGCCCCTTTAAAATGTTTGATGAATCTTTCACCCCTGCATCCCTCTTCAAAAGTGATTCAACAAGATCTCCCATTGGTCCAACAATCCCAACTATGAGCCCCAGGATAACAGCATCAAGTGGAGTTAGAAAATTGAGAAAAAGATATCTGAAAAGGAAAAAACTGCCAATGGCTCCTGCCAGTCCAAAATAAAAGCCTTCCCAGCTTTTTTTGGGACTCACCCGCTTCATTAACTTGTGTTTACCAAAAGTTACTCCACCAAAATATGCTGCTGTATCACTCAACCAGATTGAAACCAAATAGGAGATAACAAACAAACCCGCCTGATCACCACTAAAATCACCAAATGCCCTGATCATATAGAGACTTCCGGCGCAAACTCCGATATAAAATATCCCTGTGAGTGTTGCACCAACATTAAGAATCGCCGAACCCTTGTTTTTGAATAATTCTCTGAACATAACAACAAGAGTTACGACATATATCGATTCAAGTGTATCAAGCCGGTTAAATTTTAAATTTACGAGGAACAGCAGGAGAAGGGTTATCCCCGACCAGATCGATGAACTTGCTTCTTTTTTGAATGCCATGAGACTAAATTCGTAATAAGAAACAGCAGCTATCAATGCAACAACCCCCATAAACCAGTAACCACCAAACCAGGCAGTTGCTAATACGAGAGGTCCAAGAGTGAGTGCAATTGCAACTCTGGAGGTCAGGTCGGTAAATTTCATATAAGAGAGAGATGTCCTCTTTTGGTTAGTTGAAAGCCACTTCCGAATCAGGGTCTTCTTTAATATCGGCTTTTTTTGATTCGTCATATTCCTTTAAAAATTCGAAAGCCGATTCGCTATCCTCAACTTTAACGAATATTAGAATTGCTGACATATTCCCTAAACCGGGGTAAGAGCTGTCTTTTTTGTTCACAATCCATGTTGTTATCCCGCCACTTTCCAAATTGGCTTTTATCATTTCAGCTTCATACAGATCATAACAACTGTAAACGAGAAGAAATTCATCTGTGTAGAAACTTACAGAACCATCGGGTGGATTGTCAACAACCACACCACACTCGGGACAAACGGGGGCGCCACTATCAAATAGTGCGCCACATTCGGGACACTCAAACATCTCTCTATCCAATTCTTTATCGGTTTAAAAAATCAGGCAACTTAAACCACATTATACTACATTTTTATGAAATTTAACTACTGAGATCAGTTTTTACCTTTTTGAGGTTAGTTTCCCCGCCAAACCTTCATATTTGGTAAGTTCTGCATCAATTGAACCGATAACAACTTTGGTTTTTACCTTAACAGGCATCTTGATATCATCGTCAGTCAACCAGACATAGATGCTTCCTTCGTTTTTGAAAAGTCCACCTTTTCTTACGAGGGGTTCGAGGATCACACAATCAAATTTTCCGGCAGCTACACTAATTCTCTCTCGTCCTCTGAAAACAACATCAAGCTGATGAACTTTGCCTTCATAAAAGTTTTTGAGTTTTATTATATCACCCTTTTTTGATTTTGAATAATCAAATGTACGGCAGATGTAAAATGCTGAAATTATGTCGTGTGTATATTTTGGGAGTTTGTAGTCACCATCAGATGTTTTCGCTTTTCCTGCTCTGTGATCAAAAAAAGCTGAATAATCTTTTGTAAAACTACCTTCTTTAATGTGCTGTTCAAATCTCCATGGGAATAAACCCTCTACATCAAGATAAGATTCATATCTGTCACGAACTTTAAATACACCATCAAAAGAGGGAACAGAGTTAACCTGAAACAAAACATTGTATGTATCTCTTCCGGCAACTTTTTTCTTTGCAGGAATCTGCATTGTGGCAATTCCTGCCGTTACAAATCCATAATTAACATTGAATGTAAGTTTTTCACCTACTTTAAAAGCTTTATTTGTTACTTTTGGAAAATCATCGTACACATCACCGGGCGTAAAAAAACCACCAAGTAGAAACATGGCTCCCAAAAGTGTGATGCTAAAAATTACTCGTTTCATTTTAATTTCCATTCTTTATTTCTATAATCTTCTTATCAATTGCAGCAAAAATATTTTCGCTGCTTATACTGCTCATACACCCCAATGAGGCACATTGTTTCAGTGTACAATCAGAACACTCGATTTCAGGCTTAAATATCAATTTTCTGTCGGTATATGGTCCCCATCTCTCCACAGAGCACTGAACCACCCGTGGATAAAACCCAACCATGAAACACCCTGCTGCTGCTGCAATATGTAAAGGTCCGGTCGAATTTGAAATGAATAAATCTCCCTCTTTTATGAATGAGATCAATTCAGTAAGTGACAAATCCCCCGCCAATATCTTTGCATCACTATCCCCTTTAACAATTTCACACTTTTTGATCTCTTCCTTTGATCCTGTTAAATATACAATAAATCTTCCATCTTTACACAATTTTGAAGTGAGTTCTCGAAATGTTTCCAACGGTAAATCGGCAGCACTTCCCCCGCTTCCCGGATGAATAATCGTGATAATTTTTGTTGTATCAAGCAAAAACCGGTCAAATTTCGAGATTCCTGAAAAAAAGTTCGACGGGAAATGGTATTCCCCCTGCCACCCCAACATCGAAAGATTGTATTCCAATTCATTTTTTTGGGCTGTTCTTCTGTGCTCAAATACTTTGTTATTAAAAAGAAATGAATACCAGCGATAGCCAATTCCGGTTCTTTTTTTAATTCCTGCAAGGAATAATGCGAGAGCAATTTTGAATCCGGGTGAAACAACATAAACTTCGTCGAATTGAAACTTTTTAAGTTCGGTCGAAATGGCAAATGGCGAAAGGTCTTTTAACTCGTCCCAACTTATAAAACCATCTATGTAAGGTGATGCCTCTGCTAAAACCCGTGTGTAATCCCTTCCGAGAAAAAGGAGTTCACAGTCACCCCTGCTTTTTAACACTTCTGCCATCGGAAGAGTAAGGACAACATCACCAATCCGGTCGTAGCGGACTAAAACTATTTTTTTATGTGACATCAGATTGGTTGAGATTTGCTCCTGAGTAATGAGATGATTTTTTCATAACTCTCTTTTTTCTCAGGTTCTTTTTCAATTAGTTTTGAAAATATCTCAATCGCTTTTGGTGTGTTTCCCTGGCGGGCGTAAATAATTGCCATCCCTGCGGTGATTATCTCATCTCCGTGTGGGGCGATATCTAATGGTTTAACCTGTTTTTCTTCAGGTAATTGTTCGGGAGATTCATCATTGTTCGCAGATTCGATGTTGTGATAAGACCCGTCTATTGTATCCTCTTCCTCCGGTTCGATGTCATTCCATGGCCCTGTCTCTTGGGATGGTGCACTCTCATCCAATTCCAATTCATCGGTTTCAATTTCGTCATGCAGTGGCTCCGGTTCCGGTTCTTCCTCTGATTCAGGGATAGAGAACTTTGAAATGGTATCTGCCTCTTTGGAATCCCTGTTTTCTATCTCATCTGCGACTTCATTAATCAACTCACGATAGTAGTTTGTGAGTTCATTTGTAGCAAAAAATTTGGCTGCAGAATTGAGGGTGATCTCAGCAAGATTTGGTTTTTTAAGTTCAAGAAAAATCCTGATCAATAAATAATATGCCGGAGGGTGACCGGGGAAATATTTTAATCCCCCTTTTACCTCAAGAAGAGCTTCATCAAACTTTCCTTCTTCAAACAACATTGTAGCCCTGCGTAAAAAGAGTGCGGGGAGTCCCGACTCTGAAGCAAGTTGCTCGATCGCTGTTTTATATAAGTTTTCTGAAGAATCTTTCAATCTGATATCCTTGTTTACCAGCCTGAAACGGTTTCAAGCAGTACATCTTCGGTAAGTTTTTCCAGTGTCTGTTGAATTGCTTCATTTCTCCCGGCTTGTCCTGCAACTGCGGGATAATCGGCATAGTTTGAAAACTGTCTCTCAAAAATTGTTTTTTTCATTTTGAGGTCTTTATACGACACCTGGATAGTAATATTTACTCTTCTGGCTTGAACCTGCTCACCTGTTGTTATCGCTGCAGGTGTATCTGAGATTCCAAGAATTGAACAATCGAGTACAGCATCCGAACGGGATTTATCAGTAATAATGAAGCTGTTGTCATCAATAAATTTTTGTGTCAAAAGAGTTGTAAATTGTTGCCCAAGTGCGGGTTCACCCGATCCACTCTGGTCATTAGCATAAGGTATGGCGAGTGATTTAAGGTGTGGTGGGATAGAAGCCCCCGTAAAAGAATAGGGACAACTGCATCCCGCAAGACCCATCGTCACAAATAAAATGCCCAATAGACCATATTGTAAAATTTTAATTCTATTTGGCATCAAAATCCTCAAATCCAAGTTTTTCAAGTTTTCGATAGAGAGTTCTCTCCGAAATATTAAGATACATGGCGGCTTTTCTTTTGTTGCCACCGGCTTTTTGAAGTGCTTTCAGTATCAATTCTTTTTCAACTTTATCCACATTTAGATCATCACGGTCATCATTTGCCATGGACATTTGAAAATCGCCAAATTGTCCATTGTTCACTGTCAGATTCGAGACCATCTCTTTTAATTCAAGAATATCTTTTTTTAGTTCAAATAGGGCTCTGTAAATAAAGTCCCTTTCAACCTCGTCTGATGATTTGTTGAGCCTGACGGGTAGATTTTTTGCCGGTGCCCGTCCATCAATTCTTAATAGACTTCTGAATGATTCCGCAGTTAAAACACCACTACGGCTGAGGGCTATTGCTGTCTCAACTGCATTTTTTAACTCCCTGACATTCCCCGGCCATGGATATTCGTATAACAGGTTTATCGCATCACTTGCAAACTCAACGGGAGGCCTCTGATTATTTTTACAATACAATGAGGCAAAATGAAGAGCAAATTCTTCGATATCCTGTCGCCTTTTTCTCAAAGGTGGTATTTCAAGAGCAACAGCTTTAAGTCTGAAATAAAGATCTTCCCTGAATCTTTTTTCATCTACAAGATCCTGTAAATTTTTGTTGGTGGCGGCGATAATCCTTACATCAACCTTGGTTGTCTTTTCCGCACCAATTTTCATAAATTCTTTTGTTTCCAGAACCCTCAGAAATTTCACCTGGGTGGAAAGTGGCATCTCACCAATCTCATCAAGAAAAAGAGTTGCATTATCTGCCAACTCAAAATACCCTTTTCTACTGTCAATGGCACCGGTGAAGGAACCTTTGGTATGTCCAAAAAGCTCACTTTCAAGTAAGGTTTCAGGGATGGCTCCGCAGTTTAGCGACAACATCTCTTTATGAGCTCTTTTGCTGACCATATGAAGTGCGTGAGCAAATACTTCTTTCCCCACTCCACTTTCACCATAGATTAACACGGTGATATCACTCGGCGCAACCTGCAAAATAATATCCACAAGGTCTTTTATTTCTTTTGATCTGCCGATAATTCCTAATTTTTTCTGAATATCTTCCATCTTTATACCGATATAATCAAACCATCATGTGCAATGGTAATTCTGCTTAACCCCTCAGGAAACGAAGCCGAGATGGTTGAAATAAGTGTTGAAGGGTCATCTGCTTCCAAATGGGTCAGGATAATTTTTTTAATCTCTTTTTCTTTTAACAATTTAATCACAGCTTCAATGGAGATATGGGTTGTCTCTGTAACAAGTATCGAATTTCCATTCAAATTAAACACTTCCAGATCAGCGGGGGAATCTACATCACCTGAATAAAAGAGATCACCTGTTGCAGATTCTATGGCAAGTGAATAACTTTTAAAGTCAAGTCCTTTGCCGGGATATTCCCTGTATTTTTGTAAATGTGAGTTCTCAAGTGCTGTAAGCGTAAATTTCCCTCTGAAATCGAGTCGTTTTCCTGTTTCAATTTTTTGGAAATTGAGAACAAACCCGAGTCGAACTTCCAACATATAACTTTTGTTAAGTAATTCCTTCAGAAAATTGATGTTACTCTTTGAAACAAACAGATCAAGTGGCATCTGCCGGTTATACATCTTCATTTGTTGAATTAATGTAATTAATCCGGAAAAATGGTCGGGGTGAAAATGAGTAATCAAAACCCCGTCAATTTCTTTAAATTCAATTCCAAGCCGTAAAAGCGCTCGACTGATTCCGTCCCCGGCATCTATAAGGAGATTATAAGAGTCAGATCTTATCAGAAATGAAGAATGAAACCGGTTTAGAGAAGATCTACCTGAACCGGTACCGGTGAATACAATTTTGATGGAATCAGACATCAGTTCGCCGGTTATTTAGTGGATCATGGTTGTTGGATCGGCTCATCAGGTTCATCGGGCGATATTGAATCATCCAAAAAATATTCAAAATCTGCATCCGGGAATTCATTTTCAACAGCAAAAACGCAGTTGTTTGCTTTTCTGAAATTTTCGGTTGCCAGATAATAAAGATATAAACCTGCATAAGCTGCAATGGTAAATTCAGACCTTGAATATCTCTGTATCAAAAGTTCAAGAAATACCGCCGATTTTTCACCATCTGTGGTAAGCAGTGCTTTAATGTAGAGACTGATATCAGTGTCTATCTTTTCACCCGACTCACCAAGAATCTTTTTTAATTCTTCATGGTTTTCCTGTTTATACAGATCAAATATCTCTTTTGGTGAGGGAACCTGACTAAAAGTTGGTGTCGAAATCAGAACAATAAATGCCAGAGCTTTAAATAATATCTTCATAAAATTTATACTGCTGAACTTTCATATTTCTCAAAAACAGAAGTAACTTCACCAAAAAGTGTCCCTGAAGTTACACGATCTATCCTGACTTCAACATAATCGCCTTCAACAATTCCATCCTGAATTGGAATTACAACAATTTTGTTGGAATCTGTTCTGGCTGCAAAGAACTTATCACTTTTTTTGGAGAAACCTTCAATAAGTACTTTTTCAGTTTTACCAATCAATTCGGTATTTAATTCCAAAGAGTGGCGGTGTTGAATCTCAATTATTTGTTGCAACCGTTTACTTTTAACTTCTTCAGGAACATCATCCCCCATCCTGTATGCTTTTGTCCCCTCTCTCGGAGAGTATTTAAACATAAATGCACCATCATATTTTACCTTTTCCATCAGATCAAGAGTCATCAGATGATCTTCAAGAGTCTCGGTTGGAAAGCCTGCGATAATGTCGGTGGAAAAGCTCACACCCGGAATTATCTTTTTAGCCTTTTCGATAATCGTTAAATAATGTTCAACCGTATAAGTTCTGTTCATCAATTCTAAAATTCTGTTGGAACCCGATTGAACAGGAAGGTGAATATAGTTGCACAGGTTTTCATGTGCGGCTATTGTATAAAGAAGTTTATCAGAAAAATCCTGGGGATGAGAGGTCATATATCTTACTCTAATTCCCGAATCAACACTCGCAACGGCTGCAAGCAAATCTGCAAAATCATTTCCGTTGTCGTCATAAGAGTTTACATTTTGTCCAAGAAGAGTCACTTCTCTAAATCCTTTTGCCGACAGATGTTCCACCTCTTTTACAATCGATTCGAGGCTTCTGCTTCTCTCTCTTCCACGGGTGAAAGGAACAACACAATAGGTACAAAACTTATCACAGCCCCTCATCACAGAAATCCATGCCTGAAGTCCCTCTTCGCGATAAGGTATTATATCGTCGTATGTTTCAGTTCTTGAAAGTTTAACTCCAATCCCTTTACCCCCGCCATAAACCACATCCATTAATTCCGGAAGGCGTCTGTATTCATCAGGTCCCACAATAATATCAACAAGTTTTCGCTCTTCAATCAGGTTCTTTTTTAACCTCTCAGCCATACATCCCAGGATTCCCACAACCATTTGTGGTTTTTTCTCCTTAAGTGTTTTCAGATTGCCGAGTCGTCCATAAATTCTCTGTTCAGCATTCTCGCGGATGCTGCATGTATTTAAAAACACAACATCTGCACTGTGTACATCTTTAGCGAAGTCATAACCATTATTGTTCAGAATTCCCATCACCAATTCAGTATCGGCGGTGTTCATCTGACATCCATAAGTCTCAATGTATACTTGTTTTTTGCTCATCAAATCTTACAAAATTATTGGAAATTGGTCTCGGGAGCGGTCTCCCGGAAAAAGAAATATTTAAAAAGTAAATATAAGGAAATTTTAGGGATGGGTATAGAGTCCCGGGTTATGGTATTGATTAATTTGGTCTCATTTGGATTGGTTGGTTCCTCCCTGTGAATAAATTCACAGGCTATTGGTTTTTTTTTGTCTTCAATTTAAACCAATAGCATGGGGTTTAAACCCCATGAAATTAGGCAAATGAGATTGGGGTGATCGAATAACCGTTTTTTCTATAAAGACATTCTCAGTTTATTGGTTTTGTTTTAGATAAAAACTTTTTGCAATTTGAGCCGTATAATATTCAGTTTCCAAATCTTTTAATATATGGAGTTATCATGAATACAAAGTTATTTACTTTTTTCCTTGTTGTTCTCTTTTCCTTGTCAGTTTTTTCTCAAAACACAGGTGATAAAAGCGGTGCAACAATTGATGGAGTTGCGTTGGGTATGACAAAAGATCAGGTTAAGGCTGCTCTTGTGTCACCCAGATCAGAAGGTTATGAGGAGAATTTATGGTTATACGACCGGCTTAAGATTTCAGTTCAGTTCAACACTGATGGAGTTGTGGTTGAGGTTATGTCGGATGATCCAACCTCAATCCTGAAGATAGATGGCAAAGAGATTGTTGTTAACTCGGATATCAATAAAGCATTTGAAATCCTGGGAAAGCCTGATGAGGAGTATAAAACTGAGATGGTTTGTGAATATTATTTCAAAAAACATGGTATCATGCTTCTTACTTACGCCGGTGACACTGCCATTGCTTTAGTTGCATTACAAGCCATTCAATAAAAATTAAAAGAGGCTGCCACTTTCGCGACAGCCTCATTGGTAATTCAAGTACTATCTGAACAGTTACGTCTATTTATCCCATACTCTTATCGGAAGTACTGTCATTGGAATACCTTCCATGGCAAGTTTTTTCTGTATGGAGACCGCAGTTTCGTTATGTAATAATCGTTGATAAAATTTTTCTTTCTCGAAAACCAATTTACCGCTGAAAAAAGTTGAAAGCAGAAATTCCTGATTTATCTGAAGACAAAGTTTTGAGCCCTCCTCAACCACATCAGTTCCGACTGACATTCGATAATCTGCTGCAAGTCCAAGATCATTCGCGAACTTTACGTATTTTTCAGTGCTGTTTTGTACATATTTTTTAACATTCTCAATCTCATCGCTTCCTTTAAAAACACCTGAGTCGACAATACCAACAGAAACAAACATCACCTGTTTATAAAATTTTGGGAATTTTTGCATTATCTGGAGTATTGAATGAATCCCTAATCCACCATAATCGGAAACAAGAAGAACAGCGATAGGTTCATTTTTTTCAATCGACTTAACCGGTGTTTCCACATTTTCATCTTTAATGATGGGAATATCCATCAGAATGTCGGAAAGACTTCTTACTTTTTTGAGCACTTTAAAATAGTGTCTTTTAATAAGTGCACAGAATATAACCAAGCCCAAGGTGACAACTACTGTCAGCCAGGCACCATGAGCAAATTTCTCAACAACAACTATCATGAGAATCGAGAAACAGAGGATAAAAGCTACAATATGAATTGAAAGGTTTTTCTTCCAATCAGGAAGAGTATCTCTCTTCTTGATCCAAAATCTTGTCATCCCGGCCTGTGTAAGAGAGAAAGTCACAAAAACATTTATAGAATACATTGTAACCAAAGCATCAACACTTCCCTTGGTGTACCAGAGTATTACCAGTGCTGCAACACCCATAATTACAATACCATTTTGCATTGTTAACCTGTCAGAAAGGGAGCTGAATCTGCGCGGTAGCCATGAATCGGTAGCCATGTTTGCCATGACCCTGGGCCCGTCAATGAAGCCCGTTTGGGCTGCCACAAAGAGAAGCAGGGCTTCCGATACCAGTGCCAGTACAACAAACCAGGTACCAATCCCCATCGATTCGATCATAACTGCATTCAGAGTTTTCCCCATAACGGGTTTTACCTCTGCCAAAAGATACACTACCAGGATGGCACTTGCGGTAAACGCTAATGACGCCGCCATGTAGAACATTGTTTTTTTTGCAGTTTTAACTTTCGGTTCCCGCATTATTGAGATTCCATTCGATACAGCTTCAATTCCTGTATATGTTCCGGCACCTCTTGAGTAGGCATTGGCAAACAGAAGAAACATCCCCCAGATACCAAGCGTTGATGCACTGTCTTTAAAGTCTCCAACAACATTATTTGTTGCAGCGGACAGATTATCGATATGTATAAAAAATGACCCAAAAATGATAAACAAATGTGTGATCACAAATAATAAAAATATAGGCACCAGTACTGAAATAGATTCTTTGACCCCTCTTAAGTTCATGACAATAAGAATTATTATTACAGCAGTATTAACATAAACTATATTTGCGTGCCATTCAAGCGGGAGGAAACTGAATACTTGTGAACTACCCGCGGCTATCGAAACCGTGATCGTTAGAACATAATCGATTATAAGTGCACTTCCGGAGACAACTCCAAATGTGTTACCCAACAATTTGGTCGCAACAACATAACCACCTCCACCATTCGGAAAATGTTCAATTATTTTTGTGTAGGAGTAGGATATAATTATTACAGTGATTGCAGTAGCCACAGCAAGCAAAATTGCAATGCTGGTATGTCCCTCTAATGCTCTGAATGCTTCATCGGGCCCATACGAGGAGGAACTTAATCCATCTGCTCCCAACCCAACCCAGGCTAAAAACGCCACCAATGATATCTTGTGAAATATTTGAGGATTATTCAGGTCTCGAGGTTTTCCTAAAATGATCTTTTTTAACTTTTCCATGAGTTTGTATTTAAGATTATTAAACCGTGCAGTGTTGTCGAGGGATCTCTTAAGTTTTTGCCTTCGCCTGTTCCTGGAGAACTAACATCAATGCACATTATTAATTTGTTAAACTTCTTACCGGTGCAGGAATTTTTCCGCCTCTGCCAAAAAAGACATCCGCACTCAGCACCTTAACTGCCATTATCGGAGCCTTTCCAAGAAGTCCTCCATAATCAACCGCCTGACCTACTCCCATACCATAAGCCGGAATTAATCTGCATGCAGTCGTTTTTTCATTTATTAATCCAATCGCAGCCTCATCAGCGATTATACCTGCGATTGTATTTACAGGTGTATCACCCGGGATGGCAACCATGTCGAGACCAACAGAGCAAACAGCAGTCATTGCTTCAAGTTTTTCGATTGTTAAATGCCCCTTTTCAGCAGCTGAGATCATTCCCTGATCTTCACTTACCGGGATGAAAGCTCCACTGAGCCCACCCACTGATGAACTCGCCATCAAGCCGCCTTTTTTAACACTGTCATTAAGCATAGCAAGGCAAGCAGTGGTTCCGGGAGCTCCAACATCTTCGAGACCAATTTCTTTAAGAATGTCGGCGATACTGTCACCTTCAGCGGGAGTTGGTGCAAGTGAAATATCCACTATTCCAAACTCTACCCCGTCTTTTTCAGCAACTTTTCTTCCAATGAGTTCACCCGCGCGGGTGATCTTAAATGCTGTCTTTTTAATTACTTCTGCCAATTCCTGAATTGATGCATCTTTGTGATTTTTTAATGCTTCAAGAACCACTCCGGGTCCACTCACTCCAACATTAAGAGTTGCGTCTCCCTCAGTGATACCATGAAATGCACCTGCGATAAATGGGTTATCCTCAACGGCGTTGCAGAACACAACTAATTTTGCGCATCCAATTGACCCCGCATCACGAGTGATATAAGCTGTATCTTTAATCACTTGAGCCATCATTTTCACAGCATCAATGTTAATTCCGGCTTTGGTTGAACCGATATTTACACTTGAACAAACTTTTTTTGTTGTTGCTAATGCCTGTGGAATCGATAAAATAAAATTCTTTTCACCTGGTGTCATCCCCTTTTGAACTAGAGCTGAATAACCTCCGATGTAGTCGATGCCTATTTCGTGAGCTGCTCGATCCAATGCCTCTGCAATTTTTACATACTCTTCCGAAGAAAATGAGTCACCGATAAATGAGACAGGCGTTACTGCCACTCTTTTATTTGCAATTCTTATCCCATAAGCCGCTTCAATCGATTCGGCATTTTTTACATGGTTTCCGGCAAGCCTTAATATCTTTTCGTAAATTTTTTGAGTGACAACATTGATGTTTCTGTCACTGCAATCCCTTAAATTAATACCCATGGTAACTGTTCTGATGTCGAAGTGTTCAACTTCACTCATCATGATTGTTTCGAGTATCTCGCTAAATTCAAAATTCATTTTATATCCATTATTTAAAAAATTGAAGTGCCATTGGGGATTTTTTTAAGAACCACCGGGCACACAAAGAAAATGCAATAATCCAATAATGCAGTAATTCAATAATATATTGACTTTCACTATTATTTTAATAAACCACTAAACACACAGAGAGGTTTATTAAACCAGAGACATTTTAATTCTAAAATAGATTGTCAGAGATATTTGTTCCTAAATCCGGAACATATACTGAAAAATATCCTCGTGCTGCGCATAAATTTTTATTGTCAGTTCTTTACCAACTCTTGCGAGTTCTTCCTGAACTTCTTTTAAATTCCTTGGTGAACTCGTGATATCAACAATCATGATCAGGGTAAAAAAGTTTTGCATAATCTTTTGTGAAATATCCTGGAGATCAATCTCCATCTCTGCGAGACAACCCGTAATTTTGGCAACTATTCCGGGTTTGTTGATGCCAAAAGCAGTGATAATAACTCTTCCTTCAAACTTCTCGACGGGAAGGGAACCCCCATGTCGATTAGCTATTTCTTTTTCAACATAATCCCGAATCATATCAGGGGATGCATTTGCACCCAATTTATCGATAGCCTGGTTTGTCAGGTCCCAAATCTGTTGTTCTGAAATATTCAAGGTTTAAGTCCTTTATAATTTAATTGTAAAAATCGTAATGTCTCATTTTTTATTTCAAGATTCCTGCGATTGATATAGTCAACCGTGTTTGAAAGATTGCCTCTGTAAAACCGGAATAACACATAATTTGCTTCGATGAGTGCGTCAAAAAACCTGTCAGCTCTTATAGCATCATATACAAGCCAGGCACCAAAAGCCACCCAGCCAAAGGTTATTACTGAATTCAAATATTCTCCTGCATAAGCCTGCCCTGCTCCGGGGATGAGTGCAGATAGAATTAATCCCTTTGTCATCGAAAGTTGTTTTTCTTCAGCTAATGTACATAGTTTTAGAAGTCCACCTGAAGTGTCGGAGATCGAAAACTTTTCCCGGGCATCTTCCCATTCACCGGAGAAAGCATATCTCCAGCCTCGCCAATAATCAAATATCACTCTCTTCTCGGGGAAAACTTTTTCAAGAACTTCAATCCTCTTGTCAAATACAGAGTATCTTCTTTCAAGAATTAAAACCCTTAAAATCTCCTGTTCTGCAAGAAATTTTTCATCTCTGGAAGGTGAATTTACTGCCGCAAGTTCAAAACAATACCTTGCGTTTTTAAATTGACCTGTCTCCCGGTAACAGCGCCCTTTAATAAAATTTGCACTGTAATGATATAACTTAAGTGAATCAAAAAAGAGCAACCGTTCGACTTCGATCATTGCATCGTAATATCTCCCTGAATTGTACAGAGAATCAACAAAATCAAATTGTCTCGACAAATCATCTTTTTGCGCATTTATTACTATTGGCAATGTCAAAAATAAGAAGAAATGGAGAAACATCGGACGCAAAATCACTCATCCTCCACTATCTTGTTTGGCTGTTTCAACGGTTTTGATTTTTGATAATACTCCCAAAACTTCTTTTCGGTCAACTCCCTCTGCGATTCATTGTAAATTTTTGCCGCAGCAACCGAACCATAAATATTTCCGCCTTGAAAAAATGCTGCAATACCGGTAAAAATCCAGGCTCTCTGATAATGTCCATCAAAAAAATTGGAATAAGCAAGATATGCAAAAATACTTGTGATAAATAGACTTGCGGCAGCGTCTCCGTAATCCCCTGTGTAAACTCTTCCCAAACCGGGCACTATTGCCGAAAGTATCCCGGCAAAAAGCGGAGATTTTGTTGAGGGATCAACCCTCTCCATCAGATTATTAAGCAGGAACTCACTCCCCTCTCCCCCAAAAAGATGAATTGAATTTTTATCATCCTCATCAAATTTTTTAGCTCTGATGTCAGAAAGAATTTTCAATTTTAAAATGTTGAGAGATAATTCACTTGTGTCCGTTTTTTCATATCTTTCAGGGCTGATAATAACATCAATTCCCGACTCAAACCTCTTTTTATCCATTCCGTACCGGAGGTGGGGCAGATAACGGTTGTTTGTAAAAGTAAGATAATCTTCGAGCTCAATTCTGCAGAGGTCTATATAAAATTGTGTTTTCTCATCATAAAGAGAAGTTCCCTTTAATCGTTCAAATTCAAGTTTTGCCTTGTCATGGAATCCCAACTCATATATATGTTTTCCAAAACTTAATATTTTCTCGGGGGAATGAAGTCCGTTTTGGGCGAATACAGAGGAAACAAAAAGAATGGAGACAAGAATAAACCTGAATCTCAATTCAATTGCCTGAAATGTAGCGGGAAGGGGGATCTACCAGATAACCATTTTTATCGATGTGGTAGTGTTTATATTTATTACCAAAACTTGTATCGCGGATAAGTCGGTCGGATGTCAGAAGAAATGCCTCAATGATGTTTGTTTGACCCAAAGATTCCACAAAAAACCGTGAACAACTTGGATTAAAAGGACAATTTTCTCCATCGGGTTCAGATATAAAAAGGCGGTATCCGTTCACCAACAGCTTAAATGCCGCTTCCGGGATATCGCCTTCAAGTTTATAATATTTGGACTTTACCGGTATCTCCTCAGTATAGTCGATCGGTTTTGGCTCCCAGCTTTGTGTAAAGGATTGGGAGTTAAATAAACCACAGAGAACACAGAGAACACAGAGAAGTTTCATTTATTGACCAGTTACTTGGAACCTGCTTTATTTTAGCAGTTCTCTTGCGATTACCACTCTCTGAATTTCTGAAGTACCTTCATATATCTCAGTGATTTTGGCATCGCGAAGATATCTTTCCACAAGATATTCACGAACATAACCATAACCGCCGTGAATCTGAATCGCTTCAAGAGCACAATCAACTGCCACTTTGGATGCATAAAGTTTTGCCATTGCAGAGTGTTTAGTGTAATCTTTACCGGCATCCTTCAAAGCTGCTGCTTCAAGAATAAGAAGTTTTGAAGCTTCCACCTTCACAGCCATATCAGCTATTTTAAATTGAATCGCCTGATGATTTTTTATCTCAGTACCAAATGCTTTTCTCTGTTTAGAATAATTTATCGAAGCTTCAAGGGATGCTTCGGCGATGCCGAGTGCCTGAGCCGCAATTCCAATTCTACCGCCATTGAGGGTTTTCATCGCAAAATTAAATCCTTTTCCCTCATCCCATACTATATTTTCGTGGGGGACAAGGCAATCGGAGAAGCTGATTGAGCAGGTATCGGATGAGCGAATTCCAAGTTTATCTTCTTTTTTCGCCTGATCAAATCCCGGAGTTCCTTTTTCAATAAGGAAAGTGGTGATTCCTTTGTGGCGGAGTTCTCTGTTGGTTTGTGCCATTACAAGATAATAATCGGCGTTTTTTCCGTTTGTAATCCAGTTTTTAATTCCATTAACCGACCAGTTATCGCCAACCTTTACTGCTTCGGTATGCTGATTTGTTGCATCACTTCCCGCTTCGGGTTCAGATAATGCAAAGGCACCAAGTTTTTGTCCACTCGCGAGTGGAATCAGGTATTTTTCTTTAAGAAAATCTGATGCGTAATTTTCCAATCCCCAACACACCAGTGAATTGTTTACCGACATCACCACTCCAACACTGGCATCCACTTTTGATATTTCAGCCATAGCCAATACATAACTGACGGTATCCATTCCGGCTCCACCATAATCGGGCGAAACCATCATCCCCATAAATCCCAATTCTCCCATTTCTTTAATTATTTCAAAGGGAAATTCAGTGCTGATATCCCTCTCTACTGCTGTTGGTGCAATCTTTTCCTGAGCAAATTCCCGTGCCATCTGCTGAATCATCAACTGTTCTTCAGTTAATTCAAAATTCATGAACAATCCTTTTAATTATTGATCTCCAAAAAAATATCCGTTGTACAAAGATAGTGAAATTCAAGGAATTTTTGAAGATTGACGATGGGGGCAGCCGGGCCAGCAACATGGTCTTTTTTTACCCTTCAGCAGATCTTCCGAAAGCCTTATAATATGTTCCTTCCTTGTTTCAGATTTTTTTACAATAGTCACCCAGCAAATCCATTCATTGCGAGCAAGGGGTGTCAGTTTGTTCCACTTTTCAAGTAGATCGCGATCCACGAGAAAAGTTTTTTTTAAGTCTTCAGGTACCTCATGCACTACTCCTGATAAAATTATGGTATCTGACATGCAATTCCATATTTGATTGAATAGATGAAATAATTATTTAAAAATTTTTTGCAATGTTACGATTTTTATGAAAAAAAATCTCCATAATAATTTGTGGCAGGTTAAATATCTACATTGTTTATAAAATAATGGTATTTGATCCTTTCCCAAGTGCTAAAGGCAAAGTAAAACAAAATTCACATCCTTTACCCGGGTCACTCTGGACATAGATATCTCCGCTTTGAGCAAGCACAAAATCTTTTGCGATGGCGAGTCCAAGTCCCCATCCCGTTTTTTCTTTGGGATTTAACTGGGCATATCTTTTAAACAATTTTTCCTGATCATCTTTTGGAATTCCGGGACCCGAATCTTTAACATAAAATCGGACATGCTTCTGGTCAGCTTTAATTGAAAGTGTAATTGAGCTCCCGACAGGTGAATAACGAATGGCATTATTAAGCAGATTTACATAAACAAATACTGATTTTTCGATATCTCCAAACACTTTGGGAAGGTTTTCGTCCAGATCCACCACCAGATCAATCTTCTTTTCAGAAATTGACATCATTAAAGCAGTGACACTCAACTCCAGAATGTCCGTGGGATTTAATATCCCCATATTTAATTTAATGTTTCCGGTTTCAATTTGTGAAAATTCAAGCAGGTCTTTAATCACTCTTGAAAGTCTGTTACTTTGGTTTCGAAGAGCAACCACCAACTCTTTTTGTTCATGATTTAACTCCCCGACTCTATTATCATCCAGCATTTTTAGACTAAGATTTATTGAAGATAACGGAGTTTTTAACTCATGTGATACGGTTGCCAATAAATTGGTTTTTGCAGTATCTCTTTTTTGGAACAGTGTTACATCCTTAAGCCGGATCATGGTTCCAATAAACATCTCCTTTTTAAGGAAGGCTGAATAAGTGAGTATTTCATCAAATTCAAGTTTATAAAAGAACTCTTCTCCGCCAAGAATGATTCTTAAAGGTTTTATGTCAGCATCACGGTCTTTTCTTATCTGAGGGATTAAATTTTCGATTGTTTTTATAAGATCATTTTTTTCTGCCACTTCATCAATACGTTGATTCAGGATTTCTTTTTCTTCCAGTCCTGTTATCTTCAAAACGGTGTTATTGATTAAGACAACCATCCGGTTTTCATCTATCAGAAGCACGGCATCTTTAAGTGACTCGACCAACGACTCCATTCTTTTTTTCTCAAAAATTATCTCATCATAATGTTGAGCTTCATAACTTTCAAGTTTTTCAGCCATGTTATTAAATGTTTTTGCCAGGATGCCGATCTCATCGTTGCTCACCAAATCCAACCTCTGATGATATTTCCCCTCATTTATCATCTCAATTTTTTGAGTCAGGTCTCTTAAGGGTTTTATTATTTGTTGGGGGAAGGCAAAAATTAAGATCAACGCCATGAGAATGCTGACCAAAACTGTTATGACAAGATAAATGGTTAAAGTATTTGCGGTTGAAACCAGGTTTTCATTTTTGTCAAGAATCGCTTTCATATTCAAATCGTAAATCTGCATTATTGCATTTTTAACCTCTGTGTAAAGCAGCTCCATTCTGAGAATTTTTTCACTCAGAGTTAATCCGGAATCGAAGTCCTCACTGTAGCCTGAGAGAAAGTTTCTGTATTTCTCTTGCAACAAAACAACTATTTTATCTTCGTTTTCCTCTGTAATGTTTTGAGTCTCCCTTGACAATGCCTTCTCAAAATTTGATTTGGCTTCCCACAAAAATCGAGAGTGTGTTGAATCGACCGCTGTGTCCAATAACTTTTTTTGTTCCATCTGATAGATGATGTCCAGATTATCCATCATTGTGACGGTATAACCGATGGAGTGATAATTATCTACGATGGTGCCTTTTGATTTTTGGGCAAGATGATTTATGAAGCCAATCCCCGCAATTCCCAAAACGAGGATTAACAGAAAAAGCCCACCGAGGCCAAATATGATTTTATTTTTTATTGTCATCATTTGAAGCAATCAGAAACAAATCGATGTTTTCTTTGTTTGTTAAGTTGGTTAATTCTCTAAAAAAGTTTTTAATTCTCAGTCGGTAAAGTATGGAAAATGAAGGTTTCCCGATAACAATAAGTGATGCTTCAACCGAAACTGCAAATTTAACAAGCTCCTTTGCCACCTCACTTCCTTTGATCTCTATAACTTCAGACCCCAGTTCGGTGGCGAGTTTAAAATTGTTGATCAGTTGCCTCTGAACTTTTGGATCTATATTTAGAGGCTCTTCCTTTGGAGTTTGAACATAAACCGTGTACCACTTGGAGTTATAAATCGAGACAATTCGTGAAGATTTTCTGATAACTCTTTTTGCAGAATGATAGTTGCTGCTTATTGCCGTAACAATCGCCTCCATCTTTTGCCGATTACCAATTGGAATTTGACTGATTATTTTTCGCTCCACCTGGTGTGACACCTCTTTTAAAGCCAGGTCTCTTAACAAAAGCAGTTTGTCATTTTGAAAAAAGTTGTCCAATGCAGTTGTAACTTTAGTTGGATCGTAAATCTTCCCTTCTTTCAGGCGATCAATCAAATCCTCGATTGTAAGGTCGATATTCACTACTTCATCCGCTTGGTGAATTATGGTGTCAGGCACCCTCTCGGAGATTTTGATTCCGGTGATTTTTTCAACCTGTTCATTCAGACTTTCGATATGCTGAATGTTTACTGTGGTGATTACACTGATTCCTGCATCAATCAGTTGAAGCACATCCTGCCATCTTTTTTCATTTGCAGAACCGGGTATGTTTGTATGTGCAAGTTCATCCACAAGAACAATTTCGGGGTTTTGAAGGAGGACACACTCAATATCAAACTCCTCGAGTCGTTTCCCTTTGTAAAACACCTTTTTCCGCTCCATAATCGGAATCCCATCCAGAAGTTTTGCCGTCTCTTTTCTCCCGTGAGTCTCAATATACCCGGCAACCACATCAATATTGTTCGCAAGTAATTCTTTTGCCTCAAGGAGCATTCGATAGGTTTTACCCACTCCTGCTGCCATACCGATGTAGATCTTTAACTTCCCTTTTTTTGACTCTCTGATGAGATTCAAAAACTGGAGTGCCGAACTTCGAATTTGGGTTGACATTTTAAATTTCTTTTGTTTTAGAATCCAAACTAAGATTTAATTTGAGAACATTAACTTTTGATGTCCCAAACACTCCCAGAAGTGGCGGATCAATATTCTCTATAACAATTTTGGTTACTTCTATTTCCGGAAGATGTCTCGCTTTTGCAACTCTTTTAATTTGTATAATGGCAGCTTGCACCGAGATGTGTGGATCCACTCCACTTCCTGAAGCAGTGATCAGGTCAGAAGGAACTTCTTCCTTTTTAACTCCCGGATTTCTTCTTAAAAAGTCTTTTAATCTATCCCTTATAATTTCATTATAAGCAGAGTCGGAGATTGATTTATTTGATCCTCCGGTCGCGGCTGCATTGTAATTCACAGCAGAAGGTCTTCCCCAAAAATAACCATCTGAATGGAAATTTTGGCCAAGATTTTCAAATCCAACAATTTTACCGTTTTGATAGATGGGATTACCTAATGCTGATATTGGTTCACCCAAACTAAACAACCATATTACCAATGGAAAAACAATTCCAAAAATTAACAGTGTTACAAAGTGAAGTTTAATGTCTTTTATAAATGGCTTCATTTTCTGACTCCTTAAAATAGTGAGACTACCATATCAATAAGTTTTATTGCTATCCCCGGGACAAACAATCCACCCAGACCATAGATCAATAAATTCCTCGTTAGCAGTGCTGAGGCACCGAGAGGTTTATACTTTACTCCTTTTAATGCAAGCGGAATCAAGGCAGGAATAATAAATGCGTTAAAAATGACCGCAGATATGATGGCTGAATCCGGACTTGAAAGTTGCATGATATTCAGCGAATTTAATGCCGGGATACTGGTAGAAAAAAGAGCCGGTACAATCGCAAAATATTTTGCCACATCGTTGACCAATGAAAAAGTGGTTACATTCCCTCTTGTAATCAAAAGTTGTTTCCCAATCTCAATTACCTCAAGAAGTTTGGTGGGATCATTATCAAGATCCACCATGTTAGCCGCTTCTTTGGCTGCCTGTGTACCCGAATTCATGGCAACACCCACATCAGCTTGAGCAAGAGCGGGTGAATCGTTTGTTCCATCCCCCATCATTGCCACAAGTTTGCCATCGTTTTGCTCTTTAAGAATGTACTCCAGCTTGTCAACGGGTGTCGCTTCAGCAATAAAATCATCAACTCCGGCTTGTTTAGCAATAAAAGCCGCGGTTAAAGGATTGTCGCCCGTAACCATAACAGTTTTAACTCCCATCTTGCGTAATCTGTCAAATCGCTCCTTGATTCCCGGTTTTATTATGTCTTCGAGCTGAATTACACCCAAAACCTTTTTGTCCATCGCCACGACAAGTGGTGTTCCACCATTTTCGCCAATCTCTCTACATTTAAGATCAACTCCGGCGGTGTCAGAAGTTTTGATTGCCCACTTTTGGATAGCTGACCACGCACCTTTTCTTATTGTTGTTCCATCCTTCAGATCAACACCACTCATTTTTGTTTCTGCACTGAATTGAATAAACTTTGCTCCCTCAAGAAGCTCAGTTGACAACATTCTTTTTGAAGAATCTGCCAATTCAACGATTGATTTCCCCTCAGGGGTGGGGTCTGAAAGTGAACTTAGCAGGGAGAACTTTGAAAGGTTTTCATAACTTGAGTCACCCACAGGGAAAAAGTTGGTTGCTTTACGGTTTCCGATTGTTATTGTGCCTGTTTTATCCAACAATACAACATCAATGTCACCTGCGTTTTCAACGGCTTTACCCGATTTTGCAATTACATTTGCTCCCAATGCCCTTTCCATTCCTGCAATTCCGATGGCTGAAAGAAGGCCACCAATTGTGGTTGGAATCAGACATACAAAGAGTGAAATGAGAGCGGTGATTGTTACCGGTGTATTTGCAAAAGTGCTGAATGGTTTAAGAGTGACGGTTACCACCAGAAATACAATTGTAAAACTTGCCAATAACAGAGTTAACGCTATTTCATTAGGCGTTTTTTGCCTGTTTGCTCCCTCAACAAGTTGGATCATTTTATCGAGAAACGACTCCCCCTGGGCTGTGGTAACTTTTACAATTATCCTGTCTGAAAGTACTCTTGTTCCTCCAATAACTCCGGATTGATCAGTTCCGGCTTCTCTTATTACGGGAGCCGACTCACCGGTTATCGCGGATTCATCAATTGATGCAATACCATCAATTATTTCACCATCCAAAGGAATTGTGTCGCCTGCTTCGGCAATAAATAAATCATCTTTTAACACTGAGGCGGAATTTATGATTGTAATGGTTCCGTTGGAATCCATTCTTTTTGCGGGTGTGTCTTCTCTGGTTTTACGAAGGGATGCAGCTTGTGCCTTCCCTCTCGCTTCGGCTATGGCTTCAGCAAAATTTGCAAAAAGAAGTGTCAGGAATAACAGGACTGCAATTATCAGGTTGTAATTAAAACTTCCATATTCGATGTCGTTTGAAAACATCGACATTGCAGTGATAACCATCATAACCACGGTACTTATCTCAACTGAAAACATAACTGGATTACGCATCATAACTTTTGGATTCAGTTTTACAAATGATTCCTTTAATGCGCTCAAGATTAAAGCTCTCTCAAAAAGTCTAAGTGTTCTATTTCTTTTCATTTGTTTTTCAACCCTCTTAAAGTGATAAATATTCGGCAACGGGTCCCAATGACAGGGCCGGAAAAAACGAAAGCGCCGTTACTACAATTATTACACCCAGAAGAATCACCCCAAACGCCATACCGGAGGCATCCAAAGTACCTTCAGAACTAGGAACAGAGTTTTTTGCCGCCAATGATCCGGCAATCGCAAGTGGTCCAATGATAGGTATATACCTGCCCAATAACATCACCAAACCTGTTGTTATATTCCAAAAAGCATTATTATCGGCAAGTCCCTCAAATCCGGAACCATTGTTTGCCGAAGCCGATGTAAATTCATATAACATTTGTGAAAATCCGTGGTAGGAATCATTTGACAACCAACCATTTTCCGGATTTATTGTCATCAAGTGGGAAGAGAGGGCAGTCCCGACCAATATCAGGATTGGATGGAGCAAAATTACCAGAACAGCAATTTTGATCTCTTTTGCCTCAATCTTTTTACCGAGAAACTCAGGGGTTCTTCCCACCATCAATCCCCCGATAAAAGCCGACACCAAAATAAAAAGGAAGAAGTTTAGCATCCCAACCCCAACTCCTCCATAAATTGCATTTATCATCATGTCGAGCATATAAATTCCACTTGCGAGGGGAGTCTGACTGTCATGCATCGAATTAACCGAACCATTTGAGGTCGATGTTGTTGATACTCCCCAAAATGCAGAAAGCATCGGTCCAAATCTTGTCTCCTTGCCTTCCATACTCCCGTTGGGTTGCATTACCCCTGTTTTGGTTATCAAAGGATTCCCCTGCGACTCAAAATAGATAGCCCCAGCTACAAAAAAGATGAATAACATCGACATGACACTAAATATCAATACTGCCAGTTTCCGATGGTTGATATAAAATCCAAAAGTAAAAACCAGAGCAACAGGAATTAATAAAATTGAAATATTTTCGATTACATTTGTAATGTAGTTGGCATTTTCAAATGGATGTGCCGAGTTAGTACCGTAAAATCCTCCCCCATTTGTACCAAGTTGTTTGATTGATGTGATTGTTGCCACCGGACCCATCGCAACCACAGCGGTGTCACCTTCCAGATTTACATAACTGACCGGTTCGGAATAGTTATTGGGTGTTCCTGATAGAAGTAATAACAATGAGACAAGCAGACCCAACGGAAGAAGTACCCTTGTTGCACTTCTTACAAAAAAGTAATAAAAATTGCCCAATAAACCTGACTGTCTTTTAATAAGTCCAACAAGAAGGAGTGCAAATACAGCAATACCGGATGCCGCAGATACAAACTGAAGAAAAAGTACAACTGCTATTTGGGAGAAATAAGAAAGTCCGGTCTCGCCCGAATAGTGCTGCAAGTTTGTATTGGTAACAAAACTTGCCGCAGTGTTAAAAGCTAAAAATGGGTCCATCGAGACTATATTTGCCGGATTTAGTATCCCCGTAGCCCCTTGGGTCACTAACACAATAAATGCCCACACAAAAAAGATGGTATTTAATCGCAAAAGTGCTTTCGCATTTCCTTTCCAGTCCATCTCATGTCTTGAATCGATTCCACAAAGGTGGTATATCTTTTCTTCAAATGGTCGCATAAAATCAGTAAACACAGGCTCACCCTTAAAAACACGACTGATATAATTCCCCAAAGGGTAAGCGGCTATGAGTACCACCAATAAAATTAATACGATGCCAATTAGATCATTATACACAACCACCTCAGAATTTCTCGGGATTTATCAATACATAAAAGAGATAAATAAAGAGCAGAATACTCAGAATCAGGAGCATTATCATTTCGTGGCTCCTATAACTTCTCAAAGAATGAAATGAGAAGGTCCATTAAATAAAAGAATGTGACTCCAACCAGGAGCATCAATAAAGTTTCCATTTTTTCCTCAGTTTTTCAGCTATTGGTGCTAAAAGTGTGCCGAAGATAAGAAAGGTGGTTTTTGCTCTTAAAGTGAAGAATACAGGTTGGATAAAATCAGAAGTCTATCAATATGACAGGGATGACTCTATCATAATGATAGGGTTGAGGCGGAATTATTTTTCGGTTGTTATTCCGTAGTGTTCGAGTTTTCGGTAGAGCGTGGCAACTCCAATACCAAGAATTGAAGCGGTTTTTGTTTTATTAAAACCACAACTGTGAAGTGTCTTAAGAATATGTTCTTTTTCGATGTCCTCCAAAGTTATGACTCCCTCTTCTGAATGGAAATGATTTTGAAGTTCAGAGGGTAATTGTTTTTTTGTAAGTCTGCCATCCTGAGATAAAATAAGTGCCCTTTCAAGAATATTCCTCAATTCCCGAATATTCCCCGGGAAATTATATTTTTGGAGAAGCTCCATAAAATCCTGACCAACAGCTATATCAGCATAGTTCATTTTAATTTTTAGTGAATTTACCATTTCCATTGTTATCTGGGCAATATCCTCACTTCTCTCTCTAAGAGGAGGAAGGTGAATATTAAAAACACTAAGTCTGTAAAAAAGGTCGGATCTGAAATTTCCCTTTGAAATCTCCATCTCAAGATTTCGGTTTGTGGCTGCGATAATTCTTACATCCACTTTTGTTTCAACAGTATCGCCTGTTTTAAGAAATGAGTTGGTTTCAATTACGCGGAGTAGTTTTGATTGTGCCGATGGTTCAAGCTCGCCCACTTCATCCAAAAAGAGAGTTCCGGCATGTGCCTCCTCAAATAAACCTTTTTTGTTTTTAAGGGCTCCGGTAAAAGCACCTGCCTTATAACCAAATAACTCTGATTCAATAAGATCTTTGGGGATGGCGGAGCAGTTGATCGTTACCATTGTGGCATGTGCGCGGTTACTTCCATTATGAATGGCCTGTGCAAGTATTTCTTTACCCGTTCCGGTTTCACCACTTATTAATACAGGTACATCGGTGCCTGCAACTTTTTTTGCCAGGTCCCGAACTTCTTTAATTTTTTGTGAATTGCCCGAAATTGAATCAAAAGTGAATTTTTCCCCGATCTTTTTTTCAAGTTGATCAATTTTATTTTTAAGTGCAATTTTTTCAAAAGCTTTTGCCACCACCGGAATTATTTTGTTGTCATCATCCCCCTTGGTGATATAGTCAAATGCTCCCCTTTTAATTGAGTCAACTCCATCCTCAATCCTGCCATAGGCAGTAAGCATAATCACTTCGATTGAACTGTCGTATTCCTTAATCATCGATAAAAGATCCATCCCTGAGATACCGGGCATTTTGATATCAGAAAGTACAACGGAAAAATCATCCTTTTTGATCATTTCAAAAGCTTCTTCCCCATCATTTGCTTCGGAAACTACATACCCCTCCATCTTCAGAAGTTTATGTATAAGTCTTCTAAGTTCTATTTCATCATCAACAACAAGAATCTTCTTTTTCATTTTTCCGATAATCAAATTTTTAAAGACGAATATTACAATTATTTAAAGAAAAAATTACTATTTCGTGAGTTTCAGACCCCCACCCCCATCAATAACTTATTCAAAGTTACAACAAAAACTCCACCAATTTAAAATAAAAAAGCCCCGAAATTTCTCCCGGGGCTAAAACTATCTCTCAAGTCACTCAAGTACCGAAACTCTGAAGTTCTGAAGTTCTGAGGTACTTAACAATCATAATACATATCATACTCATACGGATGTGGACGAAGAGCCATTGGTTTTACTTCTTTGTCCATTTTGTAGTTGATCCATGTTTCGATAACATCTTTAGTGAAGACATCACCTCTTGTGAGGTAATCATGATCTTCAGCAAGGGCCTGAAGAGCTGCTTCAAGTGATGGTGGTGTTGATGGAACATCTTTTAATTCCTCAGGTGACATATCATAGATATCTTTATCGAGTGGATCACCCGGATCGATGCGGTTCATGATACCGTCAATTCCTGCCATTAAAATAGCTGCAAAACCAAGATAAGGATTCGCCGAAGGATCAGGACATCTGAATTCTACTCTTTTAGCTTTTGGTGACATGTTGTACATCGGAATTCTGATTGATGCACTTCTGTTTCTCTGCGAATAGGCAAGATTTACAGGTGCTTCATATCCGGGTACCAACCTCTTATAGCTGTTAGTAGTTGGATTTGTAAATGCAAGGAGTGATGGCGCATGTTTAAGAAGACCACCAATAAAATAGAGAGCCATTTCACTTAATCCGGCATATCCGTTTCCTGCAAAAAGTGGATTTCCACCTTTCCAGAGACTTACGTGCACATGCATTCCACTGCCATTATCGCCAAAAATTGGTTTTGGCATATATGTGACAGTTTTGTTGTTAGCATTTGCAGTATTCTTAACAACATATTTAAAAAGCAATAACTGATCAGCCGCTTTAAGTAATGGCTTAAATTTCATATCTATCTCACACTGACCACCACTTGCTACTTCATGATGCTGAGCTTCTACTTCAATTCCACAATTAATCAGGTTTTGCACCATTTCATTACGAAGATCCATCAATTTATCAGTTGGAGGCACAGGGAAATAACCCTCTTTATATCTGGTCTTATAGCCAAGATTTGGATTTTCCGCTCTGCCTGAGTTCCATCTTCCCTCATTTGAATCAACTTCAAAATAGCTGAAATTTGCACCCACTTCAAAACGAACATCATCAAAAACAAAAAATTCGGCTTCAGGACCATAATATGCGGTATCTGCAAGTCCTGTTGATTTTAAGAACTCGTTTGCTTTGGTTGCGATATGGCGTGGACAACGGGAATATTTTTCTCTGGTGGCCGGTTCATAAACATCACAAATTAAACTCATTGTTGGTGCTTTTATGAACGGATCAAAAAACATTGTTGAAGGGTCTGGAATGATCAACATGTCTGATTCGTTGATTCTTTTCCATCCTCTTAAAGAAGAGCCATCAAATCCAAAACCGTTTTCAAACGAGCCTTCATCAAATTCCGGCATCGGAATTGTAACATGCTGCCACTGCCCGGGGAAATCCATAAACTTAAGATCTACAAATTCAATGTTTTTTTCTTTTGCGAACAAAAGAATTGACTCTATCTGTGATTTTTTGTCACTCATATATATTTACCTGTGATTAAATTATTGAAAAATTACAATGTTATTTTTGTTGTCTCTTTCAGAGTTGAAAGGACAAATGAAGTGCGTGTTGATAACACCCCGGGCCACTGCTGAATCTCTGCCAGCAAATTTTCAAGAGCTTCTGAATTTTTTACAACCGCTTTAAGAATATGGCTCCCCTCACCAAGAATTGAATGACACTCAAGGATGTGAGGGTGTTTACCGGCATTTTCTACTAAATGATCGTATTGTGAGGATGATTCCGAAATCACAGTAATAAATACCATGATGTCAAATCCGAATTTTTTTCTGTCGATTTTTGTGTAATAACCCTTTATGATCCCTTTGTCTTCCAATTTGTGAAGCCGTTCACTAATCGAAGGGATCGACATGCCAAACACTTCAGCAAGTTGACTTCTGCTAACTTTTGCATTGTCTTGTAATATATTTAGAGCCTTGATATCTATGTCGTCCAACATTTCCCGTACTTCCAAAATTTAAAGAATTAAGAAAAATTCAAAATCAATACCTTAAATATAAAGACAGAATGATATATTCTCCAAATATATTAAGGTGATATTAAAGAAATGTTTAATAATTTTAGAACTTTAGAACTTGAGAACCTTAGAACTTGAGAACTTGAGAACTTGAGAACCTTAGAACAATAATAATTTGTTAATTTTGAATTTGTAATAATAAAGAGAAATGCAAATGATAAATCACTTTACCGAATTGGTAATATGGCAGAAATCGAAAGCATTGTATGTGGTTTTGTACAAATTGCTCATTAACTCGAGAGACTATGCATTTAAGGATCAACTACTGAGAGCAACATTATCCATCTCAAATAATATAGCTGAAGGTTTTGGTCGCGGTGGAAAAAGAGAATTTCTCTACTTTTTGAAGGTTGCCAAAGGATCTTGTTACGAAGTTGAGTCAATGCTTTATATCTTAAAAGATATCTCGAAAATAGATGAAACAACTCTGCAAGGGATCAAAATTGAACTTGTAGATGTTTACAATAAAATCAGTACCATGATAAATGGCATAAAGAAAAAACTTGATGAAGAGACAATCTCTTCACGCAAACCTGTAAAATAAATAATCTAAAGTTCTAAAGTTCTAAAGTTCTAAGGTTCTAAAGTTCTAAAGTTCTAAGGTTCTAAAGTTCTAAAGTTCTAAAGTTCTAAAGTTCTCCCAATTCCATAGTCAGTAAAAGCATTCCCTTCTCTTTTCACTTGCGCGAAAAGGTCAAGATTTTCTTGTGGGCGGGGTTGGAGTTTGTGGTCAAGGTGATATTGAACGGCGATGTGGTTTAGGGACCGAATTTCAATACCAAGGAGTTCAAGGCGGTATTGGATATCGGAGTCCTCCCCTACCGAGGCAGCTTCATATCTTTCATCAAATCCGTTGATTTTAAGAATGTCTTTTTTGTGCAGTGAAAAATTACAGCCAACAATACCCCTTTTCTTTTTGTTAAAATATTTGAGGATGGTCTCGTTTTCGGTGTAAAACCCTTTTTCAACATCAAATGAATCGCCAAAAAGTCCATCAAGTACAACTCTGCTAAAATGGTGTTCCAACCAGCCAATCCGAACTTTTGTGGGAGAAAGTTTTTCGGTCAGTTTTTGTGAAAGATTTACTCTCCTGCCGGTTAGTGTTACATTCTCAGCTGCATTATTTACATGTCCGGAGACAAATTTGGAGTGCGGCACACAATCGCCATCGATAAAAATGAGATATGGAGAGCGGGAAGCGATTATCGCTTTGTTTAATATTTTGTTTTTTCTAAATCCTTTGTCGGGATGCCAAACATGCAAAATCGGAAATGAATAAAAGGCGGTCAGTTTCTCGATTTCTGCCACAACTTCGGATGGTGAACCATCGTCGGCAATTATTATCTCAAATTCTTTGTTGTTTTGCCGCTCAAATCCGGCAAGAACCAGTTTTAGATATTTAAGATTTTTATAAAATGAAATAATTACCGACGATGAAAGCATAATCTACTTAAGTCCTTTAACTGCGCTTTTGTGGATCATGTAACCCATCATTTTTAATTTTACATAATCTTCGCGATACATCATGTAACCCGGATTAGGTGAATTAAAAGAACCAGCTCCCGATTCCCTGATCAAAAACCAGGTGTATCCATTTTTTTCTGTTGAACCAATACAATGAATCCCGTGATCATCAGTCGTTTGTCCATTTACAAAACGAAAAACTCTTGAATCTTCATTAATTGCGGAGGGGTTAATATCAAAATCGGGTACAATTGCCAATCCGGAAAATCCATCTATTCCGGGTTCTGAGACATCACCAAAAAAGGCAGCAGTGTATCCATTTTTAACAGCCTCTTTAAGGGTGCCCATAAATTCATCCAATGGCATGTTGTAATAATCGGTGTTTCTCCACCAGTTATCGGGAACATCGTAAATTACATAATTGCCATAAGGTTGATTTTTAATCGACATCACAGCAACATAATCATCAAGGTTGATCTGCAAATAATCTTTAAGGAAGGATTGTGGTGTCCAGTTTTTACCTTCATAAGTAAACTGTTCGGGAGGTGTCCCCATATATTTATCCAAAATAGCTTTTACCCCTGAGACAATAAAATCCTCAGCCCAGGTTTGATTTTCTTTGGATTTATTTAAAAATGCAGAGAATTCGTTAAATAAATCCTGGTGATCATAAAATTTTTGTCCCGGAAGCATACCTGAATAAACTTGATAAGGGACTGCACCATACTTTTTAAAATTCTTTTGTAATGCATTTCCTTGCGAACCTTCTCCAAGAGCCGAATTTCCTCTTTCACTTGCAAATCGTTTTGCTTTTTCAATATATTCCCAGTAAACAGTATAAAGCTCTGATATCTCAACTTCTTTTCCAGTTAACCGTTTAACTTCAGACTCAAAAAATGAAGTGGTTGAAAATGACCAGCAGGTTCCGGTCCTCCCTTGCGATTGAGGTTTGTTGTGCCAATAATATTTAAAGTCGTCGGGTCCCGAAGGGTGTACAATAGACGAAACATCAGCTTTTAATGATTGTCTTTTTGTTTTGGGATTTTTTGAACCAAGATATGTATCAATTCCTCTTTGAATTGTATCCCAATAACCTGACTTGGGTTCTCTGAATTCCACTTTGGTGGAGTTGTTTTGCGCCAAAAGGGATGAACCAACAAATAAAAGCGTAAACGCAATAAGGAGTGACTTTTTCATGATAGAGTTGCCATAAATGATAAAAATTATCTCGAAAAATAGGAATATTTTATTAAACTTAAGGACATTTACTACATGTATGGACCAGATTCTAACGAACACGCTCTGTGGGCTCTGTGTGCTCTGTGGTTTAAACTATTTCTCTGCGTTCTTTGCGTCCTCTGCGGTTTAACTTCAAAACCCAGACAACAAAAAAAAAGCTGCTCTCGTAACCGGGAGCAGCTCAAACCATCATCAATAGAAATATTATCTGCCGATTTCGTCTAATTTTGCTTTTTTGGCGAGAAGCGCTTCATTGCTTTCCTGTCTGTCAGGATCGGGCATGATTGCGTCTGATGGACAAGCAGGAATACATTGTGGTTCATCGTGGAAACCAACACATTCGGTGCATTTATCAAATGCGATATATGTATGGTCATCGTTGAGTGCAGGATGAGAATCTCCGCCCAACATCCATTCGTCGCCTGCTGCATAGATAGCGTTGTTTGGACATTCAACTTCACATGCCTGGCATGAGATACAATCGTCAGTTATAATTACTGCCATGATACAATTCCTTCTTCTTTAATTTTCTTTATTTAAATCAGTAAAACTTTACTAAAATCAATCCAAAACCAATCGCTGTATATTAAGCAATATCTGTGCCAAAGGATAGTTCCTGTTATCCAAAAGTAAATAAGTAACCAAATAGCCCAAAATCGAAGTTTTTGACAAACCTTAAACAAAAAAAGGAGCGAAATCAGTCGCTCCCTTTTTTCAATCTTTAGAATTCTTCCAATAAATGAAAATTAATTTCTTAATTTTTACAATTTGATGGTAATACCACCCGAGATAGCGCTGCCGGGCTCAATCAACCCAAGTTGATAGATTCGGTAGTGATCAAAGATATTGTTTACTCGAATAAAAACATCTCCTGAAAAGCCTGCAGAAATAAGTGAATATGATACTCTGACATTAAAAACTGCCGAACCTGCAATTTCTATTTTTTCAGCCGGTTTTGACGGATTAGTTTCAACCTGTTTACCGGTAAATTCTGATTCGAGAGAAATTCCAATCATTTTTACGGGTTTCAGTTCAACAGTCATTCCACCGAGAACTTCAGGTTTATTATCCAATTTATCTTCTGTTACTCCATCAGCCTTGCCTCTGGCATCCATATAGGTCAAATTGCCTGATATACCAACAAACGAGGAAGGTTTATAATCAAACACTAATTCAGTACCAACAATGGTAGCATCCGCAATGTTTATTCTCATTCTTCTCCTTTGTGGGTCTTGCGCAGCGGTTAATCTAATTTGGCTTATCAAATCTGAGTAACTGTTATAAAATCCTGAAAGTTTTAATGAAATTCCATCACTTCCAAATTTTACACCAAAATCGGTCAGCGTACCCTTTTCCGGTTTAAGATCGGGATTCGCCTTAAATCTGTTGAGAGCACCTGAAAACGATTCCCGCAATGAGGGAAATCTATTCCTGTAGGTTACTCCTGCAAACACTTCCCAATCGGGTGAAATTTCCCATGAGGCAGATGCAAAAAGACCGGGAGCAGATGCACTTGTGTTACCATATTGTGTGAACGCTCCTGTTTTGTTGATCATACTGAGATCATATACTCCACCGGCAAGGAGAGAAAATTCTTCATATTTGAAAGAATATTCCAGGCCCGAACTCAAGAAATTTTGTGAATAATCGTAGTCTGATGTTTGATTACCGGAACCATTAAAGATTTTTTCGTTATGTGCGGTTGAAGAGAAATTCATAACTCCGTGAAGTGAGTGATTCTCATTCATTCGAAAAATCAAAGATGCTCTTCCACCAAATGTCAGATCTTTATCTTGTTGAGATTCAGTTACTGTAGAAAACGAAAGGTTGGAGTATGTTTCAATTTTTTGACCAAAATTATCGAACCAAAGTACAGTTGTCAAATCAACCTTGTCATTTAACCTGAATTTTGAATTTGATGAAACGGTCACTCTGTTCCATTCGGGGTATCTCCATAGCCTTGCATCAGTTGGTGCAACATGCGTCTCGGGTGCAACACCTTTTGAACCTGTAACAAAATTTACAGATAATCCTGTCTTCGAGGATTCACTAAACCACCATTCCCCTCTTGTAAAAAGTGAAAACCTGTTCCGCTGAGTGTTAGTGATATATTTGGCATCCCTGTCTTGACTCTGTAGTTCCGAAGGTGAATTTCCGGGCAGGATGCTCCCCTTTGAATCGAGGTAGGCAACTGCAGCAGTAAAGTTGAAATTATCCTTTTTCCAATCAAATGAACCTGAACTCGAATATGTTTCTGAATTTGAGCCACTAAAAGAGAATGAACCATTGCTTCCATTGGTCCCTCGCTCATAAGTATTGATATTTACCGCACCACCAAGAACATTTGCACCGTATAAAACTGAACTTGCATTTTGGCTCACAGTGATTTCACCAACCACATCAAGCGGTAAAAATGTGAGATCAAAACGATTATCCCAAGGGACATTGTATGGAACTCCATCAAAAAAGAGACCTAATTGCCTCTCACCGGCTCCTCTTAAAAAAAGGATCGATTCACCACGGGAGTTTGTTCTTATTCTGCCTGATGGGATGTTTTTCTGAAGTTGAGCCAAATCAGGGGCGTCAGCTTTTCGCAGTTCCCAATAGTTTATTTTTGTTGTCTGGGGCATGGGTACCTCTTCAATCTTGAAGCCGGAAATCTCAACTTCTCCAAGATGATAGGTTTTGACTATCGAATCTTGTGGATTTTGAGCATAGACCACCCCGAATGTCATTAATAAAATTAATGCAATTCTTATTTTCATAAATTTCTCCGAAATTATTGTGTTATTAAATCGTTTAAGAAATAAACGATTTTGGAGGGTGTTCCGGCGGTGTTTTTATACCCGAAAGAATTGCGGGTTCTTGTTGATAATACAAAAGTATCTCAGAAACATTAATACATTTCACCTCATTAATTGCACCTGAGCTTACAAAAATATTTGATTGTGCATTAAAAGATGGGAAATCGAATGGTTTCTTTTTTTGTGTATGGTCCATAAATGCACGAATAAGCTCTTCCTCATTCGTATCATTTACACACAGGTGTTTGACAGAGTCTCCAATCCGTTCACTCGTTATGATATCAAACATCATCCCGCGAAAACGAAACTCTTTGTCGTGTATAAATTCATACCCGGCAGCTTCACATAGATTACGATCGGCAGGAAGTGTAAATGGTATCAAGAGTTCAGGCGGAACCTGAGAAAGGATAAGTCTCTTCATCTCCCTTTTTATTTTCTTTTGAAGCACAATAAAAAGGAAAGGCGCACCTGCCAAATTGATGAAGATGACAAGCAGCAACAAAAAGTTTATTAATTTTTGATTAAAACGAAGATTTTTCACGATTAAAAAAGGGCCGGATCTTCCTGTTCACCGGGGATGTAGTGACATTGTCTGCACCTTGCTTCATAACTGTCGGAAGCACCGATTAAAACACGGTCGCCGGAGGCTGTTTTTCTTTGAGTTCTTGATGCGGGACTTCCACAAACCACACATATAGCCAACGGTTTTGTAACAAATTCTGCTATTGCCATCAGTTCGGGCATTGGATCAAACGGAACACCTTTATAATCCTGATCAAGTCCGGCAACTACGACCCTTTTGCCACTGTTTGCAAGTGTGGTACATACCTCAATAAGGTCATTACTAAAAAATTGTGCTTCATCAATTCCAACCACCTGAGCATCACCAACAAGATCATAAACTTCATTAATGTTCTGAATATTAATCGAAGGGAGTGATAACTCGCTGTGGGAGACAATTGATTCCTCAGCATAACGGTTATCAATCTTTGGCTTAAAAACCAAAACCCTTTGTTTGG
The DNA here is from genome assembly GCA_964371075.1 of uncultured Ignavibacteriaceae bacterium. GTDB lineage: Bacteria > Bacteroidota > Ignavibacteria > Ignavibacteriales > Ignavibacteriaceae > UTCHB3. Next base: position 250,809 of record CAYJKN010000006.1, on the reverse strand, counting down.
CAATCTTGGCTCTTCTCAGCCGTTTTATTAATTCTTCGGTTTTGCCGCTGAACATACAACCTGCAACCACTTCGATCCATCCGGATCCTCTCGGCTGCAAATGCGGAAATTCATTCATCATTGGTTTTTTGTGTTAAATGTATGGAGTTGTTGAGAACTTCGGAACTTCAGTACTTCGGAACTCTGAATCTCTGGAGTACCGGAACTCTAAAGTACTGGAACTTTAAAGTACCGGAACTCTTAAGTTCTGAAGTTCTGAAGTTCTTAAACCAGGTGTTCCCCGTTAAAAGAAAACGGGAGAATGTCATTCATTTTAAGAATTTTTAATTCATCTTTCGAATTTATCAAAACTATTTCGAATTCTTTACCGCAAAATTCATCCATTACCTGACGACAGGCACCACATGGAGTGCAAAATTCATCCATGTCACCCACAACAGCGATAGCCTTAAATTTTCTTTTCCCGTCGTTAACGGCTCTGGTAATTGCGTTCCTTTCGGCACAGCTTGTCAATCCGTATGAAGCGTTTTCAACATTAGCACCAAGCACAACTTCCCCGTCTTCGGTAAGGAGCGCAGCCCCTACCCTGAATTTTGAATATGGTGAATAACTACCGTTCTGCGCTTCACGGGCTTTTTTTGCAAGTTCATTATAGTTCATTTATTGCCAGATAAAATATGGAGGAATCATTAACAGACATGCTAAAATAATAAAAATAATCTCCAACGGCAAAACCCAGACTGCCCATTTTTCATAAGGAATCTTTGCAAGGGTCAAAATTCCCATGGTTACTGCCGAAGTTGGGATGATCATATTGGCAAATCCTTCGCCAAACTGAAATGCTAAAACTGCAGTCTGCCGTGAGACACCTAGGATGTCACTCAGAGGCGCCATCACCGGCATCGTAAGTGCTGCCTGACCTGAACCGGATGGTACAAAAAAGACAATTACTTTTTGAACAAATAACATCACAATTGAAGAACCAATCGGGTGAAGTCCATCGAGTGGAGCAGAAAACGCATAGAGGATAGTATCAATAATTTTTCCGTCGGAGGCAATTATCAGGAGGGCTTTTGATAGTGCAACAACAAACGCAGTTGAAATAAGGTCTTTTGCTCCTGCAACAAAGGAATCTGATATTTCATTCGCGGTTAGTCCACCAACTATCCCTGTCAAAATACCCGTTGCTAAAAACACTGCACAAATTTCTTTGATATACCAACCATAGTTTAACACCCCAAATACAACGGTGAGAATTCCGATGAGGAAAGTAACCAATACTGCGGAGTGCCTTTTATCCATACCACTAAAATTTTCGAGGTCTTCAACACGAAGATCTTTTCTTTTTTCAATATCCTGTTCATAAGTTATGCTCGATTGTGGATCTTTTTTAACTTTTGCAGCATATCTCATTACAAACCAGATGGCAACCGTTGTACAAATCACCCAAATAATTAATCTGTATCCGATACCTGACATTGGGGGTAAACCAGCAATTCCCTGAGCAATTCCTATCGTAAACGGGTTCATAAATGCCGCCGCAAAACCGGTTGAAGCCCCTACAAACGGGATTGCAACACCCGTAACTGTATCGTAACCCAGGACAAGCGCCAGAGGAATAAATATCATAATAAAAGGGATTGTCTCCTCGCTCATGCCAAATGTAGCACCTCCTAACGAGAAAATCACCATAAAGATGGGAATTAACATTCTTCTTACGACAGCAGATTTTTTATGTGCCTTGGCTAATGCTTTTATCCCCGAATCAATTGCCTGGGTTCTTTGGAATACATAAAAAGCTCCACCTACAAAGAGAATAAAAACAATAATCTCTGAGGCTGCCATAAATCCTTTTATAGGAGCAAGCAGGATATTGAGATTAAATTGTGATACATTTTCGATTTGTTTGTACGAACCCGGCACCACAACATCCAGCCCCTGAAAGCCTTTTGTTCGGTCAAATTCACCTGCAGGTATTACAAGTGTGAGTGCCGCTGCTATCACCAGTAATGAAGATAGAAGAATTAATGTATTCGGAACTTTGATTTTTAGCTTCATAGCGTTGCTTTAATTATTTGTGCTTGATTATTTGTGCAGGAATGATTAAGTTATTTTCCCGAGTTTAAAATTATTAAATAAAGATGATAAAATGAAAACATTTGTTACATTTTTTCTCCTCACTGTAAAAATTATTTCACAATCGATCCCTTTTCCCCTCGATACCATTGTTGCCGATAACAAATTCAACAATCGACAAACGATATTGTTCGACCGTGAAGGAAAGATCAGACTCGTATATTCAGGTTCACTTGGAAGTGCAAGTGATACACGGGAAATATACTATGTGCAAGAAGGGAGTGATGGTCAGTTCACTTCTCAGCAAATCACAAATAATCTGAATGACGAGAACTACCCAACCATTTCGATGGATTCAGCAGGTAATATTCATGTGGGTATGATCGGAAAAGACCCCGCAGGTGGTATTTATCAGGTAAAATACACAGGGAATACGAGTGGTACCTTCACCACTCCGGTATATATAACCACCGGCGGATTAAACAAAGCTACTCCTGCCTCAATGGTGGGACCCGATGGCAAGGTTCACTTCGTTTATTACACTTATGTCACAGGTACCGATAATGTATATTATAGATGGTACAACCCGTCAGATTCATCAATGTCCCCGGAATTATTGCTTGCTGAAGGTGAAACATCTGGTGATGTTGATGCCCAAATTGTTTTCGACTCTCAGGGATTTATGCACTTTGTCTTTAAATCCGGTGGTGTTTCGACAGGTATCTTAAAATATTATAATAATGTTTCAGGTACCCTAACCGAGTATGCAACAGGTGTAACAGCTTACATTGCAAATCCAAAACTTGTGATTGACGGTAAAGATAAAATCCATATCATTTTCAGAAATGAATCTTTACGCGCTTTACAATATATTAATAATGTATCAGGAGCCTTTTCCGCACCTGTCAGTTTTACTCCTGCCGGACAACTTCCTGCCGGTTATGCAAATTTTGCTAAAGATGACAACGATAATTTCTTCTTTGTATGGCAATCTTCACAGTCGGCTTCAGGTAAAGGATTTTTTATGAAATATCTGAAGGATGGTGTTTTTAGCGATACAATGAATGTATTTTATGGCGGAAGTCCTTATGTAACAAGAAACACAAGTACTATTGCAGCGCGAGGTAATGGAGAAATTGCAATTACATTTTCTCCTGCGGCTGTTGTAAACAGTGTAGTTTTGTGTGATATTCTACTTAAAAGAGGTAAGCTATTTAAGGAGCCAAATATTGTTGTAGATGATTCTGTTATGGATTTTGGTTCTGTTCCTGTTTTGGGGATGTCACAATTTGACCTGATGATCCGTAACACCGGAGATACAACTTTACAATTAAAAAGTTACAACTGGAACACAACCGATTACAGTATCAGACTTGATTATCCTGTAACTGTTGCCCCTGGGGACACCGGAGTTGCAGTGTTTGTGTTTATGCCTCTTACAAGTGGGCTTAAATTAGACACTCTTGTCCTGAAATCAAATGACCCACAGGATTCAGTTATCAGAATTCCAATGAAAGGTCGTGCGCTTGCACCACAACAAATAGTTGTATCCAAGGATTCGCTTACCCTGGAATACACTTCTGAGTGGCACTTGAGGGATACTTTTTATGTAAAAAATGTTGGTGACGATACACTTATAGTTGACTCACTGACCATAACAGGAAACCTTGAATTCTTCGCTTACATAGAGCCAATGAATGCAACAATCCCAGGCGGCGATTCTGTTTTGTTTTTTGTTGAGTTACTGATTCCAGTCACGATGTCACCACCAATTTATACAGACACCCTGAGAATTTGGTCAAATGATCCCGCTCATCCAAAAGTTGAACTTATTGTCAGATGGGAGGAACCTCAATCGGTTGAACATGAAGGAATTCCCCTTGAATTTGGTCTGGAACAAAATTATCCTAATCCGTTTAATCCTGAAACAAAGATAAAATTTTCGATAAAGTCCGAGGAATTTGTCAGACTTGAAATCTATAACACCACAGGTGAATTGTTATCAACACTGGTTAATGAGACTATGTTACCGGGTAAATACTCAGTGTCCTTTGATGGCTCAACACTTCCATCGGGAGTTTATCTCTACAGGATAAAAGCAGGCAGTTTTTTACAAACAAGGAAGATGTTGCTTCTTAAATGATAAATAGATTGGACTTATGATAATTCTTGGGATTGATCCGGGTACGGTTAAATGTGGGTATGGAATAATCTTTAAGGATGAAAACCGGCGGGAAAATCTGGGATATGGTGTTATTTATGTGCCATCAAATTTGGAGATGCCCAACAAACTTGCTTTCATCTACAATGAAATTGACAATGTCATAAGGCAATACCACCCTGAAGAATGTGCCGTTGAAACAGCTTTTTATGGAAAAAACATCCAGTCAGCTCTAAAACTTGGTTATGCCAGAGGAACGGCTATAATTGCTTCGATACGAAGTGGATTAAAAGTTTCCGAGTATTCTCCCAAGGAAGTAAAAAAATCGGTCACCGGAAAAGGTAATGCATCAAAAGAACAAGTGAACTTCATGGTGAAAACCTTGTTAAATCTTGGTGGAAAAGAGATTCCGCTTGATGCTTCCGATGCTCTGGCAATAGCTCTTTGTGCATCTTTCCAAACAGGCACCAAAGATAAAAAGCCCAGATCCTGGACAGAATTTGTAAAACAAAATCCCGGAATAGTTAAAAATGACTAACTTTGTGGTTAAACTAATTAAAAGGTTTTAATACCTGATACCCGATACTTAATACCTAAAAACATGATTGGCTACCTGACAGGAAAATTATTAATTAAAAAACCCACACAGTTACTAATAGATGTAAATGGTGTGGGTTATGATGTATCCATTTCATTAATGACATTTGAAAAAATTGGCGAAAACCAATCGGCTTCTCTTTTTATTCATACAAATGTAAGTCAGGATGCCATAACACTTTTTGGTTTTATTTCGGAAGATGAAAGAGACATGTTTCGTCTGTTGATTTCAGTTTCGGGAATTGGCCCAAAAACTGCAATAGCACTTCTTTCAGGTATCAGGGTTGATGAACTCAGGAATGCAATTGAACTGGGAGATACACACCGTATTTATGCAGCCCCCGGCATCGGCAAAAAAACTGCTGAAAGACTCATTCTTGAATTAAAAAGCAAAGTCTCTTCAATTCAGTCATCTTCGACAACCATGTTTGCTCACAGAGGAGCAAGAGTTGAAGCACTAACTGCATTAATCACTCTTGGATTTAACCAAAAAGCAGCAGAAAAAGTGGTCGGTTCTCTTTGTGATGAAAATCCAAAAGCCTCAGTCGAAGAAATTGTGAAACTGGCGCTAAAAAAACTGACGGGTTAAATCTATTTTATCGTCGCTTTTACAATAGGAATTCCTTCTACATATCCGGACAACTCTGCCCCTGATGTTACCCTTCCCACTCCTGCAGGAGTACCGGTAAACACAAGATCACCCTTTTCGATGGTCATCATTTTTGATATTTCCGACACAATAACTGCCGGTTTAAATATCATTAAATTTAATGGTGCGTTTTGTTTTATTTCACCATTAACGTGTAGAACGATTTTTTCATCCAGTGTCAGATGGAGGTCTTCTTTCAAAATGAATTCAGATACAATTGCTGCATTATCAAAACATTTTGCTTTTTCCCATGGGTGTCCCTTCCCTTTTAGGATATTCTGCTGATCACGCAGGGTCATATCAAGTCCGGTTGCATACCCAATTATCGCCTCTTCCGCTTCTTCATGTGAAACATTTTTAATGTCTTTGCCGATCAAAAGCACAAGCTCAGTTTCGTAATTCATATCGTCAGAATAAGGTGGAACCTCAATTACAGCACCTGACTGTGCCAAATTTGAGGAGGGTTTCATGAAAAAAAGCGGAAAATCAGGTACTTCATTTCCAAGTTCTTTTGCGTGTTCTTCGTAGTTTCTACCTACACAAAGAACTTTACCGGGATAAAAACTGCCTGCTTTTGTTTTGATTTCAATTGTTGACATATTGGTTTCCTATAAGATCAAAAATGTGTTAATTCCTACTCTAAAACTCTTTTCTTCTGTATGATTTAAGCGAAAACCAAAATCAAACCGGACCGGAAACAGTTGATGACCCACTCCAAAACCAATCTCGTAGAGAGGAGAGGTGAGTCTTTTTACATTAAATGGTTGAAGTGCCTTGGAAGCCTGACCATACTCGATCATCCCCGCATTAAAAAATCCTGTAAACTGGAGATTTAATCGTTTTAGAAAAGATATCCCCGTTAATCGCAATGGGAGATCTCCCAGATTCTCCACAATAAAAACTGTCCATCCCCTGTCACCGATAAATTCACCCAAATCAAGTGTTCTGAAAGATTGATTCTGAGAGGTACCTGAAATGTTTCCGGGAAGGGAATAGAGCATCTGAACAGGCATTCCCCCGTCTGTTGAAAAGAAATTTGCCCTGATTGTCATTGTGGTGTTTAGTGAAGTCCTGAGGAACATTCGTCCCCAAAGGGAATAACTTTTATAGTCAATTCCTGAACTCATATCACCCGGAACATATTTAATTTCGGCTTCAGTTGTGAAGTGAAAATTCCCCCACAATCTTCTTCTGTAAAGTCCGTCTTCAATATAATTTCGTGAATCGAACCTTAATCCGGCTGAAAATTCATTCAGTCTCAATTCAGTTACCGCGAGATTTTGTCTGTATTGTTTATCAGTGTTAAATATTGAAGCATTTGAATTAACTACCGCTGAATTATCTGTCCTGTTCTTAAATCCAAGATCAACGTTCAAAACGGGAAATATTTCACCTGAATATAAAAATTCCACTCCCTTTGAATAGTAGTAATCATTAAAATCATATTTTGAAAAAAGGGTGCTTAACGATGTGAATACTTTTCCGTATTCCTGGTTACTCCGAAAAAGTGTGTTGATACCGTCGTAAATTTTAAAATCGAGTCGGTGGGTCCGATAATCACCAAGAAGATATGTAGCTGATAATGAAGATTTAAACTTTTGATCATCAAAGCCATAACTTAAATTTAGAACAGTTGTGAGTCTTTTATCCATTAAATCAAATCCATTTACCCTGAAATCGGCAGTGTGTCCTTCAACAGGATTAAAATGGTACATCGCGGGCAAACCGCTGATCGAAAAATTATCACTGAATGAGATTCTGTCTGAGAGAAGTGAAAAATTATCCCAGAAATTTTGTGGTTTGTTTTCGAGGGAATCAATCCTTGTATATGCTTCAACTTCCTCAACAGTATTTGGAATCCCTTGATATACATTCCAGAAAGATGAATCTTTTGAATCAGCATCGGGTAGCACTGTTATCAGCGCTTTGCCAAAAATATCATCATTAAGCGGAATATTCAGTTCCCAATCATTTAATGCAGTATTTAACTCAAATCCTGCCTTAAGAAGTCCCAAATAATTCACATTTGCCACGATTCTATAGTCGGCAGGCATATAAATTGCATTTTCGGTATATTCCAGATATTGCTGAAAAAAGGTAAGTGTATCAAAAAAATATGCTACGGTACCGACCTTGTTTGCCGACAGTTCCACCTTGATCAGGTCAAAGGATTTATCCAGTATATAGAGATCACCGATGAACCCGGGATCGGCAGGATCATCAGGTTCAATATGTATTTTAAAAATATTTTTGTGATCTATCGAGAGGGTATCTTTTATGTAATAATAGTAGTGGGGAATAGAGTTATCCGCAATAGGACCGATAAAATTATTATTCCCAAAAAAGATGATTTGATCCTCGTAAAAGTTTGCAATGAACCTTCCACCCGTTAAAATATTTGCAAAAGATGGTACATTAGCTGATTGCCTTCTGGCAGTAATTATCTCTTTATATTGGGATGGTGCTTTGAAGTAGGCTTCAGAGACGTTTTCTATAATTCCGGTGATTTTCAGATCACCTGTGTCGGAGGCAGTCCCTAAAGTTATCGCTTGTCCTGACCTGCTTCCTGAAACGCTTATATCGTCTGTGGTTCTTATGATTCCTTTCGTATAAGCGTTAAATTTGTAACTTTTGAGAATATTTTTTCTCTCATTTTTTCTCTCAATCGCTTTTCGAATTATCCCAAAAGCAGGATTTTCTCCCGGAAACACTGTAATTTCTTTCAACTCCACTTGTGAACTCACCAAAGAAAAATTTACATTTGTAAGGTTTTTTACAACTTCAACCTCCACAGTATCCGAAAGATACCCTACAAACGACGCCGTAATTTTATATTTCCCCTTCTTTAGAAGGAGTTCATAATTGCCATCTTTATTTGATGTGGTTCCGGTTTTATTTCCCACTACCCGCAAAGTCCCGAAAGATAGAGCCTCCCCTGTTTTCTGGTCAACCACTTTCCCGCTCACAGAAACTGTCTGAGGAAATACTACAATCGAAAATAAAATAAAAAGGAAAAGAATCTGTTTTTTTACTGTCATATTAATCGTTTATTTTTCTTTAATCAAATTGTCTGAAACCTTTGCAACAGCAAATGAGAGACCAACTGAGAACCACACCATTGTTATAATTTCGTGATCACCAAAGTTAAACTCCGTTAAGCCTGCTCCGGCAAATGATGCAAAACAGGCAAGGGAACCCATCACAAGTGCCCGGTGGAATGACCTATGTTCTGTCGTCTTAAATATTTTGTACATTTTAAGTAACATCATATATAACAACAATAAAATGGAAATTATTCCAAATCCGCCAAGTGTGGCAAGCAGATGAAAAAAATTATTGTGGAGGTGCCCTTTTATCTCTTTTTCATACGGACGATTATACTCCTTAAAAATACCGGCAAGATCAATATCACCTACACCAAAAAAGGGATGATCTTTAAATATTTCCCAGCCGATACGCCACATTACGAGTCTGTTTCTGTTACTCTCACCTGTAATATCAAAGAAACTTAAAAGCCGGCTCTTTTTAATATCGGTATAAAAGATATTTTTATCTGAAGCCGTTAGCGAAAATGGATAAAAGCCTAGTTTACCTCTGATATCAAGAAACACTGATGAATCGCCCTTGATCGTCAGATTGTAGAGATTTTTATCCATTCCGATAATATAAATCGAGTCAGTTCCGGACGCAACTGTTGGATATGCCACCCCTTTGCAGTCGGTATTTGGTGGAAGTGGTTTTATTTTACCGGTGATGGGATCAGCGAGTCGGAAAGCTTTGTTAAAATAGTATAATGATTTGCCCTGAACAAAACTGATAAAGGATGCACCCTCTGGTATCTTTGAATCATAGAACACAGTATCCCCTGGAAAACCTGCTGAATCAAGTTTTATCGTTGTATGCGCATAATTTGAATAAATTAGATTTATATAATTTGAATCTACAACTATACCAATTCCTCTTTTAAATTGAGGAAATCTAACAGGTTTATTTATCTCATTTATACTTCGGTAAACTGTAATTCCACTGTCACTATCAACTGTGTAAAGCATTCCTCTGCTGACCCGTACTCTGCCCAAATACCCCGGAGAGGTGAATTCCTTCTCTATCCTGAATCCGGTCTTTTTATCCTTTCCAAGAATTAAAATCCTGTAATCGCTCAAAAATGCGGTATATTTATCTCCCCACTTTTCAATTTCGTAAATGGGAGCCGGCGTTTCCAGAACCGACTGTATTACCCCGTTTTTATATATTTTTAATCCCCCGTTAAAATCGGAGATAAACAGTTCTTCCCCCTCCGTCTGAACCTTATAGGCAAGACCGTCTGTTTCAAAAGCGGCCACAGGATTTCCATTCAGATCGGAAATAAATACCCTTGATTCATTAGTGGAGAAAACGATCATTACAATAAAAGCCATAACACCAAAAGCGATAACCTTATAATTTTTGTTCAAGAGTAAAATTACCAGAATGCCCAGCCCAAGCCCTATCCACCCTGTTCTTTTAAAGGTTGCGAGCAACGAAACAAAAGAGATAAGAAAAAGTACCAACCAGGCGATTTTCCATTTTCTTCTGCTCTCATTAAGGAAAAGTGAAAAAAGGAAAAGTGCTGTAAATGAAGTAAGTTCACTTGTTGTGATGGGATGTAAAAGGACACTTGGCCCCTCAGATGTAAACTTGTAAAGGTCTTTCAGAAAATACTCTATCGAAAATCCGATATACATAAAATCAGAACCAAGGGCAAAAACCAGATAAGTAAAGAAGAAGATTTTGAGCTGTTTTTCATCATTAATACCCGCTGCTATTGTAAAAACAATTGGAAGAAGAATTACCCTTTTAAACCCAAATTCGAGTGCCTGCGCTTTATTATCAGAGAATGCCAAAGCCAATACTTCGGCAATTAAAAAGAGGAGCATAAACACTCCAAGTCCTGTTTTGGGAAAGACTTCTTTTTCACCTTTTAACCAAACAACCGAGAGGAAGACTAATGCAGCATAATAACCAAGTTGGTTAAAAAAAAGAGCATTGGTCATGGTAGCAGCAAAAAGCAGTAAAGAAAAAAAAGCGGTCTTTTTTAGTGTAGAAATGGAAAACATCCCGATCCGGAAATTCGTAGGAAAAAGAAAACCTGAATGCCAATAAAATGACATTCAGGTTTCAAATTTAATTCATTAAAATATAAAAATTGCTACTTTTTAAAGACTCCCTCAATTACATTTCCAAAACTTCCATTTGGGGAATTAATCTTAAGGAAATTGGAAACAGTGGGGGCAATATCTGTAATCTCCACTTTCCCTCTGTATTCTCCTTTGTTAACACTCATTCCATAAAAGATCAGAGGTACATGAGTGTCATATTCATATGGTGAGCCATGTGATGTGCCTTTGCTGTCATGCTGTAACCACCCCGGATTAAAAACTATCCATGCGTCGCCACTTCTTTTTTTGTTGTATCCAAAGAAGTATTTACTTCTGAGTGGATCATAAGAACTTGAACGGGTCTCAAGGTCGGTTGACTCAAAAACTTCCCTCAATTCTGAGATTTTTAACAGTTCAGGTCTAATTATTGCGGTTACTTCGGAGATAGTGGTGTTATACTTTTTGAGCATATCATAATCAAAGTAGATTTGATAATTTTTGATGTCTGCAATAAACTTTGTGCTGGCAGGATGGGTGAACTTCTTCCTGAGAGCTTCTTCAGCAACTTTTTCATAAGTTGAAAAATCGAGAAGACCACAATCTATATGGTTTTGTCTCACATATCCCGGAACTTCGGCTGCACCATGGTCAGCAGTCAGGAACACCAAATAATCGCCATTTGGGAATTGTTTTTTCAGAAATGTGATAAGGTCTTTTAACTCTTTATCAAGTTTTATATAAATATCAGCGGTTTCGATTGCCTGTGGTCCGTATCTGTGACCAACATAATCGGTAGAAGAAAAGCTAAGTGTGAGCATATCTGTGAATTCACCCTGCCCCAGTTTTTCGCCAATAATTGCAGCTTCTGCAAATTCACGGGTCAGGGTTAACCCCTGTGGAGTCCCCTCAATCGCACTAAAATTCCCCAATGCTTTTGTGATTGCGGGAATATCGTGTGGGAAAACGGGTTTTGTTTCTCCTTTAAACAGACCTTCATGTGGATTGTCATCTTCCGAACACATTGTATATCTTTCGATCGGAAACGAAGTTTCCCACTTCATTTTCAACAATTCATTTGATCTTTTACGGGCATTATATTCTTTCGCCCACTGTGGCAGGTCGTTCATATAATAGGTGGAAGTAATCCATAACCCCAGAATTTCATCAAACCAGTAGGCACCATTGGCTGAATGACCCGCCGGAAGAATCGAACTTCGCTCCTTAATCGCAATACCAATGGTTTTTGATTTAAACGAATTGGAGATTCTCATTTCATCTGCAATTGAGTTGGAGAGTAAAAGGCGGGGTGAATATTTCCCTTGCTCAGGTGTTCCACCAACAGCGGTCACAGTGGAATCATCAGAACAATAAATCGACTTTTTGGAGTCCCTGTCATACCAAAAATTCCCAACAATTCCGTGCATCCATGGAGCAGTTCCCGAGAAAATTGAAGCATGCCCGGGACCGGTATATGTCGGTAAATATGTGTATTGTGTATTACTGCACTGGTATCCATTATTTACAAGTTCTTTAAATCCCCCCTCACCAAAGAGGTCCCAATACCGGGAGATATAGTCGTACCTCATCTGATCGATAACAATCCCAACAACAAGTTTCGGTTTTTCCGCTTGCTGGGCATTAACAAAAAAAGCCATTACAATAAATAGTGTGATAACGCGTTTCATTTCATTCCGTATGTATTATTTCAAAGTTTACCTAAAATAACATTAAAAATGATATTTTATACAAGAACTTAATAAATTTTATGGTGCAAGACTATGAAAAAATGGAGCCTAAAAGGCAAAAATGCTTTGGTAACCGGTGGAACAAAAGGAATTGGACTTGAGATAGTAGAGGAATTCCTGTCACTCGGTGCCTTTGTTTTTATTGTTGCGAGAGATGAAACCAATCTCAAGAATATTATAGATAAACACAAAGGTGAACGAATAGATGGAATAAGTTGTGATGTCTCTGTAAAAGAGGACCGTCAAAAGATTATCAAATTACTACTGAAAAAATTCGATAAACTTGATATCCTGGTTAACAATGCCGGGTCTAATATTCGTAAAAAGGCTCATGAATATTCTGAAGAAGAAATCAAACACCTTTTTGAGTTAAACTATTTTAGTGTGGTTGAGCTGAGCAGAGGTTTGCTACCGTTAATGAAACTTTCGCAGGTTGCCTCTATAATCAATATCAGTTCAATCGCCTCAATTCTTGATGACGGAACCGGTTTCCCCTACGCTGCTTCAAAAGCTGCTGTGAATCAATTAACAAGATCGCTTGCCGTCGAGTGGGGTAGGTATAACATCCGGGTAAATGCAATTCTTCCCTGGTTCATAAAAACTCCACTCACAGAAGATTATCTTGCAAACAATTCAAATTATGAACGAATAGTTGGAAGAACTCCACTCAATCGTGTAGGAAGACCCGATGAAGTGTCATCTCTCGCTGCCTATCTTGCAATGGACATATCGTCTTATATAACGGGACAGGCTATTTCAGTTGATGGCGGGTTAAGTGGAAGTGTTTTTGGAAGATAAATGATTTAAAAAAAGAGGCTGCCTGATATCAGATATCAAAACAGCCTCCAAGCTTCAGATAAAGTGGTCTGTGGCATAAACCGGATGGATCATACATTCATCCTCTTCCGTCCCAAAACAATGGCTGCATTTTTCGACAGTAAAAACAAATTTGTCTTCCTTGTCTGATGCACCAATGAAATTAAGAACGGTTTTGCAGCTCGAGCATTGAACTATATGATACCTCTGAGATTTGCCTGAACACTCCGGACACAAATAACCAAGTTCCTCGTCTTTTAAGCCCGGCTCAAGAACGAAGAAGCTTCCACATTTCACATTATTACATTTGGCAAAATGTTTAGCATTTGTAGCTTTTTTCGCGATAGCTCCTCCAATTATATTCAACACATCAACTTAACTTATTTACATAGAATAAAAATATATAAAAATTTGTACCTATATAGAGATTTTGTACTTGCAAGAGAATTATTTTCGCAGGGATAAGAAACAGAGAGAAAAGAGTCTCAGTTCTAAAGTTCTAAAGTTCCAAAGTTCTAAAGTTCTAAAGTTCTAAAGTTTCTCCAATCCCCCACATATCATTAAATTGAGAAATGTATTTTTAATTATTTTCTAGATACCCGGAGATTCAATGTCGAATATCGCATGTTTTAAAGCTTATGATATCAGAGGAGTGGTTCCTTCTGAATTAAATGTTGATCTGGCATATAATATTGCCAGAGGTTACAAAAAATTCACCGGTTGCAGGTCGGTTGTTATAGGACGGGATATAAGAAAATCCTCTGAAGAATTGAGTACAGCTCTGGTAAATGGATTCCTCGATTCAGGTGTGAATGTAATTGATATCGGTTTGTGCGGTACTGAAATGGTTTATTTTGGCACTTCATATCTGAATGCCGACGGTGGAATTATGATCACCGCATCTCACAACCCACCCGAATATAACGGAATGAAATTTGTCCGTGAAAGATCAATTCCCATAAGTTACGATTCAGGTCTCAATTCAATCGAAGAGATAATTGGTAATGGTGGATTTGACCCTCTTTCAACCGCAAAAGGAAACTATTCTCAACGAGACATATCAGATGAATTTGTAGTGCACCTCGGAACATTTTACGATCTTAAAAAAATGAAAAAAATGAAAGTGGTCGTAAATGCAGGCAACGGGTGTGTTGGACCGATGCTCGACCGACTGGAAAAAATCCTCCCAATAGAAATGATCAAACTGTTTAATGATGCCGATTCCAATTTCCCTAATGGTGTCCCCAATCCAATGATTGAAGCGAACCGCAAACCAACCATCGATGCGATAATTGAAAACAAAGCTGACCTCGGCGTTGCCTGGGATGGTGACTACGATCGCTGTTTCTTCTTTGATGAGTCGGGTGATTTTATTGAAGGGTATTATATTGTTGGGATGCTTGCCAAATCGATTCTGAAAATGAACCCCGGTGAGAAGATAATTCACGACCCAAGACTTGTCTGGAACACCATTGAAGTCTGTAAAGAAGCAGGTGGTGAGGCAGTTCAATCAAAAAGCGGGCATGCCTTTATCAAAGAAAAAATGAGAGAAGTAAATGCGATATATGGCGGCGAAATGTCGGCACATCATTATTTCCGCGACAATGCATATTCTGATTCAGGGCTTATTCCATTTCTTCTGGTTGTTCAGTTGATGTCTGAGGAAGGCAAATCACTTTCACAACTGGTTAACGAAATGATCGAAAAATATCCCTGCTCAGGTGAGATAAATTCGAAAATTGCCGATGCCCCTGCAAAACTTGAAGAGATAAAAGCAAAATACAGTGATGGAATTTTTGACTATACCGATGGTGTAAGTGTTGACTATGGTAATTGGAGATTTAATCTCAGGATGTCAAATACCGAGCCTATCATAAGATTAAATGTTGAAACAGTGGGAGATATCCCCCTTATGCATGCCAAAACCGAAGAGTTGTTGTCGATTATCAGAGGATAATTCGGATAGACATTTCATAAAATAATTTATCCCCGGTAGTGACAACTTTCGGGGATTTTTTTTGTGCCAAATTCTGACAATTAACCTGAAAGTGTAGCAGTTTCCATAGATGGAGACAATTTTTGTTTTTAATTGTTATCTCCTCTTGTCGAGGCTCATGAGTTTCCAAACCAATCCACCGGTAAAAGCGATCAACATAACCGTCATTACCACAATAGCGATAACCGATCCATCATTATTAAATCCTAAAATCTCAACCCCTCTTTCATAGGAAGTTATCATTGAAAGTTCGTATGTCCAACGACTAAGCCACAACCCTGAAAACCACTGCACTGCATCCTGCATTTGTCCAAAATACTCGACCAAACCGGCAAATATTACCATCGGAATCAGTACCAAAGGAAGAACTGTGAGCGCAAATGCCTCAGTCCTTGAAATTGCAGATATTAACAATCCTAACATTGTTGCAATAAAAGAGGTGTAAAAAAGGATTAGAAACAGTCCAAATCCATTTGAATAGCTGAAATTCAGACTGGTAATTCCAACAAGGCAGGTTGTCTGATAAAATGAAAATATGAGGAGAACAACCATTTTGGAGGTCAGATAAGCAGGGATCGAAAGATTGACCATCCGCTCCCGCTTAAAAATACTTCGTTCATTTACAATTTCTCTTACCGCATTTGAACAACCCAGCCAGACTGTTGAGATAACAAGTATAAATAATGCTTTCAGTTCTGCAGCTTCACCCTCAAAAAGCATGTTTACCAGGAAGGCGATCGCGGGAGCAATAAAGAGCATCAATGCCAGTCTCTCATAATCGCGAACTGTAACGGTGAAATATCTCGTTACAAGAGTAAACATCTGATTAAAAAAATCGGTGTTTAACGCCGGAACTCTCATCGAAGTGTATGATTTTGGCTTTGCATCATTAAAGGAAAAATTAAGAAAATACTTCGATTTTCTATAAACATTTTTCCATTCATCAGGGGTTTTTCTCTTCAAAGCATCAAAGATGTAAACAGGGTCATCCACTCCAAAATAGTCACATGCTTCACTTGCGGGACCATAATATGCAAGTTTCCCCTCTTGCGCGAGTACAATTACATGAGTAAGAAATTTAAAATTTGTAACAGATATGTTATGAGTTGTGAGTAGAACTGTTTGACCGTTATCAGCACTTTTTCGCAATATTTGCATTACTTCGCGGTCGGAAAGTGGGTCCAAACCACTCGTAGGTTCATCAAGTACAAGAAATCCGGGATCTGTCATTAGCTCAAGACCAAGGTTCACTCTTTTTCGCTGGCCCCCACTTGCTCCCTTCTTCTCAGGAGAACCAATTATCACATCCTCTTTTCCTTTTAAGTTTAACTTTTTGATTACGTCATGAGCCTTTTCAGATATCTCACTACGATCAAATTTATGTCCAAGTCTCAGTTTACCGGTAAATTCGAGAGACTCAATAATTTTTAATTCACGATGCAGAATGTCATCCTGAGGTACATACCCAAATTGCCCCTTAAACAATTCGGGGTGGACAATAATAGACTCTCCATTAATCTTTACATCTCCACCTGACGGGCGGTTTATGCCACATAATAAATACATAAGTGTGGTTTTCCCGGCACCCGAGTCTCCAATTAAACCAACAAACTGACCGGGAGAAATATTGAGGCTGATATCGTCAATCAACTTTCGATTACCACCGTAATATACAAGGTGATGTGCGGTGATAGCTGTTTCTCCAAGAGAAACCTTTGAACCGGAAACAATCGATTCAAGTGAAAACGGGACACCTCCCACAGTAAGAATGTCAGAGGAAATAACTTTTGATTTTGATACTTTTCCCCCGTTTAAGAATGTTCCGTTGCTGCTTCCGAGGTCTTCAACAAACCAAAATCCTCCATCCAAAAACAGGCGGCAATGTTTTCTGCTTACTTTAATATTATCTATCCGGCGATCACATGATGGATCGCGACCAATGATATACTCAGATTTTCCGTTTGATGGTGCAAACGAGGAGTCTCTTCCCGGAGTTGAATAACCTTCCCAATCGAAAACAAATTTTGAACCAAGTGTTACAATATCCCCTTTGTTTAGTGCCTTGGCAGTTATCTTTGCTCCGTTTACATAAACCCCGTTTGAAGAGTTTTTGTCATTAATAACCACTACCCCATTATTGATAACAAGTTCACAATGAAAATTTGAAACGGCCGGGTTGTTTAAAATAACTGTATTACCCTCCCCCCTTCCGATGGTAACTACAGTTGTATTCGCTTGTGCTTTTGACATCGGTTCCCCACAATCGACACAAAATTTCGCTACATCGTTATTTTTACTTCCGCAACCCGGACATACTTTCATTGTTTTAATATCTCCTTAAGGTCGAATGATCCTTTGTAGAAAAGTGGAATAGTAGATTCATTTCCCACTAAAGTAACCACAAGCAGCCCTTTAACCTCATATTTAACTTTACCCCCTGAAGTGAACAACCCCAACAAAGTTGAAGGACTAGCAGAGATTAAATCTCCTACATAACAACTTGAATTGATAACCGCTTCAACCCCGGGCTCATTCTTTCCCACACTTACAGCCTCTTGCAGAGCTATTCGTCCCGTGGTTTTTCCTTCCATAAACACAAATCCACTATCGATTGCCTCAATCTGAAGTTCAATGTTATAAGGATTGTTGATTTCAATGACCAGATCAAACTTTACGGAATCGCCCTGTAAGGTGAGACCCCTTAAAGACTTTATTGAGAGAAGAGAATCAGCAGCGTTTTTACTGTCACCGGAGAAAAGAGATTTTCCCATTTCAAGTGGAAGAGGTATATCGATCAAAACGGGGATGGATATAAATGAAACTCCTGCAATCGCCTTACCTGTGACCGTCAAATGAAGAGTATCATGAAGCCGTTCGAGCAATGGAAGTGTCTCCTTGAGTCTGAGATTAAGATGGAATTTTAGGTCAACAACTGAATCGGTTGGAAGTTCAACGAGGTTATCCACCGAAATGTCACCAATTTTAATTCCTGTTTCTTTTAATTCAGCTTTTAGTTTTTCGAGTTTAAGGGGGAGAAATGAAACATTTTTTATTCCGACAACCACCTCGGCATTTAGTGTGGAGTCATTTATGGATAAAACTTTAAAAGAGCGAAATCCATTGTATTGGGGAGTTTGTTTCGAAATTATGACATAACCGATGATCCCTGCGGCAACAATTAGCAATAGGACAACAATCAATAGAATACTTTTTTTACTCATGAGGTGGAACCCCTTTTTACTTCATTTTTTCGATTCTTTTGGCTCTTTCAAGAGAAAGAGGATGAGAAGCCACAAAATCATTTATCGGGTCTCTTTCACTCTCTTCATAATAAACAGCGAGCCTTTTAAAGAAGTCAATACCGCCTTTTTTGTTATAGCCGGCTTTTTGCATCATTGTAACTCCAAGGTCGTCCGCTTCAAACTCGTCATATTTATTAAATGGAATATCGTAAACCGCTTTTAATTCGTCCACAAGCATTGCGAGAGTAACATTTACTTTACCGGCGAGATAGGTGAGTTTAATTTTATTAATACAATGTTTTTTATCGATATGAGCCAGTTCGTGGGCTATTATAAAGGCGAGTTCATCTTCTGACTTTACAAAATCCAGAAGCCCGGTGTTTATATAGACCTTTCCACCGGCAATTGCAAAGGCATTTACCTCATCGTCAGCTATAATTTTAAAGCTGTATTTAATATTTTTCCTGGAGGCGGTCTTTACCACCTTGTTGAAAATCTTTTTAACATCCCACTTTTTAGTGGAACCCGTTTTCATTTCAGTTTCAAGTTCGGCACCCAAAGCAATTCCGACATCATTCTCCTCCGCCTCACTAATATCAAGGATGTTCAGAGATATTTTGGTCAGGTCGTTTATTGTTCCGGCAATTTCATCAAAAATACTCCCCTGGGCAATTAAAAGTTGTGCGGGAAGCAACAACCAAAACAATATTTTCAAGTTCATCACTTCGTTATTTCATCAGATTAAAAAATTCGAGAGCGTTACCCGTATTGAGAGTACACTCCCAGTCGGATTCCCTCTTCTCAAATTTAAGTGATCCCGGAATATCTTTTTGTACTCCAACAATTGGCACAGGTTTATTTAAATCAAATTTATAATCCACTTCATATTCGGTTTTTTGTTCTCCAACATATCCTTCCTTTATAACCCGGAAGTTGACAGCTTCATATTCCTCACCAAGAAGACTTTTGACGGTGCCCCTCACCTTGTCAAATTCTTTATCCATCATCGAACCTGACGGAATATCTTTACAGCCGGCAAAAAACAACCCCACAATAATTAAACTAAATAAAACAATCTTTTTCATTTAAACCTCGGTTTATTTTTTCTCGTTCACTCTCTTTTTTTTAATCACTCCAATGATCCAGAGTAAAACAGCAAAAAGAGAAAATCCGTAGCAAATATACGGAAAAACAAAAGAAGTTTTCACAAACACAGTCTCACCACTCACGAGTGGAACATCAACAACCAGTATAGCCGATTCATACATCTTTGTTGACAAAACGGTTTTTCCTTGGGCGGTAATCAGACATGAGATCCCACCGTTTGCTGCTCTAACAACTGCCCGGTTGTTTTCAATTGCCCGTAAAGTGGAAAATTCCTTGTGTTGATAGGGGCCCGAAGTGTTGCCGTACCAACTGTCGTTGGTGATCACAGTAAAAAATTCTGCACCTCTGTTTGTCAGTTCTGAAGCATAATAAGGAAACACAGATTCAAAACAAACCAATGCTCCTATCTTCACTTCCCGTTCTGTGAGTGAAGTTTTAAGAACCGCTGTAAACACTGTGGTATCTTGTCCAACATTCCAACTGCTTATCCCGACTCCCCATTTTAACAGATCACCAAGAATTGGGATTTGGTCGATATATGGAGTTCTCTCGCCAAAAGGTACCAATTTCACTTTACCATATTGTTGAATTACCCTGTCACCGGGAGTGAAAAGAAGCACTGAATTATATGAACCATATTTAACTTGTGTGTCAGGGAAAGTTTTGGCATCTGATGGTACCCGGTCAGTCGATTGAAAAATCTTCATGTGGGGCATTCCGGTCATTAGATGCACATTTAAACTATCGACAAAATTATGTATCCTAAGCACCTGTTCATCATACTGACCATTTAACAGATAAACAGGTAAAGCAGTCTCTGGCCACATGACAATCCGGGCTCCGGCTTTTACTGCCCTTCTTGTCAGGACAAAATAATTATCAACAATTTCATCAAGATTACCCCCTGCCCACTTCTGATAAGGATCGAGGTTGGGCTGGATCAATCCAACTTTCAAAGTCTCTTTTGGAAGAGTGTTCTCACCTGAAAATATTCCGTATAACAATGGAATCAAAAGAAAGGGATATAAAATTCGGACTGCAAATCTGTCGATCTTCTTCTCCTCTTTCCACTTTGTCCATAACTTAAATATCAAAATATTTATAAACAGCAATACAACTGTCATACCAAGAGGACCAATTATATTCGCAATTTTAAAAAAGATCGGAAAATTTGCCATGGTGTTTGAAAGGGTGATCCACGGAAAATTCAGATCAATATTCATATAAAAATATTCACAGGATGCCCAGAAGAATGGCAAAAACCAGATGGCGTGTTGTTTCCCGATTCTACCAAATCTTGATATCCCATAATAAAGGGTTGTGGGGATAATAAAAAAGATGGGATTTGCAAAAATCGTTAATCCACCGCCTACCATGAGGAAAGGATCTTTTGCGACAGTGTAAGCCCCAACCCAATACAGGGAAATTATACCTGTAACAAATCCATAAAAATATGCCGCCCTGTTAAGATCAATCAGTTTTTCTCTTCTGTTTAGAACCATTAACAGTGGAACCAGCGCAAAAAATGCCGTAACAGGGAAAGGAATTGGAGGGAAGGCAAATCCTGTGAGCACACCCGCCAGAATCAGAAGGAATCTGTCGTTTCTTAAAGCCAACTTCTCTTCGGGTGTTTTTGGAATACTTCTAAAAAGTTTAATCATTTTTAATCTGTTTTAATTAGTTGAGAGACTTGAGAACTTGAGAACTTGAGAACTTGAGAACTTGAGAACTTGAGAACTTGAGTTCTTGAGTACTTGAGTACTTAGGTTCTGAGGTTCTGAGGTTCTGAAGCTCTGAAGCTCTGAAGTTCTAAGGTTCTTAGGTTCTTAAGTTCTCCAACAACACAACTGCATAAGCAACAGCACCCTCTTCCCTGCCTACAAAACCCAGTCTTTCCGAGGTGGTTGCTTTGATTGAGATATCATCCTCGCTGCAACCAAGAATGTCAGAAATGTTTTTTTTCATGGCGGGGACATAAGGAGCAATTTTTGGTTTTTCAAGAACTATAACCGAATCACAATTTACAACTCCATATCCCTTCGATCTGATAAGCTCAATTGCTTTTTGAAGGAGTAATTTGCTGTCAATATCTTTATAATCCTGGTCTGTGTCAGGGAAATGTTTCCCGATATCTCCAAGCGAAAGTGCCCCAAGCATGGCATCCATAATTGCATGAAGAAGGACATCCGCATCTGAGTGCCCCAAAAGTCCTTTTTCTGAGGGAATTTCAACTCCACCGAGAATCAGTTTTCTCCCTTCGACGAGTTGATGGACATCATATCCGTTTCCAATTCTAAATTTCAATGTCTTATCTCAAATTTTGTGAATTCATTTTTTGAACTGTCTTTAATAATTTTAACAGATGTAACCCTTGAACGGGAGGGTCCAACCTTTGCCTTTTCATAAAGTATTTCGATCTGCCATTCTTCACCCTCGGCAACAATCTCAACCTCACCCGACCATAAATTTTTAACAAAACCTTTCACACCGGCAGTTATAGCTTCACGGTAAATAAAATACCTGTAACCAACTCCTTGAACAAAGCCGGAGACAACCATATGCGCTCTAAGCATCAGTCGTTTCTTCCTTCCTGAATACCTCGGTGATTATCAACCCGGTGAAAATAATCGCGGCACCAATAAATCCAAGAGTGGTGAACCTTTCATCCAGCAATAGATATGCTATTAATGCGGCAAATATCGGTTCAAAAGAGTAAAGGATCGCAGCCTTTACGGGCGGAACTTCCTTTTGATATTTTGTCATCATTGTGATGTTAAAGAGTGTTGCAAAAAATATTGTGTAGATGAATGCAAAAATCAATTCATCATTTAACACTAACATCATTCTTTCAATGCCTGTGAAGTGGAAAACGGGCATCAGTAAAAGAGCCGCCACTGTTGTAAATGCAAGTTGCGAAAATGTTGCGTATAAATAATTGTTCCGTTTGGTGACCACATCAAGATAAACAATGTAAATACTGAATGACATGGCACAGAGAAGTGTGAGCAGATCACCAAAATTAAATGTGCTGCCAAGTTCGGAAAGCACAGAAACAACATCACCATCCCCGCTTGAAAGAAGCAAAATTCCAACTCCGGCAATTCCAATACCAATTGTGTTAACCAGAGTAGGCAACTTTCTCATAATCAACATTTGGGCGATTGGCGTAAAAATTACAAATGTACCGGTGATAAAAGCTGATTTTGAGGCAGTCGTATATTGTAGCCCCACAGTCTGGAGGATAAACCCGGGGAAAAACCACCATCCAATTAAAAGACCATCGAGAAATTGTTTTTTGGTGAGTCCCTTAAAATGTTTATAAACAAAGGGGAAGAGTATAAGTGCTGCGATACCAAATCTTATACTCACAAAAACCAGAGGGGAGGCATAATCAAGCGCACCTTTTATTAACGCAAATGTGCCTCCCCAAATTGCTGTAAGCAGAATAAGGATTAATTCCGCCTTAAATTCCATTAATCTTGAACGATTCATTCCGGCTATTGATCCACTTCGTCGTGTGAATAACCAAAGTGTCTGAGCAATCTGTCGTCACTGCGCCAGTTGGGTCTCACCTTAACTCTGATGTCGAGGTAAACTTCCCTGCCTAAAAATGACTCGATTGAAGTTCTTGCTTTTTCACCGAGTGTTTTTATCATTGAGCCTCGTTTTCCGATTATAATTCCAATTTGTGAATCACGCTCAACATAAATCATCGCTGCGATAAAATCTTTCCTGCCTTCCCGTTCCTTAAAATCATCAATCACCACCTCACAACTATACGGAACTTCCTTCTCATATAATTCGAGGATAGTTTCTCTGATTATCTCCGAGACAAAAAATCTTTCACTTTCATCAGAGAGATCGTCTTCAGGATAATATTTTGGGTGTTCGGGCAGGTTTTCAACAAAAAACTCCTTGATTATCTCAAGATTCACTTTTGCAAGCGCCGAAATTGGGATAACCTTGTCAAATTTTTTCGTCTCTTCAAAATACTCAATACTCGTTATTGTTTTTTGTTCGTCGATATCAATCTTATTAACACAAACAATTTTGGGGACATTCTGTTTTTTCACAAGTTTTAATATCTGACCAATAGCAGAGTCTTCTTCTGAATGTGGGGGTGCCTGTGCATCGTGCAACCAGACAATTATATCGGCATCCTGTAACGAAATATTTACATATTCCATCATCTTTTCTTGAAGTTTATACTTCGGTTCGAGGATACCGGGTGTGTCAAGAAAGATAATCTGATAATTTTCTCCGGAGAGAATACCGAGCACCCGTTTCCTTGTGGTCTGGGGTTTTGAAGTTATGATCGATATCTTCTCACCGAGGAGAGCATTCATGAGTGTACTCTTCCCCGCATTTGGGGCTCCCAGAATTGTAACATATCCGGCTTTGGTTGTCATGACATCACTTCCTTTCTCGTTTTCCATGCTGCTCATTTCCGTCAGTAAGGGTAAATAATGAACAATATCAGTGAAATTATACCCAATACCCACATTCCGAGTGAAATATCAGAACTTTTTCGGGCAGCAAGCTTAAATATGATGTAAACAATAAATCCACCTGTCATTCCAATACCGATATTATAACTAAAAGCCATGAGAACTATAGTCACAAAAACGGGTACCGCCTCGCTGAGGTCAGTAAAATCGAGTCTTGTTACCATCCCCATCATAAGCAAACCTACCACCATTAGTGCCGGAGCATAAGCATACGCGGGAATTGCCGAAATAAAAGGTGACAGAAAAAGAGTAAATAGAAACATGATGGATGTGACCACAGCGGTCAGTCCTGTCTTTCCTCCCGCTTCAATTCCGGTTGCAGAATCGATATAAGTTCCTGCAGTTGTTGTTCCCAAAAGGCCGGCAACAGTGGTTGCGATCGCATCACTGAGCATTGGCTTTTCAACTTCAGGAAGTTCTCCTTTTTCATTCAGGAATTTTCCCACCATCGAAAGTGCCATAAGAGTTCCGATGGTGTCAACAATGTCCATAACAACGATCGTTAAAATTACAGAAGCAAAACTCCACTGTAATGCTCCAATCAGATCAAACTGCCAAAATATCGGCGAAATATCGGGGGGAAGGCTGACCCACTGGGCAGGTAATTCTTCAAGACCTGTAACAAATCCGATAAAAGTAATTGAGAGTATCCCAAGCAGGATTGCTCCTTTTACCTTTTTCATCATCAAAAGTGCCATGACGATAAACCCAAGAATCGCCATCAAAACTTCGGGCTCATTAAAATGACCTATCCTCACGGGAGGATTCTCAGCTCCGATAATTATCCCTGATTTAACCAAACCAATAAAGGTGAGGAAAAGACCAATCCCAACTGTGCAGGCTATTTTTAAGGATTGAGGAATCGACTTCGACAACCATCCTCTGAATCCTGTAATTGTGGCAATAATCAAAATTATACCACTTATCAATATTGCACCAATTGCAGTCTGCCATGTATGTCCCATTATTTCAACAACAGTAAATGCAATAAACGCATTCATACCCATATATGGAGCAATCGCAAAGGGCCTTTTTGCATACACACCGGTTAAAAATGTGCCAACAAAAGCCACCAAAATAGTTGCGACCATGGTGGGGGCTTCGGGGATACCGGCAACTGCAAGAACCTTCGGGTTCACTATGATAATATATGAGATAGTGAAAAAGGTGGTTAATCCGGCGAGAATCTCCGTTTTAATGGTTGACCCGTGTTTTTCCAATTCAAAGAACGACGATATAAATTTCATATTTAGGTTGTCAGCAATAATTGAGTATAAAGTATATTGTAGTATCAGTCATTAAAAAATTTACTGATAACCTCTTCCGCTTCTTCTTCGTTAAGTAAAAGTATCCGTGAAATTTCCCTGGCTTTTTTCCTCACTCTTCCACGATCATCAATACTGAGAGAAAGGTGTTCCAGATATTTAACAAGAACAAACTTTCCCGCTGTTTCACAGATATTCATCACCAAAAGTTCATCCATTCCGAGATCAATGCCAAGTTTCATAATAAAATCGGCTTCCCTGCGATCAAGTTCCCTGTCAGTTAATGCGATGGCCCAGGCACACAATACCGCAGCCTTTTTAAATTCAAATCTTTTAATCGAATCACACTCTTCTTTTGATATTCCGTCGGGTAAAGAAATTTCACTAATGTCATGGGGAACAGGAAAAACAAAATCGAAAAGAAACAGTTTTTCAATTTCCTTTAATGTTTCATCAGCTCCGGCAACGAGGAGAAGAACTTTACTGAAAAATTCTTTTTCAACATCATTCTCCGGCTTTCCTTCACGCAATATTTTTTCAAATCCATATTCTTTTCTGACACTCGACTGCAGAGCAAACCATGACTCTGTTGTTTCATCCCAGCCAAAATGGGAACTTATCGAAAGAAAAGCTCTTACAATTCCTGCGTTGATTGCTTCTTCATTATGAATGTGTGCTTCATCTTTTAAAATAGCACGGGTATCAAAAAACTTTTCGTCATCAAACAATCTGCTTCCAAATCTACCGTTGATTACCTTTTGAAAAATCCGGGTAAGTGCATGTCTGATATTGTTAAAAGCGCTATCTTCACTCCCTCTGAAAACAGGTTCATTAATCGTTAACGGGATATGTGTCATCGCTGCAAATTTTTGTCCCGTTTGAGGGCACTTAAAAACACACAAAATCAAATCACCATCAAGGGTGTAACTTTGCAAGAGCGGTTTAACATTATTAAAAGTGGCGGTTTCCAAAACATTTCTCCAAGAAATCAAAATCAGCTAAACAAATATTTAAAAAAATAATGGGATTATCAATTATTTTGATGAAAGAAGCGAAGAAACAGACTCATGAAACCTGATCCTGAACTCCCTGATCCCCTCTTTTTTTCTGCTTGGATATACTCGATTGGTAAAAAGAATGATGGCAAACCGTTTATCAAGGTCTGCCCAAATTGATGTTCCTGTAAATCCGGTATGCCCAAACGAGTCTTCAGAAAATCCCTTGCCCGCGATACCGGCAAATTTTAGATTTGTGTCCCACCCAAGGGCTCGTGACGAATTAATCGATTGCCTGGTGCAAAATCTTTTGATTGTTGAGGCTTCAAGAAATTTTTCTCCGTTATAAACTCCTCCTGAAAGGAGCATTAAAAGATATTTTGAGATATCCTGCACAGAAGAGAACAACCCGGCATGCCCGGCGATACCACCAAGCAGTTCGCAGTTTTCATCGTGAACCGTCCCCTGAATTAATCTGTGCCTTATATAATTGTCAATCTCTGTTGGGACACAATATTGTCTGTCAATCAACTCGGGATTAAACATCGTATGGGTCATCCCAAGCGGAACCCACAAATAGTCCAACAAAAATTGATCAATTCTTTTTCCGCTGATCCGTTCAATCACCTTCGCCATTATGATCATACCAAGATCTGAATAAACTGTTTTTGATCCCGGTGTATATTCAAGCTTTTGATTACAAATATCGGCTATTATCTCTTCACCTTGAAGCCCAAGTTTATAATATACTTTTGAAGCAGGCAACCCGGAAGTATGGGTTAAAATATGTTTTATGGTTACATTTGACTTTTCTTTGAACTCGGGGAAGTACTTCTCAACGGGACTGTCGAGATCTATTTTTCCTTGCTCATAAAGTTTCATCACAGCAAATGTTGTGGCAGTAACTTTGGTGAGTGAGGCAAGATCAAAAAGTGAATTAACTTTTACGGGTTCGGAATCTTCATCGTAAGTAAACCTGCCGTATGCCTGTTCATAAAATATCTTGCCATCTCTGATTATCGCAATAGCTGCTGCCGGGAAAAGTGAATCACTAATCCCTTTTAAAACAAGATCGTCAATCATCTTGAATTTTTTATCGAGCCCGGAAGTTTTTCCCCTCTCTTTTAAGAGGTCAATACCGTCACCTTTTTTGTAAGGTGTACCTTTGATGGTAACAGGAAGTTTACCGGAGATGTTGTGCTCACCAAAAATTGAAGCTGCCATAGCCATCTCACTTGAATATTCAGCTCCATAATTGGTAACAAAAACAGCCACATCCGGAAAATGTTTTAAAGCATAGGGATGTGAGTGAGCAAGAAGAATCACTTTTTTCCCTTTTTTGACAAGTGAATTTACCAGATCAACCTTATTTTGATCAAGATTTATCCGGCCGGTCGAGTTTCTGATCTGCAAATAGACCGAAACTATTATCGTTTTATAATTCTCTGTCTTTTCCTGAAACGTTATCAGATCAGTTTCATCATAATTTTGGGGTAACCGCCAGGTTTCAATATTTTTATTCCGCTTTTCAATCTCCTCTATAAATACCTTTTCGTTTGGGAAATCTTTCCCGTCTTTCATTACTATGTGAAGATACTTTGATTTTTTATCGAGAGGGAAGATTTGAGGGTCATTTTTAACAAGGGTGATCGACCTGATGGCGAGGTCTCTCCCAATCTCATCGAGGGGATATTCGTTAATCAGTTTTTCAACCTCTGACATCGGAGCATACTTCTGTTCAAAAAGTCCAAGCCATTTTTTAGCTTGGAGTATCCGCCTGACTGACTGATTAATCCTCCCTTCGCTCATTCTTCCTGATCTGATTTCGTCCAAAATTGCATTAAACGACTCAATAGTGCTGAGCGATGCCATTATAACATCAACCCCGGCATTAACAGCAAGAACTGCAGCCTCTCCGGGTGAGTGATATTTTGAGATGGCTTTCATACTCATGGCATCAGTATTAATTATCCCTTTAAATTTTAACTCTTTCCTTAACAACTCGGTCACGATTCTGTGGGAGAGTGTTGCAGGTGTATCCTGTAAATTATATGCCTCTATACCCAGATGCCCAACCATTATGGAGAATGCACCTCTATCAATATTTTTTTTGAACGGGTAGAGTTCGTTCCTTTCAAATTCTTCTTTACTCCCTTTTATCACTGCAAGATCACTGTGGGAATCGACAGAACTGTTTCCATGCCCAGGAAAATGTTTAAGAGATGAAAGTACCCCGCCAGATTGAAGACCCTTCATCATCATCGTTCCAAGATTGGCAACCTGTTCCGGATCTTCACCAAATGACCTGACATTAATAATCGGGTTTTCGGAGTTGTTGTTGATGTCGAGAACAGGAGAAAGATTCCAGTGGACTCCAATTATTTTTGAATCTGCAGCAATCCTTTTCCCCATTTCATAAACGAGTAGCGGTGCATCTGCAGCAGCAATCGCCATGTTAAATGGATAAGATTTTGCTCCGGGAATTCTCATTGCAAGTCCACGCTCAAAATCTTCAGAAATCAAAAGTGGAATTTCCGATTCATCTTGAAGTTCACGGATCATGTTTGCAGTTTTTACCAAACTTGAACCAAACAAAACAAAACCACCCGGTTTATATTTTTTGTAATGTTTTGTGTCCAATTCGTCCAGCGTCTGCCTTCCTGGTTGAACCGCAGGGAACAACATCTGTCCCACTTTTTCTTCAAGCGACATGCTCTTCAGAAGTGAATCAATAAAATGATCAGGTGCATCGGAAAAAACATCATCTGCTGACGTAGTATCTGTTATCCCCGAAAAAAGTTCATCACCCGCAGCGTTTGCTTGAGGGATCACCTCATCGGTATCAGTCTTTCCACAACCTGAGATAAACAAAAGAAGCGATACACAAAGTGCACCGCTTCTTATAAACTTGAAAATATTGAACCCGGATATCATCTGACTTTTTTACCAAAATCTTTGTCAAGTGGTACAAGCCATGTGGCAAAAAAGCTTGGGATGGCAGTTAACAGTACGATAAGGAAAAAATTCTCATATCCAACTGTCTCCTCAAGCCACCCGCTCCACATTCCCGGAATCATCATTCCAAGAGCCATGAAGCCTGTACAGATCGCATAAGATGAAGTTTTATATTTATTATCGGATACATACATCATATAAACCATATATGCTGCAAATCCAAAACCATATCCAAATTGTTCAACAACCACAGCAACCCCAATGATAAAAATATCGTGTGGAGGTGTTGCAGCCAGGTACCAAAATGCAATTATTGGAAGGTGCATTGCAAGCAGCATGGGCCACAACCATTTTTTTAATCCATGCCGGGAGATTGCGATACCACCCAGAATACCACCGACAGTAAGAGCAAGTATACCTGCGGTTCCGTAAACAATCGCAAATTGTTCATTCGATAAACCCATTCCTTGTTTCAGGACAGGATCTTTTAAAAATGGTGCAACCATTTTAACAAGTTGTGCTTCGGGAAGTCTAAAAACCAGGAGAAAGAAGAGGATAAGTCCGATCTTTTTCTGTTTAAAAAACTCTGCAAACGCAAGGAAAAATTCTTTGATTTTGTCTTTTCCCTCTTCAACTCTGGGAGAATCCTCAACAGGATAAGGGAGCATAAATTTATGATATATAAAAAACAGCAGGAATAAAGCAGCAGCCACCCCAAATACTATCATCCATGCAGGCTCTGCTTCTCCATTAAAATATTCTTTTGTGAAATAACCGGCCATAAAGACCAAAACACCATTACCAAATAATGTAGCTGCTCTGTAGAATGTGCTCCTTATCCCAACAAAAAACGATTGTTGGTCTTTATCAAGAGCAAGCAGATAAAATCCATCCGCGGCAATATCGTGTGTGGCGGATGCAAGTGCCATCAATGCCAAAAAGATGATTGAGGGCCAGAAAAAAGAAGTGAGTGGAAGGGATAATGTAAAGGCAACACCAACAAATCCAAGGGCGAGCAACGCTTGCATACTCACCGTCCAAAGCCTCTTCGTTTTAACGATATCAACAATAGGGCTCCAAAGTGGTTTTATCACCCAGGGAAGATATAACCAACTTGTGAAGAGGGCAATGTCAGTATTAGAAACGCCCAAATCTTTATACATAACTACCGATACTGTCATTACAATTACATACGGGATACCTTCAGCAAAATAAAGTGTTGGTATCCACGACCATGGATGTCTCTTTTCTTTTTTACTCATCTTGTTCTATTTTCAGGTTATTGTTCTAATTATTAACTTCCATTCCCAGATAAACCGCTCCCATTACGGGTGGC
Source organism: uncultured Ignavibacteriaceae bacterium (assembly GCA_964371075.1). Lineage (GTDB taxonomy): Bacteria > Bacteroidota > Ignavibacteria > Ignavibacteriales > Ignavibacteriaceae > UTCHB3. The sequence goes on along the minus strand of CAYJKN010000006.1, from coordinate 220,223 downwards.
TCCAGGGTTTGTTGAATTACAACATCAGGATGCCTCTCTGCAAGTTTTTGTTTGAAGAGAAGTGAAAATATATTCTCTTTTGTTAAGACACTTCCAACAAATGAGACTTTAAGAGTTTCATTTTCAAACTTTGTTTTCATTGCTTTTATATGATCGATCAAACCGTCCGATTCTTCATCAAGAATTTTTTTGGCGATTTCATCCCCTTTTTCGGCAGCTTCAATCACCAAAGGAGCAACCGAGGCTATATCGAATCCGTTTGAATAAACAGCAGAAATCATATCGTTTGGCTCATTAAATCCAAACTTTTGGGCGATTACATCTTTTAAAATTGTATAATCTCCTCTACCGTCCATGGCTCTTGCCACTGCGGTTAATCCTCTCTGACCAAGTTTGTAACCACTTCCCTCGTCGCCAAGAAATCTGCCAAAACCACCCACCCTGTAAATCTCTCCGGAAGCATTTTTTCCAAACATTATGGATCCGGTTCCGGCAATCATAATGGCTCCACTAACGCCGGGAAATGCCGTTTCAAGCGCAATTCTTGCATCAGAAACCACGGTAAAACGGGGCAACAGGATATTATTTTCAGTAAATTTTTGAAGGACAGATTTTTCAAGTCGCTGGGCATCCGCCACTCGACCGGCTCCGGTGGTACCAAGAACTACAGCTGAAAGATCACCATAATTCAGGTTTTTAGAGGATATAAAATTATTGATAAGATTAAATAATGTTTCGGTGACAGTCTCAAGACCATTCAAAAGAAAGTTGGAATTTCCTCCAAAACTTTCTCCCAGATTGTTCTTTTTTTCATCAAGACACACAAGATGAGTTTTTGTTCCGCCACCATCAATTCCGATGTAATAATGCATCTCTAAATTTCTTATTTTTGAACAATTCTTTTTCTTATTTAGGTAAGCTAAAATAAGAAAAGCGAGTCTCAAAAAGAAATTAAGATCGTGTTATTCTGTCATGATATAAAATATTCCGTAAAGAATGCCGAATAAAAGAGTAACTGAACCAACAAGCAGAATAGTCTGACGAATTTTCTTTTGTCTTTCCTGTTGTCTCAGGAATCTGTTGGTTTCAGAAAAATCTCTTTTATAATCGCCTTTTTTTATATCCCAAGGATCCGGGGTTTGTATAGTCATAAAATTTCTTTTGATCAAAGTGATTAATTTTAGATTCAATTATTCTAAAATTAATTTAATTCATTTTCATTCATTAAAATGTGACAGCCTTAACAGCGTCAAACTATCAATAAATGACCAAAACCGAACAACATTTTTCACCCTTCCGTCAAAATACTGCGGGTTATGATTTCAAAATTAATACATCTTTCGGACAAAAAAAACTGATTTATGCCGATTGGATAGCCAGCGGCAGACTCTATACCCCGATCGAGCATACTATCTCCCGGAAATTTGGTCCATTGGTAGGTAACACTCACTCCGAGTCAAACTATACCGGATCGGTGATGACACAAGCTTATCACCACGCCCACAAATATATTAAAAAACATGTGAATGCAGGAAACAACGATATTATAATTACCGCGGGCTCCGGAATGACAGGTGTAATTAACAAGTTCCAGCGTATTCTCGGATTACGAGTGCCTGAATTACTTCGGAATTTTATTCATATGGAAGAAACGGTTAAGCCTGTGGTTTTCCTTACTCATATGGAACACCACTCAAATCAAACCTCGTGGCTTGAGACAATATGTGATGTTGTGATAATTCCTCCGGCAGAAGATGGACTTGTATCAGAGGAGAATTTATTAATTGAACTTAAAAAATATAGTGACCGTCCCGTCAAGTTTGGATCATTTACAGCATGTTCAAATGTTACAGGCATAATCACTGATTACCACAAACTTGCCAAAATAATGCATGAAGCCGGGGGTTATGCTTTTGTCGATTTTGCCTGTTCCGCTCCCTATCTCGATATGGACATGCATCCGGCAGACCCGCTTGAAAAACTTGATGCAATTTTCTTCTCCCCCCACAAATTCCTTGGAGGTCCCGGAACACCCGGAGTTTTGATTTTTGATTCCGAACTTTATCATAATACCGTCCCTGACAATCCGGGAGGTGGAACTGTTGACTGGACAAACCCGTGGGGTGAATACCGTTTTGTTGACGATATCGAAGCAAGGGAAGATGGCGGCACTCCCCCATTCCTTCAAACCATCAAGGCAGCTCTCGCCATTATGTTGAAAGATGAGATGGGGACAACAAATATTTTACAACGCGAACATGAGATGACCCCGGGATTTATGGAAAAACTTGATAAAATTCCAAATCTTCACATGCTCGCAGGAAACCATAGAAACCGTCTTGGATGTGTCTCTTTTTATATCGATAATATCCATTACAATCTGATTGTAAAAATTCTGAATGACAGATATGGAATTCAGGTAAGAGGGGGTTGCTCCTGCGCCGGAACTTATGGACATTATTTGTTAAATGTTGATCCATATATGTCGAAAAGAATAACTGAAAAAATCAGTCACGGTGATCTCTCAGAAAAACCGGGCTGGGTGAGGGTTTCGCTTCATCCCACGATGACAAATGGTGAAGTTGATTTTATTGCTGATGCAATTGGTGAGATAAGAGAGAATATAAATCAGTGGTCGTCAGATTATAAATATGACAACCACCGAAATGAATTTATATGTGTAAAGAATGAGCCTGAACTCGATCTAAAAGACCTGTACAGATTCTGAACTCAGTCATTCTTAAAGTGACTTCGTTATTTGCTAAGTCCCATTCTGTCCATAAGGAAGGCATACTGATATGCAACTTCTTTTAGTCTTGCAAATCTACCGGAAGCTCCACCGTGTCCCGATTCCATGTTAATTTTAAGAACAGTGATGTTGTCATCCTTTTTGAGTTCTCTCAATTTGGCGACAAATTTTGCCGGTTCATGAAATCCCACCTGAGAATCATTTAATCCTCCGGTAGCGAGAATATTGGGATATTTCACCCCTTTGATGTTATCATAAGGTGAGTAGGAGAGCATATAGTTATAATATTTCTCTTCTTTTGGATTCCCCCACTGTTCCCATTCCTGAGTTGTGAGTGGCAAAGATTCATCATTCATGGTGTTTATAACATCCACAAAAGGAACAATTGCAAGAACCACATTAAAAAGATCGGGTCTCATATTCACACAAGCGCCTACCAACAAACCACCGGCACTTCCACCCATGATGGCAAGTTTTTCAGGTTTGGTGTATTTACCATCAACGAGATGTTCAGCACATGCGATAAAATCGGTAAAAGTATTTTTTTTGTTTAAGAGTTTTCCATCTTCATACCACTCCTCACCAAGTTCGGAACCTCCTCTGATCTGTGCAATTCCATAGATAAAACCACGGTCAACAAGACTAAATACATTGGAGCTAAAATTAGCTTCAGTTGATGAACCGTAAGAACCGTAGGAATAAAGAAGAGTTGGATTATTTCCATCCTTCTTTAGACCTTTTTTATAAACGATTGCCATGGGTACTTTTTTACCGTCTTTTGCAGGTGCCCACATTCTTTCAACAACATAATCATCAGGATTAAATCCACTTGGGATCTCCTGCACTTTCAATATTGTGGTTTGCCTCTCTTTTACAGCATATTCATAAGTTGTCCAAGGCCTGTTCATTGAAGTGTAAGTGTATCTGATCGTCTTTGAATTATATTCAGGTGTACCCGACATATAAAGTGAATAAACCGCCTCAGGGAAATCCAGCCAGCTGCTAACCCATGTTGAAAGATCAATGGTTTTGATTTTCCGCAATCCTTCGGTTCTTTCCTGAACAGCAATGAATGTATGGAAAACATCAATGGATTCTATTTTTACTTTTGGATCATGGGCAATAATCTCTCTCCATGTTGCCATATCCTCATATCCCTTTAGGGGAGCATTGTAAACTTTGGAATTCTTCGAATTTGGATCTTTATAAAGGATATAAAAACCATCTTTTCTGTGGTGATCTATCGAATATTCAACATCCTTTTTCCTTGGCATAAACGGCTTAAAAGTACCCATTGGATTATTGGCATCGAGCAACAACACTTCTGTTGTAGTAAAACTGCCTGAATAGAGAGTAAGGAAATCTTTGGTTTTTGTCAACCCAATTCCCAGATTAAAAAGTTCGTCTTTTTCTTCATATACCAAAACAGCTTTTTTGCCATCAAATGCATCAACTCTCAGGAGTTGAAAAGGTCGTAAAGCTTCATTTCCGATTACATAAAAAATCGTTTTACTGTCGTTTGCCCACGCAACTGATTGAACACCTGAAACAAAAAAATCAAGGTCTTTACCTGTTGAAAGGTCGCGGATTTTTAAATCAAACTCAGCATACGAACCTGTGGTATTGAAGGTATAGGCTGCATATTTATTGTCGGGTGTTACATCAAATCCTGTAAAAAGAAATGTAGGTTTTCCTTCTGCCATCTGATTAACATTAAACATTATCTCTTCCGGGGCATTAAGATTTCCTTTTTTCCTGCAGAAAATTCCATACTGTTTTCCGGTTTCGGTTCTTGTATAATAATAGTAACCGTTATCGAGGTATGGAACTGAGTTATCTTGCTCCTTTATTCTCCCCTTCATCTCTTCATAAAGTTTGTTTTGGAGGTCTTTTGTGTGACCCATAACCTCTTCAGCATAAAGATTTTCAGCTTCAAGATATTTAATCACTTCAGGATCTTTTTTATCCCTTAGCCAGAAATAATTGTCAACCCTTGTATTTCCAAATTCCTTAAATGTTACAGGTTTTTTCTCTGCCGAGGGAGGAGTCCTGTAGTCCTTCTGGGTTTTTATCATTCCGTCTGATTCCTTGTTCTGTGCAAATATTACAAAAGTTGACAGCACTAAAATGGCTGCAAATCTGGTGATGGGCCTCATATCTTTTCTCACTTATTTAAATTGGATATGGAAAACTACAACAAAAGGAGCTAAAAAGTTCATAATTTGGGTGAATGGTAAAATAATTATTTGGAACAAGGAACACAGGCCTTCGCAGGCTCGTAAAATCTGAATCGATTACTAATAGATTGGAAATAATTTTGAAAACAATTTTTATAACATCAATAATTTTAATCCTCTTCCATCCGTTTTTAACTACTCGTGGACATGATCCCGAAGTGATAAAAAGTCCTACCGGAAGTGATATGATCCTTGTTAAGGGTGGTACTTTCCTGATGGGATCCAAGGAAAAAGGAGTGGGAAGTGACGAAAAACCTCAACACCCCGTAACTCTCTCTGATTTTTATATCGCTTCCACCGAAGTAACCTTTGCGGAGTTTGCAAAATTTATCGAAGCAACTGAATATAAAACTTCAGCTGAAATCAACGGATTTTCTTATGTCAGAACAAAGGATGAATGGGAAAAAAGAGCCGGGATTAACTGGACCTGCGATGAGTGGGGTAAAATTCGCGACATCTCAAGAGAAAATGCTCCCGTTGTTCATGTAAGCTGGTATGATGCCGTTGAATATTGCAACTGGTTGAGTAAAAAGGATGGACTGACTCCTGCTTATTCAATCAACAAAGATGTGAAGGACCCAAATAATCTTGACACCCTTTCTGACACTCAAAAATGGACTGTAAAATGTGACTTTTCTGCCAATGGCTACCGCCTCCCTACCGAAGCTGAATGGGAATTTGCAGCTCACGGTGGAAATGAGAGTAAGGGTTATATGTTCCCCGGAAGTGACAATTTTAGTGAAGTTGGACATGTTTTCAGCTCCAAACCATGGAGAGAAGGGATGATCGAAGTGGGATCATACAAACCAAATGAACTGGGATTATTCAACATGGCCGGCAATGTAACCGAATGGTGTTGGGACTGGTTTGGTGACTACACCACAGATGCACAAACCAACCCCCGTGGTCCCGAATCAGGCAGGGAGAGAGTTAAAAGAAGTGGCAGTTGGTATGGATTAATTTATAATTGTCGCACAACATACAGAACCGCATATACACCAGAAACATCATTTTTTGAGCTTGGTTTCAGAGTTGCAAAATCGGCAAAATAGAAGGAATAAATGATTAAACACTTAACTTTGTAAACATTCAATAATCATTTTTCGGAGTAACGCTACATGAACCCAATGGAGAATCTTTTTAACTACATCACCGGTGACAATATTTTGTTTTCTGTTGTACAAGGATTACTCATTTTATTCACCTTCTTTACACTCTTTAAAGACTATAAAGTGGGAAAATCAAAAAGCAACGAAGCGACACCCCAGGACAAAAAAGTGTCCATCAATATTTATGGATTTTTATTTGTCGGGCTGGTGATATTCTTCACCGCTGTTTGTTATTCAACAGAGGAAATAAGTGGTCATCGTATATTCTGGTTAACTCTTGATGTTGGACTGTTGAGTTATATACTCCTTTTCAGCGGGTGGAGCAGGAGAAGAATTATTGAGAAGTAACGGTTGATTTTTTCAAGATTATGTTTTTTTTGAAAATATTATTAGTTTAAAGGCAGATTTTAAAGATTTAAAATTGACTTCCGCTTTTTGTGATTTTTGAATTTACAAGTTTTATGGTTCTTTTGTGATGGGGAAGCCGGTTTAACCGTTTAAATCCTTGTTAAAAATTGGGAAATTTAACTATTGGAGGTTAACATGTTGGCGCGCTTAACTCTTTTAATTACAATCTCTTTTGTCACTTTCATAAATGCTCAGTGGTACAGACAGGTACTTCCTGCAGTACCTTCACCGTTTTTTTCCGTCCACTTTGAAGATGATTTAACCGGCTGGGCTGCCGGGAACAAAGGCATCATTCTAAAAACCACAGATGGTGGAAAACAATGGATTAAACAAACCGATAGTTCCAAAACTTTCTTAAGCCAGATTTTTTTTGTTGACAAACTTAACGGCTGGGCTGTTGGAGCAGAATCAGGCACTGGCTATTCCGTTGTACTTAAAACAACCAACGGCGGAGAAAACTGGATCAAACTACCCCTTACAACTGGTCCCCTGCTTTCAGTCTTTTTTATCGATAATAATACAGGATGGATTGTCGGTGGTCCGGTAGATCGTGGTGCATTTGGTATTGTACAGAAGACCACAAATGGTGGTCAGTCATGGATACAGCAATCGGGTCCCACGGGGAGAGCCTACACAGAAGTGAAATTTATTGACTCCCAAACCGGATGGATGGTTGATACGTATGGTGCGATTCTAAAAACCACCAATGGAGGTGATAACTGGGGTATGATGGTGAGCGACACACTAAATTCATACAATTCACTCTCAACCGTTGATTTTATAAATGCCCAAAAGGGTTGGGCTGCCGGCGCAAACGGTAGAATGTATAGAACCATAGATGGAGGGGTGAACTGGTCACCTCATTTTCTGGATAGTAAAATATGGATAAACTCGCTCCAATTTGTGGATGAAATGACCGGCTGGGCAGCAGGTACCGACTATTCCACCGAAGGAGGCATCATTCTCAAAACCACTGACGGCGGAATCAACTGGTTTGCACAGGCGCATCCTTCGACCTTGGGCGGAAACCTCTATTCAATTTTCTTCATCAACCAAAATAAAGGCTGGGCTGTTGGTGATGGGACAATTCTTTCAACTTCTGATGGCGGCGATATTTACACATCCCCCATTCGGGATTACACCTTGTCACAAAACTACCCAAACCCGTTTAATCCCGTGACAAACATCAAATATGCCATCCCATCGGAACTCAAGAATGAAAAAGTCCATGTTAATCTGTCAGTCTTTGATATGCTTGGCTCTGAAGTTGCAGTTCTTGTAAACGAGGAAAAAAACTTCGGCACTTACGACGTTGTATGGAATGCCACTGGTGTTGCATCAGGAATCTATTATTACCGGTTGTCTGTTGGTGATTTTGTCCAAACAAGGAAGATGGTTTTGGTGAAGTAGGAGGGATTCTGAACTTATTAAAGGCATAGAAAAAGAAAGAGCCCTGATTCTTTCGAACAGGGCTCAAAGATGATGTGCATACGGCAATCGGGACGCTACGAATATCGATCCGTGAAAATCCGTGTTAAATCCGTGGAATCCGTGGAACTATCCCACTCCTCAGCGATAAACCGCGTCCCCTAAAAATCTATTCTCAAGCTTTAAAGACCTTCCCGGGATATCGTGCATCAAATGATTTAAAATAGCTGTTTGCGAGGTAGTCGGATCTGGTGTCTATCCGGAACTTGTGTTCCTTCACTGTTGTGGTTATTTTGATTTTTAATTCTCCACCCCAGCCGGGACCTTTCATATCGATCCGACTGACTGTATTATCGGGAATGAGAAAATTGGCTTTGTCGGCAGAGACCAGTGCATCAGTTGAATAACCACCGATTCCTTCCAGATAATTGCCTCTTTTTTTGGCGGATTGCATATCCCACAGTTTACCTATTCCTGCCATAACATTGGCTGTGGCACCACCTCCACCATGGAAGACCCTCATAGAACCCGAAGCATCTGTTGATCCCGAACCTGTCTTTACAAGAACCATCCCTTCTTCCATAAAAAATATCGTAAATATTTTTGCTATCAATCCGGGTTGGATAAGTCCTGAAATAATTTCAGGCGGTTTTATGTGTGGTTTGGATTCAACAGGTTGTGACTCATTGACCTGTTCCCGTACGATATCATCCCGGGTTGTATCTTGTTTTTGATTATACACATATTCAGAACTGCCAAATGCCAGAATTGGAAGAAAAATAAAACCAAACAACAAGAGCCCAAGTGAAAAAGGTATCCCCTTACCAAAGGCTTTTGCAAGACTAAAAATGAAGGAGATGGATATAATTAATATCATGATGGCTACAAACCCGACTGCGGCATTACTGTCCCCTCTTTTGATAATAAGAGGAAAAACAGCCGGAAGGGCAAACAATACCATCCAAAGGGGAGAACGTCGGATCATTTTAAGAAAATAATAAATGTTGAATATCGGGATTATACTTGCCCACCCCGGGAGGTTGGCTTTTCTGAATAATGCCCACATCGATATTATTGAAATCAAGACGAGAACAGCGGTTCCAAGTCCAAGAAAATCTTCGGTGGTTTCCATTATTAAATTCCTGTTAAGTGTGCAATAAATAGAGAAAGAGGGTGCATCAGGCACCCCCGGGTTATTTTAATAGTACCATTTTGCGAGTTTGAACAAAACCATCAGCGGTAAGACGGTAAAAATATACTCCGCCTGAGAGTTCAATTCCATCAAATGACACTCTGTGTTTTCCAACCGGTTGAAATTGCTCTACAAGTGTAAAACACTTTCTGCCAAGAATATCATACACTTCAAGTTTTACATCTGAGCCCCTGGCCAGCTCATATTCAATGAAAGTAGTTGGATTAAATGGATTTGGGAAATTCTGCAGCAGTGTAAACTCTGTTGGAAGGATCTCATCTTCGATATCTGTTATATATTTGTTATAAACCATCGATATTTCTGAAAAAGCCATATTCACTGTGTCCCATGCTTCCACCCCAAATATTACATGTCCTGAGTGAAGTCTGGTATCAGGCGAGTCGAAACTACCGGTAACCTGCATAACATCATTAACATACACCGTCATAGTTATCGTGTTTCCAACTACATTGGTGGCAAACCTCAAGAGGTTGGTGCCCTGTGGGGTGACAGGAGCAGAATTTACTGCAATAGGCTCTCCACTACTTCCTGCGGAATATCCTACCTTGATTAAATCGTCTTCAATCCATACTCCCGTAAAATAGTTATAACTGTGAATTCGCCATATACCAAACATTCCATCGGTCATGTGACCACTGCCGGTTAATGTAAGGTCAAAATTATTTACTGCTCCAACAGGTATTTCTGCATATAAACTTGTGTGTGATGCAGGTGTAAGGTTAATATTCAAATTGCCATTATTTATTGTAATTGCGGAGGCAACTTTATCCCATGATCCAAGCCTGAGAAATGGGGTTGAGGGATCATCGAAGGTATCAATATAAGTCCCTGTAATGGGTTGAATGTAAGGGTTATATTGAATGTCGATGTTGTCGAGCTTAAAATCAAGTGTTTCGCCAACCACACTAATGAGCAAACTTCCTTTTAAAAGTTGCTGGGGGGCATTTTGAATTATACCTGAATATTTTAAGGTGTCGTTCATCCAGGCATTTACATTAATGGAACTGCCGGATTTTTGGATTGCAAACTTCGGTTTTGTGGAATATTCGAAGAGACGAATTGATGCGAGAGTTACAAATTGTACGTTCATGTAGTCAGTTATGTTGATCGCATAAACCACATTCACGGTGTCATCATCGAAAAATAAACCGATTAAAGAGTTGAAGCTATTCCTGCCAATGAAACCACCTTCGGCGATTGAACCGGCATCTGAGATTAATTCGATTGAAAAATCATTAATTGTTGCCCCTATCGGGGGATAAATGTGAGCTATCTCGAAATCAGTTCCTGAGGAGACCACATTTAGCTGTCCGTTTTGAACGGAAACACTTGCACTCGTATAAAAAGCCCATCCTTCTGCATTTCCTGAATCAAAAGATTCAACAAAACTTTGGGATGTCTGTGCAAGGATCAAAGGTATCGTCAACACTGCAATAAACAGCGAGTGAAACACAGTTTTCACTGTTACCTCCAATCATTATAAAAAGAACAATGGCGGAGATCAGTTCATATCGAACAGGCTCCATATCAATACCGATTTAATAAAATTATGTAATTTCAATCGGTTCTTTAGAAAGATACGAATATTATTTATTAATGTCAAGCAAAACCTTTATTTTCATTTTTCCGGTTAAAAAAAGTTCAATAATTTTTCAAAAACCTCTATTCAACAAAAGTTCATTTTGTTATATTAAACTGTTTAACAGGATTTTTTTATGGAACCTTTACCAGAAGATTTAATAGTTGAGTGGACAGAGGAAGAGCATCTTCTCTTCTATCAGTTTATACTCGAAAATATGACAGATGCAGCATATTGTTTAACCCCCGAAGGTGGGTTTAAATATGTAAACGAGGCAGCTTGTAAAATGCTGGGCTACACAAAAAGTGAATTCAGCAAATTGACTGTTGACAACCTCCTTCCCCCAAACCATGTCAGGGACTGGCATACCCTTTGGACAAAACTTAAAGAAGCCCATTCCTTAAATTTTGAAAGTGTTCACCGACATAAAACCGGTAAAATGGTGGCTGTTGAAGTTCAAACTACCTGGCTCTCTTTTAAAAGTAAAGAATTTTGTTATGCAATTGTGAATGATATTAGTGAAAGGAAAGCCAATGAGGAAAAACTAAAAGAAAGTGAACGACGCTTAAGGTTGTTTCTCGAGAATAATCTTGATGCCTTTCTGCTTACCACTCCTGATGGATCAATACTTTTTGTTAATCAGGCTGCCTGCAACATGTTTGGCAGAAGTGCAGAAGAAATTTATTCTATTGGCAGGTCGGGAATCATCGATGTTACTGATCCAAGGTTGGCAATCGCTCTTGAGGAGAGAGCCAGGACAGGAATCTTTAAAGGAGAATTAACGGGTAAACGGAAAGATGGAACACTTTTCCCGATGGAAGTTTCATCTTCATATTTTTACAATGATGATGGCGAATTAAGAACCAGCATGGTGATAAGAGACATTACCGAAAGGAAAAAAGCTGAGGAAATTCTGAAACAAAGTGAAGCTCGATTAGCCGAGCTTAATGCAACAAAAGATAAATTTTTCTCAATTGTTTCTCATGACCTAAGAAATCCTGTGCATACCATGCTTGGTGCAATTCAGATTTTGAACGAAGACATTGATTCGATGGATCACCAAACAATTAAAAAATTCACTCAGAACTTACAAATTACAGTGAACAGATTGTATGGCCTTCTCGATAATCTGTTGAACTGGTCCCTTCTTCAGATGAACAAGATTAAATTTTCACCCGAATCAGTTTCCCTGAATCATATGATTCATAATTCTATCGATATTGTTACAGATCAGGCGCTTAGTAAAGATATTACGATCAAATTTGCAATTTCAGAGCAAATAATTGTTCTTGCCGATCGGGAGATGGTAGCATCAATTATGCAAAATCTTCTGACAAACGCAATAAAATTTTCTTTCCCAAAAAGTATCATTGTTGTATCTGCCAAATTGAAACATACACAAGTTGAAGTGGTTATTGAAGATTCAGGTACAGGAATGGAAGATGACAGGTTAAAGAACCTCTTCGATATTGGTGCAAATCTTAACACCACAGGAACAAAAGGTGAAAAGGGCACCGGACTTGGATTGATTTTAAGCAAGGAATTTGTCGAAAAAAATGGCGGAACAATCCGGGTAGAAAGCACCGTTGGTGTCGGAAGTCGTTTCATTTTTACACTACCTCTGGCTCCCTTCTAAATTGACATTAAAAAAGGCTCCCGGGTTTCCGGGAGCCTTAAATCTATTATACTTGTTTAGACTAAATTATTTTAAAAGAACCATTTTCCTTACTGCCACAAAATCACCTGCTTTAATTGTGTAGAAATATACACCTGACGATAATTTCGAAGCATTAAAGTTAATTGAATGATACCCCGCCTGCAGTGATTCGTTAACAAGAGTTGCAACTTTTTCACCGGCAGCATTAAATATATCGAGTGATACATTTTGTGCTGTTGGAAGAGTAAAATTAATTGTGGTTGTTGGATTAAACGGATTTGGATAATTCTGCGACAAAGAGAATTCATATGGATTAAGTGAAACTTCAATAATATTTGAATAATTAAATGTCCCGTCAAAATCCATCTGACGAAGTCTGAAATAAAGATTATGTGAACCTGTGAATGGAACAGAGTAGCTGTATTCTCGAAGTTCAGTGGTAGTTCCTGCACCTGCTATAAATCCATTTTCAGTCCAGTTTTTTCTGTCAAGGCTTGATTCCACATAAAAGCCCTGATTATTGGTTTCAGTAGCTGTCTGCCAATTGAGATGAACAATTCCTTCATCAACAGATGCTGAGAAGCTTGCCAGTTCAACAGGGATGTTTGGATCGGCAAAACCCTGAATGATTTCACCACCCGTACCTGTAAACCAGATATAGCCGCCAATACTGGCAACGCCGTAACTTGTAGATATTGAACCAAGCACCTGCGGAGCATTTTTCCATGTGGCTCCACCATCGGTAGTGTAGATGATGGTTCCACCACTTCCACCCACCCATACAGTTGTTGCATTTATTGCTTTAACAGTGTAGAGAGTGCTTGTTGAACCACTGACTTGTTCGGTCCAAGTGGTACCACCATCGGTTGTTTTGAAGATTGTTCCGGATGAACCAACCAACCAACCTGTTTGGGTATCAAAGAAATCCACATCATAAATAGCCGAAGTGGATCCCGGGGTTACTGACTGAACAAATGTGGCACCACCATCAGTGGAAATTCCATATTTACCCGAAGAACCAACGATAACATATTTGTTTGGTGCAACATTTTTAAGTGCGTAAACAACAGATGTACCAAAGTTTGAAGTTGAAGTTGTCCATGTTGTTCCGCCATCAGTGGTTCTGATTACCAAACCTGATGATCCACAAGCCAATCCATTATTCACATCAGAAAAATACAAACCATACCAGAGTCCTGTAGCAGTGCCGGCTGCCAGATTTAAAGAATCCCAGGTTACGCCACCATTTGTAGTTTTTAGAACACCATAGGTGCCCCTTGAACCCATAAATCCTTTGTCTGCATCAAGCCAGAAAGTTGAATAATTCCTGTAATTGGTGTTGCCAACCACTGCCCAGTTGTTTCCTCCGTCGGTAGTTTTTAACACTACTCCATTGGTTGGTCCCAATGTTGCAGCACCACCACCGGCGTAACCAATTGTTGGTGTGACCATAAAAATATCACGAACTTCTTCCTGTGTAGCTGCTGTGTAGAGAGACGACCAGTTGACACCAAGATCATTACTTTTCACGAGAGTGCCATATCTTCCGGCTGCAAGAACTGCGGAAATGGAGCCCTCACTACTTGGGACAGGTGCAACAGAAAGCACATACATGTTTTCAGTGGCATTCACCGTTTGTAGAGCCCAGGTTGTTCCTCCATCAGTGGTTTTAAAAACCTGGCCGTTAGTGCCCGACATAAATCCGGTATTAAGATCTACAAATTTGATGTCGTAGAGGGTGCCTGTACCAAGATCAACTTGTAATGCCCAGGTTGCCCCGGCGTCTGTGGTCTTGTAAACCTCATAAAGAGAAGTTGAAATCCAACCTGTATTCTCACCAAAAAATTCGAGACCTCTGACGGTTGAAGCAGCAGCAAACGGAACATTTGCAGAGATATTTGTAAATGTAAGTCCACCATCAGTTGACTTAAAAAGTCTTCCAATTGTAGTTGAACTTGCGGTCATATAAACTGTGGTTGCATTTACGAAGAGAACGGAGTAGAGTGTTGTGCTGCCGGGTGAGGTAATTTGTGTCCAGGTGGCACCACCATCTGAGGTCCGTAGAATAACTCCGCTTGCTCCACAAGCAATTCCAAGATTTTCATCATAAAAATCAAGGAACCAGAGAGTAGATGTTGTGCCGGAATTAAGGTAACTCCAGGTCATTCCACCATCAACAGACTTCATTAAAAGCCCTGATGTTCCACAAATATAACCCGTAGTGGCAGTTGGGAAATCAGCCTCATAAATATCTTCGCCGTTGGTATCGGCGATAATCGTTGACCAGGTTGTTCCATTGTCCGTGGTGGCCTGAACAAATCCCCCCGTGAGGAAAGTGAGTATCTTCCCATTGGAAAGTTGGATGGCATCGTTTAGATCCTGTCCCGTTGGTTTTGGATTTTGCCAGGTCCAAAACTGATTTTGAGACAAAATCGGAAAGGATAACAGAAGGATAATTAGATAGAACTTCTTCACGCGACCTCCATTTATTGTGATTGATAAGGAAATAATGATTTCAATTCAAAACTTCAATGGTACAGTCGTCCCTTTATACTCTATAGATTTAAGTTATAGCAATTTACAAAAAAATAAATTAAAATTGAACATTTTTAAGTAATTTTCATTTAGAAGAGTGTTGCCTTATCTATTTCAGGAAAATCATTTTTTTGGAATCAACAAATCCTTCCGTTTCAATTCTATAGATATAAATCCCTGTTGAAAGGTTTGATTTAGCCGATTCAACATCAAAGTTGATCTCGTGAACACCTGCCGGTTTATATCCGTTTACCAAAGTAGTAACAAGATTTCCAGTGATATCATAAACTTTTAATGAAACAAATCCGGCTTTAGGAATTTCATAAGAAATAGTTGTTGACGGATTAAATGGATTCGGGAAATTCTGGAAGAGTCCAAAACTGAGTGGATGTGATAAATCAACCAAAATTTCGTTTGAATATTCAAAATCTCCATTAAGGTCAATCTGTTTTAATCTGTATTTATAAAATCCGGGTTCAGACCTTTTATCCTCAAAATAATATCTGACAGGGAAAAGTGATGTTCCTCTCCCTTTTACAAACCCGACAGTGGAGAATGAATAGTTTTTATCAAAAGCAGATTCCAACTTTGCTCTCTCAACATTAAAACCATGATTATTCACTTCGGTTGAGGTTTGCCAGTCCAAAAATACCATGTTATTTTCAACATTAGCCGAAAATCCGGTAAGCTCAACAGGCAGAACAGCGGCTGAGTCAAAAAACGGGGCTGTCCAAATTGATAAAGATGAACCATCTGCTCTCATCCAAATCGGGTAAACTCTTCCTTGAAATGCTGAGATGCCCGTGTAATCACCAAAAAATACACTTGGGGAGGGATTAAATGAAGTTTCACTCACTTTAAAATTTTCCCATGTTAATCCACCATCGGCGGATCTTGCCACAAAAACATCAGTGAGATTGCTGGTTGTACTCCTTCTGTCGTAAAATATCGAATAGAGAACTCCTGTAGCCTGATCAACAGTAAGCCAACAAAAAAATTGATGTCTGGAGGTTGCGTCTCCATTTATTCTAATTGGTGTTCCCCAATTGTTGCCACCATCTGTAGAGCGAACTACAAATACATCGGTGTTATTTGCACCTGCTCCCTGATCCGACCAACAGATATAAATATTCCCCCGGTGAGCACTTTGCGAAGTGTCGCATACTGTAATTGGCAACCCGTTTGCACGGTAAATTCCCGGTACCGAATAGTCCCATCCGCCCGGATGTGGAGCAACAAACTTATCCGTTCCAAATGTTAAACCACCATCAAGTGATTTATCAAAAAGCAATCCATAAGGACCTGTCCATGAAATATAAACTTCGCCATTTGGACCAACAGCAGGAACTGCACCTTCAACAGTATTATCTTCATCAATGCAGTCGCCACTTTTGTCACTTATTTTAATTGCTGACATCCATGAGAGTCCTGCATCAGTGCTTCTGCTGAAAAGTATTCTTGAACTGTCTGATGAGGCACCACTTCCATAATTATCAAACTCTGTCCATGACATATAAATATTACCTTTAAAAAGTGGACTGTGATAATCAGCAGCGAGCCATTCTTTATCCTGTTCCTTGGGTGGAGTTAGTCCAACCCCCGCTCCATCGTTCCACGAAACTCCATCATTTGTTGATCTCTGCACAACAATCCTGTCGATCCAATAACCAACTGTTGGGTTTGAAAGATGCCCGTAAAAGAGGTAACCTCTGTGATCATAGATGAGGCATGGATCTCCCCAGACACCCAGACTTGAAGTCATGTTCTTCTGCGTCCAGGTTGCTCCCCTGTTGGTGGAAGTATAGAGATAACTGATATTTGAGCCCGCAACAACAACATCGGGATTTAATGGATTGATTGCAATCGAAACCTCATTAGGGCTTGATGCACTCGTATTGGAAATACGGATATTTTGAATCTGTGGAAAAACCACAAAAGTTAAAATCAGGGATAAAAGAACAGTTTTCATACATTCACTTTTCAATGGAAAAGAATTATTTTTTAAAAGGTTAAATCCGGTATGTTTTGACAAATTTCCGGTTATTTGTAAAAATTACTGGGTACCGTGTTTTATTAGATTGATCATTTCTCTAACTGCTTGATCAATACCAACAAACATTGCTCTGGCAACAACTGAGTGGCCGATGCTTACTTCATCAATTGTGTGGATTGTGCGAAAAAGTTTGATGTTGTGATAATCAAGTCCGTGTCCGGCATTAACTGTCAGATGATTGTCGTGAGCATATTTGGCAGCGGCTTCAATTTTATCAAGTTCTTCAACTTTCCCTTCCTCAGTTTTGTGTTCAGCAAAAACCCCTGTGTGTATCTCTATCATGTCTGCTTCGGTTTCAAGCGATGCATCAATTTGTTCGATGGACGGTTCGATAAAAAGTGAAACTTTTATTCCGGCATCATGAAGTCTCTTGTTGGCTTCTTTAATATTGTTCAAATTCGAAACAACATCCAGTCCACCTTCAGTGGTCAGTTCCTGTCTCTTTTCAGGGACGAGGGTTGCCATCTCAGGTTTAATCTCACAAGCTATTTTTATAATATCTTCATGTGTTGCCATTTCAAGATCAAGTTTTGTTGTTATCACCTGCTTAAGCAGATAAACATCCCTGTCTCTGATATGTCGCCTGTCTTCCCTTAAATGGACAACAATACCATCCGCTCCCGCCTGTTCGGCAATCAGGGCTGCTAATATTGGGTCGGGCTGGTCTCCACCGCGGGAATTTCTTACTGTTGCAAAATGATCGATATTTAAACAAAAACGCATTGTCTTTCCTCTACAATTATTCTAACTGGAAATGTAAAATTACAAAGGTAAAAGATTGAATCAAAATTCAATTTTGTTCTTTTACGGTTATAAAATAAAAATTTGACGATAATCTTCCTGATTTGCCATTTTAATTTAAAAATTCAACAAAAAAAGAGAATAAAAATATCTTTATTTGGAACATTATCGAGTTATCTGATTGTTAAAACTAAGTAATCTTTTAAAATAAACAGCTTTAATAATCATTATTCATTTGGAGTATAATTTGGCAAGAGTAGTTTTATTGTTCCTTTTAATGGCGGGTGTCTCCTTAGCCCAACATTTTATCCCGTTCCAAGATAAACAAACACCCGAGTACAAAAATTTTCTTAAACTCTACAAAATAACAAATGTTCTTGAGCAGGTTATCTCAACCGATTCAACTTTTGTAACCACACCAGACCCTGCTTCTGAAACACTATTTACTTTTGATGAAAATGGTAACCTGCTGAAGGCAAAATTTAAAGCATTTAACTATGTTCAATCCACAGTTGACAGTTTTGTTTACAATAAAGCCGGAAAACTTGAGACAATTGTCTCATATACTGTTGAAGGGCATGCTTCCGAGGGTGCCAATATTACCACCATTCTTAACTTTGTTTATTCCAACGAGAATGGTCAGTTATTAAAAGTTTTGCACACAGAAATTGAAGATGGAAAAACCAGAGAATGTGGCTCCTATGATTATGAATATAACAAAAATTCCACCCTCAAACAGATTATTGATAATACAAAAATCTATTTTATGGGTGACATGATGCCCAGGTGTAACTATATCTTCGATGAGCGTGGGAAACTGGTGAAAGAGGAATCTGATATTAGAACAGCAACCCATGAATATGATTCACACGGTAAAATTATCAAAACTGTGGAAATAATGGAAGGGTTAGACCCATATACCATATCATACTCTTACGATGAAAACGGAAAACCGTTAAAGAAAAAAACTGAAAGTTTAACCACTTTTGGAGATGCAGAATATATGTATGCAGCTACAGGTGTTCTTTCTTCTATTCAGGAGAAGTGGATTTACGGATATGATATTCCGACTACCTATATTAACCTCAGTTATTCATACAATGTAGAATAGAGAATACTTTATGAAATTTCTTGGTATTGCTCTCCTGTTCACAATTCAATTATTTGCACAGGATTTTATCCCTTTTTCATAAAAAATGACTCCCGAATGGCAAAAAAAAATAAACGCGGCGGGTGTCATAAATGAGAGAGAATATCTTGTTGAAAAAGATTTTGAATCCGGTTCATATGATTATTATATAACCTCGGTTTATGATACAAACGGGAAACTTCAATCAGTATCACAAAAACTGAGAATAGATGATCACCCCGGAGATTATATCTACACCTGGAATTCAGAGGGCAAACTTTCGGAGATATTCTATTCCTGGAAAAGCAACGATGGTACAAAAGTGAAACACAAATATGAATTTATTTATGATGCCGGCAAATTGAGTAATATTGCGCTTTATGATATTGCCACCGGAGGCCCGGGTGCAATGAAGCAGTGGAATTATGAATATTCTGACAAAGGAGAATTGACAAATATTCTGGATAAATTTTTCACTCATTCTGAAAGCGGAGAATTTTCTGTGATGGGTACTTATAAATTTGATACAAAAGGGAGACTTTCATCCTATAACTCTGAGTCCAGTAACACTACTTATACATACAACAAGGATGGAAAACTTGATAAAAAAGTTGTAGAAGCATTTGACATCAAAATAACCGAAAAATACGATTATGATACGGCAGGCAACCTTGTTAAAGTCTCAAACACCGGAGATGCTGCAACGATAGTGGATGATATAAAATATAACACCTCAGGCCTTCCAATCCTTAAAAAATCTCTCATCAAAGTGTATGATCTTGATGACGAGATTGTTGAAGTCCATTATTCATATTCGAAATAGAGATCATTTAAAATAAAAAAGGCTGCCCGGAAAATGGCAGCCATTTTTATTAAGTTCTTATTTTGTTTAATTCAACTCTTCTCTTTTAACAATCTCTCCACAAACGCATCCGAATTAAACTTGTCCGACAGTTCTGTCATATATTCATTTAATGCGTTGATAACCTCAAGCTGCCAAAGAAATTCAGTGATTTCTTCTGCTTCATGTGTCTGTTTTGGTTGTTCTGACTTCTTTCTGTTCAGATTTTCAAGAAATTCGCAGTATTCTCTGAATATTTCTGATCCCTTTTGAAGCTCATGAAATTGAAGGACATCTTGAGCAACAAACTTCAATATCTTTTGAAAATATTCAACTTCACCAAGTTTTACCATTCGTTCGAGAAGCCATTGATCTATCTTAAAATACCTCGAAACATGAAAATCCGGGATTGTACCTGACAGCGGGTTTCCCCTTTTTTTGTCGGGATCGATACAAATTGATGCAGCAGTAAAAAAGCCAAGATATGTTAACATCCAGCTTTTCTCTTTTTCATCTTTGTCGTAAAGTTTTACAAGTCCCATCTCCTTCAGTGATGAAATCGCAAATCTTAAATTTGTTTTGCAGCGTGTAACTCCGGTATCAGTAATAAAAATATCGGCTGCAGTTAAACTGTGAAGTTTATGGTATTCAACAAATTGATCCACTATTTCAAATAGAGAATAACCACCCTTGTAGAGTTCGTTGTAGTGTGTAAGGAGAAAAACCATCAACCAATACTGATAATCCATCGGGGAAATTGCTCTTCTCGATTCCTTCTCCTCATTGGAGAAAATATCCCTGTCAACCCAGAAGAAACTTTTTGCAATTCGCTCAGAAAATATTTTTGCGTTATACGAAGGAAGCTCATGTTTCTTTTTAATTTTCTCCAATTCACCCTCTACAAGATAGATCAGGTGTTTGACATGTGTATCCTCACCGGGGTGGAGTTTTTCCTTCTGAACTGAAATCAGCAGGTCTTCAAGAACATTCAGGATATCAAAGTTTTGCATATAAATTTGTGATATCTATTCGGGTTATTAAACTCTCTCAACAGCTTTTAATAATTCATCCAAATTGGATTTTTTGACTTCGTCTATTTGGATAAATCCATCATATTAAAATAATTAAGAATCTGGAAAGAAT
The DNA here is from genome assembly GCA_964371075.1 of uncultured Ignavibacteriaceae bacterium. GTDB lineage: Bacteria > Bacteroidota > Ignavibacteria > Ignavibacteriales > Ignavibacteriaceae > UTCHB3. The sequence continues at coordinate 199,401 of CAYJKN010000006.1, read as the reverse complement.
TCACATAAGTACAAAAAAAAGGCTGCCAAAAATGACAGCCTTAAAATCACATCTATCAAATCTTTTTCAAGATTGTTTTGTGAGGTAATTGTCTACAGGTTTTTAACTCCGTAAGGGAGTGACCAAACATCGCTCTCGACAGGAGTTGAATCGTCCTGAACAGCATTTTTTGTTAACACATCCATTACCATGTGGAAATAACCGGCATAGTTGGTTGTGTTAAGAACTGCCTGGTAAGTTTTGATGAAACTTGTTCCACTTGAAACAGTTGATACCAAAGTGAACAGTTGTTTGTTTCTGTTTACACCTCTGTTATCAGCACCGTAATTAAGAATTACATAATCAGGATCGTCTGTGGTTGAAATCACCTTGAGTGTAAGAGTCACTTCTGAATTCTTGTCAAAAATTGGCAATTGTTTAAATCTGGCAATTCCTCTGGCAAGATAGAAGTTGTTTGGTGAAGTAATTTCGATTGGAACAATTCCGGCTGCTGAAAGCACTAAAGATTGAATCTTTGAGCTGCTGGCTGCTGTTCCGCCCTGAATTGCTGACCATGCAACAAGTTTCCAGTTGTTTCTTGGATTTGTTGAACTGTTTACCTTTTCGAAAATCAGGTTTCTTTTAACAATTGCAGTGTAGTTTTTTCTCAGAATGGTATCAGTTACACTATTGCTGTCTTTTTTGGCTCTGATAATCAAGGTGTTTGCAAAAGTGAATGTTGCAATCCCTAAAGCGGAATCGCCGACAACTCTTATTTCAAAACTTCTGGTTACAGAATTGATTTTTCTGTGAACATCGACAGTGACCCATCCGGAAGCAACTTTTGAGGCAATCCCGGTGATATCATCCTGATAGTTCGCCTCAAAGTTTAAGACGGTACTGTCTTCGGCTGCAATACTTTGCATTGCCACAACATTTGCATCAGGGGTCGCCTGAATAGGATTTTCTTCACTTTTACATCCAGTAAATCCTGCGATGAGGATCAGGGTAAAAAGTAAAAGTAACTTTTTTGAGGTTGATTTAAACATTTTATTCTCCATTATTATTTACAAATTTCTTTTGTGATCGTATTTATGACAACCAATTTAATTTATTAGTTTAATCTACATAAATAAGATTCAGTAATGTGTATCCCTTAACACAGTTTTATATCGGTTGCACAAGTCACATTCTGCGTGCTTCGTCCAAAAGGGATCCAACATTCACAAATTATCGAGAAGTAAAAAATTGTTGTGTGGATATTTTTTCTCATCCCCCGAAAGATTTTTCTCTTTAAATTCACAAATTTGTAACAATGGACAGTTGGAACAATCGGGATTGGTCGGTTTACAAAACTCTCGCCCAAGCAAAATCAGGTTACTGTGAAAACTGTGTGCCAGACCCTCAGGGATTTTCCCAAACAGAGAGTTAAATGTCTTTTCCGGTTGGTTGCTTGAAACCAAACCCACACGATTTACGATTCTGTTTACATGTGTGTCAACGGGACAAACATTTCTGCGAAGAGAAAAAAGCAATACACAAGATGCCGTTTTTACTCCGACACCTTTATAAGATGTCAACTCGTCAAGAATCTCTGAATCGCCCATTAAATGAGTGTGGTCAAGATTTAAAGTGCCCTTTTTTTCGAAGAGATCATTTAACACCTCAAGAATGGCGGCAGATTTTTGTTTGCCCAAACCCGCAACTTTAATCTCCTCTTCCAGAGATTGTCTGTCGAGTTGTCTGACTTCCTCCCACGAAGAATATTGATCCTTCAAATTGCGGTAAGCCTTCCAGGAATTTTTATCGTTTGTATTTTGGGAAAGAATAGTTCCAATCAATACATCCAAAGGATCCTGCGATAACTCACTTCGTTTAGGAACACCATAATATTCACGGAGCAGAGTGTCAATTTCTTTAATCAGAGCCTCGGAACTCCGGAGATTCGGAACTTCGGAACTTTGGAGGTTCGGAACTTCAGTGTTTTGGAGTTTCGGAACTTCGGTACTCCTGAGGTTCGGAACTTCGGTACTTCGGAGTTTCTGTGCTTTAGTGATTCGCATTTTTTAGTAATTTTGAATAAATAATTTTTTAAAATAATAAACTTTAGAAACACTCAAGTTCTTGTAACTTTAGTATTCAGTTACCAAGGTTCTGAGGTTCTGAAGTTCTGAGGTTCTAAAGTTCTGAGGTTCTGAAGTTCCGAGGTTCTGAAGTTCCGAGGTTCTGAGGTTCTAAAGTTCAACAAAAGGAGCATCCATGCCAACATTAATGGTAAGCATTTCAGGGATTAGGGGAATAGTTGGGGACGGTCTCGATCCCGAGACTCTTGTAAGTTTTACATCAGCATATGCCAAATGGATTGGCAGCGGGACAGTTGTTATCGGAAGAGATTCCAGAATCACAGGTGCAATGGTAAGTTCTATCACAGCAGGAACTTTAAATGCCTTGGGCATAAATGTGGTGGATATCGGAATAGTGCCCACTCCTACAGTTCAATTTGCAGTTAAAACACTTGGTGCTCAGGGTGGAATTGCGATCTCAGCCAGCCACAATCCAAATGAATGGAATGCTCTCAAATTGTTGAATTCCACCGGTCAGTTTATGTCACCCGACGAACACAATGCGATGAAAAAATTCCTGGGTGAAAAAGCAGATTATAAAAGGTGGGATGGAATTGGACATTCAACTTTTAACTCTACAATGTTGAAACTCCACAAAGAGAAAGCAATTGCCCTTCCATATATTGATATGGAATTGATAAGATCAAAGAAATTTAAAGTGGTAGTAGATTGTGTGAATGGTGCAGGCGTTTATGTAATTCCTGAACTGCTTCGTGATTTTGGTTGTGAAGTGATTGAAATGAATTGTGAAAAAACGGGGATCTTCCCGCGTATGCCTGAACCTCTGCCTGAAAACCTGGTAGAAACAATGCAAAAAGTTAAAGAAAAGGGTGCTGATTTTGGAGTGGTTGTAGACCCCGATGCCGACCGTCTTGTACTGATCACAGATGAAGGTGAACCCTTTAGTGAAGAGAATACAATATCACATGTGGTTAAATGGGTACTTTCGAAAACCCCGGGCTCAGTGGTTGTAAATCTTTCAACTACCAGAACGGTTGATGACATTGCTTCCGCAGCAGGTTGTAAGGTATTTCGTTCTCCTGTTGGTGAAGCCAATGTTGTTCAGATGATGAAAGAAACCGGCGCAATTGTTGGTGGTGAAGGAAGCGGTGGCGTTATCTATCCTGCACTTCACTATGGCAGAGATTCGCTTGTAGGTGTTGCATTAACCCTTCAACATCTTGCAGAATTTGGCGGAAAACTTTCAGAAATGAAAAGAGCCCTTCCACAATATAATATCGCAAAAAAGAAGATCGACATTTCGGGAAAATCTCCTGATGAAGTGCTTCGGGCAATGGTTGAGAAATACAAAAACGAAAAAGTTAATACCGATGACGGTTTGAGAATCGACTTTCCGGATCACTGGGTACATTTCCGAAAATCAAACACAGAACCAATAATTCGTGTTATTGCCGAGGCAACTTCTTATGATGTGGCTGTAAATCTATGTGAAAAATATTTTGCCGAGATCAAAGCCCTCCTTTAATGCAGTAATCCAATAATCCAATAATGCAGTAATACTGAGATTAAAATCCTGATCCTCCCCTCTCCTTCGAGGAGAGGGGTCGGGGGTGAGGTATAGATACTCCGATTCATCGCTACTTATATATATATCCCGAATAACGACTATTAACGCTGAAAAAACTAAAAAAAACTTTTTATTAATATATATATTTTACTAAATTGCAACCTGTTCTTTATTTAATCTTAATCGTCATCTGATATATTCATTTATCACTAGAATATGCCGTTCGTCACACAACAGACAAAATCCCGGAACCCGATTGATTCTGCATAGTAGAATCAGTAAACGATTTCAAATTTAATTACCCGGAGACACACAACATGAAAACACACTTCAACTTTTTCGCAGCGCTTTTTGCTTTGCTTTTAATCGTATCCTTCACCTCCCCTGACTTAACTGCTCAGAGGAAGAAAAACAACAGCGATATTAATCACGACAGTATCGTAATCGCCAACTACGGGAAACCGGTTTTCGGAACCCAGCAGGCAAAAACAATTCAGGAGATAGCAAAGATTCTCAACAAAGCTGCCGGTTTATCAGGCAACAGCTTAATCAAATTCAAATTGATTCAGAACGAAGAGATAAACGCTTTTGCTTACATCAACGATAGTGTTTATGTACACACAGGATTGTTCAAATCTGTCGGAAACAGTATCGAACAATTGGCATTTGTACTTGCTCACGAGCTTGCACATGTTTTAATGAAACATCCTGCAAAAGGTGACGAATTCCTTAACAAAAACCCAAATGCAACAGAAGAGCAATTCCTTAAACTCAGTCGTGAAATGGAATTTGAAGCTGACAAATATGCGGTTCTCTACACAATGAGAGCAGGCTACTCCCCTCTCGGCGGTATCGAATGGTTCAACTATATGACCAACCAGGGTTACGAGTACACTCCTCATACTATGAACTCCGTAACACATCCAAACTTTACAGCAAGAGTTGTTGAAGTATTCAAACACATCGCAACCTATTATGAATATGCAAGAAATTTTGAATACGCTCAGATTTATCTTAACTCAGGTGACTACAAAAACGCCATCACATCTTACAACAAATTTCTCTCGGCTTATCCAAACTTCAAAGAAGGATATAACAACCTCGCGGTTGCTGTCCTTTCACAGAAGATCAGCCAGAAGGGAATCAATCTTGAAGTGCTGCTTCCAACCACTCTTTCTAAAGTTGATTTCTTCACAAACATCTTTACGGTAAACACCAAAAGAGGTGAATATAACCTTAAGAATTCAGAACTGACTGAAGCTGAAAAAGCCCTCACAAAAGCTCTTGAACTCGACCCCAACTACCTTCAGGCTTACATCAATCTCGCAGTACTTAACACTCTTACAAAAAATGTGAAAGCTGCCAATGATGCAATTGCAAAAGCTGAAAAAGTAACCAAACAATCCTACGATGTAATGATTGCAAAGGGTTTCCTCCAGCTTGAACAGAATAAATACAAAGAAGCTGCTGAAATCTTCAAAAATGCCCTTAAAGTTGACCCTAAAAGACCTGAAGCTCTCTTCAATATGGGTCTCGCTTACACTTATGGTTCGATGAAAACCGAAGCTATCAATACCTGGAAAAACTTCTTAAAAGACTTCAAGGATAGCTACTACGCTTCAAAAGCCAAAGACAAACTTGATGTTCTTGAAGGCAAAAAAGCCCCAACTACTGACAAGAAAAAAGATCCTTCACCGAATGATAACAGACCAAACACCAGACCTAAAAACGGTGTTAAATCTTCACTCGCACCGGGAACACTTGTGTTTGCAGGACTTACAACCGGAATGAGCCAGGATGATGTACTTAAAAAACTTAAATTACCTTCTGAAAAAGACAAAGACGAATACGGTGATATCTGGTCATACGATACACCCGGTCTGATAATCTACTTTGATCAGGCTAATACAGTAGTAGGCATAACATCCTTTGATCCTTCAGTAAAACTTACGATCAACAAAAAGACCTTCAGTGTTAACAGTGATCTTGAAGAAGCTCTTTCAATACTTGGCGAACCTGATTTTCACGATGATTACGGTTCTGAACAGCAGATGGTATTTGAGAAATATGGAGTTATCATCTACGCTATCGATGGAATCATAGCCGGGATAATGGTTTACTAATAACTTTTTAATAAATTGAAATCGGAAAGCCGCTTCTTAAACGAGGCGGCTTTTTTTTTATCTTCTTTTTCTGCCGTTTATCAATATTCCGGTCAAACCAATTAAAAATTCTCCCTATTTTTCCCGGTCAAATAATACAGGAAAATACCATGTTCAGATCGATCCTCCAACTGATTTTAATCTCCCTGACAACAATACCGCTTGTTGCGCAAAATTCTGATCTTTTTATTTATAGAGAATTTGAGAATGCTGTAAAAAAAGGTACCCGAACGATGGATGGTGTTCCGGGTTCCACCTATTGGGTCAATTCAACAAACTACAAAATTAAAGCCTCACTTGAACCTGTGACAGGAAAAATTTCAGGAGAGGCGTCAATTGTTTTTTCGAATAACAGTCCCGATGATCTGAAAAATTTGACTTTTAATCTGTATCCTGATCTTTACAAAAAGGGATCACAACGGAATGTTGATGTCAGTGTCGAAGACCTCACAGATGGAATGAATTTACAGGAGCTGATCATTAACGGAACCAGCTTCCCGCTTGAAAAAATGCAGAGAAACAAAGCTAAAGGACTTATCAAACTTCCGGAGCCACTAAAGTCGAAGACTTCCCTCTCCATCACAGTAAAGTGGTCGTTCACAATGCCAAAAAATCCCGACGCCAGAATCGGGACATACGGGGATTCATCTTATTTTGTGGCTTATTGGTATCCCCAGATAGCCGTTTATGATGATATTACAGGTTGGGATGCATTGGGATATGAAGGCGAACACGAGTTTTATAACGATAAAAACAATTTTGAAGTGGAACTGACCCTTCCCGACGATATCCTCGTTTGGGCAACAGGCACCCACTTGAACCTGGAAGAACTGTTTTCTGAATCATATTTGAAAAGATATGAATCAGCAATAAAATCGGATAAACCTGTTGTGATTTGTGAACCAAACGAAGTTAAAGATGTCTTAAAACCGGGTGGTGCCAAGACATGGAAATTCACGGCAACAGATGTCCCCGATTTTAGTTTTTCAGTTTCGAACAATATGAGATGGGAAGCGGTTGGCCTGCCGGTTGAAGGTGGCAAAAGAAATGTTTTGATCAGCTCTGTGTATCGACCTGGGACTGACTCCCTGGTTGGAGAAGTGATTACACTCTCCCGCCATATAATCAAATATTTTTCTGAAGAATTTCCCGGAATTGCCTACCCCTATGAAACAATGACTGTATTTAATGGTAGTGGCGGAATGGAGTTTCCGATGATGGTAAATCAGGATGTTGAAAACGACCGCTGGTTGGCAACTTATGTAACCACCCACGAAATAGCTCACACCTATTTTCCGTTCCTGACGGGAACAAACGAAAAAAGGTTTTCATGGCTTGACGAAGGAATGGCTGTTTATCTCCCATTAAGTGAACAAACAAAATTATTTGATGGACTTCGTTATGATGAAATAACAGCAACGGCTCTCAGCCGGATGATGGGCACACAAAATGATATTCCTTTAATGATACCTTCACATTTTGTCCAGGGTGGCGCCCACATGTTTGGCGCTTATGGCCGCTCAGGAATAGCATTCCTGATTCTTGAGAACATCATTGGGAAAGATTTGGTGAAAAAATCACTTCAGGAGTTTGTAAATGTCTGGAAACACAAACATCCAACTCCCTACGATTTCTTTTTCTCAATAAATAAAACTTCAGGAAAAAACCTGAACTGGTTCTGGAAGGCGTGGTTTTTTGATTATGGATATCCCTCCCTCGGATTAAAAGATATCGATCTTAAAAACGAAAGAAAGTTTGAAGTGGTAAAAAAAGGTCATTTCCCTGTTCCAGTGGTGATTGATGTTTTATTTGATGATGGCACTTCAGAAACGATAAGAAAAACAGCTGAAGTTTGGAAAAATGGCGAAAAGTCATTAGTTTTGAATATATCTGGAACTAAAAAGATCGATAAGATAACACTCGGTTCTCCAAAAATTCCTGATGTTGATAATTCAGATAACATACTCACTCTGACAAAATAAAACTGATGCTCGAGCAAATAAGAAATTATTGTATGTCCAAACCCGGAGTGGAGGAGACTCTCCCTTTCGACGAAGACTCTCCCGTTTACAAAGTTATGGGGAAAATGTTTGCCATTATCTCGGTTACACCCCCACACAGTATCAGCTTAAAATGTGATCCTGAAAGGTCGGCAGAACTTCGAGAAGCGTATGAAGGAATTACTCCGGGTTACCACATGAATAAAGTTCACTGGAATACTGTTCAATTTGATGGAAGTGTGCCAGTCCGACTGATAAACGAACTTGTGGATCACTCCTATGAGCTTGTGGTTGCAGCACTTCCTAAAAAATCGAAAGAAGAATTACAAAGGCTGCAAGATGAGGAGTAAACTTCCCGGTGCCACAACAAGTATTTTTGCTGTGATGTCAGGGCTTGCAAGAGAACATAATGCCATAAACCTTTCGCAAGGATTCCCCGATTTTGATCTGTCTCCGGAGTTGATTGAATTGATGGATAAAAATATGAGGGAGGGGAACAATCAGTATGCTCCAATGCCGGGTGTTTTACCTTTGAGACAAGAAATTTCAGCAAAAATCAACCGTGATTATGGCAGATACTACAACCCCGATAATGAAATTAATATTACTGCAGGGGCAACCCAGGCACTTTTTACAGCATTTAATGCATTTGTTTTCACCGGAGACGAAGTTATTGTGATAGAGCCGGCCTACGACTCTTATATCCCTTCAATTATCTTAAACGGTGGGAAACCTGTCCCAATTCCTCTCACTGAAAATTTCAGATATGACTGGGATCAAATAAAGGCAGCCATCACCTCCAAAACCAGAATGATTGTGATCAATTCACCGCACAATCCACTTGGAACAACATTTCATGACGATGATATTCAAACACTAATGGACATCACGCGGAATACTGAGATTCTTATACTAAGTGATGAAGTATATGAACATATAATTTTTGACGGGAAAAAACACCCCAGCATGGCAAAATATCCCGAACTCGCCGAAAGATCATTAGTAATTTCTTCCTTTGGAAAAACTTTTCATGCTACAGGCTGGAAAGTGGGATATATTGCAGGACCTGCAAAATATATTGCAGAGTTCAGAAAAATCCACCAGTTTACGGTATTTGCAGTGAATACGCCGGCACAAATGTCATATTCTGAGTTCCTGAAAAATCCCGAACATTATTTACATCTAAACGAATTTTATCAGAAAAAAAGAGATTTTCTGAATTCCTTTTTCACCGGAACAAAATTAAAATTTTCACCTGCGGAAGGAACATATTTTCAAATATTTGATTATTCTGAATATTCGAATGAGGATGATTTTACATTTGCAAAACGACTGACAGCAGAAGCAGGAACGGCAGTAATTCCCCTCTCTCCATTTTATTCTGTCGATTATTCAGGGAAAAAGATAAGAGTCTGTTTTGCTAAACGGGATGAAATTCTTAGAGAGGGTGCGGAGAGGGTACTTGAGTACTTGAGAAACTTGAGAACTTGAGAACTTGAGAACTTGAGAACTTGAGAACTTGAGAACTTGAGAACTTGAAAGTTAAGTTATTTGTGAAATAAATTCATCCGTGGAATCTGTGAAAATCTGTGTAATCCGCGTAAATATCCCCCCTCTGCGTAACTCTGTCTAATCTGCGTGTATCTGCGTCCCATGCTTACATTATTGGATTACTGCATTATTGGATTATTGCATTTCCAAATGTATTTGCGTCCCCTAAAACTCCAACAAATCGAGCATACTTGTTTTCAGAAATTTTGTGAAATTTCCGGTGAGAAAAACAAGATCGCTGTGGGCAAGTGGTGTTTTGATCACAATAATCCGGTTATAGATAAGGTCGTCTTTTTGAAGGGCGGCTTCCTCAATGTTGAGATGTGGAATATTACCGGTTTCAAGTCTTTGCAGCATTCTCATTGTTCCCTCCCTGGTACCCGATCCTTCTGTCCAGATACTGATCAGTTTTCCTTCAAAAGTCATCAGCCAATCGAGATATTCATCCACATAACCATATGTGGCATCAAATAAATAGACATCACGAATTTGATGTGTAATTCCTCCAAACAACAGAATTTTTGAAAGCACTCTCACACCCCCCGAGTGGCAGGCGATAACAATCTTCCCGGGAATGGTTTCTTCTATCTCTTTTCTCCCCTTCAACGAATCGAGAATCTCTTCAAGCAGATTCAAAAACCCGTTTTCTGATTCAAGTTTGCCATAATATGAGTCTGCGGCATTTTTGGGTCCCTCCGGAATGACAAGAATAGCATTTTTCCTCGCTTCCAGAAACTGTTCAAGCATCTTAAAATCGCGCAAAACACCATCAACATTGTTGTACCACCCGTGAAAATAAAAAACAAAATCGACACTCTGGTTCACTTTATAACCCGGGGGCACATATACTGCCACAGTGTTATCGTCATAATGCCCCGAATACGGGAGTCCATTATAGCCGTTTATTCTTCCTTCATCGGGAAATGGGGCATTTTGCAGATGAAATTTGTAGAGCCTGCCCGGTTCAGTTTGTGCCGGAGTCGTCACAAAAGAAGTAACCAATAAAAATGTCAGACCAATAAGAAAAAGCCTTTTAGGGCTCAATAAGTTATACACTATAACATTACCACCTGATGGTCGATACATTCGACATCAAGTTTATCGATCAGGTATTCATAAAATCCAAGACCATATTTATTGGCAAAATAGAAATAATTTAATTCTCTTTCCTGAAGATTATCATTTGGGAGGATCATCGAATAACTTTTTTGGAGCTGATTTAGTGTACTTTCATGTCTGCGGAGTCTCGCGGATTCAGCTTTCGCTTTCAGCTCGACAAAATATTGCATTGTTCTTTGTTTACTTCGTTCAACAGGATCAGTAAGAGTTTTGTCGATTTCAGTCAGATATTCTTTTAATTCGTCAAAAATATTTGCCACTTTATTTTCGCTGACTTCAAACTTTCCGTCGATATCATATTCTGAGATTTTTGCTGCAACGCTGTTAAAAATTTCACCTTTCAGTTCAAAAAAGTCTTTCACCGTAAGGTCAAACTTCTGTGTAAGGGATTGAACACTTTTTTCAACAATCGTAGCACTGATTCTCGGATAAGCAATTGGTGTAGCGATATTAAATGCTTTGTAAAGCTGGATAATCTGTGCAAAGTAAGAAATCTCAGCAGGTCCACCCACATAAAAGGCTGTCGGGAAAAGATAGTCCTGACATACAGGACGAAGAATCACATTTGCACTAAACATTTCAGGTGAACTTTCAAGAAGCTGAAGTAATTCATCTTTTGTAAATTTAACCTTCTTGCGTTTTAATCTGAATTCATTGTTCTCAAGAGGATCGAGAAGGTATCTGCCTCTTTCATTATTGACAAAAAGATTAATCGGTCTAATCTTAACCTGAGCATGATACTCCTCATCTAGTCCCGCACTTACAGAAATAAGTTTGGTGGCATGTGCTCTGTAGTTTTCAATCTCTTTTCTGAAAACAGGCACGAGTAACCTTTTAACATCTTCAGTCTGAGGGTTAAAAATAACAAGTCCATATTTGTCAAAAAACTTAAACATCATTTCACTAAATGATTCAGCTATTGTTCTGCCCTGCTGATAGATGGAACTTAAATAACCGATAACATCCTGCGTAAACTCTGTTGTGCGAAGAGAATTTCCGAGCGATGATATAAAATCTTCAATCTCCTGTTCAAGTCTGATTCCCCCCACACTTCCGGCTTCTTTTTCCCCTTCCTCTTCAACGCTATAAGTAATCTTTTCAACTTTGTTATCGTTGTTGATGACATTTATCGAGCTGATCTCTTCAAAATCGTGATCATCACCGGCGAGCCAAAAAACAGGTACAAAATTCATTTCAGGATATTTCTGAGCAAGCAGGTTGGCAAGTTTAATTGCCGTGATTGTTTTATAAATCGTATAGAGTGGGCCACCGGCGATTCCCAGTTGTTGACCGGTAACCACCGCAAGAGTGTTTTTCTCTTCAAGAAGTTTTATGTTTTGCGAAGTTTTTGTGGATATCCTTTTACTCAGATATTGGTTTTTAATTGTCTGAGTCACCTGTTTTCTATCAGATGGATATTTTGAAAGAACATCCTTAAAATGAGGTTCGTAGATAGCCTCATTTCTAAAGTCCTTTATGTAATATTTTGCCACTTTCTTAAAATTATATAGATAATCAAGGTAAAGTGGTGACTGCCCGGGAATGTCATTAAAGTTGATCTTCATTGCAAAAACTTTTAGATTTATGATTTCAAAGATACTTATTATGAAGCCAAGCGCAAAGTCACGAAAATTTGGACGCTATTAAAACTTAATTTTTATTTAAAAGATGTTTTAAATCACCCCCATGTAAAATTGATTGTATATAAACCAATAATTCCGTAATTTGAGGGTACATTTCACTTCAATTATTCACTTAAGGAGCCAGATATTCATGGCATTTTTACGATTTTCTCTCCTCTTCGTCTTTCTTTCAGGGCTAATGATCGCTCAGGACTCGATTGACCCGGACAAGAGTAATGCAAAATATTGGTCGAAAATAATGAAAGACCAAAATTTTACAACTGCAGCTGGAGATAATTCCTTTATCTACATCCCTGCACCCAATGTAAATCGGCATCTTCGCGTTGCCGGCGCTGAAGCAACTCTTTATCCTAACTTCAGACCTTTCCCAACTACCAACTCAACACAGTCAGAACTCAGTATCGATGTTCATCCATTAAATATGGACATCCTTCTTCTTTCTGCAAACTCCACTTCATGGAATGGAAGTACAATCGGTACACTTTATGGTACCGGTACTTACCTCACTACCAATGGTGGAACAAACTGGACCGGTTGGGATGATCCTCCATATGGAAGAAACTCAGGTGATCCTGTTTCTGTGATTGCACCCAATGGCTACATGCATGTTGGTTATATTCACAACGGTGGTGGTCAGGGAGTAGCTTCTTCATCAAATAATGGTGTTAACTGGACAACCTCACAAGCAGGACCAAACCCTTCCAGCTCAGCAGATCTCCTTGATAAAAATCATATGACAGCTGATAAAACTCCGGGAAGTCCTTACGCTAACAGGTTATACAATGCATGGACAGCTTTTGTTACCGGAAGTCCCAATAATGAAAAGATCGAACTTGTTTGGTCAAGTAATAATGGACTGACATGGAGCACACCAAAAAACATTTCCGCTGCTGTTGCATCCGGTAGTCATGATCAAGGTATAAACCTTTCAACAGGACCAAACGGTGAAGTATATGCAGCATGGGCAATCTATGATGCATGGCCGGGTGGCGAAGATGCTATCGGGTTTGCCAAGTCGACAGACGGCGGCGTTACATGGGCACCTGCCATCAGAGCTTACTCAGCACTGAATTTTGGTATCCGTGGAAACTTAAAACCTACTTCCATCAGAGTTTCATCTTTCCCTTCGATGGCTGTTGACAGAACCAACGGACCGGGAAGCGGAACCATCTATATTACATGGCCACAGAGAGGTGTTGCACCTGCAGGAAGTGACCCTGATATCGTGATGATGAAATCAACAAACGGTGGAACAACATGGACTACCCCGGTTAGAGTTAACAACGATCCTATAAACAATGGTAAAGATCAATATTACCCATGGATGACAGTAGATCAGACTACAGGACATGTTTACTCGGTTTGGTATGACAGTCGTGATATGAGTAATGACTCAGCCTCTGTTTATATGGCAAGATCTACCGATTTTGGTGTGACTTTTGAAAACATCAAAATCTCTGATTCTAAATTTAAACCTAAAGCCATCAGCGGTCTCGCAGGCGGTTATCAAGGTGATTATATCGGTATCGCAGCAAAAGACAATAATGTCTGGGCATACTGGGCAGATGATAGAACCAACGCTTATCAGGGTTGGGTAGGTAAAGCATCATTTGGTCCAACAATCAATCATGAACCTTTGGGCAATACCGAAAATCTTGCAGGTCCTTATGTGGTAAATGCAACCGTTGAATCAGCTCTTCCGCTCGCATCAAACGGCGTTAAAGTTTTCTACGGCAGAGGAACAAATGGTGAGATCACTGATTCATTGATCATGACCAATACCTCAGGCAATAACTGGACTGCTTCAATACCAGGAAATGGTCTTCCAAACACCTACAATTATTACATCTATGCGATGGATAATACCGGTGGTTTTTCGTCATTCCCTTCAGGCGCACCAAATAACAAACTTAGTTTTGTTGTTGCAACTGACATCGAAGCTCCTGTTGTAACCCACTCGGTTTTAGGTGATCAATACAGAGAAACCTGGCCTGCCATGGTAATGGCTGATGTAACAGACAATATCGGTCTCGATAGCGTTTATGTTCTCTACAAATTGAATACAAGTGGTACTCTTAACAGAATTAACCTTTCTATGTTAACAGAAGCACAGTATTCAGGTGTTTTTGGATTGGATACAGCAAATATTGTTGTTGGTGATACAATCTACTACAGAATTGTAGCAAGAGACGCCGGTGTAGCTCATACACTTGGATATCACCCATCATCCACAGGTTGGAATTCATTCAAATTTGTTTCTGACAATACCCTTCCTGTAGTTACACACACACCACTTAGAGATGTTGCCAAATTGAGATGGCCTCCTAAAGTTTCTGCAAATGCTACCGATAACCTCGGTATCTATTCAGTAACTGTTGACTACACAGTAAACAATGCTACTCCGAGAACTTTCTCACTTAACAATGTTTCAGGTAGCGTTTACGAAGGATTCTTTAATATCGATACCACCCAGATCACCGCTGGTGACTCGGTTCAATACCGTATTAAAGTTGTGGATAATTCAACAAGCAGAAACACTGTTTATTTCCCTGCTTCAGGTACATCACAATTTAAGGTAATAAACACCCTTGGTGTTGTTCTTATCATTGATGACGATCTTGTTCTTGCTGAAAGATCAGGCGAAAAAGGAAGAGGCAACGAATCCACTCCTCTCGGAGCTTCGGGAACTCTCTTTAGTACAACACTCCTTGCTGAAGGTTACATTGTTGATAATGTATCGTTTACAGCTTTTGATACCACAGTTCTTGATAACTACGATGTTGTTATCATGACTGCAGGTGTAAAAACAGGTACAACCATTTTTGACAATCTTGCAAAAAGAACAGCAGTTGTCAACTATACACTTCGCGGTGGTAAAACCATCGTTGAGGGTGGAGAAGTTGGTTATACTTATCGTCAATCAGGTACAACAACCGACAAAGATCCTTATTTCCGTAATAATGTTCTGCAATGTTCATCATGGGTTTCTGACATGTCAGGTACCGGACTATTGAAAAAAACAGTTCCGGGACATGAAATGTTTACCATGCCTAACTACATCCCCGATTCACTTGCATTCACAGGTACCTCTTATGGTGACAGAGATGCAATGAGAATTATCCCGAATAAACCGGGTATCTATAAAATCGCAGGATGGTATCCTACCTATCAGGATACAGCAGGTATTATCCTCTATTCACCTGACAACAATCCAACCAACATCAGAAATGCATTTTTTACATTCTCTGTTGGTACAATGGTTAATCAAACCGCAGCTGCAAACTTCATCGCAAATGCATTAAATTTCATGATGAGTGGTGGTGGTGGTGTTCCTGTTGAATTGGTTTCATTCTCTGCTTCAGCAGAAGGAAACTCAGTTCTTGTAAACTGGATGACAGCAACAGAAGTTAACAACCAGGGATTCTCCGTTGAAAGGAAAATCGCAAATGGTTCGTTTGTTAATGCAGGATTTGTATCAGGCAGAGGAAACTCACTTGAACCAACTGCTTACTCATTTGTTGACAAAGGTCTTGAATCAGGTAAATATATTTATCGTTTGAAACAAGTGGATTATGATGGAACAACTACTTACTCCTCTGAAGTGGAAGTAGAAGTTGGAACACCAACTGTTTTCGCTCTCGAGCAAAACTATCCAAATCCATTTAACCCTTCAACCGTGATCAAATATTCGATTCCTGTTGATGGAATGGTTTCACTTCACATCTACAACACTCTTGGTGAAAAAGTTACCACACTTGTCTCCACGATACAAAAAGCCGGCAGTTATGAAGTTTCATTTAATGCTTCAAAACTCGCTTCGGGCGTTTATATCTACAGACTTGAATCAGGCAACTTCTCAACTGTGAAGAAAATGATTCTTAACAAATAACGGTAAAGCAGTGATGCAATAATCTGTTAGAATTCGAGGCTGTTCATGAAAATGAACAGCCTCTTTTTTTTGCCATCCGAAATTAAAATCCTCCTCACTTATCAAATAATACTTTCATCTAATTATTCTATATACTGTTCATCAATAATTTAGTTGATTGTGAAAGAATAATTTTTAATTTTGCAGTCATAAAACTGCGGAATAGTCGATGACAGATTTTAATAACATCGATTCCCCCATCGGATCAAGTGCATCGAGCCCGGCTGCAGTTATTTAACAATCATTTACCATCATCAACATTCTTTTTCACAAAAGAGTACAGGAGAGATTTTTATGAAAAAAAGTCTTTATTCATTTCTTGCAATTACTGCCTTAACCACAATTTTAATTACGGGTTGTAATGTGAAAACCGAAACAAAAGAGACCAAAACAGCAGGTTCCACACAGGAGGAACTTGTAAAAAGAGGGGAATATCTCGTAACCATTGCAGGGTGCGACGATTGCCACAGCCCCAAGGTTTTTGGACCAAACGGCCCGGCTATGGATCCCGAGCGTAGATTATCAGGTCATCCTGAAAACGTGGCTCTTGATCCGGTTGACAAAAATACCTTAAAATCATGGGTTTTGTTTAACGCTCACAACACTGCTACCGTGGGTCCTTGGGGGGCTTCTTTTGCTGCAAACCTTACTCCCGATGCAACCGGACTTGGTACCTGGACGGAGGAACAGTTTATAAAAGCGTTAAGGGAAGGAAAATTTAAGGGGTTGGATAATACTCGTCCTTTGCTGCCACCGATGCCATGGCCATCTTATTCGAAGATGACCGATGATGATCTGAAGGCAATGTTTGCCTATTTGAAGACAATCAAGCCGGTTAAAAATTCAGTTCCGGCACCAATTGCACCACCAAATTTAAAGTAAACATTTAATCAAATTTTAAGATTAAATTTTAATCAAAAGAGGCTCACGGGGTTCCCGTCAGCCTCTTTTTTTATTTTACATCCCGAAATAACCGAGAACAAATTTCATTAAAGTGTTTCTTTGTTGTGTGTTAGTGATTGTTTCAAAAGGGAAACCTGCAACAATCGTTTTGTAACCCCCTCTAAACCCAACAGCGGCACTGTTAGTGTTCTCTGAATACCTTAAAAGTGTCTCCCCTCCCTTTTCAGGATTTATTGCCTGTGGGGCTTCAACTCTGTAAATATTAGCAGAATGCTCAGTGTTAAATTTGAACTTCATATCTGAACTGCCCTCAAATTTTGACACGCCTGAAACTTCCCCGTTTGTAGAAGCGTATTCGGTTCCAAGTTTTACTTTCAAAATAGTGCTACCAAATTCCGAAGTTGTTGTATCGTGTTCCAATTCTGTTCCAATATATGCACCACTGATAAAAAGAGAGTTACCATTTTTAAGGAATTCGGTTAATCGTTGTGTTAATTGTTTGGTGAAAAGTTGATAGTTCTCAGTTATAACAGGATCGAGCCCTAATTTTGATTTTGTATGTTTTTCCTCTCCGGCAATCAGATCAACCAAATCAAAACCGCTGAGAGTGATTTTTCCATTCTCAACCGATTCGTCACTTGTGCTGGAGAATGAAAATCCGGCTTCGATTATTGATTCTCCATGAATGATTGGATAATCGAAACTGTTTCCGGCGATAACCTGACATTCCTTATCAGATTTACTCGCACCAAATCCCGGAGCATCATTCGATTTAAATTCTGATTTCCTGTCAAAATTTACCTGCTCTCCTGTGAAAGCCACATCTTTTACGTATTGCACTCCTTCATCAAAGTTGAAGAGAAATCCTTCAAAATCTTTTTCCACAATTTGTGCAGGAGCAGCCAAACGATCAAATGCATTTACGATCAACAGTTTTTTGTTTTTATCTTTTCCAATTCCGACACTTAAAATCTCAGATGGAAAACTTTCACCACCACTGTTGATTGCTGTGATTTTATAACTTACAACCTTTCCTTCAGGAATGTTAGTGTCAACAAAACTGTTTGAACGGGTCAGCGTGCCATTGTCAAATCCCCCGTTCCCCACTCTTCGATATACTATATAACCCTCAGGACTTGCAGTGGGCTCCAACGGATCTAAAACCGGTTCCCACGAAAGATTTACATTTTGTCCGTCAAGAATTGCAGAAAAGCCATTAACAGGAAGTGGTTGAATAGCATATCTTTCTTTATTTGCATGAGCAATAAATTTGATCATCCCTTTATAAATCGCCCTTGAAGCAGTAAATCTAAACTTTGGATCCCAAAAGAATTTCATTTCAGCAAAGTTCTGATGTGACAAAAGCTCAAGAAGAATTCCGGGAATGTTTCCTCTGACAGCCTCGGCATAGTTTGCATCCATCAGCTCACGGCGAGTCCATTTTTTATCAAAGTGAAACCTGATATCATCAACGATCTGCGATTGTACGATATCGGCGAGGTCTCTGTTCGCCATTCTGCTTCTGCCTCCGGCGAAGATGGTTGTATCCATCCCCACCGAACTGTAGATCATCAGAGTACCAACCACAGAATCAGCTCCTAAAATTCCTGCATCTGTGTGCCATGCCATTGTAAGATCGATGGGAATCTTCAACCCCTCATGATCCTTTTCTTTATTGGGTCCGGCTGGGGCTCCATTTAACCAGTTGGCATACTCGGCGCGAGCTCTGTAATCATCAACATAATCATCTACATCTTTCCCCATATTATAAACGAGAGTGTCTTCAACACCCAAAAACTGTAAATAATACCTTGCCCCCTCGACAAATTTTGGTTTTCCACTTGTTTTTCCATTTCGTTTGACAACTCCCATTCCTCCCCCAAATCTAACAGCATCAGAGGTTACATTACCTTCAAAATTGCTTTTATTCAAAAGAACCACTGCGGCTTTTTCACGGTCGAAACCTTTTAGGAATTTGAATGTTCCCAAATAAATCCATGTCCCCCATCCTGCTGTCTGGTTTACTCGAAATGAGGTTTTTCCACCTGCATGGTGAACAGTATATATTGCATCAGGGATGTTTTTTGACTCTGAATCCTTTCCGTATGCAACATAAACGGCATATTCACCTTCTTCGGGGATATCTGCAAGATAACTTAGTTTAGTCTCTCCCGCTGTAGTAGTTGCAGTTTTTATGAAGGAACCCAGTCTAAATGGATTTACATTTGCATCGTATCCATCAGGTTTGTTCAGAAATCCTTTCCCATCGTTCTTCCAGTTCTCAAGACCTTCAACATTGCTTTTACCGTCACTGCTTTCATTATCAATTATTACCTCTCCGATTTGAAAATCCCTCTCCCTGGGGAGAAAAACTCCTGCACCTGCATTCTCAAGCATAGGAACGAGATACGGCACCACCATTGAAGTTGTAAGAATGTCTTCAACAGAGCCCCACAATCTGGCTCTCTGCCACTGCCACCTGTCATCTTCATGACTGTAATACCAGCCGTGGGAGTTCCAAACAACGATATTGCGCCCCGTAAGTCCATATTTGATTTCGTATGGCCTGTCCTCGTTTGAAACCAAAGAGAATTTGTTTCGTTCTGCGGGGAACCTGAGAGGGTCTTGATCCATATCCACACGGTAATAATTTGGGACCATTTCTTTTAGCTCAAATGCTCCTATAAAAATATTTAGTCCATTCTCCTTAAAGCCGTTTTTATTTTTAAATTCGGTCAGTCTCCCTGTGGCTTTTGTAATATCATTTTCCCTAAGCACATTCCCTGAACTTCTGCGGTTGAACACTACGGTCAGATTTTTATTATTATCAATAAATACAGTATCCACTCTCGCCGCAGATGGAAAATTGTAAAGTTTATAATTTGATTTTAATTCTGCGGAGAGCTTCTTCCTGAATTCCTTAACCTTGTTATCCATCCCTTGCTGAGCTGTTATTGAGGAGGCTAAAAGTGTAAGGATAAATAAAAGAGTTAATTTAATTGATCTCATAATAGTGTCCGTTTTATATTTGGATTCGCAATTTTCTTTTTTTGAACATCAAAACTTACAAAAGCCCAATGAAGAAAAACAAAAACCTCGCAATATTTTTATTTTTTGCTGCAATTGTTCAGATATATGTCATCTATCATTTTTATCAAAAATCGGTTGAAAATGAGCGAAAAGAGGTTTTTATGCTCAGGTCTCAGGCATTTGAGAAATTGACGACAGGAGCTTTTGATTCTGCAGTTAAAATCTATAATGCGATACTGGAGATAGATTCAAAAGACAGTTCAGCGCATCTTTTCAGAGGACTGGCCTACCAGGGAATGAAAAAATTTCCGGAGGCAGAAACGGATTTTAAAAAAGTGTTGGAAGATTATCCTGATAAAGTTGATGCGATCATTCTGTTGGGTAACCTCTATTCGGAGATGGGTGATAACAAAAAAACTGCAGAGAATTACGATAAGGCCGAAAAAATTGATCCCTCAAACCCACTGGTTCCAATTTATAAAGCAGCTTTTTATTTGAAATCAGAAGACCCCGACAGAGCAATCCTTGAACTTGAAAAAGTTCAAAAACTGCGCCCCGACTTTGAGAGTTTACAAACTTTTTTTGGTGAAGCCTATTTTCAAAAAGGGGAATTTGAAACCGCTATGATCTACCTAAAAACAGCAACCGAAAAAAACAACAGCGATCAAAAAGCATGGCTTGTAACGGGAAGTATCCTCGCATCAAATGGAGATAAAGCAGGGGCGTGTAATGCTTTTGAGGAAGCGGTCCGCAGCAATTCAATATCTGCCGCGGACTCGCTTAGAAAGTATTGTAAGTAGAATTTCAGAGTTTCAGAACTTCAGTACTTCAGAGTTTCAGTACCTCAGTACTTCAGAGTTTCCGCACTTAAGATTTAAATCCTGAATTCCAGCGTCCAAGGTTCTTAGGTTCTGAAGTTCCGGGGTTCTGAAGTTCCGGGGTTCCGGGGTTCTGAAGTTCCGGGGTTCCGGGGTTCTATTCCATAGTTAACCCATCGTCCAGAAGGATGAAAAAGGAACTACACATATTCACATTTATGAATCTTTTCGCCGTAAATTATTATCGAATTCTCTACGATCATAAAATCCGGATTGTGTATTTGCTTCATCAATTACATCATTACGATTGTAATGGCGGAACAAAGCTAATTCGTAATCACGATCGATATTCATTACCCTGTTGAACCGTTTTGCCTGAGCAAAAGTAGCATAGTCAATTTTGTTTGTGTGCACTCTTTCTTGATCCACATCCAAATTCACCATTCCTATCGGTAGAATAAGGTGGTCATCACCATCTTTGTTTATAAATCCGTGAACACCTTCACTTGCAGGAACCTGGTAGGAATCGTAACCTACCTGGATCAAAGATTTATCTACTTCCACATCAAGATACACCACTCTTTCTGCTTCTTTATTGACCACTAAACCGGTAACTTTACCAAGTGTTCGGTTATTGGCATCATTAACATCCCACCCCATCACATCCAAATAGTCGGATGCCACTTTATAATCGGGAAGTTCATCTAAATAGTACAGAGTTTTAATTGTATCGGACATAATTGTTATTCCTTTTTAGGTTATTAATTCATTTTACGGAGAAGGTCCGCAGCTTTATGAAAGAAAGCTGCAACTTCAGTTCTCTGATCAAGAGTAAGTACTGCCGGTTTAATTGATTCTGCCGCATTTTTTAATGCTGCAACTTCACTTGTTAATCCGGGATATTTAGCCATTTGGATGTTTTGTAATACCCTGGTTAAAATGTCATCAGCCCATCTTATGTTGTCAGCATGTGTAGTTTCAAACGGATCTTTTGTTATCTTTTCTGCATATTCTTTTACCTTTTCCAAGTCAGCCTTAACTTCATATCCAACTTCATCAGCTATAGCCTGAGTAGCGTTGGTTAATTTTAGAAGTGCTTCATTTGTATATGCATGGTCGAGTGTCATCTTATTTTTATTGGTATCCGCAAAATCTAAATAAGCAACAACGGTGGCGTTATTTTCCTGCACACCAATAAGGTCAGTTTGTTCAGTCCCGGTGGTTTTGGGTGTTTCAGTCGTTTTGTCATTGTATTTATGAAAAGCCACAAAATATACAAGAACGGCAATTCCAACGACCAATAAAATCCACAGCCAAGCCATGTTTTTCTTTTCAATTTTAATTTCTGCCATAATAAGCTCCAAAATAGGTTAATAAATTTTTTAACGATTCAGATAATCCACTTCCATTGCTATCGCTCCGGTTAGTCAAACAATTTTTTATTTCATTTGAAAGTCACTTTAAGAATACAATTAATCATTCTTAAAAAAACTTCTTGATTACCAATATATGATATCGAGATTCATAGAGTATTCAATCAATCCTAAGGATGAAAAAGGAACTACATCTTTAGGGGGCAATTCTATTCGCTAAGTATGGTTTGTTTAAAATGTATGGTTTGAATCATGAAAGTATCATGGTTTCGAAGGGAAATAAAGAAGGGGTTTGTAAAGTCGAACCTCAGAGTTTCAGAACCTCAGTGTTTCAGAATTACTGAAGCACCGAGGTTCTGAATTTCCGGAGTCCTATGATTTTGAAGTTCTGAGGTTCCGAAGTTCCGGGGTTTTCTTAGGGTTTGCGTATACCAAACATAAGGTTGCTTCTGCCCGGTTCCCAATAGTAGCCGAGACCAAACGGGAGGGGTTTCACATTATCCTTTTTGCGGTATTCTGCCTGAAGGTCTTTCTGAACTCTTCCGGCGAACATTGGTATTGGAGCGGTGTAAGTTCCGTAGAATCTTCTTTCCCATTTTGTTGCATCGAAATATTTGAGGGGAATTCCACTGTCTTCCTGAACCATATAACTTGCATTGTTAACAACATAATCCCTGATTCCGTTAAATCCACCCTGATGCATCAAATATGAAGCTGCCTTTGCCATTGCTGCAAAAGGTTTCATATTGTTTATGAACTGTTGGAAATCGGCTTTTTTCGGGAAACCGGCATCTGAAAGATCGGTACTAAAGAAATAAAGTCTTTTGACAGTTTTTGCTTCTTTATCTGTAAATTTGATTAAGACTCCGTCATATCTCGTCTTCAGTTTACTTTCTGTGAGGTCTGACTTTTCATAAGTCAATTTTCCGGTTTTGTCCATTTTGATATACTCGATATCAAGTACACGGTTACCTGTTTTTGCAAGAAAAATCAAGAGGACAGGAACTGTTCCATTCACTCTACCGGGTTGAAAGTCGGAAGCCATATCGATTGTCTTAAAAAAGCCACCTGTTGTAAGAGTTCTGAGTGAACCCTGGAGGCTATTTAAATAAGCATTAAGAACATTTGCCTGCAGTTTATTCAGGTTTGGAAGCTGACCAACGGGTTCAAGACCGATAAGTACAAAATTATCGAATGAAGGGAAAAATGTATTTGCAAAAAGAAAATCGGGACCACCAAAAGGATAAAACAGAGTTTTACAATCTGCGGAGATATCTTTTAGCTCAGTTGCAGCCCATTCTCTGACAGGAGCAAGTCTTTTTGTCTCAAGACCGTCCCATCTTCCTGAAAATCCGGATGAGTAAGATTTCCATGCATTGGTCTTAAAAAGAGGTGCTATTTCGCTTGTTGAGTCAACTGTCATCCCTGCAAAGAATTTTGCGATGTCGTCATAAGTACTTTTATATTTTGAGGCATCATAAGCCTCGCCGGTGACATTTCCATCTTTAACTTGCGCGATTGAGTCTTTTTTAACAGAATCACTGACAACCGGCGACTTATCGTCGGCTTTGGCGCTTTTGTTGCAGGCTGCAAAAGTGAATGATGCCGCTAAAATTGTAAGGAAAAATAAGACCGACAGGGATCTTGAAATTTGTTTCATGTGCTTTCCGATTAATTAAGAATTCGTGTGGCTCTAATAAAGCGTTTTTTGTAATATTGATTGTCGAGAAGTGTTATTACCACTCCGGTTTTTCTTCCTTCTGCATGGATAAATCTGATATTTCCATTGGCATCACGGTCGTAGGCCATACCAACATGTCCAATCCAGGTTGAATTTGGGTTACCACCTCCAAAGAAGATCAAATCGCCGGGTTCAATTTTTGAGTAAGGAATATCCGGTCCCAGAATACATTGGTCGGCCGGCATCCTCGGTATAGGTTTGCCAATTTTATTAAAAAGGAAATACATAAAACCTGAACAGTCGAAACCTCGTTCCGTAGTACCTCCCCAAACATAAGGGTACCCTAAATATTTTTTTGCTTGTGACAACAAATTATTTACGGCAGCCTGATTGGAAAAATTATCAGGAACTTTAAATTCATCGTTTATAACCATTCCTTCCGGAAGTTTATAAACATTTTCGAAGTATTCCCTGTGAAGTGTGATGAAATTGTGACCCGGTGGTGCTGAGTTAAGCGAACTCATGATGGATAGAATATAAATAAGATATGGTGCCATATCCCTCCATTACTGGTGGAAAAAATTCCGGTTGTAGTCTTTTATTAAAGATTACAACCGGATTAAATATAAATTATGGGAGAAGGATCGCAGAAGCGAGAACTGTTGTCCAAAGTCCGTTTTTGTGACCTTCAGCGGATTGGGTAACATTAAAAGAGCGAACTATTTTGCCCGACATCTTGTAGATGTTTTCTCTTTCACTCCAATCAACTTCAGGATTAAAATCGATACCAAGTGTAGTTGCAAGCATTGTAGCTGCGAGATCTTCTGCATATTCACCACAAACTTTTTCAGTTTCACCATAAGGGTGATGCTCAGAAAGATATCCGTAAAGATTTTTATCTGCGGGAATGGCAACTCCGATGGATGATGCTATGAGACGATTTGGTTCATTGGTCTGGTTACGGGCCATTACACAAAAAGTGACCTGCCCCGGTTTAAGATATTTGAGACCCTCTTCTTTTGAAATTCTCTTGCAATCAGGTGGAAAAATACTGCTGACAGTTACAAGATTACACATCTCTATACCTGCACCTCTAAGTGCAAGTTCAAATGATGCAAGATAATCCTTATGCCTGCCAACTCCTTTTGTAAAAAATATCCGAGAAGGTACGAACACCTTTTTCTCCTTCCTGTTTTTCGTCTAAAACAAAAATGAACTAATAATTGTTTCTTTTTCTATCCCGTTCCAAATCCCTCTTGGCAATCGTTTCCCTTTTGTCATAGAGTTTCTTTCCTTTTGCCAAAGCTATCTCAACTTTTACTTTGCCATTCTTGAAATATAGTGACAGAGGCACAATAGTGTACCCTTTTTCCTTTACTTTCTGGTTGAGTTTTTTTATCTCTATACCATTAAGAAGGAGTTTCCTGTCACGGAAAGGATCGTGGTTATTTATGTTTCCTTGTGTATATTCAGAGATATGTACACTCTTCAACCAGGCCTCACCACTTACGATTTCAACAAATCCATCGGTGAGATTACACTTACCGGCGCGGAGTGATTTCACTTCCGTTCCGTGTAGCGCTATCCCTGCCTCAAATGACTGAATGATCTCATATTCGAAGTGAGCTTTTCTGTTTCTCACTATGATTTTGATGTTTGCCTGTTCCAAATGCTTAATCTTGAATATTTAAACCTTAAATATATGCAATTTTCATTAGATAGTTACGGAATTCAAACCACCCTATTTGATTAAACTCAACTTCTTAATTGTGGAGTATCCACCTGTTTCCAGCTTATAAAAATAAACTCCCGTAGTGAGATTGGAAGCATCAAATTTTATTGAATATGTACCGGGTGATTGAATCTCATTTACAAGTGTTGAAACTTCCACTCCTGTTATATCATAAACATTCAGCGATACATGTCCTGCTTTGGGTATGCTATAGTTGATCAGAGTGGATGGATTAAACGGATTTGGATAGTTCTGCATCAATTCAAAAGAGATGGTGGCAGAGATTACCTCAACTTCATTTGAATAATGGGATGTACCATCAAAATCAACTTGTTTTAATCGATAGTAAACACTTTTCCCTGAAACCATTTTGTCTGTAAATGAGTAACTCACCGGAGAAGTAACCGTGCCATTTCCACTGATAAATGTTACTTCTTGCCATGAACCATCGGTTCTTTTCTGAATTTCGAATCCTTTGTTGTTGGTTTCAGTAGCGGTTGTCCAATTAAGAACCACCTCATTGCCAATTGCCTGTGCGGTAAAAGAGACAAGTTCAACGGGAACAGTCTGATCAGATACTTTATATACTCTTCCATCGGAAGCTGCAACAATGAACTCGTAATTGCTTATTTTCGCCGCACCGAGGTAATCGATACCCGCATTTGTAGTATCGTAATATGTTACTCCGCCTGTTCTATGAATCAGCAAACCACCTCTGCCAACTGCCCAAACATTGTCCTCTGAGAAGATTACGATATCGTGAACCACTTTCCCTTGAAGAGCAACGGTATCAGTGAGCAGTGTTACCGTTTGAAAGCCATCAGTGGTTTTGTAAAAAGCGCCGTTTTCACCACAGATAAAGCCGGTATTCTCATTTACCATTGCCAGACCCGTCATCTGACCGGCAGGAATTACCATTGTGCCATGGGCAAAATTTATTCCATTAGTGGTCTTAAAAATTCTCTCTCCCGATCCAACGGCGTAACCTGTGGTTGAAGAGAGCATTTTTATGTCATAAAGTGTTGTTGTGGGAAGTGTGGTTTGAGTGTTCCAGAGGGCTCCCTGGTTGGTCGTGAATAAAATTCCGCCTTCATTGTTAACCATATAACCGGTGTTCTCATCTGAAAAATTCATCTTGTAATTTCTGGTTGTGGATGAGCCAACTGATCTGTTTGTCCAGCTTAAACCATTATCGGTCGAAGTGAAATAGGCACCAAGCCTTCCACAAGTATATATTTTGTCACCGGAAGTGTAAACATCGTAGAGGAAGTCACCCATCATAAAAGCCGACTTTCTCCATGTAACTCCTCCATCGGTTGTTTGGTGAAGTTCACCTCTATCGCCTGCAACAGTGTATTTTAGTTGTGACTCTGCATAGACACCATAAAAATCCCGACTCGTTGAGCCGGTATTTCTCCAGGTAGCTCCCGCGTCGGTCGAGATACCAAGGTTTGACTCATAACCACCGGCAAGGATTGTATTTCCATCTTTCAAGGATGCTCGGATAACCTCTGTTGAAAAAACGGGAATGGTTGTCCATGAAGTTCCACCATCTGTGGTCCGTATAAGAATACCGTTCGATCCGAGTGCAACACCATTCTGGGCATCATAAAACTCGCAGGAATATAATGCTGCAGTGGTGGGTGTTGTTAAAAGTGTAAAAGTGACTCCACCATCGGTGCTTTTAAATGCTCTACCGGCAGTTCCAACAGCATAAAAGGTTAAAACATCAGCCTGTCTTATTCTGTAAAGAGTGGTTGAAAGTCCCGGCATTGTTCCTGCGGTCCATGTGGCACCTCCGTCTGTGGTACGGGCATATTGGCTACCGGTTCCAACAACAATTCCCTCATTCTGGCTGATCCAGAACATGTCGTAAAAAGTACGGCTAGGTAACGGAGTTGTGACTGCAGTCCATGAGGTACCACCATCTGTGGTTTTAACAATATTAACACTGTTGACAGTGCCACCGGCTACATAACCAAGATTTTCATTGAAGAAATGGATGGCATTAACATCCCCGGTATATACCGATGAAGACTTGTTAGTCCAGGTAAACCCTCCATCGGTTGTTTTAAGAACCAGTCCTGCATCACCACCAACATAACCAATTGATTCAGTTACGAATGAAACTCCATTAATGTTGTCGCCGGGGGTAAACGGGAATGATGTGGTCTGCCATGAGCTTCCACCATCCGTCGATTTACTACAATGACTGCTTACATCGAGATCATACCCGATTGTAAAGATAGTATTGTTAACCTTGCTGAAAGCCCGAAAACTACCGGGAGTAACCGGTTTTTTCAGCAATTGAATCGTCTCAGTTATTGGCTGTGAGACAACTGATAATGACAATATCACACTAAACAATATAAGTGGTAATAAACGCTTCATTCCGGCTCCAAAATAATATTTAAGAAACGGATAAAACTAATGATAATTCAGTAAAAATCAGTTAATGTTTTTACTAATGCAAAAAATTAATTCTTTTTTTTTACCAAACAAAATGATAGGGCATTATCATCATTACACCACTTGATTTGGAAATTTTCGCAATTTCTTTAACATAGGTGTTTAATCTTTCAGTCGTTTCTGAACTGCCAAAATTGAAACTTAATTTCGAGTCAAGATTTTTCATAAATTTCTCGAAAAATGATTCTGAGGTTGTGCTGTAAGAAACCGTATAATCTTTAAGTTTTGCTTTCGAAGCTGCTATTTTGATTGCATCAAAAAGTCCCCCGAGCGAGTCTACAAGTTTGTTTTCCACTGCGGCAGGAGCAAACCAGATTCTTCCCTGACCAATCTCATTCACTTCATCCCGTGTCAACTTTCTACCACGGGAGACACACCCCAGAAATGCCTCATAAGTGGTATCAACACTCATTTGCATAACGCCAAGTTCATAAGTCGTCATGGGTCTGACACCTGAAAAGAAATCAGCGTAAAGGTTTGTCTTCACTGTATCAAAGGATATTCCAATTTTATCTCTGAACAATTTCTGAGTATTCATAACCAATCCAAAGACACCAATTGAACCTGTTAAGGTATTTTTGGAAGCAACAATAACATCACCCGGAGCTGCAATGTAATAACCACCCGAAGCGGCATAATTACCCATCGAAATTACAAGTGGCTTTTTCGATTTTAATTTCATCAGTTCACGATACATGATATCACTTGCCAGGGCACTCCCACCCGGTGAGTTTACACGCAATACAACTGCCTTCACCGATTCATCTTCTGCAGCATCTCTGACTGCTTTAACAAAAGGGTCGGCACCGATATTGTCATCGCTACCTTTGCCCATTACAATATCTCCCTCAGCGTAGATGATTTTTACATAATCGCTGTTGTTAAATTCAAAGTGACCTGCACCCGTTTTCAGATATTTTGAAAGAGAAATAAAATTCATGTCATCTTTTAATCCAAAACCAGATTTTAATATCGAATCAAGTTTATCCCGATATACCAAACCGTCAACCACTCCCCTGTTGTAAGCAGCAGATGGATCAAACACTGCAAGAGAATCAGCGATGGTGTTCAGATTTGAAACATCCAATCCCGTTTTCCTCGAGATTTTTTCTAAAATTGAACCCCACAATCCTGAAAGATATTCTCTCAACTGGGTTTTGTTCTCAACACTCAGTTCGTTTGCGATAAATGGCTCAACTGCACTTTTGTATTTACCTGCCCGGATAACTTGTGCCTCAACTCCAATTGAATTGAGCATATTTTTAAACATCGGAACTTCCGCACCCAATCCTTTAAAGAGTATGCCTCCCCTCGGATTAAGATAAATCTTATCGGCAACGGAAGCCATATATAGCCCCCGAAGTCCAAGAAAATCGGAATAGGCAATTACCTTTTTACCACTTCTCTTAAAATCGTCGAGAGCATTCCATATCTCATCAAGATTTGCAAGATCACCGTTGGCGTCACTCAATTCGAGATAGATTGCTTTAATGTTCTCGTCATCTTTTGCTGTGTTAATGGCATTAACATAATCCTGAAGGCTTATCTTCTTGCCCATTTCGTCGGCAAAAATCTGTGCAAAGATGTCATCTTCTGCCTGCGGTGAATCCACAATTTGTTCCGTCATCGTGATCTTCAAGACGGAGTCTGGACTGACGACGGCAGTTTCACCGCTCGCTATCAATCCAAAGATTAACAACATAATCCCGAAAGATAAAAATGAGAATGCAATGCTTGCGATTATAAAACCAAGCATCGAAGCAAACATCATCATAAAAAAATCTTTTGCTCCCCTTTTTGGGGGGATATAATACGGAGGATAAGGGTTTTGATCAAGCATTTTTTGTCTCAGATTTTATTATCTAATTGTAATTTACTAATATATAAAATAGAAATTTGATTTTTTGCACACAGGTTATTTTTTGTTACAACTTCCTGTAATCATTTCGTTTATAATTCTTCTTTTTCTTCCATTAAATTCTGCGTTTTCACAAAGCTCACGATTTATTGGTCTTCCCATTATCTATAACTATTCCCCCACAATGTATGGATTTCACTCACAAAACTGGGGTGCTGTTCAAGACAGTCGCGGGCTAATCTATTTTGCCAACTCTGATGGTATCCTTGAATATGATGGGGTAAAATGGCGACTCATTCGACTCCCCAACGGTGTAACCTGCAGAGCCCTTTACCTCGCCCCTGATGGTATTGTGTATGTTGCAGGATTCAACGAAATTGGCTTCCTCTCCTATACTCGAACAGGAAATGCGGAATACACTTCCCTAAAATCGAAAATGACCGGAAGGGAAAAAGATTTTCTTGATGTATGGAGCATTGCGTGGTTTAACGGCAAAGTTTACTTCTCAACTTATGTGGAAATTTTCATCTGGGATGGAAAATTAGTTAATACATTTAATTCTCAAAGGTCGATTAGCAGTCTTGTTAATGCAAATGGAAAATTAATTGTCGCTTTTGACTCCGGAAATCCTGAATTATTCGACGGTACAAAACTTATTCCTTTCATTTCAAATAATATCCTTGCGAAGGCAGAGAGGATAATTTTATGCCCAAAGTCTGATGGAGGTTTACTTCTCCTCACGAAAAATGGAGCGATGTATGAAGTTATCGATGGTAAAGCCTCATCTATAATGGGGGATCTGCCAATCCTTCAAAATGGAGGAAGTGTTTATGAAGCCAAACAGTTGTCAAATGGACTGATCGCATTAGCTACTGTAACCGCAGGTGTGATTATTATCGATGAAGAAGGAACCATTATCCAGTCATTAAATGAAGAAACCGGCCTTGGAAATAATGTTGTCTATTCAATTTATGAAGACAGACAAAAAAACCTTTGGATAACACTTGAGGAGGGTTTGGCGAGAATAAATATCAACTCCCCGATCTCCATTTTTGATAAGAGATTTAAATTGTTCGGCGCACTTGCTGATGTATCTATTTTTAATAACAAACTGTTTGTATCCTCCACTTTCGGAGTTTTTAGTACCGATTTTTTAGGCAAAACATCAGACTATGTTTTCGAGAGACATAATCTTCAACTTGATGAATCCTGGAACTTTTTTCACCATAAAGGAAAATTTTATATAACCTCTTCAACAGGATTATACCGCATAGAAGGAAACAGGGAAACCCGGCTCTCGGATGACTACTGTTTTATGGCTCATTCACCAAGTGATTCAACAGACATCATCCTTCTTGCATCAGATAATGGGTTAAGTGTTCTACGGCTCGACCCAATGGGTGAAAAAGTGGTTCAGTCAATGGAAGCAAATGGAATTACGGGTGAGATAAGGAATATTACAGAGCTGGCAAAAGGTGATTTTTGGCTGGAGATTTCTCCTCACACCCTTGTCAGAGTTAAATTCAAAAATGGTTATTTTAATCAACCTGAGATTATCTGGTATAAATATGAATCGGGAAAATTTGGCAATGCAATCGCAACTTTAAATCCCAATGGAACTCCAATAATTGTAACAACCTCAGGGCTTTTAAAGTTTGACCCGACAAGGGATCTATTCACCCCTCTAAAATCGAACATACCTCTCCGTGCAAGAGACCCATACAGTTCTCCACTTGTTTGCAACTACTGTCCCGATACTCTGATTGTCTTTCTTGAGGGAAGCCTCTACTCTATTCAGATTCTCCCGGGAAAAGACAGTTGCACCGTATCAAGAATTGGAAGAATTAATGCGTACAATGTGTATAAAATCTATGCTGATAAAAAACTTGATGAAAAAACTCTTTGGCTTGCTACAAGTACCGGTCTGTTAAAATTTGATCTTTCAAAAAGAGAAGTTCAATCGGAAAGAAAAACTTTTGTAAGGAGTGTCACGATTGGTGATTCCGCCTGGTTTAGTGGTGTATCCACAGGCAAGGAACTGCTTAAACTTTCACCGGGAAGCTCAATCACAATAAATTTTTCGGCGTTATCTTTTGAAGATGAGTCAAGTGTGCTCTATCAAACATATATGGAGGGGATAGATACTTCCTGGCAACAACTCAACAAAAATTCTTTTAGAGAATTTGCCAGTCTTTCCCCGGGTAACTACAAATTCCGGGTCAGGAGTGTGCTTCCTTCAGGCATCACAACCCCCGACGAAATATTCCATTTTAAGGTCAAAAACTACTGGTATGCAAATAACTATGCATATATGCTCTATTTTTTGATTTTACTCGCCATTGTCATAATTATTATTAAGACCCGGACAAGCCTGCTTGTGATGGAAAGGGATAGTCTTGAAGAACTCGTAAATGAGAGAACAGGTAAACTCCTCTCCCTTAACAATGAGTTAAGTTCAAAGAACCAACAGCTCCTGAATACAAACTTGCAGCTTGAACAACTCGACAAAGAAAAAAGTGAATATCTGGGAATCGTTGCTCACGACCTTAAAAATCCCCTGTCAGGTGTACTTGGTTTTGCCGAGATAATAAGTGATGAAGTGGATGAACTCGATTTGGACGAGATTACCAGATACGCAGAAAATATACGGATTTCTTCAACCTCTATGCTTGATATAATTAATAAATTGCTTGATATCGACAGAATGGAGCAAGGGAAACTTGATGTGGTCATCCATGATTTTGATCTGACAAAACTTATTGAAGAAACAATAGAGAGCAACCTGCCACATTCAAAAAGAAAAGGTATCACTATCCAATTTAATGCCCCGGATGAAAGCCTCTATATCAATTCAGACAGAAACCTGATCTATCAGATTATCGATAATTTGATCTCAAATGCAGTTAAATATTCCTTCAGCAATTCCACCGTAAATGTCAGATTCAGGGGGGAAGAAGATATTGTTTTATTGGAAATTGAAGATCATGGCGTGGGAATTCCTGCCGATGAGATTAAACATTTATTTAAAAAGTTCTCCAAATTAAGCAGTAGACCAACTGCCGGGGAGTCATCAACGGGACTTGGACTTTCAATTGTAAACATGCTCGTAAAATTATTGGGAGGTAATATCAGCTGCTCTTCAAAACCGGGTTTTGGATCAACTTTTACTTTAACTCTCCCTAAAAGAAATGGATATCGTATATGACAACAGAATTATGGGCAAGGCTCCAGTTTGCCTTTACCATCTCTTTTCATTATATCTACCCTCCTTTGTCAATTGGGCTCGGCATCATCCTCGTTATTATGGAAGGGATGTATCTTAAAACCGGCAACAAAATGTATGAAGTGATGACAAAGTTTTGGGTTAAGATTTTTGCTTTAACCTTTGCGATGGGGGTCGCCACCGGAATTGTGATGGAATTTGAATTTGGAACCAACTGGGCAACTTATTCCCGGTTTGTTGGCGATATTTTTGGAAGTGCACTTGCCGCAGAAGGTATTTTTGCTTTTTTCCTGGAATCGGGATTCCTGGCAATTTTGCTCTTCGGATGGAACCGGGTAGGCAAAAAAACTCACTTTTTTGCCACTTGTATGGTTTCTCTCGGTTCGATGATGAGTGCTGTCTGGATAGTTGTCGCCAATTCGTGGCAACAGACTCCGGCAGGATACTCACTTGTAAACAACGACGGTATTGTAAGAGCTGAGATAACAGATTTTTGGTCGATGGTTTTTAACCCCTCCAGTGTTGACCGCCTGAGTCATACACTCGGTGGAGCCTTCCTTGCAGGAGCTTTCCTTGTGATCTCCGTGAGTGCATATTACCTGATTAAAAAAAGACATGAAGAGATAGCAAAAGCCGGTTTGAAGATCGCCCTTCTTGTGGCATTGTTTGCATCTCTGTTTCAACTTTTTACAGGTCATTCCAGTGCTTCAGGAGTGGCTGAAAATCAGCCCGCAAAACTTGCTGCTATGGAAGCCCATTACGACTCTCTCTCCCCCGGCGCTCTTTACATGTTTGGCTGGGTGAACGAAACTGATAAAGAAGTTTATGGAATTGCTATTCCGGGAATGTTAAGTTTTTTGATTCATGGTGATCCTGCCGTGCCCATAAGGGGATTGGACAGTTTTCCCAAAGATGAAACTCCCCCTGTTAACATAACTTTTCAAACATATCATTTGATGGTGACTATCGGTTTTTCACTTATTGGGCTCACTCTCATCTCAATTTTTCTTTGGTGGCGCGGTAAACTTTTCACTTCGATTTTATGGTTAAAAATTCTTGTCCTTTCTGTGCTGCTGCCTCAGATCGGAAATCAGATTGGCTGGTACACTGCCGAGATTGGCCGACAACCTTGGATTGTTTATGGTCTGCTTAAAACGTCTGATGGACTTTCAAAAACTGTTACATCCGAGCATATTATCTTTTCACTCATTCTTTTCACTCTCATTTATGCCGGACTTTTTGTCGTTTTCCTGTACCTCCTCGATAAGAAAATAAAACACGGTCCCGAAGCCAAAACCAAGGAACTCGATTTTTCTGAAAACCTAAGAATGACGGAGTTATGATGGAATTCTCATTTGATATAAATACCATTTGGTTTATCCTCATCGGCGTCCTTCTCGCCGGTTATGGAATTCTCGACGGCTTCGATCTTGGTGTTGGTTCTCTTCATCTGTTAACAAAATCAGATCTTGACAGAAGGATTCTCCTTAACTCAATAGGTCCGGTGTGGGATGGTAACGAGGTTTGGTTGGTAACGGGTGGAGGTGCCCTCTTTGCAGCATTCCCTGATGTTTATGCCACCGCTTTCTCAGGATTTTATATCCCGTTTATGCTGCTTCTTTTTATGCTTATTTTTAGAGCAATCTCGATAGAAGTGAGAAGTAAGGAAGAGGGTAAAAGATGGAGGGCTTTTTGGGACAGGGCTTTTTCAATTGCAAGTATAGCCATCGCAATCCTGATTGGTGTAACAATTGGAAATATCATCCAGGGGGTTCCGATAGGAAAGGACAAGGAGCTGTATATTTCCATTTTTGAGATGTTAAACCCCTACGCCCTTCTTGTAGGTATGACCACACTTGCGGCTTTTATGATGCACGGTTCAATTTATCTCGCTATGAAAACCGATGGTGAACTCCAAAAACAAGTTAGAGGATGGATCAATAATTCCATAATCTTTTTTGTCATCTGTTACGCAACAACCACACTTGCCACTCTGATTTATATACCCCACATGGTTGAGCCATTCAGAGCACACCCGGGCTTCTTTTTACTCGCTTTTTTGAACATGATGGCAATTGCAAATATCCCGAGAGAGATTCAACGGGGTAAAGATTTCCTGGCTTTCCTTTCATCTTCTGCTGCTATTCTCAGCCTTATGGCATTATTTGCGGTGGGTTTGTTCCCCAATTTCCTCGTATCTTCCATATCGCCTGAATATAATTTAACGATCTATAATGCTGCGTCTTCAGAAACCACTTTGGAGATCATGTTAACTATGGCAGCCATCGGCATCCCGTTTGTAATCGCTTATACAATAAGCATTTACTGGGTTTTTAGAGGCAAAGTTAAGATGGATCATATGAGTTACTAAAGGATATTTGATGAGAATATATTTTATTGATGGAAACAACCTGATGGGTAAAATTCCATCTCTTAAAAATAAAATAAAAAGTGATAAAATTTTTGTGAGGGAGCAACTTGTCGTGCAACTTGACCGCGCATTTGGTAACTCAAATAACAAGGTGACCCTGTTTCTTGATGGATTCATGAATGATCTGATTAGAAGCAGCAAAATGTCCATTATTTACTCCGATTCAAGACCTGCTGATCTTGTTATTAAAGATGAAATTGACAGATCGAAGAACCCCAGAAATATTATTGTTGTCTCCTCCGATCACGAGGTGATTAACTATGGAAAAAAGAGCTGTTGTGAAACGATGACCTCCGAAGATTTTATCGCTCGTTTTTTTAGCAAGGGTAATGAAAAAGAAGAACTCGAGAAAATTAAAGACCTCGAAAAACAAAATGATGAATTTAAAAAACTTTTTGGAATATAGTAGTTATGAAGTTTAGTCCCCTTATCCTGTTCCTGGTTCTTTCTGCAATGATGTATGCACAGGAACATCGTTCGATCCATCAATCAGATCTCGAATTTTACAAATCAAGACCCTATGATAAAGGTATTTCAGAATCCGATGCGATAATCCCTCTGCAATTTGATAAATCTGCAGGTAATGCAAAAATAGTTTTTGGTTTTCTCCCCTATTGGGAATATCCGGGTGCACTTACCTGGCTTAGATATGATATTATTACCCATATTTCTGCTTTCGACTTCCAGATCGACTCTCTCGGAAATGTCAGCAATCCATCGGGGTGGCCATGGACAAATATGATTAATACAGCCCACCAAAATGGTGTAAAAGTGATTATGACTGCCGTCAATTTTGATGGATCACAAATTCACTGGTTGATTACAAATGCAACAGCAAAACAAAACTTCTTTGCAAAAGTTAAAGCAACTATCAACCAATATTCGCTTGATGGAGTAAACATCGACTTTGAAAGCCTTAACACTGCCGATCGAGGGTTCGTAATCAATGGTTTTATGACAGAATTAACCAACTATATTCACACTGAGCTCCCGGGGAAAGAGGTCTCTTTTGCCGGTCCTGCAGTTAACTGGAGTGGATGGAATCTTCAAGGGCTTGCCGCTTCATGCGATTATATATTTATAATGGGTTATGATTTTTATGGATCATGGAGCACCACAACGGGTCCCTCAGCCCCTCTTACAGGTGGAGGTTACAATATAACCAACACAGTGAATACTCAATATGCCGGATGCCCACCCGAAAAGTTGATCCTAGGTGTTCCCTATTATGGATGTGAGTGGGTGGCAAATACCAATCAACCCGGGGCCACTGTCAGCTCATATATCGGACATCCCAGAGTTTATGCAGCCATGGCTCAATCTCAGTTTTACACTCTTATTTGGCATACTTCATCGCAGACTGTTTATTATACAATCCCAAATAACAACAAATTTAATCAGGTGTGGTTTGATGATGACAGCAGTACTGCCTTAAAATTTAATCTTGCCAAACAGAAAAATTACAGGGGCGTTGGCATGTGGGCTTTGGGTTACGACAGGGACAGAACCGAACTGTGGACAGAATTAAGTAAATACCTGGCACCAACATCTGTTGAAAATGAGGAGTCATTACCCCGGGAATATCAGATATCTGCTTTTCCAAATCCTTTTTCATCAAGTTCAGGTGCAGGAAATTCATCTGCTACCATTGTCTTTACTGTACCGGAAGCCGGCAGTTCAAGTTTAACTCTTTATGATTTACTCGGACGTGTGATTTATGAAAAAGACTTTGGTTTCCTTTCACCGGGAAGATACAGTGAACCGGTAAACATTGGGAATGGTCTTTCTTCAGGAACTTATATTGTGAGAATTACGACAGGTTCGGTTGTTGGAATTAAATCAATGATGGTAAAACTTCAAATATTGAAGTAATTGGATGGGAATTGACAGGAAGAATATTGGTTATAAATATTCTTCCTGATCCCAATTATTATTCGGCCCGAAGAATCTCGTCATACTTTGCAAGTCTTGGGGGATCCACGGTTTTTAATATTTTGAAGATCGACTTTTCAGGATAGTCTTTTAAGTATTCGATAATCTCACCACTTTTGGCATCAAAGAAAACCTTTAAATAAACACTTCTGAAATCAATTTTTGATTTCATCTGATCAAGAGCTTTTATCATCTTAACTATCAGTTCCTGCCCCTTTGCTTTATTTTTAGTGTAAATATCAATTCCACGGTGATATTCTGTTGTTGCATCTCTGAATGCACTATATTTATTATCAAGAATATTTTGAACAAAATCTGATTTGTTATAACTTGATCCGGCTTCCCACCCTGTGGCTCTTCTCCCATTTGCCAGATTTACAAGATCAAACGCTTTTTGAAAAAATGGTGTGCCGGCTCCCCTTTCCCAAGAATCATTTTCGAAACCGATGATCATATAAGCATAATAGTCGAGAAATGAAGTGAGTCCGTTAAAATAGTTGGGATCAAAAAAGATTGACTGATTTTTTTCATAAACAAAAGCCCATGTTCCATCGTTAACCACCATCATAGGTGAAAACTTTTGACTTTGGTAAACCCGTCGCATACTTGTTACTACCACTTGAGCGGTGTAATTGGATTCATCGCTTACTGTACTAAAAAAAACATTAAAACTGCATTTTACCTTCTCATATTCCCAAGGCGAGCCGCTGAATTTAGTCGTGTTAAGATAAGTCTGAACCATTGGCCCAAAATCAGCAAGGATTTCACGGTAACGGATCGATAAATTCTCAGAATTTACGATAACAGTAGCATCAAGCTCCTGACTAAAAACAATATTTGTGGTTAGAAAAAATAAAAATATCAGCTTCTTCATTATTTGTCCAATTTTTTAGAAATCACAACTGCAAGTTATGAATAACTGTTTTACAAGCAAACTGCAATTAAGGTTCCCCCATGTGTTGGTCTTAGGGAGATTGGGGGTTTTATTTTAATTGATCTCAAGGGGTCGAAATACTTTGTGAGATTGCTCTACCCATACATGGCCCCTAACCAGGTCATGATTGTATTTATTCCATCTCTACCCATACGGCACCTCTACATCAGTTGCTGAGGTTAGGTTTTCTGAGGGTGGAGAATAGAAGTTTTCCGAGGGAAAGAAGGTTATATCCTCATTTCCCTCAAATAATCTTTTTGAAAGGTTATTGAACCAGCTTAATTGGTATTACGCCAGAAAAACGAAAAAAATCCTGATCATAAGTGTATATGCTCAGATTATTATTCAGGGTTACTGCACAGATTAGGAAATCGATATTGGATCCCTGTATTCCTTTCGATTTTAATTTATTAAATAACGACGCAGCTAATTCGTAATCGGCAGTTTTTATCTCAAAGTCATCATACCAGATAAGTTTGCTTTTTAAATCATCAAATTTTTTGTCATCTTTTATCCCTGACAATAATTCCTGTCTGATCGGGCCTAACATGATTATTTGATCGGACTCAATCAATTGTTCAAGCAGCTTATCTTTTCAGGAAGATTTTAGCGGCTGTTTCCGCAGCACGCTTGTCCAAACACAAGTATCAACAATTACTTTCAACGAGCTTGTCTTAATTGTTTGTAATCATATTCTGGATCATACTCTACCGAACCAAAAAGTTCTTTAATTTCAATTCGTTTCTTCCGGGCAATGTACTCTTTTATGGCTGCATCAATAGTCGCTTTTTTGCTATCATGTTTGCCAAGTTTCATTGCTTCATCAAGCATTTCTTTATCAATATCAATCTGCATTTTCATTGTACACTCCTTTTTCAAATTTACACTTGAAAATTACTCAATATTATCTCAATTTGAAAGTGAAAAAAGGCTGGTGGTCGTGTGGTTTATATTAAAAAATGTTTGGAACGGTACACCGGCTGATGTGTACCGTCCAAACGGAGGTATTTAGTGTGTAAGGGCTGTGCTAATCCATGATCATTCTTAAGAATGAAGCACTTTGATCATCATCTTCTTCCTTTGCTACACTGTTGGGGTTACTCTTGAATTTCAAAGAATTAACATTGTCTTGTTTTGAATCTTTGAAATCAAACGATTTTTGCTCCTGAACCTGAGATTCGGTTCCATGGGTAGCTCTTAATTGCTCTCTGAGAAAAGCAGGAGTATTTATGTCATCCTTGTTAAGGTCCCTGATCGGGAAAGTTGGGGTTACAACCTGTGCTTCAGCAGCAGCGCTGTGAGAATACGCTCCCGAAAAGGATTGATTTGATTGCTGTTTTTCAACAGGTTTTTCTGTCGGAATTGGACGGCTATTCTGCTTTGAGCTGTCAAATCCTGTGGCAATAACTGTAAAAGAAAGGTAATCTTTCATTTCTTCTTTTTGAACCAGACCAAAGATAACATTGGCATCTTCTCCGGCTGCTTCCTGAATTGTTGCCATTCCATCCTGAACTTCATGCATCGTGAGATTTGTTGAAGCAGTAATGTTAACCAACATCGATTTAGCACCACGGATATCCATTCCCTCGAGGAGAGGACTTGAAATTGCCTTCTGTGCAGCTTCAATTGCTCTGTTTTCGCCAGTAGCAGTACCTGTTCCCATAAGTGCCAGACCACTTGCCTGCATTACAGTTCTTACATCCGCAAAATCGCAGTTGATCATACCTTCATAGGTGATTACTTCTGCAATACCTTTGGTTGCCTCATAAAGAATTTCGTTTGGTTTATCGAAACCTGAAAATGCAGGTGCATCTTTGTGGAGCAGATCATGAAGTTTAGCGTTTTGTACGATGATTAGACTGTCAACATACTTCTTCACTTCCTGAATTCCTGCTTCAGCATTTTTCATTCTGTTTGGACCTTCATATCTGAAGGGTTTGGTAACTATTGCAACCACAAGAGAGCCGTTCTGTTTTGCGATCTGTGCAACTATTGGAGCAGCACCCGTTCCTGTGCCTCCACCCATGCCTACGGTTATAAATACCATATCCGCACCCATGAGCACTTCTTCAATTTTTGCACGATCTTCTTCAGCGGCAGCTTTTCCAACTTCAGGATTAGCTCCGGCACCGAGACCTTTCGTGATTTTTGTTCCGATTGTAACCTTTTTTGAAGCAAGGTTTGAGTCGAGACATTGGGCATCGGTGTTGATTGCAATAAACTCGACTCCCTCGAGACCCTGTTTGATCATCGAATTTACCGCGTTACAGCCTCCACCACCAACACCTACAACTTTAAGGTTGGCGCGTAAAATTACTTCTTGTTGTTCCAATGTTGCAAAGGACATAATACCTCCAGTATTACTTAATTTTTGATTCAGCCTGTTTTAAATTTTTCACTAATGAATTGATTATCTCATCCAGCAATTCACTGTTCGATTTTTCCTCGTTTGCTTGCAGCGAGAAGTTGTTTTCTTCTTTTTCGATTAGATAAAACCTGTAGCGGTTCTTTAAAAAATAGTTGATGTTTTCATTTGCAATTTTCTCTTCATGAGAATCATAATTGTTCATATTAACCCCGATAAAACTCGGATCACATTTTGATCTTCCGGCAGATTGAGCAAGTATCGGTGTAATTGCAAGTGATAAAGGATCACTAAGAGAAAAGAGGACAAAAAGATTTTTTGTGCCGCTTATCAGATATGTAATCGCTTTTTCCAAATTGTCAAATTCAGTTTGATTCAAATAAAGAATCGATTCATCGATGTAAAAATCCCTGATCCCCTCATTAACTATCAGTTTTTTCCCCGAAGAATATTGTTTTAATTCTTCTTCGTCAGTTCCAACAAACACGATTTGGACATTTTGACCCAGTGGTGACGACATCTTTTCAATCATCACAGAGAGTGCATTTCCTATGACGAACAATACCGGATTTTTATAAATCATCGTATTGAGCTCTTATTTTGAGGAGAAAATCTTTAATTGGCGATGATTTCGATTTCGATTTTTTACTTTCCGACTTTTCACTTTTTGTTTTGTCAGTCGATTTCCCTCGTCTCCAGAATGTACCTTTAGGTTTTTCTTCCTCTTCGGAATCGACAAGATAATCTTCTTCAAGCGGCAAAAGTAAACCCAATGCAGTTGCATATTCCGGTTTAGAAAGTTCGCCAATGCTTCCGTCAAAATGTTCTTCTGCCGGTAAACCCACTCTGGCAGGAACTCCAAAAACCTTTTCGGCAAGATCTGTGATTCCTTTAAGAAGTGCTCCACCCCCGGTGATCACCAATCCGGCACGAATTTTTTTCTTTACATCCGATTTTTCAAGTTCTATGTTGATGATTTCAAAAAGCTCTTCAACCCTGCTTCTGATTATCTGAGTTAACAGACTGATTGGGATTCTTGTGCTTGGACGGGGTCCAACACCTTTAACAGTAATGGTATCATCTTTTACGATTGCGGCCTCTGTTGCGTATCCATAATTTGTTTTAAGTTGTTCCGCATCTTCGGCAATAACATTTAAGGTTTCTTTGATATCATTTGTTATCCTGTTACCGGCGATTCCATAAACTCTTGAGTATCTGATTGCATTTCCCTGGTAGATAAGCACATCAGTTGTTCCACCACCAATATCAAGCAGCAAAACACCAAGATCTTTTTCGGCATCTTCAAGAACGGCAGAGGCTGAAGCAAGCGATTGAAGTTTCAGATCACCAACTTCATATCCACCCCTTTTAACCGATTTTTGAATATTTTGAATTGCCGTACCCGAAGCCATCACTACATGGTTTGATGCTTCAATTCTTGAACACGCAACACCCAAAGGATTTGTTACAACTCCCTGACGGTCAACAAAAAACTCTTCGTGAAGAATATGCAGAATTTTCATATCTTTTGAAAACTGGATACTGCGCATATCCTCTTTCAGTTTACGAAGGTCTGCCATCGTAACTTCCTGCTCTTCATTGGTAATGGTCACATAATTTCTTGACCTGATACTGCTTATATTTTCTCCCGAAACACCTGCAATAACTTCTGTTACCTTTACACCGGCTTGTTCTTCAGCTTCGTTAAGCGCAGCTTTTATCGAGTTTGCTGTATCGATGATATTACTCACTTCACCACGAACGAGACCTGTGCTTGGAGCTTTCCCCACTCCAAGAATTTTAAACTTGTTCTTGCCGGTCTTTTCCGCTATTACAGCACAGACCTTTGTGGAGCCAATATCAAGTCCGGTTATTATCTCGTTTTTCATCTTTTCTTTCCAATTTCTTGTTTCCCATATAGATTTTGCCGGAATACCTCAGATCGATATATTCCACATCGTTGTTTAACTCCAGTTGTTTACCCATCCCTCTGATTTCTCTGAGAATAAGCATCTGTTCGGCAATTCCTCTTGCAGAACAAATGACGGGAGGTTTCATATCTGAGAAGACGAGGATGATATCACCACCTTGACGAAGATCGATTTCCGAGAGATTAGCGGCAATTTCGCCACCTAAAATTTTGCATGCCCGCGCAATTTTATAACCGGGAAGAACGGTTGAATCCTGAAATGTTTTAAAATATCTTACACTGTTTAACCGGGTATTTCTTATCACGGGATAATCAAAATTTTTCAACTCTTTCATCACGGGCAATAATTCAAGTTCATTGCTTAAAAGCGAAAGTTTTTCTCCAGTGAAAATTGAAGCGACTATCTCCTTCTCAGTAATATCGATTTTCACCACTCCACCATCACTAAATCTCATTTCAAGATTTTTGATGTAAGGATGATTCAACATTCTGTCGTAGAGAACATTAATTTCAGGGTATTCACCTTTTTCAGGGGCAGCATGTGCAAATTTTATATAATCTTCAGCAGTAAGCAGGTTTGCCCCTTTAATCTCATATCCCGTAACCTTCTGCTGAATCTCTTCCTTAAAGAAGAAACCGGGCAGAGCCGTTGTGCCGGCTGCCAGGAGGACAAGGAGTATAAGTGCGGGAATAATCCTGCTTTTTTTCATAACTTATTTCTTCTCTGAAGTGTAGAGTTCAACAAACTTTTCACCATATTTCCAGATATCTCCTGCACCGAGGGTAACAATTATATCGCCCGGTTCAGTGATCTTCAAAAGGGTTGCCGGAACATCCTCTTTGTTTGGGACAAAAATGACATTTTTGTGTCCCATCTTTCTTGCCGCTTCAGCAACGAGTGCACCCGTGATTCCTTCAATCGGTTCTTCTCTCGCAGGGTAGATATCAGTACAGATGAAGACATCCGAATTGAGGAAAGACCGTCCAAATTCCTGATAAAAATCTCTTGTTCTGGAGTAGAGGTGCGGTTGGAAAACTGATACAAGTCTTCTCTGCCATCCTGCTCTAATTCCTGAAAGTGTCGCTGTTGTTTCTGTTGGGTGGTGTCCATAGTCGTCAACCACCATAATTTCTTTGTCATACTTAACTTCAAATCTTCTGTAAACACCGCTAAAGCGTTCCAGAGCCAATTTAATTGTTTCAAATGGTACTTTTAACTCGAGAGCAATTGTAACCGCCACAAGTGAATTTTTTACATTGTGAAGACCGGGCACTCCGATAGTAATATCTCCCAAAGTTTTGCTGTTATAAACAACCGTGTATTTGGTTTTATATCCGTCGTGAACAATATTAACCGCTCTCAAATCAGCCTGAGGAGTAACCCCGTAAGTTATAATTCTTTTATTGATAAATGGCCTGATATCAAGCAGGGCAGGCTCATCCATACACAGAACCACAAAACCGTAAAAAGGTACTTTGTTTGCGAACTCAATAAATGCATCTTTAATGTCATCAAGATCACGGTATGTGTCGAGATGCTCCCGTTCGAGGGTTGTAATCGCAGCAATTGCCGGCATCAATTTCAAAAAAGTTCTGTCAAATTCATCAGCTTCAACAACAATAAAGTCTCCATGTCCGAGTCTTGCGTTCGTGCCACCAAGACTGGAAAGTTTCCCGCCCACAATAATAGTAGGGTCGATCCCCGCCTCGGTTAAAACAAGCCCCGTCATCGAAGTGGTGGTTGTTTTACCGTGTGTTCCTGCAATACCAATCCCGTATTTCTGCATTCTCATAGTTTCAGCCAGCATCTCAGATCTTTTGATCACAGGAATGTTTCTGGAGATTGCTTCCATAACTTCAGGATTCGATTCTATTACAGCGGATGAATAAACTACAACATCCACATCTTTAATATTTTCTGCACTGTGTCCTTCATAAACGGTTGCACCAATAGATTCAAGTCTTTCGGTGGTGTCTGA
Source organism: uncultured Ignavibacteriaceae bacterium (assembly GCA_964371075.1). Taxonomy (GTDB): domain Bacteria; phylum Bacteroidota; class Ignavibacteria; order Ignavibacteriales; family Ignavibacteriaceae; genus UTCHB3. The sequence continues at coordinate 154,710 of CAYJKN010000006.1, read as the reverse complement.
TCTGTTTTTATCAGAACCTGAAACCGTAAAACCTTTGGAGATAAGGATTTCAGCAATACTGCTCATTCCTATACCACCAATTCCAACAAAATGCACTTTAGTAAACTTTGAAAACATCTAATCCTCTAACTAAAATTTCCATATTTACAGGCGTTGATTACTCTGCCTGCAATTTTAAAAGCAGCATCTTTGCCACCTGCTTTTTCCAAATTTTCGACCATCACTTTAATTCTCTTCCCGTCACTTAAAAGAGAAACCACTTCTGAAAACAGCTTTCCATCAATTTCTTTCTCTTCAATCAAAACCGCTGTCCCCAACTCAACCATCGATTTTGCATTCATCAACTGGTGATTCTCTGCGGCAAATGGAAAAGGAATTAACACCGCCGGTTTATTTAAATAAACGAGTTCTGCTATTGTTGTTGCTCCTGCCCTTGCAACCACAAGATCGGAAGCTGCATATACTTCGTTCATATTTTCAATAAAAGAGAGAACTTTTACATTTTCCGATGAAAATGATTTAAACTCATCAAAAGATGTTGCACCTGTTTGCCAGATAATCGATATTTTTTCCTCTGCAAACCTTTTTATGGATGCGGCGATTGTTTTATTAATCGCTCTTGCACCAAGACTTCCACCAACAACAAAAACCACTTTTGAATCAAGAGCCAATCCAAGTTTTTTTCTTGCTTCGTCCCTGTTTATTGACACAAGACTTTTTCTTACAGGATTCCCGGTGATAAAAAGTTTTTCGGGTTGCCTCAAAAATTGAACAGCATCCTTAAACATCAGGTGAATCTCTTCCGCTCTTCTTTCAAGCAAACGGGTTGTGATTCCGGGATAACTGTTTGGTTCTATAAGTAAAACTTTTGCCCCCATCATTCTCGCTGCAATAACTGATGGGCCCGAAACATATCCCCCCGTTGCAACAATAACCTGAGGCCTAAACCCCATTGAAATTCCAATCGCCTGAAACAGACTTACCATCAATTTTATTGGAAAGAGAAGATTCTCTTTGATACTTTTTCTAGAAAATCCCGATATCCAGATACTTTTAAATTTGAATCCTGCCGCCGGAACAACCCTCTCTTCAATCTTCTTTTTTGTTCCGATAAAAAGAATATCAGTATCCGGTTCCATCTCTCTCAACTGCTCAGCAACTGCTATTGCAGGGAAAATATGTCCACCTGTTCCACCACCGGTGAACATAACTCTTATACCGGCTGTTCCTGCCATGTTTTTGCTTCTTTTTTGGTGGATGTTTGTTTTGCTTCATCCGTTTTTGACGACAATCCAATATTCAGTAAAATTCCGATTGACGAACAAACGATGATTATTGCAGTTCCTCCATGACTAATGAGTGGCAACGGCAGACCCGTAACCGGCACGACACCTATGGCAACAGCAGCATTCACGAAACCATAAAGAGGAATGGAAAACGCTATTGCAAAAGCCAAAAGTTTGCCAAATTTATCTTTTGCGTTTTTAGCAATTATAAGCCCACAAACAAGTATCGCACTGTATGCAAGCAAAACACCAACTGTTCCAATCATCCCTGCCTCTTCCCCGGCAACAGCAAAAATAAAATCACCATAAGCCTCAGGGAGGAAGAGATTTCTTTGGGCACTATGTCCCAGCCCTACACCCAAAACACCGCCGCTACCAAGCCCGTAGAGTGATTGCATCACCTGTGGGTGGAAGTCACCATCACCAAAAATCGCTCCCAAATGGGAGGAAATTCTTTTAAATGAATGGGGTTTATAAAGTGCATAACCCAATGCCATCACAAAGCCGCCCCCGGCAAACGCTAAAAAGTGTTGTATTCTGATTCCCGCTACAAACAACATTGCAATTCCGGTTGCAAGGATCAAAACACCATTGCTGACATTTGGCTGAAGCAAAACGAGCACAACTACAATACCCACCCAAATCAAAGGATTAATCACACCAAGTTTGATATCAGTTATGTCATCCCCTATCCTCTCAAGCATCGCAGCAAGATGAATAAAGAGTGCAATTTTTACTAATTCAACGGGTTGAAATGATACACTTCCAATTGTAAAAGATCTTTGTGATCCCTTAACCTCAGGGGCAAAAAATACAGTTATAACCAATAAGACTATAGCCCCGATAAGGACAATCTTACTGTATTTTTTATAATGATGATAGTCAACCATTGCCAGAATTGCCATCAAGACCACCCCGCCAATTGCTTTCCCGATGTGCGCTGCAAATAGTGCCTGAGGGTTATCAAACTTCAGTTGTGCAAAGGTGCTGCTGGCACTAAGTACCAGAAGTGATCCAAATATCACGAGCAGAACTGCACAAACAAAAATTATGAAGGAGTAAGGTTTCACCCGGCAATCTCTCTGACTGCTTCTTTAAAAACTTTTCCACGGTGTTCATAACTTCTAAACATATCAAAACTCGCACAGGCAGGGGATAACAACACCACATCGCCCTGATTTGCCTCCTCGTGTCCTTTCAGTACACAATCTTCGAGAGAAGTTACCTTTTCGACAGGGAGCAATTTTCCAAAAAAATCGATTACTTTATGAGCTGATTCACCAATTGCATAAATCTTTTTAACATTTTTTAATACAAGATCTTTGATCAGGTTATAGTCGTTTCCTTTATCAATTCCACCCAGAATTAAATAGATCGGGGCATCAAAACTTTTTAACGCATAAATAACAGAGTCAACATTTGTTGCTTTTGAGTCATTTATATAAATGATTCCATCTTGTGATGGCACAGCCTCAAGCCTGTGTTCAACCGCTTCAAATGTGAACAATCCGTCTCTAATAATACCTGTCGGGACACCTGCTTTTAAAGCGAGTGTAATAGCTGCAGCAGCGTTTGCATAATTATGCTCTCCTCTTAACTTCAGATCACTTGTGTCGCACGAGAAAACCACTTTTCCGGCTATCCTCGTTACAAGTCTTTTCCCCGAGAGATATGTTCCGTTACTCACTTCATTCCTTGTAGAGAAGAATTCAATCAGAGCTCCTTTATAACCATGTGCCTTTAGAACAGGATCATCCGCATTATAAAGTGAAAGATCCGTTCCACTCTGGTTCATAAATATCCGGTATTTTGAAGCGATATAATTTTCAATTTTGTAGCCATACCTGTTTAAATGATCAGGTGTAATATTCAAAATTGCTGCACCTTCAGGCTTAAATTGATCGATCAAATCGAGTTGAAAACTTGATAATTCAAGGGCAACGAGGGAGTTTTCATCACACTCAAGTGCGATCTCTGAAAATGCAGTTCCAATATTTCCCGCTGAAAACGACTTTATACCTGAAAGACTAAAAATGTGGTGCAAAAGTGCAGTTGTTGTGGTTTTTCCATTTGTTCCGGTGATTGCAAAAATTCTGCCTTTACACAAGGACGAAGCAAATTCAACTTCGCTTATCAGCCTGATCCCCCTCTTTTGGGCTTCAACTACCACAGGAGCTTCCATCGGCACCCCGGGAGAGACGATCATCAGGTCACAGTTAAACACGCTCTCACTGTTTTTACCTGTTTCAACTTCTATTCCGGCAAGTTTTAATCTGTCAACTACTTCAGAAATCGATTCGTAAGGTGATTTGTCGCTTACAAAAGGTGTGGCACCACATTTTACGGCAAGATATGCTGCGGCTTCACCACTTCTGGCAGCTCCAATAATCGATATTTTTAATTTTTGGTAACTCTTCACTTTTTCACCTTATCTTAAACGATGTTAAGCTGATGATCGCGAGGATTATGCCAATGATATAAAATCTAACAACAATTTTAGGTTCTGCCCACCCCTTTTCTTCAAAATGGTGGTGAATTGGAGCCATCTTAAAAACTCTTTTCCCCGTTCCGTATTTCCTTTTGGTATATTTAAAATATGAGGTCTGTATGATTACAGAGATGGTCTCAAAAAAGAAAACACCTGCGAGAAACGGCAACAACAACTCTTTTCTAACCATAACCGACAAAATCCCGAGAGCTCCACCGAGTGCAAGACTCCCTGTGTCCCCCATAAAAACCTGTGCAGGATAAAAATTAAACCAAAGGAATCCAAGCCCCGCCCCAATGAGTGCAGCGATAAAAACCGACAATTCCCCCGAGCCGGGGAGATAGATAATGTTTAAATAATCGGAGTAGATGGCATTTCCGGAGATATAACTGATTACTCCAAGTGCCAGCATCGCAATGATCGTGAGACCAATTGCCAACCCGTCAAGTCCATCTGTAAGATTTACTGCATTGGATGTTGCTGTTATTATAAATATCACAGCAGGGATATAAAGATATGATAGATCAAGATTCAAATCCTTAAAAAATGGAATTGTTGTCAGTGATCTTACATCAGCAAATTCGGGTGAAAAATAGAGTACACTTCCAACAAGCAATCCAACAGAAACCTGACCAATCAGTTTATATCTGGCAATCAGTCCATTTGGCATCTTTTTGATTACTTTCAGGTAATCATCAAGGAATCCCACTCCACCCAATAACAGGGTGCCAACAAGCAACAACCAGATATATGTGCTTTTAATATCTCCCCACAACAAAACGGGAATTACCACGCAGGTGAGAATTATTAGTCCCCCCATGGTTGGTGTCCCGGCTTTACTAAAGTGAGTTTTGGGGCCAAAATCCTTTATTTTCTCACCAATTTGATGTTTTTGGAGCATTTTAATGATTCGCGGAGCGAAGAAAAACGCCATAAAAAGGCCGGTAATAGCCGCTATTCCCGATCTGAAAGTCAGATATTTGATCATATCGAGACCGGGAGGATCAAAAGTTTTATTCAAATACTCGAGTAAATAATAGAGCATTTAGTTGCCTTTTTCTTTCAAAAATTTTACTATAGTCTCCATCTCCATTCCTCTTGACCCTTTTACGAGTACGAGGGAATTTCTGAAATCATAATTCGAAAGTGATTGAATTAAATCTTCTTTCGTCTTAAAGTGTTCTGCAGTTATTTTGCTTCCTTTGAGAGCGTTATACAAATGGCGCATGTTGCTTCCAATCAAAAAAGCCCGTTTAATTCGTGTTGTCTTCAATTGTGTTGCAAGAAATTCATGGCGCTCCCTGGATTTTACTCCCAATTCGAACATATCTCCAAGGATGACCACTCTTTTTTCATGGATCAAATCTCTTCCCATGGTTTCAAATGCACTCTTCATACTCGCAGGATTTGCGTTATATGTATCATCAATCAGATCAAATCCATCAAGAGTATATCTGTTCATTCTCCCTTTTGGAGGTTTGAGACTCTCAAGCCCTGTTTTAATATCCTCAAGGGGAATCCCACATTTTATTGCCAATGCCGCAGCTCCAAGGGCGTTTTGTCCATTATTTTTACCAAAAAGTTGTAGTTCAACTTTCACTGACTCTTTACCTGAAGAAATTCGGAGTATTGGTAATCCGGTTTCGGTGTAGGCGAGAAGTTTCCCTGTCACATCCGCCGGAAGCTTCATCGATACAGTGATGGCATCGGGAAATTTAGATCCCAAACGGCTTAAAAAAGGATCATCAATGTTCAGAAATACTTTTCCACCTCTATCAAGTGTCACTGCGAACAAGGCTTCTTTTTCTTGCCTGACTCCTTTTCTGTTTATCAGATATTCCAGATGGGAGTCACCAATGTTTGTGATCAATGCAAAATCGGGTTGTGCTATCAAAGATGAATATTTTATTTCCCCGGGATGGTTTGTACCAATTTCACACACCAGATATTCTGTCTCATTGGTGGCTTCAAGTATCGTAAGAGGAACACCTATGTGATTGTTATTATTGGCGACAGTTGCCACTACGTTATGGTTAACTTTCAGAATCGTCGCAAGCATATCTTTTGTAGTGGTCTTACCATTGCTGCCGGTTATACCAATAACTTTTGCTTTCAGGTGTTTTCTCCACTCACCGGCAATAAAACCAAGAGCAATTTCAGTATCAGTGACACCAATAACGATTACCTTGTTCTCAGAATATTCTGAAATTCTTGATTTTTTGACAACTATCCCACTTGCTCCTCTTGCCACAGCTTCCGGAATAAAATCGTGTCCGTCGAATCTTTCACCTTTAACGGCAATGAATAATGAGCCGGGAATAACTTTTCTGGAATCAATAACAACAGAATTAAAAATTGTTTTTTCATCCGAATTAATAATTTTTAATGGCCTGGTTGAGGCAGCAATAATTTCCCGGACAGTTATCAATTCTGCTCCCCGTTGCCAAACAGATATTTGTTTGTCATTTCACGGTCTGAAAAATGATATTTCACCCCTTTAATAATCTGGTAGTCCTCGTGCCCTTTTCCGGCAATAAGTATGATTGCATTATCGGGACTCTCGTTTATTGCTCTCTTAATTGCTTCTTCGCGATCTGTACAAACAATCAAGTTATCTGTCGAAATACCTGCAACCACTTCTTTAACGATCTCATCAGGGTCTTCATCTCTTGGATTATCACTTGTGATTACTGCAACTGTTGACATTTCGGCTGCAATTCTTCCCATAACAGGTCGTTTTGTTTTGTCGCGGTTTCCACCACAGCCAATCACTGTGTAGATCGGCGATTCACCTGCAAGTTTGTTAATGCTTATCAACACTTGCTCAAGTGCCCCGGGGCTGTGTGCATAGTCTACAAGTACTTTTTTATTTCCCGATTTTATCAGTTCAAATCTGCCATCCACTTGTGGTGCTTCTGCAATTCCCTCTGCTACCAGATCTTTGTCAAAACCAGCTTCAACCATCAAAACATAAGCTGCCGCAGCGTTGTAGGCATTAAACTCACCCACCAGAGCGGTTCTTAGATCGGTTTTTATACCATTGTGATCCAGTGTGAATGAAGTTCCACTAAAATCGAAAGTGATATCCTCAAGCCGGTAATTTCCGCCGAGTTTACCAAAGCTGACTTTTCTGCCGTTTGTGTCTTTGGTGATGAAACATCCATACTCATCATCGATGTTGTAAACCGCAGGCACTCCCGTTTTTAACTCATCAAAAAGTAATTTTTTTGCAGTGGCATAATCATCCATGGTTTCATGGAAATCTCTGTGTTCGCTTGAAAGATTGGTAAAAACAGCTCCATCAAAATCAAGTCCAAAAGTCCTTTTAAGATAAAGGGAATGGGATGATGCCTCCATTACCGCGGCTGTGCATCCTTCATTTACCATACGGGCAAAAAGTGCATTTAATTCAACAGATTCAGGGGTTGTGAGCTCGGTTGGCACTTTTTCATCACCGATCATATTTGCAATCGTGCCAATAAGACCTGTCTTGTGTCCCGCTTTTTTAAGAATATTTTTGATCAAAAACGATGTGGTGGTCTTTCCCTTTGTGCCCGTTACACCAAACAATCTCAGTTTTTTTGATGGAAATCCATAATATGCTGCTGAAATTTGAGCGAGTGCTTTGCGAGTGTCTGCCACAACAATTTTAGCCTGCCCACTCCGTCTAAAAATCTCATCGGGAATTGAATGAAGGTCTTCAACAATGATTGCGGCTGCTCCTTTGCTGAAGGCATCCATGGCAAAACGGTGACCATCAGTTTTGTAACCCTTAACGGCAACAAAAATGGAATCTTTTGTAACTTTAGCCGAGTTGTAATAGATCCCTGTTATCTCATTAGCGAAAAAATCGCCTGTGAGTTGAATAACAGTTAAGTGATCCAGTATTTCGTTAAGTCTCATTTAATAAATATTAGCTCCTGAAAATGCTTTTTCCTGCAGTTTCAATTGAATTTTCATACCTTTATTAATTCTTTTGCCCGGTTTAATGCTCTGTTCAACCACCCGTCCGGATCCTGTACATGTGAAATCCAATCCAAGCTTTCTCATAATAGAAATTGCATCTTTTAAGGAAACTCCTTTAAGATTTGGCATTTCATTGAGATCAACTGATCTGTAATCCACTTTTTTAATCTCTATTTCTGTATCAGATTCGATATCAATTTCTTCTTCTTGATACTCAGGTTTTATAATTTCCTCGTCGTTCTCTTTATTGAGCTTTTCGAGATTTACATTTTTCCCGATGGAAGGATCAATCGAAATAATTCTCTTTACAATGTTTTTAAAGACCGGTGCTGCCACTTCACCACCTGTTATCCCCACACTTTTAGGTGTGTTCACAAGAATCAAACAGATGTATTTTGGATTATCCGCGGGGAAAAAGCCAACAAAAGAGGAATTATATCTCTCTTTTGAATATTTGCCATCCACGATTTTTCGCGAAGTGCCTGTTTTTCCACCAATTTGAATCCCATCAATTTTAGCCCGTTTTCCCGTCCCTTTTTCAACCACATCAAGAAGCAGGTCTCTCATCAATTTTGAGGTCTCTTCGGTGATCACAGGTCTGATTCTTTTTGGCGAATTTGCTTCAGTTACATTTCCCTTTACATCCCTGATCTCTTTCACCAGGTATGGTTTGTAGAGATATCCACCATTTATCAAAGCAGAATATGCAGTTATAAGTTGAATGGGCGTCACCGAGATGCCATAACCATAAGACATTGTCCCTTTTGTTGGTCCCGACCATTCGGAAGGTAAACCAAGTCTTCCCTTCACTTCGCCGGGTAACCCAAGATAAGTGTAATTTCCAAAACCAAAACTTCTGATATAGGTATAAAACTCATCTTTATCCATTTTTTGGGAGAGTTTCACCATTCCGATGTTGCTTGAGAACCGAAGGATTTCCCTAACTGTCATGGTAGCAGCACCGTGATGATCTTTTATCGTTCCGCCCATAAAATTGTAAACGCCGTTTTCGGTGTTGATTGAAGTGGCTGGTGTTACAAGTTTTTTATCCAGAATTCCCGCCATTGCAATACCCTTAAATGTTGAGCCCGGCTCATAAACATCAGATATGGCTTTGTTTCTTCTTATCTCATTGCTGTATTTTTTATAATTTCCCGGTTCGTAACCTGAATAATTTGCAAGCGCCAGAATTTCACCCGTGTTTGGGTCCATAATGATGCCGGTGGCATTTTCCGCTTTGGCAGCCTTAACTCCGGCTTCCAATTCCACCTCCAAAGCATTTTGTAGTGCTCTGTCGATTGTTAAAACAATGTTTTGACCCGGTTGGGCTTCTTTGTAGTTCTCATTAAGAACCGACATAACCGACCCTGTGCCGTCTTTTAAAACAAATCTACTACCGGCCTTACCTTTGAGTTGGTTTTCAAAAGTGGCTTCTATTCCGTCTGTCCCGGTTTTTTCATAATTGACAAATCCAATTACATGAGATGCCAGACTTGCATATTCATAAACCCTTGTTGGATCTTCAGTGTAGATCAAACCGTCATAAACAACATTTTTGAGTTTATGAGCGAGCTTTGCATCAACTTTGTTTATAATGCAAAAGATCTTTTTTGCAGAATCAATCTTCCCTTTGTAAAATCCATAAGTCCCTCCAATTGAATCCGCTAACACCTTCGCAATCAGTGAATCTTTTTTGAATTTTTTCGCTAATCGTGGATCCACATAAAATGAGACCTGATCTTTACTGTAAACCAGTATGGTCCCGTTTCTGTCATAGATTGATCCCCTGCTTGCGGCAAGTGGTTCAACACCTGTCTGCTGTTTTTTGGCAAAATATGAATAATCGTCTGCCTTAACCACCTGAACTACAATTATCCTGGTAAGCAGTATCAGAAAAAATACTGCCATAATTCCATTTATAATCAGAAGTCTGTTGCTATTCATTTAGATAGTTAATCTTGTTTTCAAATTCTTCAATTTCTTGCTGAGAAAGTGTAATTGTTCCTGTAGAATCAAAACTTGTAATAAGTCCCAACTTGGATTCTGCCAAGGGCACTATCTGTTCTTTGGAAACCAGTTTGTCGAACACCGCTTTATATGAATTGACATTCGACTGTTCAATTTTAATTTCAGCTTTCAAATCATCAATCTGTTTCGAAAGTTTTGTATTCACAAGATTGATGCTTATATAATAATATGCCATTACCCCGATGCACGAGGCGAAGAACAGAAACCAGAGTATATTTTTTTTATAAGATTTTTTCACTAATCAGATTCTTTCGGCTGCTCTAAGTTTACCACTTCTTGCTCTGCGATTTTCGTGAATCTCGGCAATCGATGGGGATACCGGTTTTTTTGTAATAATTTTAAGAGTTTGCTCTTTACTGCAATTGCAAACCGGAAAATTCGGCGGACAAATGCACCCCTTCTCTTCTTCCTTAAAAAAATCTTTTACAATTCTGTCTTCAAGTGAGTGATATGTGAGTACCACAATTCTTCCACCGGGTTTAAGCAGAGGGACCGACTCTTCAAGAAATTCTCTCAACGAGTCGAGTTCTTTGTTCACGGCGATTCTAAGTGCTTGAAAAACCCTTGACAACCGTTTAAAAAGAAACCGCTGAGGAGTAACATCCTCAATCAGTTTGGCAAGGTCGGTGGTAGTTTTAAACGGTTTAATTTTCCTCTGTTTTACAATAAGACTTGCGATGTATCCACTTTGGATTTCTTCTCCAAATTCACGGAATATCTTTGCAAGGTCATGCGCCTCAGCATTATTTACGATCTCATGTGCAGCTATTCCCTCAGCTTTGTTCATTCTAAGGTCGAGAGGTGCTGTCATCCTGTAGGAAAATCCCTCCTCCTCATTATCGAGTTGATAGGATGAAACACCTAGATCTGCAAAAATGCCGGTAAAACCCTCAACAGACTCAAGTCGGGCTGCAACTCCAATTTTTGTAAAATTGAAATTGTAAAGTCTGACACGGCTGTCTTGAGAAAAATTTTCGAGGGATTGATTAAAAACGATTTGATCGAGATCTGTCCCGATTAATAAAGCGCTTTGACTGAGCTGTTCGAGAAATCTTCTCGAATGCCCGCCAAATCCAAAAGTACCATCAAAATATGCTCCGTCTTTGTCTGTAATCAGATGTTCAACAGATTCTTTTAATAATACAGGGCTATGAAATTTGTCCATTTATTTGCATCACATTTTCGGCAATGTCTTCAAAGCTGTCCAAAGAAGCCTTTTCATATTGCTCATAGATCACCGGATTCCAAAACTCAATTTTGTTTAATGAGCCGAGAATCAGCACATCCTTCTCAATTTTTGCATATTCAAGAAGATGTGGAGGAATTATCACTCGGGATTGACCATCCATGGTTTGCTCTTCAGCACTGTGAAGAAAGACTCTAATGAATCTTGCATGGTTTTTATTGTACTGGTTCAATTTCGAAAGATTTTCCTCGATCGTTGCAAATAAATCCTTAGGAAACAGATCTATACAATGACCTACCTCATCGAGACCCACACCCTTGGTAAGTACCAGGGTGTTCTCAGCAGCCGGACTGATAAACCGTTTCAGTTTCGAAGGAATACTGATACGGTTTTTGGAGTCTAAATTGTGTAAAAAGTGTCCTTTGAACACTAAGGCGGTCCTTTTATTTGTTTTTGGGGTTTTTTGTGGGCAACTTACCCACTTTTCCACACTTCACCCCAAAACTTATTAAATTTTTCGCAAATAGTCAAGCATATTTGAAAAAAAGTTAAAATAAATTTTTCAACGGGTGGTTTTGTGTTATAAAATTGGTAAAACAATGAGGGGTAAATCTATAATTAGAATGGTTTTATTCGATTTGATGGAAGAGGAATGGAGGGAAATTTGGAATTAAACCTCAAAGGGTTGATTAAACCACAGAGCACTCAGAGCACACAGAGGAGAGATTGAGAGAAACCGCGAAGGGCGCAGAGGACGCAAAGAGAGGAATAATAAATCCATCCGTGAAAATCCGTGTCAAATCCGTGAGAATCAGTGAAACTATTAAAAATTACTGCATTATTGGATTACTGCATTACTGCATTAATCTAATGAGTTTCGCCATATAAAAGCCATCGAATCCGGATTCTGCCGGTGAGATTGTTTTCTCTTCGATTAACTTAAATTGATCTTTATGGGACTCAAGGAATTTTTTGATTTGTAATTCATTCTCAGAAGGAAGAATGCTGCATGTAACATAAATTAACTTTCCACCTTTTTTAACCATGTTTGAGTAAGAAGAAAGTATCTCTGCTTGAATTTTGATCAGTTCTTCAATTCGTTCTTTTTTTAGTTTCCATTTGGCATCCGGATTTCTTCGGATAACACCAAGACCTGAACATGGAACATCAAGAAGAACAAGATCAGCACTCTCGGCAAGACGTTTTATTACTTTTGTACTGTCAATAGCCTTCGTTTCGATTATTGAGATACCGTTTCTTTTTGATCTTTTTTTCAGCTCAATCAGTTTTCGTTCTTCTGTATCGAGGCAAAGTATCTTCCCTTTGTTTTTCATCAATGCTGCCATGTGTAGAGATTTGCCGCCGGCACCTGCACATGCATCTATAACACGCATCCCCGGCTCCACACCCGAGAAATAGGCAACATGTTGTGAAGAAGCATCCTGTATCTCAAAAAAACCTTTTTTAAACTCATCAAGAAGGAAAAGATTTTTTCTTTCTTCAAGAACCAATGCATCAGGATTATGGGGAACTTCGATCGCCTTAATCTCTTGTTCGGCGAATTTGTCCTTAAGAAATTTCTTTGTGGTTTTTATAGTGTTCACCCGGAGCACCACTTCTGCCTCTTTGTTAAGAGCACTCAACTCTTTCTCCCAGCGTGCTCCCAACTGCTGCTCCCCAAATTCATCCAACCAGTCCGGTACTGATTCTCTAATCTTTCGAGTTTGTTTCCCCTCTTCGTATCTCTGAAGAAGTTTATCTTTTTTTAGTCCAACTTCTCCCAGCTGCGCCTCATCACTTAATCTTACTATAAAAAGATAGGCAGTTATAATCTTCCTGAATTGCTCTTCGTTTGTTGTTCCCGTAGAGGCTGCGTAAGAGATCAGTCTTAAGTTTCGGATAATTTCGTAGGAGGTCTCAGCGATGAATTTTCGATCCCTCGCTCCCCATTTTGGATTGGTTTTAAGGATAAAATTGATCACAGAATCAGCATAACGATTCTCGAGTATCGTGCTTTTTATAATTCTTAATACTGCTTCTAACAGGTTGTTATGTATTCTTGCCATCTTTTAGTCGTTTTTACCGCGGTTTATGTTATCACTTAACAATGAAAAATAAATTAAATTTCAGTAGCAAATTTACAAGAATAACAACAAGAAGCAGAATTTATGCAAAAACCCGGAAGATATCTTGGTCTCTCACTCGCCGCAGGATTAATCCTCTCGATGATTATTACAAAACAGGTAGGTAATGGATTTGCTGTGGCAGTTGCCATAATGGGCATTTCTCTTTTGGTTGGGTTGTTATTTGAGTATTATAAATATATGAGGAATAAATGACCGGCTGGATATTAAAATTCTCACTTTCACTGTTGTTGATCTCTTGCTCACCTGCAACTGAAAGATCTGCCACTCCATCAAAAGTTGTCGCTAAAGACTCAACTATTGGATCGCATGTAACAAAAAAAGACAGCTTAAAAGAAGCGAAAGACTTTTTAGCAGGGGAATTAAAGTCGCTGGTGGATCTCAAAATTATCAATAAGAAAAAAAGTGACAAGCTTGCGGAAATACTTACTGCTGTAAAAGTACAATTTCTTAACCCTGACGGCAACAGAAAAGAAGCATGGTTAATTGTACACAAAGAAGTTGCAACTCAGATAAGGTTAATATTCAAAGAAATTGCGGATTCGGGGTTTGTAATTGAAAAAATCGAACCGATGAGTAAATATAAATGGTCAGATGACAGCTCAATGGTTAACAACAATACATCAAGCTTCAACTATCGATTAGTCTCCGGAACCCGGAGCATGAGTAAACACGCCTACGGTCTTGCCCTCGATATCAATCCATTTTGGAACCCGTTTGTATCAGGCAAAAGAGTATCACCAAAAGGAGCAAAATATGATATCACCAAAAATGGCACAATCCACAGAAAAGCACTGATCTATAAAATCTTTATCAAAAATGGTTGGAAATGGGGCGGTGACTGGAAGCCGTACCAGGACTACCAACATTTTTTTAATAATAAAATCAAGGTTAAAACTTTTTAATTTTATATTTAAGTGATTGTTTAAGTAAACTCACCTATCTATTTTTTGAAAAACCAGATAGACTGTATTACTGAATGTTATACTTTAATATATTTTAAAAAATTTTAACCCCGGATAATGCGACTTTTAAAATTTCATTTTTACGGTTACCAATCCCCTTAGATCACCCGGACTAAAATTTACAGCCTTATCGTCAGGGTATTTTTTAGCTATTAACTTCTTAATATTACCGGGGATTTGTTCATCCGTACCATGACAAACTACACATTCTTCCGCCAAAAGAATTGGTTTAGCGAGATGTAATGTCCGGCTGTTTGCCGATTTTTCCACTCTGGAGAAAACAGTGTCTTTATTGAAGTTATCCGCTTTCATCATGTTTTCACACTCTTTAAGCCACATCACTTCTGCTTCATCAGGGACATTTGCTTCATTTCTGTTCATAAAAGAGACTCTTCCAACCTCCATCCCTTTCTTCACAGAATATGTTTTGGCAAATTCCTGGGCTGTATCCGAGCATACATTTAATGCACTCTCGGGACCACCTTTCTTCATTTCTGCCACCAAAATAGACTTTAACTCTTTCATGAATTCTCCGGCAGCTTTACCGGCAACCATTTTTGCCTCTTCAAGTTTAACATCCTTTTTAGGTTCCACCTTTTTAACACAACCGGTGAAAATCAAAACGGAAACAAACAGAAGTATTAGTATTCTTCCCATATTTACTCCTTTTTTAATCAATTAGATGCTTTAAAAACAAAAGAGGTTGCTTTTCATAAAAAAAACAACCTCTAAATTAACATAAAGAAATTATCAGAGTATGAATTTGCCTCGTTTTGTATAGTGAGTATGCAGCAGTTCGTGAGACTTGTGACTGCATGGACCCTCAGGAATAAACTTGGCATAAAACTCAGCTACATGACTGTTTTCATGAGATTTCCTGATTGGAAGTGTCTCTTCTTCAGCATATATTGCTTTAGCTCTTGCTTTTCTTATCTTTTCGTTTGTAGGAACAGGTTGACCACCACCACCAAGACAGCCACCGGGGCATGCCATGATCTCGATGAAATGTACATCGTAGAGTTCTCCGGCTTTAAGCAGTTCCATTACCTTTTTTGCATTTGCCGTGCCATGAGCAACGATGAACTTCAGTTCCACACCCTCCAGGAATGACCAGTCGGGTACACAATTTTCAAGCACTACAGATGATTGCTTCACTCCTTCAAAGCCTCTGACGGCCTCTATACGAAGTTTCTCAAATGGTACTTCACGCCCTGTGACCAGTTCGTAAACTGTTCTCAGAGCAGCTTCCATTACACCACCCGTGGCACCAAAGATAAGTCCTGCTCCCGAACCGAGACCAAAAGGATTATCAAAATCAGATTTAGGGAGTGAAGGAAGTTTCATACCTGCTTCTTTTATCATCATTGCCATTTCACGGGCTGTGAGACCATAATCAACATCTTTGTAACCCGAAGCATCCATCTCAGGACGGTTGCACTCGAATTTCTTTGCGGAGCATGGCATCAAAGCAACGCTGACGATATCTTTTGGATCGATACCTGCCTGCTCAGCATAAAATGTCTTTATAATTGTTCCAAACATCTGCTGAGGTGATTTTGCAGAAGAAAGATGATCCAGATATTCGGGATAAAAATGTTCGATATATTTAACCCATCCCGGTGAACACGAAGTAAACTGGGGCAATTTAACAGATTCATCTCCATCAACAACAGCTTTTTTAATCCTGGTGAGTAACTCAGTGCCCTCTTCCATGATTGTTAAATCGGCTGTGAAGTTAGTGTCGAATACCTTATCAAAACCAATTCTTTTGATTGCGGTATTTAACTCTCTGGTCAAAGAGATACCCGGTTCCAGTCCAAATTCTTCACCAATTGCAGCACGAGGAGATGGGGCAGTCTGAATAACCACATGTTTTGTGGGGTCTTCAATTGCTCTCCAAATCTCATCCGATGGATCATTTGCGTAAAGTGCACCGGTTGGGCAGCGGTTAATACATTGTCCGCAGTTGATACAAACCACTTCTGCAAGAGGTTTGGCCATAAATGTATCGATATGAGTTTCTGCTCCTCTTCCAATTGCTTCGAGACAACCAACTTCCTGAAGATCGATGCATGTTCTCACACATCTGCGGCAATTTACACATTTATCCATATCACGAATGACTGAATAAGATGATCTGTCAACCGGATATTTGCTGACATTGTCGTGACCAAACATATACGAATCGACGCCCATCTCTTTGGCGAGGTTCTGAAGCTCACAATTACCGTTTTTTACGCAAGCATAACACTCACCAACATGCTCACTTAAAAGCAGTTCCATGATATGTTTTCTTGCTTTTCTAACAGCAATTGTTGAGGTTTTAACTTTAAGCGGAGCTGTAATAGGGAATGCACACGAAGCTTGCAGGGTTCTCATTCCTTCAACATCAACCAGGCAAAGCCGGCAATGCCCTCCAATTCCCAAATCTTCATGGGCGCAAAGGGTTGGAATGTAGATATCTGACATGCGGCATGCTTCGAGTATCGTTGTACCAAATGGTACACTCATTGTTTTACTGTTTATTTGCACTGTTACCGTGCCACCGATAGTATCCACATTCTCAGGAGCACTTGGAACAAAAGCTTTCTGACTGATGGGGGCACGCGATGTTTTTAAATGCTTCATTTATAGACTCCATCACTTTTAGCATGAAATATTTCTTCTTTAAAGTCTTCGAGAATCGAAAGGAATGGATTAGGACTGCTTTGACCCAATCCACACTTGGAAGCAATTTTCATTGTTTCACCCAGTTCTTTAAGATTGTTTATATGGGCAAATGTGTATTGATTTTTTTCAAGCATCTCCACACCTTCGAGCAGCTTTTGATTTCCAATTCTACACGGTGTACATTGTCCGCAAGACTCTTCAACAAAAAATTCCATAAAGTTTTTAAGAATATGGAGCATCTTCCTTGATTCATTAAATATCATTATTGAACCACCGGTTGCAACATCTTCATACGCAAGCTTCCGGTCAAATTTTGACTTTGGAATACATATTCCCGATGCGCCACCAACTTGCACAGCTTTAGTATCTTTTGCTCCAACCTTCACCAGGAGTTCATTTATCGTGATACCCCAGTTAAGTTCATAAACACCCGGTTTTTCACAATCTCCTGATATGGAGAAGAGTTTTGACCCCGTGGAAGCAGAAGTTCCTCTCTCAGCATATTTTGCTCCACCCATAAGAATAATATGTGGAACTGCTCCGAGAGTTTCAACATTGTTTACTGTAGTGGGAGCACCACACAAACCTGTATTCACAGGATATGGAGGTCTGTTTCTTGGTTCACCTCTTTGGCCTTCGAGTGATTCTATAAGAGCAGTCTCTTCACCACAAACATAGGCTCCTGCTCCCATCACAATCGAAATATCAAAGTTAAAACCTTCTTTACCGCAGATATTTTCACCAAGGAGGTTTTTTTCTCTCATTTCATTTAGACAATCTTCAAGAAATTGTCTCATATAAACATATTCACCTCTCAGGTAAATGTAACCGTGAGCTGCGCCCACAGTATATCCGCCAACTACCATTCCATCAAGTATCAGGAAGGGAGCATTCATCAGGAGCACGCGGTCTTTAAATGTACCGGGTTCACCTTCATCTGCGTTACAGATAATAAATTTATCTGCTCCCGTGGCAGCTGCCACGAGCATCCATTTTGTTGAGGTTGGGAATCCTGCTCCGCCTCTTCCTTTAAGTTTGGAGGCTTTCAGTTCAAAAAGGATGTCGTCCCTTCCCATTTCCAGAGCTTTTTTAATGGCCGAACCAGCTTCATAATTCGAGAAAAGGAGACTCGATTCGTGTATCGTATTGACTATATCATTATGCATGTTTCATCTCTCCTTACTTAATCTCTTTAAGAATTGCACAGGCTTTTTCGGGGTCCAATTTTGTGTAAACTCTGTCATTTACTATCATTGCCGGTCCCTGATCACACATTCCCAAACAGTTGGTAAATTCAAGTGTGATCTTCTGATCTTTGCTGGTTTCACCAAACTTCAGCCCAAGTTCACGCTCAATAGCCTTTTCAATCTGGCATTTTCCTGCCATATCACAGATTATTGTTCTGCACAAACGGACGATATTTCTTCCTTTTGGCTGATCATTAAGGAATGAATAAAAAGAAATCACTCCATACACTTCAACCGGATGAATATCGAGGACACGAGCCACCTCCTGCTGTGCAAAATCAGGGATATGATGATATTTCCCCTGAATGTACTCGAGCAGTGGCATAAGTGCCGTTCTGTGGAAGTCGTATTGGCTGGCAAAGAGTTCGATCTCTTCGGTAAGATTGTTTTTTTCAAGTACTAACATTTTTATTACCCTTAACTTTTATTTAAGAGTTTGTTAACTTTGGCAATGAGAACATCTGCAGAAACAGGCTTCTCAACAAAATCATCCACCGGCACCATGTCACTTTTTCCGAATTGGAATCCCAATGCTTTAGAGACGGAAGTGTACATGAGAATAGGTGTGGACACGCCATCGCGGCGGAGTTTTTGGGCGAGGAAAAAACCATCGTCAGGTTCCTGCATCATTACATCGAGAATGATAAGGGCAGGTTTTTGTTCTGCGATAATTTTAAACCCGTCACCGGGGTTATTGGCTGTTATAACTTCGAATCCGTTAGCCATAAGTACAAGAGATGTGGCATCGATAATATCCGGGTCGTCGTCAATTATTGCTATAAGAGACATACTCTTCCTTTGCATTAATTTTTGGTCTTTTGAATGAATATATTGTTATCCGGATTACTCCGGTTGACTCTGGGAGGCTTCTCCCGTCGGAACTCTCTGCTAAGATTGTGTATTAGTTCCGCTGTTATGATGTCTGTGCTACTTTAAGCACGCCCGGTTTCAAAGAACGATTATTTATTCAAAATCTTTTCAGGAAGGAACACTTTGAATGTGGTTCCCTTCCCGTATTCACTTTCAGTTTCAATTTTGCCGGAATAGTAGTCAATGGTCTTTTTAACTATCGACAATCCAAGTCCGGTGCCATGAATGCTTTTTGTAAACTCATTTTTAGCCCTGAAAAACTCTGAGAACAGCCGGTTTTTTTCTTCAGGTTTTAGGCCAATTCCGGTATCCTTTATTTCAAGAATTATATAAGCTCCCTTTTTCTTAAGTGAAACCAGCACCTCACCATCAGTTTTATTATATTTCACCGCATTGCTCATCAGGTTGGTGATCACTCTTTCAATCTCAAGCCTGTCAACCTCAATGGCAAACGAATTCTCTCCTGCGGAAAACTTTATGGTGATATTTTTTTTTGCTGCTTCAAATTGCATCATCTCCACTGTTTCTTGCACAAGTGCAGCAAGATCGATTTTTACAATCTCCCTTTTAACAGTGTTTAATTCAATCCTGGAAATGTCGAGAAGGTCATTTACCATTGTAAGAAGACTTCTCAATCGTGAGGTACTGCGAGTCAAAAAATCGGATCTTTGCTCATCAGTTAATTTCATTTTGGGGTTAAGGAGAATATCCAAAAAACCGATGGTTGCAGCAACAGGAGCTTTTAATTCGTGGGAGACCATCGAAACAAACTGCGATTTGAGTTGTTCGATTTCCTTAAATTGGGTGATGTTTTTGGCAACAATTACTATTCCGGCAATCTTTTTCTTCTCGTGATCGGGGATTGGGGAACATGTAACTTCAACAAACATATCAGGATTTGAGGAGAGTTTAAATTGCACCGATTCGCCCATAACTTCAAATTTCTCTTTTGAAATCATCCTTTGTGCGATTTCCTTCACTTCAGGAGGAAGTATCTCAAGTATTTCTTCAGCGAGAAGTATCACATCAAGATCGAGATATCTTAATGCTGCGGGGTTATAATAAACCATTTCACCAAACTGGTTGATCACCAGTACACCATCTGCCATCAGGTTTATTATTGTATTAAGCCTGCTTCTTTCGAAGGCAAGTTCAAGGAGGCGGGCTTCACGATCGGCCTTAAGCCTCTCCGCTTCAAGGATCAGCCGGCGTTTCTGTAAACCTTTTTCTATATTGTGGATGAGTTCGTCGGGGGTGAAAGGTTTTAGTATATAACCCTCTGCACCCAGTTTTGTGGCTTCCACCGCAGTTTCATAACTGGCATAAGCTGTTGCCATAAAACAGATGGTGTTTGGTCTTGCCTGCCTTATCATCCGGAGCACTTCTATCCCGCTGATGTCGGGCATCTTCAGATCAAGAAGCGCGACATCAAAATCGAATTCGGTACCTTTTTTAATACCTTCGGCACCATTTTCGGCGGTTTCAACCTCAAATCCCTCTATCTGAAGGATTCGTTTTACTCCGTTTCTTAGATAATCTTCATCATCTACTAAAAGGATCCTGGCAGGATGATCAGAATCTTCCACCCTTTTCGAGCTCCATTATTAACCGGATTGATTTTCGTAAAAGTCTGATATTCTGCTAAGAATTTCTTCTATTTCAACAGGTTTGTTCAGAATATCATCAGCATTGATCCATTCCTGTTCTTCAGGAGTCATCGACTCGAACTGCAACCCGGTCTGATTGGCGACTGCGGTTACGATATACACCGGCATCTTTTTACCAAGCGGGTGCCTTTTTAATTTATGAGCCAGAACAAATCCTGAGTCATACTCTTCCATCATAAGATCGATAACGGCACAAGCCGGTTTAAATGTCAGAAATTTTTCGTAGCCATCATTGCTGGTCTCTGCTGTTTCAACAGTATAACCTTCTGCTTCAAAAAGTATCTTATTTTGTTCCAGGATATCAATATCGTCATCAACCAATAATATTTTTTTTTCGTAGTTCATTTTATACCTCTATATGTTTAAGAACTGTTTCTTCGGAAGATTAATAAAGAACTCGGTTCCTTTTCCTTCTTCACTCTTAAAATTGATATCACCTTTATGCATTTTCATAATGCCATAGGCGATAGCCAATCCTAAACCTGTTCCTTTGCCTGCCTCTTTTGTAGTGAAGAAAGGTGTGAACAATTTGCTAAAGTGTTCTTTCTTTATTCCACCTCCCGAATCCGCTATGTAGATTTTGAGATTCTCGCCCAGGTCTTCGTGTCTTATTCGAATCCTCCTGGTTTGTTTGTCGGCCATTGCATCAACTGCGTTGAGGACAAGATTAGCGATCACCTGTTCAATCTGGTCTCTATCACCCTGAATTACAACTGCGGTTTCAGGCAGATCGATCTCAACGGATATACCGTCGAGTTTGCCCGTAACCGATAGTTTTTTCATAATAGCTTTTACTTCCGCCATAATGTCGAAAGTGGTAACATTTAATTTTCCCTGTCTTGCAAAATTAAGTAGATTTGCAACAATATTCTTGCACCGGTTGGCTTCTCCCATTATCATTTCAAGATCACCACCAATGTCTGCCTCTATTTTGTGTTTATCACACAATTTTTTTAATAAACCCGCGTAAACCATAATAGTGCCGAGTGGATTATTAATTTCATGAGCCACCCCTGCAGCCAATTGCCCTATTGAAGCGAGTTTCTCAGCAGAGTGGAGCGCAGCCTCTGTCTCATGTAAATTGTCGTATGCCTCACGAATTTCATCAAGAAGATGGGGTAAACACATCTCTTTTTCACTCAGACCCTTGGCGATCGCAATCGCAAATTCCCTGCAAGTTGTATAACCACATGCACCACAATTTAACTCATCGTTTTTGTTGTGTATGCCAATAGTTGCCAGAATCTCAGTTATCACCGGTTCATCAGGTGCCGGTTTCCTCTCACTTGTTTTAATGAAAGTTCTACTGAAGTCCATATCCCGGCTGTTAAATATATTACTTTTCCAGACTTTTTTATCCACCTGTTTTAAGTCTTTTTTAATGAACTCAATTACTTTTTCTCTTTTAGAGTAAAAATTTAATTCACTGTCAACTACAGGCCCGGAAATACACCCTTCACAAAAAAGAATATCAACAAACCTTGCATTGATATTTTTGTTCGAGATTTCGTCGATTATCTCGAGAACTTTTTCTCTCCCCTCAACTACTACAATTTCATCATCCAGCACATCACCGGGAAGATCAGTGGATTTTAACAGCCCGCCTGCCAATGGGAATGCTTTTCCAAGAGACGCTCTTGGAGGGTCAAATGGAAATGTCTCCAACTCTGAAAGAACGATGTTATCATCAAAAAGCATCTCTTTTAATTCACTGAAGGTAATCACTGAATCAATTACCCCTTCAACCGGTCCATCAGTAAATTCATCCTTCTTGGCAACACAAGGACCAACAAAAACTATTTTTGTTTTCTCCCCGTTTTCTTTTTTTAAGTACCTGCCAAGTGCAATCATCGGTGAGACGATTTTTGCAAGATTGGGTACCAAATGGTTGTAATACTTTTGTATGTAGTTAAATACGGCGGGACATGCGGTGCTTATTACCGGTCTCACATCAGCATTCATTACAGCATCAACATACTCACCACTGATCAAATCCGCTCCAAAGGCGGTCTCTACAACGGTATCAAACCCCAACCTTTTTAGTGCAGCAGGAACTTTGTCGTATGAATCAGGGAAAGATGCCGCAAATGATGGAGCCACCATTGCAATTCGCTCACACTCAATGTCGGAGAGGACATCATTTCGAGTATATTCGATATTACTGACGATGCATTTTGCGTGCTGAGAGCACACAACAAGACAGTTCCCGCATGAGATACAGCGGTCCTGAATTATTAGTGCTTGACCGTTCACAACACGAATAGCTTTGGCCGGGCACTCTCTAATACAAGAGTAGCACCTTTTACATCTGTCAGGAACAGTAAAAATAACGCCGGACATTATCCTTTTCCACAATTAACTATTTTAGTCATGCATATTTGATGCCAAACAATACCCTTGCCATTCGATGCGCTATCCCATTTTCTGTTATTTCTTCAAGCGCAGATTTCTCAATATCGGTAAAATTATGTCTTATTAATTGGAAAGGAACAACTTTATAGATAGCATTAAATTAGAACGCGGATGCGACGGATAAGGGGGACGCGAATACACTCAGATTAGACGGATTTTCGCAGAGTGAGATTTAAAATAGAACGCGGATGAAACGGATGAGGCGGATTATCGCGGATTTTAGCCGTCAGTGAGAGGAGGAAGATATTATCCCGATTGCCCTCTGCATGACGAAATCTGCGAGAGCGTTAATTTGACAGGATTAAATATTCATAATCAGAACTTACCTCTAAATCATTTGACCAATACATAATATTTGTATGGTTCCAAATTTATTGAAGTACTCAGAGTAATAAGATTTGAACCAAGTGCATTTCTCCAAATAGAGTTTGCCCAAGTCATCGGAATCTGATAATTGACTGTTGTATTTCGAACATTCACAATAACCAAAACCTCTTCTGACCCAAGTTTTTTGCTGAACAGCACCACATCAGCATTTGCATCAACCGCTGTAACCGGCTCCTTAACTGTGGCATTTTCCCTTCTGAATGAAAGAATATTTTTATATTCAATCATCATATCGGGATTGGTAGTCCAGTCTATAGGACTTTTGGAAAAGAATGGAAGTTTTACAGAACACCCAACCTCCTGACCGTTGTAAATGAGAGGTACCCCACCGTTAAAAACAGTAAGTACAAAAGCTGCCATCGAACCCGGCTTACCCTTAAAATTTCCGAGGGGGGTATCAAACCATGCACACTCATCATGATTTGATGTAAATCGAAGTCTGTGTGAACCCGCAGGGAGGAAGTTATATTCTGTAGCATTAGTAAATCTTATGTTTGAAGCTGTCTCTCCTGTCTGAAACACTGATTTAATTTTATTATAATAGTCCCAACCGTAAGTAAGTTGAAAACCGGCAGTGTAATGGTCGAGTCTTGCCCCTTCAGCGAGAAGGATCAGTTTACGGTTTGGAATGGTTTTAAGTGAATCTATTGCCTGCTTCCAAAAATCAAACGGGATCATATCAGCAGCGTCACATCTAAATCCATCTATATTGGCTGCAAGAACCCAATATTTCATCGCTTTAATCATTGACGCTCGCATCTCCTGACTGTTATAATTTAGATCAGCCACATCCTGCCAGTTTGTACCCGCGGGGATTATTATGTTTCCACTCCCATCTTGTGTGTACCAGGATTTATTGGCGATCCAGGGATTATCCCAAGCAGTATGATTTGCTACCCAATCGAGGATCACAGCTATCCCCTTTTGATGTGCTATTTCCACCAATCGCCTGAGGTCATCAAGAGTACCAAACTCGGGATTAACAGCGTTGTAATCCTGAACAGAGTAGGGTGAGCCAAGCTGACCCACTGATTTTAACTTACCCACAGGATGAATCGGCATCAGCCAAATCACATTAACTCCAAGAGCTTTAATGGAATCGAGGCGGATTTCAATTCCGGCAAAATTCCCTTGAGAACTGAATGCCCGCAGGTTTATTTCATACATTATTACCCCTTTTGTCTCAGGAACGTCGGCAAATGGAACTCCATATTGGGTAACTTCACCCCCGGTGTTGACCGGGATAACCGGATTTTCTTCAGATTTACACCCAAAGAATAAGAAGAGCGAGGCGAGAAAAAAGAGAGATAATATTTTTTTATGATACATCAAAAAAATCCATAATTCTGAATTGTCCCGGTAAAAATATGAATAGTTTCCAAATTCAACACCTGCTTTTTTGTTTTAATCCAATTTTTTATGATATTGGGTAATTGACTTCTCCATTTGATAACAAAAACATGGTTAAAGATGAGTTTACATAAATTGACGATAAAAAACATGGTATGCCGTAGATGCATCCTGGCAGTGGAATCAATTTTTAACAAGATGGGTGTGGTTCCCCTTTTGATAAATCTTGGGGAAGTGGTATTGGAAAATCCTCTTGCCAATGAACAAAAACTGGAATTGCGAGAGAGGTTGGAGAGTGCAGGTTTTGAGTTACTCGATGATCAAAGGAAACAACAGATTGAGCGAATTAAGGCAATTGTAATCGAAAGGATCCACCATCGGGTCGATGACAAATTCAACTTCCCTGAAGTTCTCGCTGCAGAATTAAACAGGGAATACTCCACCCTTAGCAAACTTTTCTCGGAGACAGAAGGAATCACGATTGAACAATTTGTGATCCTGCAAAAGATAGAAAAAGTGAAAGAACTCCTTGTATATAATGAAATGAGCCTGAGTGAGATATCGGATCAATTGGGTTATAGCAGTGTAGCCCATCTCTCGAGCCAATTTAAGAAAATTACAGGTTTTACACCTTCCCAATTTAAGCTACAGGGTATAACTTTTCGGAAAACATTGGATAATGTTTAAAATTCCATTATTATGTAAATCATTCCCGTTATTGTGTAACATGCCGGCTTATGGCTATCTGTAAGTTTGTATTGTAAATTAATCGAAAAGGTAGAAGAAATGACAAAACAAACTTATCCCGTCTTAAACATGACCTGTGCATCTTGCGCTGCAAGAGTACAAAAAACTCTGGGAAAACAACCCGGCGTTACAACTGCAATTGTTAATTATGCAAATGCGACTGTTCAGGTGGAATATGACGAAAAACAGATCACACCTGATCAACTAAAAGCTTCCGTTCAGAGCTTTGGTTATGATCTCGTAATTGAAGGTGATGACGAAGATATTGATGACCTGAATCGAAAAGCTTCAAAAAACCTCAAATATAAAACAACAGGAGCGATACTACTTTCGATCCCTGTGGTGGTAATCGGGATGTTCTTCATGAACATCCCGTATGCAAACTATATCATGTGGGCACTTTCAACACCGGTGGTTCTATATTTTGGAAGTAGATTTTTTGTCGGTGCCTGGCAACAGACCTCCCACGGCACCGCAAACATGGATACTCTGGTAGCTTTAAGCACCGGAACTGCATATATTTTTAGTGTTTTCAACACCCTTTTCCCCGATTTTTGGCATGACCGAGGACTTCATGGTCATGTTTACTTTGAAGCTGCTGCCGTTGTAATTGCATTTATTCTTTTGGGAAAACTACTCGAGGATAAAGCCAAAGGCAATACTTCTTCAGCTCTGAAAAAACTTATCGGCCTGCAGCCGAAAACCGTAACAATCGTTTTTAACAATGAACAGAGAGAACTCCCCATCTCGGATGTAAGAGTTGGTGATGAGATCCTCGTAAAACCGGGTGAAAAAATAGCCGTTGACGGAATTGTCTCTTCAGGAAATTCATTTGTTGATGAAAGTATGATCAGTGGTGAACCGATCCCGGTGGAAAAAACAACCGGAGAGAAAGTTTTTGCAGGTACAATAAACCAAAAAGGAAGTTTTAATTTTATCGCGGAAAAAGTGGGAGCTGATACTGTTTTGGCGCGTATTATCAAAATGGTGCAGGATGCTCAGGGCAGCAAAGCACCCGTGCAACAACTTGTTGACAAAATTGCGTCAATTTTTGTTCCGGTTGTGATTCTCATTGCCCTGATAACCCTTGTTGTCTGGGTAATTTTTGGCGGTGAAAACAGTTTCACTCAAGGACTATTGGCGATGGTTACAGTACTTGTGATTGCCTGCCCGTGTGCACTTGGACTCGCTACACCTACAGCTATAATGGTTGGTATAGGTAAAGGAGCCGAATCAGGAATCCTGATAAAAGATGCTGAAAGTCTTGAGACAGCACGAAGAGTGAATGCGATTGTGCTTGATAAAACAGGCACAATTACCGAGGGAAAACCGGAAGTGGTTAATGCCATTTGGAAGGAAAACGACCAATCATCCGCCGGCATTTTGAGAGCCATTGAATTAAAATCAGAGCACCCTTTGGCAGATGCTGTTGCAGGATATATTGATTCCTTAGAAGATATTGATGTAACTGAATTTCAAAGTCTGACAGGAAGAGGGGTAAAAGCCGTTGTTAAAAAGGAAGAATGGTTTGTCGGGAATCTAAAATTGATGTTGGAAAATAACATACCGGTACCTGAAGACATCCAATCAAAGATTCCGGATTGGCAATTACACGCAAACACGGTAATATATTTTGCATCGAGCCAATCGGTTTTAGCAGCAATTGCCATAGCCGATAAAATTAAACCTTCCTCAATTGAAGCGGTCAAAACCCTTCAGGAATCAGGAATTGAGGTTTACATGCTTACCGGTGACAACGCGACAACTGCAAAATCGATTGCGGAAGAAGCCGGAATTCACCACTACAAAGCGGATGTTCTCCCCGCTGAAAAGGCTGATTTTGTTAAATCACTTCAAGCTGAAGGAAAAATAGTAGCCATGGTGGGGGATGGAATAAACGACAGCAATGCACTTGCCCAGGCAGACTTAAGCATCGCCATGGGAACCGGAAGTGATATAGCAATGGATGTGGCAAAAATGACTTTGATTGCATCCGACTTGTCAAGGATACCAAAAGCGATAAAACTCTCGCATGACACAGTCTTAACCATTAAACAAAATCTGTTTTGGGCATTTATCTATAATATCATTGGAATACCAATTGCGGCGGGGATACTTTATCCAATTAACGGATTTCTGCTCGATCCAATGATAGCAGGTGCAGCCATGGCTATGAGCAGCGTCAGTGTGGTTAGTAACAGTTTAAGGTTAAAATTAAGGAAATAGTGGCCTTTAAACCCCAATATTATTGGATTATTGCATTATTGAATTACTGCATTTTAAAATACACGGAGCCACCTGCCGGAATCGAACCGGCGACCTATTCATTACGAATGAATTGCTCTACCAGCTGAGCTAAGGTGGCTTCTACAATAAGATTGAAAAAGAGAGGACTATCTTACTCTTTTTTTATGTCTGTTTTTTCTCAATCTTTTTTTGCGCTTGTGCGTTGACATTTTATGTCTTTTGCGTTTTTTTCCACAGGGCATCTAAACCTCCATTGGGTTATTTTTTGTTTTTTTCAATTAAATTCTGAGCTTGTTTTGCTGCATTTGAATTAGGATCAATTGCAATGGCTTTTGTCAGCCAATCATTGGCTTCGTCCATTTTGTTATTTGTAAGGTTCACAACACCCATATTCAAATGTGCAATCTGATGTTTGGGATCAGTTGTGAGGGCCTGTTTAAAATAATCTTCGGCCTGTTTAAGGTCGTTTTTGTTGAAAAAGCAGACGCCAAGATCCACTAATACATCCGGAACTCCTGGCTTTTTCACAAGGTAATCTTTATATAATGGAATCGCTTTTTCAAAATTCCCGGCATCAAAATAAGCATGTGCCAACTGTAGTTTCAGTTCGATATTATCGGGGGCTTCTGAAAGTTGTTTCTCCATGTTCATGATATCAGGATTAATCTGAGTTCCACTACCCAACTGGTTTTGAGGAGCGTCATGTTGCCCCGGCGGATGATTGTGTCCCGCGTGAGCATCTATCTCTGAAGGTGAATCAAATACTCCAGAGGAGATCAGTGCAATAAGCGCTAAAATGATTAGAACAACAAGTGAAATAACGGCTGTTTTTTCCGGACTACTCCCCGATTTTACACCCTTTTTACTTTGTTTATTACCTGCTCCCGATCCGGCATTCGCTTGTTTACCGGCCTTTTTCTTCATCTCAGGATTTAGCAAAGCCCCACAGTCGCTGCAATAAGCTGCGGATGCAGAATTTTCGGCGCCACATATCGGACAACTGATCATTTTATTTTGTTCAGCCATTTATCTCTTCAATTAGTTTTTAATTACTGACTTTTTTTAAGCTGTTATCGACCTGATTTTTGAAATCCTTTGAAAACTTAAAAACAGGAACAAAATGTTCAGGCACATATACCTTTTCACCATTTTTTGGATTCCGGGCATATCTGGCAGCTTTACTTTTTACCTTAAAAGTGCCAAAACCCCTTATTTCAATCCCTTTTCCACTGCTCAGGGCTTCAATAACACTCTTGAAAAAACCTTCCACGACAGCTTCAGTTTCAAGTTTTGTTAAACCGGTTCCTTCGGCTACAATATCAACAATATCGGCTTTTGTCATTTAATCACTTCTCCGGATATAAATTTTTTCAAATAGAACCTCTAATTTATCACCATTTAGCTTAAAATGCAAACTATTCATCACTCTCTTCCACCTTTAATTTATTAATTTAATTTTAACATGAAATCGTTTACATTAAAAATGATTTTTTTATTACATTTAAGTTCGAATTTGATTTTATTTCTGAATATCTGTTCTGATTCAGAGATTTTTCCCTTATGAAAACAATTTTAGAGTATGGACAACAATATGTCAGTTGATCTGACTATTCTTTTTGGATTTGTATCATAAAGTTGTTGATTGTAGAAAGTATCGTAGCACATAGATGGATACCGGCTTAATTCCTCTCGTAAAAGGAGTGGTTATTATCTTTACGATTGTAATCACTGTTTTTATTATTATGTCCTTCGGCTTTGCCAAACTTAAAGCTTTGGTTACCGGAAAAAAACCCCCTAAAACGGGTCCGGAACTGTATGCTGCTCAACTTGCTATGCAAAAAAATCCAAACCAGCCTCAAGTCAAAAAAGCAAGAATCCCCTCTAAGGAAAAAAAACCAGGCAGCGATAAAACCGCAGCCACCGTTGAAGCCAAAGCAACAGTGGAGAACCCTGAGAAGCTTAAAGCTCCTGACCCTCCTGTTCGCCGAAATGACGAAGCCCGACGCTCGAGAACTCAGAGCAGAGTTTCAATGAGTATGGTTCAAAAAACAATCCCCAAAAGGAATGTTTTTCAGGTCGTAAATGCTCAGCAAGCCTCCTTCAGAGGAGTCAGTGCAGCAAACATCGACTATTCACCTCAGAATAAATCGACCGCTACACAAGCTTCCATGAGGAATCAAACTCTTTTTGCTGGTCAAGGCAACTCACCTCAGGGTGGCAGATCGGTTCCCGGAAAGAGCAATTTCAACTTCCGTTAATCAGAGAAGACTCTCCATTTCATTCAATACTCTCTCCATCTTTTTTATGACCGCAGTTATTGCATCAGGCTTAGCCATATCAACTCCGGCGTTTTTCAAAATTTCTATTGAATATTTTGACTTGCCCGATTTGAGGAATTGAAGATAACGATCAACTGCTGGCTGTCCCTCATTTTTTACACAATTTACTAAAGCTTCCGATGCCGCCATCCCTGTTGCATATTGATAGACATAGAAGTTATAATAAAAATGAGGTATCCTCGCCCATGTGTATTCCTCTTCTTCATCGATGAACATCGCAGGTCCCCAATACCTGGCATATACTTCCTTGTAAGCAGTTTTTAATTCGGTTGCAGTAAGAGGTTTGCCCGATTCGAGAGTTTCATATGCCATTTTCTCATATTCAGCGAACATGGTTTGTCTATAAAATGTAGCTGTTACATTATTAAGAAATTTTTCCATCAGCATAAGTTTTTCTTCATTGCTCTCACTCAGTTTTATCAGGTGCTCAAGTAAAAGCGACTCGTTAAAGGTTGATGCAACCTCGGCAAGAAAAATCGAATAATCTGCATAAACAGGAGGCTGGTTTTCACCTGTAAACCACGAATGCATATTGTGCCCCATCTCGTGAGCAAGAGTGAAGACATCATTTAACATCCCCGTAAAATTCATGAGTACATACGGATGAACTCCATATGTACAGCCTGATGAATAAGCCCCCGATCTCTTCCCGGCTGTCTCGTGTACATCAATCCATCGATTATCGAATGCTGTGTTTAGTGCTTTTAGATATTCATCCCCCATCAATTGAAGTGAATCAACCACGAGTTTTTTTGCCTCGTCCCACGAATATTTTTTCACTTCGACATTATCGAAAATGGTGACATAAGAATCGTAAGGATGAATAAAATCCTTTCCAAGTCGTTTTCTTTTTATTTCAGCCCACCTGTGCATTGGAGTCAGGTTGTTGTTCACTGTTTCGATCAAATTGTTATAAACATCAATTGGGATATTATTGCCGTGGAGAGAAGCTTCGAGTGAACTTCCAAACCCCCTGACCTTTGAATTAAATATTTTCCCTTTCAGATTATTGTGAAATATTGCTGAAAAAGTGTTGGCATAGTTTTTAAATGGAGCATAAAATGATTTATAAGCTCTTTCCCTGAATGAATTATCTTTTGAATAAAGAGCAGCATAAAATCTGCCATGCGACATTTCCGTCTCGTTACCTTCTTCGTCAAGAACTACAGGAAATTTCATGTCGGCATCTGAGAAAATCGAAAACACTTCATAAGCTCCACCTGTAACAGTGGATGAAAGTGCCATGATCATCTCCTCTTTTTGTGAGAGAGTAAATTGTTTCTTCCGTTTAATATCATCAAAAAAATGTTCATACCCTTTTAGTCCGGAAGTTAAAGCCTCTTGAATAATCTCTTCAGGGGTTTCAATCAGCTCCGGCAGAATGAAAGAAGATTTTGACGCCGCAGTACTGTGAAGATTTTTTATCCTGTCGCTCATTCCCTGATATTTGTTCACTCTCAAGTCGCTGTCCCGGTTAAGCATAACATAAAGATATAACTTTTCGAGTTTGATGGAAACTTCCTCATCAAATTTTATACATTCGGTTAGTGAAGATACATCAGAGGAAATTTTTCCTCTGAACCTGTCATACCCGGTAATCGATTCCTGAATTTGGGCAAACTCCTCTTCCCAGGCGGCTTCATCAGAGTAGATATGTGTAACATCCCACTTCGAATTTTCGTCAATCTCACTCCGTTCTGCAAGTGAACCTGACTCAGATTGACTCCTTAACTTTAACAGTAACTCTTCGTTGATCATAATTTTTCTCGTATTATTTTAAATATTTAACACAATTTTTCTGAAATTTGTCTCAAAATTAACATTTATTTCATTTTTTTTAATTTATATATCAAGGTCACTCCCAAATTAGTTGATTTTTTAAGGACTTAGCGGTAAATTGCTTGTCTGAATTTTTTTACATATTAAATAATTGAGTTAAGTTACATTTATGGAAAAGTACCTATACAGGATTCTGATCACTGTGGCAGTTCTGGCTTTGTCGATATATTTCTTATATCCAACATACCAGGATTATCTGAACAGCTCAGATATTAAGGAAAAAGTTTCTTCACAGGAACAATTCTTGAAAAAGAGTTACCCCAACTTGAGCAAGGACAGTCTCGACATTCTGCTTCTGAATTTTGAAGACAGTTTAAAAAGTGCCGACGAGAGTTATGCCAAAACAAGAGCCAAAAGACTAAAACTTGGTCTTGACCTTCAAGGTGGAATGCGTGTTGTTCTCGAAGTGAATACAGCACAACTCTTGCAGAAACTCGCCAATGACCCTGATCCCGTGTTCGTAAAAATGTTAGACCAGGCGACTAAAGAAGCTGAAGCCAACGATGAACCTGTGGTGGATGTTATGGTAAGAAAGCTAACTGAGGCTAATATTCGTATTAGCAGATATTTTGGTAATGTGGATGAAGATGATGCAAAAATTATCTCAAACCTTAAAGATCAAACCGTTGATGCCGTTACAAGAGCTGAACAGATTCTGAGAAACAGAATTGATCAATACGGCGTTTCAGAGCCTGTTATTCAAAAACAGGGTAATAACCGCATCGTGGTTGAACTTCCGGGCATCGCCAATGAGGAAGAAGCAAGACAGCTTATACAAAGCACCGCTTTGCTTGAGTTTAAAATGGTTAGAGATGCTCAATATGCAATTAATCTCATTGTCAAGATTAACAATTCCCTTGCCGGCGGCAAAATTGAGGAAGATGTTAAACCTGCGACTGATACCACAAAAACCACCGACTCAACAGCAACTGCCAAAGCAGATGAAAAAACTGACTCAACAACTGTTGCAAAAGTCGATTCAGGTAAAAAGAATGATACTGCACAGGCTGCAAAGACAGATACGGCTCAGAAATCACCTGAACAACTTGCAAAAGAAAATCCAATTCTCTCTCTTATTTCACCAAGTGAACAAACAGGTGAAATTTATGTCCCTGCTTCAAACAGAGAGAAATTACAGAGATTGCTTAATTCACCAATTTCACAAGCTATCCTCGCTGATAACGATGAATTTCTTTTCTCAAATCATTCATTCCTTACCGAAACCGGCGAAAAGATTTTTACACTTTTCTGTGTAACTAAAAACCCGGAACTCACTGGTGGAGTTATTACTGAAGCAGTGGGAACCCCTGATCCACAGGGTGCCGCAGGTGCAGTTGTTTCCATGACCATGAATTCTGAAGGTTCAGTTGAGTGGGCAAGAATCACAGGAGCAAACATCGATAAAAGATGTGCAATTGTTCTTGATGGTGTTGTTTATTCCGCTCCTGTAATCAGAAACAAAATTACAGGTGGAAGAAGCCAGATCGATGGAATGAAAGATCTGAACGAAGCAAAACTTTTGGCTAATATCTTAAATGCCGGTGCGTTTGCTGCTCCTGTTGAGATCATAGAAGAAAGAACAGTAGGACCATCCCTCGGTGAAGATTCAATCTCTGCAGGACTTCAGTCAGTATTGTTTGGCTTCCTGCTCGTGGCTGGTTTTATGATTGTTTATTACCGTGGTGCCGGTGGCATTGCTTCATTCGCCCTGATATTTGTGATTACAATGATTATTGGTACTCTTGCCGCATTTGGCGCAACCCTCACATTGCCCGGTATTGCAGGTATCGTACTTACGATAGGTATGGCAGTGGATTCGAATGTGCTTATCTATGAAAGGATAAGAGAGGAAATGGCCCTTGGTAAAACAATGAAAGCTGCTGTTGAAGGTGGATTTGCCAAAGCCGGCTCTGCTATTTGGGATTCCAACATTACAACCCTTATAACCAGTATCATTCTCTACCAGTTTGGTACAGGTCCTATTCAAGGTTTTGCGCTCACCCTGATGATCGGTATTATTACCTCATTATTTGGAGCACTGGTAATTGCGAAGGTAATCTTCGAATATTTCACCGATAAGGGTCATCCCGTTTCATTAGGTTAATCTAAAAGGTTTTTAAGGAGCTAACAAAAACAATGCGAATTTTTCATAATCTAAATGTTGATTTTCTCGGAAAGAGAAAATTCTTCTATATGCTCTCAACTGCTATATTTGTCCTCGGACTTATAAGCATTCTTTTCCGTGGACTTCAATTTGGTATCGATTTTAAAGGTGGTACCGAAGTAGTGCTCGAGTTTGAAAAGCCAATCGATATTACCAAAGTCCGTCAATATCTTTCTGAGATTGGTCTTGGAAATGTTGAAGTTAAAACTTTTGGCGATGAAACCGGTGCCCTCATAAGAACTGAAGCACAGGAAATTCCCGAAGCAAATAAACCCAAAATTCTCTCTATTATTGAAAAGAGAATTGACGAAGTTTATAAGGGAGTTAAAATCGAAAAAACAGAAAATAAAAATACCGGCTCTGTAGTTTACAAATTTGCAGGACCTGATTCTGCTACCAAAGTAAGCAAAGAGCTTTTCCAGGATGGATTCCAGGCATCAAGAGTTTCTCTTGAAGCTGACAATTCTGAAGTGGTTGTTAGGATAGGTGTTTCTGACTGGATCAAAGAGAACCTTCGTTCACAGCTTCCCGGTAACTCATTTAAAGTACTTAGAGAAGACAGAATCGGTCCAAAGATCGGTGACGAACTAAAAAGAGACGCGATTATCGCTGTTATTCTCTCTCTCGCGGGAATCTTGATCTACCTCGCTTTCCGATTCAAATTCTACTTTGCTCTCGGTGCAGTGGCTGCTCTTTTCCATGATGTATTGCTTACTCTCGGAGTCTTTTCACTTTTCTACGATTTAATCCCGGGCTTAAACCTGGAGATAGATCTGACGATTATCGCTGCTTTCCTGACACTTATTGGTTATTCGATCAATGATACAGTTATCGTATTTGATAGAGTGAGGGAAACAATGAAAATCCACAAAAATGCTCCTCTCGAACAACTGATGAATGAGGCAGTAAATAAAACAATGAGTAGAACGATTCTTACCGGAGGTACAACCCTCCTTACCGTTGTCATCCTGCTTATATTTGGTGGTGAAGTGATCAGATCGTTCGCGTTTACACTCTTTTTTGGTATTATCGTGGGTACTTACTCATCGATCTTCGTTGCGAGTGCGTTTGTTCTCGAATATGTAAACAAGAAGAAAATCGATATCGACTTCTAAAGGTTGGAATTAATACTTAAAAAGGCTGATTCGGAAACGGATCAGCCTTTTTTTGTAAGATGCCGGTGTTTTATGTACTTGTGAATTCCTTTGTAACCCGCAGGAATTACTGAAGCAAATGCCACAATGAAGAGGGTCAGTGTAAGATTATCTTTTACAAAAGGCAGATGGCCAAAGAAATAGCCTGCTCCAACATACAGAAGGATATATAACATTGCAGAAAGAAAACTTGAAAGGAAAAAACGGGAAAACTTCATCCCCACTATTCCGGCAACAAACGGAGCAAAAGTCCTGACTATTGGAAAGTAGCGAGCCAGGAACATTGTGGTACTTCCATGTTTATTAAAGAAGTCTTCCGTAAACTTTATATAAGATGGTCGAATGAACTTGTTATCCATCTTATACGCCCTGTCACCAAGCCTGTGACCGATAAAATAGTTTAACATGTCACCAATAAAAACTGCCGCTGTGAGAATCCCAAATAAAGCATAAGGGTTAAGTTTTCCAGTAGCTGCTATTGTCCCGGCTGCAAAAAGAACGGTAACTCCGGGTAATATGGGGGTTAACACAAAGTTGGTTTCGAGCAAAATTAGTATAAACAAAAACAGGTAAGTTACATTACCATATTCTGTTGTTATTATAGCGAGATAATTATCGAGGTGATTAGCTATCTCCCAGATTTGGCCTAAAAAATCCATTAATAAAAAAACTTCTGCTTTCGCGTGTCGATTAATAAATCATTCATTTCAACAGTTTTTTCTGCGCACCACGAATTAAAATTAAGTTGCATTCCAAATTTACCAAAATGAATCGTTTAAGTTTTCAATTTGTTTTAGAGAGTATTGTTAATTTACAACTCATTATTTAGAAAAAAATGACAGAAATAATAACAGTTTCTCCGATGAATCAATCTATTAACAAATACAAATTGAATGAAAACTTTGAGCTACTAAATTGAAATTTTTTAACTTTAGAAAAAACAAAAAGATTGGACTGGCTCTCGGAAGTGGTTCAGCCAGGGGGCTTGTCCACATCGGAGTATTAAAGGCAATCGATGAATATGGAATTAAAATAGACTATATTGCCGGCAGTAGCATCGGTGCATTTATAGGCGGGGCTTATGCACTGGGTACACCCACAACTGAAATTGAAAAAATCGCACTTCAAACTGATTGGAAACTCGTAGCCAAAATTTTTTCACCGTCGCTTTCACTGTCCTCGATCGCCAACTCAAAATACCTGAATGAGTTTCTCAAAACTTTTTTTGGGACGACAACTTTCGAAAATCTGAAAATTCCGTTTGAAGCTGTGGCAAGTGATATTAAAACAGGTGAGCCAGTTATACTAAATCAGGGCAGTCTCCTTACCGCCGTTAGAGCCAGTATCTCAATTCCTGTTCTCTTCGCCCCTGTATCCATCGCCAATCGTAAACTGGTAGATGGTGGACTTGTTGATCCCACTCCCGTCGATTTGGTGAAAGCTAAAAAGATGGATACAATTATAGCAGTGAATTTACGACGCAATTATTCCGCAAATCCTTCAAATGAAGAATTACAAGTAATAACAGAAGATTCAGCCTTAAATGGACTCTCTGTTAATGAGAAAATTCAATATTTCTTGAAACATCCTGTCGATTATTTTAACACAGTATCGGATGGGAGACCGTCAGAAATGAGAATTTGGGAAGTGATGTATCAGTCTTTTGATATTGTGCAGGATCATATCGGTGATCTCACAATGAAAATGGCGAAACCGGACATACTTATCGAGCCAAAAACAGAAGGTTTTTCAATGTTCGATTTTAATCGTGCTCCGGAATTAATCGATATCGGCTATAATATTGCCAAGGCAAAACTTAAAGTTCTTGAAATGAAATAGTGTTGGTCAATTCCGGGATATTACTTCGTAAAAACTACTTTATCTTTAAGATCAGCGCAGTTTCATCGTCATAAGGTTCACGATCACCACGAAATTCTATTAGCTTTTCTGTAATAACATTATACTGTTCTTCAGATGTCAGGTGGTTGTTTGCGGCAAAAAGTTCTTTAAGCCGGTCATCACCAAATAGTTCGTTTTTTGAATTCATCATCTCAGTGATGCCATCTGAGAAGAGAAGTATTGAAGTCCCTGGAATAAGATCAAGCCTTACCTCTTCCAAATGCAGATCAAACAGGTCACCCCTATCCAGACCCACTGCGAGCCCCTTGGGCTGTAGAAAATCTGCTTTGCCATCTCTTGCTATCAAAACCGGAGTATGACCCGCCCTGCACACCCGCAGGCAGTTTAACTCGGTATCCAACCCGATAAGAGTCATCGTAATAAACCAGTTTTTCCCAAGTGAATCGTAAATCTTGCGGTTTAACTCTTTCAGTATTTCTGAAGGAGTTCTGCCATGCGAACATAGCATATGAAGCATTGCCTGAACTCTTGTCATATGAAGTGATGCCGGAAGTCCTTTCCCGCTTACATCACCTATCACAATAAAAAATCTTGACTCTGATACTTTAATAATATCAAAATAATCTCCGCCGATATGTGAAGCCGGTATCATCTTACCAAATATCTCGATATTATCCCTGATTGGGAATGAACCGGGAAGAAGTGACTCTTGTATCTGCTTTGCGAGATCGATATCTCTTTCAAGTTGGGCTTTTCTGGTTTCGGCTTTGTAAAGTCGGGCATTTTCTACCGATATTGCTATTTGTGACGCCACCGAACTTAATGACTCAAGGTCACGGTCAGCGTAAGGATTTCCGTTGTATTTTTCACCGAGCGCAAGAAAACCAATTAATCTTCTGTTCACTTTAAGCGGTAGAATCAGGTTGTAACCCTCTTTTTTGAAAAACGCCCTGTCTTCCCTGTCAAAAACATCAAAAGATTCTTTATGAATTATCTTCTTCTTCCCTTCGTCGAGATAAACATTGTATTTCAATTCAAAATCTTTAATGTTGGTATTTAGAGCATCAAGAATCTCAACATTTCCAAAATCTTCAGCAAGATGGAATCTTTCTCCGTTAGCGAGATAAATTGACATTTTTCTGACAATGATAAGATCCCTGAACATATCTTTAACAGATTTGAGGATGTTCTCCAATCCCACAATATTTACAAGTTCTTCACCATAATTCAACAATATCTGATTATTAAAATATTGATCGGGGAAAAACCGTTTGGTAATAAATTCCTGAAATTTATCCTTTGTCTTTTGAAACACCAAAGCAAAAATCACAAAACTTAAAACTGCAACGAAGTTTCTATACTCTTCGCCAAAAATTGTGCCCACCCCCTGACCAAAACCATAAATGGAGAGGAAGTAGATAACAGCTATACTTAATGATACACTTCCATAAAGAATTGTATTCTTTACAACGATGCTAACATCCATCAGTTGATACTTGAATATTGCTATCGCAAAAGCAATCGGTATCAATGTTAAAGTTAACAGAGCAATATAGAACTCAGGGTGGTTATAAAATATCAAAGCATTTTTTGGAGGCAGGAAAATTAGAGCAAAAACACTGCCAATTCCCAAAAGATATACTCCTGCCAACCATCTAAGAGGTGTTCCCTCCTGTTTTTTCCGATACTTGATTACACTCCACACCAGAGATACAAATCCAAGCAGGAGTGCCAAAATATTTATGAAGGAGATTAAAAACTCTGGATGAGGGAATGTCCCCATGGTTGAAGGGTCATTCAACATTTCATTGGTTCTGTATATCGCCCATATCCCGGGAATTGTAAAGAATAAGTATAAAATATATGTTGAATACTTGTATTTTAAAATCTTACTCTTGTGAGGGAAAAGGAGAAAAAAATGCACAAAGGTACCGGTAGTAAAACAGGCTGATAATAAAATCGGATAATAGAAAAGTGTCGGGACTTCAAACTTTGGGTTAAGGAACATTAAATTATCAAGAAATGCACCTCTGGTTGAATAGATGGTTCCAAACACACCAATCAAGTAGAACAGAGTCTGCAAAACGCCATAGGGGTTTGAAATAATCACCAAATAACCCACCATGAGCCAAACAAAATAGAAGATCGCAAAATAGAGATTGGGGTAATGAATCAGTTTTTTGACAAATACATTTTTAATGAGTATCTGTCCATCCCGTTTGATAGTGTATTGTGCATACTCACCATAATCGAGTTTATTCAGAATTTGTTGAGCAGTATAAGTATCTCTTATCGGTTCGCCATTGATCTTTAGGAGAGCATCACCATTTTTTATTCCGGCCTGATCAACAACCCCGCCGGACTTGATATCCTGTATGTAAATCCCCCACTGCCCGGCTCTATTTTTACCGGCAAACCACAAACACTCATCATTTGAAGTTGTGTTTATGAAAATCAGTTGGTAAATACTTAATAGTCCAACGAGTGCCATCAACAACGTTACACTGTTGATAATAAATTTTCGATCAAAGAAGATGCTGTTAATGCCCACTCTTACAGTACCTTTATTACGATTATAGTTATATCATCCGATTGAAATGCACCGTTTGCATGTTCATAAACCGAATGTTTTATTTTTTCAAGTATCTCACCGGAATTGAGACCTGCAACATCTTTTACTTCTGCTTCCAACTTCTCATCGCTGAATTCCTCATCCTCAGGACTTTTGGCTTCTGTAACTCCGTCGGTGAAGAGAACAATAAGATCACCACTTTCGAGTTGTACGGTCTCCGAAACATAAGGCATAAATGTTTTCATCACACCAAGAATAATTCCTCCCTTGTCAAGATAGATTATCTCTCCATTCCTGATAAGGAGGGGTGGATTGTGGCCTGCATTTACATAACTTAGAGTTTTGGCTGCGTTATCTATAATCCCCCAAAAGAAAGTAATAAACTTACCGTCTGATGTGTTCTCGGAAACCAGATCGTTTATGGTACCGGTTGCATCATCAATTGCCACATTTTGCGTGCATATCGATTTCAAAAATGCCTGAAGGTTTGCCATAAGAAGTGCAGCGGGAACGCCTTTCCCTGAAACATCACCTATTGCAACAAAATATTTTTCATCATCTTTTTTAATGATGTCATAATAATCACCACCCACTTGTTTTGATGATATTGAAGTGGCTGCAATTTCAAATGATGGCATTAACGGAATCTCTTTTGGAAGCAGATTCTGTTGGATATCTTTCGCCAGTTCAAGTTCTTCTTCAAGCTTTTGTTTTTCAAGAGCCTCTCTAAAAAGTCTTTTGTTTTCAAGAGAAATTA
This sequence comes from uncultured Ignavibacteriaceae bacterium, assembly GCA_964371075.1. Taxonomy (GTDB): domain Bacteria; phylum Bacteroidota; class Ignavibacteria; order Ignavibacteriales; family Ignavibacteriaceae; genus UTCHB3. The sequence goes on along the minus strand of CAYJKN010000006.1, from coordinate 114,365 downwards.
TTGCAAGACTTCCAATGGAATAGATAAACTCTATGTCGCTATTGCCATAAGATTGTGTGTTAACCCTTTTACCAAGAAGGATGAGTCCCTTTGTTTCGTTTTGCATCTTCATTGGCACCACAATCTCAACCTTTAAAGTAACCAGATCGTGGTTGAGTTCTTCAAGGTCTTTGCCTGCATAATGAGTATCGATGTTTTTAAACATCAACCAGTCAACAATATCTTTTAATTTCCCTTTGTGGATCGTAGTCTCAAGTATTTTAGCCTTTTTATCTTCAAAAATAATAATGGCATAGATGGAAGATAAAAAATGTCCAAGAAGTGAATATGCAAGAAGTCTGCTGATTCTGCTCTCCTCCGTTAGAAGCCCAAATTCTTTACTGAGTTCAAAAAGTGAACTGAGCCTGTTGATCCTGGAATCGAGATCACGGTTCACCTGTTTAAGTTCAGTAATATTCAGAGCATTCTCAATGGCAGTGCCTGCAATATTTAAAATGGTTCTTAAAAAGTCTTTCTCTTCCTGCGAATAAGGCTGTTTTGTTATCTTTTCACCAAGAGCAATATAACCAAGATCTTTTCTTGACGAAGATATTCTTTCAACCACTGAAGCACCAAGCACAGTATATGCTTGCATCAGTGATTCTTCCTTAGAAACGGAGTGGCAAGCAGAATTAAATGCAGATATCGCATCTGCATTGATTCCTTTTGCAGTTTTGATGCAGGCAACCCCCTGTTCCTCGATAACCACAAAGCCCTTCGTCGTAAGAAATTTGCCCAAACAACTAAACAAAAGGTTGTTCAGAGTAAAATTCAGATCAAGGCTTGAGTTCACTATTCTACTGAACTCAACTAAAGCAGATAAATTTCTTTGGAGTTTAAGAGTTTCTGTATCAGCCATTTTTAAGCAATTTTTTTCTTCAAAACAAGTTTGTTATACTCACCTGAGACGGAGAGATAGTCAACCTCATCCATCAATATTTTCATCAAATGGATTCCGAGCCCACCTCTTTTTTTCTCCTTCAGGTAAGAGACCATATCGGGAGATTTCACTTGGGTAGGATTAAATCCTGCTCCATAGTCGGTAAGTATAATTGTGCATTCTTTGTCATCACAGATGAAAGTGATTATAATTACACCTTCAGGACTGTTTTTGTAAGCATGTCGGATTATGTTTGAAGCTGCTTCATCAACGGCAAGAATTAGCTTGTCGATCACTTCCTTCCTGATCAGAAAACTTAGAGCTGATGAGCTCACAAATTCCCTTATCAGCGACAGATTTTCGGTGCTGCTCTTAACTCTTAATTCCAGGTTGTTAGAGTTGATGTTGTTCACTGTGTTTAAGCACCTTGTTGTTTAAATTTGTTCAAAGCATCCTTCTCATCATCCAGGATGTCATAGAGCAATGGGAAACCGAGCAGATCGAAGATACCGTAAACTGCGGGCTTCATTTCAACCAGTTTTATGTCGCCATTGTTCTCTCTCATCGTCTCAATGTAAGCCATAAAAACGCCAAGACCGGCTGATGAAATATATTCAAGATCTTTAAAGTTTACCACAACCTTGTATTTATTTTGGTCAATCAAGCCTGTAAAAGCCGACTCAAGGTCGGGAGCGGTATGTGCATCAAGGTAGCCGCTTAATTCTACAATGCTGAACTCCTCACTCTCTCGTAAACTTGTCTTAAATTCTGCCATTATTTTTCTCCGGATTATTTCTTTTTAAAATCATTAAGGTGATATCGTCATGTTGCGGTTTTGTTCCGGCAAACTCTGTAAGATCACTTATAATCTTCAGCGCCAGCTCGTTCATCCCGATATCCTCACTATTTGAAACAATTGATTTTAACCTCTCTGTTCCAAAATCTTTCATTAGTTCGTTTTTCATCTCGTTCACACCATCGGTGAAGAGGACAAGACTTTCATTTTCTTTTAGTATGAACTTCTCTTCTACTAATTTTTCACTGAATAGTTCCGTATAATTCATTCCGAGACCAAAACCTGAGGGCACTCTTTCGATGATGCCGTCCGCAGTTTTGTGGAGTACAGGACAATGCCCTGCACGTGCTATGGTAATTTCACCCGTTACTGGATTAAAAGTACCAAAAACTGCGGTAATGAAAACCCTCCTGTCGAGTATTTTTTTCAGAACATAATTTGCTTCCACCAAAATTTCTTTTGGACTCCATTTAACAGTGGAAAAAGATTCCAGAATTCCCTTTAACTCTGCCATCACAAAAGCCGCTGAAATACCTTTCCCCGATACATCCGCTATTACAAATCCCGTGATCCCGTTTGGGAGTGTAAAAAAATCGTAGTAGTCGCCTCCCACTTCAAACGCCGGAATAAAAACCGCTGCAACTTCATAATTTTCAAATACAGGAAGTTTCTCAGGGAGTATCTTCTGTTGCATCTCTCTGGCAACATCAAATTCTTTTTCGAGACGCTCTTTTTCTATTGACTCCTTAAGCAAATAAGAGTTCTCAATCGCTACCGAGGCATAATCAGCAAAGGTCTGAATGATGTTTTTTTCTTCATCATCATACTCAATTGCATCTTTTTTCAATAAAACAAGAATCCCGTGACATTTTGAATAAGACACCATTGGAACGAGATAAACAATGGCATACTGTTCATCTGTGATCTCGCTTCTGTAAAACTCTTTTAGATCACCCATTACAATTTTTTTTACTGTGGTAAGATCCTGTTTCTTACGAATAAAATTGGTGATCTTTTCTGAAGTCACAAAGCCTGTCCCTTTTATTCCTTCCACCCTGTTTGTACCGCTAAAGAGTATCAACCACGATGCATCGGCTCCTGAAACATCTGCGCCCAGTTCTGAAATAGTATCTGACAATTCCTTTGGATCAAAAACCTGGTTAATAAGTTTACTGAAATACTGGAGCGAGGATATCTCTTTTGTCCGCCTGTCAAATGCTTCTGCTGTAGGAAGATGGAACAAAGTAGTAAAAAATAATACGCTAAAATAGATTATTCCATAAACGGTCATAATGTTATTGAAGCGGTAAAATGAATGTGAGAAACCACTTAGTAAATTATGGTAGGTTGAGTCCCCGGTTGTCATTGTTAGATAAAAAATTAACATTCCGATCAACAAAACCGAAATTAAAAGCAGTTGCCTTTTCTGTTTCTTTTTAAGAAATGCAATCCACGATATTTTCAGGCTGTTCATAAAAATCAGGATTGTTGCAACTACATAAAAAGTGATTGAAAGGAACTCCATGGATTCGTATTCCTTCGTCCCCATAAAGGATGTAAAGGAAGCCAAAGCAATAAAAATGAGCATGGCATTAAAATAGATGTTCAGATTTTTGCTTTGTTTCAGAAAAAAGAGGTGTCTGAAAATTACGAGAGAGGCAACAGATAAAATTATCGTTGCTGCATTAAAAATAAAGATAAGCGGAAGCAGTTCAAGGCTAACAGTGTTGCCGTAGTTTATGCTTGAAACCGGGAAAAGGCTCTCAATTGAATTAAAAAGCAACTTGAGAAATATCCCGGAGAAGACCAGAACAAGCATCGAAGTAACCAGCCATGTTGGTAACATTTTTACACTCGATGTAACCTTAATCGATTCGGAAACCAACAGGAAAAGGATCAACACTGAAAACGATTCGAGTATCAGCGTTGAACCCGTATCGTTACCGGAAATGAAGATTGTTCTGAGTATGCTTAATGCAATAAACCCGGCAATGCCAAGGGCTAAATACCGGTTTTTAATAAATGTGGAGATTTGCAAATTTGCTCTATAATAATTTTACTGTATTTAGTGAATAAAATACCAAAAAAGGAAATCTCCACAAAATAATCATTGATAAAAGGAAAAATTGCAGGATGGATTAATCTCATTCAAAGAAAAAATTGCGGGAGGGATTAATCCGTTTAGGGGGAAAAATCCCGAAATGGGTTAATCCGTTTTTCATCCTGTTGGTCGATTGTCTCCTCACCTTCCAGGATATATATTGCTCAGTGATTAAAGTGAAATCCTGAAGGTATATATTTCACTAACGAGCATTAAACCGGAGTCAATAATGGAAAGAAGTTTAAACAGTCTGATTGGTTATTCAATCATGGCAAAGGATGGAGAACTCGGAAAAGTTGCCGAATTCTATTTTGATGATAAAAATTGGATGATACGTTATCTGGTAGTTGAAACAGGGAATTGGTTTTTTAATAAAAAAGTATTACTTCCTCACAAAGTACTGGGTTCAGTTGACTGGGAAAAGGAAACTTTTAATGTTGATCTTACAATGAAACAAGTTGCAGGCAGTCCGGATGTTGAGACAAAACTAACCGTCTCACGCCAGCACGAAATGGAACTCTTTTCCTACTACGCACTGCCTTATTACTGGAGCGATCTGGCACTGACAGCACCCATTATTAACCTCCAACCCGATCCTGTGATGGACGAGGATGGGAAAGTAATTCCTCCACCAAGAAAAAATCCACACCTGTGCAGTTCTGAAATTGTGGATGGTTTCCACATTCAGACAAGTGAAGGTGCCATAGGTCATTTGGCTGATTTTCTGCTCGATGATGATACATGGACTATAAGTTCCCTGATTGTAAACAAACATAACTGGCTTCCCGAGGAAAAGATGCTCCTCTCACCAAAATGGGTGGACCATATAGATTGGGATGAATCAAATATTTATGTTGACCTCTCTAAAGAAACGATAAAAAACAGTCCTGAATTCGACCCAATACAGACGATCGGATCAGACTTACAGGATTACAAAAAGGTTTAAAATCGTGAAATAATCTTTTAACAAAGATTTCATCGATTGGAGGAATTTAACATCGTGGTAAAAGTATTATCAACTTCAACAATTCACCATATTGCATTCATCGGCAACTATATACCGCGTCAATGTGGTATTGCCACTTTTACGACTGACCTTTGTGAGTCGTTATCCAACAATTATCCAGAAATATCCTGCATCGCTATTCCGGTTAATGATGTGGTTGAAGGTTATAATTACCCTTCACGGGTTCGGTTCGAACTTCAAGAAAAAAATATAGATTCATATGTGACTGCGTCTGACTTCTTGAATATTTACGATGTTGATGTTGTTTGCCTGCAATTTGAATATGGCATTTTTGGCGGAAAAGCCGGTCGCCATATCATCGCACTTCTTCGAGGTTTGCGCATGCCGGTTGTAACAACTTTACATACAATCTTAAAAGACCCCGATCCCGATCAGTTAAGTGTTCTACAGGAGGTCGCCTCTCTTTCTGAAAGACTTGTTGTAATGAGTGAAAAAGGAAGGCAATTCCTGGAAGAGATTTATAAGGTTCCGCCTGAAAAAATTGACATGATTCATCATGGAATCCCTGATATCCCGTTTGTTGATCCAAGTTTTAACAAAGATCTTTTTGGTGTTGAGGGTAAAACTGTGATTCTCAGTTTTGGACTCCTCTCTTCAAGTAAAGGAATAGAGACTGTTATCTCGGCTTTACCTCAAATTATCAAATACCGCCCCGATACTGTTTATATGGTGGTTGGAGCAACTCATCCTCATGTGATTCAAAATGAGGGAGAAACCTACCGTCTTTCACTCCAGAGGCTGGCAAAACAAAAAGGGGTGGAAAACAACATTATTTTCTACAATCGTTTTGTAAGTATTGACGAGTTAATTGAATTTATAGGGGCTGCCGATATCTATATCACTCCTTACTTAAATGAAGCTCAGATAACTTCCGGAACACTGGCTTACACTATGGGTGCCGGAAAGGCCGTAATCTCAACACCTTATTGGTATGCTGAAGAACTACTCGCCAATGGGAGGGGGGTTATAACTCCTTTTAAGGATTCTGATGCACTCGCAAAAAATGTAATCAATCTTCTCGATAATGAAGCCGAACGTCATGCCATGCGCAAACGGGCTTATATTTATGGACGCAAAATGATCTGGTCAGAGGTCGCTCAAAAATATATGGAAAGCTTCGAGAAAGCAAGGTCTGAACGACGCCACTTTATCCCGGCTGCATCAAAATTTAAACATAAAGACAAACACCTGAGGGAATTGCCTCCAATAAAACTTGATCATTTTATTGTATTAACCGACGACACCGGAATATTCCAGCATGCACTTTTCACCGTTCCAAATTATGCACATGGATATACAACCGATGACAATGCCAGAGCATTGCTGGTTTCAAATCTGCTTGAACAACTTGGAATCAAGACGGTAAAGGACCTGACTTACAGGTACCTTGCATTCCTTGGTTATGCATTTAACGACCAAACAGGCAGATTTCGCAATTTTATGGATTATCAGCGACGATGGATTGAAGACACGGGTTCAGAAGACAGTCTGGGTCGTTCCCTTTTAGCCCTCGGTACCTATTTAAGACACTCGGTTACGGCGGTTCAAAGCAACACCGCAGGGTGGTTATATGAACAGGCTCTCCCTGCAATTCTTGCCACTACAAGCCCCCGGGCCTGGGCCTTTTGCCTGGTAGGAATTTATGAATATCTGCAGAAATTTGCAGGTGACAGAAGAGCCAATAATGTGAGAGATGAACTTGCTGAACGCATTTTTTACTCTCTATAAACAAAATTCATCCAAAGAATGGATGTGGTTTGAACAAGAACTCTCTTATTGCAATCCTGTCCTTTCACATGCACTCATTCTTTCATCTGTTTCAATGAAGAATAAAAAAATGCTTAAAGCAGGTATCGACTCCCTTACCTGGCTGGCAGAACTTCAACATTCAAAAGAGGGCTACTTTGTACCTGTTGGATCTGATGGATTTTATAAACGTGGAGGTGAGTGTGCCCGCTTCGATCAACAGCCCGTTGAAGCACAGGCAATGATTTCAGCTTCAATCGCCGCTTATGATGCAACAGGTGACCCAAAATGGAAAGAAGAAGCGTTTAATGCGTTTGAGTGGTTTCTGGGTAATAACGACTTAAATCTTATGATTTATGATCCAATTACAGGTGGCTGCAGAGATGGATTACATCCCGATCGGGTAAATGAAAATCAAGGTTCCGAATCAACTCTGGCATATCTCCAGGCTTTATTGGAACTGCGGTTATTCAATCAATCACAATTATTACTGGAAGCAGCATCATCATGAATAATCAGTATGCAGTTCTTTTTCACAGGAACAAGCTTAATCCTATTTTAACCGCTAATAACTGGCCATATCCAATAAATTCTGTTTTTAATGCGGGAGCAACCCTGCTTAAAGACGGAACAACACTATTACTTTGCCGCGTTGAGGAAAGATCAGGCATTTCTCACTTTTGTGTCGCAAAGTCGGCTAATGGTGTTGACGGTTGGATAATTGATAAAAAGCCGACACTCCGACCTGAATCTGATAAGTTCCCCGAAGAATTATGGGGTATTGAAGACCCACGGATAACTTATGTGCCTGAACTTAAAAAATATGTTGTTGTTTATACTGCATACACCCGGGATGGTCCGGGTGTTGCGCTTGCGCAGACTGAAGACTTTAAGACATTTGAGAGGTTTGGTATTATCATGCCCCCTGATGACAAGGATGCTGCGCTGTTACCCAGGAGAATTAATGGTTCCTGGGCTATGATCCATCGTCCCGTAAGTGCCCCAAGGGCACACATGTGGATTTCGTATTCACCCGATCTAAAAAACTGGGGAGAGCATACACTGATGATGAATGCACGGAAAGGTGCATGGTGGGATGCTAACAAGATCGGGCTCTCACCCCCGCCGATAGAGACTCCTGAAGGATGGCTCCTTATATACCATGGTGTAAAACTTTCGTGCGGGGGATGTATTTATAGACTCGGATTGGCTCTTTTTGACCTCGAGAAACCTGAAATCTGCCTCAAACGAGGGAGAGAATGGATTTTCGCGCCGGAAGAGCCATATGAGCTCAATGGTGATGTTGGGAATGTTGTCTTCCCTTGCGGTTATACACTCGCAAAGGATGGCGACACTCTCAACATCTACTATGGAGCTGCCGATACATGTATTGGTCTTGCTACTGCCAGTCTTCGTGAATTGCTTGACTGGCTCGATAAAAATTGTGAAGAATAATGCCTGTTAGATAACAACCGTTTTCTTCTCTTTTTTGTTTTTCGGTTTGATTTGTTTAAACTCCTCACGGAATTTTTTCATCTCTTCACGAAACTTTTTCATCTCTTCGTTGAATTCTTTAAATTCACCATCGAAGTTTTGAAATGGCATGTTAAAGTTAAATACTGTGTCTTTCCCATTGAACTTAAAGATCATGAGAGAGTCAAGACCTTCGAGCCCCTTAAAGTCTTTGTGAACATCAAGATTTTTTGGAACAACTATCTTAAACTTGGCGCTGTCTTTTCCCGGGAAGTTCATGTCAAAGTTGAACCCGTCTGTTGTATCAAACTTAAACTCAATCATCTTGTCATGACCCGGTAACCCGAGTGAATCGAATTTCATATCGAAGCTGAATCCCTTCCCATGAGGGAAATCCCGCATCTCAAAATTAAAATTTTTCATGCTTAGTTCTACCAGTGAGTCGATTCTCTCAAGCTCGATCATGGTTGGCATTTTATTTTCAAAAGCAAAATCAGGGATGTCAAACTTTATAAAATTAGTATCTACAAAAACTCTGAATTTTTTGGTTTTTGAAGAATCACCAAGTTTACCGTGGACTCCACCATACTTTTGTTTTGCTGGCGCAAGTTTTACTTGTGTATTTTTAAGGATATTAACTTTGTTAACAACCGGAATATTATAAGACGGATCCTGTGTGTTTACTTTGATTGAAGTAACAAATACAGTATCAGGATTAATACAAACAAAGGAATTTTCATCATCAGCAAAATCCATTGAGGCAAATGCAGGCATCGATTCCATCAAACCGGCAGGCATTACCTTGGCAAATGTTTTGTTTTCGGCCGCAATTGCAAGTATCTCCGCTTTTAAAGCCATATTATAATTCCAAAGATTGGCATTTACGGCAACGGTGTTGTTGTCATTTACAAGGATGGAACCCCTAATCTTATCCTCATATTTTTTTAACACATTGTTCAACTTAATTTGCTGTGTCTGATCCAGATCAAGTTTTTCAGTAAACTCCTTCAGACTCATGCTACTGTCTCCAAGGGAAGATTGTCTTATGGCGATAGAAGCACCACTCCCCGATTCATCAAGACTGATCACATTTTTGCCTGCACCATCTATTGGTAGAACCTGACTGAAAGCAAAATTAAAAATGTCATCTCTTGTGAGTTCATCTTCCTGGAAATAGGGGCGAAGATTTTTTGTATAAAAATCGATAATATTACCTTTTTGTGTCTCGAACAGATCATCCATAAATTCAGGACTGAGTTTAAAGAATGACATCAAAACAACAGTAAGGGCAATAAGTCCAAAAGCTGGCTTGTAAAAATGTCTTACGCCACTCGTCTTTTTATTCTCTTTTTTGATATATTCGTTCAACCTTGAGACAAAATATTGGTCTTCCGGAAGTTTTGGAATACTCTCCACCGTTTTTTTGAGCTTGTTATACTCATTAAATTTCTCTTTAAATGCGGGCGAGTTTTGCATCTTTTCTTTATATATCGCCTCTTGATCTTCCCGCAATTCTCCATCCGCCAAAGCGGAAATATTCTCAAAATCTTTATCAAATTTTTTCATAAAAGCTCCTCGCGCCAGGGCTCAAGCATCTTCTTCAGCGATTCTCTGGCTCTAAAAATTCTTGATTTGATGGTACCTATCTCAATCCCTGTTGCATCAGAAATCTCTTGATAACTCATGCCTTCAAAATCACGGAGTATCAATGGTTCCTTTAACTTCCGGGGAAGCCTGGCAACAGCATCTCTTACCATTTCATTAACATCAAAGTTTTCCTTAAAACTGCCCGGTTCAACAACATTCTCCGTATCATCACTGCTAAATGCAGAAAAAACAGACATTATTTTCTGCTTCCTTACATGATCGCGAATTTTATTGATCGTGATTGTATATAACCAGGTGGTAAACTGTGACTGAAATCGAAATTGTTTAAGCTTCCGGTAAACCGACAGGAACACTTCCTGACTGATATCATCAATCGATGAGGTGCTTCCAAGATTTAGATAGATGAGATTTCTCACCTTTTCTTTGTGGCGGTTTACGAGGTCATTAAAAGCCGTTTCCTCCCCCTCATTAAATGCTTTAATCAGGGAAAAATCGTCTTTAAGACTGAAGATGTTTTGTGCTTGCTGCATACCTTCATTAATTTCTTTTTCGTTCATAGCTTTTGACGGACTCCTTTTGATTTAAGTTCCACAAACTGACGAACTTTGTTTTTCAACGAGAAAGCAAAAATATGCATTTATAGATTGTCTGAGAAAAATTATTTATGGAGTGTATATTTAAAGGATGGTGGGCTTATTCACATTACGACAGAGGATTCTGTTTATTCTGGGACTATGATTTTTGTTGATTCTCAATATGAGACGATGAATTCGATAACCCGAAAATTTTTCTCAAAATGTTACAATAAAATCCTTAACATTAAAAAAAAGTTAAAGATAAAATTGTTCAAGTGGGATCACGACCAGTTATTTAATGTACGGGGTTTCTCTTCCACCCGTTCAAAAGTATTGTTCATAACTGTGAATCTTGAGCTGTTTTTTGAGGATTTGGATGTAGTTTTAACCTCCGAAAATGAGTTCCTGGAAATAGACGCCGTTGAGATTATTGTCTCTAATTCAGGCACAGATTCAACTGAATATGAAACTACATTTGCACTTGTTTTTTGATGGTCAAAATGTGTAACGGCATGGTTATGCATTTTATGTTGAATTTCAGGCTGAAACGCTTCATTTCCGCCATTTTTCCCTCTAAGCTTATAAATTATAAAACTGGTCAAAGCAAAAAGGAAAATTATCCCAAATGTAATCTGCGATATATATAGGGTTAAACTTGTAACATTCATATTTGTTATCTCTGCTTTTTTTATAAAATTTCTATTAAACCTTTTTTACTCATTGCCAAAACAGACCCGCCTCGTTCCGAAGCAAATTTATTATGTGCCATCTGTGTGTAACAATCATAAATCGTCATACACGAAGAGAAATACTCTAAATAAGAAACACTCTTATTGCACAATTTCCATGCCAGAAAATCGAGATCAGTTCAATCTTATTTTTATAAGAGGAAAAGGAGCAAGAGTTGGCTCTTTTATGGAGGGAAAAGCGGTTCTGAGTTTTAAATGATCCGGTAATTATAAATCGGCAGGTGAATATATTTCAAAGTCGGTTAGAACCATGAAAGCTTTATCGGCAGTTATAATTTTATTGACCTTTAACCTGTCGGCGAGGCTGATGATTAAGGAATCGTTAGTCAGAAGTCCAAAATTTTGCTGTATTTGTAGAGAGGTTTTGTAATCTTCCAAAAGAAGCGGTTCGACCTTTAATCCAATGTCCAATAAATTCTTTATTTCAGATGGATATCTTTTCAATTGTCGGATTATTTCTGGTTTTTCAGCCAATTTTCTTGCAGGATTTGACCCCGTACTCATTCCAAACTCTTTCGCTTCCGTCATCATCCGCACATGGATAAATTCAGCCAAAACATTAGAGGGAATTATACCATTAATTTCTGCAACTGCACACCTTCTGAGTAATTCAATACATTCTTTCGAAATGTTTTCGATCGCATAGTTCAAGATGTTAGTGTCAATAATTATATGACTCTGATTTGGAATATCACTAATCTTCATTGTTCGAAATAATCCTCATTCAACAATTCATCTATTTCTTCACGGGAAATAGTCCTTTTAGTTGAGGTAAATCGCTTAAAAGCCTCTAACCTGATTCTGGAATCATCACTAGAATCATCAACATACCTTTTTAAAGCCTCTTCGATTATCTCGCTAATTGATCGTTTTTCTATTATCGATTTGTTCTTCACCCTCTCGATTAGCTCTTTCGAAAGAACAGTACCAATCTTCTCTTTATATTCACTTTTTCTCTGATGCGTTTCCAAAATCTTATTCCTTTTAAATTAAAACAAATATAGCAAAAATTTATTTCAAGAAAAAGTATGTTTTTCATGAAAAGACTGTTGTCCGGGTAATACAATATATCCCACCGAAAACCATATTTCCCTTGCTCAACTCATCTCCGACTATTTCCCAAACGGATTCCTTCGTCAAGCGAACCAAAAAAAGCCTCCCCGTTTCTGAGGAGGCACAAAATGTTCCGGAATTTTTGGATTATAACATTACTTCATTAAAAGAAGTTTTTTTGTCAACGTTACCTCACCTGAGGTGAGAGTATAAAAATAAATACCGGATGTAAAGTTTGTGGCATCAAACTTCACTTCATAATTTCCTGCTTCCCTGGTCTCATTTACCAAAGTGGCCACTTCCTCACCCATTGTATTAAACACTTTGAGAGAGACCATTCCGGAGACCGGTATAGCAAAACGAATTAAAGTAGTGGGGTTAAAGGGATTTGGAAAGTTCTGATTCAACTCAAATTTTTCAGGAATTCCGACCAATATTTCATTAAACAGATCGTAGATTTTGGTTGTTCCATCCAGATCGGTCTGGATTAATCTGTAGTTATACTTTCCCGAAACGAGGTTTTTATCGTTGAAAGAATAATTAATAACACTTGTTGAAGTGCCTGCTCCGGATACTTCTCCAACCCGCATCCAATTTCCATTATCTGATTTTCTTTCGATCGAAAACCCGGCATTGTTTGTTTCAGTCGCGGTTGTCCATTCGAGCAGAACAGAATTACCATTGACCAAGGCACTAAAATTATTTAATTCGACGGGTACAATCTGATTTCCAAGAGTTCCGTTGGTGTTTATTTTTTGTCCGTAAATGCCGTCGCCGGCTCTTTCATCAGTCCAGAATGCAAGTCCTGCGCCCGTAATATCGTTTACTATCTGAAGTCTTCCTTTGTTCGAAACGAGTGATGACAATGCGATAGTATTTCCCCAAACATTTGATCCAGAAGAGTTAATCATCAATCCTTGGACAGTGTTATCCAATCCGGAGATATTTCCAACATTATAAACGATGTATGAGGAGTTTGAAAGAGTAGCCAAATCATAACCCACAATATTTGCGGAACCTGTCATTGGTCGAAGGATGATACCATCATCGGTGAATTGTCTCACCCCGGTGGCATTAAATTTTTGAACTGCGAGTCCATCCTGATTTTGATCTGAATTTGTAAATCTCCAAAAAACCATTACTTCTTCAGAATCAGTCAGTTTTCCTGCTCTTGGGTTCCATTTGTGGATACTACCCGTTGTGGCTGCCTCTGCACCGTTGGCAGGGAAAGCCAAAGTTCCGTCAGATTTCACTCTTTGAACCCATGAACTTTGCAGATTAATTGAGTTTCTGTCGTCATGCCAGGCAATAACCACCCCATTCGCTCCATCCGGAGCAGCAAATTGCGCCGTGAAGGCCATTACTTTTCCAAGATTCTGTACCCAGACTCCACCTGCACCCCATTGAGGAGCGCCTGCAGAATTAAATTTTTGAGCTGCAAGTTTAACTGTCTGTGCAGGGAAATTTCCGGTTGTAACTTTGTGTGAAACTATCACCGAACCATTGTCGGAGGGAACAACAATCGGGTTGTTGTATCCTTCAGTTGTTGATCCATAACTTATCGCAGTGGCTCCCCAAAGTTTGGCACCTGTAGGATCAATCTTTTGTAAATAAATCTTGTAAGGATTAACAGCATATATCCACGCAACAACCACATTTCCATCTGTAGTTGCGGCAACTGTTGGATTAGCTTCATACCCTGTTCCTGAAGAAAGGGTAACGCCGTTTGCTCCCCAAAGAAATTGACCCGAAGGTGAAATTTTGTAAGCAAAAACATCCAGATCACCTGAACGCATATCCGTAAAAGCAACAATTGCATTGTTTGCGGCGTCACATGTAAGATCGTAGTCAACTAATGATGTGCTTTGAGGATTGTTCGAAATTAAAAGACCTTGAGAACCCCAAAGTTTTACACCATCTGCACTTAGCCTCTGCATATACACCGCATAGCTGCCACCTCTGCTATCAAACCATGAAATATAAGTGCTGCCATCAGGGCATGACACAGATTTTGGAAGGTCCTGTTCTCCTGTGGTATCAACGATCATTGTATTAAGAGTGGGGTCGGATGTCCATTGTGCAAAAATTGGAGTCGAGAGTGTGAAAACCAGAATGGCAAAAAGGAAAAGTCTTTTCATTATCGTACTTTCAGATATTTGATGAAAATGATTATAGATTATTGATTTATCAAAATAGGAAATTTTGTGATAAAATGAAAGAGTGTCCGAAAAACTTTTCGTAGAATTTTGAAAATTATTCTTTATATTTTAGCTCTTGAAAAATGTATTTTAGAATTATTTAGAATAAAAAAATCCAACAATAAGAAACAGGAGTTTCTATATGAAGATGAAAGTAACTGAACGATATGAAGCAATTGTGATCGAACTTAAAGGCAATGTCCTTGGTGGTCCCGAAGCAAATGAATACAGCGACACAATTAAGAAGTTTCTATCAGAAGGAAAGAAAAATATTGTAATTGACCTCGGTGAAGTAAAGTTCATGAACTCATCGGGTCTTGGTATGCTGATCTCAGGTTTAACAACCGTTAACAAAGAAAACGGCAAACTTAAACTCGCCAATGTTGAAGAGAAGATTCACAGCCTGCTCGTTATTACGAAGTTGGTTACCATTTTCGAAAGTTATCCTTCTGTTGAAGAAGCCCTGGCAAGTTTTTAATTAAAAAAAGAGTTTTATGAGCGTAACAGTTATAGTTGGCGGGCAGTGGGGCGATGAAGGTAAAGGAAAAATTGTTGACATCCTTAGCGAATCGCATCGGATTGTGGTGCGCTACCAGGGTGGTGCAAATGCCGGACATACCATCCAGATTAAAGATAAAAAATATGTACTTCACCTCATTCCTTCAGGTATTTTAAGAGATGATGTAATATGTGTTATTGGAAATGGTGTGGTTATCGACCCTGCCGCTCTGCTCGATGAAATTAAACTCCTCAAAGAGAATGGCTTCTCTGTTGAGGGACGGCTTTTCATTAGCCAAAACGCTCATCTCATTATGCCTTATCACAAGATCATCGACTCACTTAACGAAAGTGGAAAAACGAAGATCGGCACCACCGGCAAAGGAATAGGACCCTGCTACATCGATAAATATGCCCGAAAGGGAATCAGAATTATCGACCTGCTTGATCCTGTTAAACTCGAACGAAAAATCCGTGAAAATCTCGTAGAAAAAAACAATCTCATAACCGACTTCTATAAAAGCGAAAAACTTGATGTTGAAAAGATCGTGGACACTTATCTGGCTTTTGATAGAGAGATTGACCCCTACGTCAAGGATGTCCCCTCCTATCTGAACAAAGCGATTGCAGAAGGTACCTCAGTTCTCCTTGAAGGAGCCCAGGGCGCTCTGCTTGATGTTGACCATGGAACTTATCCCTACGTTACTTCATCAAACCCCACTTCGGGTGGTGCTTGCACTGGAACGGGTATACCTCCAACCAAAATCACTGAAGTTACAGCAATTATAAAAGCTTATACTACTCGAGTTGGCGAGGGACCATTCCCCACCGAACTTCTCGATGAGACAGGTGAGAAACTTAGGACAAAAGGTTTTGAGTTTGGTGCTACTACAGGCAGACCCCGTAGATGTGGCTGGTTTGATGCTTTTCTCGTCAGGTATTCATGTATGATTAATGGCACAACTTCGGTTGCACTTACCAAAATGGACGTTCTCGATACCTTCCCACAAATAAAAGTGTGCACAGGGTACATTCACAATGGAAAATTGCTGAATAATTTCCCCGTTGACTGCGATATTCTTAACGATTCGATCCCTGTTTACGAAACTGTTGAAGGATGGATGTGCGACACTTCTAAGTGTTTATCCTACGACGATTTGCCACAAAAAGCGAAAGAATATATCAGTTTCATCTCCGAAAAAGCCGGAATGAATGTCACAATCGTTTCGGTGGGTCCAAACAGAGAACAAACATTTTTTGTAAATTAATGTCGAATTAAATTTACATTTCTTTCTACCCCCGCTTCCCTTATGTTTGGGTTACAGAATTTCCATAATTTATCGGAGTAACCAGTGAAAATGTCAGGTGGACCGGCCACCGCAAATATTAAGATAGCTCTGATATTTGCAGCTCTGCTTATTGCCGGCGGCACTTTGTATTATACCCACACGATTGTCCAAAAACTGCAAGCCCGTGAAAGACAGATCGTTCAACTATATGCAAATACTCTTGAGTATATCGCCAATTCTGAAGATAATACTGATCTTACTTTCCTCCTCGAAAATATCATTCAACCAATTGATTTTGAAGTAGTCCTTTCCGATGCAAATGACGAAGTTGACTTCACAGGTGCGTCCAATTTTAGAAATGTTAAATTTGATTCAACCGCTTCAAATGAAAAATTGAAGATTTATTTTGCAAAAAAACTTGCAGGAATGGATGACATCAACTCCCCTATCCTCGTTAAACATATTATGGGGAACGATACTCTTGTACTCAACAAAATTCACTTTGGTGAATCCACACTTGTTACGCAGCTAAAATATTTCCCGTATGTTCAGATGTTTATTGCGTTCCTGTTTGTGCTTACTGCTTATATCGGATTCAGTCAAATAAAAAGGAGTGAACAAAGCAATATCTGGGTGGGAATGGCGAAAGAAACAGCCCACCAGTTTGGAACTCCGCTCACAAGTCTGATGGGGTGGATTGAACTGCTGAAATTAAATTATGCCGATCCTGACAAGGTTCTCGACACTGCTGAAGAAATTAATAATGATGTGCAAAAACTTAGCAGAATAACAAACCGGTTTTCAAAAATCGGGTCGAAGGCTGAACTTAAACAAGAGAACCTCTACGACAGCCTTCAGGAAATCTACCAATATTTTACACGACGGTTACCACGACTTGGCAAAAAGGTTGAACTTACTCTTGAGGGTGACTTAAACGCAGAAGGAATGATAAACAGAGAGCTTTTTGGATGGGTTATCGAAAATCTTGTTAAAAACGCTCTGGATGCCATCGACCACGATGCGGGAAAGATTTCGATAAAAATTGCTCAAGTGAAATCAAAAGTTGAGATAGAGGTTACAGATAACGGAAAAGGTATTGACCTTAAAAGGAGAAAAGATGTTTTCCGTCCCGGATACAGCACAAAAAAACGGGGATGGGGCCTTGGGTTAAGCCTTTCCAAAAGAATTATTGAAGAATATCACTCCGGGAAAATATTTGTGAGTAATTCAATCCCGGGAGAAGGAACTACATTCAGAATTATAATTGATTCTCCACATTCCACACGTTAAATAAAATGTTGTGAAATCGAATTAACAAAATCTTCTCTTTTGAATGGTTTCACGATAAATCCATCAAAGCCTGATTCGATAAACCGTTGTTCATCCCCGGGAAGCGTGTAGGCAGTTACTGCAACAACAGGAATTTTTTTGTACACTTCATATTCGCGGAGTTTTTGAGTAACCTCAACCCCGTTCATTCCACCCGGAAGATTGATATCCATAATTATCAAATCAAATTTCTCGGATTCCAATATGGCAAGTGCCTCTTCACCCTGATGACAAATGACCACATAATAGTTCCTGATTAAATACATCTTCATCAAATTTGCACCCACCAGATCATCTTCAACTATCAAAACCTTCTTTTTACCTGAAACATTGGGATCATCATCCTCAAGTCGATCTTTTGTGTCGTATATAAAATCGATGGTAAATACTGACCCGATTCCCTCCCTGCTCTCAACTGAAATTTCGCCCGCCATCAGTTCTACAAATTTTCGGGCAATTGTCAGACCCAAACCCGCACCCTCATATTTTCTGCCGGCGCCTTCACTTGCCTGTCTGAAGGGTTCAAAAATCTGGTCAATTTTGTTCTCGGGAATACCAATCCCTGAATCGATCACCTTGATTGATGCCATCCTCTGTTTGCCTGATCCATCAATAGCTGTCACAATTTTCACAAAACCACGATCGGTGTATTTTATGGCATTGTTTACCAGATTCTTAACTACCTGCAACAGTAGTTTATCATCGATCAAAGCAGAAACGGGTGATTCACACATTTCAAGATCAAGCTGCAAACCAACAGTTTCAGCAGCCTCTTTATATTCATCGTAAACTTTATTTGCTATAAGATTCAGATCACCTATCGCAAAAAGCATGTCAGTTTTGCTTGATTCAAGATTGGAGAGATCCAATATGGAATTTAGTGTATCTCTTAGCCTTTCGCCTCCTCTGAGAATTGAATTAAGCATTTCTGCGGAAGATTCATCCTCGGCTTCATCAATTAAAATCTCTGCATACCCCATTATGTTGATCAGCGGAGTCCTTAACTCATGGCTCATATTGGCAAGGAAAGTCGATTTTAAATGGTTCATCGCTTCGGCTTTTTCTTTTGCCTCGTTAAGTTCGGCTTCCCTTCTTTTTAATTCCGTAATGTCCCGGAAAATACTCAAAACAAGCGGTTCACCTTCATTATTTTCCATAAAACGACTTAAAATGTTCACCCAAACCGTTTCGCCATTCACCAAATGAAGCAAAGCTTCTTTGTACAAAGGTATCTGCCTTAAACGGAATCTCTCACGGTATCTTGATAAAGAACCTGCATGCATCTCCTCTTTGAGAAATGTGGTAAACAACTTTCCGAGTAATGCCTCCTTGGGTGTACCAAATAATTTTGCGTATGCTTCGTTTATCATCACAATTACTCCATTGGAGTCCGTCAGACGCATAGCATCCATTGAGTTTTCCCACAAAGTGTAAAACTTCTTCTCTCTCTGAATGATATCATTTTGCATCTGTTTGTCGAGTGTGATGTCATCTTTAACACCAAGATAACCCGTGATTATTCCGTGGGAATCTTTAATCGGCGATATCGTGGCGGATTCCCAGAAAAGTTCGCCATTTTTTCTTTTGTTATGGAATATACCTTTCCACATACCCCCTGCTGAAAGTGTTTCCCACATCTGTTTATATTCGAAACTGGTAGTCTCTCCCGATTTTAGAACTCTGGGATTCTGGTTTCTCAGTTCCTCAAACGAATAACCCGAAACTTCTTCGAATTTGGGATTAACATACCTGATTTTTCCCTGAAGATCGGTTATAACGATCGATGCCGAACTCTGCTGAACAGCCTGGAGTAGATATTGATTCTCCATCTCCGCAACATTTTTACTGAGAAGGTTTTTAATCGACTCTGCATACAATGCAAAATGATCCAAATCACTCTCTTCATACTCAGTGAAAGATAATACTCCAAGAGCTATCGCGGGATGTGAATGCTCAATGAGAGGAAATCCCAGGAAATGCCCTGTTACCGTTCTGCCACCGCGTCTGAACTCTTTTGACAATTTGTAGGGTTTTGTTTCATTAAAAAGTTCTGCCCACTCAGCTTTTACATGATTTGAGTTGAATTCATCATATCTAAAAGCGCTGCTTAAAAGAACTTCATCTTTGTGATGGGTAACCAAAATCTCTTTTTCGTCATAATAAATGGCAACAGCTTCTTCTGCCTCGGTAACGAGAAGTGTTTCACCCGTTATCTCACCAAGCAATTCAAGATTATTGCCTGAGATATTCTCTTTTAACCGAAGCATCGATTCCAAACGTAGCCTGTTTAATCTTTTGATCCTTTCACTTTTCTTTTGATCTGTGATATCCCTGAAAATATAGACAATAAAACTTTTAGTCTCAAGAAGAACCATGCTAACCGAAATCTGGAAGTAAAGTCTTGAAACTCCATTAACAATAGCTTCTGTAGAATGTGAAAAAACATCTCCCCGCTCAACCACATGATACATCCTGCTCTCGATATCCTTTGGAATTTTAATAACCTTATTTAATTCCTGGTTGCTTTTCTGCTTAAGATTTAACATCTTTTCTGCTGCAAGATTACTTTCCAACACTTTTTTGGAGACGGGATCAATCACCAGAATTCCCTCCGGGGAATGATCAAAAAGATAACGATAACGCTGCTGAGCTTCCCTCGCGGCTGCCTCAAACATCCTTTTTTCGGTAATGTTCTCAAATGAACAATAATGATTCTGCCCTGTCATCCCCTTCTTAACTTTTACCCGAACCTGAATTATCTCTTTATCATTTTTAATGAACTTTACTTCTGTTTCAGATTCAGATTCCTGCTCAAAATAGAGAGCAAAAGTCATCTTTCCGTCGTTATCCATAAAATCGGAAATGTTTTTGTCCTGATAATAAGTTTTTTCACCACCAAAAAGGTGAATAAACTCATCATTACAATCTATAATTTTACCTTCTTTGTCCAATATTGCGTAAGGAACAGGTGCATTCTCGAACATGCTTTTTAGTTTGAGTTTATCACCTGATATAATCTGAAATGTCCGTGCTTGAAGATTAAGTGAAGCGAGTATAAACAATGAGATTGCTGCAATTACCGAGAGAAACAGATTTGAATCGATGACGGCGGTTTTATATTCAATCTCTCTGAATGCATACATACCAAGGTTTTCAACCAGCACCCCGTTAACCAAAAATGCCAAACCGAGTAGCAAATAAAAATTTGTGTGGATTTTAAAACGGAAAAGTGACCAGATAAGAGCCGGTAAACTCAGATACTTAAAAAGGAATTCTCTCTGTTCGGTGTCCTGAAGTTGGGCGGTCATCGTAACGCCTACCAAATAAAATGCGACCAGAAATCCCTCGACAAGTTTACCTGTGGGAATATTAACAATATTCAGTCTGAGACCACGATTTAAAAATGTGTATAATGCCGGTGTTGCAAGCAGGATACCACTCCATTCAGCAAGACTCCACAATACTATAACCTGAAATGAGTCGATGGCTTTGTCGAGGAAAAGATATACTGCAAGTGCTCCAATAATGGAGGCAAGTGCACTTTTTACCAAACTACTGGTTACAAAAAGCAGAATGTCAGAAAGTTTGTTGAGATAGAGCAGGGTTGGACAATATTTTGATAAAAATATAAACTGAAGAAATGAAGTGAAAATGTTGGAAAAGGCATAAAGTGCGGCAGTCTGAATTGGAACACCGAATAAAAGATGGGGGACGATATGAGCAATTGTTGCAACTGTATAAACTGCAGGGTGATCAGTCCTTTTAAAATAGTAGAGGGCGGCAAGTAAAACTCCACTTGATGGCCAAAATGGAGCTATCTTTTCAGTTTCAAAACTAAAATATTGGCCACCAGCCACCATGGCAAAGTATAATACAAAAAAGAGAGCCAGACTGATTTTATTGTTGCGAGAATTATCCATTTGATCCTCAGAAAGAACCTTGCCCATCTATTGAGTGCCTAACAAAAAAAGGGGTGAATATTTTACACTAAAATAACATTTTTTTTTGTCTCAACATTAATTAATTTTTGGGGCTTAACCTTTGTTCCTCAAAAATGTCGAAATGGGCACATCATAAGGTTGAGAAGTTTTAACAAGATTATAATCTATCCCGCTGTTAAGACAACCCGATTTTATTTTACCCAGGAATTCTTCAAATGCTTCTCTATATGCCCTGGCTATCTGCTGTGGTTGGGTTGACATCTCGGCACCTGTCTCCATATCCTTAAATATGGCATCCCTCGAAAAATCGAAACTTCTTTCCATCGGGTCAATCAACTGAAATACAACCACACGACTCTTTGTTATTGCCAGTTTTCTTATAGAATCAAGAATTTTGTCGGGATCTTCAAAAAAGTCGGATATCACTATGATCATCCCTCTTCGTGTAATTTTATCTGCAATTCCGGCAACAGAACTTGCAGTATCAGAAATACCGGAACCTGAGGTGGCGGCAAGTGCCTTCATTATCTCATCGAGATAAATCCTCGAAGCCTTGGGAGGCAAAACCTTGTTGATCTTGTCACCATAAAGATATAATCCAGCTGCATCATTCTGCTTAATCAACATAAAAGCAAGAACCGAGGCGAGCACTTTTCCATATTCAAGTTTGGAGACATTATTCCCCGAGGCAAAATTCATTGAGCCGCTGACATCAAGCAGGATATGGGCTTTTAGATTTGTCTCTTCTTCATATTGTTTTATGAAATAACGGTCGGTTTTGCCGTAAATCTTCCAGTCGATATCCTTTAGGGAATCGCCTTGAATATAAGGGCGGTGTTGGGAAAATTCGATACTGAATCCATGGTAGGGGCTTCGGTGTAAACCAAGCATGAAGCCCTCTACCACAAATCTGGTTTTAATGTCCAAAGAGGCGAGTTTAGAAACAACTGACGGATCAAGATATTTTCTGTAATCCTCGTTCCCTTTTACAACCATTTAGGGGTGAACAAACTCTTTTGTTGCAGGTTTTTCGCCTTGCTTTTTCTCTTGTTCTTTCAGCTTTTCATTCAATATCTCTTCAGGGCTTTTGCCAAGAATTTCCATATCCTGTTTTGCTATTGCTGTAAGTTCATGATCAGGGAAATTTTTAATCAGCAGATTATAGTTTTCCGTGGCATTTTTAACATCATTTAATTCATTTCCATAAATGAAACCTGAATTAAACAACGAAACAGGAGCATATTCCGATTTTGGGAATTTATCAAACACGATCCTGTAATATTCAACAGCTTTCAACTTCTCTTTTGAAGTTTCGGCCACTTCAGGCATCCTGTAAAGATTTCCCAGATTATAATAGGCTACCACAAGACTGTCACTTTCAGGCATCTCGGCTATCATCGTCTCGTAAACTTTTATTGCATCTTTATATTTTTTTGTTTCGATCAACTTTTGCGCTTCAGAAAGATATTTCCCCGGATCCTTGCCACATCCTGCAAGCAATAATACCATCAACAAGGTGGATATTAACGATAATTTTTTCATTTTATTCTCAATTTTTTACTACATATTAAAAAATAATCCATTTATAAATCTAATCACCCCATATTTCAAAAAAAAGATAATTATCCATCATTGTGGCTTAAAACACGCAGGGGGATCACCCATCGGAAAACAATCTTTTTAAACCACAGAGCACACTGAGAACGCAGAGGAGATGAAACAGTAGAAAATTATTGGATTATTGCATTATTGGATTATTGGATTACTGCATTACTGCATTATTGCATTATTGCATTATTGCATTAAAGAAGTAATTCGTAAGAAATATATCCCAATACTGCTATTAAGATTACAACAAGAAGATACATCCCCCAGATCATGAAATTTTGCATGTTATGCTCTTTGTGAATTGGGTTTTTGTCGATGTAGCCGAGGGGAAGGTCTTTACATCCAGAAACGGAGACAAGTTGAAGTGTAATATTGTCATGACCGCCTGCTGCATTTGCAGCATCAACAAGAAGTTGAGCAGCTTTTTCCAGAGAGTTTTTTTTGATGATGGTTTTTATCTCTCTTTCGGTCACTTCATTAGTAAGTCCATCAGTACACAATAAAAGTATATCCCCGTTGTAGAGAGGGACAAGGTTGGATACTTCAGCCGTTGCCGAGGAGCGGGGCCCCAGGGCTTTGGTAATGATATGTTTCTGTTCGTGATGTGCCGCTTTTGAAGCTTTAATCTGTTTTTTCTCAACCATTGTCTGAACAAGTGAATGATCTTTTGTCAGTTGATACAAACGTTTGTTTCTATAGAGATATATCCTGCTGTCACCCAGATGAGCCACCACAAGTTGATCATCAACAACAAGTGCAGCAACAGCTGTCGACCCCATACCGTCAAAACCCGATGTTTCAGTGGCGATCTGCCTGATTCTGGCGTTCGCCCTGGCAAAAGCCGATTGTAACTCTTTGTAAGGGGTATAAAACTCAGGAACACTGTCGAAATGTCCCAGGATGGTATCAACTGAAGTTTTTGATGCAAGTTCACCTCCGGCGGAACCTCCCATACCATCGCAGACGACAAAAATAGAACCAAAGTCTCCCGAGAGGTAACCAAATGAATCCTCATTCCTCTCTCTCGCCTTACCTGAATCACTTATGGCAACGGTTTCGATCCGGATGTCTATTCTTGAACGGTTTAGCTTTTCTGACATTTGTGCTTTTATTGTATCTCTCGCAATCTAAAGTTTTCTCTTTTCGAGCTTTAAATTATGAAAAAATTTTAAACTCATATGTACTTGTGATCAAAGAATTTTGAATTTAGTTAAAGAAAAGCTTAAATTTAGCTGTGACATCACAAAAATTTGCAAAATAAGTTAAAATGCACATTTGAAGGATGCCAAAGCAGAATTTTTTCCGGAGTATCAGAGAATGAATAGAACTTTTAAGTTGACCGTTCTTTTTGTAACGCTCATCTTGAATTCAACTTTCGCACAGAATGGCGATACTACCACCTATATTTACCCTCCACCTATTGCAGTGAAGGATTCCTCTGTAAAATCAATCCCGGAATTACCTGTCCAACGAGCCCAAACCCGTAATCTTTTTACTGTTGTGTTATACTCATCCACCACTGAACAAGATGCAAGAAACAGAGCTAAAACGCTCGCTTCAAAGGGTTATGACCTTAAACTTTTTCTTGAACCGTCGGTAAAAAAAACACGATATAAGGTTACCACAGGATTTTTCAAAAAACGACTTGATGCCGAGCTCCTCAAAAGAACTCTGATCGATAAAATGAAAAATAAAAAACTTTGGGTAAAGCAGATCGATTTTGCCATGACTGAACTTGTTCTGAAATCAGTAAAACTGAAAAAAAAGAACGACTTTCAATCCTTTGACGGAGGTTACAGCAGGTACTATCTGAACGATGATGCCCTCACTGCTCTTCTTAACACCGGTACTTCTATTATTATTTATGGGCTTGACGGAAACAGCAATGGATTAAGAAGCCTGGTCAGCAACACAATACCTTTTGTACACACTATTATTGATCGAAGTGGGAATGTTACATCTGCATCACTTTCGGTCGATTTTCCGGTTAATTTTGAGCAGTACAAACGATTTTTCTTCTCCTTCAGGGCGGGTGCAAATTATTCTTTAAAAAAGGTTCCCGTGTTGATATCTGTTCCTGACAGACAACACATCAACAAAATCGGGAATTATCTAAAATTGGGAAAAGGTCTGGACATGAACCAGGCTGTAAAAGCTGCCTCGGCTCTTGAAAAAGTTCAAAAACAGTTGGTTTTTAAAGATTTTAGAATTTTCCTTACTCCCCATGATGGTACCTGGTTCATAACCGGACTGGAAGAAATCAGGTAATCTAAAACTCCATCTTCCGCATACTGATGTGACAAAGTGCAAAATCGTACTTCACCGGATCATCAGGATCAAATTCTCTTAGTTTCATCGTAATTTCCTCTGCAGTTTTCCAGGAAGAGTCCTTTCTTTTGGTAAGTCCAATCTCTTTACTGATTCTGGCAATGTGAAGATCAAGAGGAATTATCAAATTCTCTTTCCCAATTTCTTTCCAGAATCCAAAATCCAGTTCATCCTCTCTTACCATCCATCGTAAAAAAAGATTCATCCTTTTACAGGCACTTCCTTTGTCGGGTAATGGAAAAAAGTGGGCAAATCCCCTTGTTAATCTGCCTTCCCTTTCTGCAAACAGAAGAAAACTGCTGCTGAAATGTTGAATTCCCTCCCTGAGTGAATTGTTATTATTAAATCCCTCAAGAAACAATACCTTTAAACTTCCTTTTTCATGGATGAAATGGCGGATGGCATACAAAAGTGAAATAACATCTTCAGTAGAATAAAAACGGTAATAAAATCCGGAAATTCGCTCTTCAAGGTCTTCGGTTTTTGACAAAACCCGAAAGGGTTGATCATCAAGCCGGGAGAGAAGGTCATTCACATTTTTGATAATCTGTGAGACAGCTCCGTAAGCGAATTTAGCTGCAAAAAATGCTGCAATTTCAATATCCCGCGCGTCTGTAAAACGATGAGGAATTTCCAAAGGATCGGGAGAGAGTCGCTCCCTCCCGAACATTTTATAATGATATTCAAGTTTTGATTTAAGATCTGACAATTATTATAGATATTTCTTGAGTAGTGTGCTGAAAATTATGTGATCAAATGCAGGAGTTACATCCAACTTTCCTGAGTAGAGGTTACAATGTTTTACAATTCCCTTAAACGAAAGATACGAAGTGGAATATTCAAAATCATCAAGCACCTCACTTTTGATGTTAAAATAACAACAGAGATCGGCACACAACTTTGCAGTTGTTTCATATTGCTCCATGGTAAAGGATGCAAAATATCGAAATCCCCTCCAATCTTTGCCATAGTCGAAAACTTCACTGGTGTATTCAACCCAATTGGAGCCATTGTTCCAGGTGAATTTCCCTCTATTCTCCCTGAGATACCCCTCGTTAACTATCTCAATCCCGATGTTTCTTGCATCAAAAGCCGACCCGTTTCCTGTGTGGTAGGCCCAATAACAGGCAGGGAAAAGTTCTATCAGCTCCCCGTTTTTTTCAACGGCAAATGAAGTGGCGATTGCCCCTTTTTGTAGATTCCACCAGTCACCGATATATTTTCCCGATGATGAAGCGGTTCCGTGAAGAACAATCTGCATTTTGGGGAAAACCTCTCTTAGAAATTCTCCTTCTTTCAGGTGTATAATTCTCCTTTTCATAATCCTATCATTACCCCCAATCCGATATAAATATCACTTTTTTGATTAATTAATCCATAGCCTGCTGCCGCCACTATTCCAAAGTGGAGCCACCTGTTTATTATCCCCACATCCTTTTCCACAAATATTGTCTCTTTTTGAATAACAGTCCTCTCTTTAAGATTAGTCTTGAGTGAAAAATATGCTTCCTTTCCAAGAGGCACCTGAGAATTATATTTCACACTTAAGTGAAGAAGTGAATCATAAAGCAGTGTATCAATCGAAGCCACATATATGGTATCAGCAGACACTTTCTCCAAAACATGCGATTCCGAAGAATCCCCATCCATCACTTCAACAATCTCCTTTGTGAATACAGGGATTATCTTTTCATGGTAAACAGTTTTTTCAGAGAAGATTGTATCTTTTTGAACGATGGTCTCACCGGGCAAGTAAACCGGAGTTTTTTTACTCCCTCCACTCCATATCAGATAACCACAAACCACTCCCAGACCAATCAGAATTACGGCGGCAACAACCATACCCGTAGTGTTAAATGTCAATTTTCCTCTCCCCTTTTATATAGTCAAAAATCTTCTTAACCGTATATTCACCGATATACGTGTAAAATAAAATGCTGAATGAGGTGACAAGCAAAACTGATAAAATTGAGGTATCAACCCTGCCTGTTGTAACATTCCCGAGAATCGTCACCACTCCGGCAGTTGTTACCAACAACCATCTTTTTTTAATATACCCCCTCACTATCAGATATGTAGCCTCGGTTATTATACTGGTAATCGCCCCAAACAGAGCAAGATACCACACACCCATCAGCCCAAATAAAGTCTCCATTTTCCCCTCCTTTTTTTATTTTCCAAAAATGAGATTGTTTAATTCATCGCCGGCTCCAAGTGCAAGTCCACCGGTTGTAATGCCCAAAAGACTGCCGAGAATTGACCCGAGAACTCCTCCAACTCCCGTTTTGCTTTCGTCATAGGCAAGCTTTTTTAAGTTGAGCTCATCCTGTAGCAATCTGTTCCTGTCACCCGACAGTTTCATACCGGAAAGAAGTGAAAGGAGTTGACGTTCACTATCCCTGTCAGATGCACCAAGCGAAGCCTTGTTGGCCTCAAGACCAAGAAGAGTATCGAGAGTTTCTTTCCTGCTTTTTTCATCGAGTGAAGCGATCTGAGCAAGGAGTGAGTTTTTTGCATCCATTTCATTTTCATATAGCCTGTTTACTGTATTTGCCCCTGCGCCGGAATAAGAGAGTCCCGAAGTCGCCAAAGAATTTTTGATGTTTTCCATGGCAGATCTTGTTGATTTATCAATCTCCTTCAGTCCCGCTGCCCTCTGATCATTCAGAACTTTGCTTCCATTTTTTCTTTCTGCCTCAAGTTGTTCCTTATAGCCCGAAACCCCTGAAACATAGTCTCCTGCGATGCTTCTGTTTCCTGTTAATGCTCCCGTGTCTCCATTTATGTTTAAGCCGGGCATCAGGCTTCCAAACGCAGACCGGAGCAGCTCTTCCATGATATTGTTATATGTACCACCTGATAATGTATTTGGCATTTTTGCCTCCTATTCTATTTTCTTCCATTTGTTTTTAATTAAGATATATTCCTCCAAAATTCCGTTCTCCTCCTTGATCACTCTTGTTAGTTCAGGCATTCCCTCCGTTAGGGGAAGTTTTGAGACTACCTCCGGTATCGTAACACAAAGCCTCTTTTTACCCGATAAATAAAGATAAAGGAGGCTTAATCCTTTTTTATTCAACAGGAAAAGTGATCCGTCCGGAAGTCTGTCGGTTTCAGGGAGAGAACTCCCTGAAGAAATAAGTGGAGCAAAATAGTTGCGAATCTCTTCTATTTCTTTCACTCCCTCACCCTCCTTGATTCAAGTTTTATTCCGTTTAATTTTTTTATTCCGGTTCCGGATACTTTAAATGAAAACTCGCTGCAAAAGTCAACCGGAGTTTCCATACTCGAAGTTGGGAGCACCTTGATCAACTCTGCCTCAGTATCAAATGTGAAATCAGCCGAAGTCTGTCCCTCTGCTGTAAGGATGGAAAGTTCAACTTCTCCGGGAATGGATGTCAGATAAAGCCAAATTTTCCTGAGTCTAAAAACGGAAAATGATGGATTTGAAAATTTACCCGTTTCGAGTGATGCCTGAACTTCAATGTCAAGTTCACCAATAATATCAGGTCCAAAAATTGTTTCATCATATTTAACAACAACTCCATCGGCAAAACTTAACAGGGATTCCAAATCCTCCTGCAGGTGGGTAATACCATTCAGACCCGGATGAGTGAACTTGTACCAACAGTTGACCTTTAAATCGTGTATCAACAGAAACTTTGATCCAACTGTCAACTCAACAGGAAAACAACACCACTCTTTTTGTGAGAACCAGTCTGCAACAAAAAACTTTTGAACTTGTGAAAGTGTCTTCCTGATGGAATTCCCGATATTTGAGATGGTGCCACCTGAATAGAGATATATACTTTCGCCCGAAAAAAAATGGATCCCCCTGTCGGTTTTTATAATTCCGTTGACAAGTCCCTGACCAATCCCCTCAACGATGGTCACAACCCGCCAGGTAACAGGATCACCCGAAGTAAAAAGTTTGTGGATCGATCTCCTCTTAAAAATCAACACTCCATCAACATCATCAAAAATATTCATTATTTCATCTCCACCTTCCGGCAACAATGAGATTACACTCTCGGGAAGAAAGGTGAATGGTTTGCCCGGTTCGGAAAAAAGAATTGACGATTTATATTCTTTTATCACAGGCACCGTAGAGTGAATTTTGGTAAAATTAAGCCCTGTATCCGCAACGGTATCGGTGAGTGAGATCTGATTAAGGTTCAGAACCACGGGGTGTTGGTAAAATATGGAACCATCCTTTTGGGTTCTATAAAGTCTTTTTGCCACAACTCTTCTCGCCTCAGAGGAGGGAAGAAAGGGGATATATTCAAGATTGATCAAAGCAAGAGTTTCCCACTCCTCACCGGGGGTTATTATCTCAGGGGTCTCAATAAAATCACTTTCAATCCCGTTTTCATCCACATAGACCAGCCGGTATTTGTAACTTGAGGCGTTTGCAATTTCCCCTCCCGTTATCACCCCTGTTCCCGAAAACACTTTGTTTCCCAAACCATCATTGGAGTAAGGCGGTGAAAAAAAGTTCACCACTGGCAATCTGAGATTTGAACAAAACAATCTCCCTTTATGAAATGAATAACTTAGACCGGCATGATCCACCACAAAAAGAGCAATCGAAGAAGTGGATAAATTATCATCTGATGTGGTATCTGTATAATTTGTGGTCTCAGGCTCAAGTACCGCCAACTCATAATAGAGGAAAGAAGAATTTGACAAATCGGAAGTTATTATCGCACGGGTTCTGTATATCTTTTTCTTTACCACTCTGTTATCAGTTGGAATGGGAATATTGGCGATTTCCACTTTGTTGGTGCTCCCTGAAAATCCCGTTGAACCTGTGGTAAAATCTCTATAAGCTGTGAAAGGTAAAGATGTTGATGAGTGATCTCCCGAAATTGCTTCATAAACAATCACATAATTATACCAACCCGCTCCAATCTCTCCTCCTGTTGAAGAATGAACCGCTGTAACGGGTACTGAGCCATTTATTACCGGCGGTTTAATAGAAATTGTTTGTGAGTTTTCCATCTCATCCCCTGAGAGAAAAAGACCATTATATCCGACATAAATTATGGCTCCACCATTTGTGGAAAGGGTGCCGGAGGTTTCCCCTGACAACTCTCCCTCATACACCATTTGCCACTCACCGGTACCGTTTTTTGAGAGCCACAATTTCCCATCAGAAATTGCAACAAGATAATTATCCCCGTTTGGTGAAACAACAGACAACACTCCTTTAATGCTCCCGGAGGGAAGCGGAGCACCATACGTGCTCCAGCTCCCCCTTCTTACCGGAGTCCCAAATGCTCCCGTTTGATCCAGGACAAAGTTTATCAACTCACAAACTTCACCGTTTTCAAGATAAACAGGTTCTGTCGTCTCATTAACCCCTGAAACTTTCCTGAAATGTATTATCTCGTTTGTCATCAATAACCCAAATTATACTTTAGATTTTCAGGCAATCCTCTTGTGGTCTCCTTCGAAACCCTTCCCCTCTCCACCTGCTTCTCAAGAAATTTTTGATAAGCTGATGAAATCTCCGCCTGAATCTGTTTTGTTTTTAGCTGTTTGGCATCAAGATTACCAAGAATTCCATCTATCTCTGCCACTGACTTTTTGATCACATACTCCTCAAATTCAAAAGGAATTGTTGTCTCATCACTGTCATTCACCAGATCGGAAACCGCTTTATAATAATAAGCTGAAAGTGAACTGATGCTCTCGGGAGCGATCAATATTTTGTTTGCAAGTCGGATAAATACAGGTGCACTCACCGATGGTGAAAGATATGTATTTTCAATCTGCTCCCTGAACCGCTCAAGATCAACTTCATAAGCGAGTCCAAATACCACCCCGTCAGAACATTCTATGAAGATAATTGACCTTGGAGTTTCGAGCATTTGAGGAAAATTCTCCTCGTTAATCACCACCTCAACCACATTTTTACCAACAAAAGTGGAAGAACGAAGTCCATCTGACAACTCCGTTTTTGTCTCCCATTTTTTCATTCCAAGACCGTTTAGCTCGGTTTGAATGGAGCGTTGAGCAAGATTAATTATTCGATTTAATCTGTTTATGGGAAACAATGGATTCCCTTGAATACTTGCGTCGATCACAATCTGATCACGCATCTCAGCTAATGTTGCCGGCATTTATTCCTCCCTTTAAAGTAATATCAGTTTTTCAATTTTTGCGGTGAACATTGCATATAATGCTCCCGATTCTTCATATTGTTTGTCTTTTTCAAGAAGCTGTGAAGCCGCTGCGGCAATGATCGCCCCAGAAGCGTTATCGGGGAGTAAACAGTCATTTTCGTTTGTTATACGGTCGGCTTTTTTCAGATACAACATTTTGACTCTCCCGTTATTTATTAAAGTGCCAAAATTGAGTTTACCCCCTGTTATATAACAGTAGAGATTTTTCTCCCCCGGTTTAAGCCATTGATTATGCTCTTCAAAAAAATGATTTTTACCCGGACTTTTAAACACACACGGTCTCTCCATATCCCCTTCCGATATCGCGCATTTAACCGAGACGGGATACATAAATCCTTCCGGAAGGGTTACCCACAACGCTGTGACAGCCTCATAAACCACCTCCTGTTGTAATGGTGTCAACAGGAGAGGGAGCCTGCTATCGACTCCCCCTGATGTAAAGACAAACAGACAATAGTTGACCACCTCATCCTGGGCATCATTGAGGGCATTTAACACCTCGGCATCGCTCCAGAATCCGGCTTCCCTCTCATCGAGAATCGATCTTATCCGGGTGATCATCTCATCTGTTGTCATTTTCTTTTCCCCTTTTGTTTTGCCTCTTCCCCTGTTCCCTCACCAATCGGTTCCTCCGACCTGTAAAAATCCCTTCCAAATGCCGGACTGGATGTTAATACTCCAATCTCCTCCTCATTGTCGGTAATGTATGTTCCGGTTGCTTCCTCTGGAACAAAAGCATACTTCTTCCCGTGGATTGTGATTGAATACCTTCGATATTTACTTATAAATTTCATTGTTATCCTTTCTGTTTTTTGAAAACCGGTAATAAAAATGCCCGGCTGCTTATGGACATTTTGTGTTGCCCCGCAGCCGGGAACCCGTTGTTACCCTTCCATTTTTAAAATTCCATGGCACTCTTCATTGTGAATCTCAATTCCGAGGTCCATAAGAATTTTTGTTGTTGTTCCGTCAACTCCGGGAGTTTCAACACCCTCCTCAATCCGAAATTTCCTGCTCCCTTTTTTGTCCTCTGCCATGTGACGGAGCCTGACCTTGTCGGCATCAATTGTGAATCCATAATTCGTGAACTTTCCGTCCATCACAGGATTCCAAATCAGGTCGATGCTTCCAAATGGAGTCAGATACTCCCTGACATTAACTCCATAGACTGAAACCGTGGGATTTGGATTCAACTCATATCTCGTTTTGATGAACTTGTTGATCTCCATCAACTGACCACTTCCAAAGAGGTGAATTTTTCTGTTGGAACCTTTTTGGAAGACTTCTTTCAGATGGTCATCAAATGTATCCTCGTCCAGTGTTGGAGAATAGGAATTTACATTTGACTGAATCCTGCCAAGAAATCCATGTCCCCAAGTGGTACGATAGTTGCCCGAGGTGGCATACCCCTGAGATGGAGCAAAGAGGAAATATCTTTCAGCCTGCAGTTTCATTTCCTCAATTTTCTTTGCAACCAGTGCGGCGTGATCAACACCGTCGGTGTAGGTTTCACCGGCCTGATGTCTTCCCGTGGTTGCAACCGATTCGGAAAAGATGTTCAGGTAGTTGAACTTTTCGATCTCTTTTACACTCATTGCGGTTCTTACACCGGAGTATTCTGTGTTGCGACTTCCAATAATTTTGAGATAAATTCCCTCATTTTGGATGCTTGTAAGATTTGTGGCACCGTCGATGTGGGAAAGTACCACCTGTGAAGTGGTGCGCGAACTGACATAAGCCATCTGATCCGTTTCCTCGATGAGGACGATGTCATCCACATTAAATATCGTCAACGAATTACAGTTGCTTGTGGTCAGAGTAAGTGATGCCGGTGTACCTGAAGCTGTGATTGCAGCTTTGTTTGTGGTCTGATGAGGATATAACTCATTTTCAAACCAACTGAATTTTGCGAATGGACTTCTCACTTCCTTCGATTTCCTGCCGGAAAACCAGAGATATTGAAGAAGTGGTGTCTGGTATGGTTTTAATAGGTAGAGTATCTTTTCAACATCAGGAACAGAATTCGCCGAATTTATATTTGATGATGATACTACTCCTGAATTTATTGACTCGTAAGCCATTTTTCCCTCACTGATTATTGATTGTGTTAAGTATGTTATTTAACAACCTGCTGTTGTTACCTTCTTTTCTTCTAAAACTGCCTCCCGTTTCCATCGGAATTTTTAATTTCTCCACTGTTTTAAGAGTCTCTTTTACTCTCTTAATTACCTCCTCTCCCCCTTCCTTTTTTAACCGGTCAAGTTCGCCGGCCACTTCCTTTGCCGATTTAAACTTTTTAAGCTGTTGGGCAAAAAGAGCCGGATCATCGGCAAGCACTTCAAAATATCCGGGATTTGCTTCATCCCACTGTGCGATCACCTCCCCGGCATCCTCACCGTCAAACACCTGCGAAGCCGTCGCCATCATCTCTTCCGCCTGCCGTTGCGCAGCGGCTTTCACCAGATCATTAAAAAATAATCTCATTTCCTCTTCGTTCATAACTCCCTCAATAATTTACACTGCAAACTTACTCGATGACCAATCCCTACTCAATATCAAATATTTACACTTCCAAGTTTGTAACTCCGGAAACTGATTTTTTCGAAGTAGCGGAGTAGCGAAGTAGCGGAGTAGCGGATTTTAACCTTTAGGGTGAGGAGTGGTAATCGTCCCGATTGCCCTATGCAAAATGAATAGCGTAAGAGAAAAAAGTTGATATTGATAAATTCGCCTGGGCGAATGGCATATTCGTAGCCCATGGATCTCTAAAATCCATCCTCCCCTCGCCTTTTAGGAGAGGGGTCGGGGGTGAGGTCGGAGAGGGGCCGGACGTGAGGTACGAGGACGAATGATATATTCACAGCCCCTATCAAAAATTCCCCGATTTTTTATTATGTTATACACCCAAAAAAAGGATGTTTAAAAATGAAATTGATCATTCTAAAATGAGAATCACAATAAAACCCTTATTGTACTCACTCCTTCTCTTTCTCTTAATGAGTATCCCCGGTTATTCTACAATCCGTTATGTCAAAGCAGGAAATCCAACACCTGTGTCTCCTTATACCTCTTGGACAACGGCCTCCGATTCAATCCAAAAGGTGGTTGATATTTGTGAGAGTGGTGATACTATTCTTATAGGTACTGGTGTTTATTCTCAGATTGTTAAATCTGATAATTTTGGAAGAGAACTCACCATTCTTGGTGTGGATGTTGATAGTTGTATAATTGATGTCTCAGGATTTCCACAAGACTCCTTATTAATTGCATTTACATTCAAGGATAATTTAAACATTGAAAATCTGACTTTTAAGACAATAATTGGTACTCCTGCCCATTTGGCCATTTTGACAGAAGGATCGGTATTTATCTACAATATTGTTAATATCAAGAATGTAAAATTCTGGGGGATTTTTGATAATGCAATTATAATGTTGAACACTTCTGGATCTATTCAGAATTGTTATTTCTACCGAAGTAGAATTGCGATCAATGGACCTGAATGGACCAGTTCTCCACCTATGCTTATATCAAACAATTTGTTTAATAGAGTGAACGATGGGGTTTATGCTGAATATTCAAATATAGTTGGTAATACATTCATTGATGTGAATAATTATGCCGTCAATTTCCATCCTTGGTTTGGAAAGTTCACAGATGTAAAGAACAATTTTATGCACAGTCGAACTGATAGAAGCATTGGAGTAAATCAGGTACCAAATACAATTGAAAATAATGTAATGATTGGGTTTAAGAATGGAATTTCGATGTCGCCTGGTACCAGGGTGGTAAACAATATAATTATGAACTCTTCAGAAAATGCAATTTATACCCGTACTGCGCTTGATTCAGCAGTTATCAATTACAACTGCTTTTATAACAACAATGCAATAACAAATAACACCGCATTCTTCAACCCCGACACAACAATATATTACTCATCAGACCCAATGTTCGAAAACCCGGACAGCAACAACTTTCTGCTTCAGATGTTTTCACCTTTGATAAATGCGGGAGACCCAAACATCCTTGATGTTGATGGTTCAAGAAGTGATGTGGGGTTGTTCGGTGGACCCTATGGACAGAGCTATCAGTACAAAGACCTTGCACCAAAGAAACCAAAGTTTACACTTGTTACCGAACAAAATGGGAAAGTTAAATTCAACTGGCGAGGAAGAACAGAAGCTGACTTCAATTCTTTTTCACTTTACAGAAGCAGAGACCCTCAGTTTATCCCGGATGCCAACAACAAAATATATGAAGGAATTGATACACTATTCGCAGATTCCCTTACAGACCCAACAGGCAGTTATAGTTATAAACTGAATGCAAAGGACAATCAAGGGAATGTCAGCAAACTTGACAGTGTAACGGTTGTCTTAACAGGGATAAATGAGGAGGAAGAGAGCACAACCCCCGAGAGGATATATCTTTACCAAAACTACCCAAACCCGTTTAATCCCTCTACAAAAATAAAATTCTCCTTGACCGAAGAATCGGAGGTGATTCTTCGTGTATATGATGTAAATGGTGAACTGGTAACCATTCTTCAAAACGGGTGGCTTCCGGCTGGAGAATATGAAAGAGAATTTTCTCCGGCAACAATCGGAACATTAAATGACATCGCTTCGGGAGTATATTTTTACAATTTGTTGGTCAGAGATAAAAATTTAATCCCGTTATTCGTAAAAACCGAAAAAATGATGTTCCTCAAATAGTCTCGAAGCAACGAAGTAGTATTACTCCGGATTAATTTTGTTTCAATTATGCGTATTTTTTCATAAATTGGTATGATGAATTAAAAAATTGGTGAACTATGTGCACATCGAAATGGATCTGTTATTTCAAATATTTAATGCTTCTCGCAGTTTTTGTGGGAATGTCAGTTTTTGCCCAGAGTGGTAATGTAAACAGAGAGAAATTTGATCCAACAAAAAACCCTTCAGAAGACCTTAAAACCGCAGTAAAAACTGCCACCGCTGAGAATAAAAGAATTCTCCTCGATGTAGGTGGTGAATGGTGCATCTGGTGTCATAGAATAGATGAATTTATTGAGACAAACGAGGATGTAAAATCAGCCCTCACTTCTGCTTTTGTGATTTTGAAAGTGAATTACAGCAAGGAGAATAAAAACGAGGAATTCCTCGGTAAATTCCCGGCAATTGAGGGTTATCCCCACTTTTTTGTGCTGGAGAATGACGGTAGTCTTATCGTCTCCCAAAATACAGGTGACCTTGAGGATGGTAAATCTTATTCAAAAGAGAAATTCCTGGAATTTGTTGCCAAATACAAAAAATGAGTACTGCGCGTTTCCCCCGGCAGGAAAGTTTCATTTTCAGACATTAACGAAAAATATCTAACAGTTTGAGTCTCTTTAGAAATTACAAAAAAGAATTTGAAGAACTCCTCGCAAAGTATGAGGAACTTGATCGCAATTATAACCAGCTCGTCGAAGCCGGTGGCGATAATGTTTCACTTGCAAACGAAATAGATTCCAAAAACCGCGAAATTTCTACGATTACCACCAGACTTGTTGATCTGAGGAATGAAGAATCAGACCTCTCCATCCTTGTTTATTCAAAACAAAGTGAACTTAAAAAAATTGAAGAAGCTCATACCGAGTTGCTTGACGATTATCATAACAAAGCAGAACTTGTGGAGAATTTCGAGAGTGAACTGGTTACCAAAAGAGCTTTGATTGAAGCAACTGCACTGGAACTTTCAGAACTGCTTAGAAAACTGGAAGTAACAAAAGTTGCTTATGAGGAATATGATAAAGGAATAACCGGGCTTAGAGAAGAAGAATCCACTAAAAAAGAAAATCTTGTAAGATTACAAAAAGAACTTGAGGAAATAAAATACAACAAGGAAAAATACAGTAACCTTGAGGTATTAAAAGTTAGATATGATGAAGTTTATGAAAAAGTTCAGGATATCTTAAAAGAAAGAGCCGAACTTGATTTTGAACTCCGTGACCTCGAACAGATCAAGAAAAAACTTAGTGAAGATATCAACAGGATGAGAAATGATATGCTCGCCCAAAGAGCTTCCTTTGAGCAGCATGTTATCCAGGAAAGAATTTCGGTTGAACGCGACCTGATTAAAATGAAGCAGGAACTCGAAGAAGCCATTTCAACCAGACAAAATCAACTTTCCATCGTTGAAAGAGACCTCAACGAATCAAAAATTAGATATTCCAAACTCGCTGCAGCAGTTGATGAACTGATTCAAGAACTCGATACCAATGAGAAGAAACTTGAAATGGTGAAAATTGAGAGAGACAATCTGCTTGATGAAGCAACCGCTCTGAACAGAAAAGTTGAATCACTTTCATCAAAAGCTTCGTCACTCGATACTGAAGTACAGTCACTTAACAGACAAGTTGATCGTCTAAACGATGAAAGACAAATCACTTCCGGATTACTTGAGCAGATTAAAGGCTCAATTCAGGGTCTCACAGGCTCTAAAGAAGCAATCATTGAAAATATTACTCGATTAAATCAGCAACTTGCCGAAAAAAGCAAAGCTTATTCCACAAGTTATGAGGAATATCAGCAACTTGTTGAGCATATTCAGGGCAAAAAGATAGAGGCAGTGAACCTTAAAGGACTTATCGAACTTAGATCAAGGAAACTGAAGGATACTGACCGTGAACTTTCTTCCCTCGAAGCTCTTCGTGATGAATATGAGACCGATCTGAAACAGATTCTTGATCTACAAAGATCACTCAGTAACGACTTGACCAACTCCCAGGAAGATGTTGAAGCTCTCCAGGATACTCTTAGTGCAATAAGGAAAAAATTCAGCGAGATCATCAAGATCAGAAAAGCACGACAGGAATCGGCACGAAGAGAAAAAGTTAGAGAAGAGGAGGAAGAAGATTATCAGGAAGAATCGACAACTCCCGTGTTGGCAAAAAAGGAGCCAAGTATCAATGATGATTTGATTAAAGCTCTTTATGCTGATAACGATCGCCTTGGTATTGACGAAATGACCAAAATTTTTGTTAACAGTAATATCGAATTAACCACCGCTGAAAGTGGCACTTCTGCTTTCGATTCCCTAAAATCAGAACCTTACGACCTGGCCTTTTTTGATATGGATCTCCCGGGAATGGCACCTCTCGAGATAATCGAAAGAATGCGCTCCTCAAATGTTTATAAAACAATCCCCATCTTCGCGGTTCTTGAAGCCCCGGATGAACGACTCTCGGCTCTTGCCATGGAAGCTGGTGCCACCAACATTCTCTATAAACCCTTCTCCTCTGATATTATACTAACAGAACTGAAAAAATATTTGCCGGTTTAGGCACCATGACCAGATTGCTCCACCTCCTCAACTCATCTGCCCGTGGCGGCAGGGAGCTTTATGTATGTGATCTGATTGTTGAACTGCAAAAAACGGGGGTTGAAAATTTTGTTCTCTGCAGAAAACATTCTGTAATCGATACCACCTGCCAAAAGTGGAACATCCCTGTTATCTACACTTCAACAAATACCAAATTTTCATTCCCGGAAGTATTGCGACTCTCTTCATTCATGGAAAAAAATAAGATTACAACTCTATATTCCCACTCAAGAAATGATGTTTTTACAGGCTCATTGATCAAATGGCTATCGGGTATCAGGCATATTCACGGTATTTATATGGGAACCGGACCAAAAAAAGATTTGATCCACAGGTTTGTTTATGGCAGGGTTGATGTTTTAATTACTTCATCTGAATTCAGCAAAAGAGAATGTGAAAACTATATCCCCGTCCCGCAGGGAGCAGTAAAACTGATCAGGTATGGCAGGCATATAAATAATTATATAAGATCAGAAGATACCAGGCAGAGAATCCGAAAAGAGATGAATACGCCTGATGAAAAACTTGTTATTGCCGCAATGAGCAGGATCGACAAAGGCAAAGGTGTAGATATTTTTGCAGATTCAATTCAATACCTCTCTCCCGAAGAAAAAGAGCGGGTTGAATTTTGGATGATGGGTGAACCCACCATAAAAACTTTGGATGAGAATGGAAACGCAGTTTATGAAGAACAGGCAGAGAAATTACATTCCAAACTAATGCAACTATCCCGTGAAAACAGTGATCTGTTTAAACTTATCCCCTTCCAAAAAGATTATATCTCTTACCTGAATGGAATGGATGTTTTTGTACTTCCAACTCACAATGAGATGTATTCTCTCTCTGTAATTGATGCGATGTTGATGGGGCTCCCTGTTATAGGGACAAATGCGGGTGGAACAACTGAACAAATTGGAAATGATGAAAGGGGTCTGCTTGTAACCCCGGGATCATCTTTATCGATAGCAGAAGCAATTCGACATCTTCTTAATAACCCCGCCGAAACAAAATTAAAAGGGGAAAATGCCCAAACCTGGGCACTTTCCCAACACGATTTCACCAAAACTGTGGAAGAAGTACTGCGGAACCTCAGTGATTCGGAGCCTCGGAACCTCAGAGATTCGGAACCTCTGAACCTCAAAGACTCATAGGCAATATATACTGAAGTTCTGAAGCTCTGAAGTTCTTATTTCAGCTGCGCTTCTATCGCCTTCGTAACTTTTTCACTCTCGGGTTCATCTTTGCTGACAAACCTTTCAACTATCTCACCTTTTTTGTTGATGAGAAACTTCTCAAAATTCCACTTGATATCTTTTGTACCGGTAACTGAGTTATCAGTCAAATATGCAAACAACGGGGTTTTGTTATCACCAAGAACTGAAACTTTGTCCATCATCGGGAAGGTTACAGAAAATTTGGTTGAACAAAATTCTTTAATTTCATCGTTGGTGCCGGGTTCTTGTCCGCCAAAATCGTTGCATGGAAAACCAAGAATCACCAGACCCTGATCTTTGTATTTATTGTAAATGGCTTCAAGTCCGTTATACTGTTTTGTATAACCACATTTACTTGCAACGTTTACAATTAAAACAACTTTACCTTCGTAGATTGAGAGATCAACTTCTTTCCCGTCGATATCCTTAACCTTAAAATCACCAATCTTCTTTGTCATGGTTTTCACTTCTTTGGTTTCTGAACGATTTTCTGCAGATGTTTCACCATTTTTTATTGCGGCAAATGTTACAACTGTGACAACGATTAAAACAGATACAATTATTGACAAATATTTTTTCATTTTTACCTCCACAGGTATAAACATAAGTTGGATGGAATTAAGTTCAATTTTAATGCTGAGGAAGTATATATTTAAAAGAGGTGGAATCAGGGGGCTGGATATTATTCACCAAAAGCTTTTATAACAGGAAGAGCTTTAAATTCAAAATCGTAAAATGCCTGGTTTTCGTAAGAAGAACCATCAGTCGCTGTTGGTCCCCGAAACGAAACCCATTCCCCTCCCCAGTAACAAACTCCGATTCCTCCGGTAGAAGCGCGAACTTCAGAAAATATTTTTTTAAGGAATAAATATTGTCCATCGGGGGTAGCCGGATAGCCATCATGCAGTTGATTAGTTGTACCAACAACATTGTGAGTATAGTCGTTCCAACCAAGTGTAAATGGATAAGAAGTTTCGGCGATAACTACAGGTTTTTGAAATTTAGTATTAAGGCCTGAGATTATTGTACTTAGTGTGTCAACGGGTTTTCCGTGCCACATCGGGTAATAGGAGAGTCCGATTATGTCGTAATCTATATTTCTCAATATTTCATAGAGTGATGAGACATAAAGAATCCCTGCAGCATGTAGAATGATTTTGCTTTCAGGAGAGAATTTTCTGACGGCACTTGAAGCTGTATCCAACAGACTTTTAAAATTTGGCAGGGATCTAAAACGGTCTCCATAAGGAAAAATGAATCCATTGTTTATCTCATTTCCTAATTGGATATAGTCTGGTTTAATCTCTCGAGCTATTTCAGCGGAATAGGCATAAACTGAATCGAGTAAAGCATTAAAACTCCATACACTTTCCCATTTTTTTGGCATCTTCTGATTGCCGGGATCAGCCCAGGTATCGGAATAATGAACTGTCAACCAAACCTTAAATCCCTCACTCTTTAACCTTTGAGAAAAATACTTTACCGATGCAAAATCGTGTCCCGGGTTTGTGGGGTCCTTCCAGAGACGAAGCCTTACAGTATTCACTCCGGCTTGTTTTAGGGTCGTGAGCATGGGCTCTGAGAGGGAATCGGCGTTAAACAGGACAGTTCCTGCTTCTTCGATCTGCGGAAGCATCGAAAGATCGGCACCTTTGATAAAAAATGTTTCATCAACAGGATTTGGTAACTCCGGTGCATTTACATTCTCACATCCGGTGAAGATTACGGTAAGGAACATCAGCACAATGTGAAATAATCGAACCGATGGAAATCGCACAAAAGCTGCCCAGGTTCTTGGCATCAACAGGAGAGTTCTATTCAATAAGATTAAAGAACTGAATATCTCCGAAGACTAACCTTGTAATCCTTCCCTCTCGACGTCCTTTTTGATAGTCTCCAGGGCAAGTTTATTGATTCCAAGTGCACCTGATATTTTTGTAAACAACTTTACTTCATGTACACTGAGATCCATATCTGCCAGCATCAGCATATAAAGATATTTCATCAAATCGTATTTTTCGTCGAAATAGAAATTTTTATCTATGAACTTAAGTGTTTCCTGAACCTGTGTTTCGGGGATTATCTGATCCTTACATTCGATCAGCAGCGCTTCCACCTCAGCATCCTGAATACCAAACCTCTTTTTCAGAAGATAAGTAATTTTTGTGTGCTCCAGGTCTGTGAACTGGTCATCCGCATGTGCCATAAGAACTAAAAGTGCTGCTGTCGCAATTTTCAGATTGTTCCTGTAAACAGGATCGGTCCGATCAAGAGTTCGTTCTTTGTCTTCAAATTTTTTCTTGAATACTTTATCGAAGATACCCATTTGATTTTCCTTTTTTTCTATTAAACAGCGGGTTTTGGCCGCTCGTAAATTTTTGTCATATAGTTATAATATGCTGCCAGATCACTCTGAAACGATTCCCGCTTCACACGCCATGCCCAGTTACCACCACCCAGTTTCCCCGGGAAGTTCATCCTTGAGCCTGTTTCAAGATTCAGAACATCCTGCATCGGAATCACTACAGTGTTTGCCACAGATGCGTATGCAGATTTTATTGCAGCGGCAACCATCTTGTCATGTTTGTAACAATTAAGATATTCCTGAGCAAATTTGTAGATATCGTTGTCCTGATGTTTTACTGAATCGAAATATCCACGGGTTGTATCGTTATCGTGTGAACCGGTATGTACTACACAATTTTTGATGTAATTGT
Organism: uncultured Ignavibacteriaceae bacterium; assembly: GCA_964371075.1. Taxonomy (GTDB): domain Bacteria; phylum Bacteroidota; class Ignavibacteria; order Ignavibacteriales; family Ignavibacteriaceae; genus UTCHB3. The sequence continues at coordinate 71,661 of CAYJKN010000006.1, read as the reverse complement.
GAGGAAGGAACTTTGATTCCATTCCCGTTCCAAATGCAAATTGCATGATCTTAATACCCGGGAAATTAAAAGTATCGCGGAGTTTTTCGACAGGAGGAGTGATAACTCCAAGATCTTCAGCAATAATTGGGAGATCTCCCAGATATTTTTTAACAGTTCTAAAAAACTTCATCCCGGGTGCTTTTATCCACTTGCCTGTTACTGCAGTTGGTGCATCACCGGGAATTCGCCAGTAAGCTTCAAACCCTCTGAAATGATCAATCCTGGCTATGTCAACAATTTTAAGCAGTGCTGAGATTCTGTCTCTCCACCATTTAAAATCGTCTTTTTCCATCTGATCCCAACGATAAAGTGGATTGCCCCAAAGCTGGCCTGTGGCAGAAAAATAATCGGGAGGAACACCGGCAACCCAAATAAGTTTACCCGCTTCATCCACCGTAAAAAGTTCTTTATTTGCCCATACATCGGCACTGTCATACGCAACAAAGATCGGCAAATCGCCAATTACTTTTATTCCATTTTTATTTGCATAGGCTTTAAGTTTTGTCCATTGTTCAAAGAAACAGAATTGAAGGAATTTTTGATAGTTAATCCCTTCCGCCAGTTTTTTCTTCCATTTTGGCAACTCTTTGGGCTCTCTTACTGCTATGGAATGCTCCCAGGTTGTCCATAAGGCACCATCATGATATTCCTTTGCTGCCATAAAAAGGGCATAATCTTCAAGCCACTCTGTATTGTTTTTGCAAAATTTGTTGTAAGCATCTTTAACACTTTTTTGTGTGTTAGCTTTAAAACCTTCAAAAGCTTTGAGTAGAAGTGGTTTTTTATAATCAATCACCCATCCAAAATCGATAAATTCGGGATTAAAATCGGGAACATTAACCAGATCATCTTCCGACAAAAAACCTTGTTCTGCAAGTGTCTGAGGTGACAAGAGCAACGGGTTTCCTGCAAATGCAGAAAAACACTGATAGGGTGAATCTCCGTATCCTGTTGGACCCAAAGGAAACACCTGCCACAGGGTTTGACCTGCGGCAGTTAAAAAATCGATAAAATTGTATGCTTCAGGACCCAAATCTCCAATTCCAAATTTCCCCGGAAGGGAGGTTGGATGAAGAAGGATTCCTGCTGCTCTTGTAAATTCCATTTAAAACCTCTGACTCAAATTATTTCATTAACATCATTTTTTTTGTGATTCTTCCACTCATTGTCTCCAATGTGTAGAAGTAAACACCACTGGTGAGTCCTGAACCGTTAAAAGCGATGGAGTGACTTCCGGATGATTTGTATCCGTCATAAATTCCTGCAACCTGCTGTCCCATCATGTCGGTAACAAAAAGTTTTACATTTCCGGCTTCAGGAAGTGAGAATTTAATCAAAGTTGAAGGGTTAAATGGATTAGGATAATTTTGATCAAGTGAAAAATTGAAAGGATTGGTTGCAACACCATCTTCAACACCGGTAGGATCATAATAATCGAATCTGTAAACTGAACGGCTTCCGCCATCTGCTACAAAAGCTCTTTTTGTGTCTTTTGTTAAAACAACATCACTTGGTCCTGTCATTGGGGCACCATCAGGATTTGGATTTGAGCCACTAAACTGTGCAGGAAGTTCATAAAGCGGATCAGCAAAGTTTACAATTACATTGTATCCCTTTACCCATCTTCTTGTTGAATCGGTTCCGGCTACCCATAGCACACCATTTGCATCTACATCAATTCCGTAAGGAATCGCGCTGGAAAAATCGAGATCTCTTGCAAGATCGGTGATTTTTGTACCCGAGTATGCTGATGGATTTGTTTGACTTCCACCTGACCACATTGCGATTCCGCCCGTGATTTCAGTGGAGGATTTCGAATTTCTGGATGTGTACCATGGTGTTTCAGGATTGTTGTAATCACCGGTGCGCAACACTGCAACATCTCTTACAACATCAAGGCCGTTAAAATGTGGTCCACCCGGTACCGGTGGAAATGTAGCCATCGAGATCCATGATCCTCTTGCAGGTGTTGTCAGTGCGTAAGAAAAATTATAAAATCTTATAGTGGTGTTAAATGATACTCCTGTGAAAACAATTGAATCTTTTGTAATTGCTGCGCCATGGATGTAAGTACCATAACCTGCACCATTGATGTTGAATCCAAATTTTTGAACAAGATTTGTATCACGGTTTGGATAAACATACTGTGCAGCCACTGTGTTTGGAGCTGTTCTCTGATAAGGGATGCTTGCATTAATGTAAACATCTCCATTAAGAGCAGCTATTCCTCTTATTGCACCAATGTTACCGGTAAGGGTATCGGAATCTCCATTATTATCAAAATCGATCATTTTTTTGAAAATTGTATCTCCGGGGAGAAGATAATATATGGCATTGTGTGCCTTGGTTGTGGTTGCTTTTGATGAAGCAACATATACAACCCCGGCAGAGTCGATGGTCATAAGGAAAGGACGCACAAATGCTGTGTCCTCTTCAGGGAAATGCATCTTACCTGTGTAATTCCATGTTTCGTTTTGAGCCATTCCTGTAAAAACAAGAACAACCATAAAAAGTAAAAGTGTTTTAATATTTCTCATAAATTCATACCTGTATGTTATTGGTTTTCTTCATATTTCTTAAATATAACTGATGTGTTGTGACCTCCAAAACCAAATGCATTACTCATTGCATAAACCACTTCCTTTTTCTGCGGTGTATTAAATGTGTAATTAAGATCGCAATCGGGATCGGGGAATTCAAAATTAATTGTTGGCGGTATTACACCGTGCAAAATTGATTTAATGGTGGCAATCGCTTCCACAGCTCCCGCTGCTCCAAGCAAATGCCCCGTCATGCTTTTGGTTGATGAGACATTCATTTTGTATGCCTGATCTCCAAAAACAGCTTTTATTGATTGAGTCTCAGCTATATCTCCCAGACCCGTGGAAGTTCCATGCATATTAATATAATCGAGCATTGTCGGATCAATATTTCCATATTTTAATGCACGAAGCATCGCAAGTCGAGCACCATGTCCCGAAGGATCAGGCGCTGTTATATGGTAGGCATCGCCCGTAAGACCATAACCTACAATTTCAGCATATATCCTGGCACCACGCTTTTTGGCGTGTTCAAGTTCTTCCAGAACCAGCGCACCGGCTCCCTCACCCATTACAAAACCGTCTCTTGTGCTGTCAAAAGGGCGACTTGCAGTTTCAGGTGAATCATTCCTTTTTGACAATGCCTGAGAAGAATTAAATCCCGCGACACCAAGTTCACATATCGGTCCTTCTGTTCCACCGGCTATCATCATTTCTGCCTGTCCCTCTTTAATCAACATAAATGAGTCGATAAAGTTATGGTTCGAAGTTGCACATGCAGATACAGCACAGTAGTTTGGTCCTCTAAATCCATATTCGATTGATACCTGACCGGCAGCAATATCAGGAATAAGCATCGGGATAAAAAACGGGGAAACCCGGTTTGGCCCCTGTTCTGCATTTATCCTCGCTTGCTCCTGGAAAACATTCATCCCACCAATTCCGGAACCTATCATCACACCCGTGTCGTCTTTGTCTTCAACTGACATTTTATCAGGATCAATCCCTGCATCTTCAAGAACCATTTTAGCTACAGCCATTGCATATTGACAGAATAAATCCATCCGACGGGCAGCTTTCTTCTCAATATAATTCAACGGATCAAAGCCTTTAAGTTCACAAGCAAACTTTGTTGTCACTCGCGAAGTGTCGAATTTGGTTATTAATGCAGCCCCACTTCTGCCTTCCATCATCCCTTGCCAAAACTCTTCAACTCCAAGGCCTATTGGTGTTAGTGCCGCCATTCCGGTTACTACTACTCTTCTCTGTTGCATCTTCTCTCTTAAATTGTTACTTGATTAAGCTAAACCCATTCTTCATGGTTGACGGGGAAACAATGTTAAACTGCTCGATTCATTTTCAATTGAAACTTAAAGTCTTAACTTGTCATAAGCAAATATTAAATATTATAAAACCTTAACTCGTAAATTTAAATCATTTTTCCTTTCTAATCAAACACTGAATAATAATCCTTCGATTTTAATCAAATAACAGACTATCATTATCCCGGTGTCTTTAAAAATCCCATAAACTGAACAAAAATTCACTCTCTAAATTCAGGTTTACCGATTTTAACGAGAGAATTATCTCACCCCTGTGGTGAGCTTCATGCGATACCAAATAGAACAGAAACGAATTGATTCCTTTTGGATATCCTTTAACTTTCATATCGGTTCTTACACTGGTTTCCACAAGTCCACCTATACGGTCAGATGATATTTTTAACGCTTCCAAAATCTTCGTCTTGTAAGTATAGTCATCTTTCCCCAACCGAATTAAACCAATCGAATGCACCCCCCCGATCGCATTAAGCCACTGCACTCTTACATTATTTATATGGGCAAATTTTGCACCAATACTCCTGCCCCCCGATGTTGCTTTAACACTAAGGTGATGTTCCGGTATCTTTTCAAGCAGTTTTAAAGTTACTCCGTTTGTGAGTTCCCATGACTCACGCAAACTCAGTACCATAGTTTAACTCTTATTTTATTGGTAAATTGCATTCTTAATTTAAATTTGGTTACAAAATACGGTAAAAATCATGAACATCAAAGGAAAAATTGTTTTTATCACAGGTGCTTCATCCGGCATAGGAATGGAATCTGCAAAAGCCTTTGCAAGAAAAGGCTGCAAGCTGATTTTGACCGCTAGAAGGATCGATAGAATCAAAATTCTTGCCGAAGAATTGTTAAAAGAATTTGGAACTGAATCGCTCACTCTCCCCCTCGATGTTAGAAAAAAAGAAGAAGTTTTCACTCTGTTTGAGAAACTGCCCGACGATTGGAAAAAAATTGATATCCTGTTGAATAATGCAGGTGTGGGTAAAGGACTTTCGCCACTACACGAGAGTGATCCCGAAGGTTGGGATGAAATGATCGATACAAATGTTAAAGGTCTTCTTTTTGTCACAAAATCAGTCTCAAATTTGATGATTAAAAATGGCAGTGGACATATTATTAATGTTGGCTCCGTTGCCGGCAGAGAGGTTTATCCAAACGGAAATGTCTATTGCGCAACAAAATTTGCGGTAAATGCCCTTACAAAAGCAATGAGAGTTGAACTCTATGATAAAAATATCAGAGTTACAACTGTTGATCCCGGAATGGTGGAAACTGAATTTAGTCTTATCAGGTTTGATGGAGATGAAGAACGGGCAAAAAATGTTTACAAAGGGATGACTCCCCTCTCTCCGGCAGATATTGCCGACACGATTATATTCTGTGCAACCCGACCGGCTCATGTGAATATCTCTGAAGTGGTAATTTATCCCTCAGATCAGGCTAACACAACAACTGTAAAAAGATCGTAAAATGCCCGAAAAACTGAAAGGTGAAATCGAAAGGATTACTTTCTACAGCGAAGACAGCGGTTTTGGTGTGGTAAGACTCCGTTCAGGAAGGATTGTCACCGGCACCCTCCCCAAACTTTCAGAAGGCGACAGAATTGAAGCCGAAGGTGAGTGGATGACCCACCCCAAATACGGCTCTCAGTTTAAAGTATCTAAAATTATCATTTTGAAACCCGAGGGGAAAATTGCGATCCTTAAATACCTCTCCTCGGGTGTTCTCAAAGGACTCCCTAAAAATTCAGCCAAATTCCTGGTTGATTATTACGGTGAAAAAGCACTCGAGATTCTCGACAAAGACCCCCAAAAACTTCTGAATGTTCCGGGTGTATCTCAAAAAAAACTGCAAAAAATCCTGCAAAGTTGGAACGAACAAAAAAATCTGCACAAACTTGTAATTTTTCTGCAGAACTATGACATCCCCCTCACCCATTCACAAAAGATACTGCAAAGATATGGCGATCAGGCTGAAACAGTAATCCTGTCGAATCCTTATCAAATGATTTTTGATATTCGAGGTGTGGGATTCAAAACAGCGGATGTTATTGCATCTAAAGTGGGTTTAAGTCCCGACTTTCCACCAAGGATAAAAAGTGGTGTGCTGTATGTTCTCGAAAATTCTGCCAACAGCGATGGTCATGTGTTTCTTCCTTACGATGAACTTTTAACGCTCTGCCTTAAAAATTTGAATGTTGATCTCAACCAGTATGATGTTCAGTTTCAGGAACTGATCACCGAACGCAGAATTGTAGTGATAAATAACAATGTTTATCTTCGGGAAATTTACGATTCAGAAAGAATCATCGAATCCAAAATAGTTGAACTTTCCCGTGAAAAACACGACGATTCAACAGATTTTTTCAAAAATTTTGCACATACTCTCACCCATTTCTCCGAGGAACAACTTGAAGCTGTAAGGTTAAGTACCGAAAATGGTTTTCTTGTCCTGACAGGTGGTCCCGGTACGGGAAAAACAACCACCCTTAAAGGGATAATCGATCTTTATAAAAAATGTAAATTGAAGATCGCTCTCGCCGCTCCCACCGGAAGAGCTGCCAAAAGAATGGCTGAGGTTATTGGTCTTGAAGCAAAAACAATTCACCGGTTGCTTGAATATGACTCCACAACCGGAAAATTTGTCCATAACAGAACTAACCCGATAAAAGCTCATCTCTTGGTTATCGATGAAGTTTCAATGATCAATACTTTTTTGATGGCGTCACTTCTTTATGCCGTTAACAGGGATACCACAGTAATATTTGTGGGTGATAAAGATCAGCTTCCGGCAATCGGACCTGGAAACATTCTGCACGATATCCTTGAGTTCAACAAGGTACCAATAATAAGATTAAACAAAATTTTCAGACAGGCAGAAAAAAGTCGGATTATCACAAATTCGCACAAAATAAACCGTGGAATTATGCCCGATCTTTCAAATGATAAAGATGGTGATTTTTTCTTCATCGAAGAGGAAAACAGCGCTTTAATTCCGGATACGATTCTTGAACTGATTCGTGACCGGCTTCCCGGTAAATACAATTTTAATCCCTTCACCGATATTCAGGTACTGGCTCCGATGTATAAAGGTGATGCCGGTGTGGATGCAATCAATAAATGCCTGCAAGAGGGGCTGAACAAAAATCCGGCTCTTTTTACCAAAGGTGATGTTGTTTTCAAAAAAAATGATAAGTTTATGCAGCTTGTGAATGATTATGAAAGAGATATTTACAATGGGGATATCGGTTTTTTGAAGGCAGTGGATGACGAAGAGGAAGAACTTATTTTTAATTTTGGTGACAGAGAGGTAAATTTTAATAATTCATCTCTCGATGATCTTACCCTTGCTTATGCATGTACCATCCATAAAAGCCAGGGTTCCGAATACCCATGTGTAATTGTGGTTTTAACCTCTGAACAATATTTTATGTTAAAACGGAATCTCGTTTATACCGCAATCACCCGCGCAGCAAACCTTTTAATCATTATCGGCAGCAAAAACGCCGTTAACCGTGCAGTCACCAACAACTCCGAACAAAAAAGATATACCTCCCTCTTTAAACTCAAAGAATCCGACAAAGATACCTACATAAACTTTCTTTAATATCCTCTGCGCTTCTCCAGAAAAAGCTACTTGGATTCTCCGCTACAAGCTACTTCGATTCTTCACTACTTCTAAAAATAACATACACCGCCTCTGTCGGAAAGTGAATAACAGTTTTTGTATGAGGAATATCTTCCAACAATTCTTCGAGGAAATTGGAATAGTTTTCCACCATCCCCTTCTCTTTTCCACCTATCGATTTTGAGGGAAAACTCACAACAACAACCGGAGCCTCGAGTGTATTATGTAAAATCTTTTTTGCACTCCCCTTTTCCTGTCTTTCAATACATGACAAGGTCTTAAAAAGGAATACAACATCGTAATCTGAAAATGGAATTTCATCCACCATCAAATCCCGGTTTTCAGAAGAAAAATTTGTCAGTTCATTTTCAGTAAAAAACCTGTTTATTTCTTTATTCGCTTCAACATCGATATCGGAGCAATGATATAACTCAACTCTCTCTTTAAAATAAAAAGCAGAAAACGGATTTAGACCACACGCTGCATCATATATTTTATACTTCTTCCCCGGTTCCCCCAAGACATCAAATATTTTCGCGTAAAATTCCTCATAAAACCCCATCCTCTCCGCCGTTGAAACATGACTCTTCAAGACTTCGTTGATACCTGATATCTCGGAATTAATACCAGATACCTTATCCCTAATACCTAATATTTGGTATGCTGCATATATCTGATGAAGTTTTTTCCTTACATTTTTTTCGATCTCTTTTTCTTTTTTAAAGCGCAGAGTCATGGTGGAAATTATTTTTCTGAGAGTCCCTTCATAAACATTGGAGTATTTCCCCGAATCCATTAATCGCCGAAGAATTCTCTCCTCCAAAGCAGGATCACTCATCAAAACTTCTCAACTTGTCGATCAGCCTGGTATAAAACCTCAGATTGTGTATTGTGGCAAGTCTGTAGGCAAGGGTATCACCGATTCTAAAAAGATGGTGTAAATAACTTCTTGAGAAGTGTTTACAGGTGTGACAGTCGCAACCCTCTTCAATTGATTTCAGAGCTTTGATGTGAATATCGTCCTGCAAATAGAGATATTTATAAAAACCTTCTTCAAAGTCTTCAATACATTGAATCCGTTCAAAATCCCTGAATGTATATAATCTCTTGTGGCGGGCATCCCGGGTGGGAATTACACAATCAAAAATTTCATAACCGGCGATATAAGCTTTTACCAGATTTTCAGGTTTTCCGATACCAAGTGCGTGTTTTGGAAAATCGGTACCAATCAGCTCAGCCACATAACCTACCATATCAAGCAGTTTTCCATCATCATCAATGGGCCATCCACCAAATCCATAACCGTCAAAACCGATCCTTAAAAGCTCCAGAGCACATTTTTTGCGGAGATCGGGATTGTTTCCCCCTTGAACCACAGCAAAAAGCAGCGGCCGGTTTTCTTCTTTTACTTTTCTAAGCTTAAGCTGAGTCTCAAATTCTTTTTTGCACCTTCTTGCCCATTGAATCGTCAGATCAACACTCTCCTCCTGAATATTGTCGGGTGCAGATGGATGAGTACAATAATCGAGACAATAAATTATATCAGCACCAATTTTGAACTGATACTGAATACACTTCTCAGGTGTGAGTACTTTTTTGTCTGAGTCTTGTTCAAGTTTGTAGGTAAAACCATCCTTGTGAATGGTCCCGGCTTTCGATTCTGTTATAAGGGAATAGACCTGAAAGCCTCCCGAATCAGAAATTACAGGGTGATGAAAATTCATATAATTATGAATTCCACCTGCTCCGTTAACGGTTGTAAGTCCCGGTTTTGTGGAGAGATGAAGTGTATTAACCACTATCGATTCTATCCCACACATTTCGAGATCCATCGAGTCAACACTCCTCACAATTCCGCGTGTACCATCGGGAAGAAACACAGGAAACTTCATCACTCCCGATCGGGTTTTAAGCTCCTTCATTTTCTTCCTCTTCTCTTTCCATCTGTTTTAATTTGTATTTGGATAGTCTCTCCTCGGATGATTTTTCATCTTCCTGTTCATCTCCATCATCTTCATCATTAAATTTTGGATTAACACCTGCAATCAAAGCTGTGATCTCACCACGGAGATCGGTTACTTCGAGAGTTGATGCCATCTCACCAAGAGGAACCCTTACAATCGTTTCATGCAGTTTTGTGAGCTCAAAACATACCACAGCCATCCGGTTTCCAAAAACGGCAAAAGCCGATTCCATCGTTTTTATTATCCGGTGTTTTGATTCAAAAAATATCAGTGTATGAGGTAAATCTTTCTCCTCTTCAAAAAACTTTCTCCTTTTCCCCTCTTTTCTGGGAGGAAATCCCTTAAAAGTATAACTCGAAAATGGCAATCCCGAAGCAATTAATGCCGTTTGAACTGCTGAGGCACCGGGACAAACTTCAACCTTATATCCCTCTTCAACTGCTCTTGATACCACCCGGTACCCCGGATCACTCACACCAGGCATTCCCGCATCTGATACCAGCCCAACATCAGTCCCGGCTTCCAGTAATTCAATTACCTTCTCAGTCGCCTTTTTTTCATTATGTTCATGATAAGCGAACAAGTGATGATCCACTTCAATGGAAAGCCTGCCCAACAAAAATCGAGTAGTCCTTGTATCCTCACAAGCAAGGTGTTTGAGAGTTTTTAACAGTCTTAAACTCCTCAGAGTGATATCCTCAAGATTCCCAATAGGAGTAGCAATCACATAAAGCACTCCACTCATGAAACCCACCTAATACTTAAAATCATTCTTTCTCCACAACAACTACAACTTCGTTTTCAAACTCAATATATCCCAGCTTCCAACCGTGTTCTTCCGCCCCTTTTTTTAATTCTGACTCATGGTTTCCAAGAATATCCGTCTTTTTTGCCACAAGATTAATTGTTGGAAAGGATATGAGTACTTTTTTTGCAGGAACATTTTTAACCACCTCAAGCCCGGCACCTGTCTGTCGGTGTTCCAAACAATAATACATCTTAAAAAGGAATGCAACATCCACCGGAATTTCGGGGGGACTTGAAAATACATCCCTCTGGATCCCCAGTGGTTCAAGCCCCTCCAACTCAAAATAGTAGTTTATGAGATCGATAAACTGCTCATTCACATCGTAGGAGTAAAATTTTACATTTTGGGGAAGTCCCATCCATCTGAAAGACAATGGATTAAGTGCACATGCAAGATCGGCTACTGTATTTGGCATCCCTGTAACATCAAACAATTTTTTATAATATTCATCAAGTAACTGGTTTCGTTCGCGGGTGGAGGAATGTTTCGAAAAGATTGTCCAACAGACTTCTCTTATCTCCTCATCATTTCCACTTTGAAAGGCGGCTGCAAGGCTGTCCTTCACCTTTTTGTAGTTTGGTTCACCAAGGTATTCAGCTCTTATCCGGTGGAGTTTCTTTTTTGCCATCTCTTCAGCAATTTTTATACTTTTATGACGACCATATTCACTTGTCAGAACATCACGGATCGTTTCCTCAAGAATGATTTTATACTTCTTTGAGGCTTTTATCTTATTTACAATTTCGTCTATTTTCTTTTGCATCATTATTTTCGTTTTACAATGCAAATTTAACGATAATCCCCGCATGAGGCAAAGAATTCCGGCCACTACCCCCTAAACACCAAAATGGATTTGTTGTGTCAAGGTGAATTCCATAAATTTACCGTAATTTATGGAGTAGTACTCCATAGATTCAGCTTAATTTGTGGACTTGTACTCCATGGATTCAGCTTAATTTGTGGACTTGTACTCAATAGATTTAGCTTAATTTGTGGAGTTGGACTCGAAAGGACCTCTTTTTGAAGATTTTCAGAATCAAAGATTTACTCGACTGATTCTCTATTTTAATCCTGCTTTTGCCATCTCTTGATACCAGAACGGTTTAACGGGATTTTCCTTCAGCTCTTCCATCTTCAAATTTTGATGGAGGAGTTGAAGTTCTTCAGAATTAAGATATGGGACAATCGTGGTTGGAAGATTCAAAATTTTTGTGGAATTGAGCACTTCGGCAACCTGATGAGGAAATATATAACCTGACTTTTTTAATTCACTAAAAACAAACAGCAGATCATACAAATTTGTAATCCCCTCCTGAAATTCATGCAACAGCGACTCCACCAAAGAGGGAATCACTTCAACAGGTATCTCAGAAACTTCATACCAAAGCCTGTCAACTTTTCTTTTCCCGTCGGGTCTCCCTTTTGAGGTGAAAAAGAGGAAAAAATCTCCCCTCTTCAATTTTTCAAGTTTAAGAAGAAGTTCTTCTCTTTTTATTTGAGAAAAATGGAAAAACACATCGGCTTTGTGATGTTGGCTCTTAAGAAATCCGTAACCTTTTTCATCTATCTTTTTAACCCGACAAAAGTCAACTGGTTCAATATTGATACTATTACCTTCCAAGTACAATCCCTTTGGTTTTATAGAGTGCTTCCTGCATCGTGTTCATAACTTTCGAAATTGAATAGATTCCATCCCTCATATCCCAGGCATTTGAATAAATAATCATTGTGATGTCTGTTACCGGGTCATATATCATCTCGGAGAGATATCCTTCGTGCGCTCCTGTGTGTCCATAACCAAGGTTTGGAACATATTGCAGACCACATCCGTAACCATTGGCAGTGGCTCCCCCCATCGGAATCATATTCAACATAACCTGATTCATAACCACCGACGAGATCACTCCCTTGCCAAGAATTGATTCCCTTAAAAATTTTGCAAGATCAACAGGGGTTGTAATTAGATTCCCTTCGGCAACATTACCTGAAATATTCGAAATAGTTGTATTTTTTATTCCATCCACACTTTGTACATAACCCGGAACAAATGGAGCAGGAAGCTGCTGGTCACTTCCAAGATATGGCATGCTGGAAGATAACAGCCCCATCGGAATCATAATTTCATCTTTAACAAAATCGCTGTAACTCTTTCCCGAAACCCTCTCAATTATTTTTCCCAACAGAACATATCCACTGTTACTGTAGTGATAACCTCCTCCAGGTGGGAAGTAATATAAACCTGTAACAGAATTTACTGAGGTTAATTCATCAAATGTGAATGTATGATTTGGATCAGTTTTCAAGATGTAGTCGTTGTAGTTTTCCCCCTTGTATGGAACATTTGCCTGAATTGTATCGGGAATCATTTCATTGGAAACATCAAATACACCTGCTCTGTGCTGCATCAGCTGAAGTATCGTAATCGAATTTTTAAATGGAATATTATAATTGGCATCATCGGGAAGATAAGGTTTATTGGTCCCCGGAATGGTGTCAGTAACTTTAGCATTAAAGCTGAGTTTTCCCTTTTGGTATAGAAGCATTATTGCTGTTGAAGTAAACGACTTGGTGTTACTTGCTGCTCTAAAGTGAGTGAATTCATTGGGTGCATTTGTAAAGCCGGCCGAGGCAAAAGCTTTTCCCCCCGGATATGTTACATAAATGGAAAATCCGCCCGGATACTCCGGATTGTTTTTTTTGATCGTATCAAGAACACTCTCAATAACAACTTTAATCGCAGCGGTATGATCTTTGTTTGATAATCCAACCGAACTTTCCTCTTTGCAGGAGGTAAAAAGTGAAACGGACATAAACAGTAAAACCAAAAGTAAAACTCTGGATTTTAATCCTGTTGAATTCATCAAATTTTTCTTCTCCATTTTAAAATCTCACTTGGTCGTTTATTAATAAACAATATTCAAAGTTAAATCATAACAGTCTAAAAAGCAAATATTGCACTCAGCCTGTCAAAGTTTACATCTTAAAAAAATCACTTAATTGTGACATAAAACACCGGCCTGATTGTCAGGGAAAGCGTGATATCACAAGTAAAAAATATTGCTTGTATTCTAAAAAATTTTTAGATAAATTACGACTTCTAATCAAAACAATAATTGCGGATGATTCTGCATACCTGTCAGGGACTAAAAGTAAGTCTCTGAAACTACTTTCTCGAAATCCGATTTTAATAGAATCTGTACAAGTAAATTAAAATTGGAGATTAAATGAATTTTTGTCCAAAATGTGGTGCCCGCGTAACTGCTGAAATGTCGTTTTGCTACAAATGTGGCGAAAAACTCACGTTGGATATTAATCCACCCCAACCATCCTCTCATATAGAAGTTCCTCCTCCTCCAATTGCACGACCTTACAGAAACACAAACCCGATGGAAGCTCCTCCTCCATCCTACAGAATGACCATTGAATCCGGGCATCCAATGCCAAATATTTCATCTTCAAACAGCGATGGATACATTACCCCCGGGTCAAGAAGTTTTAACCATGAATCCAATAATTACGCAAGATCATCGAGAGTTACCGAAGAAAGCCTGTTGAATCCCCAACTCTATAATAACGGAACTTCCTTTGAATTACCACCTCCTCCGGTGATCCCGGGATCAGAAGATGTCAAATCACGGAAATCCGGCTCGGTGAAAAATTTTGTCAGGAAAGTTAATCCTTTGTGGCCGGCAAAACATTTTTTTATCACTGTTTTGATTCTGGGTGGGGTCTGGGTTGGCTCATGGTTTTTTGATGATATCGCTGGAGCAGATCATGATGTTATATTTGAATGGGGAATATCTCGAAATGCCGTGATTGAGAGATTAAACTATCAAAATGTCTCACATTCCGTCAAAGATAATACCGGTAGTGAAGTAGTTGCTGAAATTTATAATTCTACGATCGACTTCCCCGTCAGGAAAGAACTACTGGAAGATAAAAAGATTGTTATTACATATTATTTTAACTCTGCCGAAAAGCTGCGGAACATTTCAATAGTAATTCCTCAAATTAAAAGAGTTGATATCTATCCTGTTAGCACAAAAATTGGTGAACACTATTCATTTGACCCAACCAATTCAAATCCTAATGAATTTGCTTATGTTACCGATGATACAAAAATATGGTTTATTGTCAGAAATGAATCAGGCGATAATGTGGATGCAGTAATAACACTAACAGGCAGAAATATCCACTAAAAGAGCGTTTATTGGTTATACCTGAGCTTTTTATGGAGATTCTCTTTTACTGAACTCCATTCGTCAGAAATGATACTGAAATAAACACTGTCTCGAATCCTGCCATCAAAAACTATCATGTGATTGCGGAGTGTGCCCTCCTCTTTGGCTCCGATTCTTAAAATCGCATTTCTTGAACGGGTATTAAGTGCATCTGTTTTAAGTTCAACCCGATTGCAACCCCATACCTCAAAGGCATGTTGCAACATTAAAAATTTCATCCCTGTGTTCACAAAACTTCGTTGCCAACTCACTCCTATCCAGGTCCAGCCAATCTCAACCCTTTTATTGGAAATATCGATATTCCCAAACCGGGTGCTTCCAACATATTCACCTGTGGCTTTAATCTTTATCGCAAATGGCATAGCTGTCCCTTTTTCTTTCTCCTCAAGTGCTTTTGAAATATAAGAATATAAATCTTCCCTGCTCCTTATTACCACAGTTGTTAACAGCCAGAGTTCGGGATTTATGGCAACTGGAAGTAATTCATCAACATGGTTTAATGTTAATGGCTCAAGGATAATATCTTTATTTTCCAACACTACAGATACAATTTTCATGTTTCCTATTTTCCGACTTGTGCAACATTAACTACCACACTCCCCTTTTTTCTTCCTGTTTCTACATAAGAATGAGCTGCTGATATATTTTCGAGAGAAAATTCCCGATCGATAACCGGAACAAATTCACCGCTAACCAGCAATCTCCTTAGGAATTCAATGCCTTCTTTTTTCTCGACAGCAGTACCACCAATAACCTTTTTCCCCTTTGTTAAACTTGTGAAAAAACCGGCTAATACTACCGTCGGGTTCATGTGTACCAGTCGAAGATAATATCCCTTCTCCTTCAGTGCAGTTACACTTTTGCCAAATGGACTTTTCCCCACCGTATCAAAAACGATGTCAAATGAGTTTGGATAGTTCCCTATATCGTCTTTGGTGTAATCTATGACCTTGTCAGCTCCGATCGACTTTACAAGTTTAACATTGTTTGTTGAACAGAGCCCGGTAACCTCAGCACCAAAATATTTTGCGAGTTGAACCGCTGCGGATCCACAATTCCCTGAGGCACCATAAACAAGAATCTTTTTCCCTTTTTCAATTTGTCCCAATCGAAGAAAATGAAGTGCCGTCAACCCGCCAAATGTAACTGCCGCTGCCTGTTGAAAACTGATATTCTCAGGTTTAAGAGATATCACTCCATCTTCTGGAAGGCAGATATATTCAGCATAAGTACCAAAAGTAAAACCCGCAGATCCAAAGACCTCATCGTTTACTTTGTAATTTTTTACATCTTTACCCACCGACTCAACAACTCCCGAAAATTCTATCCCAAGAGTTTTGTTTTTTGGATGCCAAAAACCCATCATAAATTTCACCAAATAAGGGTCAGCTTTTCTTAAACGGATATCAGCCAATGTTACAGTTGTGGCAATAATTTTTACTAATATTTGATTTTCTTTAGGTACCGGTTTTGTAACTTCAGTGAGGTGGAGAACTTCAGGTCCCCCATAATCATTATATTCTACTGCGCGCATCTTTAAACTCCTGTTAAATGGATGGTTTCACGGAGACCAACTTTTCCATCTGATTAAGAAAACATCAAATGGAAAAAGATTGAAACTTAACATAATAATAAAACCGGGGAAATTGTTTACTGATTACTTAAACGGCGGTTTGAATGTTTGGAAGGAAAGCTCTTTAATCCAATAATTCAATAATGCAATAATCCAATAATGTGGTTAATTTCATGAAAAGTTTGGGATACAAATTCATTTATTGTATTTTCGCACTTTATCCGATTTTTAATACATTCAACAACAATGAGGTTTATAATGAAATTCGATTCTGAAGTGGAAATTAATCTTCCCGTTTCCAGAGTGGTAGAACTCTTTGATAATCCAAACAATGTTAAATTTTGGCAACCTGAACAGGTCAGTTTTGAACTAATAAGTGGAACTCAGGGACAACCCGGAGCAAAAACACGGTTAAAATACCTGATGGGAAAAAGAGAGGTTGACATTATCGAAACTATAACTGTAAGAAATCTGCCGTATGAATTAAGTGCCTCCTATGAAGCAAAAGGAATTTACCACGAGGGGAAAAACTACTTTACTCCTTTGGGTGGTCATAAAACCCTTTACAAAACAACCAACAGTTATGAGATGACAGGTTTCTGGAAGTTAATGGGGATTTTAATGCCATGGTATTTCAAAAAAGAATCGATGAAATATATGTTAAGATTTAAAGAGTTTGCCGAAAAACAGGGGTAATGCAATAATTCAATAATGCAGTAATCCAATAATCTCACTGTTGAATAAGATATTTGATCGCGTTGGAAAAACGACAGATTAAATAGTGGACCCCATATGTATTGTGATTCACTATTTTATGAAAAATAATAATGTCTATGACAAATCTTCAGGAGTAATACCAAATTTTTTCTGCCATTCTCCAAGTTTATCACTCCACCATTTTTTAGTGATTTCGCTATCCTGTTTGTCAATGGCAATTTCTAACATGTCAATACACTCTAGGTTGTTCATATGGAGTAGTGTTTCGGCTTTGTCATGATAGAAAGCAGCCATGTGGGATGAATGAACTTTCTCTTCTAGAGCCTTTTCTATTGTAGTATTTATTGCAACTAATGATTCATCGTACCTCTTCATCCCACGTAAAATTTTACATTTTAGTTGCAAATTATAAATCCCATCTTTTTTGTACATAGTCTCCCAAATCTCAAGCGCTTTATCAAATGTTTGGGCTTCAATTAACAATTCTATATAAGCCTTTTTATCGAAGTCATTTTTTATCGCTTCAAGGTAACATTTTTCTGCAATGTAAAAGATTCTGTTCCTCTCTTCCTCAATTATTCCTCTCTCATTTTCTTCATTTTGGGATTTCAATAGAATATAGTAAGCTGAAAGTATCTTCGCATAATTTATACTAAGTTCTTTGTTCTTCTCCAGTTTTGCGGGTATAGGTAAAGATTGTACAATAACAGCAAAATATGTAGGGCAATTGTATAATAAGTGCTTTGCAAGTCCTCCAAGAATCCTGTAAGGATGATCATAATCCCCATTAATGGAGCTAGTAATTATTTCAGTAAATTTTTCGATTTTACTATCAATGTATTCTTCATGTAAATCACTGTATCTAATTGAACTGATGTGCTCATAAGTTGCAAGCAAAATCGACAATGGAACTTCCTCGAGTCCAAAAATCTGCGAAATGATGCGCCTTTCATGCTCATTATTTTCTAACTTTTGATATATTCTCATTAGCTGCAATAATACAAATGGATCGCTTGGTTTTTGATCCAAAATTCTTTGATAGTATCTTATAGCATCAGGCACCTTGTCACATTTAGACATGAATTTTGCCGAGTGATGGTAAATAATAAGCAATATCTCGCTGTCGCTAATCGCTTGTTCGAATTTGGTTAATCGAACTACACATTTTTCTGCAAATACAACACGAAAATCCCCCTCATAGGGTAAGGCTGAAAATTCATACTCCATCTTTTCAATTAAAATTAAGTAATCAAAGATGTTGGCCTTTGACTCATCAAATTCCCCTGCCAATGCAAATAACTTGTCCATTTCTATTTTATCGCGAATATTAGTAGCTTGCAAAATAGAATAGATAATAAGCCTCCTCAAATCTTCATTTTTGCTATTCACGAATATCGCATCTAACATATCTCTGTGCTGATACAGAACATTATAATAGTCAATGCCTTTTATATCTTTATTTCTCCAAAGAAAGTCATGAACTTTCTTACCAAAATAATGATCAAAATCAAATGCTAAGAAAACTGTATCTATCGAGTCCAGAATTATATGATGGATTGTTAAGTATCTTGTATCATCTGACTCAACCAACGCAATATTAATCAAATTATCTATTCCAATTTGACCAATTAACTCCTTAGCAAATAAACGGTTTATTTTAGTATTATTAACCAACTTAATAAACGACAGTTCTTTATTATATACATCAACATATTCACCAATCAACCTCTGAGAGACTTTAATACTTCTATTATCATCAATCACTTCTCCAAGTTCATTTAATAATTGATCTATCTTCTCCCAGCTATAAATATTTCTAGATACCGTTTTGCAAATTATTTGCAATAATAAAGGGCTTTTCCCGGTGTGTTTGTAAATATTTTTTCGTATCTCCTCATCAGGTAACTCCCCATTACTTCTTAATATCTCCTCAGCCACCTTTTCAGAAACACCACTCACAAGAAAAACATCCTCGGGTGGTAAAGATTGCCTTAAAGATGTAAAGATCAACTTCGACCCCTTTTTGTTAAGATTCATAAATTCAGTTACAATTGATTCAACACTACTATTCTGATTATCAATAATTAACAATATTTTATAAGTTTCCAAAATGGTAGCCAAGTTAATCGGTTTTTCGTACCTTTCGAGCTGGACAGCCTCAAAATTAATTGTCTTGTTGCCAGAGAATGCACTGTCAAGCCAGATAGTTGTTTCATATTCAGACTTAATGCTATTAGCAACACTAATTGTTAATTGAGTTTTACCACTTCCACTTAATCCATATATTTGAATATGCGTCCTTTTTTGAAGAAGAAGTTTTACTCCCTCTTCCTCATCAATTCTCGAAATATAATTTTCCTCATTTGAAGGAAGAAAAACATTATTTGGGAAAATAGACAAGAGATTCTTGGAGACAGGTAAACGGGTGAACAAATCTGATTTAAGATCCAGTCTATACGCTCCCCTCATTAGTTCTTCCGCTATTCTTTCAGAGTCAAATATTTCAACTTGACACGGTAAGGATAAATCAGTGATCTCCCTTTGAAGTATAGGGAGCCTTGAAGTGACGGCATACTGATTTGATATTAGCCAGATTTCCTCAACATTTGGATTTTGATCAAGTGCTTTTTTCAGATCAGATTTCGGTTTGCTGAATTCATCAAAATATCCTTTTTCAGTACCCGCCTGTCCGGAGATTTTATAAGAAAGATTTGAAAAATCCACAGTATTTTTTACAGGTTTTGCAAGTAGATTTTGCCCTTTGTGTTCAATTGTCTCCCCTAAAACAAATTCCATAAAATGTTTACAAAAAATCTCAAATTCCTCTCCATTTAGCACTTCGATTTCTTTTTTAAATTGAAACTTAAAATTTCTTTTTAGATAACTCATAGTTTTCTCATTGTTTGTACAATAATTTAGACAACATCAATTTTCGAACAATTCACATTTTATTCCAACTCCCAAAATATGTAATCTTTGAATTGCACGGGTCATGGCTACATAGATTAACGATCGTTCAGTTTGATCATTGATTTTTTTATCATACTCATTTAGTGCAGAATAGTTATAAAACTTGTAAGGAACTGTCTCTTTACTTACATTATAAAGAATGACGACTTTATACTCCATACCTTTAATGTTGTGAAATGTTGACAGGACAATTCCTGACTTGTCACCCACCTGATCAGTCAAATCAAAATATGCTATTTTCTTCTCATGTAAAAACTTCTTTGCTTCGGATAAGGACTTTTGGGTACGAACAGCAATACAGATTTCATGTGCTTTAACAAGGTCGTTTTCGAGAGATTGATCAATTATTGACAGTAACTCTTGATTCATTTCTTCGGTCGTCTTTGAGATAGAGTTTTTTGGTTTCTCACCGTGAAGTATGGAGACATATCCGGATTTGCTTTCTATACTACCATCAAAATCATCGTAAGAAATTTTATTTATAACCGCGATGGCACTTCGTTTAATTTCTTCAGTTGTACGATAATTTACCTTTAATCGTTTACTCCGCAAACCCCGGATATTAATCCCGGCTTTTGAAAAGTTTAGTTGCCTTTTGTATATCTTTTGAAGAGGATCACCAACCAGAAAGAGATCATTTTCTTTCTCAGGTACCAGTTGTCGCAGGAGGCGAAGTTCTATATTCGAGAAGTCCTGTATTTCATCGGCGATTATGTGAGAAAAAGGCTTTTCCGTTTTTGCTGAGTAATGTACTGTCAGTAGATTGGTGATCTCATCCAAATAGTAGATATTTAATGAGTTTTTCAACTTTATGAAGTGTTTCAAATTATTCCAAACTTTCAATCGTTCTTTCCTTCCCAGAGGGGTTTCAAGTCCAATTCGGGGGACTTTTAGATATTCTGCAAGTGATTGTACGTTGTTAAATAATACGACCTCCTCATATTCCTTCATCAGAAATTCTGTGTCATATTCCGACAATATCGATTCCACACATTCCTTCCACAGATTTTCTTTTGTTTCTTTACTCTGGAAATCGATTAACTTCATGTTTTCCGGAATGAGTCCTTCCTTTTTTGCTTTTTCCACTATAAAATTATGAATGTTTGTTAGAGTCACCCGTTCCAATTCAACACCCAAACCGGCAATTGCTCCCCTCAGATTATTGACTAAACTTTTGGTAAAAGTTGTAAACAATATTGAGTTAGGTTTTTTTGAGGATTTGCTCAAATTCTTCAATCGATGCAACGCAAGAACTGTTTTTCCTGTACCGGCCGCACCGGAAACTTTGTATGAACCGGTAAAATTACCATCTGCGATTTTTCGTTGTGTAGGGTGCAGGAACACTTTCCATTTAGCAAAATCTCCATTCAATAATTCCTCAATATCCGAATCATCAACCACCTCGAAGAAACTGCGGCGATTGTTTGGAGATGCTAGTTGAGCATCGAATGAATCAGAACTGACTTTACCTTCATCGATCTCTTTAATTATTTCATCGAAAGACACACCATCGAGTAAGTAGTATAGATTTTCAAATGTCTGACGTGGTAGGTATGATTCAAGGTTTTCCAGGTCATCAAGGTTATTAATTGCCATAACACTTGGCACTAAAGGATAAGGAACTCCAATTCTTAATAGTTGTTCTTCGGAAAAAGTGGCAAAGAAGGCTTTTCGGGGAGCTACATCCAGGTTAGAGGGATCAGCAGTAGTAGAGGGTTGTGATTCATAAACCTGAATCGTTTGGGTGTTGAAATTCCACTCTAATTTTTTATTCTCCCCCCATCTCATCGCATCGTCGTGATTATCCACCCACAGGAGGTGTGAAATTTCATTATTCTCTGATACATGCAATACTGCTCTGTACTTTTGATCGATCCGGGCCGTGCGTAGTTGAGGGTCTTTAAAAGCTGCAATCGGCTCAAGATGGATGGCTGAAGTAGTGTAGTCATGCCGAAACTTCTGGACAAAGTCCAGTACTTTTTTCTGAATCTGCTTGGGGAGATTGGAGTACGATTCTAAAAATTTGTCGTAATAAAACAGTTTCATTTTTTCACTCTATTTTACTGATATCAAAATTTTCGAGAGTATAAACCTTATATCCCGCTGAAATAAAATTAGTGGTAGAAATCTCACCAAGTGGATCGATAACTATCTTATAATCTTGCAATCCTAAAAAAGCCTCGGCAATTATCTGATTATCCTCATTTTTGAGATGAAAATAATTGTCATGATTAAATGAGACCCCGGACTTTACCAACTCTTCAACTACTGGATGATATTTTTCATCGAAGTTATCAAGTATGGTTTCGGCATAGGGCTCCAATTGGGGACTGTCGCTTTTTTGCCTGTCCAAATATTCTACCTCAATATTTCCAAACCCGAATTGAAGGACGTTAAATATACACCAAAACAACTCCCATGAATTCTTGTTCAACTCAAGTTCGTTTTCTTTGATATATAATTTCCCCAAGTACTCAAGACTTTTAAGTTTTTGTAATATTCTAAACTCATAAAAAGAATCCTTTGAGAGTAAATCGAGATACAAATACCCCTCCTGGGTGGGGGCAGAGAAAAAGTCCCCGAATGCTTTGTGAGGAGTGTTTACAAATTCTTCAGCCAAAAGCTCTGATAGACAATTTTGGGGGAAATTTGATTGAAAATGAAATGACAAATACTTAAATTTTTCAATCAAGTTATTCTCGGTATAGTTTTCCAAAAACCATATAAAGCGTTGGAAATTATTTTTGCAATCCTGCAATTCGGACTTTAGCGATCGGGAAAAAGGATGTTGCCGAATGATCTGTTTCACTCCGGGAGGGATCTCTCCTTCATATTTGTCCCTGATTGTGTCATTTCCATTATTTGATCTTTCCGCCAAAGGGTCATCAAATAATTCCAAATCCTTCCAAGTAAGAGTCCAAACATGGTATTTATTTGAATCGAAGATGCTTTTTCGCTTCTCAATGTCCCGAACGAATCTATTATTCTCTTTAGATGCGTGAAATTGATATCCATCGAGGTACACGGCTATAGGTTTATAATCGGATAAACTTCTATTTATTTCAAAAATACCTTCCTTAACCAGGAGGGGTGTGATCATAAAGTCAGCGATCGTTGTATATCTCACTCCATCCAAAGGTCCAAGCTCCACTTGAGGTCGAATCTCATAAATCAATTCCTTATCATTGGACTTAATTTTAAGTATATACTTTGTAACGCCATCTTCTGTTTTTGTCAATAATTGTGTTTTTCGAGCCGGATTATTAAAGTAGACGGCAAGTTCCCTCACAAATTTTTCTTCCAGCTCAGATTCTTCAATTTTACCCGAATTCGTGATTTTACCTAATCCGCTTGGTAAATAATCCCAATCATTTGCCGAACTTATAATTCTGCCAAAAAGCTCTTCGGCTTTTAGCCGGCTTAGTTCTTCCCGTTCAAATTGGTTCCCATAAGTGAAAATACAATTGTAACATCCATCTTTTCCATTGTACTGACATTTACAGTCCCGGATGTTTATAAATGCCTGCTTCAGAATAAGATTAAATTCATCCTTATCAAAAAGTTTGGCAAGATAACCTGTTCCACCAGGTATTGTATCGTATATTACTAAAAATTGATCTTTTTTACTGGTTTGCTGGTTATACTCTGAATATTCGGTGATAGCTAGGTGATCAGGTTTACCCCTGAAATATTTTTTTAATCCAAAGGTAATCCCGGCTTTGAATAGCTTAATTGAGGCTTCTGTATTAAATTCCTGAACCGGCAAGAGTATTTTGATAGCTTCGGTTTCCATTTCTCTGAAGAAGAATACCTCTTCAAAAAATTCATTCACTTCATTTTGGTATGGTATGGTTTTGTTTTTGCAGAACCCAAAATGATAATCTCCGGGTAGAATCGGGGCGTGTTTCTCATCAAAAATAGAACATGTAACTTTGCCACAATTTTTACAAATAATGTAGCCCTGCTTGGGAACTTCGACCTCATTAATTCTAACATTATTATTTGGGAGAACACGACTGTCTTGTAAACCGGAATTAAATTCAAAAATGTTTACATCCTTACAATATTCAATTCCGAAAGGAATCCTTTGCATTACCCAAGAACCCTGCAAACCTGATGGGTTAAACTGAAAATGTTGCGTGATGCGGGATATTTTTTTGATTCGTTCTTCCGAACTGTCATCCAAACGTGCATCTTTCTCATCAGTAAAACTGGTAACAGCTTTAAGACGATGTGCTTTATGAACATTTCTTGGTGATTTCCATGTTTCGCTTCCACATTTTGGACATCTTTCAACCACAGGTGGAATGTCCACAGCAATCTGATCGCAATCAGAGCAGAAACGATAGTCAACAAAATCCTCCTTCCAACTGACAATATTAATACCTGAAATTTCTAATTTATACCCTTGTGTATAGAACGAACATTCGGGTAGAAATTCTCTTAGTGCGCTTCGTGCCGACCTGACAACTTCAAGCGATTTTATATCGTATTTTGACAGATCATCGTCTCTTTTTTTACTGATCTGTGCTTTTAGTGTTACTCCCGTTTCGGGGAAGGCATAATTAGGGAGTAACCCTTCATTAATCATAAACTCAATAACATTACGTTTTCGAATAAGCATTAAAGAGGCTGAAATATTGCGGAAATCTTTTTGCAATTCGATATATTCGGGATCAGTGGTGTCAAGTTTTTTTAATTTTGCGTAATCACTCATTCCCTTCTGTTTTTGTTTTAAGGATGCAATCTCGGCTTTTAAGTCCAAAAAAGGTCTCTTTAGAAAATCAAAGAAATATCTTGTTTGTATAGTTTCATTTAATTCCTTAAAGATATTTTCGTCAACTTTTCCTCTGAAAGCTTTTTGATAACTATTCAAGAGAAAGGAATAGTTTGCCTTAATGTAAGCAGTGAGTCTGTTCAAAAAGAATTCCGGATTATTCAGATCAGCAGATTCAAGACCGAGAAATCTTATAAGATTTGGGATTGTATTTTTTCCGGGATCATCTTTTGTCCAGGAATCGATGCAATACGCAAAATAATGTCGTCGTATAATCTCTTTTGCATCCAGATAACATCCCGGTGTATTAATCTCACCATCCATCATCTCCAGTGGAGTTTCAAAATAATAAAGATCGTGGGCTTCGTTTGGTGCAAAATTGATTACTATTGCTGAACCCGTTGACCTGCCGGCCCGGCCAACTCTTTGAAGAAAATTTGAGGGCAGAGGAGGAATTGAGGTATTAATCAGGGAATTGAGACTGCCAATATCAATACCCATTTCAAGAGTAGAAGTTGCTACCAGGGTGTTCTTCGAGTCAAATTTTGGTCGAGTCTTAAAGTCTGACTCAAGTTCTTCCCTGACTTTACGATCCAATAATCCTGTATGATCAGCGGCATAAACTCGAGGTGCTTTACCTCGATTGTAAACCTGCTTATAGTAATTATCTGTCGGGGTTGCAGACGAAACCTGATAACTTCCCCCACAGCGATGCACAATACATTTTGCATCTTTTATTAATTCAATATTAGGTTCAGCTACCGTAATTCTGTTACCACAGCTACTGCATTCGAACATTATTGCATTTTTTTGTATGTATAACGAATGAGCAGAAAGTGAATAATTACTAACTCCTTGGGCTTCCTTTCGCTCAAACAAACCAATTTTTGGCATTGCAAGAGTTTCAAGCAATTTTGAATAAAACTCATTTATAAGATCAACATTACCTTGCATCATCGGAAATGATTTTTTATAATAACCATGAAACCAGTTATTCCCTTTGGCTATGGTTGTCAAGTCAAAAACACCATATACATTGGTTTGATCAGTTATAAACTTGGGTAAGCGAGTATTTTTACCAAAATTCCGCATCAAAAAGTGTTGTTTATTCACACCTTGAGTAATTTGATAATAACTGCTTCTTCCGGTACGGAATTTATTAAGATATAAATGATCAACCCCGCCGCGAATTCGAAGCCTTTGCAAAAATATTATCAGGAATTTTTGAAAATCCTGTTCTTGAATTCCATATAAAACATTCTCATCCATCCAGGGTTTCATTTCACTAAAAACCGCAGAGAGAGTATTCATGTTGAAAAAAGTGGAAGATGATCCTGTTTTTTCTAGTGTTCGTCCAATTATGGCGTTATAGCCAAATTCTGAGACTATTTCCCAACTGATTCGGTTATTAAATTCTTCTTTGAACTCATCCGGTTTTTTCTTATAACGCTCTATCGACACATCGGCGACATGGTCGGCAGGAAAAAATTTATAATAATATGCTTCGAGGTGGTTTTCCCCTGATTCATCCGAGTGAGTTGACCAATAATCTACAAATTCCTTTTGTAGTTCAGTTAGTGAAACGGGGCTGTTCAATAGATTAACTACTTTTTGTAGTGCCGTTCTGAATGTGAACCTATAGTTACGGGCTTCAAGGAAGCCGGCTTGATGCGCTGCATCCTGAACACTGTTTGAAAACGCTAATATTTTTCTATATTTTTCATCACTTGGATCAAGGTCGGTCGAAAGTAGTTGACTGGTTGTGACTGATGCCAGGGTTGCAACCCGTTGGCCTATAATATTTATAGTGTTTCTTGAATTGCAGGAAGGACATATATGTAGATTGTAATTTCCTGCCAATTTTCTATAGGCGATAACCTCGATCGTGTTTTCACCTCCTCTGTCAGTTAATGAAAGAGTTTTTATATTCAGATACCCTTCCAATTTATCCGTCGGTTCGTACTCCTCAATGCAGACATTCTCATTTTTGTATGTCGCTACCAAATAAAGATTTTTATTATGTGTAAAAAATTTATGATAAACATCATTTATATCATTTTCGAATCGGTCCTTATTATCATGCTTTACAGCAAACCATCCGGAGGCACCACATTCCCGGCAAAAATAAACAGGGAAGGCCTTTTCGCCATCTTTTGTAAGGATATCTTCTCGCCATTTAAACAACGGTCTCCTGTCCAAAACCCTTACAAAACCGCTAAGTTCCCTTATCCAAACTTGTATCTGTAGATATAAAAATGGATAAAGTCGACCTTTATCTCCTGATTTTGCATATGATATTAAAGATAATATTGATCTGACAACGGCTTCTTTTGGAAAAAATTGATCATCATTATCTTTGTTTTGATAAACAGCGAACTCTTTGTTAAGCCGATTAAGTCTTGTGATTAATTCATCAAGCGAAATAATCCCTTCGTTGCAAATTTTTATAAGGTCCTTAATGATCTGATAGTTCTTTAACTCACCCGACAAAGCTGTCTGAGAAATATTCGGATCTATACCCCATACATTCAACAGATTCTTGATGAATTCATCAAAATCATCGCCGCTTTTTAGTCTGCTTCCTTTCAACATATGTAACGTTGGCAGAAAATTCCGTTGTTCGTGCCCGGCAAAAAAATCTTCCAATGACAAACGGTGTTCCTCAATTATTGCATCCTCGGATACCTCCTCGCCAAACACTTTACTCGCAAAATCAGTCAAAAGCTTTTTAGATTCCTCCCCCTTGCCAATCGTAGCCGATGTTCCCACAGGACAGAGTTGATCGGGTGGAATTTCAAGTTTTAGTTTTAACCTTCTGATCAAATTTGCCACATCGCTCCCTTGTGCTCCTTCATAAGTATGAAGTTCATCGAGAACGATAAATTTCAGGAGTTCGGATTTTTTAAAATTATGACGCCAGAGATTATGGAATCGGCTCTGCATTAAAGCAAAATCGAGCATCTTAAAGTTTGTTAATAAAATGTCAGGTGGAGATTGCAAAATTTCATCCCTGTTTTCAATTATATTCTCGGAGCCCATTGACTTGGGGTATGTCTTTTTTTTATCCTGACTCTCTCCAATAAATAAACCGGCACGAATTTTATTCTTCAACCTCTCATCATTGTGGATGGTGTTTGCCAATCGTTTTGCCTGATCTGTGGCAAGCGCATTCATCGGATAGAGTATAATAACTTTTATCCCCTCGGAATCTTTGTTTTGATAACAATAATCCAAAAGCGGGTATAAAAATGCTTCCGTCTTTCCCGAACCTGTTCCCGTGGTTAATATTGTTGGTTTAGGGTTGTTTCCACCCTGGGTGGTCAACCTTTTAAATGCCTCTATCTGATGATAATAGGGGATATCATTGGGTTTTATTTCCAATGGGATTTCTTCATTGGGGTCAGCTTTTACGAATGGAAGTTTAAGTGAGATATAGGGTCCCTTAAACATCCCATCAATGAAATTCTGGAATGAATAATTTAAAGTCTGATCCTTAAAAGCGAAAGTTGCTTTCAAGTATTCATTGATTGATGCTTTTACCTCATATGCCTGTTGAAGTGTTAACATTATTTTCCCTCAAATATTTTTTCAAAGTGTGCCCATGCCCTTTTATAATCTTCTATCCTGTTACATTTCTCAAATGGGGGATAGTAGGTTATCATTGCGCCTCTGTGTAATTCGTAATCTATGAAATGTTCTACAAATTCACCTTCTTTATTGTTTTTGATGATTCCCCATTTTTTTCGGTCCACTCCAACCCCAGTGATTGCTCTGTTCGTTGTAAAAACTATTCTGCCATTTTGGTCATAAAAAGTCTCGTCCTCATACTGCTGCATTAATGCAAAAGTAGCATTATACATGGTTATTAGCTCATCTAAAGATAAATTTAAAGCCATTGCACTAATGACATCAATTTCTATCAGTGACCATCTCCTGGCAAATGGATTTCTAATCGGTGATGCCCAATCCCATTTTTTGCTAAGTTGCTTGAAATCCGGTAATCGTTGATCTTCAATACTCCAACCATCATCGCAAAAACTTGGCTCGAATAAATTCTCCCAAAGTGATGAATAATACATATTAAGGGCGTTAAGTCTTAGAATTCTGTTTGAAAGGAAAGGCAAATATTTGGGATCAACGCCCAAAGGAAGGGTATTGATCCTGGAGTTTGTCAGATTTGCAGTTCCAAGAGTTTTAATCAAAAAATCATATATTATTGAAGATGACAGAGCAGCAAATTCAGCCAACCTCTTATTTTGTTTGAATATTATCGAACTTATTCCATTAATGTGGGATGTTCTAGGGGGTATGATCGCAGGTTGTAGCGTTCTTTCTGAACTCGTATTTAACATTTTACTAAACGAAAGCTTATAGTACTCTATCCATCTATCATAAATTGGTTTATTGTTTGCATCCATAGCGATTACAAAGCCATTCATGGCATCACAATATTCTTCTTTTTCAAGTGCCGGGATGTAATTTGTGCGTTGAATGTAATTTTTATCTATTAATTCCAAATCCACTACGTCATAATGAGCTTTTTCTGTACAAACGCTTCGCGGTGTTTTACTTAGCGGGTTAGCAACATGAGTATGGGGGCCACTGTAGATCATTTCATAATCAGATATACTCGGTGTAATAGTCTTTCGATTAATTTTTCCAGCATTTACATCATTAGTTTCATCCCATCCCTGAGTTATGATATTTTCAAACTCCCTAACTTTTGAAGGAAAATTTGCTATCCTTTCCAAGACACTTAGAATTTTAGAGGATTGGATGTTTACCAATTTTACCGTCCCAAAATCAGCCTCAGTTTCAAATAACTTT
Organism: uncultured Ignavibacteriaceae bacterium; assembly: GCA_964371075.1. Taxonomy (GTDB): domain Bacteria; phylum Bacteroidota; class Ignavibacteria; order Ignavibacteriales; family Ignavibacteriaceae; genus UTCHB3. The sequence continues at coordinate 42,235 of CAYJKN010000006.1, read as the reverse complement.
GCAATCACTTTTAAAACCGATTCAGTATAACATATAATTCTATCAGAATGAGGTTTCGTGTTCCAAATAAAACCACCGGTATTTTCATCCATTATTTTAAATCCTCCACACAATCCGGAGCCGTCATGTATAAATGAACTTGCAATAGTCGAAGGATGGAATAAATTATTAATGGAAATAAAATTCACACGGTCTTTAGCCCCCTTATAAATATTTAAACTGTATAACATTCGGTCACCTACTTCTGAAAATAGTAATAGTTCATTTAGAAAATGAAAGTGATACAATAATCGAGGATATATTTCTTTTCTCAAAATTTGCCCACTTGGGTCATCATATACTGTTTCAGGATGTACCAATCCCATAAAACCTTTTTGAGAAATCGTATCAAAACCAATACTGATTATCAATTTATATAAATTGCCTTGCTGCCCTTTCAAGTAGGAATAGTTTTGAGGTGCATTTGAAAAAACTGAATGACTTTCAGCCTCAATCAGACTACCAAAATACAAATTTTTAAAACTGTCATCCCAATCAAGATTATTCGCAAATTCTTTAATTTGAGGCGCGGTGTAATTTTGGGTGACAACTTCTGGATATCTTTCTGAGATTATATCTCCTTCCTCAAAAGTCATCTTTACCCAAGGAGGATTGCCAACGATGATATCGAATCCGCCACGCTCCTTAAATACTTCAATAAATTCGAGTTCGTAATGAAAAAATTTGTATTGTTCGGAATACTTTTTAACCAGTTCCCACCGTTCATTATTGAAAAGATCAGTTTGTTCTGCAGACGCTGCAAGTACTTTGGTAAACTTCTCTTTTTCCTCAGAGGATTTATACTCTGTCAACCTGATTTGAGGATCTTCCGTTAAATCAAGAACGATTTGTTTATATGGGGGCGCGAATCCGTCATTTTTAATGTTACTGGTATTCGATAGAAGTTCATTAAAATTGATTTCTAGAATAGCAAAGATGTCCATGATGAAATCCCATCTCTCAGGCAAAAATTTTGCTTCCCTCACATCCCAGAACCAGAGACTACACCAGTAATCCATTATCATTTTTAATTTATAGTAGGGAGCTTGGCCTTTGTTTCTCTCATTATAAACTATCTCTTTATCAGTGTAACTGAAAAGTTCCCCCTCTCCGTGACCTTTCTGGCCCCAGACTATAATATTCGACTGTGTCTGTTTGTTTATGGATATTTGATTTTTATACAGTTCATCAAAAAGTTGATCAATTTTGTCACTAATCCTTAACAGTAAATTAAATTCCTGTACAGAAATAGGTTCTGTAAAACTTTTTCTCTTATTTGCGACCGACACTGTTTCGTCCTCGAACTCTTCCTTCAAAACTTTGATTCTTGACGACGGGACCATATTAATGTCAGGGAGCAGGAAATGATATACCTCATCTGGTTTTCTTTTGGAATCCTTGCCGGTCCATGGCAGATGTCTGGGTGCAAATTCCCACCAAGCTTTTTTCATGGGCCTTTTCCCACCGGGTATTGTTTCCCATATTACATCCTTTTTTGAGTACACCTTTCTCCATGCCCCTACCACTGCATTACCCACTCCAAGCCTATATCCGAAGAAAGGAGTTTCCATCTCTTTATGAATAACGTTTAGCCATAAGGAAATTTTCCCTAATTCAACGGCAGTGGGATTAAGATCCACTCCATAAACGTTATTTGTGGCAATAAAAGCCTTTACTTTTTGAAGTTCATCCCGGTAGATATCTGGCGTTACTTTTTTCCTGGTTTCTTTTTGCTTTGCACTCAGATAGGCTTCAGAAATTTGGTTGATGACCTCATTTTGAAACGCCGCGGCACCCATTGCCGGTTCAAGAATTTTTAATTTTAGCAGCTCATCTGCCTTTATCTCATCCTTTTCAAGTCTGTCCAGAATGGGCTTCAGAGTATATTTTACGGTAGTTTGAGTTAATACTTCCGGAGTATAATAAGAGGCTGATTTTTGTCTGTCCCGTCCACTCAGGCGATAAATAAATCTACCCTTGGGAATCATTTTGTCTTGATCAGGATTTTCAGAATCTTTCAGTATCTCATCCTCAGTGAAGTCTCCCCTTCGTCTTCGGGGAACAACATAAGTACCATCTTTTCCAGTTGGATCATCCGCCTTTTTTACTTCAATATAATCTTCATCTGCGAAGAAACCGCGGTAGGAAAGTAATCCTTCATACACTCCTCCCAATTGATTAATACCCAAATTGGCATAAGAAATCCGTCCTCTGTTTTTACCTCTCTGCTTTTGCGACAGACTAAGTTGACAGATAATATCCTGAAGTACAAAGTTTCTGAATTTAACCCGATTGAGAATTTTAAATCGGGAATCATCAAAAAGGGGTGAATCAATTCTTCTGATTTTTACACTTTTAGTATTTGCATTATCAACATCAAATCCGGACGAAAGGAGTAAAAACAATTGAGAAAGGGAGTCATGAAAAAAATAACCGTTTCGTGAACTCTCACTTTGAAGGGGAACAAGCTCCAAATCTCTGAGCATTTCCAAACCGTAACCCTTCTGATAAACCTCATCATTAACCGGAAGAATCTCCAATTCCTCACGGGATTCGGCATAAAAAAGGAACAGCAACCGGTAAACAAAAGTAAGACACTCATCTTTTAACTGGTCTGCAAAATTGCCATCAAGGGAGTCTGAAAGATTCTGAAGTTGAAGTGAAAAAACCGCTTCATTCGCCAAATCCTCAATGGCTTTGATGACACCAGTTTTTAAATCCTGAGTTACCGCATAAGCACTTTTGTGAGAGTCTTCATCAAGCTGGTCCATCAGTATTATGTCAGAATCAGGGGATAAAGATTCTTTGGAAATCAGGAAGTAAAAAAGGGAATAATAATCGCGGTTCAGTGTAGCTTCATCAAAAAGTTCTTCAAGTGAAAACCGTAAATAACTGCCTCGTGACCATTTTTCGTAGTGAATCAGGTATACCTCTGAACCTGCCAACATAACAACATAGGTGGGCCGCCGATCCTTCTCAATATAGAACAATTCTGACAGAGCTTGATTGATAAACGATGGGCTTAATGAGACATTATCATCTTTTACTGTGAAAACATATTCCCACTGATCATGTCGATACTGTTGTTCAAATATCCCCGGGGGAGGAGTATCACCTTCCTTCATCATCGATTGCATTTCCATTATAAACAGATGTGCCATCTGACCACGATATAATTTTGCCCTTACGGGTATTCCTTCTTTGTCATTTAACAGAAACAATTCCGCATAGTCATTCTTTTCCCCACTATACCCCAAGGAATTCAACAAAGCAGTATGGAATTTATTGGTAGATTTTATTTTGTCTTTGGGCCTCTTTAGAGTTAAATATTCGTTTTTGTATTTGTAGTACAAATCCTTTAGCGGACTAATCTTTTTGTTAAATTCCTTTATATCTTCTGCTGAATAAGAACTCTTAAAAAGGACTTTTTTAATAAAGTCCTCATCAAAATAATTGGCTGAAAAATAGTCGCCGATATTTTCAATAAATTTTATCATTGTTGTGTCCCATTAAAAAATACAGCAAGAAGCTTGATGTAAGGATGATTGTCCAGACTGGTAATATCCTTGTAATATTGGGATTTCTCGTTTAAAATGGTTTCAATTTGACGAGCTTGTTTGTCCCTTGAAGCTTTTGTGAAAATAGTAGAAATCTTATCTTCAAACTCCAACTCAAGTTGGTCGGTTGACTCCGTGTGCCAATATTCAAGTTGTTCTTTGTAGATCCCGGCTTTTCTCTCAAGATCAAGCTTCAGTTTATCCTGTTCTTGATTTAGATAAATTGCTTCTGCATTGCTGATCGCCTCAGGAATAGTGGATTTCAGGTTTTCGATATCTTCCGGGGAAATTACCTCGTTGATAATAGTATCCCTTAATCCATATAGACTTACAAAGTCATTCAATTTCAATACGTTGTAAAATGATCCATCCTGTCTTAAGCCAACTGCAAAAAAATCTGACAACACAGCTTGCCCCAAATTATTTGCTATTTGACCGTGAAATACATACCAGCGTAAACCAGACGAAATCTTGGTGGTCTTCACAACCAAGGCAACATCCTTATCGATATTAGCCTCAAGTTTATTCATAAAGAGACGCACTATCGGATGAAGATCGTAGAGTACTTGTAACTCGGGCCAATCACCTTTTTTATTTCTGGCTTTCTCGATGGAAAGTTGCACAACATTTTTATCGGATGATAATTTGTAGGAAGAATTCCTTTTGGGTTTGGCTTCCTGAGGGAGATCATAGAGATATGAATCAAGTTCTCTATCATTAATGATTTCAATCAGAGAATCTCCAACACTAATATTTCGGGCTTGTAGTGATGATACCGAAATTAAATATTCGGTTAATGATTTGTAGTAGTCAAAGTCAGAAGTATAGAATGCGACTTCATTATTGACAGGGTTTTTTGTAATAAAAACTTCCGTGGATTCACTTTCTTCACCAAAAAGACTGTCCCAGTTGAAATTTTCAAGTGATGTATCAAGGAGTTTATCATCACCGGAAATAATCATTTGTTCAACAAGACTCTCTTCTTTTTCAGTATCATATTTTTTAAGGAAAGAACCTGCATCTCCCAATATCCTGTGAATTTCATCTTCCTTTTTGCTGAGTTTTTCAATAATTCGTAAATCGGCTTTTATCTCAGGGCTATCTGACTTGCTGACCAAATAATAAATATATGGGGTCTTTTTCTGTCCATAACGATCAATGCGCCCATTTCTCTGCTCCAGAGTAATAATTGACCATGGTATATCATAATTAAACAACACATTACAGTAATAATGCAAATTAACTCCTTGTGAGCCGGCATCAGATGTAAGGAACAATCTTACTTTGGAGTCCTCTTTTCCAAAATCATCAATAATTTCTTCCTGTTTTACATCCGGAAGACTCCCATCAAATTTTACAATGACCTCATCTTTCAAAGAAAATTTGTCTTTAAGCTGGTCATACAATTTTTCCAATGTTTTTATTCTTTCAGCGAAAATAATTATTCGCTGATCGTCAGGCCTGCCTCGCCAATTTATCTTCTCCAGATAGTAAAGTAATTTTTGAAATTTTGAATCAACTTTGCTGCTTATAACTGTTTCAACCAATTGTTTTGCGATTATAAGTTGATCTTCACTTTCTACATCTTTTTCAGTGTCCTCATTTAATCTTTTAATTCTATTATTGATTGTTTCCAGGCATGCTTCCGGGCTTGAAAGAAACGCTTTAAACAATCCAATAGAAAATAAAAGATCTCTTGATTTTTCCGAGCCTTTTCTCTTGGTTAGAGCTGAAACTTTCATCTGTTGCTGGAACTTAAAAAATGCTTCCTCGTCCGGACTCAGAAGGAATGGATCGTTTATGACTTCTCTATCCCTAAAATTCTCTTGCACCTTGGCGCTTAAATCCTTCTTAAATCTTCTTACATAATAAGGTTCCACATGTTTCTTTTCGTACTCTCCAACTTTGGGGATTGCGATTGGTTCAATCATTGTGATGAGGTTTGCAAAACTTTCTTTGCTCCCATTATGAGGGGTAGCAGAAGTCAATACAAGTGACTCACATTTTGTTGCCAAATACTGAGCCAAATCGCCCCTTAAACTGGAAATGTTTGCGACCGTATGACATTCATCGATAACAATGATATCCCAGTGAGATTTCTCTATATAATGTCGAAACTTGGCGTTGTTTTTAAGAGTGTCGATTGAAATGATAGTTTTGTCGTAATAATCGAATGGGTTTTTGTTGGAAGGCAGTTCTGATTTAATTCGTAAAATACCCAGAGAGTCAAGTCTTACCAGAGGGATGGCAAATCTGCTCCAAAGTTCTTGTTGGAATTGCCCAAGTATCGATTTGAGGGCAAGAACCAAAATTCTTTTCCCTTTCCCTCTTTTAATCATTTCTGCCAGGAATATTCCGGCTTCAATGGTTTTACCCAAACCCACTGCGTCTGCGATAAGAATTCGGGGTCTTGGAAGGGTAAGTGCCTTTAATGTAGGGGTTAATTGATAATCATCAACATTAACTGCTGCTTTATGACCGATCTCAATTTTTTCTGAGTTCAGGCTGGCGTTTCGAATATGCGTTTCGATAAATAACTTTGTGGTGAGATACTCGCCGGAATTGTCTGCCATAAGGATTGTATTTTCGGGGTCGACTATTTTGATTTCCCTGTCGATTGCCGTATCGAAGATGTAGCGGCGCCCTTTAACAACCTCGCTTATCCCATCACAATGTAAAATTTTTGATTTGTTGTAATTATCCACAACATTGGTGATCAAAAAATCTTCCCCTCGCAGAGAAATTCTTAAACCCGGTGCCAGTTGATTATGAGCATGATTAATTGCCATTGAAATCCTTTATAAATATATCCATCGGCCTATTTTCCGGAAATATTTGACGTTCATTCAGTATAATTTTTCTTATAAATTCTTCAAAATCCAAACTATTTCTGCCTAAATTCTAATGATTTATCTTCGTGGTAAATTTACAAAAGAAATTGCTATCTGGCAAAGGGAAGAGGGAATTTTCAGGGGAAGATTTGCAAACAGTATGAGGATATGGTGGTGAAAAGAAGGTATGACAAAGATATATTTATCCGATTTCCTCCGGTCAATTTCATTTTCATTTAATATCGCGTTATAGCACTTTTGTCGATGGTGAGAGGTTCGAAATTCATGGTGTAGTATCATTCTATTGTACCTTTTATCCCCTCAATATTTTTAAAACGACAAAGCCTCCAAATCTGGAGGCTCTTTGGTGCACCCTGCACTATCCAGTTAGAATAAAGAGTATTAGAGCGGTTAAATGGTGCAAAAACAAAGGTTTTTTAGACAGGACAAATAAAAAAAGGCTTAACCATCGCCAAATGATCAAGCCTTACGAAGGGTGGCAAATAAAACTTTTATTTAGGTTTCTTAGCATAGATCGGAAACCCGTGTTTATTACAAAGTTGATAGAAATATTTTTCTACCAGTTCATTCTCTTGTTTGTACGGATAAGCGGGTCCCGGGTCTGATCTCTGAGTGCTTATGTTACTGTGATTCAGGATTCCCGTGAGTGGTGCGTGGCTTCCAAGATAATCAATTCTGTTTTCAAATTCGAGTGGGATACCGTGATTATAACACAAATACGCAATAAGCTTTGCGCCGGTGTCGATCTGCTCCGGTGTGTAAGCTGCCCAATGAATGTGACCTTGAAACGGTTCTGTGGCGGTAAAAACGGGTCCGGTATATTCTTTCCATTGATTCCCTGCCATCCAATAGTAACGACCGTTAACAAGTTTTAACCAGGCTTCATTTGCTTGTTCGTTTCCAAATGCTTTAACATCGTACAAAGCACCCATCCCGGTATGAAAACCCCAATAATCTTCATCGTAATATTGGTAAAGAGTACCGTTTTTTTCCGTTCCGTAGTGGGTTGCAATTGCACCAGGCTGAGTGTTGTAATGATTACCTAAATATTTCGCCATGGATCCCTGCATACAATGCCTGATGAATCTTTCTTTTAGCGATGGTTCATTTTCCTTAAGAAATTCCCCCGGGTGCAATTGTTCATAAACATAAGGTACTTCGGGGAAGGCTTCGTGAAAACTTTTAAGCGGTCGTGACATTTTTCCTCCATAATGAGTAATAACCAAAAATAAAACCGATGCTAAAACAGACATACAAACAGATGGCATCCAACCACCATGTAAGCAATGGTTTGTATAACAACACCCCAATAATGATCAACAGCGTCATGAGAAATTTCATCAAGTGCCAACCGCCTGAGATCATTGTGACCACGTGTTTAAGCAGCCATGATCGAAGTTTCGGAGCCCACTCACCTTGTTCCAACCACCATTCAGTTTTCCAGACAAATCCATCCATATTAAACTTAATCATGTCCATTGCACCGTTGCAGATTCCTGCCAAAAAGAAAAGTATTAAGGCGATCATAACAGCCCCACTATGCCAAGAGCCACCAAGATTACACTTGCAGCGCCTGCCCAAAACGAATCATACCAGGGAGATTCAATTTCAATTGTGTTGGTGATCTTCAGGGTGTCTGTGGTATGAAGTTTCAAAGTATCAACCTGAGTAATGAAATGTTCTATCGTAATCGGTTCTATTTCCATTCGGATTGAATCCGTAGCGGGGAAGGTAACAACTTCGGTGTTTCCGTGCTGGTTTGCGATCTGGTAGATTGATGAATCTTTCCCGAAGTGGGTTCCTGTGGGCTTCTCTATGTAAACCGGATAAGGGATGTATTTTGTTATCGTGTCTTTTTCCCCGGGGATGTAAACGGAATCCGTTTTTCCGGGGATAAACAGCGTGTCCGTTTTTGTTTGTGGCTCCTGTTTGCATCCCTTTTGAGTGAGAAAGAAACCAACCACCAGAATTAGTAAAAGTCCGAGAATCACCAACCATAGTGTTTTATTACTCCTTATTGGTTCCATCGGTCTTTCCCTTTGCCATAACATTACCGGCATAATAAGCGCCTGATATTTGCATTATTGCGGTTGCAAGTAAAACAGCGAACATACCAAGATCGGTTATTCCACCTTTGTAAATCGCTATCAACATAATGAGTAAAAACAAAAACATTGACAGGAGGAACGCAATAAATTTTCTTCCGAATGGATATTTCATTTTTCTCTCTTTTCTACCTGTTCCCGGAGGAACCTTGTATCTTCATTTATGTTATTTAATCTCTCGATAATCATTTCCTGCTTTAACTCAATATTCCTGATCCGCTGTTCATGGTCACTGATTGTTTTTGCAGCAAGATCCGCCCGGGATGCCATAAGTGTGAAGTTGGAAATAACAACCACAATAGCGACAATCAGACCCCAGGCGTTATTTTTTAGAAATTGAGTTAGTTCAAACTTTGCTTTTTCCATGGTGTAATTCCTTCAGTATATGGGTTCAGATGGTGGATCAATAATAATTTCTTCTATCGATAAGGCATTTAACAACTCATGTACCTCTGCAAAATTTGGATCATCTAACACCGCCAATGGTAAAAAATACCGCCCATCAACGATTGTAACGGGTTCAAGACTTGCAATTTCGTTGTATGTGCCTCTAACAATTTGTGCCTGCCCCTCTGTTAAGATTATCGCCGTGATTGTCATGTTATAACTCCTGCACCAATAAAGTCTAAATATATTTCAACCGTATCCGCAAAAGTGTCTGTTTCTCCTGTTGTTAAGCCAGAGGACAAAGCAAACAAAGCATATTGCCTGTTCGAATAAGCGGCGGGTGTACCGTTGTTATTTTGTGCTCCGATATATACTTCTTTTGTAGGTAGATTTGAACTTGCGGTTGTTGCCGTTGCCGTTTCAACTTTATTCCTTCGTCTTGCTATTGCCGTCGCACCTGTCCTTAACAACTGAAAAAAACCGATTGAAGTCCCTGCTATTGTCGCAGAGGTTGAAGAGGTCTGATTAAGCATAAAGATAGATTGAGTGGAAGCATAGCGAGAAATAAAATTTATATAGTTTGTGCCATCGTAAACATGAGCATCCGCCTTCACTCCATCGACTTCGGTTTTAATTACAATGTGAAGCCCTGAAGAATCTTTTTGATAGTTAACTCCATTTGTCGAAGGGATAAAACCCGAACGGATGTATGAACTTGCACCATCTCCTGTGATTCCCCGGTCAGCTTCCAATGTCGGAGAATTAACCAAAGTAGCATTAAAAGTGCCGGGGCTCTTCCAATTCACCACCGCATCCGCTGCGGTTGGGGCTGCATACATTTGAAATACATCCAACTTTGCCCAAATGCCTGAGGCTTTAAGTGACTTGATTAGTTTGTCAATTTGAATCTTTCGGGCTGTGGAGTAAGTACCTGTTAAGGCTCGTAATAATGTTACGGTTTCCGCCTGGTATATATATCCACCGGAGGCATAATTTAACCTTAGCCTGTTAAGCAGTCTCATTTTTATCTCGCTTCGTAAAGTCTTATCAGTCCTGAATGGATTCTGATTGCGGTCCATCTTCCTTCATAAAGTCCCGGAGGTATAGTTGTTGCACTTGCGGATGTGGCGTTTGCAACTGCTAAACCGTTATCAACAAAAGGTGTTTCTACTGTCAAGGTGTGGAATTTTGTATCAGTTAATACTTGAATCCTGTCGAATACTTTTGATGTTGCTGCGGGTGTTACTTCATTTTCTGCTGAGCTTACCCATTTTGCTGCTAATGCCATTGTGAACTCCTATTCTCTTTTATTCGTAAATTCGTTTGAGGGTTAAATTTATACGGCTTCCCATGGGCTCCTTTTTTGTGATGAGGAACTTCACAGCGGAGTAACCGTTTCCGTTAATATCCTGAAGTCTGGTCGTGGTGAGGGTAACGATGTCACCAACTACATAACCACTATCTTTTAATTCAACTGCCAGTGTAACGATCTCCTGAGCTTGTTTGGTTCGTGTTTTCCAGAGTGCCTGAAGTGCATCTACATAATCCGAAGCATCTCCGGCAGTGTTTCCGGTGTCTGATATGAAGGCACTGAAAAATATATCCTGAATCTGGTCGTTGTATAAATTCACACTTTCAGCATCCGCATCCACCAATATTCTAAGGTCGCTGTAACTCTCTTCATCATCAATGTCTTTGGTACCGTCAAAGCGGTTCCAGTGCATTAACCAACGGGTGTAACGGCTTTCTTCATTCAGATCACGGCTTAAGCTGCCTGAGATAATATTTTCCGTATCGTTAAGATCTCCGGCGGCTGTGGTGTTGGTGTTGGCTTTGATGGTGATTTTTCCATCTTCACCAACCCACGAAATACAATCAAGTGATCGAACAGCATTAAAGTATATATCAGATAGTTTTTTCTTTTTGCTGTATGGAAGGAAACTGAAATTAATACCTGTCCAAGCCGCTTCCAATGTTGAAAATGCCGTGGCAATGTATCCACTTGCGATATTTCCGAGGGTCAATAGATCCTGTAACATCTGGAAAGGGTTTCCCGTAGCAGGGGCGGCAATGGAGTATATTTGTGTGCCGCTTTCGTGTGTGGTTTCGGAGTTGGTAGAAAGTGAACCTCTCGCAAGCCGTTGCAAGGTGTTGGAAGATTTTGAAGCGTAATAAATAATTTCGTCATCAACTTGGAAGTAACCTGCAGAACCTATACCCGAAGCATCGTCAACATCGATTGAGGGCTCGACATTCGTTCTATCTGTCCAATCTGCAAAGTCTGTTGGGTCTGTTCCCGTCAGTTCAAAATACCTGTGTGCCTGAGTTGGTTCGGTGCCTGCCTCAATTACATCAGTTGATTCTCCAATTGTTTGAGGTGATCCCGTAGTTTGGACATAAGCATCATTATAATCAGTTGGAACACCAACACCGGAAACAAATATTCTGTAATAAGTTGCATTTGTTAAAGTTGAAAAGGTAACTTCTAAATTAAAAGGTGTACCGCTTACAGTGGTATCTGTTACGGTGCCGTAACCAATTGGTCTGTCAAAACTGTTATAAGCATAAACCTCAACTGCTTTATTGCCACTTGTAAATACCGGAGATGTGCCTGAATCCGGTGTTGTTGAAACAACAATGTTATTCGCAGCGACATTATTTGTAAAATCAATCCTGGTAGCCCAATCATACTGAGTGGCAGGGAGTGCCAACATTTCAGCATGAGAAGTGACATCGTTAAACATTCGATACATCTTCTCAGCTAAAGTTATGTTTTCAGCAACAGGAAACTCAATATCTTCCAAACTCCGTAATAGATCAATCGCCTCAACTTCACAATAACCATTTCCGATGGTGATGTTTTCTATTTTACCGACAAATTTAAGGCTGTAATCTGCAAATGCAAGGCTGTCAAAGCCCTCATAAAGCTCTATGATCCTGCCTTTATAATTGGGGTTCCTTGCTATCAGTTTATTCCAAAATGTTCCCTGAATTGTTCCTCTGTCAGCATAATATTTATCCTGAGCGGTGTCGGTTAATTCGGGTTCATCTGCAAACTTTACCTTTAACCTTTTGGTTACGGTCCCGTTTTCTTTTAACTCTGTTGGGAGGTCGCTAATTTCCTTAATGTAAGGTCGTGCAGTTGGAACATTAAAATTAGATGCACCAATGTTGGTAAAATAATAGGGTTTACTTCTTTTGTCGTAATTGGGTTTGTCATCACACGTGGAATATGTATTATAACATTTGTCACCTGTGGAGGCTGTGCATGGAGCGGTTCCCCAAACAAGGTTGCAAGTGTCGAGACTTATTACAACAACATCCTGCCTCTTTCTGGATAAGCCTGCTAACTCACTTGCGAAACTCATCGTTTACCTCTCATGGGTAACGAAATGGAATCCACATAAACAGAGTTACTGCGTGGCTTTGCGATTTCCAACTGATCCGCAGGGATGTGTGCCCAATAACAATAACTACCGTCCGGATCTCCGTCAGGCGCATAAAAGAACGGTCTGCCATATCTTGCGTGATAATTCCAAAACGCTTCAATGGCAGACAATTCAGAGGAGGTAACGGGTGTCCATGATGAAGATAAATCAATCTCTGCATAATCGAGTGTAACACCAAGAAGATTCCCGGCGTTTGAAATTTCCTGAGTGGCAATTATTCTTTCACCACCTAAATTAAAGGGTGCATCCGGGAGATAAGTAAATTGACAAACCTGTCCTAAACCGATGTGTCCAATCTGAGGGGCGGCGTTAGAGTTTGCAATTACTATCCTGAATTTGGCAGCTGCCTGATTGTTAAACTCGATAAAAAAAGTGTAATCATTGGGGGCGTTAAAAGTGGTTAAAACTGCTTCCCATCCTGCTCCATCCCAATAATCAAGGGTGATATCACTCTCAACTGTTTTGAGATTGTGCGAAACAAAACCAAGAAAGGAAACAGCACTGGATTCATAACCCGTCCCCGTCAGATCGATCTCTATGGTTTGTGAGGCGTTTGATGTGGCTTTCCAATAAGTATAATCCCGGTAATCCTGAAGGTTTGCTTTTGGGAAACCTGTAGCTTCGCTGGTGACAGTTAGGGCACCGTATGCCAAAAAATTATAATATGCTATCTTGGCGCCCATTATCTTCCCATCCCATCTTTCGCGGCTTTTGCAAATGCTTCATACATATCTCTTGCAAATTTGTCTTTATCGCCGTAAACTAATCCATCGTATTTCACTATAATTGTTTTGTTCCCTCCACCTGCAGAACCACCTTGCGGATTTCTTTGCGCAAAGTTTGGAACGGGAGCAACACCACCACCACTGATCGAAGTTTGACCCGGCTGTGTGGATAACAAACTTGTAAGGTTTCCTATGCCTGTGGCGATTGCCGATGCCATAAATATACCGCCAAGAATTGGACCACCGGCACCCATACCCCACTCGTATGCTTTTTGAGCGGTTGACCAGGTGGAGCTTATTATTTCAGCTGCTCTGAATGCTTTGGAGATGTCAAACAATATTCCTTGTTGTTCTGCAGAAGTATTCGCAAATGCTTCAAACATGGAAGCGATTCCACCCAGTGCCTGACCATAATCAGATCCAAGGGCGTTCATGTGGTCCATAAAACCGACTTGTATATCGTCAAAATATCCTGTCCATGCTTCTTTTGAGCTATCAATAAATTGAAGTTGAGCGGACATGGTTTGATAATAAAAAGCCGTGTCTCCATCACCCTCAAAAGGGGAACTGTTAAGTTCATTTTGGATTAAACTATTGGTATCAAGTTGAGCAATATAATTCGCAAGGGCTTGATCTTGTATTTTCCAGTAATCTGTGACAATTGGAAAATCTTCTTCAACTTTAGTTTTAGAACCGCCACTACTACCTTTTTTATCTTTTGATTTCTTTTTGTCTTTAGGTCTATTGGCGTCAATCATTTTTGCCATGTAATCATCCATCGGACTGGTAACGGTTACAAACGGGTTTCTACCATCACTGATATTTTCTTCAGTGAATTTCATTCCGGCTTGATTGCTTTTATACTCTGCGTTTACTTTTTCTTGCCAAAAAAATAGCGCTTTTATTCCGTCCGCCAAGGCTCCTATTGGTCCCAAACTATCGGATGCAACACTACCAATCATTTTTACTTGCATCCAAAATTCACCACCGCTTTGTATTCCGTTTTCAGCACTGTTAGAAAAAGCATCCAAAGCAGGGACCAAATCGTCAAGCATTGCCATTGCAACACCGGATGTAAAACCTTTCATTTTATCAAGGTTATCGTTAAACCTTTCGGCGGCTGCGGCTGTGGTCGAGTTAACTTCTAAACCTAATTTTTTGGCTTCGTCTGTCATCTCTTTTATACCTTTGGAGCCTTCCGCAAGTAATGGCATTAATTCCTGTCCAGCCCTACCAAATATCTCAGTTGCAAGAGCGGTTTTAGCGGCGTCATTTTCAAGCTTTGTATAAGCCTCTGCGGTTGCAAGAAGAGCCTGCTCAGCGTTTTTTACGGTTCCATCTGCATTTTTAACCTCAACCCCAAACTCTTTGAATTTTTCAATCGCAGTTTCATTGCCTTGCGCGACATCATAAAGATTGGTGTTAAGAAATTTCAAAGACTTTTGAAGTGTTTCGTTTGAAACATCAGATTGGTTTGCAGCGTAAGCAAGTTTTGAAAGTGATTCAGTTGCTATTCCCGTGCGTGCTGACATATTCGCCATCTGATCGGCTGTGTCGATGGCTTCTTTTATCATTGATGCCAAACCACCAACTAAAGCACCGGCACCGGCGGCGGCGGCAGTTTGCCAACTTAAAAAACCGGATGCCTGACCAAGAAAGGAGTTCATAGAATTGCCAAGTCCACCAAGGTTCTTGGAAACATCCTGAAGAGACTTCACAGCTCGCTGTGCGTCTCCTCCTATAATTATCTTGGCATCGTCTTTAGCCATGGTTTTTAATCTGCTCGTTCTTTATTTCGTTAATCACTGATTCCACTATTGCAAAATTGTACCAAGTCTGAAGTTCTAATTCATCTCTTTCAAAAGGATAACCAACCTCTTTGAGTTGATATAAATTCCAGAGTAGAATTGTTTCCTCCGATATTGGTTTCTCCTGCTTTTTTATCCTTGCTTCCTGCTCCCTAACTTTTGCTTTTAGCGGTTCAGGAACATTATCCGCTGCGGATCCCGAACTCTCACCACCCTTTAAGAGGCGTTTGAGTTCAGCTCTAAAGGGTCTTTTTCGGTGCCTCCAATGTGAGGATTCAGGAACCTTAATCCAACTTGATAGATTACAATGGAAAAATATTCAAGCATTGCAAGTTTAGGATCCATTAGCTTACCTGTTTTTTCTTCCTTAAAAATGGTGCCATTTGGAAACCTTACTTCGTTAATCAATTTAGAAAAAATAGAAATGGTGATGTCTGTTCGTTTTGTGGCTTTTTCTTCCGGAGTTCCTTCAACAGCTTGAAATTTTGCCCAGAATGCAACTACTTCGGATGCTTTTGGATTTCTACAAACAAACTCTCCTTTTAAGTTTTCAAACTCAAACGGTACAATCTTTTCTTCTTTAAGAATTATTTCCATTGTGTTACCTCCTCAGGTATTTTATTATGTGAATGTTAAAACGAGTGGTGCGTAACTTGCATCATTCAAAGCCACTCTACTTGCAAATGATAAATTCCATGTAAGAATATTGTTCCTGTCTGCGTAAGGCGCTGCCATAGCGTAACAACTCTCCAATGCAACAGTCACATCCCGTGATCCACCTTCCAAAGTAAGTGACAAAGCAGCCACATCGGAGGAAAGGATTTTTTCCCAAATAGAAAAGGAATCAGGTGCATCGGCTTCGGGATCAATGGTTCCGGTGCATTCCTGTTCGGAGATGTAATAAGAAGCTACACCATCGGTATCATTCCAGGAATCACGCTTCTGAATGGAGTTCCCGAGATCGATGTCCACCGTGGTTCCAACTAATGCAACTGTGTCGTATGTAAGCGCGGCAGCTTTTAACATCAATGGGGTTAACGCCGGGAATGTTGCATCCAGAGGGGTTGAGCTTGCTCCGGGGCTTGAATAAAGTCCGGTAAACTCAAAACTTAATTTTGTTAACTCATTTACTGCATTGGTCATTTTCATGTTACCAATACAACCCGTGATAGAGTGTAAAATGGTATCGATGTAAATGTGGATTGTGCAACTTTTTTCCGATCCTAAAGCAAGTGCCTGAGTATAAACCACAGGGGTTGAGGTACCACCGGATTTGGTCATCCCACACGCCTGAAGCAAAGGATCAACAACAGGAACGGCGTTCGCTGAAGCAGCCGGGTAAAGCTCTGTTTCAAAGGTGACTTTTACCCCTTCACCAATTATTATCGGAGGATACTTTCCACCGGATTGATGAATACCCAACCTTTCCACTGTTTTTGTGATCATGTCAACTTTAACATTTGTGGCTATGAAAGCATCATTGGCTTTGGTTGGTGTGGGGTCAGTCCCATAGGTGCCTTCTATCTTGGCGAGTATTAGTGTTTTGTTTGCTCTTAACATGACTTTAATTGCTCCATTTTGAAACTCTAAATTGAACCGTTACTGTAACGGTTGTTTGAACTATTACGGTTTCACCCGCCTGAATCTCGGTTGAATCCGAGATGTATTTTGTTAAAAATGCTTTTCCTCCCCACGTGTCATCTGTCCCTATTGATCTTCTTATGTCTGCTGCCATCTTTGCAGGTGCAAGGGTGTAGTTTGTTTCCACTCCTGTTGTTGGAACTCTTAATCGGCAAACTATATCCACCTCAATTTCAAGATCGTCAGGGTTGATGCTTCCATAGTTTTCACCTATTAAAGTTTGACCTTTATCGATTATCGAGATAAAAAGGTTTGTGCTCCGGGCTGTGGGAGTAACATCAAAAAGGGCTGCCTTTGATACGTTGTAATTATATCCCGATGCCGTGCTTATCGTGGCAAATCTTTGCCTCATTGCGTTTAGAATGTCAGCTCTGGTCATAACACCTTCTTCAGGGAAATTGATCTAATCTCAATCGGTGTGGTGTTGTTAAGCCCTGAAAGTTTTATGTAACCCGTGAAATAATATTTTGCCTCAAAGTAAAGGTTATGAACTCCTGCAGATTTTAGCCAAAATCCAAAGTTGTAATCGTCTTGCTCGCTTATCCCCAAAGTGCCATTATCAAGCGTAATAACATCTATTTGAAGGCGATAGGTTGAGCCTTCGTCTAACGATACATAATTACCATACTGAATAATTGCAGGTGTATATGCCGCCTCTGCCGGTAGTGTGGCAAGGTTTTCCGCTTTTGTTGCTCCATTGTAAACGGACCATTGAACGGATGTAAAATTTACAACCGAAGCCGGCAGTAACTCACTTCCAACTGTTGGGTCTGAAACACTCATATCGGCAGTTGACAGATACAAAATTGTAGTTCCATATTGAGATTGTTCCCGGTGTGAAACCAGATAACTCACACTTCCAAACGTTACGGTTGCATTGTCTGCTATTAACAAACCCGTAGCGGTTGTTACCTCTGCTGTAATCAGGAAATTTTCTGTATTAAGTTCCTCCGATATATTCCTTTTATTAAAGACACATTTGTAAGAAGTCCCCCCTGAAACGATGGTGTTTGCAAGGGGGCTCTTAAGAATTTGTGCAAAAGGAAATACCGACGAGAAAGGCATTTTATTTTGTTTTTTTCTTTAACAGTGGTTCTTGAATTTCAAGCTCCGGCGATTGATGAGTTATGGTAGTTACCTTTTTTGAACCAAGAAGATAATCATGATCCACCTGGAGAAGCTCACCTTCAAATACTTCATCTTTCTTATATATCTTACCGGCGATCACCACGCCGGTAAGAACTTTAAGACTAACTTTCTTTTTCAGTTGTGCCATGATTTTACCTTACTCAGCAAGGTTGATGTAAGGTGAATCAGTCGCAATTGCAAAGGCAGCAGGTTGTTTTACGATCGAATCAGAGTACTGATTTGCGTAAATGATGAAGTTGTTTTTCTTTGCACCTGTGGTGTTATCAAGAATTATTTCCATACCACCCCAGAAGGCAATAAGGGCTTTTCTGAAATCACCAAAGATCATCGTTCCGTCCGCTATATTCGTAGTAAGGTTGGTTTTATAACCCGCAAGTTTTTCGTCTTCACAAATGAAGCGAGGGTAACCTGCAACAACCGGAGTTACCTCATATTTTGCACGGGTGGATGGTGACAATACCCATTGTAAGAAGTCAAGCGGTGCTTTGTTGTTTCTGATTGAAGCGGGGAATTTGTGAACTGTTTCGAAAGTTCCGGGGGCTGCTGTGACAGCGGAAACGCCAACTGTGTTTACTATACCGTAGGGCATTCCGGTTCCTGTTCCTGCAAAAAATCCCCAATCAGCTTTTTCAAGAATTGCAAATATCAAGTCAGCTACAACAAGCATATCGATCGATGGATCAGATTGTTTTAAGAGCTTATTTGAATATTGTGCCCAAACTGAGATTCTCTTTGGTGAAATTTCTTTCAAACCAAATGTTGGGTTACTTTCTACAGAATCCTCATTCTCATCTTCATAGAGAGCGGTGGCTGCGCCTGTCTGGATTGGAATTTCTCCGTCTCCTTTTAAGCCGGTAAGAATCTGAGCACCAAGCCCACCGGAGAGAAGAACAGCACGAAGTGCACCTTCAAACATTTCACCGAGGTGAGTTGTTCCGATCAGGTTTCCACCAAGGGTTGCGCTCGATGCTACCAAGAGAGATTTCTGATGAAGAATATTACTTATTGCCCTCATCTGCAATTCAACCGGGATTATCAGAGACTTTTCAGAGCCTGCGGGTCTCCCGTATTGTTTTTGAAGGTGTTCGGTTATTTCGGTCTCATAACCTCTTTTCCCTCTGGTGATGTCTTCAATACCACGAAGGATTGAGAACTTTGAAAGATCTTTTTCTTCCATTCCCGAAGGAGTGAATTTACTTCTTTCCGCCTCAGCTTTTTGAGTGAGATCGATCACAATGTCTTTAACTTCAGCGAGGGATTTTTCTTTCACCTCATCGAAGTTCAAACCATACTTTTCGTATGTACGGCAAAGGGTCGCAATTTGGTTAATTCTGGAAGTTTCATCTTCACGAATTTTTTTGCGTTCATTTTCCATGTTGATTACGGGTTCCGTTTGTTTTACGGGTGTTTCTGCGGGGTCCATGATTGGTTCCTTCTTTGAATTATTAATTTCTGTTGTTTTGTTCTCCGGTGTTCCCGGTGTTAAACTTCTTCCATAGCCAACACCATCGTCAGCAGCTATCGTCACTAATGAACCCTCATAAGGCATCCATTTTGTCACTCGATATATTGGAAGTTCTCCTTTTTCTTCTTTTATCAATACCATTTCAATGGGTTCATAGCCAACTGATGTATGGGTAAGAATGCCATCTTTTACATCGTTAAGATAATCCTGCACTATACTCCGTTTCGAGAATCGTGCCCTTACTCTTAATTTCTTGTTTTCATCTATCCATGTTTTTTCTATTACCGCGAGATAGGTATCCCGGTCGTGATTATAGAGAAGGTTAGCTTTATTGTTTAATCTCGATAAATCAATTTCTCCCTCTTCATGTCCAAGGATTTCTATTCCAAACCATCTCTCATAAGGTTCCTCTGAAGAGATGCTTAATTCAAGTGTGTTTTCATCTACCTCAGAAACTTTGGCTGAATCAATTGTCAGGTTCCTGGTCAGTCTCGTCGTCGCCTTGAGCCTCTCCAGTATTTCCATTACTTCCATTTTCTTCTCCAAAAGTTAAACCTAAATTTTTCTCAAATTCTTTTTCGTATGCAAGTTGTTCCATCGTCTCCTCATAATCGTAACCCTCTTCTGATAGAATCATCTGCTTTGTTTTTAATCCGTTTTTAAGGGAGAGGATATTAGCATCCGCTTCCTTTTTGGGATCAACTTGTTTCCATCTTCTGCCTGTCCATTTGGGTTTGTTAAACTTATTGAACTTATCAATAGGTAACTTAACATCCGATTGCAGCAGGAACATCTCTAACCATGTCTCAAAAACAGGTATTAAAAAATCCTCTTTAAGCCAGGATTGAACTTCTTTGTAAAACTCCCTCTCATCCAACAACCCACCACGAAGTGAGGAATAATTAACCCCCTCCAAATCGTTTGCAAGTGTGTTGTATGAAACCCCCACACCACTACCGATGCTTCTTAACACTGTTTTTACAAACGGGGTGTATTGCTCGGTTGGAAACTTTGGATCAAATCCGTTGAACTTGTACCCCGGTGGTGCAATGAATATTTCCCCGGGAATAACCTGTTCCATAAATTGATCGGTGTTGGGATCAACTTCATCACCCGGATAATCCTCTGCTCCGGGATCTCTTTCATACCATCCCATCTTCTGGGAGGCTCTTGCATTTTGCAAAGATGCTTCCTGGTATTTTGCAAGGGAATGAAAATCAAGAATGACAGGAGCCAACCAACTTATTCCCCGGCTCTGTAAAGCAAAGTCAGGATAATAGAGGTGAATTACATCCTCAGCGGGGATTCTTACCTTTTCACCCGTGACAGGCATCGTTGAATAAACAGCATTGTATTTCCCCTGTTTGATAAAGTGGTAAGCAACAGGGGAATCCTCAGAATCAAATTCAACCCCCATCCTTACAACATTACCATTTGCCAATTCACCATTTTGCATATGATCGATGTAATCATTGGTGATCACTTGCAAAGCGAAATTATGCCGGTTCTTTTTGAAACCTTTTCTCTTTACAATAAAAACATCACCATCGGTAAAAACAGCAGAGATTAAAATGTTTTGCATCTTACGAAGGTTATATCTGTTTTGTGTGTTGCAGGATTTTTCGCCTGACCACAATTTCCAACCTTCCTCAATTATACTGTTTGCCGTGGTGTCAAATACTTTTACCCATCGTTCGCTATTTGTTTTGGGGTCAATCTCCTTCCTGAGATCAAAGGCTTTATTCTGCAGAAGGAAACCTTCATGACCCACAACATTGTAGCGAAGCATCTTGATAAATTTTGAGCCAAGTCCAAAGTTTTTAACCAGGTGCCTGGCTCGATTTCTAATAGCAGGCAGGGCATTCATCAGGTCAGAATCTATCACACCGCCGGAGGTTGGGAAGTCCTCAGTTGTGCGATCCATAACGGCACCCATGAAGTATCTTTGGCGTGCCGTTTGTCTAATCTGTTTTTTCCCCGAAGGGAAGAATGATCTCCACCAGTTTGACATATCAGTCCTTATACGCGTAAACTCTGTACTTGAAAACCGTGGCGACATTTACGCCGGTACCTAAAGCCCGTATTCGGAAGTATGGTGCCTTGTAACTGTTAAGGTCCAGACTTTTTACAAGATATGTAGTGACAGAATCCGAAGTGCTAACGGTATCAACATTAAACCAATTTGTTAAGTCATAACTCCCCTGAAGGAACGCGGATATTTTCTGAGTAGCTGCGGTTCCACCGGAAAGTATTACCCCCACCTTTAGCGGGTTGGTGGCAAAGTCGCTCGTTATGTCAGACAGGTTGAATGTGTTTGTGGTCAGCGTGTCTGTGGTCGCTATCGTTCCGGTGAAGGCAATTATCTTACCATTTGGAACAGCGGTTGTTGCACCGTTAACCGTGAACTGCGCAAGTGTCGAAACTGACAGGATTGCAAAGAGTGTGAAAAATAACATGATTCGTTTCATTTTAATTGACTCCATTATTGGGTTATTGAAATTTTGGGATAATTTTATTACGCCTTTTCCCTCCGGCTGCAATTCTTTCTTTTTCCTTTTCACGGGAATACATCACTTCATATTTTTGTTTGAAGTCAAGCAGCTGAGAATGTGTTAACGATGCAACACTTGAACCGTCTATGGTGATAGAGCTGTATTCAGTGGCTGCCCTTCCTTCCAAAACAGCATTGATAGCGTCAAGAACTTTTTGAACGTGACTCCGTTGATCACCTGTTGAGTTTATTGGGTTTGCAGCTACTGTGATGGTTTTTTCAGAGAGGAAATATTCTTCACTTCCAAGGGTCGCGTATGTGATCACCTTGTAAGTGCCTGCAGTCATTCCGGTACTGGTAGCGGATGGGAGTAACACTGTAAAAGCATTGCCGTTTGCGGTTCCATTAAGAGTTACTTTGGTGGCAGCGGAAGATTGCAAAACAAGCAATACCACTAATCCAAAAGTAGAAGCGGGGAAGTCAGGGAAGGTTTCTTCCCACTCCCATGCAAATCCGGCTGTAAGTTTTTCGGGGGCGTTCATTTGTTCCGTAGATGTAAAAAATACGGAAGTCTATATATATCATAATCGGATTAAATACAATAGGTAAAGTGGGGCAAGTGAGTGGGGCATGCAGAAACCCCACTTTTTAAAAGTGCCCCACATTTTAAAAGTGCCCCACTTTTTATAAAATTAGCTTTGTTGTCTCGATTACTTTAGTTTCAACTTTTTTTTCTGACTTAAGTTTCGATATATCTACCTGGTCCAGTATTTGGTTAACCGCAGCAGAATATGAAATATTATGCTCACGGGAAATTTTCAAAACCATCTTTGCATTTCGCTGTGATAAACGAATCTGTATTTGCGAATTGTTTTTCATATACTCCATTTCTTTCTTCTTCTGTCAAATTGTTTTAAAGGGTTATTCCTGTTTGGCGATAAATATTGTTTTTGTTCCGGTGGTTTTAATTTAAGTTCTTCTCTTACCTCAGTTTCAACCTCTGTGAGCATTTTTTTCAAATCCACTTTTTCCATTTTTATCTTTCGTGGTGGATTGATCAATAAGGCAGCAAGGTTGTAAACGGTTAAATCCAACACCTCATTACGAGTGGTGTGGGTTCGTTTTTGATATTCGTGTTTTATTCCTTTTCGGGTTTTTAGTCTCACCTTCACCTCTGATATTAATTGATCAAAATATTGTTCATCACAAAAGCTGCGGGGGAAGTGCATATATCCGGGCCCCGGTTCCGTTAAGGCTAACCGTCCAAAGATTAAATCTTTTGCGGCGTGGGTTCCTATGATGAATAGTTTTACTTTGCCTTTG
The DNA here is from genome assembly GCA_964371075.1 of uncultured Ignavibacteriaceae bacterium. Taxonomy (GTDB): domain Bacteria; phylum Bacteroidota; class Ignavibacteria; order Ignavibacteriales; family Ignavibacteriaceae; genus UTCHB3. The sequence continues at coordinate 19,244 of CAYJKN010000006.1, read as the reverse complement.
TTGTTCGTGGTTGGGTTTCGAATTATGGGAGCGCCCTGTGTGGAGCTTCCTTTCATCGCGTAAAACCGTCTTGATTGATACCGTTTACAAAAGGCATACGCCTCTGTTGTATAGTGTCCACCTGTGTCAACTCCTGCTGCACCTACTCGCATCCCGTGTATTGGGGTGAGTAGATATTTCCCAACTTCATCCCACAGAGTTTGAACAGCGGGGTTTCCGTACCATTGTCGATAATCAATTTTCCAACTTTCGAAACCGGGTCCCCACCCAATTATTTCAGTTTCAAGGCGGTCATCCTGCACATCGACAGCTCCCGTCAGAAAAATAATTTTATCACTCCACTCATAATCCTCTGTCCTTGTTGCAACAAGCTGTGAGCTCTTTAAATCGGATTGTACTCCGTCTTCCCACGGTAAAGCAAGGGCAGTGTTTTTGAAGACTTTCATGTCCTCAATATTTCCCTCTTTTTGTTCTTTCCTTGCAGAGATAAATGTTTCAACAAGTTTTTCAAGGGTGGAGAAAGGGGAATAAAGCTCTGACAGATGGTACCCCGGTCTGTTAATTCGCTCCGGATATGTTGCAACCCATTTACCGGATTGCACCATGGGATATCTTTGAGATTCTTCAATGGGTTCTTTGCAGCTTATGCACTCGTAATATGTGGTTGTTGGATCTCCATCTGTCCACCTTACCTGATCCCAAACCATTTCCTGATATTCGCCACAGTGTGGACAGGGCACGTGCCATTTCCTCTGATCAGTTTTCTCATACTCCGCCCAAATCCTGCTGGTGGCTTTTATCGCGGGGGAAGAGATCATTACAATTTTCCGATTATCAAATGTTTTGGTTCTTTGCTCTGCGAGTTTTACCGGGCTTCCTTCCTCTCCGGCACTCTCAGGATAACGATCCACTTCGTCAAGAAATAAGATTCTTACAGGCATTGATGCAAGTGGACCGGGGGAGTTGGCACCAACTGACATGAGATAACCTCCGGGGAATTTCTTTTCAAGGATGGTGCTATCTTTATTTTTGATGTTGGTGTCAGATATTTTTCCGCGAAGGATTTCGTTATCTCTTACCATCGGATCAAATCTAAACTTGCTCCACTTCTGCGCCATCTTATCAGAATAGTGTACAAACATGATCGGACCGGGATCATGCGCAATGTGGTACATAAGCAGATTATTTACCATCTCTGTTTTACCGATCTGTGATGATGCCACTATTGGGAGGGTCTCAATGTACGGGTCTGTCATTGTATCCATAATCTCACGTTGCGGTTCAAACCTGCTGGTGTACCACTTCCCCGGCTCAGCTGAGGTTTCAGGGCTTAAGTAACGGTACTGATCTGCAAACTCACTTAGTTTTAGTTTTGCCGGTGGTTTAACCAGGGCTGCTGCTGTTGCAACTCTTTCACGGAATATTATCAGGTTCGAGGGGTGGAGGGTCAAATTACTTCCTCAAAATTTATTTTTAATTGTGTCTCCTGATACTCAATTCGTTTACACATGAGATCAAAATATTTTTGTTCTTTTTCAATTACTACAAATCGTCTGTTCGATTGGATGCAAGCAACAGCGGTTGTACCTGACCCTGCAAATGGATCGAGTACAATTGTTTGCTCAGGTAACTTTGCATACTCAAAACAATATAACATCAATTCATAAGGTTTTTGAGTAAGATGGATCCTGTTATTAATTAGTTTATTTCCATCTTTTAACATTCCATTCCATTGGAAAGTAAATTGTTTTAGTGCCTTATCAAACGAAGTCCATGCTAATTCACCATCAGAAAAACCACCTGACATTATTTTATCCCAGAATATCCACCCTTTACTTGCGGGTAGATAATCAGAAAAATAGTTTCCACCCCAAATAATTTGATTGTGGCTTAACTGCAGTATTAAATCAAAAATATCTTTGTTGGGTCTGACATCTTCAAAGTCCGGGTAATCTTTAACTTTAGCAAGTTTAGAACGATTCAAATTTTTTCTTTGTGATTCCCCAATACCATAAGGTGGATCCGTTAAGCACAAATCAAATTTGTTATTAACATCAAATGTTTGCAATATGTCAAGACAATCACCATGATAAGCAACACCGTTTATAAAATCTACTTTCAAACTTTTTTCTTCCTCTTTGTCACAGGTTTTTTATTTCTCTCAGGTTCATAGTATCGACTAAAATCTATTGCCCTGACTGATTCGTTTAGTTCTTTTTGCAGCTTTAGTTTTATTTCCTTCAATGGTTTCCCAACTATCTGAGGCGCTATTTTATTGGGGAGTGAGGTGATAGTGTTCCTCACTATCGACATCACTTTTGAAAGTTCGTTTACAGCCACATCCATCTCGATTATTTTTCCGAGTTGTTGGTCAAGCTCCAATTGTTTCAGGTCAGCTTCAATTCTGGTTTTGCGAATTTTGTCTGTCTCTGCGTTGGATTCCTGGACTGCTATATCCATCCGGTTCTCAATTCGGGTAAGATGCCATTGCATTACTTCCCAAAGATCAAACTTGTTTGATCCGATTCGTGGCATTCCCTCTTTGACCCAAAAGGATATTCCCATCTTTGTAACTTTGAAAAATTCTGCAAGGTCCGCTGTGGTTACGTATTGTGGTTTCATAAAGTAAAGCCGGGTGTCAAAATTTTGAAATCTGAATCATTCTCGGGGTCGTTCGTTCCCCGCACGGATTTATATGGGGGAGTACCTTTTAAAATCATTGATTAAACTCTCGTTTCATGTAGAATCTTACTTCATTCATGAAGATTTCAACAACTTTAGTTCTTGCAAACTTTAATAACTGTGTCTCAATGTCCTTTGAACCCATGAGATCGGCGATGGTTGGACCATATAACTTTTTAAGTCTTTGCCTTAATATCGGCTGTCCTTTTCGCTCACCCCGTTTGATTGTCTTACCTGCCCAATAACCTTTCCTTGGTATGTGGGTTTTCTCTCCCTCTCTAACAAATGCAGAGCCTTTACCTATGAATGCACCGGGAATAACACTCCTGCCTCCTGATCTCTTAACCTTAACACTTAATCCTTTGCGTGTCATGCGTGCGCTGTATTTTGTTAACTCTATCCCACCTCCTTTCTTTTTACTTATTACTAAAGCCTCAAGGCGGTTCTTACTTGCTTTTTGGATAATGATCTTATCTTTCAAATCTTCTGACTTAACCAGATAACTTTTGCGCATCAAACGGGTTGCAAGGTTCTTTGTTTGGGTGGCAGTCTTATTGATTGCGCTTACCATTGCTTTAGTCTTTATCTGATCCTCAAGCCGTTTGATCTTATCAATCGTTTGAGCAATACCCGTTATCGAAACCTTAATCATCTCCATTCTCCAGACTGAGGTAAGCCCACAGCGCTGCAACTGCCAAGTCCCGGAACTCTTTCGCTGTGATTATAGAATCTTGATTTTCATGGATGCACTTCATCACTTCATAAAGTTCCTCCTGACATATGCCAAGAGATTCGTGAGATGAATGATGGGGTTTGTTCCCGTGCTTTTGGATCCGTCTTTCAACAGCTCTTTCAAGTTTTTGAAGTGCTATTGTTATATCGTAATCGCTTATCCAGTTATTGTCCATTGGTTTACTCCTTCTTTTCTTTGGTTTTTCATCTTCACAATCGCAATCAAAAATGCTCATGGTTTTACTTTCCGGTTAATGATTGTTTTGAATTCTTCAAATGTGTCGATGGTGTAACACTCACCACCTGATTCGATAATCTTCCTTTGATTGTATCGCTGTAACTCTGTTGGCTTCTTTCCCGGTGCTTTAAGTTCAAAGCCTATGAACTTACCATCGATACAGGCAAAGATGTCAGGCGTACCCGAACTGTTTGCCAAAACTATTTTCTTGTAATAGATTCCCTTTGCTCTCAGTAGTTCGGTACATTTCGCCTGAAGTAATGCTTCTTTTCCCATCGTAATCTCTTAGGTAGTGTCTGACTGTGTAACTCTTTTTCTTTTGTACTGCCTGATAAACTTTTGCCTCAACACCGATGTCACTGAATAACCAGTGAATGGTTTGAGGTTTTTCCCGTTGCATGGATCCAAGGCGGGCACGGGCTTGATAGTATTGGGTTGCAGAAAAATCGATATTGAAGAATATTAGTATATCCGCAGTTGACAGGTTGATACCCATCGAACCTGATTGTATCTGACTGATAAAGATCAGATGATTGTTTTGGTTAAACTCTTCAGGAAGGAAGGTGATACGATCGCCAAATACTTTCCTTAACATTTCACCTTCGGAGATGAATTTATAAAAGATTGCTATCTTTTTCCCGTGGTAGTTATCCCGGATGTATTGGGCTTTGTAATCGTCAAGCACTTTATAATTTTTTGATTCGGTTATTATTGTGCCGCTTGATATCTGGTGAAGTTTATTTAGAACTTTAACAGATGTGTCAGCTGCCAACTCCTCACCATCTTTGAACCGGTAATACTGATCTGTCTTTACTATGTTAAACAGTTTCTGCAATCTCTCAGGCATTGGCAGGGTGATAATTTGCTCCTCAATCTGTGAGGTGAACCCTGCCTCTTCCTGTGTGTAGGTTATGCGAAATGGTTTGATGTCAGCTTCTATCTTTTCGATGTTGGCTTTGTCGTAATCATTCATCTTGATTCCGTTGATCATTTTAACCCTGATCTTCACATAGTTGGGTGCATCGATCTTACCCGCCCAACGGTAGAAGTTTTTATATTGGAACCATGGTGAGCGGCTGCCAAGCAAAGCGAGTTGGTGATACATTTGGCTGTATGATTCCGGGGTTGGCGTGCCGGAGAGATAAATAATCTTTGGTTTCCTTTCCATGGATGCAATCATTTTGCCAAGTGTTAAACATCTGTTGTTTGGTTTTGGGTATTGACCTATGCTATGAGCTTCATCAATGATCACACAATCATACTGACCTTGGACCTTATGAAGACTTTCATAATTGGTTATGGTGGTTGCATAAAACGCCACAGCTTGTAATTTCTTAAAGTCTGATTCGATTGATGGTATCGCTTTTTTCTTGGTTACAAATAGGACGTGATTACACCCTGCTGCCTTTGCAAGTGTGAACGCCAACAATGTTTTTCCAAGTCGCATCTCTAATGCCAAGTACACCCATCCATATTCTTTAAAAACAGGCAGGGCGCTGTTATAAATTTTAGTTTGGTAATCTCTTAATTCCATGCTCCGTGCTCCCGTTAAATTAATTCGTATTCGGTGATCCCAAACGGAGCGGATGGATCATAAACTAATATGCTCCCGTTTGGGTACTGTTTATAAAATCTTTGTATCGGTGCTCCCGTGCTCCCGTCCTTTGTGGTCAGGGTCTCGATTGAATAATGACCGGATTTTATTAACGTGCTCCCGTCAAAAAAACAACAGAACGGCAGGCTGCTGTTTGGTCTGAAGTTTTTGTATGCCTCACAGTTCTTCCAATCCTCTCCATTTGCCTCTATCATGGCGGCTGTGTCTATCGCCTTTGGTTCGTTGGCGATGGCTTCCTGCTCCACCAAATCGAGGGTTAAATTTGTATAAGCGTCTTTTATCATGTGTTTTTACTCCTACCGCCCGGGGCGGTAACGGGTTTTTGCCTTTCGCCCGTTTTAATTTCGTTAAATGATTGTTTTTAATAGAGTTAATCCAATCGGGGCGGTAGGACGGTGTTTTTACAGTTACCTACCTCTATATATATGTGTTTTATTACTCTATTCTATATATCCACTATGTGTCTTTTATGTTATTATTTTATTCTCTATACGCAATGGTTTTTAAAAATACCGCCCTAACGCCCAATTATGGATTAAAGCCATATTTTACAATAACTTAGAACGGTGGTTCTTCCCGCCCCTCTACCGCCCCCGGGGCGGTATCATCTAAATTTAAGTGTGATTTTATCATTTCAAGCGTTATTTTTTCATTCAAGCCACCCCAAATTTTGGATAAATTTCTGCTGTGTGATCTTCTATCCGCGTGCCCCAATCCAAAAACTCTCGCAAACTTTTCGATCCAATTTGTGAACGATCTCAACTGCAAAGTTTTATAATCAGGCAGATCATCGAAAGATTTCATAAACTCCTGGAACATATCTTTACGGTCCCACTCATTACCTTCCCTGATCTTCTCAGCGTAAATTTGCTCCAACATAAAGTTCACAAAGTCCAAAGAAGTTTCCGAAATTGCCTTCTTCAACTGCTGATTAATATTATTTTCATCCTTAATCATACCGTGCTCCAGAAAGAATTGGGAGCATTCCATTGCAAATAAATGAGACTTAGCCCACTCCAATTCATCCCAATCATTAATAAGCTCATGCCCAAAATCGTCAATAGGTGTGTGCTCCCGACCGTAGTAGTCCGTGATCCCAACCTCAAACTTCCTCCGGTTGCTGCTGTCATCCGTGCCACGGATAGAGTGGTTGGTAGTGTGCAGGAATTTGGGAGATTCCTCAAACGGAACCACATATTCCCCCTGATACATTTTGCGTATTGTCATATCAGAAGTGATGGCAGAAAACAACATTTGAAAATCGAAATGGATGTCAGCATCATCAATAAAAATGATCTGAGTGTCCTGTTCAACTCCTTGAAAAAGAAATTGAGAAGAGTTTTTAGGATTCAATTTCCTACCATCGATGGTCAGGGTTTTGCGATACTTAGCAATCCAACTACCTATTAAACTCTTTCCCGTGCCTCCGTTGGCATCATAACTAATCGTTGGAATCTTTGCATCAATCAGGATCATAGCAAGAGCCTGAGAGCGCTGTTTATGGGTGTTTAACAAATACCCAATCATACACTTTAACCGTTGGAAAGTTTTGTTTTCCTTCTCCACAGCTCCCGTAACATTCTGACAAAAACGGAACCACTCACCATCTTGATTCAACTTTTTATACTCATCCTTCCAAACCCAATTATACCGGTGTTTGGACCAAATAGGAGCCGGTAAATCCTCATACTCAATCGTCTGCAAATAATCTTTCGTAACCTTCACAGCCACATTCAGGAAGTAAAACCAGATTGTATTTTTATCATCCCGGTTAAACTTGTTTTGCAGCACTTCCAAATAACTAAGCTTTTGCCTGGTGAACAGTCTGTCATTCCCCACAATCATTGACAAAATTTCAGGATCATCAATATTCTTAATCACATATTCTTTTACAAATGATTGGATGCCTTCCACCTCAACACGCTCCACCAGATTCCTTTCAATCCGAACAAACACCACCTCATAACCCTCATAAAACTTTCGATAACCATGGCTCTCCAAAAACTCAATAAACCTGTCATACTTAACCGAATATTTAACTGCCCCACGGTCTGAGTAAGATGCCTCAATAAAAAAATCATTAACCACTTCACCATCAGGAGTAACCGCCTGTTGAGATAACTCTAACTCCGTATTACCCTCTTTTTCTTGCAGATTGACCTGCTGTGGCTTGTATCTCGTAGCAGGTGAGGGTTTATACCCCTTTGACCTTACAATCTCTTTTATAGCCGCTTTAGTGTCTCCATTGTGGGCAAACAGAGCAAAGGCGGTAAACACATTAACCCCCTGCAAATAAGGAAAGGGATGAGCATTGGAGCTAAACGCAAAAAACACAGTACCGTTAAACGAAACGGACACACCCGTCTTTTTCCCCGGACGGATATAATAATCATTCCCTCTGGAGGTGTGGGAGTATTTGAACCCTGCCTGCTCCATAAGAGTGATCACAGCCGTTACACTGGACGGATCGGAGTTGAATTGATCAAACACACTCCCCGGTTTTTGATTGTCTGACAGGAGCTGTGTAACAGATCGATTTTTAAGCTGTAACTTCTTTTCAGGTTTAGCAGGCTTTGTTTCCAAAGTGCAACAGTAGGAGATGAGGGTTTCCCGTTCATCATGTGAGATGGTGGGGATATTATCAAACTTCCCTTTCTTAAGGACATAACCGGCAGTAGGGTAAACCACACAATAACCACCCTCACCACGGGTTTCAATCAAAGTCCACCAATCCTGATCGGATTGAGGATTATCAAACTTTGGTTCGTGTGCAAGTTTACGACTACCTTCGGGATCTCCGTCATGTCGATAGATCAAATGATAACCACCGGACTGAGTAGTTTCCAACACAAACGGGTATCTATCCAATATCTCCTTAACCTCCGGGATTTTAGCCCACTCAGTCATGGTTTTTTTTGCATTACCCATGTGGTTATCAAAATCGATAATTTCAAGATTACCTGAGACAGTGCCACCAATAATGGCGATACCATGGATCCCGTTAAGAGTTGAAAAGATATTGGTAATCTCTTGATCTGTTGGAAGAGACTTTTGCCAGTGTTTCCATTCATTTCTCAATGGTCGTTTATCGCTTACCGTAACCGGCAGGACACTTATCCCATTTTCTACATACAGTTTTGCAGCTTCAAAAATCATTTTTTCTTTTTCCGAAATCGTGTTTAGTTTCAATACCGCCGTAACCCGCGTACTTCATCATTTTTTCATACAAAGCATCTATATAATTAGCCTGGTTAGGGGTGTACATCGCCTTTTGTGTGAACAGGCTGCGAACGACTTGGTGATACTTTTCAGGCATTTTATTTATGTTCGCATTTACGATGCTAATCTGTTCTCTCCGAGCGCGTTCGCTATAGCCATATTCACGGTATTTCATTATGCTGCTTCCTCAACTTTGTAAAAATGTATTTGTACAGTATGGTAAGGAACCCAAGCAAGTTGTATATCTCCACTCCATAATTGATAACCCTGAAACAATAATCCGTTTCCTACTGCTTCGTTAACTTCCCGAATTTCAGTAATAGGGTAATCCCGATAATGCCCTTCTTTGAGCTTAATCCTTACGGTATCCCCAATCTCATACACTCTTGTATTTATAATATCTATTCTTCTAATGATCAATTTCATTATGCTGCTTCCTCAACTTTGTCAAGTGAATGGATATCATTTGGAAACTTTATAATTAGTCCCTCAAGTGGATCGTTTGGGTCAATGAAAGTCAAGACATTATTCGTCTCTCTGTAAATAGTAAGTGGAATGCGATCGCCGCCAGGGTCAAGTAAAAAATAACTTCCATCCTTCTCACTTCTGAAAACGGGGACTGAATTGCTAATCTTTGCCTCTGCTCTTTCTTCCAAGTCTTTCATGTAGACATGGTCAGCAACTGCATCATTTATTTCTTCCTGAGCGGTTTTAACAGGATTATCCTGAAACTCCAACTCAATCTGCGAATGTTCACTCATCTCCTGATCGGTCATATCGCGAACAAACGACCTGAATTTGTCATCTTCAACCGGTGTGATGGTCACCTTTCCTTCTATTGGATCATGCCACAAATGTTCACCAAGAAAAGTCTTTTTGATTTTACCCTCAGCGATTTCCTCACTGTGGTATTTAATGGTGTTCCTTAATCCGGGGATCCGTTTTTTCTCTTCCTCTATTTTGGTGATCTCAGCGGACGCATCGGATATTAACCTTGCTCTCGAAATAATATCCGCGTCTGTTAAAATAATTTCCATTGTAAAAAATTGTTTGCTCATTGTTTGTTACCTCATTTTTTGGTCTGTTAAACTCTCCCCCGCCGGCTGAGACAGGGGAGCACAAAATTTGTCTGCTAAAAAAAATCAATAGTCCATTTTTAGCGTTTTAAATAATCGGATTGCCAGCCTTTCTTATATTGTTGATGGATTGTTGTTTAGTTAAAATGGTAGATCGTCTTCTTTTTCTTCTTTGGTTTTGTGTTCCTCTTTCACCACCTCTTTAAGCGCCATGTTTGCCGGGGCTGTTGATTCGGAGGTAACATTCTCCTGCAAACCTTTCAGATATTCAGGGATGTATTTCGAAAACATTAAGCCTTCCATCCAGTCCAAACGGAGCAGTTTGTATGCCTGATATTTCTTTTTGTTGGCTTCGGAATATTCTTCCCCAAAAACAGGATAACCGTTGAGGTAGGTAAATTTCCCGTCCTGATCTTTCTTGATGAAGAAATTTTCAACTCTGGATTCATCCGATGATCTTTTAATGATCAACCCTGTTCTTTTGGTATCTTCATCCCCGTTCATTGACCAGGGAGAGAAAATATACTCTTCACTCGGGACCATATTTGGCAGCTGACAGAAGAAATCATGTGCATTCTTCCCCTCTAAGCCAAGAGATAAGATAACCTTCTCATCGTCTGACAGGATGGTCAAATCAAGTTGATCGCCAAACTCCGATGTCCTTTTCTTCACGTTGATCAAGATGCCTTCCATTTCATCATAGAACCGTTCATAAACGACCTTATCGTTTTTGTTCATTCTTTTGATGGCACCCGGTGTGTCTTCATTCACTTTTTCCACTAACCGTCCATTTGCCACGGTTAAATAGTTATAGTGGTCTCTGTTTCTTGTTTTCATCTGTTACTCCAATGTTATAGATGTTGGTAAATTAATGTCTTTTGGTTTGTAAGGTTTTTTGTAGTTGTAGAGAACCTGAGCAGCCTTAAACACCCTAAACTCTTTTTCTAGTTCGTCACGGTCCCAAACTTTTACTGTAAACCCTTCGATACCATTCTTTGTCGTAGCCTGAGTGTGGAGGATCATAGCACCTTCAATCTTTAATCCTCTTGTTTCCTCAATTGCCATGGTATAAGCCGCAAGCTGCAAACCTGACAGTTCTGAAATATTCTTTCCTGTCTTAATATCTGCCAACCAGATACCATCGGTTAGGTACACATCCTTTGCTCCGGCGATTGGGTAACTCCCACCCTTAATCCTTAAAATCAGATCCGCTGTTCCTGCAAACTCATGTGCCGGAGAGAATAAACGGATCTCTGACTGGATAAGCTCAGGAGAAACGATTTTCCAAAACTGAGTGAGCTTATGCAAGGCAAGGTGGACAAATTGGTTAGGCACCATAATCTCAGTGGAGGGGTTAACATCTGCACCAAAGACAGCCTGTTTCCCCTCCAAGAGCATACGAGAGAAAATATTATGAGCAGCGGAACCATCTTCAGAGGTTCGTTTTAATATCTGTGCTGCCTCTTCATTTCCCACATTTCCCCGCCACTGCTCTAAAAATTGTAATCTGATAACAGAGAGGATAGTTGTAACTGACGGGTAATACCCTCCATTAATTTTATAAAAATGGCTGTCCTGCCATTCGTAAAGCTCTATTTTCCCGATAGGAGCTGCAGAGGGTTTAACCTCCACAGCCTTTTTCGGGGTATTCATCGGAGTAAGATGAACAGTGTTTTTCGGTGGTGCCGGGACGCTCGGCGCTTCACCAAAAAAATCCTCAAAAGTCATTTCATTTCTCATTTGATACCCACATTTCTTTCAATAAAGTTCGATTTTGGTTTGCAAAAGTCCGACGGTTTACTTCTTCTTCTTTGGTTAATTTTGGTGTCATAATGTTTTGTGAATGTTTTGCACGCTGTTCTCATTGCCGGGGCGTAAAGCATACAATTAAGCCATTGCAGAAATGATTCAAGATTGTTTTTCAGCTTGAATTGTCTAAGATGTTCGCGCGCTTCTCTATTTATCTCTTTGCTGTGATGTCTGATTTTCATTTTTCTGTTTCCTTCAATCGGTTATATTCAGATTCAGTGATTACAACACACTTTACTAAATCCATACTTCCACCCAAAAGGTTTTTATTATCACACAGTATTTCAGTGCCGTTTTGAGCATAGTAATAAGTTTCTTCAAAATCCACATTCGGAAACTCATCATATAACGAGCAACTCCCATCTTTATCTTGTCCTAACCATAATCTAATTGGTTTCACCCCTCACCTCCATCTCTGCTATTTAAGTACATACAAGCCTCATCCGCTGCCTTTCTTGAATCATAAACCTTCGTGTAAGCGTTGGATTGCATCTGATTTCCGTTCATGGTGATGAAGTCAATAACGATTGAATTGGTTTTTATCTCACATACAACCCTGTCAATCACATCCGTGCGAAAGGTTTTCATCTGATCGTTTTTAATCACCAGATAGTTACCGATCTGCTTTTTAGCATCTGTAAGCAGTTCTATCATTCGTGGGGTCATGAGAATATTCTCCTTCTCCGTGGCGGGTAAATTCTTTTAACTCTGTTTTTTCTCCCTACAATAGATGTTCCCGTTGGGTATTCTTTTCTCTCAGAAGTATCCTTCAAATACTCTTTGTAACCAAATACGAAGCCTGACAGGAAAACCACCATAGAGATGAGAAAAATGAATAATATTGTAAGCGTGCTCATTCCTCACCTCCATTTGAACTATTTGAATTATTCGATCGGTTGCTTTGTTCCATACCTAAAGGGGCACATTCAAACTCGGAGCAAATTTTATTATCAAACATTTTGGTTATGACTTCATCACTGGGTCTGTCACCACCACAAAACGCCCAATCAGAATAATTATATTCCCATTCACAGGTATCAGGTGGGCATTCCTCCATAGCATATCTTATCCACCTATACCAGTTGGATTCCTGCCAATAAATAAAACTGTCTGAACCATGTGGTTCGTGTTTTCCTTTTTTCATTCTTTCACCTTCCCTTCCTCAATAACGATGCCAACAGTTCCGGTTTCATCAACCTTCTCAATCCACAATTGAAAACCGTATTTCTCTGCAATTTTACCAAGACTGTTTAGGCTCTCGACATCCAACAGGCTGCCCTCTCTGATAATGATTACCTTCATATCAGGCTGCAGCTTCATTGCGATTGCCGTGCTTACTTTTATCTGTTCTGCAGAGCTACATTGTTTGAGTGGATTGCCACGATAAAACAGTTCATCTTCTCTGATTTCCAGAGGTAAACCGATAGAGGAGTTTTTAACCAGGTCGATTTTCTTTGTGTCAACTTCCTCAATCTTCTCAGTTAATTTTTTTGTCTCTTTGTCAGCTTCAATCTTTTCGGTGGTATATTTATCCTTTTCCATCCTCTCACGGATCAGACTGTTTTGCTCTTCCAAGTTCGAAAGTTTTTCCTGCAAAACATTGGTATCAACCACCTCAGCGTTAGAGATTTTTTCAGCGAGGGTTTTGTACTGAATTTTAAGTTCGTCCAGTTTTAGTTGGAAACTGGCATTCTCATTCATTAATCTTTCTATTTCATCAAAGTTCGCTGCAATTTTTAACTTGACAGCCTTCCCCTCTTCACCAATATTATTAAGGTCCAATTTATCCTGATTGATTGCCTGATTAGTCTCTATCGCCTTTTGTAGTTGAGTGGAGACATCGGATGCACTTTCAATCTCCCCGGATGGATAACTGTCACGGTATTTCTTTAAAATTCCATCCAAGTCTTTAATCCGTCTGTTTACAACCGTTCTTTCGGTGTAGTAGTTGGAGCGCTCTTCATCCAGTTTCTTTAGCTCCTGATCCAATCCAAGTGACACAATTAAAGTTCTTACCTGATCTTTGCTGTCAAGCATTGTGAACCTTACAGGATCAATAGCAACTGAATTAAACAGAGTGTCCAAAAACTTCTGAGGAGATGAAGTTTCCTTCCCGTCTTTACCCGTAACCGTCAACTTTTGACCGGAGGGAGTGATCACCCTTGTAATGATAAAATTCTCTGTTTCAATCTCGATCCGTGCTTTATCTTTCCCGTCCTTTATTGGTTTTGGAATCTCCCGTGAGGGACCTGCAAACCCAAACATAATAGCATCTAAAACGCTGCTTTTGCCTTGTGCATTTTTACCTGATATTATGTTCATATTTTCGTTTGGTTCGATCTCAATTGCTTCCAAACGCTTAAAATTTTGTGCTGTAAGTTTTATGATCATTTTGTTACTCCGATGGATTTATTTAGTAAAAAGGTTTCTGCTTCGGGAATGTTATACCCGTGCCTTTTTAACACTTCATAAACTTCTGATCCGTGCGGTTTTTCTAAGTTGATGATTAGATAGAAACTATCTTTCATATCTTTACCGTCTGTGCTTGTAATCACTTCTGTTTCGGGATTAAGTTCACCTGCCTTTACTCTTTTGAATTTCATTTTGTTACTCCGTATGATTTTACTCTTGCGCTTTTTTGTTTCCATCTCTCGTTTTTAGCAACTGCTACAGCCACACTTCTATTTTTATCCCGGAATACTTCTGTCTTGAATTTCAGAGAGTTGATACTCTTTAGTGCAACTGGTGTCCTATAAACAATCCAATAAGGATGTTCAAAGGTGATACCAAAATTGGAGAATGATTGTGTAGTTTTTTTCATTTTGTTTAACCCTTCCCTATTCTGGTTTTTTCTTGCATATCTTCAAGTTCTGCAATAAATTCTTTTCTTGTCCTGATTTTATTACGATATTCAAGTACATCACTAACGGTCATCCCGTCAATCATTTTTTCAGTGTAATACTTTATCAATTCAAGTTGTCTGTTGATGATTTTTTGAATAATTAAATGTTCTATTGTTTCCATTATTTACTCCGATGGTTTTTGTTATGATGCTTGGTATGGATAAATTTTTTGTGTTTCTTGTTCATGATTTATGCGAAACACTTCGTATTGCAAACGATGACACTCATTGTTTGCATCCGTTAAAAGTTCGTTGGTGTGTGCGAGTTTTTTAACCAATGTTTGTTTTTCCTCTTTTAGGGTTGCAATTTTGATAATATAATCCTGCCTGTTCCCCTCCTGGTGACCAAACAAAATTAGTTTCCAAGCAACATAAATTGCTATCCCGATTCCAACACCGATGCCAAAAAGTAAAACTAATATTTCCATACCCTGCTCCTAAAAAATTAAGTTTGAAAGTAAAATTGAGCCACCGATAATGACAGCCCAACTGAGAACTATTGCGATGGCTAAAAGGCATCCCCCGGCTTCTTCCTCTGTCTCTAAATCTTTAATTTTAAGTTTGGATTCCTGGTAAACTATTATTGCAATACCAACCACGATACCAAACGCTACTGCGTATGAGCTACTGTTATCACCAAGCATCGTGTTTCTCCAGATAATTTTTTAATACTGATTTTGATTGTTGGGGAATGTCAGTTGTTAATACCCACTGACAATAGCGGAGGTCTGTATCGACGGGTTTACCGTAATATTTTCCGAAGTTCCAAAGAAGTTCACCATCTTTATTTTTGGTGAATTTACCCGCGTAATCCGCAAGGTTGGCGGTGTCAGATAATTGTTCCAGTTCACTACTGTCCATCTTACAAAAGCCTCTGTTGATGATCTCTTTAAGCACCATTCCGGTAGCAATCACATCCGCCTCAGCGCTGTGTGCATTGTCGAAGTCAGAATTAAACAAACGTTTGTAAACTGCGGAGAGGGTTCGAGGTTCGTATTTTGCAAATATTTTCATCACGTCAATGATCTTAAAACCACTGATCATAGTTGATTCAGCGCGGTCAAACTCACCTGCAAGGAATTTTATATCAAAAAGAACATTATAACCCGCCACGTCACACCCATCAAAAAAGGCGCGGATTTTGATTATTTCCTGATAGAACAATGGACAATCTTTTAGATCATCGTTCGTGATGCCATGGATGTCGCTGACTTCTTTTGGAATGGTGACAGGGACGTTAAACCGTTGGAAATATCGATCTATCTCCTCTAAATACGGGTCATATTTTACAGCTGACAATTCAACGATGTAATCCTTTTGCGGGTCCAATCCCGTTGTTTCAACATCAAAAATCACTAAGTCTCTATTGAGCATTTTTATACTCTCCTTTTATAAATGCGTTAATCTCCGAAGCATAGAGATAATACTGTCCTGCGGGCATTTTGTGTGCCGGAACTTCACCTCTGCTTATTTTAGATGATAGGGTGGATTTCTCCATATTTAGGAACTCAGCAGCCTCAGCAACTGTAAGCGGCTTTTCCTGTTTGGTCAGAGAGGCGATAACAGCCCGCTCGATCTTTTGAAGTGTTTTGTTGGTTAGGTCGTCTGTCATAATTTACCTCTGACAATGTTAAGTTGTTCGATCATTGTGTCAACTGATTGTCTGATAATGTTCTTTTCATCCTCAGTTAAAACACCGTCCTCCATTGCCTGAATACAATCCGCAATAAGTTTCGATGCTTCGGTGTTAACATGGGCTGCCAAGCCCGTGATTGAAAGGGTATCAAGCTCATCAACTCTGATGCCTCTATCTTCTATAGCGCGCCTGATCTTGGCGTATGTGGTCACATCACAATTTTTAGCGACATTCAAAAAGTAATGGAACTGTTGTTTAGACATTCCGATCTCTTTAGCGATCTGTGCTTTTGGGATGTCGTGAGTGTCGATTAAATTCTTTAGGTGTTCAATTGCGTCCATATTTATTTACCTTCAGTAAAATTTATTCTTGGTTAATTAGATTATTTTTCAAATAGAGGTTCACAGTTTTTGCAAACATTTGTTTCAGTGTTAACCCTTCCTGTGCTGCTCTTACCTTAAGCGCTTTGTGGATCTCTGTTGGAAGCCATACATTGGCGTGACCGTCAAAGTATGCTCTCCTGTTAGGTTGTTTTTTATCTTTTTTCATTATCTTTCGTTTGTTAAAGTTGTCAAAATTAACTAACACAAATATACTCAAACTACTTGAGAATGTCAAGCAAATTATGCACAAATCTGAAAAAAATTTTATTTTCTCAAAAAATCTCAAATATCTTAGAGATATGGCAGGACTTAACCAAGTTGAGTTAGCAGAAAAACTTGGTGTCTCTCGTGGAACGATTGGGAATTACGAAACAGGAATGGAGCCACAAAGAAAATTATTGAAGGAAATTGCGATATTTTTTGATGTAAGTATTGACCAATTATTAAATACATCCTTAACATTAGTAGATGAACTGCAAAACAAAGTAACTGAAGATGAGCATATCTACGGCGATCGTATATCCATCCCGGTAGTGGGGAAAATATCAATTGACAGGTATAACCCCGGGGATGTGATCAGTCAGGTTATGTTCGACCGGAATGAGATAAATCCCTCTTTTTTCTTTTTGTATATGTTTGAAGAGAAGTTAGCCACGAAGGGGAATAAAGTGATCTGGAAGGGTGATCTGTTGCTTATCAATCCAAACATTAAGGACATCTATCCGGGTGATTTGGTGGCTGTTCTATCCAGATCAGGAAGGCAGTGGGTTCGATATGTTGAGAATTGGGATCAAACCACTTTACAGCTGCAAGGCGGTATCAGGCTAAATGGTGATGAAGTTGCAGGGATGTACCGGATTATTAAGGTGCGACCTGCGGAGTTTGAGGTATGACAATAACATAGTATTTTTGTTAAGTTCAATAAATAATAGGAGCGAACAATGAAGTGGATAGTAACATTGTTGATATTTTCGCAAACCATTTATTCACAGGTGGATGAATTGAAAAATTTGCCAAAGATATATGACGAATTTGCAAATACTACATTTTACAGCCCTTATCCGGAAGGGCAATGGTACAATACTTTGATGTATCCCACTATTACCGGCACCACATTTATGATTTATGACCTAATAATCACTTTACAATATGTGGGAGACGATTGGATATTTTTTGATGAGATTTACTTTATTTATGATAACGGAAGATTTACCCTACCATTTAAACGCCCTCATCAAGATGTTCTTGGAAATGGGAATGTTATAGAGAAGGCGGATGTATCTATTAAAAATGATATGAAGTTCCGTCTTGCATTACATGAAATAGTAAAATCCAAGTCTGTTAAATTAAGATTCGCAGGCAAATATACTTATGACCATACTTTGTCAGCAGGTGAGATTGCCACTCTTAAACTGTATTATGATATTTTTAATAAATACATCCCCATCGAATACAAAGTAAAAAATCCTGAACCATCTGAAAAAGAATTAACAGAAGCGACAGCAAAAAAGAATAAAGAAAATAATTTTGCCATCGTTTTTATGGTCTTAATTATTGGAAGTATCGTTGGTTATGCAATGTATAATAATTTCAAAAATCAGCGAATACAAAAAGATTACTACGATCGCAGAGCCCAACAAATGGCTCAGCAAAAAGAACAGGATCAGGATTCTTAAATCTTAATCTCCGGCAGGGCATCTACTGCCTGTTGTTTCATCTTATCGATTACTTTAGCATAAATTTGAGTTGTGCTAATGTCGGTATGACCCAACAACTTTTGGACTGTATGAAGCCCTGCGCCGCTTGTAATGAGCAAAGTGGCAAAGGTGTGTCGAGATGTATGGAAACTGATATTCTTACCAATACCGGCGTTCGCAGCCCATGTTTTGATGACATAGTTAATTGTGCTGTTCCCTGCCATCCCCTGAAATAACCGATCATCCAACTTACTTAAGATCGATCTTGCAGTACTGTTCAAATTAACGATAACCGCCTCTCCTGTTTTATGCTGTCCTACTGCAATAGTATTGTTCACAATCTTTGATCTGGTGAGTGTCTTTATATCGCTTAACCTCAAACCCGTATAACACCCAAATAAAAAAGCATACTTCACGATCTGTTGTGAACAGGGAGCAGCTGCCATCTGTGACAGCTCTTCAGCTGATAAATATTCCCGTGCCACAAACACTCTCGACATCTTAACGGACCGCAGAGGATTGGTTAAAATGATCCGTTCCTCAATAGCATCATTCAGGAAACTTTTTAACGCCATCAACATAGTTTGAATAGTATTGTGAGCGTGTTTCTTCCCTTCAAAATATCTTTTAAATCCCATCCACCAGTCAGGAGTAATATCGTCAAAGCCTAACAACTCATCATTGTTGTAATACTCATTGTATTCCTTCAGATGCCTGACCAGACTAAGCCTTTTATGATACTTTAGATGGTTCGCCTTCACCTCACAATACTTTATGAAGTCCGTTTTTTTTCTTTGCCAGAATATTCCCTCCCTTGCAATTTGCAGTAACATTTGGGCACGGCGCTCCTCAGCAATTTGCATTATGAAGTTATCATTTTTGGATCCGTCGAGATATAGTTTCAGATTTACTTTTTTTCGCTCATTATGTTCGGTAATATCCAGATATAATGATTTCCTGCCGTCTTTTAATATTTTCTCTCTGATAGTAACAACAGCCATAAAAATACTCCTTTTAATTTGTCCCGTTTCATTTGTCCCGTTTTTTCGCGGGACAGATTACGGGACAGTTAAAAACAAATATACGCAAAATGAAGCAAAAACGCAATATAGTAAAACACCCTTGTAAAAAGAAAAACCCCGAAAACAGCGTAAAAACGGCATTTTCGGGGTTAATTGGGTGTGCACCCTGCGGGACTCGAACCCGCGACCTGATGATTAAGAGTCATATGCTCTACCAACTGAGCTAAGGGTGC
>CAYJKN010000005.1:302735-370743 GCA_964371075.1 uncultured Ignavibacteriaceae bacterium | reverse complement strand
GTTCTCAAGTTCTCAAGTTCTAAAGTTCTCAGGTTCTCAAGTTCTCAAGTTCTCAGGTTCTCAAGTTCTCAAGTTCTCAAGTTCTCAGGTTCTCAAGTTCTCAAGTTCTCAAGTTCTCTTAATCCCGGGATTCCTTATATTTCAAATTCGAGTTTTTAAAATTTCTATATTTAGGAGATTTCGTTGGATATCCAAAAATTATCGATTAATACTATTCGCACACTTGCGATGGATGCAGTTCAAAAAGCCAACTCGGGTCATCCCGGTGCACCGATGGGGTTGGCTCCTCTCGGTTATTTCCTTTTTAATGAAGCGATGAATTTTAATCCCAAAGATCCAAACTGGATAAACAGAGACCGTTTTGTGCTTTCCGGTGGTCACGGGAGTATGCTTCTTTATTCACTGCTTCATCTTTCAGGTTTTGGTTTGAGTATTGATGATATAAAAAATTTCAGACAGTGGGAGAGCCTGACTCCGGGGCATCCTGAGAGAGGACACACTGTCGGGGTTGAAGCCACAACAGGACCTTTGGGTCAGGGTGTTGCAAATGCCGTGGGGATGGCATTGGCTTACGAGTTTATGGCAAAAAAATTCAACAAACCCGATTTTGAGATTTTTGATCATTTTGTTTATGCAATTTGTGGTGATGGTGATCTTATGGAAGGCATCTCCCACGAAGCAGCTTCGTTTGCCGGAAATCAAAAATTAAAAAGGCTTGTCCTCTTTTATGACGACAATGGAATCTCGATTGACGGCAAAACTTCCCTCTCATTTACAGATGAAACTGAAAAGAGATTCCTGAGTTATGGATGGAATGTATATAATATATATGATGTGAACGATCTTGAAAGATTGAGGATGACTTTGCACGAAACGAGGAGCAGCGACCGCCCTTGTCTCGTTATCACAAAAACCAACATTGGTTACGGAAGTCCAAACAAACAAGACACTTCCAAAGCACATGGTTCACCCCTTGGCGAAAAAGAGATAGAAATTACAAAACAAAATCTCGGGTGGAAATATACTGAGCCATTTACTGTGCCCGATGAAGTTAAAACTCACTTTGCTTCTGCAATTGAAGAGAAAATAAAAGTATATCTCTCATGGAATGGGCTTTTTGACCAATATAAAACGGCTTATCCTGAAGAAGCAACACTTCTTACCCAAATTATGAGTGGTGAAGTGCCTGGTGAATTCCCCATAGATGAATCATTTTTCCCTGATCTTGCCGAAAAACTTGCTTCAAGAGCATCATCACAAAAAGTGATAAACACACTTGACAAAAATTATCCAACTCTTATTGGCGGATCGGCAGATTTGACCGAGTCGAACCTGACAGACTTTAAAACCCTTCCGGCTTTTTCTCCTGCAAACAGAGCGGGCAGGAACATCCATTACGGTGTCCGTGAACATGGAATGGGTGCCGTGATGAACGGGATGGCGATGTATGGTGGAATTATTCCGTTTGGAGGGACATTCCTGGTGTTTTCAGATTATATGCGTCCGGCTATTCGTCTCGCTGCAATGCAAAATCTTCATGTGATTTATGTATTTACACACGATAGTATCGGTCTTGGTGAAGATGGTCCCACTCACCAGCCTGTTGAACACATCCAAAGTTTGAGGATGATACCGGGTTTAACTGTGATAAGACCGGCCGACAGCCATGAAACAGTTTATGCCTGGAAATCAGCACTTGAAAATACAGCCGGCCCCACTGCACTTATCCTTTCCCGTCAGGGTCTTCCCGTAATTAAGGATAAGGCAGTTTCTGCTTCCAATCTTAATAAAGGCGCATATATTGTTCGCGATTGTAAGGGCACCCCGGATGTAATTTTGATCGGAACGGGTTCTGAGCTTGACATTGCCGTTAAAGCAGGTGAAAAACTCACTGAATCGGGTAAAAATGTAAGAGTGGTCAGCTTCCCGTCATGGGAATTGTTTGAGAAACAGAGTGATGAATATAAAAAGAGTATCTTCCCACCCGAAGTTAAAAAGAGAATATCCGTTGAAGCGGGTGTTTCATTTGGATGGAGTAAATATACGGGTGATGAAGGACGCCAAATTGCACTTGATCATTTTGGAGCTTCAGCCCCTGCAAACACATTGTATGAAAAATTTGGATTAACTGTAGAAAAAATAGTTGAGGCGGCACTTTGAAACGGATAAACATCCCATCAGGATCGGAATATGAAGAACTTGTCGGTTATTCCCGTGCAGTGAGAGTTGGAAATGTTATTGAGGTGGCGGGAACAACCTCGATGAAAGATGGAAAAGTTAGAGGTTTGGGTGAACCCTATTATCAGGTTAAAATCATATTAAAAAAGATTGAGCAGGCGATTGTTGATGCCGGTGGTTCAATGAATGATGTAGTCAGAACCAGGATATATGTGGTTGACATGGCAATTTGGGAAGATGTTGCCCGGGCACATGGTGATGTCTTTGGTACAATTCGTCCTGCAAGTACACTTGTTCAGGTCAGCTCCCTCGTTGATCCCGACATGCTTGTTGAGATCGAAGCCACAGCAATCCTGGGGGGATAATACACCCGGGAATAATCAACCTTTTTTTTTGGTCTTTCCCCGTTTAGGTGTGGTTTTAATGAAAAATTTGGAACAACTCAGATGAATAGTTAGGATATGCTAAAAAATTATGTTATCTTTATGTTGTATCGTATGAGTTCTTTTGATTTCAGAGGACTGAAGATGCATTTTAAACAACCGGAGATTCATATATTAAAAATCAGTTAGACATGAACATGGAAGAAATGTCAATCGACATGAATATGCACGAGATATCCATACTTGTTATCGAAGATAACAGACTCCTCCGTGAGGGAATAGAAACTCTGCTAAAAACACAGTCTGACATGAGAGTGGTATCCTCCCTGGGAAATGGTGAAAACATCATTGCTGCTGTTCTCAATAATACACCCAAAATAGTTTTGCTCGATCTTGGGTTGAGAGACCACAGCAGTTTGCACATCGTAAAGACGATTTTAAAAAAGGTGCCTGCTACAAAGATAATTGTGATGGATCTTGTTGCGATGGAGAAAGACATCTACGAGTTTATCAAAGCCGGCGTTAGTGGATTTTTGTTAAAAGACGCCAACATTGAAGATTTTTATGATGCGATCCGAAAAGTTAATGCCGGTGAGCAGATTTTACCTCCAAATATGATGAAAACCCTCTTTGCTTCCATCGTTGAAAATGCTGTTCATTCTGCAACACCCTCAATAATTGTTGAGTCGGTCAGAATGACAAAAAGAGAGCAGCAGGTTATCCAGTTGATCGCCGATGGTTACACAAATAAAGAGATTGCACAAAAGCTTAATTTATCTGCCTTTACAGTAAAAAGCCATGTTCATAATATTCTTGAAAAATTATCACTGCAAACACGTGTGCAGGTTGCTAATTATGCACACATCTATAAATCTTACAGAGATGCAGACCCCAATGTCTCATTAATCGACGAATAGTTTCGCCCTGCCAAAAATTCCACTCTATTTTTAATCTACTTTTATAGTCCATTTTTCAATCCTTTGGTTGATTGTATTTCATGTATAATGAAAGTACATTAGATCAGAAGTAAAAAAAACTTCTGCGTCATTAACTTTCATAAAAGAGATCAGATCATGAAAAAAATTAAAGTATTACTGATTGAGGACAATCGTCTTTTGCGGGATGGGATACTTCAAATATTAAAACAACATACTGATATTGAAGTACTTGAATCTTCCAGCGAGACCAAGACCACCTTTTCGATGGTTCATGCCCTGAGCCCCGATGTAATATTAATGGACCTCGGACTTCGTAATCAGAACAGCCTCAGAGTGGTTGAAATATTACATGAAGAATTCCCTTCAGCCAAAATTGTTGTTATGGACCTTGCTCCTGTTCAGGCTGATATATTATTATATATCAAAGCCGGTGCAAATGGTTTTATCTTAAAAGATGCCTCCCTTGATGATTTTATAGTGACGATAAGAACCGTGGCAGAGGGTGAAAATGTGTTACCGGCTCTCTCCTCGGAAACAGTATTTGCCAAGATAATTGACCTTGCTGTAAGTGAAGGAAAAATTAAATTGAACGAAGTTGTCAGGATGACCAAACGGGAAAAACAAGTGATGACATTGTTGAGTGAAGGTTTGAGCAACAAAGAAATAGGTCAGAAACTTCATGTCTCAAGTCATACAGTTAAAAGTCATATCCACAATATAATGGACAAACTTGCCCTGCATACCCGCCTCGAAATTGCAAATTATTCCTACACAGAAGAAACTTTGCAGGATATAACACAAAGCATCAGCACTATAAATAATTAAACGGGAAGACCTTCAAACTCTCCTCAGGTTAAAAATCTGCTCCATCGGGATTAGTCCCTTTTTCATCCATTTGGTTTATTGTTCTCCGCTTTTTTTCTCCATATCTTTCAATCGTAACTATTTTCACACATCGGCTCATAAATCAAAATGAGCCGTAACATAAAGGAATCAGTCATGAGCAAGAGCCAGGACACCAAAAAAGGTTCAAAAAAGGAACCAGCCAAGAGCATGAAAGAAAAAAAGCAGGATAAACGGGACAAAAAAAATGGATTGGATAAATCCACAATAATTATCCCAAAATAACATGAATAAGTTTTTCCTGGAAGTGACTTCTATTGCTTCATTCACTCTCCAGTTTTTTAAAGAAGTTTTTAAGCCTCCTTACGAGTTTAATGAACTCGCAAAACAGGCATTTATGATTGGATACAAGTCATTTGGACTTGTGGCAATAACAGGCTTTATCATTGGTCTTGTACTTACCATACAATCGCGGCCCACACTCGCCAAGTTTGGTGCTGAATCACTCCTGGCGGCAATGGTCGCGGTTTCCATCGTGAGGGAAATTGGACCGGTAATAACAGCACTAATTTTTGCCGGGAAGGTTGGCTCGGGCATCGGAGCAGAGCTTGCCTCGATGAAAGTGACTGAACAAATTGATGCCATGCAGGTTTCGTGGACCAATCCATTTAAGTATCTTGTGGTTACAAGAGTTGTTGCAGCAACTTTGATGCTTCCAATGCTGGTGCTTTTTTCTGATGCAGTAGGTTTATTGGGTGCATTTGTAGGGGTAAATCTAAAAGGGGATGTAAGTTCAACCCTCTTTTTCTCATATATATTTAACAGCCTTGAGTTTAAAGACCTGATGCCGGCTGTTATTAAAACTTTTTTCTTTGGGTTTGCAATTGGTCTGATTGGATGTTATAAGGGATATTATTCAGACAAAGGAACCGAAGGGGTGGGAAAAGCGGCGAATTCCGCTGTTGTGTTTGCCTCATTAACTGTATTTATCATCGACATGATTGCAGTTCAAATTACAAGTTTGCTAAACTACTAAAATGGCTGCGCAAATGAAAGTAATGGTAGATGATAACAAACCGGTTTCAACTGAAACAGCAGATACAAAGGAGAAATCCATTGTTGTTGAGATGATAAATCTTAAAAAATCTTTTGGTGAAAAAAAGGTGCTGGTTGATATCAGTCTGAAAATTTATAAAGGGGAAAATCTTGTAATCCTGGGAAAATCAGGAACAGGAAAGTCGGTATTAATAAAATGCATTGTTGGTCTGCTCGAGTGGGATGAAGGGGATCTTGTTTTATTTGGACAAAAAGTTTCGAACTTAAAGAGAGACGAATTGTCTGAATTACGAAAAAAAATAGGATTCCTCTTCCAGAGCGGTGCTCTATACGACTCGATGAGCGTAAGGGAAAATCTTGAATTTCCTTTAAGACGGCAGAAAGTAAAGATTGTTAACGAGGAGATAGATCTCCGCGTTAAAGAGGCTCTTGAAAATGTGGGTCTTTCCGATGCGATTGACCAGATGACCTCCGAACTTTCGGGGGGTATGCGTAAAAGGCTTGGGCTCGCAAGAACCCTGATTTTAAAACCTGAAATTATGCTCTATGATGAACCAACAACAGGGCTCGACCCCATTACATCACGGGAGATAAGCGAACTTATAATACAGGTGCAGAAGAGTTATGACACCACTTCAATTATCATTACACATGATATTGAGTGTGCAAAACTTACCGGTAACAGAATAATTGTCCTGAAAGAGGGTGTTTGTTATGCGGAAGGTTCGTTTGAAGAAATGCAAAATTCAACAGATAAATGGGTCCGGTCATTCTTTGAATATTGACCAATGGATTAAAGTGAGATTATAAAATGAAAAATGATTCAAAAAACAAAGTCAGACTTGGAATCTTTATCACCATCGGTATCGTGGTATTTATACTGGCGATCTATTTTATTGGTGAAAAACAACAACTGTTCCGCAGCACTTTTAACATCTCCGGTGTATTTAAAGATGTTGGCGGGCTCCAGGTTGGCGGAAATGTACGCTTTGCGGGAATCAATGTTGGTGTGGTAGAGAGTATCTCAATTATTACCGACACTTCGGTACAGGTTGATATGATAATTGACGAGAGTGTTCGCAAGTTCATCAACAAAAATGCTGTTGCCAATATCGGTACAGAGGGATTAATGGGAAACAAAATACTTTTTATTTCACCGGGTAAGGGGCAAGCTGTAACTATTGAAGACAGGGATATGATTAAAACAGCTCCACCGATTAACCTTGATGAAATCTTCGCCTCGTTGAAGGGAACTATTGATAATTCAACTGTGATAACAAACGATCTCGCCAAAATTACAACCTATATAAAGGACGGAAAAGGAATTGTTGGAAGATTATTGATGGATGATGATTTGTCTCAAAATTTTGACTCGGCAATTGCATTGCTGAAATCCGGCTCATCAGGTTTCAATACTCTGATTAAGTCAACATTAAACAACACAGAGAACATGACCGCCGATCTTATGACTATTGTCAGAAATGTGAAAGATGGAAATGGAAGTGTAGGAAGACTTCTAATGGACCCTTCACTCGCGCAGAACCTGGATTCCGTAATGACCAATCTTAAAGATGGCTCAGTTGGCCTTAAGGAATTGTCTCTGAATGTAAACAAGAACCTGGGTAAAAATATCGATTCTGTTATGGTAAACTTAAAAGATGGAACATTTAACTTGAAAATGTTATTGGAAAAAGCACAAAGCAGTTGGTTGCTCTGGGGATTCTAACCCTCTTAAACCCGAAAACTCACCCCTTAGTCCCCCTCTTGATGTAGTCCAATTTTCATCCTTTTAAGCGATTTTACTCAATTTTTATATTGTATATCTTTGCACAGATCAAAAAATTAACAAGGAGTTAACATAATGAACCTATTAAACATTTTTTTAAAGAAGTGGTTTTTTCCACTCGCAGTGCTGGTTATAATAGCAGGCTGCGACGAAAGAGTCGGGATTGTGAATCCACCTCTTTACACCATTCCGAGCGTAAGCTCAACCGTTCCGGCAAATGCTGACACGGGAGTGGCGTTGAATCAAAAAATAGTTGCAATTTTTAGTGAAGAGATGGATTCACTTACGATTACAACTGCAACCTTCACCCTGATGGAAGGTAATTCCTTTACATCAGGAACAGTTACATACACAGGTACGACGGCAACATTTACGCCGTCGCGCAACCTGATGCCCTACACCACTTACATCGCCACCATTACAACCGGTGCTAAAAACAAAAAGAGTGTAGCGATTCAAAACAATTATGTATGGAGTTTCACAACGGGAGCAACTGCAACCGTAACTCCACCAATTGTTACATTTACAGACCCTGCCAATTCTGAGACAGGTGTGCCGTTGAATCAAAAAGTTGCGGCTACTTTCAGCAAACCTATGGATGCCGGTACGATTACCACAGCAACATTTACTTTGATGCAAGGAACCAATTTTGTTTCGGGTACTGTAAGTTATGTCGGTTTAACCGCCACTTACATTCCAACAAGCAATCTTCAAGCGAATACCACATATACAGCTACAATTACCACAGGAGCAAAAGACCTTACAGGTAACACTCTCGTTGAAAATTATGTTTGGGTATTCACCACTGGTGTTGCAGCCGTTATAACCCCGCCTGCCGTCACTTTTACTGATCCTCAAAATGGCGAAACAGGAGTTGCTTTCAACCAGAAAATTGCTGCTACTTTCAGCAAAACCATGGATGCTTCAACAATTACAACTGCCACATTTACATTAAGCCAGGGCTCTGACTTTATTGCCGGAACCGTAACTTATGTAGGTAGAACAGCCGTATATTCACCAACACTAAATCTGTTGCCAAACAAAGTTTACACCGCAACGATTACAACCGGTGCAAAAGATTTAACGGGTAATGCACTCGATCAAAACTATGTCTGGAGTTTCACAACAGGAGCCGGAGTAATTGTTACACCGCCAGTAGTGAGCGCAACAGATCCGTTTAATGCACAAACCGGTGTGCCCCTTAATCAGAAAATAATTGCCACCTTCAGCAAAACAATGGATGCTTCCACCATCACCGGTGCAACATTCACGCTGAAACATGGTTCAACCGCTGTTTCCGGATTTGTTTCCTATTATGGAACAACCGCTACATTTGGACCGGCAATGAATCTTCTGCCAAACACAACTTACACAGCAACAATTACCACAGGAGCAAAAGATCTTTCAGGTAATGCTTTGGTAAACGATTATGTTTGGAGCTTTACAACAGGATTGGCGATAGTTGTTGTGCCACCAACGGTCACTTCAACCGATCCAATGAATAATGCAACCAATGTAGCATTAAACACAAAGATCGCCGCCACCTTCAGCAAGGCGATGGACCCCGCAACCCTTACAACCGCAACCTTTACCCTTTCTGAGGGAACATCATTTGTTGCAGGAACTGTAAGTTATGTCGGGATGACAGCAACATTTGTTCCTTTTGCCAATCTGGTTGCCGGAACAACTTACACTGCCACCATCACAACAGGTGCAAAAGATCTTACAGGTAATTCACTTGTAACCAACTATGTGTGGAGATTTACAACGGGTGCAGCTCCGGTTGTCACTCCTCCAACTGTCACTTCAACAGTGCCCGCTAACCTCGCAACAGGAGTAGCTCTTAACCAAAAAGTTGCAGCTACTTTTAGCAAGACAATGGATGCTACCACAATTACGGGAGCTACATTTACATTGCGCCAAGGAACTACTTCTGTTTCAGGTTTTGTATCCTATTTTGGAATGACCGCCACTTTTGCTCCTGCAAGTAACCTTGCGGCGAACACTGTATATACGGCCACCATCACCACGGGTGCAAAAGATCTAACAGGCAATGCCCTTGCAACAGCTTATACCTGGACCTTCACAACAGGAACAGGAACAGTTGTAACTCCGCCAATAGTTACTTCAACAGATCCAATGAATAATGAAACCGGTGTTCCATCGAATCAGAAAATTGCCGCTACTTTTAGTAAGGTAATGGATGCTTCAACTTTAACAACCGCAACATTTACATTAAAACACGGTACAGTATCAGTTGATGGTTTTGTTTCCTATACAGGAACCACTGCCACCTTCTCACCTTCCACCGTCCTTCTGCCAAGTACTGTTTACACAGCTACCATCACCAAAGGTGCTAAAGACCTTACGGGTAATGCGCTTGTAAACGATTATGTCTGGAGTTTTACCACAGGTGCAGGAGCAATAATTACTCCTCCAGTTGTTGTTTCCACCGTGCCACAAAATCTTGCTACCGGTATGCCGCTGAATCAAACGATTTCAGCTACTTTCAGTAAAACCATGGATCCTGTCACGATCAGCACAGCAACATTTATTGTTAAGGCTGGTTTAACCAATATCTCCGGATTTGTCTCCTATAACGGCTTAACAGCCACCTTTACCCCGGCTGCCAATCTTTCGGCAAGTACTGTTTACACAGCTACTATCACAACCGGAGCAAAAGACCTTACAGGAAACTCTCTGGTTACTGACTATGTATGGACATTTACCACGGGTGCGCTTGTTGTAGTAACACCGCCTGTAGTAATAGCCACCGATCCTCTTAATCTTGCAACCAATGTTCCTTTGAATAAAAAGATTACTGCAACATTCAGTAAATCGATGGATCCTACAACGATCAGCACGGCTACATTTATAGTTAAGGCCGGTCTCAACACTATATCCGGGTTTGTCTCATATAGTGGTGTAGTTGCCACCTTTACTCCTGCTGCGAATCTTTCGCCAAGTACGCTATATACTGCTACTATAACAACAGGAGCAAAAGATCTTACAGGAAACTCTCTTGTAACTGACTATACATGGACATTTACTACCGGAGCAGCAGTTACGCCTCCTCAAGTAATTGCCACTAATCCAACAAACCTTGCAACAAATGTACCTTTGAACCAACAGGTTACAGCTACATTCAACAGGGTTATGGATCCTGCTACAATTACCACTGCAACATTTACTTTGATGCAGGGGACTTCATTTGTGGCCGGAACGGTTAGTTATTCAGGTGTTATGGCAACATACTCACCATCAGCAAACCTGCTTCCTAATACCGAATACACAGCAACCATTAATACCGGTGCCAAGGATATCTCCGGAGTTCCGATGGCAGCCAACTATGTATGGAAATTCACGACTGCGGCGAGTGTAGTCCCCGGTGGACAGCTCCCTGTTAATCTTGGATCTGCCGCAAGGTTCGCCATTCTCTCTAATTCGGCAATAACTAACATCCCAACCTCTTCGATTACCGGAGATGTAGGTATCAGCCCGGGAACAAGATCAGCAATAGCAGGATTAACAAATCCCGAAGTAATCGGAATAATCTATGCCGCAGATGATCCGGTACCTGTGCCTGTAATGTTAATTCAAGCAAAAATGGATGCAGAAGCGGCTTATTTGGATGCAGTTTCAGCTGTCCGTGGAACACCAATCCCACTCTCAGGAAATATCAATGGTTTGACACTTGTACCCGGACTCTATCAGTCAGGTTCGTCAATCGAGATTTCCCCGGGTGGAAGTGTAACACTTGACGCAGGTGGAGACGTTAACGCAGTCTTCATCATTCGTAGTGCCACTTCGATTACTACCAGTCCTACAAGTCAGGTGATCCTGGCCGGTGGAGCTCAAGCGAAAAATATTTTCTGGTCTGCCGGTTCAGCCATGACGCTTGGAACCAATTCGCAGATGTATGGAACCCTTATTGCAAGCACATCCATCTCACTCCTTACAGGTGCGAGATTGGATGGAAGAGCCCTTATTCAGGGTGCAGCAGCAGGACAGGTTTCCCTCGATCAGAACGTAGTTGTAAGACCTCCATTGACAATGAGGAGAAGATAATTTAATTCGGGTGGGGAGCTTTTTAACTCCCCGCCCGTTATTCTCAAACTCCTGAAAATGGAAATTAATTTGAGAATGGAAGGATTAAATTAAAATGTGTTGTATCAGAATAGTAATTGAAATAAAACAGAAAGTAACATAAAATGAAAAATTTACTAAAAACGCTAACACTTTTGCTGATCTTTGGCATGGGTGTTTCACAAGCACAGACAGCCGTAAACAGTTGGGCCCTGGGTTTTGGTTTAACCTACCCCAGATTGTATTCGGCAAACATAACAACCCTTAACACCAATTGGGGAGCTTATCTTTCATTGCAAAGAAACTTCTCAGAGCATGTTGGTTTAAGATTAAAGGGTGGTTATTCAAATGTGAATGGAGAATGGTCAGATGCCATAGGTACGAAGATAAAATCTTCAACCGATCTTATAACCGCTGATCTTGACCTTGTATTCTTCCTCGTACCTTGTGCCCCTGTTTCTCCATACCTCTTTGCAGGCGTGGGCGGAAACTATAAAAGCACAAGCAACCCCCAAACTGCTTATCCGGATGATAACAAATTTGGTTCGCAGTTGAATGTTGGTCTTGGCGCCGAATTTAAGTTCAGCCCGATCTGGGCAGTAGTAGCAGAATTTGGCTATCATGTAACCAACAATTCAGAACTTGAAGGAACAATTGTTCCTATCGAGATAAACGGACATGATTCCTACATGGCATTAAGCCTCGGATTCAACTACTTATTCACTAAAGGTGAACCTTCAGAACAATGTGAAGAATGTAATCCTTGTGAGGGTTTAAGTGGTGAAGCGGTCGATTACAATAGAATTGAGGACATGATCAAAAAACATATACCTGTTGAAATTGTAAAAGAAGTAGTAAAAGAAGTTTATATCGACAAATATATCATCACAGCAGCAGAAGATAAACTTGTCCTCGTCGGAGTCAATTTTGCATTTGATAAATCAGACCTTCTTCCAGAATCATACCCGGTTCTTGATAGAGGAGTAAAACTCTTAAACGGCAGACCTGATGTAAAAGTTGAAATTCAAGGTTATACTGATTATACAGGAACCGATGAATACAACCAGGAGCTTTCTGTCAGAAGAGCCGAAACAGTAAGAGAATACCTCATTCTTAGAGGTATTGCAGCTGACAGGCTTAGCGTTGTTGGTTTTGGTAAGGGTAACCCTATCGCAGACAACACAACTGACGAAGGCAGAGCATTAAATAGAAGAATTGTCTTCAGAATTTACAAATAATTACCCTTCGTAATTATTTTTTGATCGTCCCTGCAACGATAAAATTGCAGGGACTCTTTTTTGAAGAAAACAATTTACCTGAAAAAAGGTAGAACATTTAGGAAGGAAGCCAAGATGGTTTCAACGCGCATTAGATTATTCATCCTGTTTTTTATAGCTGTTGGTCTGTTTACCGGATGTAAAGACAGCTCAACCGGAGTGGTTCCGGGTGAAAATGTTTCAGTTTCAATGGCAGCCGACAAAGGATTAAACAAAAACGCAGTGGATGTTATTATACTGGATACAGTTAAGATATTATTGAGAGACATCAAATTCTCGAAGAGCGTAAGTGACTCTGCAAATATTAAAATTGGTCCAATGGTTATCAAATTGAATCTTGACGGAACACCAACAGAATTTGCTGCAGGGATCATACCGGCAGGAAACTATTCCAAAATCAAATTCAGAATACACAAACTTGAAGACGGTGAAGTGCCCCCTGATCCTGAATTCCTCGAAGGTTATGCACAGACTTTAAGATATTCGGTAATTGTAAAAGGAAGATACAACGGTGTAGCTTTCATTTATAAATCAACTAAATCTGCACACCAGGAAGTCGATTTCAAAAAACTTGTTGACCTTTCAGTGGATTTCAGATCCAATGTAACTCTCTCAGTAGATGTTAACAGCTGGTTCTTTAAGGGTGATTTGGTTCTAAATCCAAATATTGCAGACAATTTTAATGATATCGATAACAATATTAAAGATTCATTTAAAAAAGCCTTCAAAGATAACAATAGAGACGGGATCGCCGATTAAGTAGTACTGTTTATAGAAATGGACTAATCCAATTTTCAATCCTTTGTGCGATTGTTTCCCCCGAATTCCGGGGTTAAATTGGATAGTATAAGGGGAATTTTATTAATGGAATTTTATCAACAAGAATGTGAACAATTATCTAAAAGGAGTTGTGACATGAAAAATAATTTACTTGCTGTTTTGGCATTGGGACTTTTTGTTCTACTTGCCAAGCCTGCCTCAGCACAAGACCGCGGGTTTGGTCTCGGGTTTATACTCGGAGAGCCTACCGGGTTAAGTGCAAAATTGTGGACATCCAAAACTAATGCTTTCGATTTTGGTCTTGGATTTTCGGTCGGTGGTGATCGAATCTCGAAAAACGACTACATCTATGATGGCAAAGGCAGACTCCATTTCCATATGGATTATTTATGGCATTCATTTACCGCGATCAGCTCAACAGAAAGGTTCCCTCTATATTATGGAATCGGTGGCAGATACAACAGCGGTGGTGGTTATGATGGTTCCGTTGGTGTCAGAGGTGTCCTCGGCATCGCCTGGTTACCTGCGAATACACCTATTGATGTCTTCGTTGAGGTGGTTCCAGTATTTCAAATTACCCCGAGTACCGGGTTTGGTATTGATGCGGGTATCGGTGCAAGGTTCTTCTTTAATTAAAAAGAAGAACAATTTTTTTATCAATCTTGGAGTTTTACATGAAACTATTTACTTTTTTTGGGATGATGGTAATCCTTTTGTCCCAATTAGCTACGGCGCAAAACAAAGTGCAGCCGACAAATCTTAACGCAATGTCCAATCTTTTTGGACTCACACTTGAAGGCGGTGTCACACTGGGCCTTACAGATTACAAAACAAACACAATGAACTACAATGGAAAAGGTTCCCTTGAATATTACTTCGGCTCAACAGGGCAGGGTAATCTTGGAGCAAGAGTTTTTGCTCAAAGAGGAAAAATAACCGGTAAAGACGCTCCGGTTGGATCGGGTAATATTTCAAATGAATTCACTACCGATCTTGATATCCTTGGTGCAGGGTTAGTTTATACTCTTTCCATTGGAGATGCAGTTTATCCATGGATAAGCCTTGGTGCTTCAAATGTATGGTTTTCACCACAGGATGCTAATTCAAAAGAATTACCAAATGGTGTTGCAAAAAAATATCAAAAACAGACGCTTGCTTATAATGGCGACGCCGGTGTAAAAATCTTCGTCTCTAAACGTATGAGCTTTAACCTTATGGGTGGTATCATTATCGCATCAGAAGATTGGTTGGATGATATCAACGGAGGATCAGGAAGTGATCTTTTGATTACTGCCAATGCAGGTCTTTCATACTATTTTGGAAGAGAGACAGATACTGATGGTGACGGCGTTTCAAATGCAGATGATGCATGCCCGGGTACCCAGGCAGGTGTAAAAGTTGACGAATTTGGATGCCCGTTGGATGCAGACAAAGATGGTGTTCCTGATTATCAGGATAAATGTGCAAACACACCAAAAGAAGCAAAAGTTGACAAAAACGGTTGCCCACTCGATTCCGATGGTGATCTTGTTCCCGATTATCTTGATAAATGTCAAAACACACCAAGCGCAGCAAAAGTTGACGCTAACGGTTGCCCACTCGATACTGATGGCGACGGAGTTCCCGATTATCTTGACAAATGTACAAGTACCCCTAAAGGTGCAAAAGTTGACGCCAACGGATGTCCGATGGATTCCGATGGTGACGGCGTAGCTGATTACCTCGACAAATGCCCGAATACTCCGGCTAAAGTTGAAGTTGACAAAGACGGTTGCCCAGTAGAAAAAGAAGTTGAAGTAATTGTAATTGAGCAGGAAGTAAAAACTGTTGTGTTAAGTGGAGATGCAAATTTCGAATTTGGCAAAGCAAATCTTTTACCATCAGCTTATGCAGATCTTAACGCTCTTGCTGTAACAATGAATGCAAATCCTAACTACAAATGGGAAGTTGCAGGACATACAGATGGCATCGGATCAGCAAGTTACAACAAAGAACTTTCAAGACAAAGAGCACAATCTGTTGTTACTTATCTTGTAAACAAAGGTGTAAATGCTTCCAGTCTGAAAATAGTTGGTTATGGCAAAGACAGTCCTATCGCTTCAAACGATACTGTTGAAGGCAGAGCAATGAACAGAAGAGTAGAAGTAAAATTACTTTCTAAAAACTAAAAGTCTTTATTATAGTTGTTGTTGATTGTTTTCAGAAGCGGCAGGACTCCTGCCGCTTCTGTCGTATTAAGTGTTCTATACAAAAATTGTTGGCGAAAAAAAGAAATGATAGCTGAAATAACCCTGTTCTTAAAAGGACTTATTATTGGTTTTGCGATGGCATTGCCAATTGGCCCAATCGGAATAATTTGTGTTCGTAAGACCCTCACAGAGGGGAAAATGCACGGTTTTGTTATTGGACTTGGAGCAGCTACCGCAGATATGTTATACGCTTGTATAGCAGCTTTTGGACTTACAATGATCTCAGATCTCATCCTGGAACAGCAGTTTTGGATTCAACTTATAGGAGGTTCACTCCTTCTTTACATTGGTGTCAAAACATACCTCACCCTGCCGAAAGACCCAACGATTCCCGCAGACAAAGACAGTCTTGCAGGATCGTTTTTTTACACAGTCTTCTTAACTCTCACGAATCCACTTACGATATTTTCGTTCCTTGCAGTTTTTGCTGCATTTGGATTTGGAGACGGTATGAGTCTGCTTTCAGCTACTACCCTCGTTGTGGGTGTGTTTGTAGGTTCAGCTTTGTGGTTTTTGGTTCTCACAATGGGTGTCACCCTTTTCAGGAAAAAACTTGATATGCGAGGGCTTAAGTGGGTAAACAGAATTGCCGGACTTTTGATCATAATCACGGGAGTGGTTGCTCTTGTTACACTGGTTAATTTTATATAATTAACCCTTAATCCATAAGATGTAATCCCTTTTTCATCCTTCTGATTTATTGTTTCCGACCGTTTTTAATCCCAATTTAAGTAGAAGAATTTTATCAAAATCTCAATTTAAAGAGAGTACGTTATGTTTTATACAATTGCAGTTTTGCTTATCGTTTTATGGTTACTGGGTTTTGTCACCTCCTACACAATGGGTGGCTTTATTCATATTCTGCTTGTCATAGCAATAGTTATGTTCCTCGTAAGAGTTATCACGGGGCGTAGACTCGGCTGACAGATCTAAATATGGACCCGGGTAATGACAGCTCCAAAATAGGACTAACCAGGTTTCTGGTGGTTGCAGCTTCGCTCGTAATTATAATAGTCGGGCTCAGCCTTGCACAGTCGGTGGTGGTGCTCTTTCTTATCTCAATTTTTATTGCACTATTGGGAGCACCTCCCTTATTATGGTTAAAAGAGAAGAAAGTACCCTCACTCCTCGCGGTATTAATCGTTGTATCTGCAATGGTCGTTGTTATCTTGTTGATAACCGCTCAAATCGGGACCTCAATAAATGGTTTTGTGACAGAATTGCCTCAACTTCAAAAAGATCTTGGAAACAGACTCGTTGATATAAACAAATATCTGGCAACAAAGGGGATTATTGTTGACGATGGATATGTCATGGACTATTTTAATCCGGACAAGATAATGGGTCTTACAGCGGATCTTTTAACCAGCATGAGCACTGTTTTATCAGATCTGATATTAATTTTACTTACCGTTACATTTATTCTACTTGAAGTTTCAAGTTTTCCAATTAAACTCCGGGCCATTCTTGGTGATCCTAAACAGGCATTCCCCCAGTTTACAAAGTTTGTTGTTGACATGAAACGATTTATGGTGTTAAAAACCATGATCAATCTTGCCGCAGGTATTCTGGTTGGTGTGTGGATGTACATTCTGGATGTGCAATTTCCTGTGTTATGGGGCTTTTTGGCTTTCCTGTTACATTATATTCCAAATGTTGGAGCTTTTTTATCTGCGATTCCGGCAGCTCTTCTTGCGCTTATTCAACTGGGACCGTGGGCTGCCACGCTTGTTATCCTGGGTAATGTGGTTATCGGGTTTATCATTGGTAATATGATTGAACCGCGACTAATGGGTAAAAATTTAAATCTTTCCACTCTTGTGGTTTTTCTATCGTTGATTTTTTGGGGCAGTTTACTCGGTTTAGCCGGAGCAATACTTTGCATCCCTCTTACTATAACCATGAAGTTTGCTTTTGAAAGCAGTGAAAAAACAAGGTGGATTGCAATCCTGCTGGGTTCAGAGGATGCCAAAGAGTTCAGAATCCCGGTTGAAATATTTAAGCGACCTCGCAAGAAAGCAACTCCTCATGACCAGCCTTGAAACTCAGTTGAAAATCAGGTCAACCAATTATGCGATATGTTTTTAAACCCATTGCCACTGGAATCAAATCACTCCCCCGGCTGATAATCTCCCTCTGGTTTCTGTTTACAATTACAGTTTTTGCACAGCAGGAATATCCTACCCTTATAAGATCCTATTATGAAGATGAAATTGTTATACTAACGGTTGATAAACCTGTTTACTACCCGGGTGAGACCGTTAAAATTTTGCTTAGAGGTAAATTAAAAG
This sequence comes from uncultured Ignavibacteriaceae bacterium, assembly GCA_964371075.1. Lineage (GTDB taxonomy): Bacteria > Bacteroidota > Ignavibacteria > Ignavibacteriales > Ignavibacteriaceae > UTCHB3. The sequence continues at coordinate 352,876 of CAYJKN010000005.1, read as the reverse complement.
CGCCGCTTATGGAAGTTGTGCCGGTGATTGTAATGGACGGGATTTCAATCATTGCGTTGAGTGATACTTCGTTTATTGCAATAATCCCCATGTTATCCCGACCGGGACCCTACAGAATCCGATTAAGAGCGAGGGACAACCAGGGCAGAATGTTCTATTTCGAAAGTGATTGTATCTTGAATGTGGAAGAACATCATAAAATCGAAAAACTTGAACGATTTGTCAGTATAAGTCCCGATGACGGTGGGAAGGATATCGGCTCTGCCGTTACCCTTCGAAGAGACCAGATTAGAGACCTTAAAGTCGTTTTTAACAGAGACAGTATTCCACATGGAGTGGGTCCCCAGTTTATTACCATAAGAACGACAGTTACACTAAGAGATGGAACAGCGCAGAATACCATCGAAAGAAGAGTTCTCACATTCAGAAATGATGAAGATCCCAACCGTGATTTGGCGATGTTAAGACAATACCGAAATGCTTACGGCGAGTATGCTGCCATCAACCCCGATGAGTTTGAAGAAGTTCATTTGAATATCGATTCACTTCCCGACTGGTCTGTTGTTAGAGTAACCATTGAGCCTGATTATTCCATAAAAATTGGCGGTTACGACCGCTTTAATGTTTATACCAGGTTTTTTCACGTGCGTGGTCCCTCAATAGAGGTTGGATTTGCACTGGGAATACCAAAAGTTCTCTACGACACTCAAGCGGATGACCCTCTGGAGTACGGGAATACAAGTGCAATGATCCGTTTTTATCTTGTGAGTCAAAAAACCGGGAAAAGATTCCCTTTAAATTTGGGAATAGGTACATTTGGCGTAAACTCACCTTTGGATGTGGATATCGGTCGGGGAGGTTTTGCTCTTTCCCTCTTCCTTAACCTCGCAGAAATGACTGAATCTCTGGGAATCGACTTTATGAAAAATATAAGTGCAGGATTGGAAGTGACCCCATTTTTCCCGATCCAAAAAAGATGGCGTTTCCTCCTTAATGTTCAGTTGGGGATTAATCTTTAGGGAATGCAATAATGCAGTAATTCAATAATCCAATAATTTTGAACAGGGTATAGATTTCAGAGACGAAATTTCGTTAGAGACAGGAGTGACAATCGTCCTCGATTGTCGTCAGTAAAATCTTCGATACATCTCTGCGGGAGATTGTCGTCAGTAAAAATCAAACCTCTTTTTCCATTTTTATCGAAACAAAACCGTTCGAATATTTAATAATATCCAATGTATTAAACAAGATATTGAGATCTTTCATCTGAGTTGGGAAAAGAGGTATTCCCTTCCCGAGAAACACAGGGACAATGGTCAAGTGAATTTCGTCAATCAATCGTGCAGCCAAAATTGAAGCTATTATAACACCACCACCAACAAGAAAAATATCCTTTCCATCCCCTTCCCTTATTATCTTTGCGAAGGATGCAGGATCATCGTTAACAAACTCCACAAACCCGTTTGATTCTTTTTTTGTTCGGCTAAATACATAATTTCTTAGACCAGGATAAGGGTCTTCCACCCCCTGATTCAACAACCATTTATATGTTTCATTCCCCATCAAAGTGGTATCAACTGACTCAAGAAATGCATTGTAACCAAAATCTTCTTCATCCGGATTTGGTGCCTTTGTTAGCCAGTCAAGATCCCCATCCGGTCTTGCAATATAACCATCGATGCTCGCGGCAATATATAACTTAATTTTTTTCATTTTCCAACCTCTTAAAATTTTGGTATGCAATTTAATTCACCCAATCGAACAGGGAAACCGACATTCCACGGGCGGTAAATTATATATGTAAACTGTTCTAAAAATTTTGTAATTTTAGCATCCTAACTTTTTGGAGTAAAAAATGTTATCAAGATTACTGTTTTTTGTTACTGTTTTGTGTTCAATACTCTTCGCCCAGGAAGAGTTAAAATACACCGATATCAGCCCCGACGGGAAAAGTATAGTTTCCCGGCTGAATGGTGAATTTAAGCCTTTTGTAATCACAACTACCACCGCTCCCTTTGGAACAACACCGGCATGGACGGCGGGACTTGAACGGCAGATTGGTGGACTTGCTTTTGGTGACTATGACATGGATGGTGATCTTGATCTTGCTGCGGGGTGTTACTTCAGTCAATCTTTCCCTCCAATTCCCGAATATAATAACATGATCTTCAGAAACGACAATGGAGTTTTAACGGTGAACCCGGCATGGTTCTCAGATGATTCCCGCTCTACCACCGACATTAAATGGGCCGATATCAACAATGACGGTAAACCTGACCTCTTTTCAGGAAATGGCGATGGGGGTTATGCCCCTTCAACAATTTATCTAAACACCGGCACAGGTGTTCCCACAACCCCTTCTTTCACCTTCACCGGGCAGGCATGGACGGTTGGCACGGCATTCAACGACATCAATGGTGACGGGTTGCTTGATCTCGCTGTGGGGAATCAAGGGAACACTTCCGATCCATATAAACCAATATTTTATTATGTAAACCAAGGGACCGGATTCACATCCACCCCGACTTACACTTCAAGTGACATGATGATCACAAATTCGGTAGCGTTTACTGATTTGAACAACAGCGATCTTACGCGGGTTCAGGAGACTTTTACTATTTCGGAATCGGGGAAGGGTGCTGTTCACCTCTCAAAAACTCCAATATATAAAATTCATTCAGTTACTGTTAGCGGGGTTCCTGTTCTAAATTATTGTTCCGATCCCGTTGGCGCATTTGTCTCCATCGGTGGACTGCTTCCACAGGGGGCATCCGTGATTGTGGATTATTCTTATGTTAAAAAGGGAGATGTGGGAGCCTCAAAGTGGGTGAACTTTGCTTCAGGGGTTTATCTGAACTTTGAAGGTGGAATTTCCGGAAATCCATTCTGGAATGTTGGAAACACGGTCTCACAAAAAGGAAGTGGATGGGGCGACTTTGATCTTGATGGTTATATGGACTTTGCAATCGGTGGAAATGGTAATCCGGATGTATTATACAAAAACACTGCCGGTACACTTGGCACTTCACCAATTTGGACTTCAACCCACACACCAACACCCGGTGTTCAGGAACTAATATTTAACGATGTAAACAACGACGGCTACCCTGACTTATCGACGGTTAGTTTCAGTCCTCCAAGAGTGGAATTGTTTATCAATAACGGAGGAAGCCTCCCGACAACACCAACATGGACATATATCGGTGCTTCATCACTGAATTCAATCGCTTACGGCGATGTTGACGGAAATGGTATGCTCGACCTCGCTGTTGGAACAGCAAGAACCCCGATAGTTGTATTTCTTAATCAATTAGATCCTGTTCCTGTGGAACTGACATCCTTTTCTGCAAAGGTTGTAGATTGTGATGTGCTGCTTAACTGGTCAACCTCATCAGAAACCAACAACAAGGAGTTTCGCATCGAAAGGCGCCCACTCACAGGTGAAACATGGAAAGAGATTGGTTCAGTTGCCGGGTCGGGTACCTCAACCTCAACAAAAACTTACCAATTCACCGACAATTCACCGTTAAATTTATCGGGACGGGTTCAATATCGACTAAATCAAATCGATTTTGATGGTACAAACCACTATTCAAAACCCGTTGAAATTGAATTGAATACCCTTTCATTTGAGTTGCTCGGGAATTACCCAAATCCTTTTAATCCTGAGACGGTTATAAGGTACAACATGCCCGTTTCGGGTTTTGTTTCACTGAAAGTTTATGATTCCCGTGGTGAACTCATAACATCCTTATCACCCGGCATCACGGAAAGTGGCACACATGAGATCCACCTGAATATGTCAGGAAAAGCATCAGGAGTCTATTTTTATACACTCGAAAATGTTTCGGTAGAGAACACAATTAATCGTTTAACAGGAAAATTTGTGATGACTAAATGATGGGGGGGGTAAGTTAAATCCTCTTTGAGACTGAGTTTTAAGTCCTGTCTGCAAATATTTTTGTAATTTCATAAAGTCGAAAATTTAATTTTATGAAAGTAAAGTAAAATGAAAAAGGCATTCTTTTTTTTCAGTTTAATCCTTACTTTTTGTCAGGTATCTGCACAGTTAAAAGATCAGTATCTACCCGATGAAAAAGATACAATCAAGTATCAACTTGATGATGTGGTAATTACAGCCACAAGAGTGGGAGAAAAAATTATCGATATCCCATATCCTGTTTTTAGAATTGACAACAGCTCTTACAAATTTGATAAAAAAACTGCGATTAACGATATTCTCTCCGGTGTTCCGGGGCTTTTTATGCAATCCCGTTATGGAAATCACGATGTAAGGATTTCGATCAGGGGATTTGGCAGCCGCTCAAACTCGGGCATCAGGGGAGTTCGTATTTTGCTTGATGGAATTCCTGAATCGGAACCTGACGGACAGACCCGAATAGAGGCAATAGACTTTAACTCCGTCGGTTCAATCGAGATTGTAAAGGGAAGTGCCTCTTCTCTCTATACCAATGCTCCGGGTGGAGTTGTAAACTTTATTAATGAGATCAATTTCCCCTCTTCTTTTATAACCCAGTTTAATGAATTTGGAGAGTATGGACTTCGCCGTAATGGTGTAAAACTCGGCATTAAAGAGGGTGACACAAAATTTATGGTATCATACAATTATCATAACTCAGCCGGATATCGCGCTCATTCTGAAGATTTCTGGAATATTTTAAACACAGTTCTCGAAACAAAACTCACAGAAAATTCGAAATTATCCCTCATCGGCTACTCGGCAACCGGATCAATAAAACTTCCCGGTTCACTTAAAAAAGCAGAATTTGATGCCGATCCGTTTCAAGCTGCCAAGAACGAAAGGGACTTCGACTATTATCGCCTCTCGAACAAAGGCAGGTTTGGAATTAAATATGAATTAAACCCCGGTGGAAGCAAGGCTCATGAGCTTGAAGTTACGGGCTATTTTACCCTTAAATATTTTGAACGGGCGCAAAAGACAATCAGAATTTTTAATCGTTATGGCCTTGGAGCCTCAGGCCGTTATACCAACCGCACAAAAATTGCCGGCTTCAACAATATGTTTTCATTGGGTGGTGACCTGCTTTATCAGACTGGCCCGATAGAAGAATACAACAATATAAACGGGATGAAAGGCGATGTTTTGGTCAGCCTGAACGATGAAACCATTCAAAATGCCGGATTTTTTATACAGGAAAGATTTGAGTTCATCCCCGATAAATTTGCACTGCTTTTTACCGGCAGATACGACAATGTGGTGTTTGCTGCAAAAAACAGAATACTTGGTTCGCAGGATGACAGAAAGGCTTACACTGCTTTTACACCAAAAGTTGCTTTAAACTACAAATTTACCCCATATCTCTCAATCTATACTTCATACGGGTTGGGGTTTGATTCCCCTGCAGGAAATGAACTTGACAACTACCCGACCAGCTCAAACCAGGGTAAATTCTACAATCCCGATCTTGAAGCACAAAAAACCAAAAATTTTGATCTGGGTGTAAAAGGTAATCTAATCTTCACAAGTGGATTGTTCAATTACCTCTTTTTTGAGGGGACTTTCTTTAATATCGTGATCGATAACGAAATTGTACCATTTGAAGTGCTTGGAAGTGTATTCTACAGGAATTCTGCCAAAACCAACCGTTCGGGATTTGAACTGGGAGCAGAAACTGCTGTTCTAAAAGCATTTACACTAAAAGTGGCTTATACTTACAGCAATTTCAGTTATGATTCTTATGCTGCCCGGGTTATTAAATTAGACAATTCAGGAAACTTTATAACTGAAGAGAAAGATTTTACAGGAAAGGTTGTTCCATCAGTTCCAAAACATAATATCTATGTTTCGGGATCATATCAAAACAATATTACCGAAGACCTGACGGGTTTTCTGAGACTTTCCGTCTCCCATATTTCGGATATGTATGTTGATGATGCAAACACTGAAAACAATCCATCATATACAATTCTCAACTCGGTTGTAGGGTTTGATCTAAAACTGAACCATTTTAATGTCTTGCTTTCGGGCGGAGTAAATAATATCTTGGATAAAAGATATGCGGCATTTCTGAATATCAACTCCACCTCCGGAAGATTTTACGAATTGGGTGAGCCGAGAAATGCCTTTGCATCTTTAACCTTGGGATACAGGTTTTAATGCAATAATCCAGTAATCCAATAATGCAGTAATTATAGATCAATAGATGTTATCAAGTTATTATAGAAAATTATATTTTGTTCTTTTAAAGGGAACCCGGTTCAGGGTTCCCCTTTTTCTGATATTTTGTTTAATGACGGTAACTTCTGCCCAAAATTATACACGATTGGGACTGCCCAATTATCCTGTTTTTCCATCTGCTGTTACTCAAACCGAAGTGGTTGCCGTTGTGCACCCAAATGATCCAAACTCAATTTTTGCTTCTGCAAATGCGATCAGTTTTTCACCTCAGTTTTTTGTGAGTGAGGGGATATATGTATCTTCCGATGGTGGAACTACATTTTGGGGTACAGATACCTGCTCAGGTGGGCCATCCATAGCTTTTCATGGAGGTGATCCCGGAATCACAATCGACAAAAACGGTACTTTTATCCTCACAAGAAATGGCAAAATCCCCCTTTATGGCCTTTATTCCCACAGGTCAACCGATCAGGGAAGAACCTGGTCGAATGCAAAAGCTATCACAAATGTTGAGCTCGAAAGAGCATGGCTGGCAGCCGATAATTCCCCTTCAAGTCCTTATTATGGAAGAGTTTATGCTGCGTGGGTAAGATACAGTCCACCCTATCCTTTGGTTTTTGTTTATACGGATGACGGGGGACAAAACTGGTCGGCTATTCAGCAGGTTAACTCACCAATCGATAGAAATTACGGCGGTGGGCTTGTGGTTGATAAACAGGGAGTGGTTTATGCTGTCTGGGCTGCTGTTACTTCATCATCACCATTTACAGAAAAATATACCGGTTTTGCAAAGTCAACCAACGGCGGTACTTCATGGACGGTAACCGAAAATGCCTTTGTTACAAACGGAATCCAGGGAATTTTACCCACCAAACAAAATATTCGTGTTAACAGTAATCCTCAGTTGGCAATCGATTTGTCGGGTGGAGCAACTCATGGCTGGTTATATGTAGTAACCACTCAGAAAAACACATCTGTAGCGGGAGCCGACCCTGATATCATATTTAACCGTTCAACTGATGGTGGAGCCACATGGTCAGGGGGAATCAGAGTTAATCAGGATCAGTTAAACAACGGCAAAATTCAATTTTTTCCGGCAATGACCGTGGATGAATATGGTGGAATTAATGTAATATTTTATGATGACCGGGCAACCACTGCCGATTCAGCCGGCGTTTTCCTTGCCAGATCCCTCGACAATGGAAACAGTTGGACCGAATATGAAATTTCAGATAAAAACTTTGAACCGACACCAATTGGTGGTTTGGGGCAGGGTTATCAGGGGGACAACATTTCAATTGTTTACAGCGAAAATACTCTTAACCCATTCTGGATGGATAACCGCTCGGGAATCTATCAGATTCAATCCGTAAAAATTCCTCTTTCACTTGTGGGTGTTGAGAACGAAGCAGAAAAGATCCCAACCAATTTTAAAATGGGGAATGCTTCGCCCAATCCATTTAACCCACAAACAACCTTCACACTCGATCTCCCCACTTCCGGTAATGTTGAAATAACACTTTTTGACATCAGCGGCGCCCTTGTTCAAACCGTTTTTAATGGAATGAAAGAAGCAGCCACACACCGTTTCATAATTGAGCGAAAGGGACTCTCTTCAGGCGTATATTTTATTCAGGCTGTTTTTGGAAATCAACGCCTGGTTCAGAAAATAATGTTATTGAAATAAGAAAAGGGACACAGCTGTTGGTCTCGATTACTGCATTTTTGCATTTTTGGATTATTGCATTATCTCAAATATATCATTTTCCGTTCCGAATTGTACATTACTCCCGAATTGGTGAGGGCGGTAAGTCTGTAGAGATATGTTCCGGATGGCAGATTATCAGGTTTAAAATAGACATTGTGTGATTCGGCAGGAAGCTCAATGTTTGTCAACTGTTTAATCTCTTCACCGAGTGAATTGAAGACAGTAATCTTTACATAAGCTGTCTCGGGCAGGGTGTAAACGATAGTTGTGGCAGGATTAAAAGGATTGGGATAATTCTGGAGCAGTGAGAAGCCCGCGGGAACATTTTCTTCTTGTTGAACATTGGTCAGATTGTTTAATTCTGAGAGACAGGCTTGAAAAACATCCTCTTCAACATCATACCATCCGCTATATGCACCATAACCCCATTGCCCGCCGTTTGTTATAAATATTATTCCGTACCGTCTGTCGAATGAATAATAAACATCACTGATCAAACCGTAAGCTTCTCCGGGGTGACCGTACATCGTTTCAGTGGGGAGCAATTCAGTGGTTTTGTGTTGACCATAACTGTAGCTGTTGAAAATACCGAAATAATTGTTACCGTTTGAGCCGTTGTAAGTCCAGTTCATTTTGCGAAGAAGTGCCGCTGTTGAATCATTTAACAGCCGTGTATCGCCGTACATTCCACCATTAAGAAGTGCTGTGAGAATTTTTGACAGGTCGTTTGCGGAGGTTCTTAGACCCCCTTGAGGTGCAAACATCAATCCATTTGAGCCGATTACATACTGCCCCAGATTGATCGGGGCAGGTTTTGTCCCATTGTAATTGTCAGCTTGTGCAACCCAGTTACCACCATTTTTGCGGTAAAGTGCTGCTAAATTGTTGAACCCGACAATATCCTGAATATTAAAACTTGCATCCATGCCCAATGGAATGAATATATTTTCACGGCAGTAAATGTCAAATCGTTTATTCGAAAGTTTTTCAACCAGTGTGCCGATCACAGCAAAATTAACGTTACTGTACTGAAAATAGTTGGCTGCAGGTGCTTTGCTTGAATTCCACACATCAACATTATAATATGTGCCACCGGGCAGGAAAAGGGTGGAGATGTTTGGTGGTGGTGTTTGGTTATAAGATGCAGAAAGAAAATTGTCGTAACCATTTCCGTCGCGTAAACTGGCAGTATGCGAAATAACCTGTCTTGTAGTGATTACATCGTTTGGAAAAGCGGGATTTCTGAATTGAAAACCGAGATAAGTGCTGATATCAACATCCAGGTTGATCAAACCTCGTTCATAAAGCTGCATTAAAGCAACAGCCGAGACCATTTTGGAAATTGAGGCGATACGATATAGTGTGCTATCATTTACGGGCAGGTTTCTTCCAACATCACGAACGCCAAATCCCTGCGAGTAGGAAATTCCTTTGTCCTTGATGACAGTTACAGACATCCCAAGGACGCCCCTGTTGTTTTTTATCGCCTGAAGTTTTGTCGTCAACTGTGAAGTTTGTGAATGTAAATTCGAAATTGTCACCAATACGATGAAAATTATCATTTTCCGCATGATCTGTCCGTAGAAATAATAAAACAATGATGTCGAAACTTACAACTCTTGAACAAAAAAGAATTCAACTTTTTTTTCATTATCGTTGTTATAGATTGAAACTGATTTATGTAGGTACTCCTTGTTTGGTACTGAACTCAGTAAAAATCGTCTCTTCTGTTTTAATCACATAATAATCCGGTTTAAATGAAAAAAATACTAATACTCTTTTCTCACCCTGCATTGGAAAAATCCCGTATCAACAAAAAGCTTGTCAACCGCATTAATAAAGTTGAAGGCATAACATTTCATGACCTTTATGAAAACTATCCCAAATTTGATATAAATATTGAGAGGGAAAAAGAGCTTCTTTTGGCACACGATATCGTAATATTTCAGCATCCTTTTTTTTGGTACAGTTGTCCTCCTCTTTTGAAACAGTGGATCGATCTTGTTCTTGAACACGGCTGGGCTTATGGTTCAAAGGGAACAGCATTGGCGGGAAAGTGGGGTCTGAATGTGATAACCACCGGAGGTGGCGAGCAGGCTTATGCAAAAGAAGGGATGAACCGTCATACCATCCGGGAGTTTCTTGCCCCCTTCAGACAAACTTTCTCTCTTTGCAAAATGATCCCCCTGCCCCCTTTCGTTGTTCATGGCACACATAGATTGGAGGGAGAAGAGATAGATAAATATGCTGAGAGCTATGTCTATATAGTTGAGTCTCTGCGGGATGACAAATTTGATCTTGCCACACTTCAAAATGCAAGATATTTAAACGATTTATCAGTAAAAGAGGTGGAGGGATAAAATGCACGAAGGAGGATTTTTTTATCAGGCTTTTGTATATCTGCTTACTGCGGTTATAGCCGTTCCTGTTGCCAAGAGATTGGGACTTGGATCGGTTCTTGGTTATCTAATCGGAGGTGTACTTATTGGTCCCGCACTTCTTGGTCTTATTGGCAAAGAAGGACAGGATGTGATGCATTTTGCCGAATTTGGTGTAGTTATGATGCTTTTTGTAATTGGTTTGGAGTTGGAACCTTCACTTCTTTGGAGGCTTCGCACATCCATTACAGGCATGGGAGGGATGCAAATAGTTTTTACAACCATTCTTGTAGGGGCGGCTGCCATGCTCATTGGCTTGGAATGGAAAGCTGCCCTGGCAATTGGACTTACTTTCTCCCTCTCTTCAACAGCTATTGTGATGCAGACACTACAAGAAAAAGGGTTAATAAAATCGGGAGCAGGACAAAGTTCTTTTGCTGTTCTTCTTTTTCAGGATATAGCAGTAATCCCAATTTTGGCGATATTTCCGTTGTTGGCAACGGTTTTGGTAGAAAAAGCTCATCTTTCCTTTATGGAAACACTTCCTGCATGGCTGCAAACACTTTTTGTTATCGGGGCAGTGGTACTTATCGTTTTAACCGGGAAGTATATCCTCCGCCATGTTTTTCGATTGATAGCAAAAACCGCTATGAGGGAAATCTTTACGGCCATGGTACTTTTACTGGTAATAGGTATAGCCTTGTTGATGAATTTTGTGGGACTTAGTCCTGCACTTGGTGCTTTTGTTGCCGGTGTTGTCCTGGCGAACAGTGAATACCGCCATGAACTCGAGAGTGATATTGATCCCTTTAAAGGACTTCTGTTAGGGTTGTTTTTTATATCGGTTGGGGCAAGTATCAATTTTGGACTGGTAATTGATCAACCCGTCACTTTGCTGCTCCTTACCATCTCACTTATGACAATAAAGGCTGTTACAGTTTTCACAATTGGCAAGATATTCAAGTTGGGAAGTGGCGAAAGTTCGATCTTTGCAGTTGCCCTGGCGCAGGTCGGTGAGTTTGCTTTTGTTCTTTTCTCATTTTCTACATCTCTTGGAATATTGGACAATAACACAACGGGCATGCTAACAGCAGTGGTGGCCATCAGCATGGCATTTACCCCCTTTGTTTTTGCTTTAAATGAAAAAATAATTGTTCCCTTTCTTGCAAATAAAACACCAAAAGAGGAGATATCAGCAGATACAATTGATGAAAAAAGCAGGGTTATTGTTGCAGGATTTGGCCGGTTTGGTAATACTGCGGGTCGATTTTTAAGAGCAAACGGAGTTTTGCCAACTGTTATCGATAACGATTCCGACCGTGTGGAGACACTTCGAAAGCTTGGTATTAAGGTTTATTATGGCGACCCCACGCGGTATGACCTTCTCCATGCAGCAGGGGCTGAGGAGGCAAAAATCATCATAATTGCACTGGATATTCCCGAAAAAGTGATTGAACTGGTTCATACAATCAAGAAACACTTCCCGCATGTTAAAATTCTCGCCCGTGCCTATGACAGGTCGGATGCCTACGAACTTATCGAAGCCGGGGTAGACAAAATATACAGGGAAACTTTGGACACTTCTTTAAGAATGGGGAGCGACACCCTGAGGATGCTTGGCTACAGGGCTTATCAAACCGAAAGGATGAGTCATATCTTCTTCAAACATGACGAAGAATCGATTGAGAAACTTGCTCATCACAGAAAGGATAAAAAAGAATACCTTACTGTAGCACGGCAGAACATTGAAGAGCTTGAAGAGATGATAAAAGCAGATTTCACTGATGTTGATATGAACCGCGATGCGGGTTGGGATACAGATTCGTTAAGAGAAGAGTTTGCCAACAAGGGGAAAATATACCCGTAAAGGTATATTTTCGCCTTATTTATAATGTTTAGTCGGGGTCAGTGGTTGTCACTCAAACTTTATCTTAAAAAGCATAATCTCTGCATCACTTCCAAGCCGAACGGGAGGACCCCATGTTCCGGCGCCGGATGAGACATAATATTGAGTTTTCCCTTTCTTAAGGTAACCCCATGCCATTTCATAAATCCTTTTTACTACAAGATTTGCCGGAAACAACTGTCCGTTGTGGGTGTGTCCCGAAAGTTGTAAATCAACCCCGTTTTGTTCGGCTTGTTCAAGATTAAACGGCTGATGATCGAGCAAAATAACAGGGAGGTTTAGGGCATTTGCGGGAGCCATCAACTCGGCAAGCTCTTTTCTTTTTTTGTTGGCAAAACGATTAATCGAGAGGTCTTCCCTTCCAACAATAACCAGATTATCGTTGATTACCAACATCGAATCGGCGAGCAGTTTAATCCCTGTCCTTTGAATAAAATCCATACTTTCGGCATAACCATTTATAAATTCATGGTTGCCGTTAATAGTTATTACTCCAAGAGGAGCTTTTAATTCTTTTAATTTTTTGTCGATATTATGTCGAATAAGGTGATGAGCCTTATCATCAATTATATCTCCCCCCATCAAAATCAGGTCGGGCTTTAAGCCGTCCAGCAATTGATGTATCTGTTCTGCTTTGTCATATCCGGTGATAGGTGAAAAGTGAGTATCGGACAAAAACGCCACATTCAATTCGGTTAAATTACTCCCTTTTTTAGGGAGTGTGAGGTTCATAGTTTTTATCTGAATGTTGTTTGCATTATACATTCCATACCCGACCACAATCAACAGATAAAGAAATACCAGGCCCAAAACTGCCAATTTAAAATATTGAATGGTTGGGAATATCTTATATGGCACAAAGGGGAAAAACTTGTCGATCAGTCTTACAATGTCGATCAGAAACACCGCCATAAAAGCATATAACAGGATAGCGAACCAAAGTGCACCCCAGAAGTGAAGCATGTCATAAATCCAGTTTTCCCAGTCAAGAACCCTCGCAAGAACATACCCCGAAGCCCCCAGAATAAAAACAGACGAATAAAAGATTTTCACATAAACGGGAGTCGCCTCAAGAGCTTGAAACCCCCTGAGAAAAACATAAAAGTTGGCGGAGCCATAGACCAAAAAGAATATTATAAAAAATAGAGCCATTTTATTTCAAAGTTTAAGTTTCAGATTCACTTCATCTAATTAACTGTTACAACAACAATAAGTTTTATTTTGTTCAAAAGTCACTCCTTTATTCGCCTGCTATCTTATTTAAATCAATTAACTTTAAAGATTGAATTAAAATAAATAATGGAAATCATGCTTAAAAAAGACTTTATGGTAAACTCGCTAAAAGAGAGCGCATTAACCAAAACCGATATGATTAACGCCTGCGGAGACGACATTCTTGCCGCAATAAACCTCTTTGTTGATGCATTTAAAAGCGGAAAAAAACTCCTTCTTTGTGGCAATGGTGGAAGTGCCGCCGACTGTCAACATCTCGCAACCGAATTTATGATCCGCCTGAACCACGAATTAAATCGCCCTGCAATTCCTGCAATTGCCCTGACTACCGACACTTCAAACCTCACTGCCGGCGGCAACGACATCGGTTTTGAGAATGTTTTTGCAAGAAATGTTGAAGGACTTGGAGCCGAAGGGGACATCCTCATGGCAGTTTCAACCTCCGGCAATTCAGGAAATGTGATCAAAGCTGTTGAAATGGCAAAAAGAAAAGGGATGAAAGTTGTTGGTTTCCTCGGTGGAACCGGCGGAAAACTTAAAGATATTGTGGATGTTGCAATAATAATCCCTTCGGTGAATGTCCAGAGAATCCAGGAAGGTCACATCACAGCGGGACATATAATTTTTGAACTCACCGAACTGGAACTTTACTCCAATAAAATTGAAGGTTAATAATTTGAAAACGGAACTGTTGATTATTGGGGGCGGAGCCTCGGGAATTTGTGCCGGTATCCAGGCTGCAAGGATGGGAATTAAAACCCTGATAGTGGAAGAATCCTCCATGGCCGGTGGTATGTTTTTAGCAGCGGGAGTTACAGCTTTCGACGGTAACAAACACGCAGTTGGAGGAGGTTTATTTGGTGAATTCCGAAAAAAAATTGAAGACCATTACGGCGGTCCTGAAAAAACCTTCACAGGCTGGATAAGCCTCACCTGTTTTGAACCCCACATTGGCAAAAAAGCTCTCGACGAACTTATCGAATCCGCAGGCGAAAACCTCACCATCTGGTACAATACAAAACTTGTCTCTATTATTAAGGATGCGAATCATGTTAAAGGGGCGGTGGTAGAGCCTCAGAACCCCGGAACCTCAGAACCTCAGAACTCAGGAATCTCAGAGTCACAGAACCCGGAAAATACTCAAGTTCTCAAGTTCTCAAGTTCTCAAGTTCCTATCTATGCTGACATCACAGTTGAAGCTACCGAATATGGCGATGTTCTTTACAAAGCGGGATTACCGTTCAGGTTTGGAAGGGAATCAACTTTTGAGTCTGGTGAACCTTCGGCTCCTCATGATCCCGATGAAATAATCCAGGACCTGACATACTGTACAATTCTTAAAAAAGAGCCCGGTAACACAAAAATTGTTCCTGCCTCAGAAAATTATGATCCTGAAAGATTTGTAAATTCGACTGCACTTCATGCAAATTCAAACAATGAAGAGTATTTAAACCACAAACTGCACAACTGGGACAGTTTTATCTCCTATGCGGCACTTCCAGGCAATAAATATCTTTTAAACTGGCCTTTCAGAGCAAATGATTACCCCACAACCCGTGAACTTTACGACGATTTTGAAAAGCGAGAATGGCACCTCGAAAAGGCAAAAGAGTTAACCCGCGATTATGTCCACTACATCCAAACAAAACTTGGACATCCTGAATGGGTGATTGACGAATCCATTTATGACACCCCCGATCATTTTCCTCCAATGCCCTATGTTCGGGAAAGCAGAAGAGGAATCGGCAACCATTATATGAGAGAATGGGATGTGGTGCCCGATGAATATACTCTTCGTCCCCCCCTTGTGAGTGATTCCATTGCTGTTGGCGACTATTTCCTCGATCATCACCACAGTCATTTTTTCCTTGAACCCGAAGAACGATTGATCGAACC
This sequence comes from uncultured Ignavibacteriaceae bacterium, assembly GCA_964371075.1. Classification (GTDB taxonomy): domain Bacteria; phylum Bacteroidota; class Ignavibacteria; order Ignavibacteriales; family Ignavibacteriaceae; genus UTCHB3. The sequence goes on along the minus strand of CAYJKN010000005.1, from coordinate 337,595 downwards.
CCTTCCCGAGAATGCACCGTTTCAGATACCGATGGATTGTCTTATCCCTGCGGGAGTAAACGGACTTCTTCTCGCTGAAAAATCGATATCCGTTTCACATATTGTAAATGGCTGCACACGCCTTCAACCATGTGTGATGTTAATTGGTCAGGCAGTTGGTGCCCTTGCAGCTCTTGCAATCAAAAAAGAGAGAAGACCGACCGATATCGCTGTTGAAGAAGTGCAGGATGTGCTTCTGAACGCAGGATGTCAACTTTTCGCCTATAAAGACCTTTGGAACACCCATCACCAATTCGCCAAAATTCAGGAACTTGCTCTCGCAGGTTTTTATGTGGTGAAAGATGACTACACTTTTCAGGGTGAAGAACCCGTAAGAAGAGAAGAAATAGAAGCTTACCTCGAAGCTTTTGAAATGGACAGTGACGAGTACAACGAGATCATCGATCTCCACGAGGGTAAACCCCGTTACGAACTTTTTGACACACTATACAATCTATATAAAGCCGGATACTAATGCTCAAGCAATTTTTTGCACTATTTGTATTATCCGTCTCTCTGTTCGCTCAAAATGTTGATGACCAATACTTTGAAAAGAATGGTGAAGTCTATTTCCGATTCCCTGTTTTTAACAAACTGGAATTACAGGAAATAACCAAAATCATCTCCATCGATAAATTTGATGGAAAGATGGTTACAGCTTATGCTAACAAAGATCAATTCAGAAAATTCCAAAAAGTTGGTTACAAAGTTGAAGTATTGCCACCTCCGGGGGATGTCCCTGTTGAGATGGGAAATCCAAAGGCACTTGGGCTTTGGGATGTTTACCCCAGCTACGAAACCTATGTTCAGATGTTAAACGACCTTGCAGCAGATTATCCAAATCTGTGCCGGGTTGTAGATGCAGGGACCACAACCCAGGGAAGAAAAATCCTTTTTGTGGTTATCTCCGACAATGTGAATGTTTCCGAACCCGAGCCCCGCTTTATGCACTCATCTTCGATGCACGGTGACGAAACTGCTGCTTTTGTGAATATGATCCGGCTTGCCGACCATCTTCTCACAAACTATGGTGTAGATCCATACATAACAAACCTTGTAAATGGACTCGAAATATGGATTAATCCGGCTGCAAACCCCGACGGCACCTATCGTTCCGGCAATGCAACCGTAACCGGTGCCAGAAGAGGCAATGCCAATAATATCGATATCAACAGAAACTTCCCCGATCCTGTTCAGGGGCAACATCCAGATGGCTCTGCATGGCAGCCTGAAACAATCGCAATGATGAACCTCAGCAGCTCCACATATTTTAACATGTCGGCAAACTACCATGGTGGTGCAGAGGTTGTCAACTATCCGTGGGACAGTAGAGTTGCAAGACACGCCGACGATAACTGGTGGCAGGTGATCTCAAGAAGATATGCTGACACAGTCCATTTCTACTGCAATAACAACGGTTACCTCTCCGATCTTAACAACGGTATCACAAACGGATGGGACTGGTATTCAGTTTATGGCGGCAGACAGGACTGGTTTACCTATTTTAAATATGGGCGAGAACTCACTATCGAACTCTCAAACACAAAACTTATTGCGGCATCATACATACCAACCATCTGGAATTATAACAGAGCTGCATGGTTGAATATGATGAACGAACTCCTTTCGGGAGTTGGTGGAGTGGTAAAATCACCCGAGGGTGTCCCTGTGAAAGTTAAGGTCACGGTTGTATCTCACGATTTCACCAATTCGGAAGTTTATTCCGACTCCATTTCAGGTTCTTACACCCGTATGATCTTCCCCGGAACTTATAATCTCACCTTCTCTGCTGCCGGGTATGACCCCGTAACAGTTAATGGTGTTGTGGTTTCTCCGGGAGTTAAAACTCCCCTTGATGTTACCATTTACCCCGTTGGATGGGTGCCCGTTGAGTTGACTTCCTTCAATTCTGAAGCCGTATCGGGGGGAGTAAAACTCCTTTGGAGCACAGCTACTGAAACCAATAACTACGGTTTTGAAGTGGAAATGTCAATTAACAGTGGTGAATTCACCAAAGTTTCTGAGACCCCCGGTGCCGGAACTTCAACTGAATCAAAGTTTTATGAAGTGATCATTCCCCTCTCCCAAAACGGAGTATATGATTTCAGATTAAAACAGATCGATCTTGATGGTTCGTTTAATTATAGTACCATTATCAATTTCGAAAATGGAGTGGTCAGGAATTTTAATCTTGGTCAAAATTACCCCAATCCATTTAATTCATCAACGGTGCTCAATTTTGATCTCCCCGTTCCTTCAGAAGTTACGGTTACAATCTTCTCAATTGAAGGAAGAGAGATCGATAAACGGGAGCTTGGTTTGCTTGAGACAGGCAGCCACTCATTCCGTTATGAAGCAGAAAATCTTGTGAGCGGGAACTATATCCTCAGGCTTAATGCCGGGGGTTTCACGGCTTCAAAGAAATTTACTTATTTGAAATAACCATTTTCGGAGTCAAATTATGTTGTTTAAGCAGCTTTTTTTCCTTGTTATTGTCACCACATCAGCCTTTGCACAATATGTTGGGTTTAATCCCGATACAGTAAAAGCCGGAAAATGGGACATGGGTAAAATGTGGACATTTGAAAAACCACCTGTCGATTATTTTGCACAAACCTACAACTTCCACCCATCGGAAGATTGGTTTACAAAAGTAAGAAAAGCTGCTCTCCGTTTTGGTGGAGGATGCACTGCCTCCTTTATCTCGCAAGATGGTCTCATAATGACCAATCACCACTGTGGTCGAAATATCATTTCCAAAGGCCAAAAGGAGGGTGAGGATTTTCTGAAAGACGGTTTTTATGCCGGTGATGGATCCAACGAAAGAAGAATTCCCGATCTTTTTATCGAACAACTTATTTATATAGAAGATGTTACGGAAAAAATCAACGAAGCCCTTCTAACAGCAAAAACTGATGAAGAAAAGGTTGAAATAAAAAAAGCCAAAAGTGAAGAGCTAAAAAATGAAGTCGAATCAAAAAATCCGGGACTCGATTTCCAGGTGGTTCCTCTTTACAATGGCGGAAGACACTCCCTTTATGGCTACAAAAAATATGATGATGTCCGTCTCGTTTTTGCCCCCGACCTAAGAACTGCAAAAATGGGGGGTGATTACGATAACTTCACCTATCCCCGTTATGGACTCGACTGTATGTTCTTCCGTGCTTATGAAAACGGAAAACCGATTACTACAGAAGATTATTTTGGTTGGAGCGAAAAAGGTGCCGATGAAGGTGAAGCCGTTTTTGTGATTGGTAACCCCGGCAGCACTTCCCGCATCAATACAATTGCACAAATGGAATTTGAACGCGATTTCCAGAATCTCCCGATTGTTGAATGGCTGGGTGACCTCTACAAAATAATCGAAGAGCAGGTTCTCGACGGCAACACTGAAAATTACAAAATGATCGCCGAACTTTATTCGATCGGAAACGGTCTAAAAGTTTATGATGGAATTTACAAAGGGTTAAATGACCCTTATCTTATTGCCCGCAAAAACGATTTTGAAAAGAATTTTAAACACGCTGTTATGTCCAATCCAAAACTTAAAGCCAAATATGGACATATCTGGGGTGAAGTGGCTGAAGGTCGTGAACAGCTTAAACCGATAGCCCGTGAACTTTTTGGATATAACTTCAACCGCAGATACATGCCCGAACTTTTTAGGGTTGCATCCACTCTGGTTACCATTGCCGAAACAAAAAAGGGTGATCCAAACAAATATTCGGAATCAAAACTTGATTCATTGGCAGGTACATTTTTCCCGTCAACCATGAATCTTGAATCCCAGCGCAGATATCTTCAGGTGCAGGTAAATCTGATCTTCAGAAACCTCGGAAATAACAAAGAACTCATCAACATGCTCTTCGCCGATAAAACGGGGAGTGATGCAAGGGATCACCTACTTTCCACCACCAAATTGATGGATAAAAATTATCGTGATGCGCTGTTAAAAGGCTCACCAGATGATGTCCTGAATTCTGATGATCCTGTTATAAAGTTTATCCTGACCGCAAAGAAAAAATTTATGGAATACGGAAAAATCAACAAAGAAATTCTTCAGAGGGATGCCATCAACAACAGCCTTTTGGGTGAAGCACTATTTGAAGTTTACGGTGAATCGATCCCGCCTGATGCCACATTTACACTCAGAATCAACGATGGTGTTGTAAAAGGTTATGATTATAACGGAACCACGGCACCTGTAAAAACCACATTTTACGGGGTTCTCGACAGATATCATTCATTTGGTAAAAAATTCCCCTTTAATCTTCCAAAAATATGGGAGAATCTGCCAAAGGAATTTGATCTTTCAACTCCGCTCAATTTTATCACCACCAACGATATCATCGGAGGCAACTCCGGCAGTCCAATGATCAACAAAGATGGAAAAATTGTGGGACTCGTATTCGACGGCAACATCGAAAGTCTCACTGCCGACTTCATCTACACCGACGAAGCCAACCGCGCAATCGCTGTCCACTCTCAAGGAATGGTTGAAGCCATCTCCGACCTCTACGGTGCAAAAAAACTTGCAACCGAGATATTAAAAGGGAAGAGGTAATAGAAAAGTTGAAAATAAAATCATTTATGCCCTTCGATCAATTAGATCTTGTTTCCCTCAACGCCGGGATAAAGGCTTAAGGAGGGCATAAATGATTAAAAAATTCAAAACCTTTGAAGAAGCGGAGCACGACCTTTGGTGTTTTAACCCCGACGAAGCCTACTACAAAAGAGTAAAAGAATTTTATGAACTCGCCTCCCATCTCGTAAAATTTAAAGTCCATAAAGGTGTTCTGAAGTTTAAAACTTTCGAAGAAGCCCAAGCACACAAGGAGAGTATGAGGGTGAGAGGAAAATCATAAGGTAGTTGAGGTTAACCAACTGTTTAATCCCTGTTGTGGTACTTGGCTTGAGGATAGGATTTTGAGATAACATGTTATCTCAAAAAAGTCTATTAAATATCTTTCCCTTGTAAATATATGAAATGTAAGTGTTAACCGTTTACAAAACACTTCGTAAAATCCCGACAAAACACTTTTTCCGGTTTATGATCTCGCAAATTTTACTAAGGCTGAATAATCCTGAATGTCTGCCTGCCTTAAGGCGGAGAGATAAGCAGAACGGGCTTCACCTTTTTTGATCAAGTTCTTTTTGCCCCATGAGAAAACGGGTTGACTAAAGCCATTATTAATAAGTACATCAGCATAGAGCCTTGAATGCCTTCCATTACCGTTGGCGAATGGATGAATCCAAACAAGTCTATGGCTGACCCTTACTGCAATTTCATCTTCAGGGAATGTTTTATGATTTATCCAAAATTGACAATCTTCGAGCAGGTTTTTGATTTCGATGCCGATATAGTATTTGTCAACGCCAATATTTTTGTTGGTTCTACGAAATTCGCCGGCCCATCTCCATATACTGCCAAACATTTTAATATGCAGGTCTGTTATAAATCTCTCTGTAAGAATTATCTCGAGTGATATTTTCTGTTTTGATAAAGATGCAATTGCGTTTTCAACACCAATTTGTTCAAATTCATCAAGCTCACCGCGAGTCGTGATCCCGGGAATTTTTAACCCGTCTTTTTCATCTTCGTCGAGAGGTGTCTGGCCATCATCATAATCAATATTTAATCCCACAAATACCTCGGCATTTCTGATTTTATTTTCTCTTTTCTTTGAAAAAGAGCCTTTTGGTTCCGGTCTGGACTGTTTTCCTGATTCTCAAGTACCATGGTATGAGATGAGCGGACAATTATCTCTTTAGCGAGTTTTAGAGCCCGTTGTTCGATTATATCATCGAATGTATTTTCTTTGGGAATAAATATGTAGAAAACCCGGCACTCAAGAGCACTTGCAGCTTCTGAAAGTTTTTTTAGAGTTATTCCTTCATCCTTTTCGCGTATCTCCATCTCCTTTACCGTCGCAGGAGTTTTTTTCATTCTTCTCGCAAGTTGAGTAAGAGACATATTCAGGGCAGTTCGGATAGTCTTTATCCAACCCTCTGATGGTATTTCCATGTTACGAACCTGAGCAACCTTTTCCAATTTTCTGTCGAGTTGCTCAAGTAACAATGATCGATTATCTTGATTCATTTGGGTATATCCATATAATTAACTTACAAAGTTATGGTAATAACCATAAATAACAAAACCAATAATATGGTTATAAACGAAAAATTGGCGAATTGAAGAAAAACGAGGAAGATTATGATGGAACTGCACCCTTTTTAAGGTGCTAAGTATGTCACTCCCCCCTTACCACGGTTTTTGGTTGTAGATATCTCTGATTAGTTGGAGAAGGTCGTCGAAGAAGGCGGTGGGGGTGCCTCGTCGGGTGAACATTTTATCGAAGATTTTTTCACCACCCTGGAAGGTGACTATTCTGCTGTTGATCAGGTCATGTTTTCGAGCAAGTTCTTTGAGGGGTTCTCGGAAAAGATATTTGGCTCTGTCCTCGGTGCCATCATAGATTCGCATGTTAAGTTTTTGTGCAAACTCCAATTCATGGGGGTAAAACTTGATGTAAGCAAAATAAACATCCATATAATAGAGGTGTGCATTTTGTGCCGTTCCCATCCAAAATCCTTCAACCTGATCTTTCGCAATCGATCCCAGAAATTGATATGCCTCGGGGAAAGTAAAGCTATAATCGCCGATTTTTAGTCCGGCTTCATAAGATATTCTGCTTCTGAATTGCATGGGGTAACTCCGGTTTTTCATAAAAAGAAAATTCCACACCTCAAATTTGCACATCATCTCATATTACTTTGCTATTAAATTCAAGTTTTGTTCCAGTTTTTTACTGCATATCGAAATATTTTATCATATTTGTGTATCTCACTTTAAGAAAATTGAAATGAAAAGACTCCCTCTCGGAATACAGACATTCTCTCAGATCATAAATGAAAATATGGTATATGTCGATAAGACAATGTATATCAAGGAACTCATTGATGGCTACAAATATGTGTTCCTCTCCAGACCACGAAGGTTTGGGAAATCACTGTTTGTTTCTTCTTTGGGCGAGTTTTTTAAAGGGAATCGTGAACTGTTTAAGGGTCTGGCGATTGATGGACTGATTCAAGATAAATGGGAAACTTTCCCGGTGTTAAAACTGGATTTCTCAAGCATCTCATCAGGAAGCACAGAAGAACTTGGAATAACGATCAAAAATCGACTTGAAGATTATGGTGAGGAATACGGCGTTGAGGCTACAGGCGAAGCTGATATCGAATATTTCCCAAACCTGGTTAAAAATCTCTACCGCAAGTTTAACAAACCTGTTGTCATTTTGATTGACGAATATGACAAACCAATTGTTGACAATCTTGGCAATGTTAAACTGGCTGAAAAGAACAAACTGGCTTTACGGGAATTTTATTCTGTTATCAAGTCGCTGGATGAATACATTAAATTTATGTTCATCACCGGAGTTAGTAAGTTTACGAAAGTATCGTTGTTTTCGGGACTTAATCAGATAAGTGAGATCACATTTAACAAAAAATTTGTCGGAATTTGTGGTTATGATCAAAAAGAGTTGGAATTCAACTTTGGTGCACACCTTGAAGTTGCGATGACTGATCTGGGTATAAGTAGAGGAACTCTTCTGGATGAAGTAAAAAAGTGGTACAACGGTTACAGTTGGGATGGTGAGTTGAAACTTTACAGCCCATTCTCAATCTTAAACTTTTTTGATCATCACAATTTTCAAAACTTTTGGTATAACACAGGGACACCTTATTTTTTGGTTGACCTGATTAAAAGAGAAAAATTTGATATTACTGCTTCGGAAAACCTGATAGCTGTTGAAGAATCGCTTAGTTCGGATGATCTGGAAAAATTGCAATTAAAAAGTCTGCTTTTCCAAACAGGTTACCTGACAATCAAAAAGAAGGTAAAGGAATTATACAGTGAACACTATATTTTAGATTTCCCCAATTATGAAGTGAAATCTTCTTTTAACCGATATCTTTTCGCAGGACTTACCAATAATGCCGCAGATATAACGGGTATTTATGCTGCAGAAATTAAAATTGCACTGCAAAAAGAGGATTACGAAACATTCCTCCACCATATCCGGTTTCTATTTGCAAAAATTCCTTCAAATCTGTATATCGCCGAGGAGAGATATTTTCATTCTCTTTTCATCATGATTGCCTCCCTTACCGGGATAGATATTGAAAGTGAAGTAAACACCAATATCGGCAGGATTGACGGTGTGTTGGAATTTGTGGATAAAATATATCTGATAGAATTTAAATTCAACAAAAGCACAGATGTAGCCGTAGAACAGATTAAGAAAAAACGGTATAGTGAGAAATATGAAACCTCAGGAAAGAAAATCATTCACATCGGAATGAATTTCACCCGGGAAGGTGTTGATATTAAAATCAGGGGCTAACTCCCCCTCTCCCCCTTAAATCCCTGCTCCAATTAATTAATTGAATACCCTTATATTTAAGGTTACCTTTTAAATAATTATTGAGTATCCCACATTGAAAAAACTGCTTTTCATTTCATTTTTGTCGCTGGTTAGTGTTATTGATACATTTGGCCAGTTAAGTTCTGTTACACAGGAGCTTACTTTCCCTCTTACAGTGCTTAAAAACAATGTTAATGGTTCATTTTATCTGGCTAATCATTTTGATTCACCAAAAACTGTGAAAGTGGTTTCATTGCTGCCTGTCTTCACTCCCGTGGATACTCTTGTTACAATTCCCGCAAATGACAGTGCTTTGATTACAGTTGTTTACAGACCAACTCAGAATGTTACCGATAAATCGTTCCTCGCTTTTTATACCACCGACAGCTCAGCATCTTATGCGGTTGTGTTAAACGGTTCCGGCTCCACCGGTGACAGCTACCAGACAACAACTTTTGATAAATTTGATGCAGAGTTAAAAACTGCACTAAACGGTCTAGTGATCAACCACATTTCACTTGGTTATAATTCCGCTCGCGATAGAATGTTTGAGACGATTGATGATCTTGGCTCTGACACAATCGAATGTGTTTATACCGGAATAAAAATAAAAGCTGCCAACAGAACAACAGCCCAAAATCTTGGATTCGACACCGAACACACATGGCCTCAAGGTACTTTTAGTCAGGCAGAACCAATGAGATCCGATCTTTACCATCTTTACCCAACAAACAGTTCCGCAAACAACACCCGAAGCAATTATAACTTTGGAGTTGTGACCAGTGGTGTTACATGGTCAGTTGGTGGAAGTAAACTTGGAAATGGTACGGGAGGAACAGTTTTTGAGCCCCGTGATGTCCACAAGGGAAATGTAGCCCGTTCGATGCTCTATTTCATTTTAAGATACCCAACCAACTATCAATCTTATTTAAATGTATCCCAGGAATCGGTTTTTAGAATTTGGAACTGGAGTGATCCAGTTGATGCCAGAGAATTGGGAAGAAATGTGGCGATAACAACCAATCAGATGAGGAGAAATCCGTTAATCGATCACCCCGAGTTTATTGATCGGGTTTACAGTTTTATCAATAACAATTCGGCGGCACCATCGTCAAAACTCAACATTTTCCCCAAAGGGGTTGTGTTCGACACAGTATATGTGAACGATTCTGCTTATGTTTCGATGTGGCTGATTAACAGCGGAAACAAGGTTTTAACTATTGCAAACAGCAGCATCAGTAACCCCGTATTCAAATTTGTAAACATGCCGATCCAGGTTGCCGCCAATTCAGCGGTGGAAGTGTTGATCTCATTTAAACCTGTTGCTGTTGGAAATGTTGCCGGACTGATCGACATCAACAGCGACGGCGGTTCCTTCTCCGGTATGGTTAAGGGCGTAAGTGATATCGGAACAGGAATTGGCGATGAAAACAAAACAACATTGACCATCAACTCTTTTACATTAAAACAGAACTACCCAAATCCTTTTAATCCACAAACCAAAATTGGATTTACCGTTCCAAACATCACGGGTAACCTCTCGTTTGTTAAATTGGCTGTTTATGATGTTGTGGGAAATGAAGTGGCATTGCTTGTAAATGAAGAAAAAGCTCCCGGCGACCATCAGGTAACTTTTGAAGCATCGAACCTCCCCGGCGGCGTATATTTTTACAGGATGGAAACGGCAGGATTCACATCTGTTAAGAAACTGGTACTGCTAAAATAGCCACAGTTTTAGGTATTAAGTATCAGGTATTAGGTATTACATTGCGTAAGAGTCAGGAGTGGTAATCGTCCCGATTGCCGTCTGCAAAACGAAAAGGGCAGTCTGGTTACGCGGATGTCACGGATTTAACACGGATGTCACGGATTTTTTTGGTAGAATGTGATTTTATCCTCCTCTGTGTTCTTCCGACAGGTCGGAATTAAAATCTGTGTTCTCTGTGGTTTAACCTCCTCTTTGCGTCCTCGGCGTTCTTTGCGGTTAAACACTCTGTGGTTTAAGGTATTATCAAACACACGGCAAGATTTATGAAAGATATGCAAAAATTTATTGTTGTAGGCGACAAGGTTCTGATAAAACCTGTTGATGATGAAGGCAGAACTCATGGTGGACTTTATCTTCCACCGGGGGTTACAGAACGCGAAAAGGTTCAGAGCGGGTATGTCCTTAAAACGGGACCCGGTTATCCAATCGCCATGCCGGGTGATGATGAGCCATGGAAAGAATCAAAAGATTCTACAAGATATATCGGGCTTCAAGCTCGTGAGGGTGATATGGCGATTTTCCTGAAAAAGGATGCAATTGAGATAGAATATGACCGTGAAAAGTTGATGATTGTGCCTCAAACTGCCATTTTACTCTTGATTAGAGATGATTTTTCAGTGTAACATCTTTAAGGTGTTTTCCTGATCAGATCATCGTTGAGTTGTTATTAGTGAGAGGATAAACTCTTCTCTTTTAGATGAAAGTTATTAATGTTACAAAAATTTCTCCTTTATTCAAACAGGTTGGTTGTTACACTAACCATGGCGACCTCTTTTTCAACCCTCTCATTTTCTCAAGACACACCTCCGGTAGATTATTATTTGGGAGCCTACAAATTATACGGAACCGCTCTCAGAACGGCACTTCACAATATTATCGACGGCCACACTGTCATTAGTTATGATGGACTTTACACCGCATTTCCAACAACAGATACAAAACCTAACGGGAAAATTTGGGATATTTATTCCGATATTCCCGGAGGCACACCTTCTTATGAATATACCCACGGTGTAAAAAAATGTGGTAACTATTCGGGTGAAGGTGACTGTTACAATCGTGAGCATTCCTGGCCTGACAGTTGGCTGGGGAACACAAATCCCGCAAGATCAGACCTTTTTCACATGTATCCCACAGATGGATATGTAAATAACAGAAGAAGCAATTATCCTTTTGGAATCGTTGGCTCGGTTACCTGGACTTCAACAAATGGCAGTAAGGTGGGAACCAACACATACCCGGGTTATGCTTCAACAGTTTTTGAACCAATTGATGCCTACAAAGGTGACCTTGCAAGATCGATGATGTATATGTCTGTCAGATATTACACTGAGGACAGCGGATTTGGTTCAAGTGGAGCCACCAGCAAATCAAATCTCCTCTCATGGTATGCCAACCTGATGTATGGCTGGCACTTAAAAGACACTGTGAGTACAAAAGAGATCAACAGAAATAATGCAATTTTTACTTTTCAGCATAACCGCAATCCGTTTATAGATCATCCTGAATTTGCTGCTGAAATCTGGCAGACCGATCTTAAACCGCAGATTGTAAAGTTGATTCCCGGCGAGAATTCTCTTTTTATCGATTTTACAAGGTATCTCGATTCAGTTGCTGCCATAACAGTGGAAAACTTCGCTTGTGACAACGGCGGTGGAAATCCCGTAGCTGTCCAATGGGGTGTTGAAAATGACGTTTCCAAACTGCTGTTAACTTTTCCCACTTTAAGTGGTGGAACTCTCTACTCGATGCAGCTTAGAAATCTTAAAAGCATTAATGGTGTGTTGATGACAGACACGGTGATAACCTTCACAGCGAAGGGGCCTGCAACAGGAATTGATGATCTTTCAGGAAATTTAAAGGGTTATAACCTTTTACAAAATTATCCCAATCCATTTAATCCGTCAACTGTCATACAATATCATTTGGCAGAGAGTCATCATGTAACTCTGAAAATTTATGATGTGATGGGAAACCTCATTTCAACTTTGATTGATGAGGATAAACCCGCGGGAGTTCATTCAGTTGACTTTAATGGTGAACATCTCTCTTCGGGAGTCTATTTTTATCAGTTGCGATCAGGTGATTTTACTGATATGAAAAAACTCTCATTGATCAAATAAACAAATTTATATTGCCCATCCTCCCGGGGATTTACCTCGGGAAGAGGGCAATAATTCAGTTTTGTTGAGGGTTAAACTCTCATAAAATTGAATAAATATCGATAATTAACCTCAAAAAACCGCAATGAAAACAATTACCTCCTTCACACTTCTTTTCCTCCTTTTTACAACCACACACTTTTCTCAAAACTCAAAAGCAGAAGTCAAATTTGAATTTCGATCAACCACTGCAAAAGAGGTATTGGTTACCGGAAGTTTTATCGGGTGGAGTCCTCAAGGAGAAAAGTTGCAAAAAGGAGAGGGAGATGTATGGTCGGTTTTACTCAAAATTGAGCCGGGGTATTACCAATATAAATTTATTGTTGATGGAAACTGGATTCCCGATCCACAAAATGATTGGAAAATCAACGATGGTGGCGACAATTTTAACTCGCTCATCAAAGTTGGTGAACCTCCAACACCCCAAAGAAAACGGAGTAATCTCCCGTTTCCAAAAGAAAGGCTCCCTGAACCCGTAATCGACGATGCCAATCTGATAGACCTCTACTATTTTTCCTGGAACAGGGCATGGGATAAAATCACTCATGGCACAAAGGCAAACGGATTTGTTGAAAGTTACATCGACGAGGGGTTTAATGAGTGGATTTATCAGTGGGATTCAAATTTTATGGTGGCATTTGCCATGTATGCAAACGATATTTTCCCGACTATGTTGACTCTTGATAATTTTTATTTAAAACAGCGTCCCGATGGATATATTCAGAGAGTTTATTCGGAAGCGACCGGAGAAATTGCTGTTGAGCCCACCCCTGATGAACCTGTGCTTAATCCGCCACTTTTTGCCTGGATGGAGTTACGATATTATGAGTTGACGGGTGATGCCTCCCGGATCGAAAGAGTCCTCCCCGTATTGGTGAAATATCATAACTGGATCGAAAAAAATGCCGCCTCGGTTATCAGTCCCTGGCTTTATTACCAAACCCCGTTGGGAAGTGGTATGGATAATGTGCCACGAAGGGGAGTTGAAAAAGGTGGCTGGGTCGATTTTTCGAGTCAGATGGCACTTGCCGCAAATTCGATCTCAAAATTAGCCGGTGTGGTTAAAAATGGAGAGTGGAGCTCGCTGTTTAAACAAAAACATGAAAATATAAAAGAAGCGATCAACAAATATTGTCTGCATAAAAACGGTAATTTCCTGTTTGATGTGAGGCCAGAGGGGTCACTTTCAACTACCACTCATGCTGGTGCATTTTGGACTCTTCTGTCAGAAGTTTTGGATGCAGAAACCGCAAAAGGTCTGGTTGTTCACCTGAATGATACCAATGCTTTTAACCGTCCTCACCGAATTCCGACACTTGCAAAGTATGATTCCGATTACAATCCGAGGGGGCACTACTGGTTGGGTGGTGTTTGGGCTCCTGTGGTTTTTTCAACCGTGAAAGGTCTTGAAAAATATGGATTTTTTGAGACGGCGTATGAAGTTGCGGAAAACCATTTAATGAACATCGCCAATATCTATAAAAATTTTACTCCCTCTGAGGACAAAATCGCCTTCGAGGAGAGATATGATGATGGCTATAAAACAATTTGGGAGTGTTATTCACCCGAATTTCCCGAACCCGGTACCAGATGGGATAACACATTTTATGGCAGGCAGGATTTTGCCGGCTGGACAGCCACAGGACCAATTGCCCTGCTTATCGAAAATATCATCGGAATTGATGTAAAAGCCTCACAAAACAAAATAAACTGGCGCATCCATCGGAGTGATAAACACGGAATGCAAAATCTCCCCTTTGGAAAAGAGAAAGTATCCCTCATCATTTCCGCCGGAAAAGAGAACCGTGAAATTTGGGTAAATTCCAAATCCTCTTTTAATCTCGAAGTCTTTTATGGCGGAGCGCCATATCAATTTGATGTAAAACCCGGCGAGAACCGGTTTAAGTTGAGATAATTTTTGGTTGCTGTTTTTGGTTAGCGCTGATTTGGTATTGATTGGCTTGTATAGAGATAATTTTGTATTTTCGGTTGTTAAAAGTGTTAAAATTGCAAAAAGGAATTCTGTATGAGTAAAAAAGATATTTTAGACAGAATAGAGATAAATCCCAAAGTATGTCACGGCAAACCGGTAATTCGAAATACTCGAATCCCCGTCTCGCTAATTCTTGGATTTCTTGCGGCACCTCAATCATTCGAAGAAATTCTAGATGAATACCCCGGTTTAACAAGAGAAGATATAATAGCTGCAATAGGCTTTGGCAGTTATCTGGCCGGTTTCGAATCACTGACTTATGAAAACCTTGCTTCATGAATGTTTTTGTGGATGAAAATATTTGCTACGAATATCGATTCCGCTCCGCGGAAAATTCAATGTTGTCCCATCGTTAAAAAATCTTCCATGTTCATCCTATTCCATCGTGTACATCGTGTTCAGGACCGACTATCATAATCTGCCGGTATTATTTGTAAAAATTAATTTAAATTTGTTGATTCAAAACCGAATATTTCGAAAGTCCGGAGATAAATGCTCAAACACTATACTCATATAATATGGGACTGGAACGGGACTCTCTTTAATGATGTCCATATTTGCCTCGATATAATTAATAATATCCTCGAAAAAAACAATTACCAACGGCTTACATTTGAAAAATACCGGGAGATTTTTACTTTCCCTGTGAAAGATTATTATGCCGCCGCGGGGGTGGACTTCCTTCAACATCCTTTTGAAATCATTGGCAGGGAATGGGCGGATACCTATGAAATTCGCCGACATGAGATGGACCTTTTTGAGCAGGTTGAAACTGTTCTTTCAAAAGTAAAAAAACTTGGAATAAAACAATATATCCTCTCGGCTTATGTAAAAAAAGAACTTATTGATGTTATTGAAAAACATGGTCTGACGGGATATTTTGAAGAAATCAACGGTCTTGAAAACGTTTATGCACACAGCAAACTGGAGCTTGGGCTTAATCTGGTAAACAGAATTGGTGACGGGAAGGGCTCCACAGTGCTTGTTGGAGATACTCTTCATGACTATGAGGTTGCAATGGAAATGGGCGTCGATTGCATCCTGACGGCTTCGGGTCACCAAACAAAAGAAAGACTGTTGGAGGCAGGGGTACCTGTTTTCGACAGCATTAATGATTTTGTTGAACACCTTAATTAATCGATATAACTAAAACCACACACTAACCGGAACCTGAGTGAAAAGATCAGCGACACTAATCTTTTTGGCACTTCTATGCTTTACTGTGCCTGCACAAGTGAATAAAAGTGCCAACTTGAAAACATATTTTGATACTCTGATATCAAAAATCCCTTTGGATACTCCTCATAATGTTTATAGTGAACCATCTGCGGAGCAGATGAACATTTGGGAGCGGACTCTTAATGCCATGTTTGCCGGCAACTATGCAACGGCTCATGGTATCGCAGACTCAATTGGATATGAGGTGATATCTTTTATGGATACAGAGCCAAATCCCGATAAACAATATTATTTCCTTGAAAAGAAGGATACCAGCACCAATTATTGGGGAACCGTTGTTTTAAATCCCAATCCCCTCAGACAAAAACTTTTTATACAGTCTCCACATCCAATCTTTGATTTTAATACCGGAAAACAGGGGATTCATGTCTTTAAGCAGGCCGGGGCGAGAGGTTTTTATATTTCAGGGGCTCACAGATGTAACTCAACAACCGCTTCGGAATGTGCCGGAACCACTACGGTTTGTGGAGGAGGGGATGTCGCTTTCAGAAAGTCGGATCAGCCGCATAATACCCTCTCTGCACTGCAAAGATCAACAGAAGTGTTTGATGAACAGATATCGGGTATGATTGCCATTCAATTACATGGATTTACAAAAGCTGTATCTGATCCATATCTGATTATGAGCAACGGGACAAGAGATGTACCCGATACCGACTGGTTAACAGAGTTAATGAATAATCTCGAATTGCAGGATACTTCCCTTTCCTACAAATTAATGCATGTTGATACTTTGTGGGACAAACTCGCCGGGCAAACAAATGTGCAGGGGAGGTATCTCAACAACAGCAGTAATCCTTGTTCCTCTTCCGCCTCTGTCGCTTCGGGAAGATTTCTCCATCTTGAACAGGAAAAGGATAAACTCCGCGCCAACAGCACTGGTTGGGATAAAATGGCAAATGCAATCATCAATACATTTAGTGAAGACCCTTTGCCTGTTGAACTTAACTATTTCCAGTTGAGAGAGGAGGGGGGAGATGTAAAATTATTGTGGAGTACCGCAACGGAGGTTAACTCTTACATTTTTTTGATTGAGAGGAGGAAACCCGGTCGTGAATGGTTTCAGATTGGATCGGTTGAAGCAGCGGGGATGAGTAACTCAGTAAAATATTATTCATTTATTGATACCAAGCCACAACCTTCGAGGTATGAATACAGACTTAAAATGGTGGATAACGACGGCACTTTTGAATATTCGGGCATCCTCAGGGTGGATATCCTGATTCCTGACGGATTTACCGTGCATCAAAATTATCCAAATCCATTTTATGGGGGAGCGACATCGGGCGGAGCAAATACAGTGATTGAAGTGGTGGTTCCGGTGGAGTGTGATTTGGCAGTTGATCTTTTTGCTCCGACGGGGGAATTTGTCACCTCAATCTACTCGGGTATTAATGAAAAAGGCGTTAAGAAGATTAATTTCTCTTCCAACGCCTTAAATTCGGGGGTTTACTTTTATCGGGTAACTGCAAAAATTAACGGGGGTTCCACTTTTTTTACGCAGACAAAGTCGATGACTCTGTTAAGATAACCTATCCAAGAAGCGCCGCATATTTTTTAACCATAAATGATCCATTGGCTCCAAGTCGGGCATAAAGCCATGCTTTTTGTCTCAGGATACTATCGGAAACTTTGCTGTCACTACCGAGTTGGTTCAATGTAATAATTGCGTCTGAATAACACTTAAAGTCTTTTAATATCAATCCAGCCATAAACAGTTTGCTTTGTTCATCGAGTTTATTATTTGAATTAATTTCTGAGATGGCAGCAGTGACATCTGCACTAAATTTTTTGTCGGCTAAAATCATCACTCCAGCGAGGTCATAATTTGCACCAAGTTTTGGCTCTTTGCCGAGGGGATAAACATCCCATTTAAATCTCTGTTTTGAATCGGTTTGTTTAAAGACAAGATCAGGGATAGTGAATTTTACGAGTGTATTGGTCATTCCCTTAACCGTTCCGCGAAAAATTTCGTTGTTTTTCGAATCCATTACAAGAAGTACATACTGTTTTTCGACGGGTGTTACCTCTGTATAAGAAGAATCAAACCATGTAAACTCGGGTTTCTCCGAAATTATTAAACCTGCAGGAGCAATGGGAATAACACCTTCTGCTCTAAAGCTTGCGGGGGAAGAAAGTTCTTTATCAATATCGTTTTTGGCAGTGAGGTTTACATTTTTACGGGAAAGATTGTTAAGTCCGGCTTGCAGAGCAAAAGATTGTCCCGAACCATCCTCAAGTTTGGAAGCAGAAGATTCTTTCCCAACAATGAGTTTTTGTTTTGGCATCAGGTTTACAATCTCGCCGTCCATAAAGTAGATTGTTGCTTTGGAATCCTCATTCATCGAAACAATATCTCCCTCTGAGAGCATCGAACCTTGTTCAAGAGCCGTCTCAGTTTGAGTTGCCGGATTCATGATCATTGGTGATCCTTCAATTCCGGTTACAAGAGCAACGGGCACTCCGGGTGCATCAGAGGCGAATGAGATTGCAAAAAGGATCAGAACGGGTAAAAAGTAAATGATTTTTTTCATTGTTTCTTCCAAAGTGATTAAATGTATCTGTTTAACAATCAATATCGGATTTTTGTTTCCACAATTTATCTCTAATTTTACATACTAACAATTGAATAATAAAGGAATGACATGGGCAAAACAGTCCTGATATCGGGCTCCTCCTCCGGGATCGGGCTTGAAACAGCACGCCGGTTTGCAAGAGCGGGGTGGACAGTAGTTGCCGGAATGAGAAATCCAACCGGGAGACACACCTTACTCCACGATGAGAGAACAGTAAATATTGTGGAATTGGATGTTACAGACAATAATTCAATCAAAAAAGCAGTTGAATATACTCTTGAAAATTTTGGAAGTATCGATGTATTGGTGAACAATGCCGGGTATGCACTTACAGGTGTTTTTGAATATTATGAAGAAGAAAAAGTTAAAAAACAGATGGATACCAACTTTTTTGGGATTCTCAGGCTCACAAGGGAAGTGTTGCCTCACATGAAAAATCAAAAAAGTGGAACGATTATAAATGTTGCTTCCGTTGGCGGCAGGGTTACTTTCCCGTTTTACAGTTTTTACAATGCAACAAAGTGGGCTGTTGAAGGATTTTCAGAATCGCTCCAGCATGAACTTGTGCAGTTTAACATCAGGATAAAAATTATTGAGCCGGGTCCCGTAAAAACTGACTTTTATGACCGCTCCATGGAGAAATTTACTCCAAAACCGGGAGATGATTATGAAAAGAACTTTAATATCGCCTTCAAAAACATGGATGCTTCAGGCCGGAACGGAATTTCCGCAGCGAAAACAGCAAAAAAGATATTTAACGCCGCCACCTCAACCAACTGGAAACTCCGTTATCCCGTGGGCACAAAAGGAATGTTAATCCTGAGGAAACTCCTCCCTGATGTCCTCTTTAACGGAATCATTAGAGCTGTGCTTTTCACAAAACGGTAGAAGATGTTTTGGGGGACGCAGATACACGCAGATTAAACGGATTTTCGCAGAGGGAGATTTATATTTAGTTCTCAAGTTCTCAAGTTCTCAAGTTCTCAAGTTCTCAAGTCACTCAAGTCTCTCCCGCAGGTTTATTTGAACTTTTTGACTATATTTATTGTCTTAATTAATAGAATCAGATTGATTTGAATTAATAGAAGAG
The DNA here is from genome assembly GCA_964371075.1 of uncultured Ignavibacteriaceae bacterium. GTDB lineage: Bacteria > Bacteroidota > Ignavibacteria > Ignavibacteriales > Ignavibacteriaceae > UTCHB3. The sequence continues at coordinate 318,299 of CAYJKN010000005.1, read as the reverse complement.
GAATAAAATGAATACGTTTAAAACAGTAATATTGATGACGGTGCTCACGGTGCTGGTGGTTATCGCAGGTAACTTCCTCGGTGGGCAGATGGGTATGTTCATTGCATTTGGTTTTGCCATTGTGATGAATTTTGGCAGTTACTGGTTCTCCGATAAAATAGTATTAAAAATGTATGGTGCTCAGGAGATCGACAGAAATTCTGCACCCGGACTTTATGGAATGGTGGAAAATCTTGTGCAACGCGCCCAGATTCCCATGCCCAAACTTTATGTAATAAATGATATGACCCCCAATGCCTTTGCAACGGGAAGAAATCCAAGTCATGCCGCAGTTGCACTAACCACCGGCATCACCAAACTTTTAACTAATGCAGAGCTTGAAGGGGTTATCGCTCACGAACTTGCGCATATCAAAAACAGAGATATTCTTATTGGTGCAATAGCTGCCACTTTTGCCGGTGTCATAACGATGCTTGCAAACATGGCACAATGGGCGATGATCTTTGGTGGACGAGATGATGAAGACAACAGCATTGTAGGAACAATTGTTTTGATGATTGTTGCTCCAATTGCAGCAACACTTATTCAGTTGGCTATCTCCCGTTCGAGGGAGTATATTGCAGATGAAACAGGTGCCCGGATGTCGGGAAATGCAGGTGGCCTTGCGTCTGCACTCGGTAAACTTTCCGGTTACAATGCCCAAAAAGCTGTGGATGCCGCGGGACCCGCAACTGCCCACATGTTTATAGTTAATCCATTAAGAGGTGGTGGTATGATGAAATTATTCTCGACCCATCCTCCAATTGAAGAGCGAATTAAAAGATTAAACCTTATAGCTTCCGGAAGAGCCTGATTAATTGAAAAAGCTCTTTTTTTCCGTTATATTTATAGTTTTTGGCCTTCAGGTTAGCGGGCAATCGCTCTCTAACCTGCAGGTTTTTGAATCGATGACGGGGGATGCATCCCGGTTTATCGCACAAAACTTTTTTCAGGGCGACAGAATTCCCTCCGTCTCTCTTTTCCTCCCCGGTGATTATAAAGTCCTGAATTCGGCGTTTAAGAGTAATCTTACAGATAACGGAGTAACCGTTTCAGATGATAATACAGCTGCCACTATCACCTTAAAAGTTGCGGCAGTAACCTACAGTTCACCCTTCACACAAAACTTCCTCGGTGACTATTACACAGGCAGAACCTTTGTAATTTCGGGTGATATGGGGACATCAGAAACAAAATTTCGATTTGAAACCACAGATACTGTAAAACTCTCTGATGTTGATTTTCTTGAAAACAAAGGATTGCCTTTTACAATGTCACAGATTCCCGGTGAACCATTTTGGGGAAGTCTCACAAGTGTTGCCATCGCAGCCGGTGCCACTCTTCTTGCAGTGATCCTCTTTTTTACTGTGAGGACAAACTAATCTTAATTACAAATAATTGCCTTTCCCGCTACTCTCCTTTTTAGTAAATTTACAAATTGTCCAAAAAATAAATTTAAAATGAAAAAAATACTCATCCCGGCGTTATTTGCACTGATTTTTATAACAGGTTGTTCACTCGATGTTGATCGTTCAGCCATGTCACCCGAAGATAGATTTAAGTATGCACTTAGTCTTTTTGAGGATGAGTCATATCTCGAAGCGATAACTGAATTTGAAAGCATCCTGATCCAGTACCCCGGCAGTTCAATTGCGGCTGATGCCCAATATTACCTCGCAATGTCCCGTTTTAAACGGGATGAATTTTTGATGTCTGCTTATGAGTTTAGTAAACTGATAAACACGATGAGAGCAAGTCAGTACATCAAAGATGCTCAATTTATGCTTGCCGACAGTTATTACGAACTTTCCCCCGTTTATTCACTTGATCAGAAGTATTCTGAAAAAGCAATTGAGGAGTTTCAGGCGTTTATCAATTTTTTCCCTGCCGATCCCAAAGTTGAAGAAGCTGAAAGGAAGATCCTGGAGTTAAACGATAAAATAGCACAAAAGATGTATTCCAATGCGGTTACTTATGAAAACATGGGGATGTTGGGTGCTGCCATCGATTATTACGGTTATCTGGTTGAAAAATATCATGATTCAAAATTGAGCCCTGTTGCGGCTTTTGACAGAATTAGATTGCTTGTTGACAGAAAAAGATATAAAGAAGCATTAAAAGACACAGAACTTTTCCTCTCCCGTTACAAAGGCGATAAAAATTATTCAAAAGTTGAATCTATCAGAGCCGATCTACTAAAATTACCACAGTTATCGGTGCAATAGATGTCAGTTAAAACGGTAAAAGCCTCCCAGGTAATAATGACCGAATTGGTTCTGCCGAACCACACAAATCCACATTCCCACCTGTTGGGCGGGCAATTGATGTTGTGGGTGGATATCTGTGCTGCGCTTTGTGCCGCGAGGCATTCCAATGCTGTGTGTGTAACCGCGTCTGTTGACAAGATCGATTTCCATCACCCGATAAAACTGGGTGAGGTGGTAACGCTTGAGGCATCTGTGAACAGAGTATTCAACTCATCACTCGAAGTGGGAGTTAAGATTTACGCTGAATCATTTTATTCCGGTGTGAAAATTCACAGCAATAGCGCTTATCTTACATTTGTGAGTATCAACTCCGAGGGTAAGCCGGTGCCTGCCCCTAAAATAGTACCCGAAACAGAGGATGAGAAACGAAGATTTGAGCATGCAGGCGTCCGACGGGAACAGCGACTCAAAAATCTCATTAAATAACCCCCGGCAGACAATAAGAGCCGGCATGCCAACAATAAGAATTTTATTCTTCTTTATATTTTTTTCTCCATTTGTGCTTTTTGCTCAGGAAACCACCAACATCGATTCGGTTTTTGAGTCATTTTTAAGACTCAGAACTTTACAAATCGACAACAGTTTAACAAACACCGGAGAAAAATGTGGACTTCCGTCACTTGCCACCGTCATCCAGCGTCAGAATGAGCTCACTTCCGGGAACCGGGCAATTTTAAAAGTGATGCTCAACAGACCAACTCGCGATACAAGTATCGTCTCCCCAAAAAAACGATTCAGACTACACTTCAACAAATCAGGATTTGAAAAACCCGCTTATTCTGTTGACAGTCTTGTTATTGCTCTTGACTCGATTTATGAATATGAGGTGAACTACCTGAAATATCCGCCTCCGCCATCAGATGGCACTGAGGGGGGTGACAGCCTGTATGATTTTTATATCGTTTCATTTCAATTTTTATACGGTGAAACGATCCCCGAAGTGCAGATTTCACCGGTGAGGGATATCTATACTTCTTTCATTAAAATTGACAACGATTTTGCCGGATTCCAGACCACGGGATTAAAAGCTGCAATGGTAACCGCTGCGCATGAGTTTCACCACGCAATACAAATGGGGAATTATATCCTGCGTTATGCGGATTCATTTTTTCATGAACTTGCTTCAACTGCGATGGAAGAGTTTGTTTTTCCCGATATAAACGATTATCTCGGGTATCTCGATTCATATTATGACGAATCGTGGAAGTCAATTTCAAGTTACAGCGGTTATGGTCTCGCCCCCCTCCATTTCATGTTGAAAGAGAGATTTGGCTTTGACCTTTTGAAGAGACAATGGGAAATTTTGATAAGGAACAGGGCGGTGGAGGCAATCGCCAATTCTCTAACCGAAGCAGGGTCTTCGGCAATCGAGGAATTTTCGCAGTTTGCCTTGTGGAGTTATTTTACCAACTACAGGACCATCCCGGGGAAATATTTCACCGATGCGGCTCTATATCCCGTTCTTCAGCCGCGAATGAAAAGTAACATGGCGGGGAGCAGTGTTAATGTGGTTGTCACGGCGCAGCCTGTCTCTATCAACATGATTCAGATAGTAAATAAATCTCTGACTGCAAACGATACCATCATTTCATTTATTTCTGACTATTCGTTGGACAAATGGTTCGCCTCGACTTCGTCAAATTTGACATACAATTATAATTTTTACAATTTTCAGGCGGATGGATCATCCCTCGTTTACGGAAGTTATTACGACAAACTCAATTATAATGCAGAATACAACGCCAAGCTGTCAGTGATCATCAACGGAGTTCCGATAAATCGTGGTGAGACACCACAAAAATTTGATGAAACCCCCTGGCCTTCCCCCTTCTTTTACGGGAAACACCGGGAGGATGTCATCTATTTTCCGTTCAAATTTTTGCAGGAAAACGAGACAAATATCTATATCTATGATATGAATGGTACTCTTCTCTATGGTGGAGTGGAACAACCGTTTGGAGTGTTAAGAAACCTCGTAAAATGGAGAGTTCGTGACAATTCAAATGAGAAATTGGGCTCCGGTGTTTATATTTACCATCTAAAATCGACAAATACTGAAAAAACCGGCAAAATTGTTGTTGTTAGATAACAATAAAACCACAAAAAACTTTATTAACCACGGATCAAATGACAAAACTGCTGCTCAAAAAACTGACCAAAACTTTCGAGAGAAGGGTGATTTTCAGAGATTTAAATCTTGAGTGGAGTGGCCCTGGTCTGTTTGGCATTGCCGGTCCCAATGGTTCGGGCAAATCGACTTTGGTTAAGGTTGTAACGGGATTGATATCTGCCACCAACGGTGAAATAACTCTTGAGACCGCCGGGAAAAAGTTGTCACCTTCCACAGCAATCGATTATATCGGTTTTGCCTCCCCATACCTTACACTTTATGATGAATTTACTGCAAAAGAGAATCTGGAATTTGCTGTAAACATTCGTGGACAACAGCTTGATGAAGCAAAAATGGATCAACTTCTTGAACATTTTTCACTCCTTAAAAGGAAAAACGATCTTGTAAAAGCCTATTCCTCGGGAATGAAACAGAGGTTAAAAATCATTTTTGCATTTATTCACAATCCGGCTATGATTATTCTTGATGAACCGACTGCAAATCTGGATGCCGAGGGGAAACAAAAAGTTTATGATCTGGTGAAACAAACCGCCAAAGAAAAAATGGTGATTTTTGCCACCAATGAAGAAGAAGAACTCGCCATGTGCGACGAGATAATTAAGATCCTTAGTTATCAGCCGGCAGGGAAGGATTAAGATGTTTAGAAGAGCTCTCTGGCTGTTTAACAAGGACCTTACATCGGAACTCAGAACCCGTTATGCGATTAATGCCCTGGGAATGTTTATCATCGTTACAATTTCTGTCATAATGTTTGCAATTGGTCAGGAAACGATCAGCGCAGCTCTGGCAGGTGGACTTTTATGGGTGGTGATCTTTTTTTCTGCGATGTCTGGTCTTTCAAGAGCATTTGTTTCTGAGGAGGAGAGAGGCACTTCCCTCTTGCTGCAACTGGTCGCTTCGCCAACGGTGGTGTTAACAGGTAAGTTGTTTTACAATCTTATCCTGGTTTTTGCGATGAATATGGTGATTCTGGTTCTTTATTCGGCACTTTTTGACGCTTTTGTTCTTAAAAATGTATTTATTTTCTTTTTTTCTTTTGTACTCGGAAACACCGGTCTGGCATTTGCTTCTACGATTATTGCATCAATTATTGCAAAAGCCAACTCAAAAGGGACACTATACCCCGTGCTTTCGTTCCCGATACTCCTTCCTCTTCTTTTGATGCTTGTTGAAATCACAAAAAGATGTTCTGAAGGTGTAAAATTTGAAGATATTGCTCCTGAATTTTTTGCACTTGTAAGCTATAATGTGGTGATTGCTGCAGTTAGTTACATGTTGTTTGATTTCATCTGGAAAGAATAGTTTTATTAAATATTACAGGAAATAATAGTGAAAACAGCTTTAATCACAGGAATAACCGGTCAGGATGGAAGTTATCTGACCGAGATACTTCTTGAAAAAGGATACACTGTGCATGGAATTATCCGTCGCAGCAGTTCTTTTAATACCGGTAGAATTGATCATATTTACAACAACCCTGAATACAGAGGCAAAAAGTTTTTTCTGCATCATGGTGATGTTGTGGATACCAGTAATCTCAACAGGATTCTTGAAAAGATTGCCCCCGATGAGATTTACAACCTTGCAGCCCAAAGTCATGTAAAAGTTTCTTTTGATGTCCCTGATTATACAGCGCAGGTTGATGCACTTGGTACTCTTCGTTTTCTTGATGCAATGAGAGAAACGGGATTAAGTAAAACCAAATTTTATCAAGCTTCCACAAGTGAACTTTACGGTAAAGTGCAGGCAATTCCACAGGACGAAAAAACACCATTTTACCCCAGATCACCTTACGCAGTTGCAAAAATCTATGCTTATTGGATCATCGTAAACTATCGTGAAGCTTACAACCTTTTTGCCTCAAACGGTATTTTGTTCAATCATGAATCCCCAAGAAGGGGTGAAACTTTTGTAACCCGCAAAATTACCATGGCGGCGTCAAACATAATACTCGGGAAAGAAAATTCAATTGTCCTCGGAAATCTCTCATCAAAAAGAGACTGGGGATATGCCCCCGAATATTGTGAAGGGATGTGGCGGATTCTTCAGACTGAGACAGCGGATGATTTTGTTCTCGCTACCGGTGAAACAAACACCGTTAGAGATTTTTGCAAAATGACCTTTGCAGGACTTGGAGTTGAGGTCGAGTTTCAGGGAGAAGGAGTCGATGAAAAAGGTGTGATTAAATCGGTGGATACAGATATGTTGAATTCACTCGTGCAAAAATATAACACCAGGTTTTCGCAAACAGTGGATATCTCTTTATTAAAGCCGGGAAAAGTGGTGGTGGAAGTGTCGCCAAAATATTTCCGTCCAACAGAAGTTGACCTGCTTATTGGAAATGCAGCAAAAGCGAAAAACGAACTTGGATGGGAAGCTGAAACTAAACTGGCTGAACTTGTGAAGATTATGATTAATGCAGATTTTAATGCAGCACTCAACAGAGTATAACATCATTTAAGATAGCTTTGGGGGGTGTTTTTATGAAACACCCCTCAAATTGCTACATTACTCCGATTTTTGACCCTGCCGAACACTTTTTTGGTTGCCCAAATAATATGATTCCGGGATATCTATCCCCGACATCCCTCGTAGATGGTTGGTTTTATTTTACCCTGATTAAAATTATTCCTGCCCAACATTCACCTTTGGACAGGTCTCAATAATTTACGCGAAGTTGATTAACTCCGATCACAATACCCTAAACTTTAAGTTATAATCCGGATTTAAAACCGGAGCTTTATTAAATTCCCTCTTCTTAAAATTATTTTCACTTTGCGATATCACTACCAGTTCCAAAGTGGTTGATCTAATTTTTTTCGCCTAATAATTAAAAAATCTGAGGGAAATATATGCGGGGGGGGTTACCAGAACGATTACTGAAAGAGATTTACCGATTAAAAATCAATAAAACTTGCATTTTTTCGTTTAAAAATATTAATTCAGGTAATAAATAATGAGGACGAGGAGATTAGTCTTTCAGAAGAACACGAACATGGTGTGGGTATGTCTGTCCATATACAGACTGATATTCATGACAGTAAGAATTGTAGGTCTCTTCTACAAGTGAATGTCTGCCCAGATAAAAGAGAGATTTAAGCTTAAAACGGAATGCTGCTTCATTAGCAGGGTCGTAGATATTTATCAATCCGGCGGTTTCGTTACATTTCTCATATTGTCCTTCAAGATAAAGATATTCACATCTTCTGAGAAGAATTTCGATTATATCGTTAGCAATAACAAATCTTTCTTTTTCAATCCAATCAGAAGTGATTCCCTGCAACAATATTCCACCTTTGATGATATTGATGAAATTTTCAACAAGAGGATCAGCAGAAATTTTTGCTTTGATAGAAAGAAGTTTGAGGAGTTTAAAAAACTCAGCTGCCTCGTTTGTAATTTCCCGTGATATTTTCACTACTACATTTTCACTGTCCGACTCAAAAGTTATTCCGTTCATTTTGGAAGTGAGTTTTCGTAATTTAGAAAATGCAACATTCCTGTTGTTTTTCAATTTTTCTTTTGGGATGTCAGCCCAGATAATTTTTTCAAGTTTTCTAAGAGGAACGGCTCCGTTATCGTCAGACGCTGAATAAAACAATAGAGCAGCAAGGAGATCTTGTAATCTTCCGGAGAGATCACCGTGAATGTCCACACCGTCAGGGTCGATCAATCTTAATCCTCCAAAAACAAGAATCATGTTCTTTTGAATCTCTCGTGGCTGAATATCACCACGGTGATAAATTTCTTCATCTTCACCGGCTCTCCTCTTTTGCGGTCTTCGTTTCCTGATCATTAAAAATGCAGTTGAAGGAATAGCAACGGCCAGCACAAACAACGCAGAATAGACAAAAATTGTTCCGGGAGTTCTGCTAAAAATTGAGGGGGGAACAGCTCCAAGTTTTGTAAAAGTTTTTTCAGACACCGCCGGCAAAACAATTGAGTAGAGGTGCATATCACATCTGTCTTTGTTGGTTACAGCAACAGAAGTGTAAAGTTTTGAAGTGGTTGAATCGAGCCATGCTGCAATAAAATCGATGCTGTCTCCTTCAATTGGAAACAAATCACCAATAACCCTGCCTGATCCCTTCTCTTCCAGAACCGCCTTTCTGCTGTTTGTAACGAGTCGGTAAAACGGCATTACATTTTTGAGTCCTGACTCTGACGGGAGTTTATCAACCCGCCATTTATAGTGAGATTCCAGCACCCAATCGGGAGCAACAACTTCAACATCAAGTTTCCCCTCACTATCAAAAGCAGTGTTTCCCCCTGTTTCATTAAAACGCCAGAAATGATTGAGGACTCCACCTTTAAATATCCGGAGGTCTTTTACAATCATCGCGAGGCAATCACCATCAGGCAACATTTGACCAAAACGAATTACCGAGGGTCCCTCGGTGGCGATATATTTGTTTACAGCCTGTTTTCGTGAACCATTCAGAGTGAGAGCAATCTTTTGTTTAATCTCATCCACATCAAGTTTTACATCGAACCAGTTCCCTTCAACAAAATCAGTTAGAGGTTTAACAAAACTGATAATATTGTGTTTCCCGTTAATCCGGAGTTGCAAATTGATGTTATTTGAATCGGGATGATAAAGATATCTTAGCCGAATGGAGTAATTACCGTTTTCAATTTCAAAGATGCTGGCAAAATGTTTGTTGAGGTAAACACAAAACCTAAAACTGAGGCTATAAATATCCCCAAGGTCTATCCCCTTGGATCCACCTGCCTCAAACTTTGTTTTTGGTCCTTTATGGTAAATCTTAACAATTCCGGTATCTCCCGCCTCAATTTTATAATTTCCGCTGAACTTTAATCCCGTAAATTCTTTTTTATTTGCAGATTGCGAATATCCGGAAGTGGAAACAAAAAATAAAACCAGTAATACAGATGTTATAAATCGGAGTTGCATGTTTTACATCTCAAGGAATTCTTCATAATCATAACCGTATTCTTCTTTGTAACGATGTTTATACTCTTCGCAAAAGATTTTAAATGATTCTTCAGCCTCCTGAGTCCGATTAAGATTTATTAGTGCGTTAATTTTATATCGTAACACTTCTTCCGATAAAAGTGTATGGAGGGAGACCGTCTCAGCGGCCTCAAGACATTTTTTAAACTCTCCATGTTCACGATAAAAAGCCATAAGATCAAGGGTGATCTTAAGTATCTTAGAGGTTACTTCTTCTCGTGCTTCATGTGCCCACTCAGACCTAATGCCCTGGAGGAATACACCGCGGGAGATAATAGTGAAAAATTTGCTCGTCTGGCGGTTGTTTAACGGATCTGGATGTTTTAATGTTAAGTTGTGAAACAGTTCCGCTTCATTTGTCATTGCGGGGGGAAGTTCTATTTTTACCGAATCTTGATCAGTGATCAAACTTATTCCACTGTTGCTTTTAAAGATTGTCCTGAGTCTTGAAAATGCAACATTTCTGTTGTTTTTTAGATTGTCCTGAGGCAGATCAAACCATAAAAGGTTGTCAAGTTGGGCGAATGAAATTCCTCTTGTTTTATTATGTGATGAATAAAGCAGGATCAGGGAAAAAAGTTCAATCAATTTTGGAGTAAAACCGTCTTTTACAACGGTTCCGTTTTTATCGATTATTGTCAGGCCACCAAATAGTGTGATATAGTTGGATTTTACGCTGTATGGTGCAGATCTAAGTTTTTGAGTTGCCTCAAACATCTTTTTTTTGCGTTTTTTTCTAAAGATAATCACAAACCCGACCGGTAGAACAACCACAGCAAAAAAGAGCATTGAATACTTTAACATATCTTTCAGTCTGGCAATTTTTGCAGGATGGGTATTCTCGAGCAGACTTATATATTCAGATTCGGAAAGAATGGGTGTTCTTGCTGCAAAAACCACGGGGGTTGAGTCTTTTTGATGTAGCTCACTATCGATGAAATATACAATTCCTGTTTCAAAATCGACATAAAGTGGATAAGGAGCCATTCCTTTTCTGGGACTTGGCAGTGTGTTACCAACAAATGTTATATTGCTATCGCTCAAACTCAGTAGAGCCAACCGCTGAACAGTGGAGGTGGTATTGATCCTAAAATTCAGGACTATTGCATATAACTCGTTCATGTTGTTATTCGACCAGGCAGCGGTATAATAGCTGATAATGTTTTTATAAGATTTCCACTGCCAAACTTTTTTCCAATTCAAATCCTTCAAATCAAGCTTATGGAGTTCCCAGACAGGATGTTGACCGTCCTCCTGCCTGCCTGATGCCACACCCATACCACCAAAAATAAAATAATCACCGGGCTTGTAACCGGCAAAAATTGCAGTTAAGTATGAGGGAATTGGCTTTTCACCCGTGGTTTTGCAAGTATCCCATTTTTGAGTTGTTTTATTAAACTTTAATAGGTTGTTTTTAAAAGTGTACCATCCATAACCACCAAACAAATATACATCAAGTGAAAAGGGATCGAGAATTGTAGAAGCTCCATAATAATGACCATCGGGAGTGTTTTTTGTGTTTGTTCTTAGCCATTCACCTGTTCTGATATTTAAGACACCCGGTTCATCGGGGTAGCCATTCTGAAAAGCTACGAATGTGTCTCTTACCGTAGATGAAGGTGTACTTACATTTCTCCCCGGCATTGGTTTAAAAATTGTTGTGGTATATAACTTTTTACGCAGATTATAGGTGGTTACTTTGTCAGGAGTGACTATCAAATGTTCGGGGGTAAGGGGCTTTTTTGAATATTCAGAGTTTTCAACTTCTTCACCAATGGCAACGGGTTCCCAAAAAAAGTGTTTATTAATCAACCAGTCACAATTTTCTGTTTCAAGATCAAGAGAGCCCTCTGAGTCGTAAGCAGTGTTGCCCGTCATTTCGGTAAAAAGCCATTTATGACTGAGTTTACCGTCAATTTCGATTTGTAGATTCTTGATGATCATCGCAAGACAATTTTTTACAGGTAACTGCTTCCCAAAATTGATATCCAATCCACTGAACGTTTTTAATTCACTCCGTTTCACATCTTTGGATATGCCCTGAAACAAAACCCGGGCTATACCTGTTTGTGAGTCAACGTTTAATTTCAGATCAAACCAGTTGCCATCATATATATTGTGTCTGTCCAGGATAAACCCGGCTTCAGTTTTTTCACCATTAATAAGAAGGGTGAATGAAGCATTTTGCGGAGTTTCACCGCGTGAGAAATAAAACGACAATGAAGTGGATTTGGATCTTGTCACAAAAAGAGCACCGCTGGTTCTGTTATCTCTTAAACAAAAGGAAAATGAGAGGCTCCAACTCTTCGAGGGTGTAAGTTCTCCATCTTTGGTGATATGTAATCTTGATTGTTTGTTATAGGGGAGGGGAATTTTGGAGCCGTCTGGTCCCGGTTTTTGAAAACTTCCTGAAAAATACAGACCACCAAGTATGGTAGCGTCTATACCTTGAGAAATCAGAGGTGTGATCAGAAAAAGAAGAAAAAAGAGGCTCTTCATCTGAGTAAACTTTGATAATACCGGGAATCAACTGTCTCGTTCATGCAAACAAGCTAAAAAGATTCTTAAATATGCTCATCTGAGATTACTTGATTTTTGTCGTGAAATTATTTTTTTCTGATGCAACACCCAATATATGAGAATTTAACCATTTAATCAAACGGCATTAACTTTGGATTATTGGATTTCTGAATTATTGCATTATTTGGATTACTGCATTAATCCAAATCTTGTTTATTTTTAGATTTCCAAAATTTCCTTTTACTCACTCACAAAGAGAAAATGCCAATGCGCCTCAAATTGATCTGTTTAATGCTAATTTCTGTCCTCGTTTCCGGGGTAATCACTGCACAAAATGAAGAGAAAGATCAAAAAAGTACCCTGCAAAAGGAGAACTTTTCCGGTCTGAAGTGGAGAAATATCGGTCCGGCACTTACTTCCGGCAGAATTTCTGATTTTGCAGTTGACCCAAAAAACATTAGTGAATACTTTGTAGCAGTCTCAAGCGGACATATATGGAAAACCACAAATGCCGGGACCACTTTTAGTCCTGTGTTTGACAATTATGGTGCATATTCCATGGGCTGTGTCACGATGGATCCAAACAATAAATTTGTTGTCTGGGCAGGAACAGGTGAAAATACTCATCAAAGGGCATTAGGTTATGGAAATGGTGTTTATAAATCTGTTGATGGTGGCAAGTCATGGAAGAATATGGGGTTAAAGGAGTCTCGCCAGATCGGTGATATCATAATTGATCCACGCAATTCCAACATCGTTTTTGTTGCTGCCGAAGGATCTGCATGGGGACCCGGCGGTGACCGTGGACTTTACAAAACCGTTGACGGTGGTAAAACCTGGAAAAAAGTTCTTGATATCAGCGTCCATACAGGAGTAAACAATCTCCTTTTTGATCCAAGAAATCCCGATGTAATGTATGCCACTTCAGAACAAAGAAGAAGACATATTTACACAAAAATTGGTGGTGGACCTGAAACGGCTGTCTATAAATCTGAAGATGGAGGTGAAACATGGGAAAAGATAATGAAGGGACTTCCTTCAGTTCATCTCGGTGGAATGGGAATTGATATCTCCCCCGTAAATCCTGATGTACTCTACATTATCCTTGAGGCGGCTGAAAACAACAGTGGATTTTACAGAAGCACCAACAGAGGCGCGACCTGGGAAAAGATGAGCGATTATGCCTCGTCAGGTCAATATTTTAATGAAATTTTTTGTGATCCAAAAGATGTAAACAAAGTTTATTCGATGGAAGTGGTTTCAAAAGTGACCACAGATGCCGGGAAAACCTGGGTAAATCTTGGAGTTTCAGATCGTCATGTGGATGATCACGCACTCTGGATTAATCCTGCCAACACAGAACATCTTCTGATTGGTGGTGACGGGGGTATCTACGAATCTTTTGACAGTGGGAAATCATGGGACTTTAAGGAAAATCTCCCTGTAACTCAATTTTATCGTGTTTTTGCAGATAATGCATTCCCGTTTTATAATGTTTATGGTGGAACACAGGATAACAGCAGCATGGGAGGACCCTCAAGAACATTGAGTGATGACGGTATTGTTAATTCTGACTGGTTTATTACCAATGGTGGCGATGGATTTTGGTCGGCTGTTGATCCTGAAAATCCTGATATTGTATATGCAGAATCTCAATATGCCGGAATGGTCAGATATGATAAAAAGAGTTCAGAGGCTATTGATATCAGACCTGAACCTGGAAAAGGTGAAAAAACCTATAAATGGAATTGGGATACCCCGCTTTTTATAAGTCCACATAAAAATACCCGACTTTACACAGCCGCCAATATGGTTTTTAGAACCGATGATCGTGGTGATAATTGGACAGTCATAAGCCCCGACCTTACCACAGGAGTTGACAGAAATTCATTCCCTGTTATGGATAAATATTGGGGTGTGGATGCAGTTTCGAAAGACAAATCAACTTCACTATTTGGAACCATCGTTTCTCTTGCAGAATCACCGGTAAAAGAGAATCTATTGTATGCAGGAACCGATGATGGACTGATTCAAGTGACCGAAGATGTCAAAACCTGGCGCGCAACAAAAAGTTTCCCCGGTGTTCCGGAATATACTTATGTGAGCGACTTGCTTCCATCACGTTTTAATGAAAATGTGGTTTACGCATCGTTTAACAATCATCAAAGCGATGATTTTAAACCTTATGTGATGAAAAGCGAAGATAAAGGGAGATCGTGGAAATCGATTTCTGCCAACCTGCCGGAAAATGGACCTGTCTGGAGCATTGCCGAAGATTTTGAGAATCCTGATCTTCTGTTTGTTGGGACCGAGTTTGGTTTTTATTTCACAATCGATGGGGGCAAAAACTGGATCAAATTGCAAAATGGTTTACCCGACATTCCTGTTCGTGATATTCATCTCCAAAAAAGAGAGGGTGATATCGTTATCGCCACTTTTGGAAGGGGCTTCTTCATTCTTGATAACTATGCTCCACTGAGGAAAATTACAAACGAAATGTTGGAACAGGAAGCCTTTTTATTTGATACCCGCGACGGCTTGATGTATATGGAATCTCCCGGAAGATATGGAACCGGAACAACCTATTTTAAGGCGCCCAATCCCGATTTTGGTGTGGATATCACATATTACATAAAAGAGGTACCAAAAACTCTAAAAGAGATCAGAAAAGAGATGGAATCCAAACTTTTTGTTGACGGGAAACCGATTCCAATCCCATCAGATTCTGCACTAAATGTTGAAAACCGGGAAGTGGCTCCATATCTGATTTTTTCGATTTCCGATGAATCCGGAAATGAAGTTAAAAAACTGACAAAACCCGCAGGTAAGGGAGTACAGAGAATAAATTGGGATCTCAAATATCAGAGTATCACGACTCTCAAAGCTGACAAATTTAATGCAGCAATGAGGCAGCAGAGCAGTTCGCTCGTAATGCCGGGTAAGTATAAAGTTGCCATGTCAATGGTTACCAGAGATGGAATTAAACCACTGGGTAAAACGATCGAATTTAATGCAACTGCTTTAAGAAACACCACACTCCCGATAGAAGACCGCGCCGAACTTGTGAACTTCCAAAAAAAGGCTGCGGAATTGGCGAGAACTTTTCGAGGTACCCGTGCATTTCTGGATGAACTGATCAAAAAAGTGACAAGCCTTAAACAGTCGGCACTTCTGGTTCCGGGTGCAGGATTTGAGTTGATGGTTTCGGCAGATAAAATACTCGATCAACTGGATCAACTTCTTTTAAAATTTGAGAGACGATCAAATTTCCCAAGCACCGAAGAGAATCCTCCTTCACAGGTTACCCTCTCGGAAAGGCTTAACACCCTGCTTTATACTCATTGGAGGTCAACTTCAAAACTGACAAAAAATGAATTAACTGCATATAATGTGCTTTTGGAAGAATTTCCACCCGTTTATAACGAGATTAAAAGAATTTCCGAAACTGATGTGGTTCAACTTGAATCCGCTCTCGAAAAAATCGGTGGGCATGTTATCCCCGGGAGGCTTCCGGAGCTTAAATTGAAGTAGCAGGGATTAGGAGTTAAACCGCAAAGGCCGCAGAGGACGCAAAGGGGAGGATAAACCACAGAGCACACAGAGCGCACAGAGAAGGGTTTTGAGTTTAACCG
>CAYJKN010000005.1:0-302635 GCA_964371075.1 uncultured Ignavibacteriaceae bacterium | reverse complement strand
GAGGATAAACCACAGAGCACACAGAGCGCACAGAGAAGGGTTTTGAGTTTAACCGCGAAGACGCGAAGAAGGCAAAGGAGAGAAAAAACCACAGGGCGCACAGAGCGCACAGAGAAGGGTTTTGAGTTTAACCGCGAAGGACGCAAAAGGGAATTAAAAACTCATCCGTGGAATCTGTGTTAAATCCATGGAACTATTAAAAATTACTGCATTATTGGATTACTGCATTATTGCATTATTGGATTATTGCATTAAAAAAAAAGGAGTTTGTATTGAATAATCAGTGGAATGAAAAATATGCGGATGACCGTTTTTATTACGGGAAAGAACCAAATTTACATTTCAAGGAAGAAATTGATAAACTTGAACCGGGTAAATTGCTACTTCCAGCTGAGGGAGAGGGGAGAAATGCCGTTTATGCAGCAAAGTTGGGCTGGGATGTAACTTGCTTCGACTGGAGTGAAGAAGGTAAAAAGAAGGCTGACAAATTTGCTTCCGAAGAAGGAGTTAAAATTGATTATCAAGTGAGTGATTTTTCCTCTTTCAGATACACTGAAGGAGAATATGATGCCGTTGGGCTTGTTTTTGTTCATCTCCCACCTGAAGAGAGGGAGGAGCTCCACAAAAAAGTGATTAAATCTCTTAAACAAGGTGGAAAATTGATATTCACAGCCTACGATAAAACCCAACTTGGTAAAACTTCCGGGGGACCAAAGGATTTGAATCAGCTCTATTCACTTGAACAGATTGTTGAGGATTTTATAGGACTCGATTTTGATATATTTGCAAAAGAAACGGTAGAACTTGAGGAGGGACCCGCCCACAGTGGAATTGCGGATGTTATCAAGTTTTCCGGTGTAAAAAAGTGAAAAAAGTTCTCTTTTTAACCTATTACTGGCCCCCATCGGGCAAAGCCTCGCTTCATTGGCCTCTTAAGATAATAAAGTATCTGCCTGAATTTGGTTGGCAACCGGCAGTTCTTACGGTAGAAGATGAATCTTTTATGCAAAAAGATGATTCAATGATGAGTGAAATTGCTCCGGGACTCAAAGTTATCAAAACCAAATCGATTGAACCGTTTGAGTTTTATAAGATATTCACGGGGAAGGGGAAAGATACCCAGCTTGTGGCTTCCGAAACGATATCCAAAGAGAATAAAAGTCTGACTCACGCAATTTCCCTCTGGATAAGAATGAATCTTTTTATCCCTGATGCCCGAATTGGATGGTACCCTTTTGCAGTTCGTGCCGGGAATAAACTGATGTTGGAAGAAAAATTTGATGCAGTTGTTTCGATAGGGCCACCCCACTCTGTTCACCTTGCCGCAGCGAAGATTGCAAAAAATGCAAAAATCCCGTTTTATCCTGTATTTATCGATCCCTGGTTGAATATTGCCTATTACAAAGGTCAATCCAGAAGCAAATTAACCATAATGTTGGATGCATTCCTCGAAAAGAAGATACTGCAGAGAAGTCGTGCCTCAATTTTTGTAACCGAAACATCACTTGCCGACTATATCAATAGTTATCCCTTCCTGAAAGATAAGGGACATGTTCTGCATTGGGGATTTGATGAGGAAAAATTTGCCAACTTTAAGAGATTAAAAACCCCCGGAGAGGGGAAGATACTTCTTCATGCAGGGAACATCTTTGATTTTCAAAATCCTGTTAAATTGTGGGGACACATCAAAAAAAGGATTGAGGCGGGTGAAAATATCAGTTTATGGTTCACAGGAACTGTAAGCCCGGGAGTTAAAAGATCAATTTCAGAGGCGGGACTGGATGAACACACAACCTCTTTTGGATTCCTCTCTTATGATGATATGATTAAAACCCTCGCAAAAGCCGATTACCTCCTAGTATGTGCCATGGAAAAACGACACTTTCCCGGGAAACTTTTTGAATATCTCAGAACGGGTATCCCGATTATCGCTTTTGGCGACGACAATGCAGAAGTTGAAGGTATAATAAACCAATCCAATGCCGGAATGATGTTTCCATTCAGCTCCGATGGGTCTGAGTTTTTTGATAAACTGAATACCTTTAAAACCAACCCCGAAGTCATAAAACAATTTGACCGAAAAGTTATCGCTGAAAAATTGAAGGAGATTTTGGAAGGGAACTGACTATTCCCTTTCCCCTTTTATTAATGAACTATTCCGCTTATTTTAGTTGTTACACATTTATAAAACAATTTTCAATTTCGAGTTGAAAAGCACTAATAAAAATTATTACACAATCATCGGAGAGAATACATGCACAAGCTGATTTTTTTAGCTTTACCTCTTTTCATCTTTTTTGGCACTGCAACTTTAAATGCACAGGATGCCTCAAAGAAGGAAAACCAGAATAAGGAACATCACGCAGCCAAAGACACAACCGTTAAAAAAGACGATTGTTGCTCAGCGGATAAAAAAGGTGACAGTTGCTCAGAAGACAAAAAAACTGTGAAGACAGTCTGGAATTTATATTGCCCGGTAACCGGCGAAAAAATTGAAGCAGGTGCACCAACACTTGAAATTGAAGGGAAAACCGTTGCGGTTTGTTGCCCCGGATGTTTAACAAAATTGGAAAAAGAACCGGCTAAATATCTGAAAAATCTTTCCGAAGATGGTCAGACCTGGCTGAAAAAGTAGTGATCTTTTATTAGAACAAAAAAAAGGCTGCCGCATATGGACAGCCTTTTTTGATTTTAAAGGTGTTATAAATTAAAACACATTGTACTGGAGAGAAACTGAAGTTCTAAAATCGGTAACTTTCACAAGTCCACTTCTGTTAAGTGAAGATTGAATTCCGAGATTGATGTTGTTCTCAAGATAGAAAATGAACCCGGCAGAGATTGCATGATCCACATAGCTGTCCTCATTAAGGGGTAAAAACACAGTGTTCCTTTTTATAAAATTTAATTGATAACCGGCGACAAAGTTTATTTTGTTGCCCAGCTCATAAAAGTAGTCGACACCGGCAGTCACGATCACACTTTTGAAAAATGTTGAATCAAAAGGTGTGTTCATGTTTGCATAAGCATTAATTTGTGAGTTCCATCCGATAGGATTCGAAAATCTTCCACCAAGTGAAAGAGCAGGTGAATTGGTTGGGGATTTATCGCGTGTTGAAAGGTTGAAAAGTACACCGGCTGTAACATCCCATCCGAAGAATCTTTCATTAACTCTTTCGTTTATTCCTTTTAACACCTGTTGTGTTCTGAGAATTCCCATGGCTCCAAGAGCGCCACCCTGAAGAAGTCCGGTAGCACGCATCTCTTTTTCAATATCCTCATACCAGTTTTTCTCGTAAGTATCACCAAAAACGCCACGATATTCATCTTCACGCTCGATGATGTTAGCGATCTTTATCATGGTTTCTTTTGGAAGTCTGGCTGTGATTACACCTTCTTTTAAAAGGTGATTTTCAATTCTCACGGCTTTTGCGAGAGCCGTCGCATTAATATAACGGCCGTATCCACCACCAACAGTGAGGTTCGACTCAATTTGTTTAAATGTATTGGCATGACGCAAGTCAAGTGCGCCAAAACCAAACCAGTCTTTGTCTTCCGCAAAATATTTTCTCACACTTGGACGAATTGAGATATCATGACTAAATTCGGCAAAATTCTTTCCGCCAACCGCATCGATATCAACAAAATAAGCAAAAGGAAGTGATGAATAAAAATATCTGAACAGGGCGGTTGCGTTAGCGTTGTTTGAAGTTACATTGGTGGTAACTTCATCCGTCGTCTGTGCAAAGTTATAACTTCCCGTCAGTCTCAGAATTTTTGCTGTACTTATAGGAACTTTGTAGTCTTGCACAGTAACATTTTGTGCAAATCCGGTTCCGGTAATCAGGATAACAGCAAATAACATGTAAAGATATCTCATAAAGGCTCCTTTTTATGTTTATGAAGATCATTAACATAAATTACTAATATTTGGAGCAAAAAGCAAATTGAGAACTTCGGAACCTCAGAACTTCGGAACCTCAGAACTCCGGAACCTCAGAACTCCGGAACCTCAGAACTCCGGAACCTCAGAACCTCTGAAGTACCGAAGTACTGAAGTTCTGAAACTCTGAAGTTCTTCTCTATATCCTGATAGAATCTTCCTGTGCAGGTGTAAGATTATGGATAGAGCTGAGGCTCAGTTTAATTTTTTGTTTCCAGTCGGTGCCATATTTGTCGAGAATCGATTTAAATGCCACAAAATCGGGTTTTCTGATTTTAAAATCATAATCTCCCGTTTTTTCATTCATTATCGGGAGGATATGAAGGAGTTCATGGTGGATAAGGATATATCTTTCAGCTTCATCAAGAGCAGTCCAGAGATCAAGCGACACTTCAACCAGATAATCAAAACCGGAAAAATGTTTTAATTCAGGCGGTGTTTTTATGGTTTTGCTCGGAACAGTCTTTGAAATATTTGGGCTGACAATCATATACCCGACCTGTGCGGGCATAACATCAATTTTTTGTTCAGAAATTATTTTTTCAGCCAGAAATTTAAGTTCTTCCGACTCTTCATATTCCCTCTTTTTTTGTTCCTTTGCAGGCAGTTCACTAAATTCGAACATAATTTACTACTCTCCTTTATTTGAAAAAATTGATTGTACAAAACTGAATTCATCGTCTGTAAGTGGTTTGTCGGCTGCCGAAAGGTTCATTTTAACCTGAGCGAGATTCCTGAATCCGGGGATTACCGCGGCTACACGATCATATTTTAAGAGATATTGTAATGCAACTCTTGCAAGATCTTCACCTGTTGGACCAAAATGTTTTTTAAGAGCTTCAATTTTTGGTTCAAGTTTTGTCAGGAATTCAACTGAAAACCTTGGGGCTCCCGCTCTGTGATCACCGGGTTCAAATTTTGGCGGATTATCTTTTGAATATTTGCCGAGCAACAAACCCTGAGCAACGGGTCCAAACGCTACAAATGAAATTCCCGTCTCATTCAACAGATCAGAAGTGGGGGTTCCTTTTGCGAGGTATTTGTCGTCAAGTGCACTTGCAGAACTTTGTAAAGTGTCAGGTTTTATTTTAGGGGCGAGGGTTGTAAATCTTTCGTGGGAATAGGAAGAAAGTCCTAATACTCTGATTTTGCCCTCTTCTTTTAACTTATACATCATTGCAACTGCATCGTCAAGATAAACATCATCGGTACCAAAATCACCGTGATGAAAATAATAGAGATCGATATAATCTCTTTTTAAGTTAATAAGTGACTGTTCACACTGATGGCGGATATGTGTGGGTTCATATGCATGTGCAGCGGTACCCTTGAACCAACCAATTTTTGTAGCTATGGTTACATCTTTAGTACGACTTCCGAGTATTTTCGAAAGCATCCTTTCAGCTCTGCCATTGCCATAAACATCGGCATTGTCAAAATGGGTGACACCATTATCAATTGCATAAAGAATAGCTTCTTCCACTTCGGGTTCATTAACATTAGCCCAGCCATTAGGAGAGCCGTCAACCCAGTTTAAACCACCAAGTGTCCAGCAGCCCAAACTGATTTCTGATATAGTTAAATCGGATTTCCCGACTTTATTCATCTTCATTTTATTGTTTCCTCAAATTCTTAAAATCAAAAAGTAAAGATAAGAAAAGAAGATGAGTAGTTTAGAAACCGTCCGTTAATGTAATTTGGTTTTCACAGGTTCAAAAAAGTTGTTAAATTTGAATTCAGTGAATAAATTTAATAGCAATAAGACATAAAGTTTGGCAAGATGATAAAATTAGGATTAGTGACATGCCGGGCATTCCCGGATTTAACGGAAGATGATCAACTTCTCTTACCCGCTTTTAAAGAGAAAAAGATCATTGCCAAGCCGGTGATCTGGAATGATGGACCTCTGCCTCCAAATGAATATGATCTCCTTATTGTGAGATCTCCATGGGATTATTTCCTCTCGACAGCAGAATTTATCTCATGGATGAACAAGGCTACCATTGCCGGATATAAAATATTAAACAAGCCGGAGATTATTAAAAAGAATCTTCACAAAAGTTACATTAAAGAGCTTCAGAGAAGAGGTGTCCTTACTGCCGACACGATGTTCATTCCAAAAGCAAGCGTTCTAAAACTTGAAGAAGTTTTTGAACGGAAAAGATTTAAAAGAGTTGTAATTAAACCGGCTATTTCGGCAGGTGCATTTGAAACTTACCTCGTTTCAAGGGACGAAGCTCTCGACTTCAACCCTGTTGCTGCAAAAATTCTTGAATTTGCAGATCTTATGATACAGGATTATATTGAAGAGATTGAAACCAACGGTGAATATTCACTGATCTTTTTAAATGGCGAATACAGTCATGCGGTATTAAAAAGAGTTTCACCGGGTGATTTCAGAACACAAACCGACTTTGGCGGAACGGTCGAAGCAGTTAAACCATCTGCTGATCTGATCGATCAGGCTTATGAAATTAATGATGCTCTTGGTTTCGACACATTATATTCCAGAGTGGATGGTGTTTATTCAAAAGATGAGTTTAAACTGATCGAATTGGAGATGTTTGAACCCAGTCTTTATTTCTCTTACCACGAAAA
Organism: uncultured Ignavibacteriaceae bacterium; assembly: GCA_964371075.1. Classification (GTDB taxonomy): domain Bacteria; phylum Bacteroidota; class Ignavibacteria; order Ignavibacteriales; family Ignavibacteriaceae; genus UTCHB3. The sequence goes on along the minus strand of CAYJKN010000005.1, from coordinate 296,097 downwards.
ATCGGTCAAGAGATTTGTTGAGTCGGTGATCGAACGAATAGGCTAATTTTAGTTCCTTTTATTTGAACCGGTTTGAATAAATTTTTGACGATATTCCCATTTAACAGGATTTTTGGCTTGAAATTACTCATACCGGTTATTTTTTTTCTATTTTCATTTACAGTTCTTCCTCAGAAGTTTACCTGGACAAAACTGCCGGTTCTAACCAACAAAACAATCACCTCAATCTGCTTTCTTGACAGTTTATACGGTTTTGCAGTTGGTGACACAGGTTTTGGAGTGAAAACCACAGACGGTGGTCTCTCCTGGCAGACACTTGAATTCCCGAGCATAAAAGACATTTCTGATATCTATTTTACTTCAAAAACCACCGGTTATGCAGTTGCACTCGATTTTGAAGCCCCTCCCTTTGGCACCATTTTTTATAAAACCACAGACGGCGGCGACACATGGAGTGAATCCCGTTACAGGCACGATGATGTATTTCTTATAGGTCTTCATTTTCTCGATTCTCTTAATGGCTGGGCATCCGGTCTCGAAGGAAAGATAGCCCACACAACCAATGGAGGCGAGGAATGGATTCCGGCACAAACCGACACAAGTTCTTTTACCAATTTCCCAATCCTTGGCTTCAGTTTTTTTGATGAAAATTTAGCTTTTGGATTTGGCGGTCATATTGATATTGCCGGAGTAATCTGGAAAACCACAAACAGTGGTGAGTACTGGAGAGCATATGGAGTGGGTCCTGAACCGATAAGAGGATTGATAGTTTTTGATTCCCTCAACATCATCGGAATAGGTGGTGATTTTGAATATGGAACGGCAGTGGTTACAACCACAGACGGTGGGGAGAATTGGGATTACCGAAGTCTGGATGTGTTTGGAGTTCCTTATGGACTCTCATTTAGAAATGAAAATGAAGCCTGGGTTCCTCTCGGGTTTGCACAAAAATTTATTTACACTACTGATAAAGGGACAAACTGGATACAGTATGATGTTCCCGATAGTGGAGTTTTATACGACATTCAGTTCACAGATTCTTTAACTGCCTACACTGCCGGTAGATTTGGTTATATCGGAAAATACAGCCGTTCACTCGTTAGTGTTGAGAATGAAAATTTCGCGACTGTTCCCTTAAATTCAGGGCTTGGGGTTAACTATCCAAATCCCTTTAATCCCGAAACAGTTATACCGGTCAAGTTAACCGAACCTTCACAAATATCATTAAAAGTTTTTGATATAAGGGGAAGAGAAACAACCGTTCTTGCCGACGGTTGGTATGAGGAGGGTGAACATCGGTTCACTTTCAAAGCAGAAAATACCGCTTCAGGCATATACATTTACAGACTTGATATTATCGGTTCCTCCGGTTATAAAGAGTCGGTAGCAAAAAAAATGATTTTAAATCGATGAACATTCATGATCTTCCCGGATATAAAGGCACAGGATTCCTAAAAATTCTCCCCCAGTTATACAAAAACCCCCTTTCCACACTTCAAAAAACGGTTTCCACAGGCGAACGAGTAATCCCCTTCAGTTTTGGGAAATATATTCTTTTTTTGATCAATGATCCTTCGATTCTGCAGCATATCTTAAAAACAAATTATAGAAATTACCCCAGAGGAAAAGCTTTGGAGGGGATATATCCTCTTTTGGGCAAAGGAATTTTTACGAGTGACCATGAACTTTGGACCCGGCAGCAGAAGAATATTACTCCCGCATTCCACACCAAATATTATACCGGTTTTGGAAGAATCATTGAGGAGGAATGTGAAATTTTTAAGTCGGAGTTAAACGGCTACTGTAAAAATTTGGAAGAAATGGATCTTCAGGAGCGGTTTAAGGTTCTCATGTTGAAAATACTTGTGAAAGAGATGTTTTCACCCGACCTGAAATTTGATGCAGAGGATATAATCCATAAACTGGATGCAATTCTGGCTTATACCAGCATAAGAGGTGAATTGATCAGGAATGTTAAAACCGGTTTTAAATCGATTTTTGGATTAAAATATACTCCTCCTTCAGATTACACTTCTGCTTTGTCATCCCTCGAAAAATTTGTCGCCGGCTTTTTTAAACAGGTAGAGAATGGTGAGATTATTCCGGGCATGTTAACCGGAATTCTGAAAGATCTCAAAAACGCCGGAGAAGTGGATGATACCCAGATCAGAGATGAGATTATGACATTCCTTTTTGCGGGATTTGATACAGTTGCCGAAGGTCTCAGTTGGACACAATACCTGATTTCAACAAATCCGGGGACTGATGAAAAAATTATTAAGGAATTTTCAGAACAGAATTTGGAAGAACAGGGATCATCTCCTTCATCTCTTCACATGGCCACTGAGACTCCTTACCTTCGTTGTGTGATAAGTGAAGCTTTACGGCTTTACCCTCCTGCATGGGCTTTTTATAGAATTGTAATTGAAGATGAAGAGATAAACGGATTGTTTTTTCCTAAAAAGTCATATTTGATGATCTCTCCCTATCTTTTGCACAGAACTCCAAAGTTTTGGAATCAACCAGACAGTTTTAATCCCACCCGTTTTGAAGGAGAAGATCAGCCCGAAGTTAACAATTTTAGTTACATCCCTTTTGGTCAGGGGCCCCACATCTGCACGGGGAGAAGACTTGCCATGTTCGAAATGTTGAGAATTTTTTCCGTGTTAACTCCTGAGTACAAATTTATTTACTCAGGTGAGAACCCACCCGAGGTTGACCCCGGGATAATCATGAAAGCCAAAAATGGACTCAGGTTCAAAGTGGAAAAGAGAATAAAATGACACCCAAAGACAAAGTTAAAGATGTAATTTCCCTTTCATTTCCCGAAAAACTCAAAAACGGGTTTGATGTCCGGTTTTGGGACGGGGAAATATGGAAACCGGCAGGAGTTGAAAAGGCGGGATTTACCCTTGTGCTCAATTCACCAGGGGCATTAAAAAATATTATTCTCCCGCCAACCGAATTAAATGTTACTGAAGCCTACTTTTTTAATGAATATGATCTCGAGGGAGACCTCTTTAATGTGTTTGAATCTGCTTACGAAATTGCAGGGACAAAAAGAACCTCGGGTAAAAACTTACATTTGTTGGGAAAAATGGCAGCACTGCCCTCATCTCCAAAAAAGAAGGATAAAAACTTTACAAAAAAATTATCGGGGCAAATGCACTCTCTTGAGAGGGACAGTGAAGCCGTTTCATATCACTATGATATGTCAAATGAGCTTTACAGCCTTTGGCTTGATTCTCAAATGGTTTATTCCTGTGCCCGCTTTGCCACAGAAGACACCTCACTTGAGGACGCACAAAAAGACAAACTTGACTATATCTGCAGGAAACTTGATCTTAAACCGGGTGAAACGCTTCTCGATTGTGGTTGCGGTTGGGGTGCCATTGTAATTTATGCCGCTCAGAACTATGGAGTAACCGCACTTGGTGTTACTTTGAGTAAAAATCAGGCTGACTGGGCTAACAAAAGAATTACAGATTTGGGTATCAGGGACAAGTGCCGTGTGGAATTAAAAGATGTTCGGTCAATTAAAGACACAAAGTTTGATAAAATCTCCTCGGTTGAGATGCTTCACCATATCGGATATAACTCGCTGCCTGAATATTTCCAAACAATCAAGGAATTGTTGAAACCCGGTGGACTGTCATTTCAGCTCGGAGTTACTAATAATGCGGCAAAAGGGGAGTATAAAGGTCCCGTTTTTGCTCCAAAATATTTTATGCCCGATTATGATTTATCTCCAATTGGTGAATACCTCAAAATAGCGGAGAAAACAGGATTTGAAGTTTATGATGTTGAAGATTTTAGACAACATTATGAATTAACAGCTCGCCACTGGCTAAACAATATTGAGAAGAATCGCCAGGCCATTGTTCAAATATCGGGTGAAGTGATGTATCGTGTTTATCGCCTGAGTATGGCACTTATGGCTTACGGATTCCATTCAAATTTAATTAATCTCTACCATTTTGTCCTCAGAAACACTGAAGGAAAAGGGAATTATCCGCCACTAAAAAGGTGGTATTAAACTCTCTTAGAGTGGATAACTTAACTTCTTTTCTCGTTCATTGAATTGTCGTAAAATCGTATTATTGTAATTCAAATTATTGGATTATTGCATTATTGGATTACTGCATTAACTGGATTAGACATGTATAACAATTTACTTTTTAAAGCTGAAGCGTTTGTAAGAAATTTATTAACAAATCAACTTGATCCCATCTACAGGTATCACGATCTCGCACATACTTTAAGTGTTACTGCAAATTGCAGAATGCTTTGTGAAAATTGTGGGGTTATTGGTGAGGACGCAGAAAATGCGATACTCGCAACACTTTTCCATGACACGGGATTTACCAAAACCGTTTTGGGTCATGAAGAGGAGAGTTGTAAAATTGCTTCTGAGTATTTTACAAATGAAGGTATTGATGCCGATCGGGTCAGACGAATTCTTGCCTTAATTCTTGTTACAAAAAAAGGGGCAACCCCGGCAAATCAACTCGAAGCCATCGTGGCTGATGCTGATCTTCTCCAGTTGGGGCAAAAGGGATTTAGAACAAGGTCCAATCTCCTGAGAGAGGAACTGGAGCTGATTCACAATAAAAAAATCTCTGATGCCGAGTGGGCAAAAGGAAATATCGAATTCCTCACTAACCACAATTTTTACACTCAATATGCCAGAGAAAAATTTGGTCCCAGAAAAGCCCAAAATCTGCAAAAACAGATTCAAAAGCTGAAAGGATTAAATGAATCCACAGTGATCGAAAAGCTAACTGAAGCCGCAGAGGCAATTCAAAATTTGCCCGAAGAGAAGGGAATTGCAGGAGTGGCTGATAAAATTCTTTCAAGTTTTGGACAAAATGAACGGGAAGCCGCTAAAAAACAGCTCAAACTGACCGGAAAAAGTACCAATCGCGGTGTTGAAACCCTCTTCAGAAATCTTACAAGAGTTCATATCGATTTGAGTGCAAATGCTGACAGAAAAGCGAATATGATGATCTCGGTTAATTCAATTCTTATTTCAATTCTTATCAGTACTTTGGTTGGAAGGCTGGCTGCTTTCCCCCATTTGACCGCACCCACAATAATTATCCTGTCGGTTTGTATGATCTCTCTTGGATTTGCCATAATGAGCAGTCGTCCCAATGTCTCAAAAGGAGTAGTATCAAGAGAAGACATCGAAAACAGAAGGGGGAACCTCCTCTTTTTTGGTAATTTTTACAATATGAGCCTTGATGACTACACTTTTGGAATGGAAAGGCTGATGATGGATGCTGAATATCTCTACGGAAGTATGATCAGGGATGTCTATTATCTCGGAGTAGTACTTGAGAGGAAATATAAGTTCCTCCGTTATTCTTACGATGTTTTTGGGATTGGACTTTTAATATCCGTTCTCTCCTTTATCGCTGCTGTTATTTTAGCTTAATAAACAGGTTTTATGAAAACAATTTACCTTCTTCGTCACGCAAAATCTGATTGGGCTGATCCCTCCATCCGGGATTTTGACAGACCCCTCAATAAAAGGGGACTAAATAACGCTCCTGCCATGGGGAAACTCCTTAAATCAAAAAGAATGATCCCGGCACTTGTTATCTCAAGCACCGCCGAGAGGACCAAAACCACGGCGCAATTGGTCACTTCCCAACTTGGTATAAAAGCCGACAGACTGATATTTGAAAAGGAATTATATCTGGCATCCGCTCAGGAGATTTTTTTAATCATAAAAGATACACCTCCTGAATATGACAGTGTAATGATAGTGGCTCACAACCCAGGAATTACCGAACTTCTTAACCGCTTGACGGGTGGGAACAATTATGTTGCCAATATCCCCACATGTGGAGTTGCGGAGCTTCAATTTGAGGGTGAATGGAATAAACTCGCCAGTGGGAAATGTTTACTTGAAAAATTCCTGGTTCCAAAAGAAGTGCTTTAATGTCGAGATTCACTTTTTTTAATCGGGAACTCAGTTGGCTGTCATTTAATTACCGGGTTTTGCAGGAAGCAAAAGACCTCTCCGTTCCACTTTATGACCGAATAAAATTTCTTGCAATCTTCTCCTCAAATCTTGATGAATTTTTCCGGGTTCGGGTTGGATCACTTCGTGCAGTTATGCGGAAAGACCTGGGGAAAAAGAAACAGGGGATGGATACTTCTGAACTCCTCTTAAAAATCAAAAGGAGAGTGAACAGATATCAGGAAGAATTTGGTGAAATTTACCGAAAACAGATAATCCCCTCTCTAAACCGTAACAACATTTTTATTCTTGATGAGAATAATCTTTCCCCTGCCCAAATTGACTACATTCTAACAGAATTAAGCGGTGAGATTTTGCCTGAGATTACCCCAAGCATATTTGAGCCGGGAAAAATTAATTTGTTCCTGAAAAACAAGACTCTCTACCATTTTGTGGAGCTTGTCTCGAGGGATGAAAAACAAACCCTTTCCTATTCCATATTTGAAATTCCCGTTGAAAAATTTGGCAGATTTATCAATATATCAGTCGCAGATGGAAAACATTGTTACATTTTCCTTGATGATTTAATCAGGGTTTTGATTCCTCTTGTGTTTGAGGGATTTGTAATTCGAGGTGTCTATTCGGTTAAACTCACACGGGATGCCGAGCTTGATATAGGTGACGAATTTTCGGGCAGCCTTTTGGAAAAGATCAAAAAAGGATTAAAAAAGAGGAAAAGTGGAGTAACCTCAAGATTCCTTTTTGATAAAAGATTATCAAAATACTCTTTAAAAATTCTCAAAAAAGGTATTGGTCTGGCAAAAGAAGATATGATCCCAGGTGGAAGATATCATAATTTCAGTGACTTTTTTGGTTTCCCCAATCCCCTTTACCCTCTTCTCGAATTACCTCCGATGTCACAGATTAAATCGGGTATAACCAACTACTTTAAGGTGATGAAATGTGAAAACCGGCTTTTTTATTACCCGTATCACGATTATTCAGTTGTGACAGATTTCCTTAATCAGGCGGCGAGTGATCCTGCTGTCAGGTGTATTAAAATCACTTTTTATCGGGTGGCATCCAATTCGAAGATTGTTGAAGCCCTTTGTAATGCTTCCAAAAACGGGAAGGAAGTAACTGTTTTTGTTGAGTTAAAAGCCAGGTTTGATGAAGAATCAAATATCGATGTGTCGGGTGAACTTAAAGAGGCCGGGGTTGTGGTTCACTACAGCATCCCCGGAATAAAGGTGCACTCAAAAATTTGTCTCGTTGAGAGAGTAGTTGATGGCCGGGTTGAACACTTTGGCTATTTGGCTACCGGAAATTTTAACGAAAAAACAGCAAAAATCTACACCGATTTTGGATATTTTACCTCCGATCCTGCCATCACATCCGACATGGTGAAGGTTTTTAATTACCTCTTAAATTTTGCTCCAATTCAGAAGTTGAATAAACTGATTGTCCCTTCGGTTAACTTCATCGAATGGTTTTATGGCAACATCGACCGTGAAATAAAAGCTGCAAATGAGGGCAAAAAGGGAATAATAATCATCAAGGTGAACAATCTTGAAGAGAAAAGTGTGATCGAAAAACTCTATCAGGCATCAAATGCGGGAGTAAAGATCTACCTGATTGTGAGGGCGATTTGTTGTCTTATCTCCGGAGTTAAAGATCAAAGTGAAAACATTAAAGTTTTTAGTATCGTTGGAAAATTCCTCGAACATCCGAGGGTGTTTTATTTTCACAATGGTGGTGACGCAGGTATCTGGCTTGGTTCCGCCGACCTCATGGGCAGAAACATCTACCGACGAATAGAAGTGGTTTTCCCCGTTGAAGATGCAACTTCCCGGGCAACCATTATGCAAATCCTGAAATCCCAGTTGAAAGACAATCTTAAATCCCGTGTCATCAACAAATCCCAAAACAACCCCTACCGTAAATCAAAATCCACCAAACCTCACAATTCGCAGGAGGAGATACTTAATCTGCTAAAGCAGATTTAATGCAGTAACCCAATAATCCAATAATGCAGTAATATTTAAAAGTTCACAGATTTTAGATGTAAGAGTGAGGAGTGGTAATCGTCCCTATTGCCGTCTGCAAGGCGAAAAAGGGGGATAGTAACACAGATTTGACGGATGTTTTTTTTAATTCCTCTCTCTGTGTTCTTTGCGCCCTTTGCAGTTCAACTCATAACCTCCTCTGTGTGCTCTGTGGTTTATTACTCCGCTACTTTTTCGTTTAATTCACCATTCTACTGTATTTTAACATCGACAAAATTAATTTTTTCCCCGACATCTATTTTTTCCGGAGGAATCGTGAAAATAATAAAAAATATGACATTGGCACTGGTTTTTGTGGTCATGATGAGTGGTTATGTTTATACCCAAAAGATTATCGATATTATTCATCCTGTTAGACTTGTTGCAGGTCAAACGGCTGAATTTAAGATATCTGATCTCTATTATGCCGCAGACTATAAAATTAAATTTTTACCAAACAAAAATCTCGATGTGGCCTTTGGCTATCGGGACAGTTTGCTTAGACTCACCTCAAAAGATGATTTTGAAGGAATTACCCTGCTTGCTTTTGAGTATGGAAAAACAACCTATCAGATTCCTGTGGTTGTCGGGAAAGTCAGGTACCACACCTTTACATTTAAGCCTACAAAACCATACAAATATCTTACGGTAATTGGTCAGTTTAATGGCTGGAGCAGGCAATATACTCCGATGACCGATAAAAATGGCGATGGTACTTACGAGATTGATGTGCCAATTGAACCGGGAAGATATGAATATAAATTTTATGGTGACGGCGAAGAGATTGTTGATTATGCAAACAAAGATTCTGTCCCAAATGGGATGGGAGCTTACAATTCCGTTATAATCATTGAAAAACCATTCAAAAACAAAGTTTTCCTCCATAATACAGGTGTGAAAGAAACCAAATCCTACATGCTCTACCACTTCTTTTATGAAAACCAGGGACAAGCAGCACTCATTCTGAAGGAAAATGTTACAGCTTTACTCGACAACCAGCTCATCCCTGAAAATCAGATTAAGGTGGAAAACAACAGAATCACCCTGAATCTTGAAAGATGGGGAATGAAGGGAAATAAACTGTTAAGGGTTGCCGTTACTCAAAACGGACAAAAATCAAACTGGCAGTATATCTTTATTCAGGATGGCAAACCCGCAGGGAGTGGTAAATTTAACTGGTACGATGGAATCATCTATTCGATTATGATCGACAGATTTAAAGATGGTGATAAATCGATCAACAAACCCGTAGTTCAAGATTCCGTTTTCCCTCCTGCCAACTATAACGGTGGCGATTTCCAGGGAATTATCGACAAGATAAATGATGGTTATTTTGATAAACTTGGAATTAATACAATCTGGATTTCACCAATTAACGACAATCCAAACACTGCTTACAGAGAATTCCCTGCACCAAACCGGTGGTACACTGGTTACCATGGCTATTGGCCAATCAGCGATACAAAAGTTGAAGAGCAGTTTGGTACGATGAAAAAGATGAAAGAACTTGTTAATACCGCCCACAAAAAAGGGATTAAAATCCTCCTCGATTTTGTATCACATCATGTTCATCAGGAACATCCCTGGTGGAAAAAACATCCCGAATGGTTTGGTACCCTGGACCTCCCGGATGGCAGAAAAAACCTTAGACTCTGGGACGAATATCGCCTTACAACATGGTTTGAGCCATACATCCCTTCATTCGATTTCACAAAATCGAAAGCTGCTCTTAAAGCAATGACTGAAAATGCAATCTGGTGGCTTGAGCAAACGGGGGCAGATGGATTCAGACATGATGCAGTAAAACATGTGCCAAACGAATTCTGGCGTGTACTCACTGCAAAGATCAAAAAACACTTCACCGGAAAACGCGATATTGAAGTGTATCAGATTGGTGAAACCTTTGGCGACTATGCAATGATCAGTTCTTATGTCAACAATGGACAGTTAAACGCACAGTTTAATTTTAATCTTTTTGATGTGGCAATTGTTGCATTTATCGACAAAAATGCCTCCCTTGAACTGATTGCAACAGAGATGGAAAAAACCGCTGAGGTTTATGGACCACTGCATGTTATGGGCAATATCATGGACAGTCATGATAAAATTCGTTATATGGCTTATGCTGATGGTGACCTTGCAATAAATGATGGAAAAGCCGCTGAAATCGGATGGGAAAATCCTCCAACTGTTGACAAACTCACAAGTTTTGACAAACTGAAACTTTATTATGCTTATATGCTCACAATTCCGGGGCTTCCTGTTATTTATTACGGCTCCGAGTTTGGAATGACGGGTGCCTCAGACCCTGACAACAGAAGAATGATGTATTTTGGGGATAAATTAACCCGAAACGAACAGAAAACTCTTGATGAAGTTACTAAACTTATTAATCTCCGCAAAAAACACTCAGCTCTCAGATATGGTGATGTACTTACTGTGCTCGCAAGTCACAACCAGCTTGGATATATCAGGTCTGATGCAAATGAAAGAATTCTTGTGCTGCTCAACAAATCGGAAAAAGAGGAAGTGGTTACCGTGGATATCCCAGAGTATTATGAAGTGGGGTATGCAGAAAATCCTCTGACCAAAGAGAGAATTATATTGGAGAAAAACCGGATAAAAGTGAAAATCGCTCCTTCAGGATACGAAATTTTTATACTGGATAAATAGGATGCCATTTAAAGTATATTCAGGTGATTCATATCCATTGGGGGCTCATGTAGTCCCCGATGGGTCAGGTGTAAATTTCTGTGTTTATTCCAGGAATGCCACCGCTGTTGAACTTCTCCTTTTTAAAGGTGCTGAAGACCCGCAGCCTTCGCAGGTGATAAGGCTTGATATACTTAATCATAGAACCTATTTTTATTGGCATGCATTTGTTGAAGGAGTAAAACCGGGACAGATTTATGCCTACAGAGTTTATGGGCCATTTAAACCCAATGAGGGGTTAAAATATGACCCTGAGAAGGTGTTAATCGATCCTTATTCACTGCTGATTAGTGATTCTGTTTACAACCGTGAAGCTGCCAGAAAACCCGGAAGTAATGTTGATTGCTCAATGAGGAGTATCGTTGTTGACCCAACCGATTACGATTGGGAGGGTGACAAACCCTTAAATATAGACACTAAAAGAACCTACATTTACGAATTGCATGTTAAAGGATTCACTGCAAATAAAAACTCCGGTGTGGATGAATTTTACAGAGGCACTTATCGTGGATTAACAGAAAAAATTCCCTATCTGTTGGATCTCGGAATTACTGCTGTTGAACTCCTTCCCGTTCAACAGTTTGACGCTCACGACGTAAAACGACCCCTTGTGAATTACTGGGGTTACAACCCCATTGCCTTTTTTGCTCCTCACAGGGCATACAGCTCGGATCAGTCACTTCTTGGACCTGTGAATGAATTCCGCGACATGGTAAAAGCTTTGCACAAGGCAGGAATTGAAGTAATTCTTGATGTTGTGTTTAACCATACTGCAGAAGGGAATGAGACTGGTCCCTGTCTCTCATTCAGGGGGTTTGAAAATGTGGAATATTACATTCTTGATGAAAATAACCCTTATGGTTATGCAAACTACACCGGGTGTGGAAATACACTTAACGCCAACAATACAGTAGTGAAAAGGATGATAATCGATTCCCTCCGCTATTGGGTGTCAGAAATGCATGTGGATGGATTCAGATTTGATCTTGCTTCTGTTCTTGCCCGTGATCATGATGGAAAACCATTGCAGAACCCCCCTGTTTTGTGGCAAATAGAGTCGGAACCCGTTCTTGCCGGCACAAAACTTATCGCCGAAGCATGGGATGCCGGGGGTTTATATCAGGTTGGTTCATTTATTGGTTACAAATGGGCTGAGTGGAATGGAAAATTTAGAGATGATGTAAGAAGATTCATCAGGGGGGAAGAAAAAGTTGTTGCGACAATGGCATCACGACTTTCTGCAAGTCCCGATGTTTATATCGATCCTCTCAGAGATCCTTCAAGAGCTGTAAATTTTGTGACCTGTCACGATGGATTTACTCTAAATGATCTTGTCTCCTACAATATTAAACACAATGAGTCGAACAGAGAGGGGAACCGGGATGGAGCCAACGACAATTTTTCCTGGAATTGTGGGATTGAAGGTCCAAGTTCTGATCCTCTAATTGAAAAAACAAGAGTAAAACAGATCAAAAATCTGCTTGTGGCACTTTTTATTTCACAAGGTATGCCTCTTCTGTTGATGGGTGACGAGGTTAGAAGGACACAGTTGGGTAATAACAATGCCTACTGCCACGACAGTGAAATAAACTGGTTCGACTGGTCACTGGTAAAAACCAACCATGACATCCATCTTTTTACAAAAAAATTGATCCATTTCACAAAAACGAACCCCATTTTCACCCTTCCCACACCCTGGATTTTAGGGGGCAACTTTGGAGCCTCCATTATTGATTTCCACGGGACTGAACCATTCAGTTCAGATTTTAGTGCAAAATCGAGGACTATTTCATTTACATTAAAAGATTTTTGGTTCAACAAATATTATCATTTTATAATGAACAGTTTGTGGGATCCACTCGAATTTAAATTACCTCATTACAATAATGCAACACAATGGGAGAGGATGATAGATACCTCGCTTGAGTCTCCCAATGATTTTTATGAGACGGATTCAGGGATATTTGTTAAGGATGAGAAGTATCGTGTGGCATCAAGAACATTTGTGATGCTTCTGGCACAAATGAAGTGAAATAAGATTTAAAACTCGAAGACCACAAAGATCATAAAACTGTTGTTTAGCTTACAATCTTTGTGGCCTTAACGAAATTTTAATTAGAAGAGTACAGCACTAAAACTGATGTAAGATTTAGACAATTAATTTTTGTCTCTTAGAATCAAAGACTGTTTTTTTGACAAGTTATAATCTTGGCAAAAAGGGTCTCTAAACATTCATAAGCTTTTTGTCAAATTAATAGGACCGGAATCTACCGGTCCTAAAATCATCAAATAATTACTTTATAAGTATTCTTCAGTACCCGAACGCAATAATCAATGATTGCTGCTCTCATCGCAAGTTTCAGATCCTCAAGATGAAAACCGGGTAAAGTAGTCCTTGTTCCGTCCACATCAATAAATACTTTATCAGATTGAACTTTCGCCATATAGTACAGGTTTTCCAACCATTGGATCACAACCGGTCCACCTTGTTTTTGCATATCAGTCCATTTTGTCTTCCACATGTCTATCACTTTAGGTCTCAACTGATTCATATTGGCTATTGTATTTCCTTTAAACTTCATTACTTCGTTTGCCAATACGGGTAAATTCCAGACTTCAGCTATCTTTATCTCATTTCCATTAACATCGATATAATAGTAGAAACGCGGAGTACCTGGTTGATTTGGATTGTCCTTCTCCGTGAATAATTTATCGAAATAGCATAGTGAAAATTTCTCAAATACATCAGTATACTCCATAGCATTACCTCCTTTAAATTCAGGAATAAAGTCATTGAGTATATTAATTACAGTAGGGTCAAAAATTCTCTGGAAATTATTGTCAATATGCTTTAATACTACCTTTCTTAGATGATCTGCTTTCTGCTCGTTAGGGTAAATATCAATTGGAGCCAAGGGTTTTGTTTCACGTTCCATTTGATAAGCCAAGTATTGTGATAACCCATCAGCATAATCTCTTGTTTTAGTGATATTGACACCTACTGTAATATCAACACATCGGATTTCATACTGAAATTTATACTTGCTATAAATCCATCCTGGAGTATGGGCATGGAAATGATCCAGAAAACTTTGCTTAAAAATTTGGGGATCGCCGGGAGATTTGATTCCATCTTTTCTGGGGACTCCCAACCTTGATGAGGGTCCAATCTCAGAAGGATAAAAACAATATCTTCGTTGTCTTAATGGATCAGGATCACCCAGATTATTTGGTGTTAGTCCATGATTTGAATTACTGATAAGTTCATTCGTAATTTTAGTGATGTAAAATGTTTGTGTTTTATCCTGATCCGGAATATGTTCTGCCTGCATATGTCCCGCATTCAAATCCACTTCCAAAATGTCCCAAATATTTAGATTGGACAAATCCGGTTCAAGATGTTTGTTCGCATACAGAACATGGTGTTCTGGAGAGTAATTAGTGGTGTAGTTGAGCCATTCCCTCTTAACTATATTTTCGAATTCAGGGGAAATCACGGATGGGTTATAATTATCTAATGCCGGATAAGTTAACTCAAATTGCCATGTTAATGGGTTCCAGTAGTCGTCATTAAGTTTGTTTTGATTATGATTAATATTCCACGACATCTTTCCCATTAAAGCATCTAAATGCAACACACCTATCTCATCCCATATATAGTTCTCGGCATGCCCTGTAAATCCTTTAATGGGCTTTGGGACATATCTCCTGCCCATCCATTCTTCACGCTCAACACGCTCATTTAAACGCTCCTCCCACGCTTGTAGCATAAAGTCTTTATAAGTCTGAAATATCAGAATCCAGCCATTAGATTGACGCCCAATTTTTGAATCCAGCTTTTCTACAAATGATTTCATAGCATCAGCTGTTGCTTGCATATATTTTAATGTCTCTTCCCACGCATAAATACCGTATAATTCATAATGTGCTCTGCGTAAGGATTTTAAGTCTTCCGGGGTTATTGATTTTTTATTTTTGGAGCGGATTTTATCTCGTAATGAATTATTAAGCAGTTTTCCGTTATCAACATTTTCTTTATGATCCGTTTTCTGTTTCGTAATATGTCCCACAAAGGCATCCATCGCTTCTTTTATCCGTTCAACAAAAGCAAACAACTCTAAAATAGTACCCGGATTTGTTTTCAAGTCCCTGGCCCTGCCTTGCTGATCATAGAAGAGTTCCTGTATTTCTGCATGAACTTCCTTCACAAATGATGTGTAAATTGCATTATACTGATGAGCCAGCCAACCGCAAAGGGTGATTTCTTTTAGACGCTTTACGATTCTCAAACAATCATTATCAACTTCTTCCCAAGTCCTTGGAGGCCATTCTTCTGTAAGTTTTCCAATTTTTATAGCCAATAGTTCTCGTCCTAATGGTGGCGGAATATCTTTCCCCCTGCCCTCAGTAAACATATCCATTGCTTGTGCATGGGCAGTAGGAAGAATTTGGAAATCAGGTTGTCGGGCATGGGTCAGGAAGCGTATTTTGTTCATAATATCATTAGCTCTAACTGCTCCCAAATCATATGAACTTATATTACTTAAAATCCTTTCGTAGAGGGAATATGCGAATCTGTATTTAAATGTTCTTAATAATTCCTGCCAGTCATATATGATGGAACTTACCCCAAATGATGCGTATTGTTGGTTTATCTCCTGAAACTTTACTAATCCATTTGGTCCAGGACCTGCTATATCAACGAGGTCCACATTAATAAGATTTAATTGGTTGCTATCGATAATTGTAGTCATTATCATATCGGCTATCTGCGGCAAAACTCCTTTTTGAGGTGGTTTACTATTGTAGTTCAATGTACCTCCACCATCAACGATAAACGGAACTTTCGTTAATCTATCAAGTTCGATATAGTCCGTAATGTTTTGACCCGGATAAATACGGTTCGAATAATTTGGAGTTGCACATTGGAATCGAATTAAATTTAGCATCGAAGCAAAACCCTTTGCAACTGAATTTCTATCTGGTGCAATTTGGACATAAGTCCGCGGTAATGGCATCACAAGCGAAAAAATACTGGTGGGGTCATTCTTGATGATATCGTTAAAAATAAATGCAATATCAAATAAGGTTCCTGCACCGGTTCCGCCCATTGGACTTCCAACAAGAAAAAATAATCTTTGGGAGAACCCGCTGAAGACATTGCATGAATTGTAATAATTTTGAAGAGTTTGTCTTATTTGTGCCAATTGTAATGAAATATATGCATGTCCTGGCGTTCTTTGTCCTCCAAACCCCATTTCTGGTACAATAACTGTTTTTGCAGTAATTGCAGCATCCTTTTGAAACAACCAACTCCTGAGTGTTGAATTTTCAGTAAGGTTACCAGCAATATCTTTTATTATATCGGTTGGATTATGACTATTGCTAAATTGGTAAAATTCTGGTGAACCAGTACTGGTATTAATCTCAAATTTGTTGGGTATTTGGTACTTTGGGTCGGTTACGGGGCCATCAAAACAAATAAGATTTACATGAGCATTCCCTAACGATTTATAAATTCGTTCACACTCATATTTTATATGATTGCAGACACCTCTGCCGGCTCCACCTATTCCGATTACATTAATCTGAAGACTCGTTGTCATACTCATTCCTTTTAATAAATTGATTTAAATTTTTAGTTTTGGAGCATTGAAACCAGCAGTTTCGCCTGAATTAGTAATTCCATTGTTATAAATATCAACCGGACCTCCCTTACGCTCCACAACAATGATATATTTTTTCTTATGTTTAATCTCACACTCTGAATCCGGATGAAGTTTCGCCTTCCCTGGCACTAAAAATAGGAAGTAATGTATGAGACCACAGTTGTAAACTGTGATAATTTTGCCTTTTTTTCTGCATACAGAAAATAGTTTAGTGCTAAGCTGAATTTTATTCTCAGGGTTGTCCGGATCGACAATTTCTCCACTAAGTTTTATAACGTCAGAATGATTTTTTTCCTCTGCATTATCCCATAATATAATCGATTCGTTCGAACCCATAAAATTGGCAGTAACTGATTCATTCATAGAAGCTTCGTATTTATGACCAACAAAATATTTGAATATTCTGACAATTATGATTAATAGATAAAATGAAAATAAATAAAGTAATGTATCTTCAATTATGCCCCAAATATCCTTGTCAGAATATATATCTATCCTGGATAATATTCTTCCCGGATACAATTTATACTCAACAAGTGTTCTTACCTTGACATCCATAGACAATTCATAAATACCGGTTTTATTAAAATTAAAACTTTCATTATTAACAGGTAAAACACCCTCCAAAATTGATTTATCATCGACATTTTGGTTTAACCATATCGCTGCCGATCTTTCACCTTCGGGACTGTTTGTTATTTGTGTTAACGCTAAATTTGATGGATTATCGAGGAAATACTTCGAGGGATCAACTTTATCATTGCCCAACTTCACCGCAACTTTTATATATAATGGAGTTCCGAGCGGATGGTGAATCAATGGCCTGGGTTCTTCAAATTCAAAGTAAGGGATTTTGACAATTTCCAAAGTTTCAGTTTGAATAAATTCAACTGCTGTCCCTCCTTTAACGGTCAATCTTACTTTATATTTTCCTTCTTTGTCAAAAGAGAATTCGTCGTCAGCATAATAATTTGGGCCTCCTTTATTCTCTTTAACAAACCTGATTTGTTTATCGAATGAAACGTTATCTTGAGAAGTAATTCGAGCAGAAAATGACAATGGGTATTGATTTAATTCAATTATTTCTTCCTGGTTTTCTCTTGTGAATTGTGCTTTTAGTCGTACTTTTTTCCCTAACGGGAAATACCTCTGGCCTAAAGAGTTAAATAATGGTTCAGGAGTTAAAAGTTCCAGCCTGAATGGAATTTCATTTCGTACTATGCGGATTGGTTCAGTATCGCCTTTTTGTCTCTTTAGAGTATATGTCCAGGTTCCTGGTTCAGGAGATTTTTCCTTATGAATAATATAGCCTGAATTATTGGTCAGACTTGTATCAATTTTAATTAGTTTCTTTTGGGGATTATAGATAAAGAGTTGGAGCGGACGACGGGTAAATACATGGAATTCCAACTCCTCCACATAAGGGTTGACTGAAAATTCACCGGAGTCTTTAACTAAAACCTGGTTTGTATTCAGTTCAAGTATTTTTTCAACTGACTCATTAAATTTCGTGTACAATTCGTCAAGATTCCCCAAAGAATTGATATTTTCTAGATTTAAAAACCCTTTCCAGTCAGAAATTGTCTGAGAGAATTTAACATTTGCGGCAGGATTATCTATCCCAATGATAAAAATCTTAAACTCTTTTAATTCGTTTTGTACATAATCTTTAATCTCTTTGAAATAAGACTGTATTTGAGATTGCGATTCATTGTTCCCTTTTTCCGGTTTGCCGTCGGTAAAAATAACTATTGCCCGTTCACGACGATTAAGATATTTGGGAGCCTTATCAAAATCATTCTTCACTGCTTGAAGAGCAGCAAAAACATTGGTATTAGCCTCCGAACTTGCCTTTCCACTATTAATTGCCTCCTGAATTCGGCTCAGGTTACCGGGTAATACTTCTAATAACCCTGAACTGGTTGCATTATCACCAAAATGAGTAATTGAGATGCGGTTTGGAAATTCATTATCAAATTTTTTAACAAATAAGCTTTGAATGAGGTATTTAGATGCATCATATCGAATTCCGGTGGGATCAGTTCCTTTCTCGCCAATCATGCTTCCGGACTGGTCAATTAAAAGAAAAACATCCATTCCTTGTATATATTGGCGCTCTTTGATTTCTATTGAAGAATTTGAAGCGGTTGAGGAACTATCCGAATTATCGGAACAAGATGTAAATATCAATGAGAAAGAAGTGATTAATAAAATTTCACAAATTAATATTTTAACTCGCTTCATCTTAACAAGACCTTTTCTATTATAAAAAAATTGTTGTGGTAAAATACAAAAAAAAATACCTTATTCAAATAATTTTTCATAATTCCACCAATTTATTCTTCTTTTCCCCACAGTTGCCCTGTTATAAGGTGAATCATATAAAACATGCTCCCACTCAGGTTCAATTTCACCCGTTATTTCAGGCTTATCGTCAATTAAGATATCACCCTTAATCATCGTTTTATCTTTTGTAAGTATTATCTTTTTCCGCCATTGAGGACCGAAATTCTTCCCCACCCAGATATATTTTTCAATGACACTATACTTAAAATCAGAGAGAGGGGAAGTACAAAAAAACAATGTATGCCCTTTGTTCTTCAGAGTTTCAATAGCTTCCTTAGCTCCATCAATTACTGGAAGGTTAAGAAAAAAATTTTGTTCATGATAAATTGCTCTAATTTTATCTCTTACCTCAGAAGGATAATCATCTTTAATTTTGAATGCTTTTCGTTCCTCGAATGGTACAAAAAACTCATTTGGATATCGTTTTTTCCACACATCCATAAAATGATTCTCGAAATCAGCAACCACGCCATCCATGTCAATTAGTATTATCATAAAGAGTTTGTCTCTGTAAAATCAATTGTCCGGGATTTACAGTTTTAAAAGATTTTGTAAATCAGATAACGTCTTCTGATTTGCCAATTTTTGCGCATCATCAGAAATTATCGATTCAGGTTTAATATTTACAAACATTTGCTCGATATCTGCCAGGTCTTTTTTTATATAATCCAGAAGCAAAGTTTCATTGATATTCAAATTTTCAGATTTAATTCTATTAACATGCTGCAACAGACTAATGTAAAGTGAATTTGCACTGTCGATAAGACCGTTGCTTTCACAATCAGGGAATCGCAACTGTTCATAAATAATTGAATTTTTATTATAGAATTTGCCCTTTATCAATTCAAAAGAGCCACCATAAACAGTGTCTGGTAAAATATATACTATCCGACTCATTCTGGACACAAGTAATGCACTTGTACAATACGGACAGGGTTCCAATGTTGTATAAAGAGTACAACCCGGGTTCTTTTCATCTGCAGAATAAAACATCTCTTTCCTATAATACTTTTCAACGGATATCAGGTTTTTATCAACTTTGTTTTTGGTGTTGATTCTATCGATGCCACTATGCAGAGCTTTTTGCTCGGCATGAAGTAGAGGATTATAATATCCATGTATTTCGTTTCTGGCGAAACTTAATACTTCTCCGTCCCGATTATCGACAATACATGAAAATATATTTAAGCCTTTTGTGTGAGTAAAAGTATCGTCCGGGTGAGTGAACTGTACATCAAACCTGGCAGAAGCATTCGCCAATAATCCCAAGAATACTATAGCATCTTTTTCAGAGTTAAGTGTGTTTGCCATTAAGTACCTCAGTTATTTTATCGTGATATAAATTAAACAGCTCAATCCTTTCATCGAATTTAAGATTTATTGTGTCATCACGATATGGGATGCACCATAAATTCATATATGCGCTGGCTAAACACTTTTGAAGGTAAAATTCAGCATCCTCAAATGGGGATTTCCCATGGCATAATCCCCAAATACTTGAATATATAGGGGTTGCAAGATTATCAGCACAACCATCTCCGTTAACAATTAAGCAACTTTCTTTATCTAAATAATTGTCAGTTTCTTCTAAAAATTCAAATCTCAGATAATGATCCATCTTGGCAAAATCAAAGAAAAAATGACCCCAGCCTGATTCAGCAAAATCTATAAATACCAAATTATCAGAAGATTTTAGAATATTTCGAAATGTGAAATCTCCGTGAATCAGAGATGCATGCAATTTTATACAGCTGATACTTTGTATCTTGGCAAGTAATTCCAAAAATTTAGCTAATTGAGATAACGCAGATTCTTTTCTTGTGAGATCATCTATTTTCTCAAAATCCGATTTTCTTTCAGCACAAAGATTCCTGTAGAAACCAAGAACACCATTTTTGTCTTCATTTGGTTCTATTTTGGAATAGAATATCTCAAAAGCGTCGCTGACACACTTTGATAAGGTTGGAGAGGTTGGCGATAAATGCTCCGCCATCTCAATTACCCCAGAATTATCATCCTGAATAATGCTTCCTAAATAGCCGGCTTTCTCAAGGAATTTAAATTCTTCAACATACCCAATCGTTGATTCCTGGGGTAAAAAAAGGATCGCTATTTTTTTATAATTTTGAACCTCGGTATGAATTTTTTCGTGGTGCCCTATTTTCAAAAATTTGTTTTGTGCAGAATAATAAACTCTTTGACCCGGGTAATCTTTTAGTTTTATGTTTTCAACATAAAATACCCTTGCCCCGGAAAAACCTTTAGCAATTTGAATTAGTGTTAACGACTGAAATTTTTCTGATTTAAAAATATAATTAATCAGAGCATTTTCCTGCCAATCCAATTTATCGCCATTTTTAAGCACCTTTTTAATATTATTGTTTTCGTCCGGTAACTTTATTTTAAACTTAAAATTGTGGATGTTTTTATATGCTAATTTTAATGTTCGCAGGAAATTAATATCAGAATCAGAAAAAGCTGAACGAATATTTTTCCAAGACGAAGTAAATACATTCTGAATTAAGTCTTGTACTGCAATATCAATTCCTTTTTTCTGTAATAACCCATCTTCATCAAAGCCATCTTTTGAAAATGATTCAAAATAGTTTGAAATATTACCGATATTAGAATTATTACTTCTATAAAAAACGGTCAATGTACTTTCTGAAGCACTTTTAGTAATTTCACACCGCTCGATACTTTCGTTTTTTATATATTCAAATTCGTCATATAAACCCCGTAAATTGCTCTGTCGCATCGGTTCAACGGGTACTCTTGTTTTTCCGTAATCCATCTTATCCGCAAGCGCCAGCAAACCGGTTAACACCTTCAAATATTTTTCCTCTTTTAACCTTGCATAAAGGTTTGAGTCTATCTCTACTCCTAAATATTGATTTATTTTTTCTTTAACCTCTTTTTCTAAAAAATCCGAGAAAGGGAATTCTGAATCATGATAGAGTGCAATAAACGCAACTTTTTTTCTGAAATAATCCGGGTCAGCGGATAGATTACCAAAATCCAATTTTAATTTTTTACTAATTTCATCTTCGTAGAATAATTTAAATATTCGTAAACAATGACTTTTACGCAAAGCTTTAAACTGTTTCAACTCTAAATATTCATTATATTCATCCGGAATCATACCCAGATCATGTAGGAGAGCCGCAAGATAAACAGCAAGAAAATCTTCTTCTGAAAATGGTAGTTTTCCTTCTTTATCCAAACAATTCCGCATTAAAACAGCTAAATTATCAATTACACGCTGAATGTGAATCAATCCATGAGCATTAAAAACAGCATGGTATTTGCTTTGCCCAAAAAAACTCTCTAAAAATCTGCTTGCTTCGATATATGCTTTGTTAATAAATTCTTTGTAATCGCGATTCTTTATATGCTGATTAAAAAAAGAATTATAGATCGGGAATGCCTTCTGCATTCGTCTATTATCGATTAATCTTTCAGCGGCCGCCTTGAACAAGTCTAAATCTAATTGTTTCTTAAAAAAAACTTCACTGCCTAAAATTGTTGATTTAACTACATTCGCCGACATTGAAGAAGTCCAGAAGATAACAGGAATTTCTGTATCTTTATCAAGAATATAATCCTTGAGCCATTTGTCTCCTCTGAGATTTTTCTCTAAGAAATAATCACAAAGGATCAGATCCAGATCCGAATAGTTGAAGTTTTCAAAGTTCTCAACTGCTGTAAATTCAATTAGTTGATATTCATCCCCCGGGAAAACTATTTCTAAAAGGGGTTTCCACACACCATAATCATTTTCTCTAACGAGTATTTGCTTTTTACTGCTGCTGTTATTCGAGTAAATCATTTCATGTTTCCTTTGCGTACCGGGAAATAAATCTAAAAATAATGAACAACTTCTCAGACAAATCTTTTTTCTCGACTTTTGTGAAATTAATAAAATTATTATTCATCGCATTTAGCTTAATTAATGCATCTTTAATTTGTTCTGCTAAATCGATATTAACTTGAATATCGTCTCTAAAAAGTCGAGATTCTCCATAAGTTTTCAACATTTCTTGTAATTTCGCAATAAAGGACTTAATATATATCACACATTGTGGAAGAATACTTTTCTTCTCTAAGTCAGTTAAAACAGCGTCCAAATCACTCCGGTTATGATTATAGGCCCAAACATTGACAATTCCCAAAGGGGAATTTACAAGGTCCGTACCGGCACCGTGGGAATATGTACTAACAAAATCATGAAATACACTTTTCTTAATTCGCTGTCTTAAATGTGAAGCATTTGATTCATTAAAATTGCTGCTGTAAGTTTCTTGGAGTAACTTCTGAATATCAACAAATAAATTTGAGTGATTGATGGTCTGAACACAGGTGATATCATTTGAATTGTCTTCATCCAGATATTCGACGAGTTCTATGGCCTTTATGTCATTAAAAACATGAGGAGTTACATCTTCTTCTTTTTTCACAATGTCAAAATATCTTCTAATTGAATCCTCAAGAATTTTACAGTTATCATTTTTTACTTGAGGCTCAAAAATTATGAATAAGTCAGGCATATAGACCTCTTAAAAATTTAAATAATATTTACAAATGCAAGGAAATTTTTTGAGCTGTTCAGGCTGCTTTTTTTTGTACTTGGTTATAATATATCTAAGTGAATCCAGACTTAAATTTAACATTTTTGCAACCTCCGTTTTGTTACCGAATGTAATTTTTAATGCAGCTTCAATTTCTTCAAGTTCAATAAATGCTTGTTTACCTTTTATCTCAGAAAAAGTATTAACAATTACTTCCTTTGATCTGTCCATTGCGAATATTTCAGCGCGAATGTGTTGAATATTTAACACTTTATCATTACAAAGCCTTGCTCTTGTACAAGCATCCCAAACAACCGATTGGAGTTCCCTGATGTTCCCGGGCCATTTATACTCATTAAATGCAGTATAAACATCTGCTGAAATTCGATTCAAATTGGTTTTCTCTTTTGCATTAAAGTACTGAAAAAAGTAGTCGGTGAGGAAGATGATATCGTCTTTTCTTTCACGAAGCGGGGGGATATGGATGTTTACCCGGTTAATTCGATGGTAGAGGTCTTCTCTAAATTTTCCTTCCTCTATTAACTCAGGTATATTTTGATTTGTCGCCAGTATTAGTTGTACATCAACACTTGTTCGCTTGGAGCTTCCAACACGGGTGATTACTTTTTCCTCCAAAAACCGCATAATTTTTTTTTGGATTCGCAAATCATAATCTCCAATTTCATCTAATAAAATAATTCCATGATCTGCCTCTTCGAGCAGGCCTTTTTTATCCTGGGTAGCCCCGGTAAACGCTCCTTTTACATGACCAAAAAGTTCACTCTCCATCAAAGATTCAGATAGCTCAAAAATAGAAAACTCAACAAATGAATTGTTTTTACGAACAGAATATTTTTGAAAATACTTTGCAGCTAAATTTTTACCGGTCCCGGTTTCACCGGTAAGCAAAATTGAAATATCGGGACTGTTCAGGGCAAGATCCTTTAATCGATTACGAACATATTCAATTTCGTTGCTCACACCCATTATTTCGGTTAGATCATATTTCCCCTGCAAATCCTTGTTTTTTTGTTCAAGTTCTTTGATCTTAAGTGAAATATTACAATAATTCTCTATTCTAACTTTCCATTCGATCCAATCAAGTTCTTTTTTGTTTAAAAAATCTGTCGCTCCGGCCTTTATTGCTTTTACAGTAATATCAGTCGAGGAATAATTAGTCATTATTATGATTTGGAGATTCGGGAAATTCCCCTTAATAAATCCCAGAAATTCAATACCTTGAAGCTCGTCCGGATGAGTATCATCAAAGACTAAATCCAACAGGATTAAATCTAAATCATTTGAAAGATTAACCTTGGCGCTTGCGATAGAATTTGAAGTTATTACCTGGAATGACTTAAGGACTAACTTAGCCGAAGAAAGGAAACTTTCATTATCATCGACGACAAGAATTCTATACTTTTGCATCTGTTAAAGCTAAATTAGTTGAAATATCAAACAAAATTTCGTCTATTTTATCTAATAATCCGAGACTGGTGTTTAAGTGCTCTTCATCATACTCTAATAATCCTGTTAAAACAAATTTCTCAGTTTTTATAATAAATTGGTCAAAAGACAAAATATTGCTGTTTATCTTCTGAATGTCTTGTTGAAATCCTAATAATTCGAGATATTCTTTATTTTTTGTAAATCTGTTTTTAACGCCAGCCCAAGAATTAATTCCCGGGTAAAGGAACTCTCTCAAAGACTCATCAAAATCAATGTCTTTTGATAAATAAAGCTTTATACCATTTAATAATCTATACCGGACATCGTATAAAGAGGCCAAAAGAGAGGTTTCTCCGTGTCCCTGAAAGAATAGTCTTAATTTTTCCTTAAGGGCAATTATTTCAATGAGTGCAGAGTGATCTTTGACCGGATTATCTTTATCCAGGATGGAATCAAATTTACCAAATATTTGGGAGGTATTTAGCAGGTTTATATAATTTTCACGATCATTTTTTTTACTGCCAAAAACTACAATAGTGAGAACTTTTATATCATGCAGCAGTCGGACAATCTCCTGAATATCTTGTTCTGTTTCGTCAATTAGAAGAACATCAGTATCGCGCGATGATGTATATGAATTGTTTAAAATTGGAAGGGTTATCGAGTGAACGAATTTAAAATATCGCTGAATTGCTAAAGACAGAAAAAGATTTTTTGACTTATAAAGTATATTTATCATAATTGATTAACTTTATTATTTTCTGTTATTCAAATTCAAATTTTTGCTCGAATATTTCCCAAGAAATTTTTAAGCAAAGATAAATAACGAATTAATAAACCTGTTTTTTTTGCTTTTCGCTTAAACGATCTAGTTTTGTAATCAGAGTTTGCAACCAGTCAGTTAGGGAGAATGGTTTGTCAGATTTTAGCTGATTAATGAAAGTTTGCATATTTTTTGCTGTCAGAGATTTTAACTTCTCAACAAAATCAGTAAATTCCTTCTCACAGCCTGAACCACATATTTCAGCTATCCAAGCAAATTCACTTTTTATTGCTTCCCAATCTTTCTCGATATCATCAATATATTTTTTTTGTATGTCAGCATCCTTGCCACGTGTAAGACCACGTACACTTATCAAATATCTGAATTTTTCATGATCGTCAACATCTTTAATTCCTTGCAGATCAATTGCTAAAGGTAATAATAAGTTTATTAACTTTATTTTAGCTCGTTCATAGCCTAGCCAGTACCAGTTCCATACAAAATCAAAGTTATCGACCTTAATTGCCTTATGGACTGGATCAGTCCATACACTTTCGTCGAATTGACTGGTACCTAACAGACCTTTTTTATTATTATTTACATTATGATAGATAGGGTGAGCACCATCACTATAACCATGTTCAAATTCGAATATCCTTATTGTCTTTCCCTGCTGATTAATTTCGATTTTCAACGCATCTTTAAGAATATTATTTTTAATGTGTAGAAAAACTGCAATTTCATCGCTTTTATTTTTAGATATTTCGTCCTTAAATGTCTCTAAATTTTGTTCATCCAGATTAGAAATTATAATCTTTTTGCTCTCTTCTGTAGTATCAACTGTTTTAAAATCAGCAATCTTGAATTTCCAATTAATAAACACCGTTTTTGTTGTCATGGTAATACTCCTAACTGCCAAAAAGTACTTTAATGATATTATGCTTTAAATCAAAGTGATCATTATTACTGATCGCGCTTTCAACGGCTGATAAAATTGACTCAACCGGTCTAAATATAGTAAACTTGTCAAATCCTTCTTTTCCTTTTAGTGATGTTTTCCATAAATCCCTGCCTCTGCCGGAAGTGATTACAAAAATAAAATTTTCCCTCATTTTATTGTCTGACATAATTATTTTTTTTTGCAACTTATCCTTAATAAATTCATTGAGCCTCTCTTCAGTATACTTATTTCCCTGATCATCAATCATTGTTTCAATAAATGATAAATGCATGACCAAAAAATTGATTTTATCCTTACCTTTTTTACTCGCTTCGGAAGACCACCACTTATTGAAACCATCGATATCCTCTGATTTAATTTCAAGGAATAAACTTTCCTTTAACATTTTTACTTTTGATAACTCTGGGTCAAGTGTTTCCGAATAAGTTGCAGGGATTCTATCAAATATTCGATTATCAAAGATAACTACCTTTGTCAATACTATTTCTAAAAACTCCATCAAAAGTATGTTTTTGTTACATTTATCAATAGTATTCAAATTATTAAATAACTCAGGATACTGATCAAAATTTTCAAGATTATGATTTGGTAAATCTTCAAAATATTTGGTTATAAATGTACCGTGACTTCGCACATTGCAACTGTATTCTTTTTCTTCTCCATGAACGAGAGCCAGATTAACTCTTTGTTTATCTATCAAATTTACCAATTCAGTAGCACTTTGTATAACTATAGCATCTTTTTGAATATACAAATCAATTATCGGGCTATCATATGAGTTATCACAAAAGGATATAACATATTTCTCCGGATCAATAATCCATGTTTTCATCCAGATCAAATATATATCGAACAAAGAGTCATTATCTGATGAAACTAATCGAATAACTCCATTTTTTCTTGCTTTTGCTCTTATATCTGATTCATCATTCAATTTTAAAAATTTAGCCCTTGAAGGATTTTCCAACTCATCTTTATCCAGCGCTGATGCATTCAGAACATCCTTTCCGCGCCACATGTTGAAGTATTTTTTTAGCAAGCCAACTGAATGACGATTAAGGTCCTTTCTATAATTTTCTTTTAACTTCTGAAGTGTTGCTTTGTACTGCGTATAACTCAAATCAAGAAGTTCAATATATTCATTATCATCATATTGAGTCGAAAATCTGATCCATGGGAAATATTCCTTATCTCTGTCTTTTTCTTTATTTTCAACAGAGGTGAATTTTTGATTAAAAAGCATGGCTGCACAAGCTTTGTCTTGGGAATTTCCCCCCATTCGAGGGGTCCCTGTCGAATCTTCCACCACAGGTTCCAAAGTTTTCTCAGTAATATCAAAAAGTGGGTATTTATACGTTTTTTTATTAGAAGTGCCTCCAACCATCTTAATTTTTGTAGGATGTCCCAGCCAAACTCCCACTTTAAACAATTCCTCTTCTGCAAGCGATTTTGAAGTATTTTCTCCATTACTTTTAAGATGAACTGCTTTTATTGAAATCCAGAAATCAATTCCATCTTTCTTCAGCATATTGACAGTTTTTTTATCTTTGTAGTGTTTAATATTTCTAATTGTGTTTTCAAATATTGTAAATAAAGCATGTTCACCAACTAACCCGCCCGGTAAAAATACCATAAAGTTTTTTTCATCATCCAGTATTTTCCTGAAAGTTTTGAACCATGTGCCCAACTTTACAAAAGCATATTTAGAATATTTTTCATATTTTACAAAACATTCTTCATTTAAATTACAAGCATCTTCCTTAATACTGTTTTTTAATAAATCAGGACTTGGAGTTAAATTGGGACTTTGTGATAATTTTTCCTCATAGTCAATTATGGACATATCAATTGTAACAAATCGGCCTTTGGTTAATTCTCCCGATGAATCCCAAACTTCAAGGTTAATATTAATTTTGGTGATGCCCTCAGACTTTGCAATCGTGCCGAGATACAGGGGGTTATTTGCAAAATCTTCCCAAAGAATTTTAAACCAGGTTTTTGATTCACCGCCAAATGCTATGTCTCGTGTTACCCCACTCCAGAAAGCTCCTTTATCCCTTAAAAATCTTAAAAAGGGGAACAAAGCGTAATCTATAGGAACAGGAAAGCGGGGGGAAAATTCTTGTTTCAATGTGCCATTCTTTGGATACATCTTGAAAGATCCCTTTAACAAATTTTTAATTTGTTTACTATTAGCAAACTGCAAAAAATCAAATAATGAATAGTAGTCTTCTTTATTAGAACTGTTATTTAGTCCAAGAGTATCGTAATACCTTTGGTTGGTTTTGCTAAGTGTTTTACTATCCAGTTTAATAGTGCCGGAATGGATAGATTTCATGATTATTCTATTAGCAGGTACCAAAAATTTTTTATCGAGAGTTTTATATCGTAACTCAATCCACCATTTTAGTGCTGCAAGACTGTGTGCACTAATATTGTGAGAATATGAATCAACAATGATTGAAATCACGGCGGTCTTTAGTTGATTTTCCCTTAGTAATTTCAACTTTCGTTTTTCTAAATATCGCAACTCAAGATTCTTCACGTAACTTATTACTTCGCGAATTTGAGATAAATATTTATCAAAATCCCCAATTAACTGTCTATCGGAAAATATCATCAAAGATCCGCTATTGAAATTGGAATATGGATATGCCAAATTAAACAAATATAAATGTCTAAACTTATTTACTGCTCTTGGTCTAAATTTGGCGATATTATCTTTCTCTGTAGAATTATTCATATACTTAGGAAAATCACATTTATTAATTTCAAATATATGTTTGAGGAAGATCAGGTAATTCTTAAATTGCTTTTCGGTTATTGAGAGGCTATTACTGAGACTATTAAAAAAAACCAAGTTTAGTGCAGCATTTTGATCTATTCTAAATGGCTTATTCATTCCATCCATCTCAAAGTAGATATCACCATTCATATTATAAATATGGAAATATCTAATAAATTCTACTGATTCTGTGATAAGTTTGTGAAGTGATAAAACATCTGGATGGTTTTTATCAAGGAACTTTTCCAACATATTTTCATAACAAACTACAGAGAGATCATTTATTCCATTTTTATCTATATATGCTTGAGTATGGGTGTTTTTAAGCCGGTTTCCTTTTATAAGAACATTTTTCGTACGCCCTATTTCCGGCAAATTTTCGATTGTAATGTGGGTATTATAATTTATCCAAAAGGTAATATTCTTGCAGTAGGGGACTGCAGTATGGCTGATTATTTTACAAAGTGAATTAAATACGCCATCGTCCTGTGCATTACCATCAATTTTATTAATTAATTCATAAAAGTCATCAAAAAACTGATCTCCATGAATATTTTCCTTTAAGTTTCTATTTTCAAATTCGCCTATTTTTTTGAATATTTCCTGTATTCTCTCGGAAAAATTTTTGTGCTTGAGAAAACTACTTTTGAGGTTAGCAAGTTTAGTTTTTGAAATCGCTATTGTCAAGACATCTCCAATTTAAAATCATGGATTAATTTTTTGTAATAGTAAACCAAAATAGTATCTCTCAATATCATTTGAAATTAGTATTTCTTCGTAATTTATTATTTTGATATTATTATGCTTCATGATTTCTTGAAGTATTTTTTTTGATTGATAAAATCTACCCATATCATCCGCATGACCTAGTGTTTTGTCGAGGATACTTTTATAATTTTTAAAGGCAACTTCAGTAACTGTTCCTGAATAATAATAATCACCAATGTATATTTTCCCATAAATATTTGTCAGTGATATAATTTTATTAATAAAAGTTCTTAAATAATTGTCTTTTGGCTCCATCCAAAATTCATGTAAAGCTGCATTCACAATAATAAAATCAAATTTATTTTGATTACTTTCCAGGAATACATTTACATCTTGTTGTAAGAAATTGGGATCACTCAAACTCTGTTTTTGCTTATCAACGCGTAGTATATCTCTTTTTTGTTTTCGCGAACTTTTTATATAAGGGGAATCACCACTTCCCAAATCCAAAATTTTACACTCTAATGAAATATTGTCATTAATTGTTTTTTTCACCAGATTATAACTGGTTTTATAGAATTCCTCATAATTTATTGGCGGTACGATATTTAGATAGTCTAAAGTTTTTTCTTTCACTTTGACTATAAAAGGGTCTGTTTCGTCTTTAAAATGTTTGTCAATTAATGATTTTATATTTTCGACGTTTTCTGTAACTAATGAAAGATTATATAAATAAATCCATTTTTTTGAGTTGTGAATATTATGAAACTCAGTTAGGGGATTATTCATTCTTTCAGTTGTGACATGAACCAATCCCTTTTCATCACCATAATAGTCAAGTTGATAATTTTTGTAATCTACACGATGGGTGTCAATGAAATTAAAATAATTCTCTTTATTTTTATCAGCTATATCTTTAAATTCTAACAAATCATAAATTAGGGTAATTTTTTTTCTAACATCAGTTGCCTTTAAATATATTTCTGATAACCTACTCCCTAGAGCTGGATACGAAGAATCACTTAGGATCATATGCTTTCTTAAAAGCATTGAAGCAAATCTTACTTTAGCACTCTTTTCTTCATTACTCAATATATCTAATATAGTCTCAAGATCTTTTGACCTATCAGAATAATGTCTAAATAAATCACTCCAACGAGAAATAGATATTTGATTTATAAACTCCTCATCTTCCAGGGAAAAGTTTCGAAAATCTTCTAATACTTTTAATACCAAATAATGTTCATAGATATGGTATTTGGACTTTTTATCCTTCATTCGACGATACGAATGGTTTTATGATTCTCTCTCTTGTATATTCCAATGGGTGAGATTATATCCCTGACAGTATTAGTTTTTAACTCACCTCTGATTGAACCAACACTCAGTGATTGCAGATTTTTTCGTATTTCTTCATTATCAGGACCTGTTTTGTGCAATATATCTAACAGATATTTAGTAATTGTATACCCATAAACAACCACATAGTTTGGATATTCATTGTTCTTCTTGAAATAATTCTCTTGGAAAATCTTCGCTACCGGATTATTTGTATAATCAATATAAGCGCTTGTAAATACTACTCCTTCACCTGCATCACCAATTTGTTCCCAAACAACTGATGCATCAAACGCATTTACACCCACGATTTTAACATCTTTATTAACTTCTCTTATCTGACGGCAAACCAAAGCCAATGCCTGATCTCTACCGACCACTAAAATAAATTGGGGATTATTCTTCAATACTTTTATGATTTGATTTCTCATGTTTTTATCTGTTTGCTGAAAGTAATCACCCTCATAAAAAGTGCCTCCAAGTTTTTCAAAGACTTGCTCAAAAATTCGTGCTCCATCTTTACCGTAATCATCATTCACAACAAGATAACTTCCTGATTTGAGACTCATTTTATTAAATACAAACTGAGCCAGTTCTGTGGCTTGTTGATTTTGGGTTGGAAAATCCCGAAAAGTCCATTCATTATCAGCAGCAAAGTTTTCTGCAGAAGTAACTGTGGCTACTAAGGGGATTTGAAATTCTTTAGCAAGTGGGATAAGTGGTTGCCCAATTGGGGTGAAACAAGTCAAAACTACATTTACATTTTCGACAGTAGCGAATTTCTTAAAAATATTTACTGCCTCACTGGCTTTTCCAGCATTGTCTTCAAAAAGTATATCAACTTTATTTAATGTATCTAATTCAGTCTTTGCAAATTCTATCCCTTTTTTCAATTCCGTAGACCAGTAAGCTAAGTTTCCTGTCAGAGAAAGATTAGCTCCTATTTTCAGATTTCCCTTTTCTTTATTTACGCAACCATTAAGAAATGAGATGGTCAATCCTAAAAGTACAATAATACCAATAACTGAAAATATTCTGTTTTTCATTTTTGAGTTCTTTCTTTACTAAAAAAATTACTAATGACTTCTTCTTCAAATTCTTTTGTAGCTTCTCCTGTCAAAGAAAAAGTTCCAGTTTCCAGTAAATTAACCGTGTTACTATTTTCAAATGCCATGGAGACATTTTGTTCAATTAGCAAAACTGCGGTTTGGTTCATTTCTCTGAAAATATGCAATACCTTATAAAATGCTTTCATATTCATCGGTGATAATCCAGCGGATGGTTCATCCAAAATTAGAAGTTTTGGTTTATTAATCAAAATAAGTGACAGCGCCAATAAATTGCGTTCTCCGCCGCTTAAATCTGAAGCTTGAAATTTATCTCTTCCTGTATTTAAAAATTCAAAATATTCTTTTATATCGCTTAATCTTTCTAAACTCTGTTTTTTATCATATCCTCGTAACGCAAAATCGATATTTTCTTTCACTGTCAAATGCGGAAATATTCTTCCACCCTGAAAAAAGAAACCAACTCCCAACTTCGCAATTTCGCTGGTACTCTTCCCTGATAAACTAACTCCATCAAAAAGAATTTCACCCCTGATTACCGGCACTAAATTCATTATTGATTTTGCAAAAGTAGATTTTCCACAACCGTTCTGTCCAATTATACCAACAACTTCACCGGGGACAACCTCTAAATCTATTCCCTTAAGAATCATATTTTCTTTAGTATATCCGGAAGATAACGCTTTAATCTTTAACATCATATCCCCAAATAAGTTTTTCGAACATCAGAATCGCCAATGACATCTTCTGGTGTCCCAAAAGCTCTCATTCTCCCTTGACTCATAAAACAGCAGAAATCAGCGATATCCAAAACCACCTTCATATTGTGTTCGATCAGAAAAACAGTCAGCCCTTTTTCACTTACAAATGTTCTAATAATTTCCATACTTTGCTCGATGACCTTTGGGTTAACACCGGCAGTTGGCTCATCTAGCAAAAGTAGATTGTAATTACCCATGAGCAGGCGTGCCAGCCCAAGCAATCTCTGCTGTCCGAATGACAGAATGCTCGCTTGTTGATCACGCATTTCCCAAAAAGGATTTTTGCTCCCAAATAAATCTACAAATATTTTTTGTGCTTTTTCCACTCTCTCATTTTCTATAACAGAATTTTTCCTGAATTTTATCAAGGGAGTATAAGGCAATTCCCCAAAAAAGTTTGAATCTGCAACCAACATATTCTCTAACACGGTCATATTCTGAAAAATATGGTTATCTTGAAACATTCTCCCAATCCCAAGACGGGCAATTAAATGTGGCGGCTTGGAAATGATATTACATGAAACACCTTCAAGATTATAAAATATTTGGCCGGAGTCACATGCAGTAAACCCGGAAATAATATTAAAAAGGGTGGTTTTACCCGCGCCGTTTCCACCGATTAAAGCAGTAATTTTACCATTCGGGACAAGCAAATCCAGATCATCAATTATTAACGACCTCTCGCTATCCGCTTTCCCACTTATATTGACAATATTCTT
Source organism: uncultured Ignavibacteriaceae bacterium (assembly GCA_964371075.1). Lineage (GTDB taxonomy): Bacteria > Bacteroidota > Ignavibacteria > Ignavibacteriales > Ignavibacteriaceae > UTCHB3. The sequence continues at coordinate 262,238 of CAYJKN010000005.1, read as the reverse complement.
TACAAAGCTTTTTGTGACCGAATCAATTTGTAGTATGGTACTGTTCATTTTAATGCATATTCCCCGGCTATTCCCTGTGGTCTGAACCTCATCAGAATTATTATAGCCAAACCAAAAATAATTTGCCTGAGGTTTGCAGCAACACTGTCGGGCAATTGTAAAAACCTGAGCAATTCAGGTAACACAACAACAAAAACAGCCCCTATAACAGGTCCCTTTAAATTCCCGGTTCCTCCGATTAATACCGCAGAAATAATAAAAATTGATTCATCCAGGGTAAAACTGGTGGGATCAATGTAGGACACATAGGTCGCATATAAAAATCCACCAATAGCAATAAAACCGCTCGATAAAACAAATGCCCAAATCTTTAGACTGGTGACATTTCGGCCAATAGATAACATGGATATTTCATCATCACGCATCCCTTTTAATGCCCTGCCAAAAGGAGAGTTAATAAATTTATAGAATGTCATTAACACCATCCCGGAAAGAATAGTACTTAAAGCAAGAAACGCATAGATCCCAGAAACAGTTATTCCGGGGACCAACTTAGGAGAAGGGATGCCCGAAATACCGTAAGGACCGCTGGTGACACTGATCCAATTATATAACAGTGTATAGATAATTAATTGAAATCCAAGTGTAGCTAAAACAAAATAATCTCCTTTTAACCTTAATGAAGGATAAGCAATTAATAAACTAATAAGGGAGGTACAAATCATCACAAATACCAAAGCCGGGATCAACGACAAATCTAGTACTATCAAAGCAAACACACTTATGTAGGCTCCCAAACCATACAAAGCAGCCTGGCCCAAAGAAAGTAAATTAGACATCCCCACTAAAAGATTAGTACTTGTAGTCAGAATGATGTATATATTAATCATTATGACGATATGAACGATATAATCCATTATTAGACCATCCTTTTCCTCTCCCCAAGGATTCCATCGGGTTTAAAGAGTAAGAATAATATTAAAAGGAGGAAAGTAATTCCTTCTTGCCATTTTGCTGAGAATGCCCAAATGGAAACTGCCTGAAGGATTCCGATTATGAATCCGCCCAGTATTGGAGCTTCAAATCGTCCAACACCACCAATTATAAGAGCAACAACTGCATTTAAAAACATGGGCATCCCAACATAAGGATCCATACCTACATCATAAGCCATTAAACCCCCACCAATAGCTGCAAATAATCCACTAATAGCAAAAAGCATATATCTCATTTTAGAAATATTCAGCCCAAGTACCTGGGCAAGTTCATTATCATCCCTAATTGCTCTTGTCATTATTCCAAACTTTGAATACTTTAGGAAAAGAAAAAATAGCAGAAGTAAAATCAAGCTTATTAAAAATTGTGACATTTGAGTATAAGTTATAATGATGTTCCAGAAGGAAAACGCTTGAGAAACTTCCGGACTTAATATTTTAGTTTCATTCCCGTACACCAAAGCAATAACATTAATTACAATAATCATGATTCCGATGGAACTTATCATAAGTATATTAGTTGAACTTCTTTTTACCAGCAGAGGTCTATAAACTATAAAATCCATCAGAACACTTAATAAAACTGTAATCAAGATACCCGACAGAAAGGCGAGAAGAATTGGTAGACCCAAATCATGATAAAATGTCAAAATCATATAGGGACAAAACATATAGACAACAGCGTAAGCAACATGAAATATTCGGGTTGTATTATATACGAGTGCAAATCCTAAAGCAACTAAAGAATATATAGACCCGATTATAATTCCATTAATGAGAAATTGTAAAAGCATAGTCAGGTTTTCTCTTGGATAATTGCAATTAAACTAAGTATATCGATTGGTTTTTTAAAGAAATGTTTTGCACCGAGGTTTAATGCTTTTTCAGCAAAGGAAAACTCTCTATATGCGCTCATTACAAATGAAGAGATATGTGGCTTGTTCATTTTAATCCATTCGAGAATTTTTAAACCATCTTTGTTCTGTTCATCATTTTCATCTAATCGTATGTCGATTAGAGCTATATCAACCTCGGACTGCAGCATTTGTATCGCCTGTTCAAATGACATGGCAGTAACAATATCAAACTTTTTCTTTAACGCCAATGCTAAAGAATTAAGATACATTGATTGGTCATCTATGACTAACATTTTTTTCATACTTATATTACTCAATTTTTGTGCCATAAATATAATGCTCTTTATCAGACTAATTATATAAACTTAACGTTGTAATTCTTAATTTTTACGAATTTATTCGTAAAAATTACGAATAGCTACATAATATAGTTTCCTGGATTTCTGAACCTTTTGTATTCTAAAAATAGATTGGTAAATTTAATTTGCAAAATTTAGGTAAACTTTAAATCGATCCATCAAAATAGGAATATTAAATTTGATCAACAAATTATAAACTTATGAATAATTTATAATTTTCCTAAAATATCTGAGTAAATTTATAATAAATTGAGTGAGTCTTGAGGCTACTGAATAACCAACAATAATTAGATTAATAAATGAGGAGGTCCAAATTTTCTAATATACTAAATCTTGTATTTGACCTTTAAGACAAAAAAGTAGGAAGTCAAAAACGTTTGAGTCTCCCGATGATTTTTATGAGAAGGATTCAGGGATATTTGTTAAAGGTGAGAGGTATCGGGTGGCATCAAGGACATTTGTGATGCTTCTGGCACAAATGAAGTGAAATAAGATTTAAAACTCGAAGACCACAAAGATCATAAAACTATTTTTAGCTTACAATCTTTGTGGCCTTAACGAATGAATAATTAAAAAAGAACAGCACTAAAACTGATATTAACGCCAATTTGAGCGGTTAAAATGTCGGTTTTAGATCTTCTGGTATTGTATGTAACAGTTCCATTTTGTGTGTTAATGATGACATCACCCTCTGACAGGTATTCAGCCTGGGTTCCAAACAAATATCTTGCTTTTAGGTCGATCATCACATTGGTACCCATCTGATTGTAAACAGAGAACATGATACCTGCCCCTGCTCCGTAACTGAAAGCCCAATCGCTAAAATTTTCATCAGTAATTTTTTCTTTTCCCGAGAATCTTTCCGTCAATGTGGTTTGAGTATAGATATACGAGCCACCTGCGAGAAGGTCGAGATAAGGTTTAAACAAAGGGCTGGGTGGTGAAATTCTAATCATCGCATGACCCATAACGATGTTGTTTGTACGGTTAACATCAACTGTAAGGTCAGGGATGAAGTTGCTTAATGGAGCCCTTCTTGTTTCATCACCATAATTGATGAAAGCTATATCAAATCCCCATTCAACAGGCACCATCGGCGCAGTTGGGAAGAGAATTTCGCCGCCAATACCGAGTCCTGTACGTGTAACATGTTCTTTGAATTCGCCCTGGGGGAATCCAAGTGTAAAATTAATTCCGAAGTTCTGAGCAAAAGCAGCAGAGGAGGAAATTATCATGGTTATAATGAATAAAAGAGATGATTTCTTAAGCATAACGGTCCTTTTTTGATTTAATAAAAATACCTGAGCGAATATACAATTCACAACCATATTTATTGCTAAATTGAGGTTTATTTTTTGAGAGAAAAAGTGATTTACTCATGGGAAAGTTAGTAATTGAGTCGCTTTTGCGACTGGTTGTTGTATTAGTGGCAGTTTTTTTAATTAGAACGGCATTGCCCGATGATAAATTTTGGTTGATCCTTACTATTGCAGCCATCCTTGCCGGGGTTGTTTTGCCCGCTTACACAGGTTACAAAAAATTTTACGCCCAAAACCGTGAAATCATCGAAAATTCCATTTGCTCCAAGTGTCGCCACTTCGATGAGTCGGCAGTGTTATGTACAAAATATGAATCACACCCAAAACCGGGATATATTCCGTGTGGTGGAAAGGAATTTGAAACTTCGTAATTGATTAAATGGTTTTAATTATATTAGAGTATTATTTTAACTAATTATAATTTTGTAATGAGCCCATTTATGAAAAGATCCCTCCTTGCTGTTTTTGGTGTGGCAATGGTTTTTGCCATTGTTTTTATGGTTACGCCTGTTCAATCACAGGTATTGATAAAAAACGCCTTTCCAAACATTACCATCCCAAGTCCCGTTGATTTACAATCTCCGTTTGATGAGACCAATCGGATATTTGTTGTATCTCAACCGGGGAGAATTTATGTCTTCCCAAACAACAGCACTGCATCAAATCCGAAGGTTTTTCTTGATATTACCGACAGGGTTCTCTCTGGAGGTGAACAGGGGTTGTTGGGTTTGGCTTTTCATCCCAACTTCATAAAAAACGGCTACTTTTATGTGAATTATACCGCAAATAATCCCCGCAGAACGATTATTTCCCGTTTTCAGGTATCAAACACCAATGGTGATTCGGCGGTTAAAGCGAGCGAATTTATCCTCATGACTTACAATCAACCCTTCTCAAACCACAACGGTGGACAGGTGAGTTTTGGTCCCGATGGTTATTTGTATATCGCTGCCGGTGATGGCGGTTCAGGTGGTGATCCTCAGGGGAATGGACAAAATAAAGCTGCACTTCTTGGAAAAATCCTCAGAATTGATGTAAATGGAACATCGGGGAACAAAAACTATCTGATTCCACCGGATAATCCTTTTGCCGGAAACACACAGGGGTGGGCTGAGGAAGTTTACGCTTATGGAATGAGAAATCCATGGAGATTCAGTTTTGATATTGTCACAAATAAACTATGGGTAGCTGATGTGGGTCAAAATATGTGGGAGGAGATTAATATTGTTGAAAAAGGGGGGAACTACGGCTGGAAGATAATGGAATCTTTTCATTGTTACAGTCCCTCATCCGGTTGTGACACAACAGGATTAAAACTTCCAATTTGGGAGTATGCCCACAATTCGGCAGGTGGGTATTCAATTACAGGTGGATTTGTATATCGCGGGAACAAAAATCCTAAACTTTACGGGAAATATATCTATGCCGATTATGTTTCAAAAAGAATATGGTCATTAAAATATACACCAGGTCAGCCGGTTCAAAATGAAGTTTTGATAAACAGCACCGGTTTTTCAATTGTGTCTTTTGGAGAAGACAATTTCAAAAATCTTTACATTCTCGATTACACAGGGAAAATCTGGACATTTGAACCCGATGTTGACGCAATTGATGTAATTCCACAATTTACAGGTGGCAATTTTGCAGCTCTTAAACAGAATTATCCAAATCCTTTTAATCCTTCAACCTCGATCACTTTTGCACTTGCAAAAGAGAGTAACATCAAGATTGAAGTATATGATATTTTTGGTTCTTTGGTCGAAGAGATCAAAAAAGGTGCATACAATGCCGGTGAGTTTGTGTTTGGATGGGAGCCAAAGGGACTCTCTTCAGGTACATATCTCGTCCGGATGACTGCCACTGCCCTCGACGGCGGACAGGTTCAATCAGAAACCATCAAAGCGCTGTTTATGAAATAAATATTTAGGGGACGCGGATCCGCCACGTCGGACAGGTACACGCAGATTTAACGGATAAACGCAGAGTTACTTTTCTACCATCCTGTCTAACTCTCTTTCAAATTCCTCAACCGTGGGAATATCGAACACATATTCTTGCGGCAATTCTTTCCCAAATTTGATTTCGCTAACTCCGATGGGTTTTGTAATATTTCTTAGAGCATATTCAACTTCGATACCATTCTTGCTTTTGCATAATATGATTCCTATCGATGGATTATCATCCTTTTGTTTTATTATATCATCTACAGCTGATAAATAGAAGTTCAATTTTCCTGCAAATTCGGGTTGAAATTCAGTTAGCTTAAGTTCCATAACGACAAAACACTTTAATCGTATATGGTAAAACAACATATCAATATAATAGTCTTTTTCGGCGATATGAATGTGGAATTGGCGACCGACAAAAGAAAAACCCTTCCCAAGTTCAAGAATAAAATCAGTTATCTGGCCTGTAAGTTGTTTTTCGATTTCAAGCTCACGCATTTTGGGTGAAAGAGTCAAGAAATCAACTATATAAGGGTCTTTCATTATCTGTTGAACCTTCAATGCCTTTTCAACGGGCATTGTATTGAGGAAATTATTCACCGATCTTCCTAACCTGTGGTAAAGATTTTGCTCAATTTGTAAAGATAGCACCGATCTACTCCAGTCGTTTTCAATAGTATGCAGAAGATAGAAAAAGAGCTTCTCCACTTCTTTTATCTTTGTCAAGAGAAGAATATGATGTCCCCAAGGAACAAGTGCAACAAGCTGTTGCATTAACTGAGGAATTTCTTGTTCAGTTAATAAATTATTGTGTGAAATATTTTGGAGTTTAGCGTTTTCTTCAAGCTTGCTGATAAATGGCTTCAGTGCAACAAGTTGTTGCACTGAAACAGTTGAATAAAAAGCATAAAATCTTCTCATGTCGAAAAGATTTCGACGGGAAAAGCCTTTTGCGTTCGGGTATTCAGTCCGAAGATCGTTGGCAAGCCTGTCAATGTAGTCGTTACGGCTTTCTAAGAGAGATTGGTTGCTTATTATTAATTCACCAATTTGCCAATAAAGTAAAATCAGGGAGGAATTAACAGCGTAAGCTGATCGGATTTGAGAGATTCTTATTCTTTCCTTGATAGTCTCGAATAATCGTATATACTCATTTTCAGTATTCATTACGGGCATAAAGTTTATATAGAAAAATTAAATAAAACAGCGATAAAATCAGAAAATAAATTATAACACACAAATTTTCCTCTGCGAAACTCTGCCTAATCAGCGTGTATCTGCGTCCTAAAAAACTTCCATTTCCCGATATGCCTCACTTCAATAAATCCGCAAAAGCATCATCAAGTTCGGGGAAATGATAAAGAAACCCCGACTTTTCGGTATAGGCAGGGATAACCTTCTGGCTGTCGAGGATTGTTGAAGCCATTTCACCAAACATAATTCTTAAAACAAATCCCGGTACACGCATCAGCGATGGTTTTTTTAAGGCCTTACCAAGGAGAAAAACAAAAACATCCATCGTAACAGGAGTTGGGGAGACGCCATTAAACACGCCGGATTGTGGATTGTCGATCAAGTGTAAATAAAGTCTTACAATATCATCGATGTGAATCCATGACATCCACTGCGTGCCGGCTCCCAATGTTCCGCCGACCATATATTTATAAGCGGGTATCATTTTTTTGAGTGCCCCGCCATCGGGTGAGAGTACCACACCGGTTCTCACAATCGAAACAGGAACACCATGTCCTTCAGCTTGTAAAGCAGTTTTTTCCCATGCATCACATACATCAGCGAGAAAACCTTCTCCTTTTGCCCCTGTTTCATCAAATTCTTCATCACCTGTGTCTCCATAAAAGCCGGTTGCCGAGGAGGAAATCAACACTTTGGGTTTTTCTTCGAGCAAAGAAATTGCATGTATCAAGGCATTTGTGGTTTGGACTCTGCTGTTTAAGATAACCAGTTTATAAAGTTCACTCCAGCGCTCAGCTACAGAAGCTCCTGCGAGATTTACAAAAGCAGATGCCCCTTCAAGTTTTTTAAGGATTGGTTTGGGGTCTTTATAGTCCCATTTAACAAACTCTTTAATAAAAGTCATTCCTCTGGCTTGAACGGGATCACGGGAGATAACCACGGGGGTATCTCCGCGTTCAATTAATTTTTTACAAAGTGCTTTTCCAATCAGGCCGGTGGCACCGGTTAACACAACTCTTTTTGACATTCCACTAATTCCTTTATTTCACTTATCAATATTAACAAAAATTGAAGTGAATTAATTTCAGTATTTTTGTAATATTAAATTTTACTTTCATAACAGAAACTTCAGATGCCCCTAAAACACTTCCCGGTGACAATTTTGTTGTTGACCATTTTTTCAGGCTACTCACAAACCTTTTCACAATATACCCCCGATTCTCCATATTTAAATGATCCCGACCGGTTAATAGCCTATGTTGACAGTTGTGCAAGGTTCTGGTTCAACTCTTACGATGTTACTTACGGTGGATTTTATACAAATGTTGACCGTCAGGGAAATGTGATAACATCATGGGGCACAAATAAAAAACCTCTAACTCAAACCCGTCATGCCTATGGATTTTCAAAGGCTTTTATGCTTACAGGAGACGAAGTATTTTTGCAAAAATCACGGGATGCACTCTCTTTTTTATATGCAAAGGGATGGGACAACACAAACGGCGGCTGGTATAACGATCTCAACCGACAGGGAACTCCCGTTTCAACTACAGGCTCAAAAACCGCTTTTGACGCCCATTATGCACTCCTTGGAATAGCTTCTCTTTATGAAGCAACAAGGGATGGACTGGCAGAATCGTGGTTTAATAAGGGATATGACATTCTTGAAAATAAATATTGGGACAAATCATCGACATTTGGATATTACGATCAGGCCTCATACAATTTTTCTTCAAAAAGCGGCAAAAGTTTTAACGCTACTGTTGATGCACTGACTACTCATCTGCTTTTGATGAGCCGTTTAACGGGAGAGTTAAAGTATAAAACCAAGGCCGATTCCATAGTTCTCAACATTTTAAACAGAATTACCCCAACAATGGACAATCAACAAATCGGTTTTGCTGAAGAGTATAACACCGACTGGAGCATAAATCAGTCGGAAACGATGACGATTATGGGGCATGTGCTTAAGACCGCATGGGTTTTGGGCAGATCATACCATTTGAATCCACAAGTGGCAAACATCCTTGCAGCCAAAAAACTTTTTGCTAATGTTTTGTTGAAGGGATATGATCACGGGTATGGGGCTCCTTACAAAGATTTTAACAGACAGACGGGACAGATGCTCCTGTGGGGTATTCAGGATTCTGCAAAAGCCTGGTGGCAGGTTGAGCAGGCAATAACAGGGGGGCTTGAGCTTTGGGGTTTAACGGGAGACGATGAATACCTCAGGACAGCCGACGAGAGCCTCAGTTTTTTTATGAATTATTTTGTTGATCACACTTATGGTGAAGTATTTGAAAACACCATGCGTCGCGGTGGAAGAGTTTGGGGAGAACACAAAGGGACCGGATTTAAAGCGGGGTACCATTCTGTTGAATTGGGCTACCTGACATATCTCTATTCCAAAATATATGTAAAAAAAGAGCCGTTTTCTCTCTATTATAAATTTGAACCGTCACTTACAACAAGAACTCTCTCAGTTAATCCACTGTTAACAGCTACCGGAAAATTAAAAATCACCGGGGTTATCTTGGACGGAATGCCTTTTCAGGATTTTAATGCATCATCACTTGAATTAAATCTTGCTGCCAACACGGGTGGAAAGTTTAAAGTGATATTTACACCTCAAGACCTCACTTCGATCGCCGGTGAATTGGGAACAGTTCCTGAAGAATTTGTTTTACATCAAAATTATCCAAATCCATTTTCAACAGGATCACAATCGGGTAATCCTGTTACCACAATTTCATTTGAACTGGCAAAAGCGGGGGAGGCATCAGTGAAAATATATGATGTGATGGGGAATGAAATTGCAAATCCTGTTGCAGGTTATTATCCTGCCGGCAGACATCAATTTAAGTTTGATGGATCAAATCTCAATTCCGGTGTCTATTTCTACACTCTAAAAACCGTTTCAGGCACATCAAGTCGTAAAATGACTTTACTTAAATAGGAGAACAGTTTATGAAAAAATATGATCTGGTTGTTTTTGACATGGATGGTACACTCTTCGATTCGGCAGATACCATTTACAAATCTGCCGTTAAAACTTTTGAGATGCTGGGAATGAAGGATGTGGTATTTCCGAGAGAGAAATTTAACAACTATATCGGAGCCCATTTTCAGGATATTTTTAACGATTTTAGAATCAATGTTGGCGATATCGAACATTATATTGAGGTTTATCGCGATATTTATTTCGATTATATCGATGATACAAAATTTTACCACGGGATTCCGGAACTGCTTATGGAATTACAAAAGTCCGGAACTCAACTTTCACTTTTGACAACCAAAAATCAACTTCAAACTGAACGGATTGCCGACCATTTTAATCTGCATAAATTTTTCCCATTCCTTATGGGGAGAAAACCCGGCATTAAAATTAAACCCGACCCTGAACCACTGGAGATTATCATCAAACATTATGGTTCTACCAAAGAGAAAACAGTGATGATTGGGGATTCGGAGTTTGACATCGGTTGTGGCAGAAATGCGGGAGTGGATACCATCGCAGTGGGTTATGGTTATCGCTCACAAGAATTTCTCATGAAAGAAAATCCAACCTTTTATGCTGCTACTGTTGAGGAGTTGAAAGGTCTGTTGGTAGAGTAAGTTAGGGGACGCAGATACACGCAGATTAACCAGATTTTCACGGATGGGGATTTTATAATAGAACGCGGATGAAACGGATGAGGCGGATTTTCGCGGATGGGACTAATCTAATTTTCCTCTTTGCGTTCTTTGCGTCCTTCGCGGTTTATTTCCAAAATCTCTCCTCTGTGTCCTCGGTGTGCTCTGTGGTTTATCCCTCCCTTTGCGTTCTTGGCGCCCTTTGCGGTTTAACTTCCAATCCTATTTTAAAGTGTTAACAAAGCTACATTCTCAATATGATATGTATTTGGAAACATATCAACAGCTCTCATTTTAACAAGTTTATAACCTGCCGCCAAGAGTTCTTTAATATCTCTTGCCTGGGTTGCCGGGTTACAACTGATATAAACTATCTTTGGTGGTTTAATGGTGATAATATCACTTAATGTAACGGGATGCATGCCACTTCTTGGTGGATCAAGCACTATAACATCAGGTTTTGGGATGTTGTTGGCTACGATTACAGGGAGGAAACTTTTGTAAAGATCAGCCATATAAAAATGCAGGTGACTTGCATCGTTTAATTCTTTGTTTATTTCTGCATCCATTATTGCATCGGGAACTGCCTCAAATCCATATAAATCTTTACAATGTTTTGAAAGATAGGTTGTTATTGTTCCGGCTCCACAATAAAGGTCGTAAACTACCTCATCCCCCTTCAATTCAGCATATTCAAGTGCGACAGCATAAAGTTTTTCAGCCTGAAGAGTGTTTGTTTGGAAAAATGAATTGGCACTGATTCCAAATTTATAGTCACCGATTTTATCGTAAATCTTTCCTTCACCATACAGAAGAACTTCAAATTCACCTTTGGCAACTTGTGCCTTTGAGGTGTTGATATTGTTCACAATAGTGGTGATTTGGGGAAATTTCTCCCTAAGAACCGAAGCATAATTAAAAACAATCGATTGCTCTTCCCGGGCAGTTACGAGATTCACCATCAAATCCGGTGTGTGTTCCGAATGTCGTATTACCAAATTTTTGAGATATCCTGTGTGGGTTTTGGTTGAGTAGGCTTCAAGTCCTTTCTCAATAAAATATTCACGGGTGAAGGCAACAATTTCTTCCGATATTGGTGACTGAAGTTTACATTCTTCGAGGTCGAGAATCTTGTCAAAAACTCTGGGTACATGAAGACCAAGAAAGAGACCGATATTTGTAACATCAGGTTGTCCCGCTTCGTGGTTCATCAGCCATCTTTTATTGGCAAAAGAGAATTCCATTTTATTTCGGTAGTAGAATTGTTTATCGGCGCCGGTAATGGGCTCCTGAAGATATTCTGTTATTCCACCAATCGTTTTAAAGACCTGGGCAACTTGTTGTTGTTTGTGATTTGTCTGTTCTGAATAAAGCAGATCCTGTTGTTTACATCCTCCACATACGCCAAAGTGGACACATTTTGGTTCAACTCGCATTGGGGATTTTTCGAGGATTTCAACTAATAATGCCTCTGCAAAATTGCTTTTTGATTTAACTATCTTTGCAAGAACCCGTTCACCCGGATAGGCTCCCTGAACAAAAACCACATATCCACGTTCATTAACAGGGGGTGAGTCTTGATTATCTGATGAGGAATTTTCATTGTTTGCAGAGGAAACTTCTTCAACGGTCGTTTCATCAGTTGCTGCATTTTCGTCTTTCCAAAAGGCAACCCCTTTCCCCTCAAATGCATAACTCTCTACCAATAATTCAACAATACTGTTTTTTGCCGGTTTCATATTTTCTGTAATATCAATGTTTTAAATGTCAAAAATTTGAGCGCGCCACTTTTCACCATGGTTACTATTTCATGTTTCTCTTGAACAAAATCTTTCCTGAACTGCACTCTTTTTTCAGCGGACATCGTTTTAAGATTGGTCTCAAGAATTTTGTAGGATTTGATGTAAAATTCGTCGAGATCGTTGGGGAACTCGGCACTTTCAATCAAATTAAACCCTCTGGTTGTGTAAAACGGTTCAAATTCATCGTTGTAGAGGGGATCCTGACCCGATTTTATCCAAATATCATTTAAAAAGATGGGAGCAGGTTTTTTGATACATATAATTTCTGAAGTTATCAAAATTCCTTCGGGTTTCAGAATTCTTTTTATCTCTTTTATCAGTTTTGTTTTTATCGGTTTTGTGAGTGTAGTCTGACAAAATACAAAATCAAATTCACCCGATTTATGATCCAAAGATGCATAATCTACGACCATAGCAGGGAATTGTTGGTTTTTTGAAGTGTTGGCTTTATACTCAAAAACCTCAGTTGTATCATCGGATGCAGAATGGATCGAAGAGAATCCCTCATCCTGAACAAAAGGGATCAGTTGTGGGAATCCATTACCCAGCAGAAGGAGTGATTTTCCTTCATGTGGCATCTTTTTTAGAAAAAAGTTAATTGGTGAGGCACCCCCCGGAAGGAAGGGCGTTTTATTTTCCGGCAATTTTAATCCATCTTTTAATATTTTTCAACTGGCAAATTTAAAGATTATTTATTTGTTTCCACTATCCAAGAAGTTTTAATGCGCTTTCTCATTATATTCCTCATCTTTTCCTCACTCATTGTTGCCCAGGAACGTGATTCTGTAAAAAGAGATTTATCCAAAGACAGCAGTGTAGTTCTTAGGGATTCTCTCGGCAGGACGACAACTCCAATTGACAGTATTGTCATTGATACTCTGGCTCCGGTTTATCAGGTACCAATGCAGGGTGCGGCGTTTATTTTTAGTGAAAAAGAGCTGCTCCTGATGAATTATCGGGATGTTGCAACACTTCTTAACCATTTCCCTTCCGCTTTTCACAGAAATATGGGATTTTTGGGTATTCCTTCTGAAGTGTCGTTTTATGGTGAGGGACTGGGGAGAGTAACCTTTCTTGAAGATGGGATAAATGTGAACAACCGAATTACAAATACTCTCTATTATGACAATCTTATGGAGGGATATTTCCGTGAAATCGCACTTTTACCCTCCTATATGGGTTTTTTGCACGGAACACAGCCAAATCAAATTACGGTATCTGTTACAGGGAGAGACTTTATTTCGGGCGCTCCATACTCACGCGTGAAATATTTTGAAGGTCCCGTTGGAGAAGGATTTATTGATGTACAGTTTAATCAGAACATCGGGAACCGGTTGATACTTTTTACTGAAATATCGAACAACAAAGTGGATGATGGGTTCAGAAACAGTAATCTTTCGATGTGGAAAGGGAAGATCAACCTTAAATATCTTCTTACAAATCATATCAATCTCTCCGCCGGTTACAACTACATCAAACAGGACCTGGGATTAAATGGCGGCGTTAATTACGATTCTTCTTTGTTTGTTGCTTTAATTTCGGGAAGACCAATCAATGACATCCTCTACGATGACCGTGCGGCTCCCGTTAATTATTTAAATCGTTACCATAAAAACAGCCAAAACAGACTCCATTTTAAGGCTTTTGGGAATATTGCAGGCAAAGGTTACTTTGAAGCGGTCTTATATCACCAGACAAATCTTAACGAATTTCGGGAGAATGAAGATTCTGTTGCGACGAGTCCATATAGATCAATTATTGATCGTAATTATTCTGTAACGGGTGGTTCGTTCCGTACAACCTTTGATACAAAATATTTTGCGGCAGATGTTCATGCAAACTATGATGCGGTTACACAGGAATCTTTTTGGTTTGATGGTACAAATGGTATATTTATCCCCTCGGGTTTGGCACGAAAAAATTCTTTCTCGACGGGGGGTATTCTTACCGGAAAAGCGGGTGGTTTTGCCCTTTCAGGTTTTGGTAAACTCTTCATTTATGATGGTGAAATTTATACAGGATTTGGTGGTGAGGGGAAAGCGGAATTTGCTGAATTTTTCCAGTTTAGAGGGGGAGTTTCCTATCTCGAGAGTTACGAGAAAGATTACAACTTCGTAAACGCCAATACTTTTGTAACGAGGCTTGAAGGAGAAATTGGTTATCGCAGAGATAATGTAATGATTAAAATTCTTGGTTGGGCTTCAAATACAGAACGAAAATCGGTCGGGACCTTTATGCCGATGATTGATCCGATGGTTTTCATTCCTGCTCCGGCTTCAACAATACCTGAAAATCTCGCTTATGGTGCAACCCTTTCAGCAAGTTACAGTTTGGGCAGTTTTGCCGGATTTGTTGATATTCGTTATAACCACAAAACATTAAAGGATTGGGATAAAAAAATCCTGCCACTTCTCAATTCCAAAGTGGGAATATCATTTAAGGATACACTTTTTGACGGGGCACTCGATTTGATGACCTCAGTTTCTTACAGCTATAGAACTTCAACTGTTGCTACAAACTACAATTTTTTTGTGGATAGAGTGTTTTACACCCCAACTCTGGAAGATGTAGCTGCTTCAGGGCAAATTGATTTTTTTGTCGCCGGCACAATTCAAAAAGTGGCTACCATCTATTTTGCCTGGGAAAATCTGCTCAATGCAAAATATTATCTTTCACCCTATTACCCCGTTTTACCGAGAAATATCAGATTCGGTATTGCCTGGGAATTTCTGAACTAAGGAGCAAAGATGGATTTTCTTTTCGAAATTGACAAAGCGGTTTTTTACTTCTTTAACCACATGCTCAGTTCGATGGCGCTCGACCGTATATTTGCCACCCTCACCGATGTTAACAGTTGGTATATCACTTATATCGTTTTGATAGGAATAATGATAACCTACGGTGGTAAACGGGGAAGAATAGCTGCTGTAATGGTGATCCTGCTTGTAACAGTTTGTGATCAGACGGGTGCCAGACTTTTAAAAGAACTGGTTGAACGGGTGCGCCCGTGCAATTTCCTGCCTGATGCCCTTACTCCCATCGGTCCCGAAGGAACCTGGTCATTTCCCTCAAATCATGCATTAAACAACTTTGCTGTCGCGATGTTTTTCACCATCCTCTATCCAAAATTGAAGTGGGTGTTGTTTATCACTGCAACATTTATAGCCATTTCGAGAGTTTATCTAGGACTGCATTATCCCTCCGATATACTCGGTGGTGCCCTCATTGGTGCTGCAATCGGGTATGCGTTTGCAAAATTCCAACTTTATCTCGAGGAGAAAGTTCGGGGGCGAATTTCGGAACCTCAGAACCCCGGAACTACAGAGACTTGAGACACTTGAGTACCTGAAGGACTTGAGAAACTATTAGCGTTAGTGTGAGGAGCGGTAATCGTCCCGATTGCCCAATGCAACACGAACAGGGGAAGGGGACGCAGATACACGCAGATTAGACGGAGTTACGCAGATATTTTTCCAAAGGCGATATGAAAATTTTCCCGCGGAGCGGGATCTATATTCGTAGCTATTGGTCATTCTCTCCCGTAACTTTTCCCGTGGAACGGGATTGATATTCGTAGCATGATGTCGATTTCTACAGGACAAACCTGCCCGGGCAGGTGACATGTTCGTAGCTCTGAAGTTCCGAATCTCTAACACAAGGAAATTTCCATGATAGAAACATTAAAACAAAACCAGATATTTGTTTTTGGCTCAAATCTCGCAGGGAAACATTACGGCGGAGCTGCCAGACAGGCAAATAGTCAATTCGGTGCACAAATGGGAGTTGGTGAGGGACTCACCGGCAAAACTTATGCCTTCCCCACCCTCGATGAAAATTTTGGGATGAGGAGCGACGAGGAGATCACCCAAAGCATCGAAAAGTTTTTTGAATGTGCAAAAGGCAATCCCCATCTTGAATTCCTTCTCACAAAAGTTGGCTGCGGAATTGCAGGCTATGATGAAAGCTACATGATAGAAAAATTTCGCAACGCTCCCGGGAATGTTGTAAAACCGGAAGGATGGTAGGGGAACTTCGGAGATTCAGAACTTCAGAACTTCGGTGGTGTTCACAAATTGTTACGAACATGTCACACCGCCCAGGCGGGTTTTGTTGGTGGGGGATTTACATTTTGCTACGAATATGTCGCACACCACCCAGTCGGATTTTCGTAATTTCAAGCAATCCAAACGCTACGAATATCAATCCCGTTACACGGTGAAATAGGGCTCCTCTTACGGTTATTCGTGTTGCAGACGGCAATCGGGACGATTACCCCTCCTCACACTATCGGCAGATAGTTTCTCAAGTCACTCAAGTACTCAAGTGCTAATGTTCTGAGGTTCTGCGGTTCCGAATCTCTACCTCACTTTCCACTCGGTAAAATCCAACTTTTCTCCTGTTGAGGCATCTATAATGATTTCTTCACCGGAGCCGCTGAAGCCCTGACTGCCTTGTGATTCCTGAAGGGTTGAAATTATCTGCCAAACATACCTGTTGAAATTTGCATTCCACAGGAATTTTTGTGACCACACCTTGATTCCCGGTTTTAGTCCCTCTTTTTTTGCAATTTCAATTGCAGCAGAAGGAGTGATATCAAATGTGCAGCCTTGGGGATTCATGCCACAATCGGGAATGCCATTAATTTCCATCAACCGGTCAATATTACCAAGGGAATCAGTGAACAAATCAATTTTCCCTGTAACCCATTCTTTCCCGGGCATCGAAATGTCGTAAACCCAATAGTATTTAACTGAATCAAAAAAGGAAGCGGTTTCATTTAATGAAACATTCTTCATGAAGAATTCTTCGCCTGTTCTGCCGGCTATATAGTTATCAACTTTTTCTTTAATTTTCTGAGGGACACCCATCATTTTAAGGGTTTTTGGGTAGCGGTTGTCAACTATGTCGCAGACGGGACAGCTGCAAGCCGACAAAAGAAGAGATACAAGAATTGTGATAAAAAACACTGTTGATTTCATTTAATTTCCTGAGTTTAATGCCATAAAAGAAATAATACTATTAATTACCCGTTGTGCTAAAAAAATGTTCCATTTGACTTCTAAAATAAGGGATTTTAAGTTTTTTTAGTCATTGAAGTTGTCTAAAAGGAGAGTTTTTGTTAAAGTTTTCGTAAATTTATAACTCAATTTCATAAAACATGGCAAAAAACAGGAGACAGAATGAACTACTTAGTTCTGTTAAGGCACGGGCAGTCTCAATGGAACCTTGAGAACCGTTTTACGGGCTGGGTCGATGTTGATATAACCGAATTTGGTGAAAAAGAAGCCATCGAAGCCGGTACACTTATAAAAGCTAAAAATCTACACTTTGATTATTTATTTACTTCCGTTCTTAAAAGAGCAATTCGCACGGCTGATCTTGCATCTGCAAGCGCAGGGTTTGGTGAGATTCCTTTTGAGAGAGATCAGGCTCTAAATGAACGCCACTATGGTGATCTTCAAGGACTGAACAAAGCGGAAACCGCAGTTAAATTTGGTGACGAACAAGTTCACCTCTGGAGAAGAAGTTACGACATCAACCCTCCAAATGGCGAAAGTCTAAAAGACACCGCCGCCAGAACCATCCCTTATTATATCGAAAAGATTGAACCGATGGTTATGGCAGGAAAAAACATTTGGGTAGTTGCCCATGGCAATTCTCTTCGTTCTCTTGTGATGCACCTTGATAATTTGACGAGAGAAGAAGTGCTTGAACTTAATATTCCAACGGGTGTCCCTCTGGTTTATGAATTCGAGCATGGTAAAGTAGTCAACAAATATTATTTAAAATAACATTTTATAATCAGCACGGAGCCGTTGGTGAAAGCCATCAACGGCTTTTTATTAGAAGGGGATTTTTTAAAAACCAAATTAAAGGATTTCTCTTATGAAAAAGTTGTTTTTATTTGTTTTCTTGGGCTTTATATCGATAAATGCTCAGTTCATAACCCCCGGAACCGGTGTGCAATGGACTCTTGACAGTCTTGTTGCAAACTCAGCAGGAGCCGTTACGGGCACCTTCCCTAATTATACCGTTGCTCAGATTTGTACTGTTGCAGTCAACGATCGTTTAACTATTAATCAGGGTTCCATCCTTACATTCACAACTTCAGTAGCCGGATTTTTGATCAATGGATCGATGAAGGTTCTTGGTGCACCGGGCGACAGTGTCTATTTTAAGGGTGCTACCGAAAATACACTGGGAGCTTATGAAGGATTATACTTTAAGGATGCAAATCCCGACACCACTTCAATAATTCAATATGCCGTCTTCACTGATGCTTATTATGCCGTCAGATGCTTCAATTCAAGCCCGAAGGTGCATCATTCCCGATTTTACAAAAACCGCAGATCACTCTATTTCCAGACTACATCAAATCCCGAAGTTAAATGGAATTATATCGCATTAAACTATGAATATGGTATTTATGTTACCACCGGTTCTTCTCCATTGATTGAGTATAACGAACTGTTTAACAACAATACTCAAAATACTTCGGCAAAAAACCAGATTACAGTTGGTACTCAAAACGACAATTCGCCCACCATCAGATATAATAAAATTCACGGTGGATCATACGCCAGAACGGGTGGAATCAGTATTGCTGCACTTCTCGCCGGAAGTTCTTCCCACTCCGAGATAGCTTATAACGAAATATATAACAACAGTTTTGGAATTGGAATGACGGGTGGCGACATCACTTGCCACATTCACGATAATCTGATATACAACAACAATATCAACACCGATCCCCTGGTTTCGGGTAGTGGTATAAATGTTAACGGTAATTCACAGAACAGACCAAGAGCTTCCCGTAATATCATTTATGGTAACTATTGGGGTGTAACCATCCAGAATGGCACCACAATTCAAGCAGGTCCCGAACCTTCATTTGGTAATCTTACCAATGCTGACACCACCGATGATGGCCAAAACAAGATCTATGGGAACTATCAGGACACCGTTGTTTATGATTTCTTTCTGAATTGCACAAATGATATCTATGCCCAAAATAACGACTGGGGTGTTTACGATTCATTGTCAATTGAAAAACATATAACACATAAAGCCGACACCACCGTAAGAGGATATGTTTTCTTTACCCCATTTATGGTACCTGTTCCGGTTGAGTTTACCGCTTTCAGCGCAACAACGAACAACAATTCAGTTGTATTAAACTGGACAACAGCAACAGAGCTTAACAACATGGGTTTCCATGTTGAAAGACTGGCTGAGAACGAAACAAACTGGAAAGATGTCGGATATGTTTCGGGAAATGGTACAACAACTCAAAAACATGATTATTCATTTGTTGATTTACCCGGGAATGCCGGAAAGTTTTCCTACCGCTTAAGGCAGGTTGATTTTGATGGCACTTCAGACCTTTCAAATACAATTTTTGTAGATCTTTCAGGTGTGATTTTGTCACATCAACTTAATCAAAATTATCCAAATCCATTTAACCCCGAAACTGTTATTAACTATACAGTTGGTGGAAATGAAACACAAAGAGTGGCTCTAAGGATTTATGATGCGCTTGGAGCCGAAGTAACAACCCTGGTTGAAGACTTCCAGACTCCAGGAAACTATTCAGTGAAGTTTAACACACAATCCGCAGGATTAAATCTTTCTTCGGGTGTTTATCTTTATGAGTTGACCATAAATTCCACTACCATCACTAAAAAACTAATAGTTAACAAGTAATTTAATCGGACAATAAAAATGGCAAATGTTAAACTTAGAAGAATAGAAGAGCGCCGTCTTAAAACGGGCCATCAATGGATTTTCAGCAATGAAATCCAGGAAGTTGAAGGAAATCCCGAAAATGGCGCGCTGGTGAATATTTATTATTCAAACGGACAATATCTTGGTACCGGATTTTATAATAAACATTCACTTTTTGCAATTCGAATTCTCGACAAACGACCCATTCCCGATTTAAGAACGATGTTTGTTGAAAGAATTTTCGCTGCGCTTGGGTTGCGGGAGAAGGTGTATCCCAACAGAAAATCTTACAGAATGGTTTTTAGCGAGAGTGATTTTCTCCCCGGTCTCATTATAGATAAATATAATGATACCTATGTCCTTCAGGTAAACACAGTTGGCATGGAGAAAAACCTGGATATCATCGTGGATATTCTACACAGAAACCTCGGAGCTGAGAATGTGTTCACCAGAAACTCACCATATTTCCGTCAATTGGAGGGTTTGGAATTCACCGATGAGATTTTTCTCGGTAATGATGATGTTCAGAAAATTGATGATGGAAAAGTTAAATACAAAGTCAATTTTCAGGATGGTCAAAAAACCGGGTTTTATTTCGACCAGTGTGACAACCGGAATTTCACGGGTGAGCTGGCAGAGGGGCTTACAGTTCTCGATGCCTTCTGCAACTCGGGTGGTTTTGGGCTTCACTGTGCCTATAATAACGCTGAATCTGTAGACTTTGTTGATTCATCAGTTGTTGAAATCCAACACGCCGAAGTTAATTTTAATCACAATGTTTTTGCTTGTGAGGCTAATTTTATCGTTGCCGAAGTGTTTGAGTATCTAAAAAACTGTGCAGATGAAAACAAAAAATATGATATGATTATTATCGATCCACCTGCATTTGCAAAACAGAAAAAGAACATTATTCCTGCAAAACAAGGATATCAGAAACTGAACAGAAGTGCCCTTAGATTGATTAACAATGGCGGCTACCTGATTACTTCTTCCTGCTCCTTCCATATTACCAAGGAAGAATTCCTTGACATAATTAAAGAAGCTGCTTATAAAGAAGAAAAGGTGCTACAGTTGATTCGCTATTCAGGAGCGTCTCTCGATCATCCGATGATCCCTTCGATGCCTGAAACTTCTTATCTTAAATTCTGTGCTTTCCGTGTTTTCGACCTCAAACAGGAAGACCCTTCATAGGCTACAGATATCGTTTTAAGGGATGCTAATAAAATTGGCGTCCCTTTTTTTGTAGATCTATTAATCCCTCCTTTGATCATCAAAGATTCGCAATTTCTTCATATTCCGGCTTTAAAGCATAAAAATGAGTGCGTTCTGGATCACAAATTGCTTTTTGGGGAATGATATATGCTTTTTTAGCAACCCTTTTTTTTGTAGATTTATTGATTATTCAGATATAATTAATTAGACACTATTTAACGCATTTAATCTTGAGGTATCCATGCGAAAACTTACCCGTTTTCTCTTCTTCGCACTCCTGACAATTTCACTACATGCGCAGACGACATCAACTTACCGGACCGAAGCTATTGACGGTAACAATAATTTTAGCACCACACTTGAAAAATTTAATACAACCAGAACACAGATTTCTGCCTTTGTTACATGGGATAAAGATAATATTTATTTAGGTTATTCAGGAAATACACCAAATGGTTCTATTTCTGACGGTGGCAGGCAGTTCCATATTTATTTTGATACCGATCCACAACTCGATCCTTTGCAAGGCACAGGAACAAAATTTGGAGAACAGTGGACCTGGAACCCCGTTCTACCTTTTACTGCAAATTATCATTATGTTTTTGAAGTAAACGGCACTAATGAGTTCTTGAAAATTTATAACGGTACAACCTGGGTTAGCACGGTTAAAACCACTTCAAATTATCTCAATACAACAACAGGATTTTGGGAAGTTAAAATTCCAAAATCTGACCTTGGTAATCCTACCAGGGTAAATGTGGTCTCATATGTACAAGAGAATTGGACTGAAGGTTTTATTACCGGTGGACTCCCTTCAGGGTTGTTCACAGATACTCAGGAAAAACCAGCTATTACATTTGGCACAACTTTTCTGAATATCAATTTACTTGACAAAGTTGCTCCAAACAATATTTTCCATCTGAATAATTTCGGCTGGTCATTAAAATTAAAAGCAGTGAGTGGGTCTGTTTTGGACACCACCGCATTGGCAGGAATGTTTGCAAATGCAACAGACGGCTATGATGTAGGGATTGACCTTCCCAAAGCACCTCCTGCACCGAGTAACTTTATTGATGTGTATTTCCCACGCGATGGGTGGGGTTCTGCATTGGGACCAAATTACGAAAGAGATTTTAAACTCAGAACTGATTTGTCCGCCACAACTTCCACCTGGACATTTACCGTTAACTCGGATATTTCCGGAAATATTACATTAAGTGCGGATTCATTTTTGGATGTCCCATCCAATTATGCCATTTCGCTGAAAGATTTAACAACCACCACGGTTACAGACCTCAGAACAGCAACTTACACTTATAATAATTCACCGGCCGAAGCGAACTCAAGAAACTTTGAGCTTACAATCGGAGTTACCCTTTCTGATCCAACAATTTCTTTGAGCCATACCGCTTTTGATTTTGGTATCTTAAAGACTGACAAAGATTCGTCTTTCACTCTAACTATTTCAAATAGTGGCGATCAAGCTCTGCATTTATCTCGTTTTAGTTTGACAGGTGATTTTTATTCAATAGCAGGCGATACTGTTACGATTCTTCCAAAAGATGCATCGACAACAAGAACTATCAAATTTGCTCCTCGTGCAGCAGGTACATTCCCGGGCAAATTAATAATTGCAAGCAATGACCCAAGCAGCCCGTCTGATACCGTAAGTTTAACCGGTATTGGTCAATCACTTTCACCAAATATTTTGGTGAGAGTTGACACCTTAAATTTTGGTGCGGTTATCGCAGGGGGTAATTCTGATGAAATTATTTATGTGGGTAACAACGGTGATACCACACTTACAGTTTCCAATGTATCGGTTGCAGGAACCGGATTTGCCAATCTCGGTGCTTCTAATTTCAATGTGGCTGTTGGTGATTCCAATGGAGTAACAATCAGATTTAATCCTCTAACTATCGGAGATTTTTCCGGAACCCTTACTTTTACAAGTAACGATCCTGATACTCCAACAAAAGTTGTTACACTTTTGGGTAGAGGAACATCAACTACACAAAGTAATGAATTCACAGCCGGATGGAACCTTATGTCGATTCCTGCACTTCCGCTTTCAAATCTTGCTACTGACATTATTGGTGACGACATCGCTTCATTCATTCTTTATGGTTATTCGGGTGGTGTTTATCAATCGTCATCCACACTTAACCCAACAATGGGTTATTGGCTTGGAATTGAATCCGGTACCACTGTTGATCTTGATGGTACTCCAGTCATCACTGATCAGACAAAAGCCCTTGCCGGTGGTTGGAACCTCATCGCTTCACCTTTCATGGGAGGTTCACCAAAAACAAATCTGAGAATCTTGCAGGGTGAGAACACATATACCATCGAAGAGGCTGCAACAGCAGGAATTGTTCAGGTACCAGTTTACAAATATGTAACTGCCACCAAACAATACGAGATGGTTACAAATCTTGCTGCATGGGATGGCCATTGGTTCTTCACCAATGCTTCAGATCTTAACGTTAAATATCTTTTTAATACTCCATCTGATGGGATTTCTCCAAAGAAAGATGAACCGTTTGAAATTACTCCATCAAACTGGTTTGTTGACATCCTTTCTGAAATGAACGGAATAAAAGATAAATATCTTGCATTTGGAACAAACGAATTGGCAACTGACGGATTTGATCACTCGTTCGATTATGTTAAAGCACCAATGTCACCAGCTGCAAACGCAATTGAATCTTATTTCCTCCAAACAGGCTGGACCAATTTTGCAACCAGATTTGCTTCCAACATACAGGCTCCGCTTCTTAATGGTGTAAATAAATCGTGGTCGTTTAAGGTTTTTGCCAAATCAGCCGGTTCCTTCAAACTTAGCTGGTTGGATATCTTGAACAGGATACCTCAAGAGATCAGAAATGCCTATACCTTTACTCTTAGAGGTCCCGGAATTTCGAATGGTATCAACATGTTAACGCAGACTGTTTATGAATTTAATGTAACTGCCGGTGGAACTTACTCATTTGTGATCAACTCAAGTCCTGTTGGAATTGAAGATGAACTTATGAACCTCAGTTTCAAACTTGGTCAGAACTATCCTAATCCGTTTAACCCTTCAACTACCATCAATTATGCAATAAAAGAGACCGGTTTGGTCACCTTAAAGATATATGATGTTCTTGGCAACGAAGTGGTTACGCTGGTTAACGATGTTAAACAACCCGGGCAATATGAAGTTAAATTTGAAGCTTCAAACCTCCCTTCAGGAACTTACATCTACAAACTTGTTCAGGGTAAAAACTCTGAAATTAAAAAGTTGATGTTACTGAAATAGGTTAGGGGTATAACCACCTATAGCCTGTCGGTTTTAACCACAGGCAGGATGTTTACCACAGAGCACACAGAGGAGAGATTAAGAGAAACTGCAAAGGACGCAGAGAACGCAAAGGAGAGGATAAAGCCATCCGTGAAAATCCGTGCTTTATCCGTGGAATCCGTGTTCTATTCTCTGATTCTTATTAATGAAAAAGCCGTCTCAGAAACGAGGCGGCTTTTTTTATTGGAGGCCCGAAAAATATTTTAGAGGATTACCTTGAGGGTTGACGAATTCCCGGTGATTATAAACTTTTCGATCAGGTCGGGAATATTTGTTCTAAGAAGGAATTTCCCTTTAGGGAGGGTTATTACTGCAGGTCTGTCATATTTTGCTGCAACCTCCAACACAACCACACCCGTTGAATCACTTACTGTAAATGGGGCATATCTCTTCCTGTAAACACCGTCATCATAGATTTCTTCTGCCGCGGTGACCACCTCAACAAGATATGACTCATTTGAAGGTAAACTATCGAGAGTAACAGATTCCTGAGGTGAAGAAACCAACATTAACATGATCAAACTTTTAAGCATGATTTTCCTTTTTTAACATACAAATGTCTAAAATGAATGTTAAGCAAATGTTAAGCAGGTGTTAATAAAATATTAAATGGTTGATTTTTGTCGTGACAACAGAATGTGTTAAAATTGAGTGCTATTTTTCTGATATTTCTTAACTGTTTCAATCGATCCGAGGCAAAATGAAGCGGATGCAAAAAGTCATCCTGTTATTATCAGTTTTATCTTTCACCCTCTATTCCCAGGAAGATATTGGAAAGGGGAGACTTTCAGGTCTGATATTTGGTGACTACTATTATAACCTCCAGCGTGATCCCAATGCAGCGACATTGGATAATATGGCACTTCCGGGGGTGGAAAAGATGAATGCATTCCAAATTCGAAGGATATATCTCACTTATGATCATGATATCTCTGCGGAATTTTCAGGAAGAATCCGTCTCGAGGCTGAGAATGCCACTACTGTAAATAACAAATTTGGTGTGTTTCTGAAGGAAGTTAATATCAGGTGGAGCGAGATCTTCCCGGGGAGTGATCTTGTGTTGGGGCTTCAACCTCCTCCAACATACGGCATTTCTGAGGCATATTGGGAAAACAGATTCCTCGAAAAAACACAGCTTGACCTGCGGAAAATTTCTCCATCATCCGATCTTGGAATATCTCTGCATGGAAATCTTTTTGGGAATGGCATGTTAAAATATTGGCTGATGTTTGGTAATGGCAATGGAAATTCACCCGAAACGGACAAACACAAGCGGCTTTATTCCCACCTGCAATTTTCTCCGGGTAAAAACTTCACCTTCACTCTTGCGTTCGATTATGTCTCAAGGCCAAAGTTACTCATTAGAACTCCCGGACCTTATGATCTTGAATATCCAAATGATGATCTAAACTTCACATTGTTTGCCGGCTACAGAGAAAAACAGAAGGTATCGGCAGGAATTGAAGCTTTTTACGGGATACGGCAGAATGGCGAGCAGCAAAGAAATCTGGAAGGTCACAGTTATGGTGCCGCGTTATCTCTTTTTGGTACCTGGCATTTCTCCCCAAAAGTGGCAATTGCTGCCCGTTATGATTATTTTGATCCCCTTACCTCTCAAAGTGGAGACAATCGATCTCTTTATTTGGTTGCTGTAAACTGGTATCCTGCCGCCGGGGTTATATTCAGCCCAAATATCGTAATCGAAAGTTTCGAATCACTCCCAAACGGGACATCAATTAAAACTGCAATCACTCCCCGTTTAACCTTTTATTATGCAATGGACTAATCCTCTTGGAATCCAGACTAAAATCCCCCTTCTACCCATAAAAAAAGGCCGGATCAAAAAAATGATCCGACCTTAAACCAAGGGGAAATGCCGATACTTGTGTATCTGCTAAGCTATTGTAACTTCTTTGCTAAGGTAAACATCCTGAACCAAGTTCACTAATTTTATTCCATCAGCTAGTGGTTTCTGGAAAGCTTTTCTTCCAAGAATAAGACCCATACCACCGGCTCTTTTGTTGATAACCGCAGTGCGTGCGGCTTCAGCAAAGTCGTTGCTTCCTGATGCGCCGCCTGAGTTAATCAAGCCCATTCTTCCCATGTAATTGTTGATTACCTGGTAGCGGGTGAGATCGATCGGGTGATCGGTTGTTAATTCGCTGTAAACCAATGGACTTGTTTTACCAAATTTTACTGCATTGTAGCCGCCATTATTTTCGGGAGCTTTTTGTTTTATGATATCAGCTTCGATAGTAACACCGAGGTGGTTAGCCTGGCCGGTTAGATCTGCTGATACATGATAATCTTTGTCGCCTTTTACTTTAAAAGCATCATTTCTTGTGTAGCACCACAAAATTGTAGCCATTCCAAGTTCATGAGCATATTTGAATGCTGCTGAAACTTCCTGAATCTGACGGGTGCTTTCTTCTGAACCGAAGTAGATGGTTGCGCCAACAGCAATAGCACCGAGGTTGTAAGCATCTTCGATAGAAGCAAACATAACCTGATCATATTTGTTGGGGTATGTAAGCAGTTCATTGTGGTTCAGTTTAAGAATAAAAGGAATCTTGTGAGCATATTTTCTTGCCACAGAACCCAAAACACCAAAAGTTGAAGCAACTGCGTTGCATCCACCTTCAATTGCGAGTTTCACGATGTTTTCAGGATCAAAATAAATCGGGTTTGGTGCAAAGGATGCGCCTGCTGAATGTTCGATACCCTGATCAACAGGAAGAATCGACATGTAGCCTGTACCCGAAAGTCTGCCATGATTAAAAATTGTCTGTAAACTTCTCAGAACATTGATGTTTCTGTCTGAAGGAATAAAAATCCTGTCAACAAAATCGGCACCCGGAAGGTGAAGACTTTCTTTTGGGAATTTTGCCGTATAATTCAGAAGATTATCCGACTCGTTTCCAAGCAATTCAACTATTTTATTTATCATTATATTTCTCCGTTTTTTTGGATTTTCTAAAAACCAATTCTAAATATAATAAAAATCATACTTAGTCGAACTGCAAATGTTGGGGAGAGGGGGAGAGATTCCTTGAGTTTTGTGATCATAACTCCTTAACTTTCCCTTGGAGAGGGACCATCAATTTGGAGTTGGTTGATAATAATTCCTTAATCTTTCGCTGAAGAGGGACCATCAATTTGGAGTTGGTTGATAATAATTCCTTAATTTTCCCTTGGAGAGGGATAAATATTCGTAGCTCTATGGAATAATAAACTGACCTACCCGTGGAATGGGTTAAATATTTCAAAAAATTGTCAGTGAAGTGACAAATTTTAGCTAAATTTGGTCAGTGAAATGACAAAATTTGGAAAAACAAGACAATGATCAAAAGAATTCTCAAGAAAAAGCTAATCGAATCCCTGTTTATGGGGAAAATCATCGTAATCTACGGTGCACGGCAGGTGGGTAAAACCACATTGGTTAAAGATATTTTAACTCAGTTTGGCGAGGATGGTGGATACTACAACTGTGATGTGTTTTCTGTACAGAGTGCGCTTTCAGTTGCCGAACCTGAAAGATTAAGGAACTATTTTGGTACCAAAAAAATTATTGTGCTCGATGAGGCTCAGGTTATACCCGATATCGGGAAGATATTAAAAATATTTGCTGACGAGTTACCACAAATTCAGGTAGTAGCGACTGGTTCTTCAAGTTTTGAGATGGCGAATAAAACAAATGAACCACTGACCGGTCGGGCAATCAGATTTACTTTATTTCCTCTTTCGGTTATAGAAATTTCCGAACATTATGGTTTGATTGGATTGGATAATTCAGTTGACCAAATGCTTAAAATGGGTTCATATCCCGAAGTTTTCTCTTCTCCCGATGAAGTTTCTTCCGAGAGGCTCAACGAGATCGCTTCCAACTATTTGTTTAAGGACATTTTAATGTTGGAGAACATAAAAAAATCGGAAGTGTTAAAAAATCTTCTCATTAGTCTGGCACTTCAAATTGGAAGTGAAGTAACATACCACGAACTTTCAAATCGACTCGGCATTAATAAAATCACAGTTCAAAAATATATTGATCTGCTTGAGCAGTCCTTTATTATTTTCCGTCTCTATTCATTTTCTCGAAACCTGAGGAATGAACTCACAAAATCTGTGAAGATATATTTCTTCGATTGCGGAATTAGAAACTCACTCATTCAAAACTTTAATCCACTCAACATTCGTCAGGATAAGGGGATGCTTTGGGAAAATTTTTGTGTCGCCGAGAGAATCAAATTTCTTCACAATTCCGGCAAAAAAGTGAATTCATATTTTTGGCGAACCTATGACCAAAAAGAGGTGGATTATGTTGAAGAATCAGACTGTACGATAACAGGGTACGAATTTAAGTATTCAAAAGAGGCGAATGTGAAGTCTGTGGATATCTTTAAATCGACATATAATGCCGAAATAAAAGTCGTTTCAAAGGAGAATTATGAAGAGTTTTTGATGGGGAAAGTATGGGAACTTAGAAAAAGTCCTTAATTTGCACTGAATCAGTATATTTCACCGGACTTTATTGTTTACCTCGATTTGCTTTTTAAGAGTTGCGATAAAGAGCACTTTGAAAAAGTGGTGAAAAGGTACGAAAAAGAAGGAAAATGAGAAAAGAGGACCAATTTTATAAGGAGGATCTACTTAAGTTGAATTCAAATATAAATCTCGATTTTTTTACATTCTGAAACAAGCGGGTGCATGTATAATTCCACCTAAACAACGACAATTTGGGATTTTCTTCACCTTTTTTTTGAAAAAAATATTTTATCTTCCACGCTTGATTTAATCAATTTTTGGAACATCCCTGAATGTTCTGAATGTATAATAACAACGTACTTACGTTTTTTAATCACAATTAATCTACAGGCACATCCATGCAAAAAAACATTTTCCTGTTTCTGTTCACTCTCCTGATTGGCTCCGGTATTATCCTCCCGCAAAAGGGAGTTCAAGTTATAATGCCAACTCCAATTGCGAATGTAATCACAGATTTGGTTATTCTTAACAATACTTCAGCCTGGGCATCGGGTACCCTCGGTAGTGTAATGAAAACAACAGATGCCGGACTAAACTGGCAAACCCTTAAGGCAGGAGAAGATATCTGGCTCAACTCAATCGCGGCTACTGATGAAAACAATGTCTGGGTTACGGGACCCGATTCAATCCTCACTTCAACTAATGATGGCGGGAAAACCTGGAAAAACGAACCAATTGGCGAGATTAAGTTTTTCTCATATGTACAGTTCGTCGATTCTAAAAACGGATTTGTTGCCGGATCTGCAATTTTGTCAGAAGATCAGGCGGTAGGAATTTATCAACTTTATGTTACCACAGACGGTGGCAAAACATGGAAGGAAAGAAATTCATCCCTCGGATTTAGTCCCCTCGAAGTCCATTTTACTTCTGTAAACGACGGATTTGCAATTGAAAGATATGACCCTGTTACCGGAAAAGACAAACTTTTAAAGACCACAGATGGCGGCAAAAGCTGGGTAATCGTGAAAGAAATGTCAAACCTGGTCATTTCAAACATGACATTCCCGGATGAAAAAAACGGTTATGTAATAACCGAGATATTGGAACCTGCAGGGAGTAAGTCTGTTTCAAGCATCGTCATATTTAAAACTGTTGATGGTGGAAAAAGTTGGAAATCGCAGAAGTTTTTTGATATATCATCAGATATAAAAGGGCAGATGATATATTCTATCCATTTTAAAGACGACAACAATGGATGGGTGCTTTTGTCGGGTGGTTTTGACGGCCCCATTTATACTGACTTATACAGAACTGTTGATGGTGGAAAAACATGGCAAAAATCTTATTCGCACAAGGAGTCGGGTTTTTCTAAAGTTGCCTTTTTTGACGATAAAACAGGAGTTGTTCTACCGGCATTTTGGGACCTGATGCCTAAAGTTTATCGAACAACTGACGCAGGCAACACGTTTGATCAATTAGTGCAAGGCACCAATCTCCACTTTAACGCTTTCTATTTTATGGACTCAAAAACGGGATTCGCATCTAACGAAAATGGATTGGTAAAAACAACTGATGGCGGGAAAAGCTGGTCGTTGGTTTCAGATGTTAAAGCCACATATTTTGAACGGGTGAAGTTTTTTAACGATAAAGAAGGGATCGCAATTTGTTATGATGATGCCGGGTCAACTATCGTCTGTTCAACAACCGATGGAGGTAATAGTTGGAAAAACCACAAGATACAATTTGACGGCTTTCCACAAAAACTGACCTTTCTTGACCCGCAAACATGTTATGCCTTCTCCCTGGAAGTGGATAAGAGAATTGTTAAGAGGTCGGATGACGGCGGAAAAACATGGAAGGAATTGTTGGTTGATACGGCTCCTGAAGGACAATTTAACGACCTCATTTTTATCGATAAAAATACGGGTTGGATGACAGGTGATGTTCTATTGCCCGGAGCAAAGAAAAATGGCGGATTGGTGTCATACATTAAAAAAACAACCGATGGTGGTGCTTCGTGGTCAGAAACTTATCTAAATGACCAGTCATATCCATCAAAAATTTTGTTTATTGACCAAAAACATGGATGGTACACAAGCACTGTGAACGATACCTCATATGCAATTTGGATAACGACCGATGGTGGTGAGAAATGGGAATCATCCCTTCTCTCCAATACTCAGGATATCACAGATGCGATTTATTTTGAAGACCCAAATAATGGGTGGATGCTCAAAGCATACGGCGCACCACTTTCTCCAAGTTTTGTTTATCGATCACAAGATGGGGGAAGAACCTGGAAGTTCTTCAAAATTGTAAACAAGATTGAGAGTCTTCAATTTCTTGGAGATAAAACAGTTTTGGGTGGCGGATACTTTAATTTAATAAAGTTTACGGGGGAGTAACAAACTTTATTCTCATTTCCCCGGGAACGTTACTTCGCAAAAATTTACTTCCACCGCAGGATCCAATTCCCGTGTGGACTGCCTGAAAGAGGGTTGTCAACTTCTAAAATAGATTTGTTGGCAACCCTTCCTGACAGAAAATGTTTATTTAATTCTTTCCAATCAAATCATTTCATCACGGTAAGTTTACGGGTTAAAACCGCTCCTGCTGATGTAAGTCGGTAAAAATAGATCCCGGAACCAAGAGCTGAAGCATTAAAACTCACAGAGTGAGTGCCGGCATTGGTTTCAGCGTCGAGTAAAACCGCAACAGATTCACCAAGCAAACTGAAAACTTCCAACCTTGCATAACCCGTTGTTGGCAACCCAAACCGGATTACCGTTGAAGGATTAAATGGATTTGGATAATTTTGTGACAGGGTAAACTCCACAGGTATTGGTGACACATCATTTACATCAACAAGGTTTGCGGCGAGTAGAATTGTTCCACCGGCTGAAACGACTCCTGAATCTGGGTTATTGGCAGAAGTCATCAAAGTGATAAATGCACCATCTTTAGTAAGATAAACAAAATCCTTGTCGCCATATTGGATATATTCTCTTTTCACTCGCAAGCATGGAAATTGCATCGTGCCAATTTTTAAAGTACCCCAGCCGTCAACCGTGGAACGATATTCGCTTGAAGAAGTATCAACACTCTGCAAAACTCCTGATAAATTGAAGGTGGAATCTGTCAGTTTGATAAATCGTGAATGGGTTGCTCCGTAAAGAACCGGTAGAGGAAAAACATCATAGGGCTCACGATGTTTAAACTGCCACTGAGGAACGAGGGATGCCTCGCCAACAATGTAAAATGAATCAGGTGAAAATAGAAAGACAGGATTTTTTTCAACTGTCTGTGGTGTTTCTCCAAAAGTAACACATCCCGGATATCGAGAGGCAAGTACAGGAATATCATCTGTATTCAGGTTGAGCGAAAATTCATTCAGAAGAGGAAGATATGAGAAATCATATATTTTGTTTGCTCCCGGTTGCCCAATGTTGATATCTCCTTCAAAATTGGTTCCGTAGTGGTGATCTCCCGCGTTAAAAAGTAACATCATATCAGGAAGTGTAACCTGGATTTGCGCCGGAATTGTGAAAGAGAGGCAGAATAAGAAAGCTAAAGAGAGAATAATCAATTTTTGTGTACGCATAAACATGGAAGTACCATATAATTTGTTATTGTTGAGGGTTTAGAGAATTTTATGAAATCCCATATAATAAAACAACTTTTTCAAAAAAAAGTGGTGATAAGCATTACAAATATATGGGAACTATTATAAATCCAATACTTTTATACATGTAAGTCACACAGGCTGATGACAGGGATAGATTTTAGGCTGTCCATTTCTCAACCGTAAACTAAATTTTCCCCCTTTTTATAAAGAATTATTTGATAAATTTAAATCTGTTATTTCCCAAATTCGAATTTGATACAACTTTTTTTACAAGGTACCGGAGAACTATCAATAATGGCAAAAAGAAGCCTTTTAATTCTGCTCTTCCTGTTTACTGCAACACCTCTCGTTTTTTCGCAAACCGTAGCCGGTAAATATGCTGGTGAGTTTCTCGCCATTGGTGTAGGTGGAAGACCTCTCGGAATGGGCGGTGCCTTCACTGCTGTTGCAAATGATGTAACTGCTGCCTATTACAATCCCGCAGGTCTCGCAGCCTTGGATTATCCACAGCTCTCGCTAATGCACGATCAACGATATGGCAATCTTGTGAATTACAATTATGGTGGAGTTGCAATTCCCTTTGGCAAAGATTATACTTTTGCTGTCAGTGCCTTGAGACTTGGAGTTGACGGAATCTACGATACTCGTGAGGCTCTCTACGATGCAAATGGTGATGGTGTTCTCGATATCAGAACAAATGACAAACTTGACTACTCCAAAATCAAAGAATTTTCAAATCAGGACTGGGCATTTTACCTTTCTGCTGCCAAAAAAATTGATGATAAACTCTCGATTGGTGCCAATTTTAAAGTAATAAGAAGAGATATCGCAGAATTTGGTGCCACAGGAATCGGGTTTGATATTGGCGCAACCTACAAAGCCACCGATGCTTTGATGCTGGGTGCCGCTGTTCAGGATGTAACAACTACGCTTGTTGCCTGGAGCACCGGAAGAAATGAACTTATCACACCTACCCTTAAACTTGGGGCAGCTTATGCACTTGAAATCCTCGGTGGTGTGCTTCTTCCCGCAGTTGATTTTGATGTAAGATTTGAAAACAGGAAATATGCTGCCACAATGAATTTGGGACCAGTTTCCATCGATCCTCATTTTGGTTTTGAATTCAACTTTAAAAATGTGGTTGCAGTTCGTGCCGGCTATAACGATGTAAAACAGTTCACTATCGGTGCAGGTGTAAAACTTCCAAAACTTAACATCGATTATTCCTTCGCCCGCTTTAACATGGCAGAAGATGATAGATTACCAGATTCGCATAGAATCTCGATAACTCTCACACTTGAGGAACCAAAGTTTAAGAGGTAGATATTAAAAAAACCCGTCAAATTGGCGGGTTTTTCATTTTTTGTGTATCCGCATCCCTTTCTCTGAAATTTCCTTCTCATCTTTGTTCCAAATTGGGATTAAATTTTGTCGACTTCATCCCCATAAATCACCACTCATCATTAATTGTGGAAATCTGCCCCTGTTGAAGACAATATTCGCACAACTATTTTTATTTCCTCCGGTCTAATTAGACAAACAATCAGGAATCATTTCAATGAGAAGATATTTTCTACTCTGCTTCTTTTTAATCGCAGTTGTTTCCGCTCAAGCTAGTGGAATAAAAGGTTCAAAAGACATTCAAATTACCAAAACAAACCAGGCCATTAATATTGATGGTAAACTTGATGAACCCGTATGGAAAGACATGCAGGTTTTCGACTTTTTCCAGCGTGACCCTGAGGAAGGGAAACCCTCCACTCAAAAAACTGCAATCAAAGTCACCTACGACGATGAAGCTTTTTATGTGGCGGCTTACTGTTACGACAGTGAACCCGATTCAATAGTTACCGTTCTTTCCAGAAAAGATCAATGGGTTCAGTCCGATTACTTTATGCTTTTTCTCGATCCTTACAACGACAAACGCTCGGGATACTATTTTTATGCCACCCCCAGCGGCTCGGTTGGTGACGGAACCCTCTTTAACAGAGATTGGGATGATAACTCATGGAACGGTGTTTGGGATGCCCAAACCGGAAAAACCGGTGACGGTTGGGTTGTTGAGATGAAGATTCCCTTCTCTCAGCTCCGTTTTAACAAAAGAAACGATATGACATGGGGAATTAATTTTAAGAGGAATATTGCCCGAAGAGGTGAAGAGTGTTATTATATCCTTATGAAAAAAGGTGAAAGTGGATTTGTTGAAAAATTCGCTGAACTCAGGGGATTTGAAGACATTGGAAACAATGCCAACATCGAAGTTTTGCCATATGTTTTGTCAAAAGCGCAATATTTGATCCACGACGGTAACGATCCGTTTTACAAAGGGAATCAATACGGCACTTCCATTGGAGCAGATTTGAAGTGGGGAATTAATAACAATTTGACCCTCGACCTTACCGTTAATCCCGATTTTGGGCAGGTGGAAGTGGATCCTGCGGTTCTAAATCTCTCCTCTTTTGAAACATTTTTTGATGAGAAACGCCCATTCTTTATCGAGGGTTCAAACCTCTTAAGTTTTGGCTACGGAGGAACCAACAGCAACTGGGGTATCAACTGGGGGAACCCTGACATGTTCTACTCCAGAAGAATCGGTAAATCCCCAACAGGTTCTGCAGCCGATGGCGATTTTGTGGACTATCCAACCAACACCCAAATTCTTGGTGCCGCAAAACTGACCGGAAAAATCTCCGAAGGATGGTCGGTTTATGCTCTTAACGCAGTTACCAACTCAATGAACGCCAGGTCTTACACTAATGGTATTACGACCAAAACAGAAGTTGAACCACTGGCAAACGCCACAGTTTTCAGAAGTCTAAAAGAGTTTGATGATTCCCGCTACGGACTTGGTTTTATGGGAACTTCACTTATCAGAAAATTTGATGATCCTTCTCTTGAATCGGCTTTCAGCAAAAATTCTTATGCAGCGGGTATGGATGGATGGGTAACTCTCGACTCAGCTAAAATATATGTGATTAATGGATATTTTATGCTCTCGGGAATTAACGGTTCAAAAGAATTTATCACCGCTTTGCAAAAAAGACCAATTCATGCGTTTCAGAGACCTGACTCAAGATATGCAAAACTTGATACCAATGCCACTTCACTCAACGGCTGGGGTGGAAGAATTGCACTCAACAAACAAGAAGGCAATTTTTATATCAACACGGCAATTGGTGCCCTTTCACCGGGGTTTAATGTGAACGATCTTGGGTTCTCTTCCAGGAGCAACTATATCAATGGTCATGTTGTTCTTGGTTACCGTGATTATGAAAAAGATTCGTTTTCCCGCTCAAAAAGCATTTATATAGCTCATTTTAAGTCTTATAATTTCGACGGAGAAATTGAAGGTAACGGCTTTTTCACGAACGGAAGTATCAATTTCATAAACTTCTACCAGTTCAGATATAACTTCAGTTTTGATCTTGAAAGATATAACCCGAGACATACCAGAGGTGGACCAACCGCTAAAATGCCCGGTGGATGGGGTGGTGCGATGGGCTTTTCTTCCGACTCAAGAAAATCACTTACGGTAGATGGCGATTATTACTTTGGTGGCGACGATCTTGGCAGTATCTATTATAACTTCCAGCTTGGTGGCTCATGGCGGGCAAGTGAAGCGTTACGGCTTACATTCTATCCTGGTTATGAAGTAAACAGCGAAAAAGCGCAGTATGTTACAAGTTATGATGACCCGGCAGCAACTTCAACTTACGGAACTCGCTACATCTTTGGTGAACTTGATCAAAGAACTTTCTTTGCAACTATTCGTTTGGACTATACTTTCACTCCGACGATGAGTTTACAGTTGTTTGCTCAGCCTTTCATCTCAATCGGAAGTTATTCCAACCTTAAAGAGTTGGAACGTGAAAAAACAATGGACTACACAGTTTATGGTACAAAAGGTTCAACCATTCAGTTTGATCAAACCAACGGAGAATATGTAGTTAATCCGGGTGGTGGTGCAAATTCATTTGCTATGGGTAATCCCGATTTTAATTTCAAATCACTTCGCCTGAACCTGATCTACAGATGGGAGTTCCTCCCCGGTTCAACACTCTTCCTCGTTTGGAGTCACGACCGCACCAATTTTGATGATCCCGGAGAGTTTCAGATGGGGAAAAGCTTCTCAAATCTGATCAACTCCGAAGCAAACAACATTTTCATGGCAAAGATGACCTATTGGTTCAACGCAGCGGCTCTGCTCTAAAACCTGATTAAAATAAATAAAAGGCTGTCTCGAAAAGGGGCAGCCTTTTTTTTTCGATTGAATAGTAGCGGAAGAAACGGATTACGAGTATTCTCGCGGATCTAGTCACATTAAAATCCCCCCTTCAATGACATTTTTTTACAAGGTTTTACGGTGTTGTGAAACTTAAAAGCAGGTAAACATTTATCTTTGTGGTGGAGATCATTAATAATTAATCCGGTGAAGTGAATGCGAATTGTTTATGTGTTGTTGATGTGTACTGTTTTGGTGTTTAGCGGTTGTGACGAGACTGTTGTTGAACCGGGAAATGATAAACTTGTGGATTTGTCAATAAACTGGAGGTTTCAGATTGGTGATGATTCTTCATGGTCACAGATCGATTTTGATGACAGCAAATGGGATAAAATAACAGTCCCTTCATCCTGGGAAAACCAGGGTTACCATGGCTACAACGGATATGCCTGGTATCGTGTAACTTTTGAAGGTTCCACCGCTCTTGCTAAAAAAAACCTCTCCCTGCACCTGGGATATATCGATGATGTTGACGAAGTCTATTTTAATGGTGTAAAAATCGGCACATCGGGTAATTTCCCTCCTGACTATAAAACAGCATACAACGCTTACCGAATTTATTATCTCCCTTCATCTTTGGTGAATTTTACTTCAAAAAATGTGGTTGCCGTAAGGGTGTATGATGCTCAACTTGAGGGTGGTATCATGTCGGGCGACCCCGGAATTTTTGAAAATGAGACCTATATCTCTCCCGATTTTGAACTCGAGGGGAACTGGAAATTTATGACGGGGGATTCAGCTGCTTACATCAACGATGATATTGCCGATAGTGCGTGGAAGGATGTAATTGTCCCTTCATATCTTGAAAATCAGGGTTTTTCAGAGTTTGAGGGGTACGCGTGGTACAGGATAAAATTTGACTATAAAGACAAAGACTCAAAAGCCGCACTTCTGCTTCTTCTCGGCAAAATCGACGATTATGATGAAGCATACTTGAATGGGAAACTGATCGGCGCCACAGGTAAAATTAATAATCCAAAGGTTGAATATATCCAGTCGGAAGAGTGGATGCAGAACAGAGTTTATGTTATTCCAAATGGACTTATCAGAACCGACCGGCCAAACATCCTCGCCGTCAGGATTTTTGATGCCTTCCAGCAAGGGGGGATTTATTCAGGTCCCATTGGTATTATCAAAAAAGACCGCTATGAAGCCTTTATGCGAAAAGCGTATGACAAGGATGAGTAATCCAAAAATGCAATAATCCAATAATCCAATAATGCAGTAATCCAATAATGTTGCGCTGAATCGAATTTTCGCGGATTCTTTTGGCGTAAGAGTCAGGAGTGGTAATCGTCCCGATTGCCGTCTGCAAAACGAACTGGCGTAAAGGCGGGTCGGGGGTGAGGTACCTAAAACAGATAATCCTGTTTGATCCCCATGAACCCCCTCACCAAAGATAATACCTAATACCTGATACCTAATACTTAAAATCTAATATCTAATACCTAAAAATGGCGCTTTTGCCTTTGTAATTCTCGCAAATCTCACTAATTTTCCTTCCTAAATAAATATTTCTTTTATTATAAGTTCTGAATAATTTGTTACAGTTTACCGGACAAATGGTTCATTTTTTTACGCAAACGATCAATATATAAAATACATACGGAGAGAAAATGGCAAAATATAAAATAGCCTGGTTGCCGGGCGATGGTATTGGCATTGAAGTGCTTGAAGCCGCCAAAATAGTGTTGGACAAAACGGGTCTTGATGCCGAATATATCCATGGAGACATTGGTTGGGAATTTTGGAGAACCGAGGGAGATGCATTTCCTGCAAGAACCATTGAACTTCTCAAAAATGTAGATGCAGCAATGTTTGGTGCCATCACTTCTAAACCTAAAAAAGATTCAGAAGCTGAATTGGTCCCTGAACTTCAGGGTACAGGACTGATTTACAGGTCACCAATCGTTAGAATGCGTCAGATGTTCGATTTGTACAACTGTCTCCGTCCCGCAAAAGGATACAAAGGAAACGCTTTGAATTATAAAGACAACATTGATCTTGTGGTTTTCAGAGAGAACACCGAAGATCTTTATTGTGGTGTTGAGTTCGCTCCTGTTCCTGAAGAAGTGGCAGAAGTTCTTGCCAAACACTCCAAACCATTTTCAGCTTTTGCCGGATTAAGTCCCGATGATTATGCAATTAACTGCAAAATTAACACCAAAAAAGGTTCTGAAAAGATCATCAGAGCTGCTTTTGAATTTGCCCGCCAGAACAACCGTAAAAAAGTTACTATCGTACATAAAGCAAATGTTGTAAGAGCCACCGATGGACTTTTCTTCGATATCGCAAAGGAAGTTAAAAAAGAGTATCCCGAAATTCAGATGGATGATGCCAACATCGATGCTATCACCATGTGGTTGCTCAAAAATCCACACAATTATGATGTTTTGGTAGCTACCAATCTGTTTGGTGATATCATTTCCGATTTGTGCGCCCAGATGGTTGGAGGACTCGGATTTGGATGTTCAGGAAATATTGGTGAAAAACTTGCTGTATTTGAGCCAACACACGGATCAGCTCCCAAATATTTTGGTCAATATAAAGTTAATCCAATAGCCACGATTCTTGCTGCAAAAATGATGCTGGAATGGCTGGGTGAAACTGAACTGGCAGTTAAGGTTGAGAGTGCTGTTGCCCGTGTTATTGAGGAAGGTAAATTCAAAACCTATGATATGGGTGGAGATACCAAAACCCTCGCAATGGCTGAGGCAATCGCTCAATACATTTAATTTTGTTAAAACCACAGAGCACACAGAGCCCACTGAGGAGGATTTTTGAGCGCGCGGATACACGCAGATTAAACGGATTTTCGCGGATTTTAATTCCGACCTGTCGGATGAAGTTGTTACTCCGCTACTTTCTCTGTGCTCTCTGTGTGCTCTGTGGTTTGATTTATAACTATTATCAAAACAAATCAATGGATACGATATGAGAGAAAAAGTTTTAAAGATATGGCCTGAGATCAACTGGATTCAGGACGCCGATTTAAGAGAAAAGACACTTCAATGCTGGATATATGCGATTGAAAACAGTGTATTATCACCCGAAGATCTGGATGTAATTCCATTTTCATTGTTGATAAAAGACTGTAATGTCTCCTTCATGAATCACAAAAGGACTGCAGTTCAACTGTCGGTTGAAATTGCAAAAATTATGAAAAACAACTTTGGTGATTCCATCAACTTCAATATGGATTATGTGATTTCGGGAGCTATCCTGATAGATGTTGGTAAACTTATTGAATATGACATGAAAGATGGCAAATTGATCACATCCCCTGCGGGGAAACTTGTAAGACATCCCTTTAGTGGTTTGGCAATTGCTGACAGATTTGGTTTACCTGCTGAAATTCAACATATCATCGCAACACATTCAAAAGAGGGTGATCTCGGATACAGAACTGTAGAGTCGCTGATTGTTCACCATGCAGATTTTGTAAGTTTTGAACCATTTAAAGCCTGAGGAAATGATGGCACAAAATTTAGTTGAAAAGATAGTCCAGAAATACTCATCGGGTTATCCCGAGGGGTATAAGGTTAAGTCGGGTGATTATGTGATGATTCACCCAAAACATGTGATGACACATGACAACACGGGCGCTGTGATTCCAAAATTTAAGGAAACAGGTGCCACAAAACTTGCCAATCCAAGACAGGTTGTAAACACACTTGACCACAACATACAAGACACCACCGAAAAAAACCTTGAAAAATATCGTAAAATCGAAGAATTTTCACGCAGTATGGGTGCTGACTTTTATCCCGCAGGCAGAGGAATTGGACATCAGATAATGATCGAAGAAGGTTATGCCTTCCCTTGTGCTCTTGCGGTGGCTTCCGACAGTCACTCAAATATGTATGGTGGAATGGGATGTTTGGGAACTCCCGTGGTTCGTACTGATGCAGCAGCAATCTGGGCAACGGGTAAA
The DNA here is from genome assembly GCA_964371075.1 of uncultured Ignavibacteriaceae bacterium. Taxonomy (GTDB): domain Bacteria; phylum Bacteroidota; class Ignavibacteria; order Ignavibacteriales; family Ignavibacteriaceae; genus UTCHB3. The sequence goes on along the minus strand of CAYJKN010000005.1, from coordinate 221,527 downwards.
ACCTGGTGGCAGATTCCCCCCGTGGCAAAAGTTGTGCTAAGTGGAAAACTTCCAAGCGGAGTTACGGGTAAAGACTTGATAATCACCCTCTGTGGCTACTTTTCAAAAGATGAAGTGCTAAATCATGCTGTTGAATTTTCCGGTGACGGAGTTCAATATCTTACGATCGATCAAAGGCTTGCAATTGCAAATATGACCACCGAGTGGGGTGCCCTCGTGGGACTTTTCCCTGTGGATGATGAGACAATTGACTGGTTGACCGAGCGGGCTGAATTTGTGAAAAAACGCGGTTTGCAGGGAGTCAATTCCGATGTTGATGCCGTACATGGAATCCATCCAAGAATCAATGAAAAAACGATCGCTTCACTTAAAGCGGGAATGTCGTATCTTAAAGCTGATGAAGATGCTTTTTATGGGAAAGAGATTAAAATTGATCTTGGAGCAATTGAGCCGGCGGTTTCCGGTCCAAATGGTGTTAAAGTTTGGAACAAGGTCTCAACCCTCATTGATAAAAAGATAAAAATTGACAAGGCATATCTCGTTTCTTGTGTTAACAGTCGTGTTGAGGATATCGCCGAAGCTGCCTCCGTTCTTAAAGGAAATAAAATCGCCGATGGTGTTAAATTTTATGTTGCCGCTGCTTCAAGTGAAGTGCAGGCTGAATCGGAAAAACGTGGTGACTGGAAAATTCTTCTGGATGCCGGAGCTGTTCCACTTCCTCCGGGATGTGGTCCATGTATTGGACTGGGAACGGGTCTTCTTGAGGCCGGTGAAACAGGGATCTCAGCTACAAATCGTAATTTTAAAGGCCGAATGGGGAGTCCCGATTCGTTCGCCTATCTCGCTTCGCCTGCAGTGGTTGCGCAGTCGGCTATATCAGGATTTATAGATGGTAGAACTTCAGAACCTCGGAACCCCGGAACTTCGGAGCCATTTAGTATTCAGGTTAATAGTTTAAAGAAGGTAGCTGGTGGTGCTTCATTGATTCCTATAATTGAAGGTTTCCCGGGTGTGATTGAAGGAGAGATCATTTTCTGCCATCAGGACAACCTGAACACCGATGGAATTTATCCCGGTAAATACACTTATCAGGATGACATCACTCCCGAAGGACAGGCTGCAGTAGCGATGGAAAATTATGATCCTGAATTCCAGAAAATTGCCGGAGATGGTGATGTGATGGTTGGCGGATTTAACTTCGGAACTGGAAGTTCGCGTGAACAGGCTGCAACAGCTCTAAAATATCGCGGAATTTCAGTATTGATCGCCGGCTCATTCAGTGAAACTTATAAAAGAAATGCGATAAACAACGGATTTCTGACAATTGAAGTGCCTGAATTGGTAAGTGACCTGAAAGCGAAGTTTGGATCTGAAAAACCGAGCATTAAACCGGGATTAAAGATAAAAGTTGATTTTCAGGCTTCAACTGCGACCGTTGGAGATAAGGTTTATCCCTTCGGTGCTGTTGGTCAAGCCGCCCAGGAACTTATAGTTGCCGGCGGGCTTGAAAACTGGGTTAAAAATAATTTAGAATGATTTAGTTAAACGATTGAGATGGTAATAAACCAGACAGATGGAATCAACCACAGAGCACACAGAGCACACAGAGGAGTTTTTTGCGGACATAACTGAGGCTTCCTTGTGGGAATGTTTTGCGAGTAAGTTGCTACTTCGATACTACACTACTCCGCTACTTTCTCTGTGCTCTCTGTGTGCTCTGTGGTTTTAAAATTCTCAGATTGTAAACATTTTCTCTGTGGTTCAATTTTTAGAAAGGATACAAAATGGAAAAGTCAATATCAAGAATTATATCAGAATTTGCAGTGAACCTGAAATATGAAGACCTGCCAAAAGAAGTAATACACGAAGTAAAACGCTATTTATACGATTCAATCGGCTGCGCTTATGGTGCCATGAACACCAAAGATGTAAAAATCATGCGTGAAATTTATGAAGAGATGGGTGGAAAAGGTGAATCCACTTTGATCGGATTTGGAACAAAACTTCCCGCAGTTAACACTTCACTTGTAAACTCATTAATGATTCGTGCACTCGATTTTAACGATATCTACTGGAAAGAAGACCCTTCACATCCCTCGGATATTATTCCCGCAGCTCTTTCGGCAGGTGAACTTGCCGGTGCATCGATGAAAGATGTTATCGTGGCAATTGTTCTCGCTTATGAATTTGAACAGAGACTTTGTGAATTTGCTGTTCCCGGTGTGCGTGAAAGAAAATGGCATCATGCAACACTTACGCAGTTTGTTTCTCCAATCGTAGCAGGCAAGGTTTTGGGTTTGACAGTGGATCAGATGGTGAATGCAATTGGGATTAATGGATGTCATAACCACACAATCGGATGTCCAACTGCCGGAAAACTGACAATGATGAAAAACACTGTTGACCCGATGGCTGTTCAGACCGGTGTTTTTGCTGCTTTGATGGCAAAAAAAGGATATTCAGGAACAGAACTTGTGTTTGAAGGAAAAGAAGGTTTTATGTCATGTTTCGGCGAAGGCTGGGCAATGGAAAAACTGATTGGTGATCTTGGAGTTAAATATAAAATACTCGAGTGCAGCATGAAAGCATTCCCGACTGAAGCATTAACCCACACACATATTACTGCTGTGTTGAAGGTTATGACCAAAAATAACCTTAACTATGACGATATAGATGAAGTGGTAATTACCACCATCGCAAGAGCGTGTGATATCCTGTTTGATTCCCATAAATATCGTCCCGAATCAAGAGAAACGGCTGATCATTCACTTCCATATTGTATTGCTGCAGCTATTGTTGACAAAAAAATCACTACCAACTCGTTCTCCGATGAAAAGATGAAAGATCCACATATCTGGGAAGTGATCGATAAAATAAAAGGAGAGGCTTCACTCGAATTTGAGAAAATGTTCCCTGCAAAACAACCTTCAAAAGCGGTAATTCGTACAAAAGAAGGCAGAGAGTTTTCAGAGTATCTCGAATATCCAAAAGGTGATCCAAGAGAACCGATGACCCAGGAAGACCTCGACAATAAATTTGAAGCTCTTTCGGGTGATAAACTTGACAAATCGAGGAGAGATGCTGTTAAAGAGTTGATCTTCAACTGTGATAATCTCTCGACGGTTGAATTTATGGATAAATTAAAAGTATAAAAATGGAAAATGTTTTAGTTGGTTCTGCCGGTAAAAGAGGCACAACCGTTCGCTCCGATTGTTGGATCGAGATAACAAAAAAATCAGAGGGCGGGGCAGGTTCCCCATCCCTCAATATAAAATCAAAAGTTGGTAATCTCTATGGCACTGCTATCAGGAAACAACTTGAAGAGATGTCTTCATTTTTTAACTTGGGAAGTGTTGATGTTACAATCGAGGATGCGGGAGCTCTTCCTTTTGTAATAGCCGCAAGGTTTGAAGCTGCTGTTAAACGAATGGATCCAATAGTTACTTCCGAATATCTGATGCCTTTTTTACATGAGGATATAAAATCCACTGCAAAAACCCACTTGAGAAGAAGCCGACTTTATCTCCCCGGAAATGAACCTAAATTTTTCGTCAATGCAGGACTACATGAACCCGATGGGATCATTCTTGACCTTGAAGACAGTGTTGCACCCGATGAAAAAGATGCTGCAAGGCATCTTGTAAGGAATGCCCTGAGAAGTGTCGATTTCTATGGCACCGAGCGGATGGTGAGGATCAATCAACTCCCCATGGGGCTTGAAGATCTGAAGTTTGTAGTCCCGGCAAAAGTTAATTTGATCCTTATTCCCAAAGTTGAGGAGGCCTCACAGATTCTTGAAGTTGAAAAGGAAGTGTTGGCACTGAAAACAAAACATGGAATTTCCGGTGATATCTGGTTTATGCCAATCATAGAGAGTGCCAAAGGTGCAATAAATGCTTATGAGATCGCTAAAGCATCTGATCTTGTTTGTTCACTTGCGATTGGACTTGAAGATTACACTGCCGATATTGGAGCTGAAAGGACACTTGAAGGGACCGAAAGTTTTTGGGCCCGGATGCAGGTCGTAAACGCCGCTAAGGCTGCCGGAATTCAGGCGATCGATTCGGTTTTCTCCGATGTTGGTGACATGGAGGGACTTGTAAAATCCACTCTTGAATCAAAATCATTTGGATTTGAAGGGAAAGGATGTATTCACCCAAGGCAGATTCAACCGATTCACACTGCCTTTGCCCCCACTTCAAAAGAGATAGATAAGGCAATGAAAATTGTAATCGCGTTTGAGGATGCATTATCAAAAGGACTTGCTGCTGTTTCACTCGGCACAAAAATGATCGACCCGCCTGTCGTTAAACGCGCACAAAGAGTTATTGAACTGGCAATCCAACAAGGAGTGCTTAATAGTGATTGGATGGTGAACAATGGAAATGGTTAAAAATGCTGCCGGAAGACTCGTTCCAACTGAAGTAAATGGACAAAAGAGAATCCCCTACAAAGGTGTGGCTCAACACAGACCCGATGGATTTAAAGCAAAACCTCCAATAAGAAGTGCCGCAGATTATCCAGCTGACGGTAATAAACTTCTTCCAAATCTTCGTTCTGCACTCGAAAAAGCAGGACTAAAAGATGGAATGACAGTTTCAACTCACCATCACCTCCGAAATGGTGATGTGGTTACCAACTTTCTTTTTGATACTATCAAAGAGATGGGTGTAAAAAATATCCGCTGGTTCCCGAGTGCTTCATTCCCATGTCATGAACACCTTATTCCATACCTTGAAGATGGCACTATAAGTCACATAGAAGGAAGTATGAACGGACCTCTCGGCCGGTTTACTTCTTATGGGAAAATGAACGGTGTAGGTGTTCTTCGTTCTCATGGTGGAAGATATCAGGCTGTTCAGGATGGTGAAGTTCATATTGATATTGCCGTGATTGCTTCACCAACTGCAGATCCTTTTGGGAATGCAAACGGTGTGACAGGAAGGGCAGCTTGTGGTTTACTCGGGTTTGCCCTTGCGGATTCTGAATACGCTGACAGAGTGATTGTTGTAACCGATAACCTTGTACCTTTTCCATGCATCCCATGGCAGATTCAGGGAAATAATGTCGATTATGTTGTAGAAGTTGAGTCACTTGGTGACTCCTCAAAAATAGTTTCCGGAACAACCGAGATTACAAAATCACCCGACAGGCTTCTCATAGCTGAATATGTTGCAAAGTTCATCGAACTTTCGGGTATAATGAAAGATGGATTCTCTTTTCAAGCGGGTGCCGGAGGCACTGCCCTTGCTTTTGCGATGTTCCTGAAAGAACGGATGAAAGAGACGGGGATTAAAGCCCGGTTTATAAGAGGCGGAAGTACCAAATACCTCGTGCAGATGCTTGAAGAAGGACTTGTGGATTACATTCTCGATGGACAGACTTTTGATCTTGAGGGTGTTCGTTCCATGAGAGAAAACCCCAGGCATGTGAACACATCTCCTTTTACAAGTTACAACTACCACGGGAAAGGCAATTTTGCTTCGATCCTCGATGCTGTTGTGCTTGGTGCAACCGAAGTGGATGTCAACTTTAATGCAAATGTGGTTTCTCACTCCGATGGATTGTTACTTCATGGCATAGGCGGCTGGCAAAATTGTCTCTTTTCAAAGTGTTCCATTTTAGCAATCCCGTCATTTCGAGATAGAATTCCTGTAATTCTTGACGAAGTTACAACTATTTGCGCTCCCGGTGAACTTGTGGATGTAATCGTAACCGAACGCGGTATTGCGATTAACCCGAGAAGGGAAGATCTGCTTAAAGCTGTCGAAGGTAAAGGATTACCGATCAGGAAAATCGAAGATATCCGGGATGAAGTTTATCAAATAGTTGGTGGACCTCCGCAAAAACCAAAACTTGATAAAAATCAGGTTGTCGCAATTGTCAACTGGGTGGATGGAACAGTGCTGGACTCTGTGTATAAAGTGGTTGGTTGATGGAGGTCTTAGCCCGCAGATACACGCTGATTACACAGATTTTCGCGGAGTAAGACTTTAGACAGATCGCGGATGAGACGGATTAAACATATTCTCGCGGATGCAAAGGAATATCCCGCCTGCGGGATTCCATAAAAGACAGCCGTCCTTGCTCACAATTTTGAAATGGTATCCTTTTTGACCATCTTATACGATTATTAATTTTTCTTTTGTGAGGTTGGAATGTGGAGTGTATATATATTGGTAATTTTACTTTCGTTTTCATGGATAGGGTGTAAACCCGGGGTTGAGGAACATATCAAAAACGGAACGGCAAAATGTGAAAAAGAGGATCACAGAGGGGCAATTGTTGATTTTACACTGGCAATTGAAACAGATCCCAAATTGGATTCAGCATATCTCAAAAGAGGGAAATGCAGGGAACACCTTGGCGAACTTAAAGCTTCAATTGAGGATTTTGACAAAACTATTGAGTTGAACCCAAAAAACAATGAAGCATTTTTCCAAAGAGGCTGTTCCAGATCAGAGCTTGGTGATATTAAAGGTGCCATGGAAGATTATGATAAAGCAATCGAACTTAATCCCAAAGATGGTATGGCAATCTATAACAGAGCCGCCTGTAAACACAATCTTGGCGACTTTTCAGGATCAATTATTGACTATTCCAGGGTGATCGAACTTGACCCAAAGGATAGCCAATCCTGGTACCACAGAGGCTTCAGTAAGTTTGATTTAATGGATTATAAAGGGGCTTTGGATGATTACAATAAAGCCATCGAACTTAACCCAAAGGATGGCAAAGCTTTGTATAGCAGAGCCGTAACCAAACAAAAACTGAATGATCTTGCCGGTGCATGTGACGACTGGACAAAAGCAGCCGAATTTGGTGAGTCACAGGCGAAGCAGGATATCGACAAATATTGTAACAAAGGGAAATAAACTCTCGAACCGGGCCTATTTCCCAAAGAAGTGGATTAAAATATCATCTGTTCTTTCGCGCCAGTTTGCCCACTGGTGGCCATCGTTGAATACATTAAATTTGTGTTTAATGTTAAGCCCGGAGAATGTTTTCTCCAACAGTTGGTTTGAATTCAGGAACGACATATTGTCATAGGAACCGTTTAAAAGATCATATCTGCCAACATCAAAATAGAACTTCCATTTGTTTTTTGTTCCGTTTTTGAGGGTTTCGAGGAATTCAAAAAATTCGGGCGTAAGTGTTGTTGATTGACCGGACGCGAGTAAAAATTTATCGGGTCTTTTTAATGCCGTGATAAGTGAAATGTGTCCACCTGCGGAAATGCCACCAATTCCTCTTTGTTCGGGGGAGTTAGTGGTTTTGAATTTTGAGTCGATGAACGGCACCAAATTATCACAGATAAAGGCGGAATATTCTTCTGTTTTGTTCAGGAAAAAATCCTGGTCGCCTTCCTTATATTCAATAAACACTACAACAACAGGGACAATTTTCCCCGACGCAATCAGGTTATCAAGGATATTGATATATGAACAATATTCTATTGCCTTTAAACCGTCGTTGATGTAGAGAGATGGGAGATTTTCCAGGGAATCGTATCCGACGGGTTGATAAATCTTAATAGTTCTTGGACCATTGGCTATGGAGGGCAAACCAAACTTGAGACTATCGAGTGTTCCATGTTCGATATTGGGGTTAAAATTCCTTATCGTGTCAGGAATAAACGATGGCATGGCACATTGGGAATGATTCCCATATCCACTTGGAGTAATAACGGGGTTCCGCGGATCCGTTGTTTCAAATCCATTAACCAGATACAAATAATCTATTCTGGCGTCTTTGGGGAGTGAATAAATTTTAAAGAAGAATGTAGAATCACCACAGTTTATCGCCTTCAAGGTGTCCTGTCCAGTCCATGCCATTTGAATATCACCCATCAACGTAACAGTTACTGCTTTACCATACCAGAAGAAGCACGCAAGTGAACTCTCCTCAATCAAAGGAGAAGCAGGATTTTTTGTCAGGAATTCCCGCACGACATCACCTCGCTCAACAACAGGCATTGAATCTAATTTTTGGGTGAAAGCCATAAAGACACTTTTGGCAAGTTCCTTTTCAGTTGGAGTTACAGAGGAGGGTAAAACGGGTGCTTCAGTTTTTTCAGAGCAACCATTAAATATAAAAACAGTGATTAAACAAACGAAAAAAAGAAAAGAGTATCTCTTTAAGGTGGAATGTTTCATTGGAAATTATTAATTAAGTTTTATAATTTAATCGCAAAATATACATAGAATTCCCTTTCTCACATCGATCAAAACAGGTGTGATATTGTAGAACCGTTATAAAGCGCTATGGGCGGTTAATATCCGGGTTTGTTGAATTGATTCCTGCTCACATTTAAGTTGAGATTTTTGCAATCACCATATCAAGTTGACTACACTTCTATCTAATGCCTGTAGTTATACCATTTACTGTTTTTTACAATCAGTGCAACAGGGATAGCATATAAGATAAATGCAACAAGAAAGCCAACCATCGGTAATATCATTGCTTCGTTAAATGTAGGCATTGGTCCTTTAATCGCTGCAATCACGAATATTATTATTTCCACAACAATAAAAATCGAAATACCAAAGAGTATTCCGTTGGCTAAAGGATTATTTTGCCTGGAGTACCTGGTAAAATGATCAGGATAAGAAAAGGCAACGGCAATTCCAACCAAAAAAAGAATTACCCAACTGCCGACCAATGGAATGCCTAACATTGAAGAGATTATTTCAGCAGGATTCATTTTAGGGAGCCCAAAAGAGGGGGCGATAAACATAAAGGCGGTCATGACTATGGTTCCGACGATACCGCCGAGAATTGTTTTATTTCTTAATGAGTTCATGATATTTTTCTCGAGAATAAATTAATGAATATTAGTTAAGTATATTGGTCGCAAGAAACAGAGACCTTTGACAGATAACTTTTATTCTGTTTTTTCGAGAATCACGACCTCATCAACTGTCATATCGATGAGTCATACGGTCGCGGATAATTCTTCTACAAACTTCAGGCAGACACTTCTCAGCGTTTGCCTGAAAAAAATGGATTTAGTGGGTAGTAGCCTGAGCAGTTCCCCACTGGGTAACATTTCCGTTTCCGGAATACTGGTAGAGATCACAAATGTAAGAGGTGAATCTTTACCACCTTCTGTTATAACAACAAAAGTACTGTTAGGATAGTTCAGAGAATGGTCAATCCAGGTGCCGGAATTGGCATAGACAGTTTTTTGTCCCTTCAGATTCTCAAATGGCACAACTTTTGCTTTATGTGTGTGTCCAAAAATGACTATTCTCTTTGTGGGATCGGTATCGAAATATTGATATTTCGACTACAAATCTGTAAGATCATCGCATAAAACAATTGAAACATAAGAATAAAACTAAACTAATTTTATTACAAAATCATAATTTATAAAGAGGAAAATGTTTTGATTTGAGGGGGTAAATTTGGTGGTGGAGGGTTTAAATATTTATTTCAAAGTAATTGATTTTAACTTCTCCAATACCGGCCAGATTTTCAATAGTGGAAGTGTAATTTTCTACAATTTTATTCTTGATAAAGTTAAAACTTACATCAGAGATTAAGATGTATTCTCTTAGTGGAACACTGTTCTTCAGTAGTCTGTGAGCGATTATCACATCCTCACCTGCAATTTCGATCTGGTCCTTAAACTTTCTAAGAGTTACCGGTCCATGGTGCATGATAGCCTTCAGTTGAAGAAGCTGGATGTTTTGGCATGCATCACAAGGGCATGAATGTCTATCTGATTCCAATTCTCTGGATCTTTTCTTAAATTCCGGGAAAGCCGTTTTTACTTGCGCCAGAATACTTTCCATTACACTTCCGGGATCATCTTCAACCTCTGCATACATAAGTACTGCATCTCCCTCAAGTTTGTTGAATTGTAAAGGGTGCTTGGCACCCTCAACAATCGTTTCCAATAGTTGGAAAATAATCTCTTCCGCATGAACCTGACTGGATTTGTGTGATTTGATAAAATCAGTATATCCGCTTATATCCATCAATACGATGATTAGATTTTTAACTGTCATTTTATCTACCTTAACTATTTCTAAACCGCTTTTTCCAATTCATTCAAATTTTGGAATTCATCCCATAATTCAAAAAATTTCGGATTGTGGAGAATGACTATTTTCCCCCCACTTTCTGCGGAGATTCTCACGGTTGGGATTACTCTTCTCCCACCGGACCAATCGATTACCTTAAGAGCAGCATCATTATTGCTGTCTATGTCAATTTCCTCGTACTCCACATTTGTAGCATCAAGCTGTCTTTTGAGATTTCGGCAATCGCCACACCATGTTGTTGAATAAACTTCTATCTTGGGCATCTAAATTCCTTTATCCTTTTTTTGCGATCATAACGACCGGAATGCCATACATAATATGTCCAATAAGACTTCCAACTATGTTTAATAACATTCCGCCTTCGGGTTTCGGTGCTGATCCCATAATAGCTCCCATAACTAACATCATCATTTGGGCAAAGACAAAAACTGCAACGCCAAAGATCATACCATTTAACAGAGCATATCCTTTTTTAACGAACTTGGTGTAAATAAAGCTGTAAGAAAACGCAAAGACAATTCCGATCATAAAATGCATCATCCAACCGGCAGCTATGGGAAGCCCCATCATTGAAGAGAGCATTTCAGCAGCATTCATTTTAGGGAGACCCATCAATGGAGCTATGAACATTACCATTGTCATTATTATGGTTCCGGCTATGCCGGCGAAGACTGTTTTTTGAATTGAAGAGTTCATAAGGTGATTCCTCGAAGATAAATGATTAATAATTTGTTATATCTTATTAGTCGAGGAATGGGTGGGAACCTGACAGATTATTTTTCAAGGATTTTTTTTATCAGTTTTTCAGCTTCCTGATCAGAAACCTGAACGACCTCTTTAGGCTGGTTTATCGACTTTTTTATCGCATCTTCCAGGAACAAACTTTGCTTTTTATATGATTTACAGGCTGAGCAGACTGCGGTATGCAGCCGCCACTGAATTGTTTCAGAAAGTGAAAGATTGAAGTGAATGTGTTTTTCTGTTAGTTCGGTTGCTTTTTTGCAAGAGATCATCAATTTTGGTATCATGTTAATTTCTGTTTTTAGTAAACCAATGGTTTTGCAGGCAATCGCGCAATTTCAATTTCGCCCGGCGTATAATCTGCCAATAGTTTGTGTTGGAAATACTCAGTTCTTGACAGATCAGAACAGCGTCTTTTTCTTCCAAATATTTAAGTGTTACACAAATTTTCCATTCAACAGGTAAAGCTTCGAGACAAGTATTAAAAACTGAGACAAACGGGAGATTGTCCATTAAATTTTCCTGATCTTCACTCCAGCTATGGCCCATTGCTCCTGGGATCCAATGTCCTTTATTGTCGAAATATTCATCATCGTCATCTTCACTATGAATATTAACTTTCGTAAATTGGGCTTTTTTTCTGTAATAGTCAGCTATTTTTCTATTCAAAATGCTGAAGAGCCAGGTTTTAGGGGAACTCTCATTTCGAAACTTTTCATACTTTTCCGCGGCAACGAGGAATGTATCCTGGACTAGATCCTCTGCATCAGACTTGTCTGAAACTTTCATAACAGCCCACGACAAGAGAGGTTTAGTAAAATTCTTAACAAGGGATACGAGAGGATCATCGTTTTGCATTCGATCTCAATATTTATTATTTATTGCTTCTTAAGATATAAAAACCGCTGATTATATCACAAATTTTTTCTTTTTCAGGAAGCCCAGGAATTCCATTACTTTTTCACTAATGTCGCTTGAGGCATATCCTGTCACATTAGCCGTCATATTAATAATTTCAATCACACTTCTGTTGTTATTTGATATTTCTTCAACAAGATAGACCCAAAGTGGAGACAAGTCAATAAACTGAACACTTCCATCTTCCGGGACTCTAAAAACGAGCACAAAATAATTCCCCTTCTCTGAAGGTATAATTTCGCCCGGAGGTTTAAGATGAACCGGATATTCCAATGGGAGTATCTTGAATTCAGGTGTGATCCTGACCATGGAATCGGCATCCAATCCTGAAGAGAAGCTGTCGGCAAAAATCTTGTCTTCCATCATAAAAATTTCGATTTCAATCCATTCGATTTCAAGCAGATCTTCAAGAAAAGGATAATTCAATTTTATAGGAGTCTCGAGCGACTGGAACCAGGTGAGGAACTCTTCCGGAAGACGCCAAACCTGCCAGCTGGAACAACGGTGTTCACTGAAGAATTTATAAACCAGATCGTGCCATTCAATTTCAGAAAGAAATCTTTCAGTAACAGGGAAGGCAGTTTTCAGTGTATCCTCAACAGTATTAATTATCATCCTTCGGTATTTCAGCAGACGCGATTCAATGACCCCCTCAATAACGACCGGCTCTTCGTTTCTGCAAAAATTAGCAAAACTGCTTTGTGCTCTGTATGTGGTTTCAGTAAGTCTGTTCATAACAAACTGTTGCCTCCTCTACAATGTTTTCGAGAATTTCGAGTTCAACTTTTAGTTCATCCAGTTCGGGTATGTTAAAATCTCTCTCAAGAAGAACCGGAACCTGCTCAGGTAGTTTTGAGATTGTGTATTTGAATAACTCATAGACAGGGTCTATTATAGGTTGTCCGTGTGTATCAATAATCAAGTCTTCACTTACTTTCTCATGCCCAGCCATGTGAATATATTTTACTTTATCCAAAGGGAGTTGATCAATAAATTCACGGGGATCAAATCGGTGGTTAAAAGAATTCACATATATATTATTTACATCGAGGAGTAAATCACAATCTGCTTCTGTAATGACGGAATTCAAGAATTCGAGTTCGGTCATTTCAGCAGCAACGGGAGTATAGTATGAAACTATTTCCATGGCGATCTTTCGCTCAAGAAAATTCTGAACAAAACGGATCCTTTCGGCGATATGTTTTACTGCGTCATATCTAAAGGGAATGGGTAACAAATCGAATAGATGGGCGTTGTCACACTTTGAATAGCTAAGATGTTCCGAGTAAATCCGGATATTATATTCTGCCAAAAAACTTTTCAGCCTGGTCAGAAAATCGATATCAAGCGGATCAGGAGAACCAATAGATAGAGAAAGACCATGTGTATAAATTGGGAACTTTTCAGATACTTCTTTTAATATTTTTTTCCAGTACCCGCCTATTCCCACCCAATTTTCTGGAGCAAGTTCCAGGAACGCAGGCTTTATCATCTCTCTAATTAAAAATTCTTGAGCAAATTCTTTCCGCAATCCAAGCCCGGCATGTTTTAATAACCTCGCCATTATGTTACTTTCTTTAAATTAACAGAGGGCAAACAGTGTTGCCCCCCAAAATGAAATTTAGATAAAAAACAGATTATTTAGATCCGCATTTGCCTTCGCCGCACTTACCTTCACCACATTTACCTTCTGAAGTCTTGCTCTTGGATGAATCTTTGGAGGCTGTTGAATCTTTTGCGGACTTGTTGTTTTTGTCCTTATTACCCTTCTTGTCCTTCTTATTCTTATTTTCGTCTTTGTTTCCACATTTCAGTTCATAAGATGAGAAGTTACCGGAGATTTCGTTTCTGAGTCTCTCCCCTGAACCAAGATCTTTGAATGAAAAGATGTCAGATGCATGACCTGTGCTGGATCCAAGTGATAACAAAGCGCCAAGAGCGAGTGTACCGGCGGATAAGAGTGAACCTGTTGATTTTTTGTTTTTTGACATTGTGTACTCCTTTATGAGTGTTTGGTGATGATTGTTTTGAATTTTGCTGTTTGTTACATTAGTCGTTGGGCTTTTTAATTCCTGACAACTTTTTCTACTTTTCTTTTTTTGAATTTAGATAGTTCTTAATAACATGGTCGAGACTGAATCTTCCGGGGCCAAAAACAATAAGTATCAATAACATTATGATATAATACAAAGGGATTTCGAATCCGTTATTTCCTGCCTCAAAACCGTTACTTAAATGAACTGATAGAATGGCCACAATCATTGTAATGATAAGGGGAATCGAAAATAACCTCGTTGATAATCCGAGTGCCAGCAGAATAACTCCTCCGGCTTCTGTGAAAGTGGCGAGATATGCGTTAAGATGCGGGACTGGAATCCCGATACTTCCGAACCAGTCACCAATCCCGTTTATATCTTTCAACTTCATTAGTGCAGGATTTAAAAACCCGTAGGCGAGAATTAACCTGATTATTAAAAGTTGTATATCTGAACCTTTTTGAAGAAGTGAAACAGCTCTTTCATAAATTTGAATTAAGTTCATGTTTATTCCTTTTTAATGGAATAGTCCTTGAAGTCCGTAATTCCTGACAAAAAATATTAATTTATTCCAAAGAGATGAAGTATGAACGGAGAAATGCAACAAATCAACAAAATTGATTCAACAGAAATATAAGTAATCAGACGTGATGAGAATATCGTATTGTAAAGGTGGGGAAAACAGGTTGATCGGGTAATTAAGAGAGAATAATTCAGGCAGACACTTTTAAGCATCTGCCTGAAAAAAATATTTAGTGGGTTATTGCCTGAGCAGTTCCCCACTGGGTAACATTTCCGTTTCCGGAATACTGGTAGAGATCACAAATGTAAGAGGTGAATCTTTACCACCTTCTGTTATAACAACAAAAGTACTGTTAGGATAGTTCAGAGAATGGTCAATCCAGGTGCCGGAATTGGCATAGACAGTTTTTTGTCCCTTCAGATTCTCAAATGGCACAACTTTTGCTTTATGTGTGTGTCCAAAAATGACTATTCTCTTTGTGGGATCGGTATCGAAATATTGATATTTCGACTGCAAATCTGTAAGATCATCATCATTTGCACCAAGAATTGCATCAGCAGCAGGAATTTTTGCTGTAACTCCGTTTATTTCCTGGCGTTTTTCCCAAGTTGAAACGAGTCCATCGTAAAGTTTTACGGAGAATTTTTTGGTTGAGGCATTGTATTGTGGAATTACATCACTCATTGAATAGGTGTCGTTCAGACCATCTATGTTTGTGACGATTACCTTCTCAGAGAATTTTTCTTTTACGGGCAGGGTCTCCAGGATGCCTTTCCAGCACATATAATAATAATTGAGAAGCAATTGATTGGGATCATTTTTGTCGATCTCGTAAAGAGGGAACGTATTCTCGGTTTTAGGTTTGCCCTGAACAATCGAAGATGTTGCGATACGGGTAAAAAAGTATCCGGGAGGCATTATTGAATTTGGTTTCCCGGTAGTGTTTTTGATCGATACGGGATCAGGTGCACAGAAGAAATTGTATTTGTGCCCATGTTCAATTACAATGGAGTTTTTATCACCTGTTACATATTCACCAAGTCCTTGAACCGATCCACGGGCCTGATTGATACCCGGGAAAACCCTGGCTATATCTGCTTCGGTAACTGTGATGTCATGATTTCCCGGTGCATAGGTAACCTTTATTTTTCCATCTTTGATTATGGCAACAATGGCATCAACAAAAGGTTTGTTATTTGCGGCGATTGCATCCACAAATGCGGCTTCATCAGCGGGGGTTTTGTAGTTCATGGGAACAAACCATTGATCCATGAGGTCGCCACCTATTACAAGTTCTTTTATATCGGGGGCAGTTCTTACTTTGGTTAGAAGATCAACAAGATTATTAAAATTTTTGTTGATTTCTGCAAATTTGCTATCCATGCCAAGGTGAATATCGCTTATCACGATTATTTTGTTCCGTTTCACCTCAGAATTTACTATGGTTGAAAAACCTGGTGTAACATTAGTTGCGAAGTAGAGTGAGGATCCTCCACCCATGGTTGCACCTGATTTTGATTTCAGATTTCCACTGATTTCAACTTTGTACTCAACACCATCTGCAAATTTTTGTACAGGTTTGGTGTTTATGGCCAAAATTGCGGGATTGTAATAATCGATTCTAAGATAACATGGCACCTCTGATGCTATCCCATTAACATCTATCCGGAAAAGTTTTACACTTCCCTGAAGGGTTGTTTTATCGAGTGCTTCGCTGAAAGTAAGTTGCACCACTTCAACTGAATTATTCACCGGCGGGTTGGAGATGTTTTCCGACATTTCCAAATTGGATTTTACTATTGTGAGCGTCTTGTTTGGCTCACCGGGGAGATTGAGGGAGAAGGATGTTGTAATCATACCTGATAAAGCGACCAGGATGAGCAAATATGTAAGTTGGTTTTTCATAATATATTCTCCAATAATTTATTCTATAGCTTAATTCTTTAATAATTAGTGATTGCTTGAGCAGTTTCCCATTGGGTAACGCTGCCATTTGCTGAATATTGATAATTGTTCACGAAGCTCAGTGGAGAACCGGCACCGGCTTCATTAACAACGGTGAAAATCATCCCGGGATGTGCAAGCGAATGATCGATCCAGGTCCCCGAGTTGGCGTAGATGGTCTTTTTACCCTCAAGATTTTTATACTGTAAAATTCGTGCTTCGTGAGTATGCCCAAAAATGACAATCTTTATCGACGGGTCTGTGTCAAAGTATTGATATTTTGACTGATTATCTGTCAAGTGACTATCGTTTGCCAGAATTATGGCATCTTTAACAGGGGTTTTTACTTTAACACCATTCATAGTCTGTCTTTGATCCCATGTTGCCAGCATATTGTCGAACAACACCACTTCAAGTTTACCTGTTGTTGGATTAACCTGGGGCAGGATATCATTAACCGAATAATTTGCAGTAAATCCATCAAGATTTGTGGTCATAACTTTATCTGAAAATTTCTGTTTGATTGGCAGAGAAACAAGGATCGCCTTCCAGGTTTGGTAATAGAGATAGAGTAGTTCCTGCATCGGATCATTCTTGTCATAGGTTATTTCAGGCCAGATGTTTGGTGACACCGGTTTCCCCTGAACTACTGAAGATGTTGCAATTCGCGTAAAAAAGTAACCGGGAGGGAGAATTGAAGTGTTGTTCCCGGTTATGTTTCTGTTTGAGATTGGATCAGGCGCAACGAAGAGGTTGTATTTGTGTCCGTGTTCAACAATAATTTCATTTTTTAGTCCCGTTTTGTACTCGCCGATACCTTGAACCGAACCGCGAGCCTGGTTGATTCCGGGTAAAATTCTCTCCATATCTGCTGCAGTTACCAAAATATCATGGTTACCGGGAGCATAAGTAACTTTGATCAGTCGCTCTGATATTATTGCTTTTAAAACATCAATTATAGCCTGATTGTTGGCTGCAATTGCATCCACAAAAGCCGCTTCAGATGTCGGTGCCTGATATTCCATCGGAACAAACCACTGATCGATTAAGTCACCCGCAATAACAAGTTCCTTCACATTTGGTGAGTTTTTTATTTTCGTCAGGAAGCTGACAAGGGCGGCACGGTTGGCGTTACATTCGGCGAAACTGTTATCCATTCCGAGATGAATATCGCTAATCACAACAATTTGTGTTCTTAACGAGTTAAGAGTCGGGTCACCAAGGAAAGAGAATGTGCGATTTGTCGCGAAATAACCGGTATAAGTGCTCCCGAGAGTAATTCCCGATTTTGTCTTGAGCGCACCATTTATCTCAATTTTATATTGCATACCATCGGCAAATTTTTGAACCGGTTTTGCTTTTATGGTTAAAACCGCCTTGTTCATTTGGTCTAAACCAACATATACAGGAAGATTAACCGGATTACCTGTTGAGTCAATTTTATACACTTTTACAACGGAAGTTAACCCGGCAGTATCAAGCACTTCACTGAAGGTTAATTCTATTGTTTCAACTGAATTGTTAACTGGAGGATCAGCAATATCTTTCGATATCGTGATGTTGGAATTTAAGAGGGTCGGGTTAATTACCGGTCCGTTTGGTGAATCAGATTTACATCCCGTCAAAACTAAAACGGGGACGATTAATATTAAGACATGGAACCAGTATTTTGAGTTCATATAGATCTCCAAACATTACTTCATTTGGTGCTTCGATTTTGCACCGAGCTATAAGGCCTATTTGCCTTTTGAATTTATCCCGGATGGATTCATGTACCTGATGGATATCATCATGGAGGAATCATCCCGATTAAGTAAATTTGTATTAAAGACACATTAATGAACAACCACAAATTCCGGTGTTATGTCTGTTATGTTTTCACCTAAACTCACAATTTGATTAATAACTTTTTAAGTAAAATCCGAAATACGGAATATCTAAAAACAGTTACAAGACCATCGGCAAACTCTCGGAAAGTCTTCACCCTGAAGGCGCATAAAATTATATTAATAAGATTTAATATATATATTTATTTTAAAATACCCGAGGGATTTCCGGGAAATAATGAATTTACTTCAATAGCAACATTTTAATGCTTTTCCTCATGTTTCCGGCCTCCACAACCGCTATATAAACACCTGAAGGGAACCCGTTTGCATCAAAAGTGAACTGATGGGTACCTGTCTGTTTTAACCCCTCTTCAATGTTCCGGAGCAGCTCTCCCGCCATGTTAAATATTCTTATTTTTACTATTGCAGACTCTTTCAATGAGTATCTGATTGTGGTTGAAGGGTTAAAAGGATTTGGGTAATTCTGCATAACATCAAATGTTTCCGGCACTTTCACAACTTCATCTTTTCCATTGAGTGAAGTAATGCCACCATCCGATGTCTTCATAAAAGTGTTATTAGGTCCAATTACCCAACCTGTGTTTGTATTAACAAACATGATAGAGGAGAGTTCGCCTGTAAAAGGTACTAACTGTTTCCTCCATATGGCACCCCCGTCAGTTGTTTTAAGTATCGTTCCCTGGCTCCCTGCCGCCCAGCCTGTTTGCTGATCGACCATGTGGATTGAATTAAGACTGTTTTGCGCATAAACAGTTCCCGCTGTCCAGGTGGTACCCCCATTAGTAGTTTTATGAATTTTAGTGAAGTCAACAACCATACATCCATTTAATGAATCGACAAATGAGAGAGCTAAAGGAGAATGGTTATTGAACTGATCACCAAATGACCACGAGGCACCCCCATCAGTGGTTTGAAAAAAAATATAGATGGAACCAAGAACGCTAAAATAACTCCCTGTGAGGAGACCCTTATTCTCGCTTAAGAAAACAACATCTGTTAGTAATTTTACCTGCGGCAGGTCTGAGGTTAAAAATGTCCATGTTACTCCACCATCCAGAGTTTTGTAAATATGTACACTGTCCGAAATCGCCCAACCCGTAGTGGGGTTTATGAACTTTACTTTTTTTATTGTTAGGGGTTGCCCGACATTTGAAACAGACCAGGCATTACCTCCGTTTTGGGTATATAGTACCACACCGTTGTTCCCGCCAATCCATCCATGGTCTTGATCGATAAACTCAATAGAATTTAGATCACTTGAGACAATGTTTGAAGATTCTGTCCATGATGTACCTCCATCAATTGAACCTAATATTTTTCCTGAATCTCCAACTGCCCATCCTTTCATTTCATCCACGAACCAAAATGAGTTTAGCCCCGGGAGGACATGTTCTTGAATTGAATTCCACGAAATACCCCTGTCTGAGGTTGTAAAAACAATGCCATCATTCCCGGCTGTAATCAGATGGTTTGAGGATGCCATATAAAATCCGTTCAGACGATAGACAGCAGGAGTATTTCTTTCGATCCATGATTCTCCACCATCACTCGTGAATAAAAATTTGCCATCGTTACAAAATATGGTACCATCAAGAGAATTCAAGAACTGAATACCTGAAAAAGGATAATCCGCAAAATTGTGAATAATATTCCAGGTACCACCTGCATTGGTGGTCTTCAATATTTTACCGTTATAAGTTAGAGCGAATACTGTGCTACTATCTCTAAAATCAATCGAAACGATGGATTCATAACTTCCGCCCCACCCGTTTGAGGAACTCCAGTTCACACCACCATCAACTGTTTTACCGATGTAGCCACCGCTACCACCTGCAAATCCATAATTTTTATTAAAAAATTTAACGGTTCCAAATAGAGGAGGTGGAGGGAAAGCATTCGAAGTAATCCAGGTTACTCCTCCGTTGGTTGTTCGAACAGAAAGTCCTTCAGCGTTTATTCCCCATCCTGACCCACCCACAGCCCAGCCATGCAGGGAGTCAAGAAAAAAGGATGCGTAGATATCTTTTGTGGGAGAATCATATTGTCTTGAGAAAGTGAGTCCACCGTCTGTTGTTTTGGCGATTCCGTTTATGAGAGTGATCCAAAATTCATTCAGATTCAAGGCATGCAGCCCTCTAACAGTTCCCAAACTATGCGGTTGTAGTCCCCAGGATTTCCCAAAATTTGTTGTATAAAGCAAAACTTTCCAACCGGCAACTAAGGCCGTGGAGTCATTTAACATTACTACCTTGTTTAACTCTGAAGGTGGAATAGTGGGGTTTTGAAGGAACCAACCTTTTTGAGGATAAGTTAAGAAGGAAGGAAATAAAAAGTACACCATGAGTAAATATATTGATCTCATAAAATGCTCCTGTTGCCAGTTTCAAATTCCGCGATCACTTACCCGTGGAATGGAAATGACAACTATTCTAAGAATTAAAAACTTATCGTGAAACATACATAAAATACAAACAAGCAACAAATCTGGTGAGTTTTTTGAAGGGATTTTGATTGTGTTGTTAGATTCTTTCATCTGAAACTCTAAAATCTCTTGCTTTTTTGTGAACAATCATATATATTTGATCAAGGAGTATGGATTACTTCAATTTATTAAATGGGAACTCTCTTAACAGAGGCTTAAAAATGAAAACCATATTATTTTTTCTTGGTCTGTTTTGCTCTCAGAGTACTGCGTACTCACAACCATTCTTTATCCTGTCCCCCGGTGACAAGGATATCTCACTTATTTATTCCCGAATGTTCTCATATCCGGGACCACCTTCGGAAAATTATTACCTCTCATACGGTAACTGTTCTACCACCCCCCCAATCATTGTTGACGGTATTACATTTTGCAAGGGCAGCAGTTGCGCATCTGATGTGTATGTTGGGATGGATACAACAACCAACAAAGTTTATTATCTGAGGGATGGAGCAAAAGAGCTTATCTTCGATTTTTCAGTCCCGGTTGGAACTGTGTATAACTTTTTAATTCCCCCATATGGAGCTTCAAGCAGTATGAGGGTTACCGGGGATTCCATCACCAGAATTTTTGACTATGACTTTTCAACAGTTTGGGGTTTGGCACACAGGAAATATGTATTTGCACGCAATTGGGGCATAATAAGACATGAGGGAAGTACTCCTGACTCGGAGAGTCAGGGCGAGATTTTTGAAACGATTCGATTTACACAATCCGGAGATACACTTTATTCAACAACCGGCTATTCTCCAAATATTGGCTTCACTGCAAGGGATACTTTCTTAAATCCGGCCAGTACATTTAAAGTGAGTCCTTCACATTCTCTGAATTGGCTCATAAAACCAAGCCAACCCAATTTTGAATTTAATAAAACTTTAAAGATGGAGTATTATTACAGTTCACCTGTGGACTCCACCCCACTAAAAACAGTTTCCTACTCCGTATATGA
This sequence comes from uncultured Ignavibacteriaceae bacterium, assembly GCA_964371075.1. GTDB lineage: Bacteria > Bacteroidota > Ignavibacteria > Ignavibacteriales > Ignavibacteriaceae > UTCHB3. The sequence goes on along the minus strand of CAYJKN010000005.1, from coordinate 200,035 downwards.
TGCGGTAAGATATATACCTATTCCATTCGATACAATTCTGCTAAATCCCGAATACAGTCTGAAATACAGGTTTAGTTTAACAGACAAAAGATTAAGACCAATGACCGTTTATAAACCCTCAAACGGTTCATTTTATTCAATCAAATATACCGGACCTCTCGTTGGGATAAAAACGGACGAACCAACTACTGACAATCAGGTGGACTTTTCATTTTCACTTTTCCCTAACCCGGTAAACGACATCCTGAATGTTGAGTGCCATAATCCGGAAGGAACTCAAACGGTTTTTGAGATATTTGATGTCACAGGTAAGAGACTTTATTACTCATTAAATGACCCAGGAATGAACGAACTGAACACCAGGATAGATATTCAAGAGTTGGGTCTTGCGAGTGGTGTATATTTCTTCAGAGTATCCTCTTCAGGGACGAGGAATTATACAAAAACAGCCAAGTTTCAGGTTTTGTAGGGGGTAATGCTTGAAAGTGGATTAAGAGTCTGTTTTATTCTTTCGAATTCAGGGGAATTAGAAACGGAACAAAGACAAAAGGAAAAAACCTGCCGATTTGAGCATAACCGATTTATCGGTTAGAGGCTTGGCGGGTATGTAACTGTAAAAATGTAAAACATTCTTAATCCCTGCAATTTATCAGACAATGAGTCATTCAACCCAATAGTGAGACGATTATCGCAAGGATTGGGCTATAAAAATTTTCAGTCCTTAAGGTATAACTTCCGCATGGCATTCTGCTGATCAACGGATATGCCTAAACCTTCAGAAAAATATTTTTCGATGCTGCCATATTTTGTCTGCACTTCATCAAATGCTGCATTGAGGTACTCTTCTTTTACACCAAAGATAGACTTGGGAATAGATTGCGATCCCCCCGCTGCAACAAATTTTTGGATTAGTGTATCGTACATAGGTAGAATATACTCATTGCTACGAAGGTAATCCTGCATAACCACTTCCCTTGGCACTCCAAGAAGGGTCAGAAAGGCAGCTGCTGCCCATCCGGTCCGATCTTTGCCGGTTGCACAATGAAAAAGTGCAGGCACCTGGTTTTTGTCTCCGAGCGCAAGGAATAATTCCCTGTATCCTGTTTTTGCACTTGGCAATGAGATGCAATCGCGGTAAGCCTTTTTGAACAGAGCTTCAACTTTGCCATCTCCAAGTTCGATATTCGCCTTTTTGGGGTCTGTTAAGAGGGCATTCAGATTCGCAGGACCCGAAGACGGAACATCTGCAAGAACATCCAGCCAAACATTGTTGACACCGGCAGGCAACTCATCGGGGGCGGGATTTTTTTCAGCGGCGGTCCGTAGATCAAAAACATTCTTAAGATTCAGTTTCTCAAGTTTAAGCATATCATCGGCACTGACATTGAATAGTTGATTCGCACGATAGACCAGTCCTTTAGCGATAGTGGCTCCATTTGAGGTTTTGTAACCTCCCATATCCCGGAGGTTTGGGACGGAAGCGATGCCGAGACTGCGTCCCGGTTCCGGTTGTTTCGGTTGATTGTCTGCCACTTTTGAGCAGGAGCTAAAAATAATACTTGTCAGTACGATAAGCAAAACAAGGATGGAATTTGTGTAAAGTTTATTGGTATTATTCATTGTGTACGGTCAATCTTGGTTGAAAAATGAAAAGGTAAGGCTCACAAAAATGATTAACTTTATTTGATAAAAAAAGAAAGAATAATCTGAGGTTCCCTCAATGCAAAATACAAAAAATAATGATCATCAGAACAAACAAACACAAGTTATTGGTATCCACTTTGTTTATAGATGTAAGGATACAGCGTGACCGACGAATCTTCCCGATTATTCGGGACGACCTTCTGTCAAGTTTGCCATTAAAACAGACTAAATTATAATTCAGATTTAAAACAAAAAAAGCCCAGATAAATCTGAGCTTTTTAGCGGGACCGACGAGACTTCCCGATCAATCGGGACGACCTCCTGCGTGACAGGCAAACATTCAATAGCTACATTGATTCTTCCATAATACTATTGCGTTTGAGTCTGGAAAATCCGCTAAATTCAAGCAATGTCTTCTTTGTATGTTAGCAACATATTTAGCACTTATATCACTAAATTTTATTCAAAGGCAGCACAAAATGAAATTTTACTGATAAAAAAATCAAAAACTTTTGGTTGGTACTTGCATAATATTTAATGAAGCAGTATATTTGAAATCCAAATCATTCAGATTTGTGAAAAAATGGGATTGTAGTTCAGTTGGTTAGAACGCCTGCCTGTCACGCAGGAGGTCGCGAGTTCGAGTCTCGTCGGTCCCGCATTGTAAACCCTTGTAATTGTAAAAGTTACAAGGGTTTTTAATTTTAAAGTGGTGTAGTTAATTGACGGTATAACAGAAAGTATAACAGAAGACCTAATTTTGAGAAAAAACTGTGTTATTCCCCTTCTTCATTTTCGAACAAATCACCATGGTTAATTTGCTTAATTTGTAATTTTTTGGTTGCCTTTTTAAATGTGGTCTCTTCAACTCTGGGATAATTCAACTGATAACCTTCGAGTAATTGTTCTATGGTGATGATACGGATTTTCTGGAATCGTTCCTGATAAATTTCTTTCATGTAGTATCCAACTTGCCGGGCTTCTGCTTCCATACCCGAAGAGACCTGATCTTTGAAGCAAACAAAAACACCCATGTCAGCTCCCTGTTTGTCGATTACCTGAATGAACTCCCGGATATTCTTCACAGTCAGATTTCCACTTTTTACCTCGATCAGGATTAAACCTTTATGGCCACCCATACTTTTAAAGGTGATATAACCATCATATCCCCCATCCCCGACTTTTTTGGGATTGCAGACCCCACCAAGTAAAAATTCAATCACCCAATCTTGGAAATTGAATCTGCCTTTTGTAGTGTTGCGTGCCAACTCTTTTGCACTACCAATGTCCTTAGGAACTCCTGTGATCTCGATATTGTCTCTGATCTCTTTTTGTTTTGTTATGTTGTCGTCCCATGGTTTCAGCAATCGATCGATGATGAGTTTTACTGCAAGATGAGAGATGTCAACTCCTATCCAGTTTCTTCCCAGTTTTTCAGCGGCCGCGATGGTTGTTCCACATCCACAGAAGAAGTCTGCGACTATATCTCCTGGATTTGATGAGGTTTTTACAATTCGTTCCAATAATGCGATTGGTTTTTGTGTTGGGTAACCGAGTAATTCTTTTGCCATTCCAGCTATGACATTGATATCACTCCAAACATCCTGTAATGGTCTACCCTTCATATCTGTGAGATATTGTTTCTTCTTTGGAAAGCCAGAACTTGTATAGTACAGAAGCCCTGCATCATGCAATTTCTGCATATTTTCTTTAGTGTAACGCCATGCCCGGGTTACACCATTCCATTCATAAATTGGACCACGACCACCAGGAGCCATAGTATTTTCAACTTTATAAAGTTTACCATCACTATCTTTTTGATTATACATTTTTAAATATTTGTCGTCATATTCAGTATAAATCCTGTTCCAAGTAAAGTCTTTCGATTTGGCATAATAGAGTATTACATCATGGATTTTTCCGTATCTCACAGGATCATTATGAGCATACATTCTTTGCCAGGTTATTTCATTTCTGTAATTAGCATGTCCAAAGATCATATCACAAACGATCTTCAAGTAGTGGCTCATTGTGGGGTCACAGTGTAGGTAAAAACTTCCCGTACTTTTCAACACCTTGTGAATGTATATAATTCTAAGGGACATAGTTGTTAAATACGCAACTGCAGATCTGGGGGTTTTTACTTTTTCGAGAGTCTTAAGGAAGTCGTATAAATCGAGGTTTAAGTTTTGGATTCTGTCGAGTTCGTCCATGTAGGAGATATTTGACCAAGTATCTGCAAATGCCTGTTTTTGTGCAGAGGAATCAGTTAGGTCAACACTCTCGAAAAGGACATTATAATCCCGTTTTGAATTAAATGGTGGGTCGATATAAACAAGGTCGATAAATCCTTCCGAACTTTTCGGTACAATATATTTCTCAAGAATTTCGAGGCAGTCGCCAAAGAAGAGTTGGTTTTTCATGATCTCCACAAAAATTGTATTTCGATTATCCAAAATACAAAAAACCCCCGTACACTTTCGCATACGAGGGCCATCTGGTGGATCAATTAGGGATTAGGGGAAAACTACCACAGTCAAATAGAAATCTCCAGAAAGATCAACTGCGGCCCCGGACGAATCTTGGGACTCGATTCTGATTATTGTATCAGAGTGTCTGCGAACTCCAATGTGAACCTGATCCGGTAATAAATTATGAATAAAGCTAAGGGTTTTCGAAACGGTAAAAACAGATCCCGAAGCAGTGAACGAATAAACGCCAACATCCTCTCTGGTGACTGATACCGTAACTCCAGCGGAATTGTAAATTGAGGAAAAAGATCTTCCACCACCTGAAAATTGCAGGATTCCTTGGATCTCTTTTCGCTTTAACCTCAACTGATCGGAGACTACTTCGAGTGAGACGCCATCGGTTTTGACTTCCAAAGATCCGTCCAGATTCTGACCAAGCCCGGCACCGGCAACATTCGCATTAATGTGACTTCGATCTACTCCATCATCAAGAATTGAGAGCTGGTAACTATAACCAAGACCAAGCGAGACCCCATCAACATCTACCTTAAGTGAGCCGTCCAAATTCTGTGCCAAAAGACCATCAACACCTATCACATCCGGATTTAGTTTTGCTTTGGTGACGGCATCGTCTACGATTTTGGAAGTACTTACAGAATCAGTTCCCAACTTCAACTCTGTTACTGCTCCATTCGCAATTTTAAGGTCTGTCACAGCGGCATTGATGATTTTATCCGAAGTTACGGCATTGTTTGCAATTTTGGTTGCTGTCACAGCACCTGTTGCAATTTTTGTTTCAGTAACAGAATTTTCATTTAATGTGTTGGCCCCTACAGAACCAACATCGTACTTTGTTGCCGTAATTGAACCATCTGCTATCTTGTTTGTAGTTACAGCATTATTCGCGATTTTCTCTTCTGTGACTGCACTATTTGAAAGGTGAGCAGTATTAATATTACCTGCAGCAACATGAGTGCTGGTGACCTGTCCACTGCCAATTTTTGAAGCTGTCACCGCTCCGTCTTTGATTCCAGCTGTGGTGAGTTGTCCTGTTGCGACATCAAACTTATCGGCTATTATGGTGATGAAGTTTTCACCAACCCAAATATGTTCTGTATATAGTGCAGGAGTTCCGGAGCCGATATAGATTTTGTACTCCCCGTGAGCGATTCCGTCAGCTTCATAGATACCTGATCGAGTTGGGTGTGCTGTAAGCAGTATTGCACCTGTCGGATAGGTATTTACCTGCGGTACGAGATAGATCGTAGCCCCGAGAAGCGGTTCCCCAGCATTTGTGAGAAAGAGTCTAAGAAATTTTGAAGTTGCCATTTTACACCTGTGCCATTATAATGATTGATGGATCTGGAGGATAAACCACCTGATCTGAAAGGTCGACATAGTCTTTTGACTTGAAAGTTATCGTGAGAATATCAAAGTTAACCAGGTTAGAAAGGTAGCCGGGTTTCATCTCTGTTACCATGAAAAGCGCATCATCACCGTTCACATCCTTGATCGCTTCACCATCCCTATGGGGATAAAACTTGACGGTTTGTCGATAAGCCGGGTAAAGTTCTTCAAACTTTGCGCGAGGATCCGTGTATTTATGAAGATGCACCAAGACTGTAAACTCAGCATAATCTCCCTTTTCTACCAATTCTCTGTGACCATTCAAAATCGAGACTTGTTCTTCGCTTTGGGGAATAGAGTAATTGGGGGAGAGCACTGTGTAATCCAAAAGATAATCAGTACTGCTAAAAACAAACTTGGGTTTCGATATTCCAAAAATCAAAATATGTTCTCCTGTACAATTTCGCTTGTCAGTTTTTCAGGGTTTATATAATTCTCCACCACAAAAGGATTTGATAAAAGGACATTCGTTTCAATCGTTTCCCGAAAATGCTCAAATGCCAGCCACCTTGTCTTGGCGTAGAGGGCTGAAGTGTGAGGATAGGGATATGTAACCAGATCTAAAACATTTCCAGTCAAGGCACCAGCTCTTTTATCCTTAAGAAGGGGAATGAAATTATTGTACCAATTTACTTCCTCTTCACCATTCCCAACCGAAACAATTAGCACATCTATTATATCAGTCTCCACTGTGTTTTTGTACTTTGTGCGGTCGGTATTGTAACGCATCAGAGTCGAGTAGCCTGTAACAAGACTATCCGGGAGAGATTCAGTTGAATATCCAAATTTGTTATTGTCAGCAACAGTATAAGTGAAATCGGTAGGAGCTAAAAGCTTGTATGTGATACCACCTGTTTCAGTGTAAAATTGTGCGGTAAATCCGAACATACTGCAAACAAACAGAAGAAATTCCATGCAATTCAGTTTGTTTTTGAAGTAGGTATATCCGTCAGTATCGTCAATTTTTGTATTGTTAAAAGCGAAATCCTGATTGATGGCGAAGAGCATATTCAAGTCGATTTTAATGTCTTTGAACTTATATTCGGTACCAACACTGTCAACGCTAATGCTAAACAAAACAAGCTCATCAACTGCTGTGGTATCGAGCTTCAAACCAGCCGCAATGAAGATCATTTTAAGAACCCATGCAATGTTGGCGTTTGGGCAATCCTCATTATCGATCTCTTTGTACAAATTCAAGTCAGGGAGAATAAACTTGTTCGTACCTGTCCCGGATGTAGTTAGATCAACATATCCAAGATCGTCAGGTTTCAGACGGACCCTAAAGCTGTCAGAACTCTCATAAAAAACATAGTAATAACGGTCGTCTCGAAGAGGTGCGGGGAGTGTACCATCGGTCATAAAAAGGATCGGTTGGTCTGTCACTAATCCGTGATCAGTTGCCATAAAGAGACCTTCACTTATGGTATATGCGGTACCTGAATCAAAATCATTCGTTTGGACAATCAGTTTCCGAAGCTTAACCGATTCAATCAGTACATTGCGGAGCATAAAAAGAGAGTTTTCAACTTCACAGTTGTAAGTTCTCTCGTTCCAATTAGTGGTGACCTTCGTCAAGTAACCATGGTATATTTTGGTGGTATCATACTTGACAATTACAACATCACCCACCTCGGGAACTTCTGAAATATTCCACCCAAGCGAAAAACCAAACCCCTCTGCAACAGGTGAGAAATCCCTGTTCCTTACACAAACAGGAATTTTATCACATTTTACAACATGGTTTGAAAGGTCAGTTTCGTTAAAAATAAATTTTAACATTTGTCATTATTTTCGATAAAAAAATGAAAAAAAAACTATTTATGTAAAGGGAAATGAATTCCCATTTTAAACAATAAAAAAAAGGAGATAATAATGAAAAAATTATCTGAAAATAAGATTGAAACTTTACTTAGAGAGTTTCTTTCAGATCAAACCACATCAAAACTTATTGGTATAGTGTTGAAAAAATGTGAACCGAAAACACTCACTGAGTGGGAAATATTTTCTGTATTCGACACTGTCCATAGATTTGTTGTGATAAACCCTTTTACTAACTATAAGAAAACTGTAATTAGTTTGGGGATAGTTGAAAATGTTTGTCGTTACTCTAATAATGTGATCATTGTAATTGATCAGAATTCAGAGTTCCAAATATTTCACTGTACAGTCTTTGACTACACTTTAAAACAAAGTGTCTTCATTTTCCAAATCAAATAAATTAGGGTGGTTAATCCACCCTTTTTTTATACACTCTTCCACCCCTCACGGGTGATTGTTATATTCGTTTTTTGAACTGCCTTTGTGAGATCTCTTTGTCCGATGCTTATTTTTGGCTGGACAATTATTGGTCTCGAACCTAACATTCTTCTATCCAAAGTATTTGCCTCAACTGCATCGATAAGTTTAGCAAGTAGCTGAGCTTCATCACCAACTTTTCCGCTGGGTGTAACTTTCACACGCTCGCCACTTTGAACCAACATGGGATATGAATCATTAGCAAATCCCTGCGGAACTATGAAGTCCCCACCCATTGCTAATTTCATCACACCGTTATTCGTGCCCAAAAATGTTCCACCTGTGGCCGCGCCCGGAAGTCCTAAGAGCTTACCGAATCCTATTGATCCAAAACCCGCACCGGGGATAAAACTTGCTATAGTATTAAATAGAAGCCATTGTGAAAGAAGTCCGGCCAGCTTCTCTATCATGCCGTTGATCATTCCAGCCCATATTTGTTCTACTGCGGTGGCGTTTTCAGAAACTTGAATCTTGATCAATCCAAAGGTATCTTTGACAGCTTGTCCCAAATCATCAAAAGCAATTTTCCCTGCAAGGGTATTATCTGTAAGTTCTTTTACGGCATCTATTGCAGTGAAATCTTCAATTCCAGTTGTTACATCTTTTGTTACCTTGGGAGTAATATTCAGAGCAGTTAGATCATATCCCTTGTCCAGCTCTCGAACCTGAGTAAACAGAGGAGATAATGACCCCTTTGGCATATTGTTTTTTGATTCAATTTCAGCTAACTGCGCGGTTATGAAATCAGTGTAACTCTTCTGCAAATCCTTCTTCTTTTTGTCCCAAAACAGATACTCTTGGAAAAGAACTCCAAGATGCTTTTTCTGTTCTTTTGCTTCCTGCGTTGCCAAGTAAATTTGATAGTCATAGTATCCATCCGCTAACCACTGCAGGTCGCTGTAATACTGTGACAGAGCTTGTTTTTTGTTATCCAATTGCTGTTGTTTTTCTGCAATTGAATCGTTCAAACCAGCTCCATCATCTCCAAAATCACCATCTTCGCCACCTACAACCACAGGCTTCACAGCTACAGGTATCGGCTTCTTTTTCCACATATCACCGATGGATAATGCAATACCCTTTATTTCATCAAACACTCCACTAAATCCCTGAGTAATTGAATCATACGCCCCGCTAAAATCAAAAGTTATCGCTTTAACTATGGATGCCCAGACAACCCCCATTGATGCACCGAGTCCATAAACAACCAACCACACACTGCCTAGCACAGAAGCAAAAGCATTAAACACGCCTTCGAGAGCTCCAATGGAACCGCCTGTAGCATTACTCTGATCGGTGAGCTGTCCGAACATTTTCCCCAAGCCTTCGAGAGCCGGCATCATTGCCTTACCGATGTTTTCCCTCAAATCCCCAAAGCGATTTTGAAGATTAGCAATCTTACCGGAATAAGTCTGTGCCTGCGCAGAAGCCTGACCACCGAACAACATAGATACTTTTGAGGTGATTGCATGAAGTCTTTCTTCACTGCCAATCGCCCCCGTTACTTCAACACCGTACCTGCCAAGTGCATTAGTCGAACTTCCGAAGGATTTCGCCATCAAGCTTGCAGCTTGAACCAGATCAGTGCCGGTCGCAGAAGCAAAATCTATTGCCGCGGCTGTGAGTGCCTTTATCTGATCTTCATTTTTCGTGAATGCCGCAATCGAACCCATGGCCGCAATTACAAGATCGTCCTCGTAAACTGTTGTCTGTTGTATAACCGCCGCATATTTTTGCAGTGCCTGTGATGTATATCCGAGTTGTTTATCGAGCTTAGCGGCCGCTTGTTCGCTCTCAAAGAAAGCCTGAGCAGAGCCCTTTAAAAAGGAAAAGATGGCCGTCCCTGCGAAAGCAGTAGCCATCATTGTACCAAATGCACCAAATTTGGTCTTTAGTTTGCCAATGAAAGAATCATCAACTTCCTTTGCGGTCTTGTCAGCTTCACGCCCGAAACGTTTCAGAGCATTCTCCGACTCTTCAAGTTTTATTTTGACTTTTTCGATGTCGCCAAAATTCATCTCAAGGTCGATTTTTTGTTGAAGCTCCTGCTTTAGTTTGGCGTGCTCAGCTTTGATCTGTGAGTAGTTTTTCTTTAGAAGATCAGTCTTGAAATTGAGACGGATAGAATTGAACTCATCTTCAATAGTGTCCGCAGTACGACCGGCTTCTTTTTTGATCTTAGCGAGATCCCGAGAAAGAAGATCTTCCGCTTTCACCTCAACATAGAGACTGCCTAATGCTTCTCCTCGTTCCAAATTCTTTTTAACTCCTCAATTTCAAGTTTATTCTTCAGGTCTTTGTCAATCAGTTCCAGACCACCACCTGACTGGAAGGTACCCAAGCGAATAGCATCGGTCACTCTTCTCCTATATGAACTAATGTCCATATCCAAAGCCCGGGTTTCGTCAAAATGATAAAAGCTCATGACCATTGAGGTACAGAGCTCATAATCTGTCAGGTCTGTTTCGTCTTCGGTGCTTTTTTTTTAAGATCGTCCTCACTAAGTCCCTCAGCTTTGAAAACTTCGAGGGCGTACACACTTAATTGCTGAACGCTTAACTCCTTCATCAATCTTTTTACCCGGATGAGATACTTAATCCGAAGTCTTCGGAACCATCTCCATCGTGGTAAAAGGTCAACATTTGCCTTTAGAGAATCGCTCACAACTTTAGCGAACTCGAACACCTGTTTTGAAGGATCGTTCCTCTCAGTTGATCTGCGTGAGAATTCAGCGAGTTGTATAACATGGAGGGCTTTTCGCTGTAAAATTTTCAGCTTAAGCCCCCCAAGAATTACGAAAACACTCATCAACTTGCCGTTCCGAAAGTGACCGGTCCATTAACTTTAGCGGTATATGCCATTTTCACATATGTATCCATATTCGAATCGACCTTTGCACTTTCGATCTTAAGTTCGCCGCTATATTTTTTAGCACCCAAGATATACTCGAAATCGGTTGTATCGTCGATATCTAAAATATCCGGATCATCGTCTCTGAACCAAGCACCGAAACTTAAAGAACGGGTGACAAGACCTGTCGCCCATTCGCGAGAATCTCCCGCTGACATCGAATCAGTTACATCAATTGCATCAGCGGTTTGATCGAAAGATACATCAGTTACCGCCTTTTCGGTTGGAACCGCTCCTAATTTCAATTTGCCTAATTTTACTTTGCCCATTTCTGCCTCTAAGTTTTTTGAATTGTGATTTTGTATTGTAGTGTGAACTGCCAAATATCTCCAAGTTTCGCAGTCCTGTTTAATTGTTCTGCAATGTCATAAACACTGAAAGGTGGATCGAGTTCGATCGCACCGGGATTGTTATCCAGAAGCTCTCTGATCTCCTCTTTGATACCTTCCAGTTCCTGAAGAGATTTTCCATATCCATTGATCTGAATGTACTGTTCCTCATCTTTATGCATTGTGTCCCATTTGACACCTGAAGTGAACGGTGTAAACACGAAATAAGGAAGTGTTTGATTTGATGGAACTTCCACAAAATATATATCGCTATGAATGGTTTTAAGTGCTGTGTATAGCCCAACTCTCAACTCAGGTAGCATTAAATATCCCCCTGATCTTCTCTTTGTTGTCAAGAAGTGCCGGTCTTAAAAACGGTTGCGCTTTCATTCCCCTGGTAAATCTTTTCCCTTTTGTACCAGTTTCAAACCAGCCACCTTTGCGACCTTCTCCATTCTCTGCGTACTCACCTGTTCCAAATTCTATGTAGGGAGCATATTCAACTGGCGTTCCAATCTTTACAGAGAGCTTCCCTTCATTAACTTCAGAATTGATTGAGCCTCTGAGATTTCCAGTGTCAACAGGACATTTCTGAATCGCGGCACTCACGACAATCTCGCCGGCAAGTGTTAACTTGTCAACTAATTTCTGCTTGATCTTCTGTAGATCAACAGTCTTCCACTCAGTTTTCATTAGAGCTTCAAAAATTTCATTGCCAAAACGACAAGGATATTTGATAATATTAGTGCACCATATAGCATATTTTTAAATCTTTCAAGCTTTTCAACTTTTTCTTCGAGCACAGTCTGACGATCCTTTGTCTCCTTAAGGTCGTCTTTCAAAATTTTTGTAAGGTCGCGAACTGCGCTTTCCAGGCTATCAATCCTCTTTGAAAGTTCTTGTATTTCCAGCAGTGAGGCGGTTTTTTCTCTTAAAGCCTCATCAATTTTGCTCATTTATTTACCTGTAATAATTGCTGTAATCGTGAGTATTGCTGTAACAATTGAACCGAACCACCACGATTCGTACCAAGCCGGTTCAATTCTAATTTCTCTTGTAATGTTGAGTGTGTCAGTCCTCGTAACTTTTAATGTATCAACCCGAATGACTTCACGATCAACTGTGAGAAGATCAATATCCAATTTCAGTGAGTCAATGGCCGGGTATGTGGTTAACCCCAAGGTTAATTTGCCGTTATCCAGATTAATCGTCGTGTCCGTTTTCGAACTGTCCTCTCCAAAACTTATAATCTTTTCCACCGGCACTTGAACAATCTTCTCATACACCCGGGAGAAATAAACAGTATCAGGTTCACCATAGACAAAAACAGTGTCGGGTTTGCCTTCTTTATACTCCCAAATCTCTTTGGGGTTGGGCTTCTTGTTGGTGATTAACACCAAGATCACTACTATAAACAGGATAATTCCCGCCGTTATCCAAAAGCCTTTGTTCATTTCCTACCTTCTTACTTAAAACATTTCCAGCATAAAAAACACCTGTCACACTAGCAATTCCCACCCCCAATTGAAATGCGAGCGTTGGGATGTTGGCACTGTCGATATATCCTGCAAATACAGTAATCGAGAAGATTACACAGTAAGCGAACAGACTGATCAGAAATGCACTATACTTCCTAAGTCCGCGTTCTGTCCATTTCATGCCGTAACCTTTAGCCTGGCATACTCTGCATCGAAGTACTTCTGAAACTTTTTCCAATCCCATGCCGGGCCAATGTCGTATTTGTCTGTCCTGAAATGTGTGTGGGTTGTAATTCCGATAAGTTTTTCATTGTTCGGGACATAGTCAAGGTTGGTATGGACAATTGGCGGAATATTGAACGCCAAGCATCTTTCCGCCGCCCATTTCCCAACTGCTTCATACTGCGCCTCAGTAAAAGTTGCCCAATGAAATACGCCCTTAAAAGGCACTTTGAAGCTGATGTACTCCCCAGAGTAAACATTCCCGTAGCAATCCACCATAACACCGTTCCTGTTCCAAAGCGGACCGATGTTAACGATCTCAATCCCGATTGTTCGCATCTCGTTAAATATCGAGCTCCCCAAATGGATCGCCCAATATGCTGGTGCAAATAATTCAGCGATTATACCGTCACGACCACAACTGTAAGTGGTTGCAACTTGCCCGGGCTTTGAGTCAAAATAATTCCCGACACCAACTGAATCACCATATCCAGCTGTAAAATGAAAGGTGAGAGCCGTTTTTTTGCATATCTGCTTAAAATACTCTCCAACCTTAAGGTATCTCCCGATCAGCTTATACGAAATTCTTTGTATGAGATTTGTTAACATTATCTTTTTCTCCACAGGAAATAATAACCTACGATAAAACCGGTACTGAATACTCCAAACATCAAAGTCAGATCAATCCACCAAACGAATAAAGGGGAGTAAATCAGTACCGTCCCAACAACTGCCATCACCATCAAAAACTTTAACAGGTGCCAACCCCCGGCGAACATAGTTGCGACATGCTTTAGTAACCATGTTCTAAGTCCCGGTGCCCATTCACCTCTTTCCAACCACCACTCTGTCTGGAATATGAATCTGTTCCAATTGAACTTTATCATATCCATTCCACCGTTCAATAACCCGGCTATGAAGAAAAGTATAAAACTCATTCTGTTAGCCTTGTCTTTACTTCTTCTTTCGTTAACGGAACCAAGTATCCTGTTCCTGATGAATCTCTCACAATACTGCATCCCGCAACTTCTTTTGAATCATGGACACAAAAGACCAGATCAGGATTTACCAAGATCAGATCAGGCTCGATGTCGGCCAAATCAAACTCCTCCGTATTACTCCAAAGCACCGGGATCTCTAAAAGCTTCATAATTCTGTCACCAGCTTGACATCAATTTCGATGTGATCGGCTTCATCATTTAAGTAATTCACATTCACCACATCGAAAGTGTACTGACCATTTCTTACTCGGTCTGTCAAACTCACTGAAAGCAATTTAGAGCAATAAATTCTGTGTGTAGACTCATAACCTTGCTTCTCATTTATCACTCGTTCCCGTCCCTGTAAAAGCCTGATTCGACCCTTAAAATCTCCTGTCTTGGTATAACTTTCCGAAAAAGCACCACCCGAATCGACACTCCTCGAAACCGAGTATAGTTCACAGCTCTGCTTGTAATAATCTTTGATGCTCATACGAACTTTAACTTTTTGTAAGGTCTAAGCATACTCTTAATTCCATCCGGGATATTCCCAAAAAACGAAACAGAGTAATCACCGATGCTCTCACTTGACACACCTTTGTAATCCATTTGGACCTTAATCAGTTGGGCAGTGGGGAGTTTTAACCCTGCAGGAAAAGAAGTGACGCCATCCTCATCGGTAAAATCATCGTTGCAATATTTCGTGACAAAATCCTCAACAATCGGTATCATCATCTCAATCTGATCATCTTTTGTATCGTCCGAAATCGAGAGCAGCGTCTTAACTTCTGCAAGAGTTATAATTGCCATTTCCTACTTCTTTTTCCCTTTTGCTTTACTCTCGTCATCAGGATAAGTGACTTCCTCAAAATCCTTCCCAAACGCCTTGGAACTTCTCATCTCGGATGCCAATTCCGCATCCTCTGTCGAGAAAATATTATTCCTGAACCTTGCTTTTTTCTTACTTGGAAGTGATATACCATAGGATAGAAACTTTGAAATGAATGTTGCCATATTTATTCCTGTTTTAAGTGGTTTTACCCTTAACCTAACCCCTCCTGAAGAAGAAGGGGCAGGTTAATGGGATTCGGGAGATTAATTCTAACCTTCTAATTTGAGGATTCCGTGACAGGCTTCCTCTTGGATTTCGATTCCAACATCCGCTAAGAGCTTGTCAGATTTTCCGTCAACTCCGGGAGTCTCAACATCTTCCTCGAGTCTGAATGCTCTTGAACCTTTCTTGTCGTCAGCCATGTAACGAAGTCTGATCTTTTCGACATCGATTGTGAAACCATAGTTCGCGAATTTTCCATCCAACATTGGATTCCAAAGAATGTCCACAATACCAAAAGGCGTGACATATTCTTTCAAATTTACTCCGTAGATGTTGGTTACAGGATTGGGATTGAGCTCATAACGGGTTTTGACGAACTTGTTAATCTCAACAAGCTGGTTCGAACCGCACATATGAAGCTTTCTGCTACCACCTTTGGCGAAAACTTCTTTCAGATGGTCATCAAAAAGATCTTCATCCATAACCGGTGAGTAGGAGTTCACATTCGATTGAATTCTACCAAGGAATCCATGACCCCATGTAACACGGTAATTGCCCGATGTCGCATATCCCTTTACAGGTGCATACAGGAAATACCTCTCGATTTGCAGTTTGAGCTCTTCGATCCTTTGGGCTACAAGTGAAGCATGATCCACACCATCAGTCCAGTTTTTACCTGCCTGATAGCGGCCGGTGGATGCAACTGAATCTGAAAAGATGTTGAGATAGTTTTCCATTGCAACTTCTGCATTTCTCATACCACCCCGGACACCGCCGTACTCATTTACGCGGCTTCCAATGATCTTGAGATATACTCCCTCATTCTGGATGCTGGTAAGATTGGTCGAACCATCGATATGAGCCAGAACCACTTGTGAAGTAGTGCGGGAACTTACATATGCCATCTGATCAGTTTCCTCGATAAGGACAATGTCATCAACATTAAAGATCGTCAGATCATTGCAGTTGCTGGTTGTCAATGTGAGTGAAGCTGGAGTACCGGATGCTGTGATCGCAGCTTTGTTTGTGGTCTGATGTGGCATGAAGCCTCTTTCGAACCACTCAAATTTTCCCAACTGAGAAGTAACTTCTTTAGCTGGGCGACCTGAGAACCAAAGCAGGTTCAACAGTGGAGTTTGGTACGGCTTGGTTTTAACCAAAACCTTTTCGATATCTGGCAACTGGTTTAGAGCCACCGCATTTGCTGAATTATTTACGCCGCTAATTATTGGCATAACAAACCTCTATGTTTTGAATTGTGTTAAACTTGGTTTAGCAGATCCTTCATAAGTGTCGAAGATTCCTTGCCTTCCGGGATAACAGGGTTTGGATGTCCTGGTATGTCCCTTCCGCCTTGTTTGAATTTTTCGTTCACTTGTGTTTCGATCGCCTTTTTGAATTCTTCCTCAAACAGATTTAGATTCTTCTCGGTACTCTCTTCATCATCACCTAACAACCTGTCGATCACATTGATTGGAAGCCCTTTCTCCGTCGCCTTTTTTATTGCCGAAGTTAACAAGTCCTTCCTCTTTAGCAGATTATCTTGGTCGTTTATTCTTTTCTCGAGTTCCCGCAATCTTTTAGCCTCAGCAGTTTCGGGTGGATAGCGTTTTGCAATCTCATCATCAAGCACCTTCTGTAGATTATTCTGCTTCCAGCTCTCAATCGATTTCGTAACCTTGGCATCCGTCAAGCTCTGGAGAAGTTTCTTCCCTTCATCTGTATTCTCTACATAGTCCTTCACCGTTTCACTCGTAACCGGTTTAAGTCCCTCGACGAATTTCACAACATCTTCGGACGCTTCTTTTTCTTTTAAGAACGCTATCAATTTCTCTAAATCCATTACATACTCCTTTTTGTGTGCCCTGCGAGTCTTATCTCCTCATCAGTTCAACATTTTCAAAAATCTTTAGGGGAATGTTATAGCAGGCAATAGCCGGAATCAACCTAAACTTTTTAGGTTACTCGATAATTATTCAAATACTTTCTGAATAACTTATTATATAACAATGGTTTAGAGATAAATTTTTCTCTAAAATATTTCGTAAAAAACTTGACCCGTATTGCTCCAATCCTATATTAATCATAAGAAATTAATTACAACACGGAGACATAAAAATGATACACACACCAAAAGCAACCGAAGTCTTAAACACCATCAATAGAATCGGAAACGAGATCGAAAGACTTGAATCGATAGTATCATCCAGAACTAAATGGATAAAAAATGAAGAAACATGCTACTACATGACCGGTATCAAATACAATGAGGAGAGAGTAGAAAATTACAAAAGGGAGCGAGATGAAGCTCTAATTCAGCTTGAAAAAGCTAAAGAAGAGTGGAATGAAACAGTTCAAACGATAATCTAATCACATAACAAACGGAGAATAAAATGACAAACACACAAAACACTAACGGAATCAGAGCACAGGAAATCGCCAATAAGCTTACAAAGATTGCAGATAGCATCTGGAGAAACGAGTTGAGAATAAACAGTGCGACTCAAAACTTGAAAGACGCTGAAGAGTTGTTTTCACAGAATGAAATAGCCAAGGAGAGTTACGAGATCTGGAAAAGCAAATTTACAGCACAATTGAAAGAAGCTACTATAGCAATTGAAGGTCTGAAAGAAGAGTGGAACAATACAATAGTAAGAATACAATAAATAACAAAACCGAGGGGCGGACCAACCGCCCTTCATAACACGGAGATACAAAATGTTACAGACACCAATCACAAAAAAAACAATAGACAACTTAAACAAGCTCTCAGCTTTAACAAGTAGAATGTCAGACTATGAGTGGGAAATAGCAAGGCTGGAAAGGAACCTGAAAGAGTTAGACGAACTCGAACCAGAAAGCGGCAAACCTTTTACTTACGAAAGAGGCGAATACCAGCAACAGTTAGCCGAAGCCAAAAGAGAATTCATAGGAGTAATAGACGAATTGAACCAGATTCTGCAGAACTCAATGCTTACCATCGATGAAAGAGAATAGAAATGAAACCACAGATTATATGTCAAAATACAGAATTCGTAATCTTCAAAGTCGAAGAAAACACCCCGGAAGCCTTCCTAATAGAGGCAAAATACATAGCAGGCGACATCGAGAGATGTCAAACTGCAGATGAAGTGAAACAGATCATGCAAGAGTACGAATTCACAGCCGGTGAAATGAGTGGTCACTTCTTCATTCCCTACTTCTTAAACCACAAATATTCCGGACTCGATAAGTCCTTAGCCTTCGACACCAATAATGGAGTCGGAGCATACACCCTAACAAACAATAACTAACCAAAAGGAGATTCACAATGACCCTTGATCAGACAATCCGCAAAGAAGCATCATTCATATTTAAGATGTCTTCAATTCAAATGGAAATAGATTCCTTGAAAGTCAAGATAAGCCAATTAGAACCCCTCTTGAAAGAAGAGAGAGAAAATGGAAATCAAGATGACTATGAGGACTACCAGAGTGAAATAGTAGAACATGAGATTAGAATCGATCTCCTCACTCAAGCTTACAACGAGATGCTTAAAATTCACAAAAAAAAATACCCTTAACCTACAACCAATAGAGGCATAAAATGAACACATTGACAATTGACTTTAACCACACAGATTCCCGTGCAAGACTCGCCACCTTGCGAGGGATTATCAGGAACAACAAACAACTCATTTCCAGATTAGAAGATGAACTCGACACCAAGAGCTCAGAGAATAATGAAGCCCTGATGGAGCGAATCGAAAGACTCCAATCCAAAGTTTATGTATGCGAACTTGAATATCAATCAATCAAAAGGAGCCTATAATGAGAAAACAGGATGTAAAGTACGACCTTGCAGAAGTCGAAAAACTTTGGGACAAAATTACGAGAGCCCAGGCGAGAGCAAAGACTCCCATCGCCAAGGAACATCTTAAGAAAATCGAATCAGCATTTGGCGATCTCTATTCTAAACTCGATATGGAAAGAATAAACCCAAACCTCGAAGACTAATCACACTTCCCCCACTCTAAAAAAGAAAAACCCCGGATTTTGGGGTTTCTTCTTTGCTACTCAAATATACTTCTAACGAGAGATTTCAAACCTTTTATTTTGACTTCAAGAGTGACTTCAATGATTCTATACCACCGGGGAAGTTCATCTCGGTACCACCTTTGATAATTCCACTATCTGTTCGGCTGAATAGAGACTGTAAGATTATCTCTCTTTGTTTTTCGTCAAGTTTTCCGCCTTCAATCAAAGATAAGTAAAACTGAGTTAGACTACTGCGCTCATCTATATCCGAAAGTATGTGCATTGAACTTAAAAACATTCGGCCAAACATGCTAAGGACGTATGTAATTACCCCTATTCCGGTAATGAATAATACTGTGACCTTAATTTGGTTTTTTACATCATTGATGTTTGAGATGTCCGGAATATTTTCAAGTCCTAGCCAAATTAGATAAATAGACACTATCGCAACAGCAACAGTCATCGTACCCCAAATTGCACTCCTATAAGCATAACTTTTACTCCGCTGTTTCCAATAAATCACAGGTTCAGCGATCGCTATTTTTTCACGTAATGCTGATTTGAGACTTTCAAACTCCTTCTTTGTGTCCTCTAAAAGTGCCTTATTACCACTTTCAAGCTGTTGCAGTGCAGCAGATTTGTTCTTTATTTCTTCTTCAATCTCGCTGGCATTAGATTTGCCAGAATCTAAAAAAGATTTTAGGTCTTGATAAACTTGATCATAGGTGAAATTAATTTCTTTTTTTGCTTTGGCCATCTCATACTTTATACGGCAATCAAAAATGACGTGAAAGACTTTTCTTCCAACATCATTCGATAAATTAATTAGTGAATTTTGAGTATCCTGATTAAACTCACTAATAACTGCTTTCAGATTGACCACAAAATCATGATAATTGAAGAGATAGTTTCTAAATGCCTCGCCTTCAATAGAATCATGTATAAGTATGGACCCCGAGGAGAAAAAATTATGGATTTGCGTCTGAAAATCTCGAAGTCTCTGGTTTGTTACTAACGAAATTATTCCCGCTAATCTATCATTTGATGACAAAGGGACAAAGAACCCGAGTAATTTAGCCCAGGGTTCACTGATTCCCAACATACCCTTTTTTTCTCTTGCAGCATAATCTATATCTATCGACTCCCATCTTTTATGTTGATCCACTACGAATTGGTGAAAATGTTCTGCATTGTTGAAGGAATATTCTTCC
The DNA here is from genome assembly GCA_964371075.1 of uncultured Ignavibacteriaceae bacterium. Classification (GTDB taxonomy): domain Bacteria; phylum Bacteroidota; class Ignavibacteria; order Ignavibacteriales; family Ignavibacteriaceae; genus UTCHB3. Next base: position 180,015 of record CAYJKN010000005.1, on the reverse strand, counting down.
TCATATTTGGTTTTTATTTCTATTAAATTGCCGGTTTCCATTTGTTCTCCTTTTTTAATGGTAAAATTAAATGTTCTTAGACTGAAAACAAATAATTATGTAACATTTTTTCGTGTTTCCTTAAACCTACCATTAATATCCTCTTCCGCAACTCCAGACTTTATAAAAACGCAGTCCCAGTATGATGTACAACACTACACTTGCATCTTATTTGAAAATGTATTATATTTGAAGCGTCAGTTAAATAAAAAATAATCGAGTTAATTTATGATATATTTTTACCCGTGTTGTTAACCAACTTTTGGAGGCATTGTGATTGGTTATAAGATCAAAATCTATCGTGTTATGAAAGGCTGGTCCTTGGATGAACTTTCGGCTGAAGTTCAAAGACAGGGAGGGAAACTTTCAAAGGTCGCACTCTCAAAGTTTGAGAGAGGATTGATTAATCCTTCAATATCGACTGTCGAGGTACTTGCAAAAATTTTCAATGTGAAGGCATTGGATCTGGTTGCTCCCAGAAAATTTGAGGTCAGACATTTGGGCTTTAGAAAAAAGCATTCGCTCTCGAAGACTGAAGAAAATATGTATAGAAACTCCGCCGAGCTCGAGTTGGAGAAGTTCTTCTGGCTTTATGACAGAGTTGCTCCATTGATTTCAGCAAAGGACAAGCTTGTAATGCAAAGAGTTAATACTCTTGAAGAAGCAGAAGAAATTGCTGACGAACTCCGTCAAAATTGGGAATTAGGTGAAGGACCAATAGCGAAACTCGCAACAATCATGGAAAAAAATGGATGTTTTGTCAAGCAAGTCTCCGGGAATGAAGAGTTTGATGCGTATTCGGTTATAGCTGAGAATTCGACCGGTGATTTTCTTACTGGTCTGATTATCTATAATGAAAACTATTCTGGTGACAGGCAAAGATTTACTCTTAGCCACGAGCTCGGGCATTTTCTTATTTATAATGAAGTTCCGAAATTAAATGAAAAATTGGCAAACAGATTTGCATCAGCTTTTTTGATGCCGAGAACTGAAATCAGGTCGCTTGTTGGGTCGAAAAGATACCACCTTAATATCGAGGAGTTGATCGAATATAAAAAATATTTCGGGGCATCAATTCAGGCAATAATTTATCGACTGAAAGATGTTGGTACAATTAGTGAAGAACTTGCAAAAGATTGGTACATGGCACTCAGCGCATCAGGAATGAAAAAAAATGAGCCGGGTGAAGATGTTCCGAAAGAAACACCTGAGTATATTAGAACTCTGGTGATGAGAGCAGTGGCTGAAAAATTTATGACGAGAGAAGAGGCATTTAGCAAGTTTGGTGTTGAATTAAAAGAAAAGAATGACTCTTCGATTTCCAGACTTGCAGAATTCATGAAACTGCCCAAAGAAGAGCAAAGAAGAATTTTGGTAGAGCAAGCTCAGGCTTCTTTTGCTTATTACGAAGAAGACAAAGAACTTAAACAATTCAGGGAGTCCGATCTAAGTGCCATTGACGATTAATCCGAAACAATGTGAAATATGGAAAGTTAATCTTAACCCGACAGCAGGTTCCGAGCTGGGCAAAGCTCGTCCGGTGGTGGTGATTTCAAATGATCTTATCAACAATTCTTCACTGCGAATTGTGGTCCCGATAACTGAATATAAAGTCAAGCACGACAGGTTTCTATGGGTTATAAAGATCACCCCTGATAAAATCAATAACCTTGGTAAAGACTCGGTTATCGATAACATGAATATTAGAAGTGTTGACCTGACCAGATTTCAGTATCAAACAGGTTCGATTTCAATTGAGCAATTAGATGAGATTCTTTTGGCGGTACGCTTGATCACCGACAGATAATAAAAAAAACCGAAGTGTTGACGCACTTCGGTTTTAAAGTTTCTTAAAGCCAACACCTAAATCATGAGGCTTGGTTGGCAATTATAGAAAGTATGGGACTACAATATAGTCTTTTCTATAATTTGAAACAAGCCTCCTTTTTATCTCTAAAATAGGAGGTCCAAATGGATACTTCAGTTAGTAAACCCGGATACACCTTGGTATTCACCACACATATCAGACTCCGTAATGGTAGAATCTTGTATGCGTCTGAATGCGGGCTCAAGGTCTTTGTGTTTTGGGTTAAAGACAAATCCTAATAGGATTGGTGGGGAGAAGTCTCCCCACCTGTTTTTTTTCAATTATTTCAGAAAGGACACTACAATGTCTAAAAACGAAAAAACGTCAAAAGCTGTAGCCTCTAAAGCTGCAAAAATTCTCAGCGATCCTAAATCTTCAAAAGCTGCAAAATCTGTAGCTGCTTCGGCGTTGACACAACGCCCCAACAAGAAGAAGTGATCAGAAGTTGGACTCTTTGATTTTTAGAATTGCACACTTCGGTATGGTGATGCGACCTAAAACCTGAGTCCGGCTTAATGTCGATGCGATTGTAATATATTCATGATTGTTCTCTAACAAGTACCCGATTGTATTACAAGTTGCTGGTTTCAGAGGTGGGAGTTCTTCCAGATACTCCCACCCGTTTATTGCACCTGCACTATCAATCCATTTTACTTTCACTATTTTCACCTTCACCCCACCTCAACCCTTACCGTACAACGGCAATTAATATCTTCTTCAGCAACACCTGACATTCCAGGCCCTTCAGTCATTACACCACTTGGCAAAGTAAACAGACCGTCATCATCAGCTTCTTTCCCATCCATAGCTTTGTGACTATCCCGGGTACGATCGTCGCTGGTTGCTACCCAAACCCGTTTAATCTTGATACCCAACCGATCAGCGGCACCCTCTACTTTATCCACCGCCAATTTTCTGCCAACACTCTGCGCTCGATGTCCTTCCGTCCTGACAATTCTGATCGTCTTGTTAGCCGACATTTCAGTTGATTTCTCTAACCGCTTGGCTATCTTCGCATATCCTTCTCCCTTAATCAGACCCTGTGAAAGTTCTGTCTTGATCTGTGAAAGATATTTGGCGGAATTCTCCTGAAGTGCGTCAGACCAGGTGATCCTCTGCATAGGATTTAGAATCGCAGTCTTAATCACTTCCTCATTCATCACTCCAAAGCCTACCGTCACTTCTAAGCCCTTCTGAATAGCGGTACCAGTTGCAGTAAAGCTCTCACTAACAATGTCTCTAAAGGCTTTTTCCACAGTCCGTTTGCCCTTGCCGGTGAGCGTCTTGATCTGCTTGGCAATGCTCAGCTCGAGGTTGGTAAGCCTCTGATACGCAACCATATCCTTGTAAGTCACCTGATCACCATACTTTTCGAACATATCGGCAATCATCTGTTTGATCTCCTTCAAAGCGGAACCATATGCTTTCACCAGGTCTCGCTCATGCCCAAGAATTACCTTTCCAGCCTCGAGATCAGAGACCTGCAGGAGTTTTAATATCTGTTCATTGGGGCTCATGCCGCCTCTTGCTCGGGATCAGTTTCAACGGTTACTTGAGATAACATTCCAGTTCCATACTTGAATCGCTCTTGCTCGATCAGCTCAAGCTCCCTCAGAACATCCGTAATAAATGGCAAGATCCCGAGAAGAGTTTCATCAGAGATAATACCTTTCAGCTTTTGAACAACATCACCAAGGTAGAGCATATCTACCGGCAAGCTTCTTGTAAACACAAACTCGATATCCTCATACTCTAAGGGAACCTGTTTCTTTTGCCATGCGGAGCAGATCACTTTCATCATCTGATCTAATCCAGCCTTAAACTTTCGCTCCTTGGTTATGGCCCTGAATTCTAAGCCCAGCAATTTCCACTTCCGACTTTCTCCACTTTGCGACTGCCCGGAGAACTGTTCATCGGTCATATCAACTGACTTCGAAAACTTATAGATGTTGTCGTTCAGTGTCTTTTTATGGTTCTCAATGAAAGTTGCATCCACCTGTTTGGTCAAATATCTGGCATCTTCACCTTCAGCCAGACCCAACGCTCCAGTTTGCCGTAATAGTTCAAGCGTTTCAGGAGAAATCTCTGCTCCAAAGATCAAAAGATATGCCAATCGAAATTCCTCAATTTCATTTTGCACATCCGAAGTTACCCGATCGTAGGCATCAATCAGAGCTCGAACCTTTTCAAAGTCCGAAGTCTGCAAATTGTTGTTGTTAAACCTTATAACCGGCACGAAATCAAAGAGATGAGGACCCGATTTCCCAAACAATCCGGAAGTGTCTGGTACAAATACTCCGTAATTATCAGTCACAAAGTAAGTAACATTTAACTTGTCGTACCATTCAACAACTGTTTTCTCACGGGTCGAATTGCCAACTTTTTCGGTGATGGTGTAGTAAACCATGGCATAAGCAACTTCTTGAATAGTGGCATCCTCAACAAAGATCACTTCCCAAGGATTTAGGTTCATCACCCTCTCATATCCATCTCCGGCAACATAGCATAACCGGGCAGCATAACCACAAATCGAAGCGAACTCACCCGTGATCGAATCCAGATCCTCAATATTATTCCTTTTCCTGAATGATTTGATTACTCGTTCAATTCGATCTTTGTCACCTTCTGTATATTCATCATCATCAATTTTCCATGAAATGGGTTTACCAAACATATAGCCGGTAATTCCATCTATAATCTCCCCTCGATAATCATTTGCGAGTTTGTTATTGAGTTTCTTCTCATCCTTAAACTCCCTTTTATAAATGGGAACATCTCCCGCATATTCGCGATAATCGTTGATCATCCGTTTTCGAATCGGTTTATGTTCATCTATCAAATCTGAAATAATCTGATGGTTAATTTCGTTACCATAACTCTCAATCATCTTTGAAACATCTCTACTGTTCATATTTCATCTCATCGATATATTATTTAAATTTAAAAATCGTTTAATTATCTATTATTGGGGGCATTAATCTCTTAGTCATTCTTAATATGAATGGAACTGGGATATCTACATTCGATTGGTTCTCAAAAATAGTGCCTAACTTTACGATTCTTTTAAGTGTTAGAAAATTGACTAGCGACAAAAAAGGGATAATCATCAAACCTACTACAACGATCATAACATAAAGAGATTTTGACATATTTGGGTCATCTCTTAGCAAAAAGCCTAATACTAAACTAAGGAAAAAGTTAGCAAGTATCAACATAGTTGATTTATTCATGCGATATTCTTTCAGTGCAAACGACAACTTTCTAGATTGCTGCTTCTCAATATAGTTTAAATGCTCTTTAAAGATATTCAGAATCGATTGCTTCATGTCTGCTTGTTCTGATTCCTCGCTACCAATATTTTTGAAAATATAATGGTCAAGTTTCATTTCAACTAATCCCCAGTCAGAACCCGATAATATTTCGTTCAATTTTCGATTGATTGATTTTCGTGAGCCATCATCAAGAAAGTAGTTGGTAAGAATTGAAGTTCTTAAATCATCCATTATCTCCTCAAACACCACCGATCCAGGATTCAATTGATGCTCTGTGCATACTGAGTTAATGATAGACCGAATATCTGACATTTCACATTTCGAAGAATCTACGAGGTATTTTTGCAAATAACTCACAATTTCTTTCTTTGCTTTTCTGACAGTACTTGGAAGATTCATTTTGATACTCTTCCACCCAAAAATAACCCCCGCCACGGTAAGTGCGAACAACAAAAAATTCCACATAACTCCCAATATGCCCTCATAATTCTGACTAACCCATTGCCAATCGTCCATTTTATTCTCCTTGATTAAAATTAATGAATAACCCAAAATTATGAATTTCTGCATTAATACTAATACTTGATACCTAAAACTGCTTTTGCCTCACCGAAGCCCCTCTTTTCTCTGACCCAATTCCAATAAACGAAAGAGTCTCCTTTGTTAGGTGACCGCCCCAGTCGCTTCTTGATGGTTTCCTTCGATTCCACCACAATCACCTTGTTATTCGTCTCGAATTTTGGAGCAGAGAGATCTGCGATCAACTCAGTATCGTTTGGCATTGCTATTTCTCCACTTCGAAGATCTTCGCGACATTGCCACCACATTTGAGACCTTAGATTGTTAAACTGCTCTGCTCTGTCCTTTAGCTTAACAGGTGCATTACCAGACTGAATATTGATCCCTTTGTACCGCAAACCATACTCGCGCAAAGTATTTACTGTGCCTGCCCCAACTCCCACGCCATCAACTCCCACACGCTTCTCTGAAATCCCTTTTTCCTTAATCAGTAAATACACCTGATGCCCAAGCTGGTTCGCATCCGGACACTGAAAATCTTCAACGCTAAGGCAAACATTCCCAATTCCCAAGGCAATTGAAGCCTTGTCACCTGATTCTGAATTCGCAACATCCACACCCATTGCCCAATCTCCCAAACCTGTCCCCCCTTCGTCCTGTGGAATCCGCGGATCTGTTGAACTATCCTTTTCCCACATCTCCAAAATTTTCCCAAATCTGTCCACCGCCTGCAGACACCACTCAATTCTGATCAGAGCATCCGAAGCCTGGGCTGGTGAAATCCCCCTTGTCCTCGACAACGCCATAGGTGAACCTTCACCAAACTCATCGATAATCCCGTTTACACCTTCCTGACTTGTCGCACCAGGGATGTAAAGCGGATTCCCCAGGACAATATTCGGGTGGTCGAATGCACTAATTCTAATGTGCCTCACTCTCGGTAACTGACAGAACCTATGAAGTGTATCCAACTGATGATTTGGGTTACCGAATGCCAAAATTAGGTTATGAGGTGCCACACTCGTATTCTTGAAAGCATTGATGATCGGTAACGGAACCCCGGGCGTTTCCTCGAGGATGATCAACATATGCTCAGCATGGAACCCCTGCGCCTTGGTATTACTCTCCTCATTCGCTATGATCCCAGCCACAAAACCAACTGCTAACCAATCGTCTTGTCCCGGGTTCATACGCAGCTTAAGCGACGTGCATTCTCCCTTCCCGAACTTGGGATTTAGCTTTGAGATTTCTTTCCAAATGTGCAACATAAGCTGATCTTGCTTAGGTGCTGTTGTTACAACAATGCTGTTCTCAAAACACTCTAAAAACCAAAATACAATCAGAGCTCCGAAGTGAGTCTTTCCCGTTCCTGTCGCAGATTCAACACCTACCCATTGGTGATTGACGAGTGCATCAGCTATAGCCTTAAATGGATTTTCAGTCCCATCCCACTTATGATCTTTATACTCAGGAATCAAACTCCAATCGATTGTCTCTTTTCTGATGCCCAGCCTCTCCTCAAAATAGGCTAGCGGATCCCGTCTGTAAACTTCAATCCGCTTCTGCTCCTCGACTCTTCTCTCTTCACGCCGTTTCCGAAGTTCGAGCTCGGCAATTGCCATTAGTGATAGTTTGCTCATTCATTCATTACTCGATATGCCCGAGGGTCCAACATAACAACCTGAATATCAACACCTTTCGCCAGTTGTTCTAACCCGAACTCAGTGAATCGGCTCATATCGATGTTCTTTGTGATCGTTTCGGATTTCTGCTTGTCGATATAGAGACCGAGGAGCTTGTCTCTGTCTTTTACAGCTTCCAGGTGAAGCCAATGATCGGGTGCTATCGTGTATTTTTTCTCTTCATCGTTCCACAAACCTTTTGCCTTCAAGATCAACAACTCCCTGTCCATTAAAGCCCGTTGCAGAGCGTTTTCTGTGTTGTTTGAGGTCATTCTCTTTAGATCTTCTTTTGCGGCTTTAGTGTATCTCTGTGCTGTTCTTTTTGAGACTTTGAATTGCTTCTCGACCATCTCTACGAGCTCGCCCTGTCTCTTTCCTTCAAGATAGCGCGGATTTTCTAAGATCAGATTGATAACCCCGTCAACGCGGGACCATACAATTTTTTCAGTGTTTGGCATTTCTTTCCTCTTCTGCTATCATACATGCAAATTGCCAATTACGGCAGGTGAAATAAGATGGCCCCCGCTCTTTAGCCAGTTGTTTTTGCCACTGTGGAATATCTAAATTGCTTGATGGAGATATCCATTGTATCGGAATCTCTTCGGCATCTTGGATCAAAATTGATACTCCAGTACGCTCAACTTTTAGTGTTTTACCCGGAGCATACTTAAATGCAAGGTGGAAATTGTTTGCCCACTTTGGTGGAGTCGCAACTCCACAGAGGTAGTAATATTTTGCTGGAAATTCATCAAGATCAAATGGATCGTAGAAAGGTAGATCAGCGGCCACAATTTCGCTATAATCGCCAACAAGGCACCGTCCACAGTGAACATTGAGGTTAACTCCTCGGATATATTTCAGCCATAGGTATCTAAAGTTGCCGGTAACATCGAGCTCAAGTATTCTTGGGTACATAGCGTTCACTCACTAATTTCATCAATAATTCAACTAAATTTTTATGTTTGTTATGTTTGAATCCATTCGGATAATCCATGTTAAATTCCACTTCCAAAGCTTCTCTATAATCTTCCTCTGAAAACTGTTTTGGGCCCTTGGCAACGGCGTAATGTTGACTGCTACTGCCCGAATATTCCATGGTGTCGAAATAGGTTCCAACTAATATAAGGAAGGATTCCTTACTGTGGAACTTTTGCATAGTCCACACTTTTTGGCGGAATGTCGCTGAGAAATTGTTTTCATCAAGGAACTCAATGATGCGCCCTTTCGAGGTGCTTTTGGTCAATTCATACCGGCAGTCTGCTGACTCTTTACACCTGGTGGCCATGAAGAAAGTCCCGTCAGGATGCAGTAAAGCATTGCAAGTTGTCATTACGAAACGCTCATAGTCTATTGAAGTTACGGAGTTTATCACGCTGTCAAGGACAACCACATCAAACAATCCGAACTTTGTTAAAGCTTGGTAAACACTGTCAATATCTGCAACCACTTTGGAAATCAGAATTTCTGAATTGGTCTTTTTGAAGTATGGTTCATATCCAACAATACGAAATCCTTTCCCTTGTAAGAACTTTACATACGCCATCTTACCGGCACCAAAATCAACTGCTGAATGTTGTTTTTGAAGATATTTCAAGACATGAGTTTCGTACAAGGTGGAACGGAGAGCTTCCTTTTCATCATTTTTAACCCGACTCATTTGGCAGTGATGTTGCACCCATGGTTGGATATTCAGAGCTTCATAGTGGTAGTTGCCGTAATTCTCATTCAGTAACTTGCAGAGATCCAGACCATCGCCTTGAACCTTGTAAACCAAAACCTTCTCTTTGAACCGGGCCATCCCGAGAACATAATCCGAATTGAGAATTACTCTTCCTTCCTGATCACAGACAACAGATCCCCAATTGCCATACCTGATGTAAAGATCGTTAATGCTCTTTACGATTGTTGCATTCAGGTTTTCTCCAACTTCATAGTTCTCAAATTGAACAAAGCTATAGCCAAATGGGAGCTGATAAGCGTTTAATATCCGGGCATAACTTCTGCTTGTTTCGATTGAGTTGTGAAAAAGGTTAAACTTGATTTCATCATGAAGTGAGATGTTACGCAGAAGGATGGCGGGAACTTTCTTAATCCCAATTTCTTTCATTGCTTTGATACGCTGGTGACCAGCTGTAAGCACGCCATTTCCATTCAGGATAATTGGCTTCACTACGCCGTATTTCGCCAAGGACTCTTTCAATCTCTCGAAACTCCCGGGTTCAATCCGACGCGGGTTGTAGTCTGCAGGTCTTAGATCAGCAATTGGGTAGTTCTCTTCAAACTTCATTATTTGCCCTCGATCAAATAGCTAACAAAACCTGAATTAACCCGGTGCCTGTCGACATATCGTTCATAGCAGTTTATCAGACCGGCTAACTCGTCTTCGGTCATGTAAACTTCCTCTTGTCCAAACCTGAGTTTACTTCGTTGCTGAATGCTTACTTCTGAATCCTGTCCATCGATCGCCACTGTCTCTTCGGGTATTGTCAAGTTTATGTCCTGCAGATGAAGCTGGCTGTACATCTCAGGTACATTTAGCCTGACTTCCTCAATTAGCAACTTTGCCGCTTCCGTCCATTCGCCCTGGAGTGTTTCAGCGTTACCGGCAATGTTTGCTGCTCTTTCCTTGTCCGGGTCCCAATCAACAATGCGAACCCTGAATTCACCGGCAGGAGTAACAACCTTGTCGCCATCAATCTGCAGGTCTCCGAATTCTTCTTTTAGAGCTCGCACTCTTTGATGTCCGCAGACCAGGTTTCCCGTTCTCGAATTAAACACAATCCCTGATATATCCCCAAATTCTGACAGAGAATATTTCAGACCTTTGAAATTTTTATCCTTGATAAGCCTTGGGTTATAATCAGCTTCTTTGAGCTCTCCCAAGTTATTTGGCATCGTGGCCATAAATAATCACCTCTACGCTTTTTATCGACACATTGTGCCGGTTTGATAACTCTTCTTTTGCCTTTTTGCAAGAGAAGCCTGATTCTCTCATTTGTTTGTACTCAACTTTGATTCGCTCTTTTCTCAATAAATGAGCTGGAATCACATTGTGTCTCTCTAAAACTTCCAATAAATCCAGAATAAGTGCTGATTCCATATCGAAATATTAACCTTTCAAATTGTATAAATCAACCTAATGTTTTTAGGTTACTTGCTCATTGGAGAATCCCTAACTTTTCAAGTGCTTCCTGAGCCGAATAAACCACAATTTTTTTCCCTCTCCACCGTGTAAAAAATTCCTTCTGACTCTCCCGAAGTTTGCCGTAGGTTTTGGGATTCTTCACCTCGACAAAAATGTTCTCTCCTCTCCATGCTACAACGAGATCCGGGCAACCACCACCAACTCCCGAGAGATCCAAAACATCCGCACCCACCTGCTTTAACACCGAAACAATTTCCTTTTGATTCTGATCAGTTTTCTTCTTCATGAAATTTCCTTAGCTGAGTAACGACAATATTCGCCAGTAGAAGCATTCTGAGGCGTGATCAAAAACTAAGACAACTGATAACACTTTGCTATGCATGATCGTTGCTCACAACTGATGGGAGTTCGTAAATCTGCTTTGGTTGGATTTCTTCTAAGTCATATTTTTCGATGTCTGCTCGTTTTGCCCATAACACCCCGTTTTTCCCTCGATGAACCATGCCGTAATTTTTCCAATTGTCCTTACCTTGCGAAGTTATAACTTCGAGGTCGTAGTAGGTGTAAAGCTTCACCCTTTTCACCTGATTGCAGAACTTTGCAATTGCCGGTGCCTGATGGATGTAAGTTTCCTCTTTGATAACCTTCAAAACTGTTTTCTTCAAATCGGCATCAGAATAGCCTTCATCCTTCAGAACGGTGGAAAGTAGCATTAGCCAATCTTTGTTCACAGCTGGAAATGCGACCTGAAGTGTTTTTGAAACTTCTATGAATGTCTTTGCACTGAAAGTTTCCTTTCTTGGGACCAGTTCATTCCCGGAATTGACTATCACTCCCTGTGAAGTTCGTTCACTCCAATCCTGAGGCTCTGACAACATAGGCGATATCATCATCTGTGAGATTTGATCTTTGATGTGTTCCATTCCTGTTTTCCTTCATCATTGTTGTTATCGTTGCAAATTTTGTTGATAGTATTCCCGGGCTCATGTTGTCGTAGATCCATTTGTCCGTGATGTTCATTGCTATCCTGCAGAAACTTCTCATATCCTGAAGTGCTTCAGCTGTTTTTGGTACAACCCCCATCGATTGTTTCATCTGCAGATACTTCCGGTAAGCATCGTTGATGTCCTTTGCCTCTTTACCCTTGTAACTGGTAAGTGCATAGGGGAAGCCTCTTGAAGTTTCAAACTCTTCCTGAAATATCTTTAGCAGAGTAGTATTCCAGTCAGGTTTGGTTTCTGTATTAGTAGCAACTTTTTGCAAGCTCCCTGTTCCCCCTTTTAAGGGGGTTAGGGGGTTTAAATCTTCTATTATATTCTCTTCTTTTATATTCTTTTCTTTTAGGCAAGAATGGTTCTCGGAATCGATCTTGGAACTATTCTTGGAATCAATCTGAGAACTGTTCTTAGAATCATTCCTGGAATCATTCTTGGAATGGTACTCGGAATTGTTCTTGTCTTCGTTCTTGGATTTATTCTCGTAACTATTCTTGTTTTTATCCGGGTCTGGTATGTTGCTGGGTTGGGGTTTGTCAACTCTCTGCCACTTACTCCAATTCACGAATTTATAGTAGCTGTTCCCTTCAACTTCATAGAACTCGATGCTGATGTGTTCGGCTATTTTCTGCATATCTGCGTTGATTTCGCGGATTGGGATGTCTTCATACGGGAAAACAAAGCTTCTAACCTTTGCCGGTGTTGCCCTCCCTTTTCCATAATCATCCGCCATACTGACCATTCCAATGAGTAAAAATCTCTGTCTAAGTGTTAGCCTGGAGACATCTTCACTCTCGAAAAAATTAGGGTCGATCATTCTACGGCGTGCCATAACTAATTCTTCTCCTTTGGTATATTGTTGTGGATCTGTCTCAACAACTTTCCTGCAATCCGCAGATATTCTGTCATCAGTTCAACTCTGTATTTCCATGATAACCAATAAACCGGTCTCACAACCACCTGCATCTCTGCTCTCCAAACTTCCATGTGTACCGTTTCAACACCATTCGAAGCTGATACCAGTTGCACTTTCTGATCAATTATTTTAAGCCTGAATGGCTTATGCAGATCGTTGAAATTCTCGATTATTCTGTTTGTCTTCATGCTGATTTTTTCCTATTTTTAACTGATAATTTTCTTAACTTTAAGGTTCCCATATGCTACCATTGGATAAAGCTCAGGATTACATTGAATCTTTGATAAATCGTCATAATAGTCAGTTACATTATCATCAGACCAAGATTAGTGAAAAGAAGGAACCTCTACAACTTCATTTAAAGATGGAAGCTTTAATTGAAATAAAAGTCTCCCAATTGACTGCTCTTTTTTATGGTAATCCACGTTCAACCCATGACCTTCTCAAAACACTTGAAAACTCAACACTTGATGAGAGTGAAAAAATATTAATCCGAAACCACATCGTTTCTGGCAAATGATTAGTCCTAAGTATTCTTTTAAATACTGCATTATTATCAATTGATTTCATCATTTTCTTTTGGGTTTTGAGCTTCTAAATTGCTTCGCCTGTGGACATGTCGCAAAATGTGATGTATGCTTTTTAATGTCGAAGAGTTTTGAATAATCGTAAGTGTCAGCATTGACAGGTATCTGTTTACCGGCTTTGGTTGGCATGAAGATAATTTCCTCTCCACATGCACGGCACTTGCTGGTTCTGATCTCTTCACTCCCTATGGTTTTTTGTATCATGTGGCGAGAGGAACACTCAATGAGTGCCCCTTCCAAAATTGCCTTCATTTCGCCATCGCAGTCAATACAAGTCATACTGTAACTCCTTTCATCTCCTCAATCGCGGTGTTTAGTGCCGCTATCTTTGCTCTGTAATCAGTGAGATTTTTGCTATAGTAAGCTTCCAACCGGACTTTTTCATCAGGGGGAGATTGCTTCTCTTCGAGCTCCTTCACGAATCCTTCGGTACTGCAAATCCATCCTGAGTAATGTGATTTGATCTCCTCAAGATGTTCAATAGTTGTTTTCATTGTTATTTCCTGTTAGTTGTTAGTAGTCTGTAAAAATCCGTCTTTCAAAAGCACTTTTTGTGGTATCATATCCAAAAGTTCTGGCCGGTGGGTGATGATGAAAGTGTTATGTACTCCGCTCATAGTGTGCGCTTTTTCAAGCATTTGAACATAGCTGTAGGCATTGTCGATGTCTAAAGCTCCGTCTTTTTCATCTAAGAAACTTGTCTCGATTCTGCGCCCCTGTTGCCTTACAACAAGGGAGATCGCTAACTGGATCGCTGTTTCCAACCATACTTGTTGCCCACCTGATTTATCACTCAGGTTGCATACTCCGTCATCTTCTAAAACATTGATCAGGAAGGTTTCTTTAAGCTTCTTCTTGTCCTTGGTCCAGCTCGTTGTCTCAAATACAATTCTGAATTTATTCTCAAATAGACTTAAAAGTTCATTTGCCCGTGACGAGATTTCGACACCGGAGTTCTCCAATTTCAGAACTGGAATGCCGGTCTTATCGAATGCTTTAACCAGGAATGCGAAATCCTTAACTTCGGACTCGATCAGGATTTTTTCGGTCTGTTTTGTATTGATCTTCACCTGGTTCTGCCTGACGGCTTCCAGTTCCAACTCAATCTTTGTCAGTTTTGCCTGGTGTTCCCGGACTCTTGAATTCAGAAGCTCGATCTCCTCAATATGCCTTTCAATTTGTGAGTCAATGCTCTGAATCTCATACCGTGTATTTATAAGAGTTTCTTCAAGATTATCTATGCAATCCTCTTCGAGTTTCCTGATGTCGCCTAATATCTGATCGGCCATCTCTGCAGCTGATCTACGCTTCTCATCTTCGATCGCTTCATATCTTTCAATGATCGTTGCTCTTTGCTTTCTTATAGCCTCGTCTTCCTTGGCAAGTGCTTCGATCTCCATTTGGTGTAGTTTGATGTCGTTCTCTGCTTTTAGAGCTTCCTGCAGTAACGATTCCCAGGGATGCTGTTCCAGTCTGGCCAGTTCGTCTTCGATCCTGCTCGCCTCAAGTCTTTGCTCCTGCTCGCCATTCTTTACAATCTTTGCCAACTCTTCAAATTGCGCTATCTCTGTTTCGACTTCCTGTTTCCTATCCTTAAGATTTTTCAGAGTTTCCCGGTCAATTTCCAACGTCGAGTTGAGAGATTTCAGCTCGTTTTTTATTGCCGGTATTGCCTCTCTCATCAGATGAGCATTTTTAAGAAATTGGCAGTTCGAACCGGTGATCTCGTCACACGGTACTTCATTAATCAAATCACACTCTGATTCTGCTTTTTCAAGGTCCCTCTTCAGCTTTGCTTCCTGATGTGAAGTCTCGAATATTTTTCTCTCTACATCGTTGATCAGATCCAAGGGTAATCGATCTAATAGCTTCTGTTTATGCTCTATAACATTCCTCAATTGTAGCATTTGCTTGTCAATCTTCTCCTTAATGGATTTTAAGGATGCTTCAAGCTCTTGCTTCTCAGCAATGCTCTTCTTGATGGTATCAAGGTTCATCATCAGCTTTTTAGCTCTCTTAATCTTCTCTTGAATTTCAATTAACCGCTTCCCTTGATCTTCACCATCTCCGCACTTTCTCAATTCCTCTTTTAAGGCGATTGACATTTGCTCTAAATCTCTTTGCAATCCAGTTTCGATCTCTGATAATCGATTGCGTTTAGTTCCGATTTCTGCCTTTATCGACTGATTTGTGGCTAATAGAGACTCATTTTTTACCAAAGCAGTCTGTAACTCATCTTTCTGTTTTCGTGCTTTCCTAAATGCGTTCCCGCTCGTCAGAATAGCTTCCTCGAGGTATTGGAGAGTTTCTTTTCCCCTGATCAGATCCGCTTCGTTTACTTCGGACACTGTTTCCATAAGTATTTTGATCTCTCCCTCGATCGAGCTTAATTCCAACTGTTTTTCTCTCAATCGTGCTTTTGCTTTTTCACAATAGATCTCATAATGATTCAAGTTAAGGAGTTCGAAAAATAGAGTTTTGATTTCGGCTGGCTTAAGCTGTGCGATACCTTTTGACTTCTGGCCTGAAAAAACCGAATTGAAGAAAAGATCCCGACTTCCTAAAAGGTTCTCAATCGCACTATCGTAGGTTGTGAGCTTCCCGTCGTTTAATGCTTTGCCTTCCTCAAACAGGTATGCCTCGCTCGCTCCTGTCAGTGCATCGATCAGTATCTTACTTTCATACCGTTTGCCATTGTACTCGAATTCAAGAACTCTGAATGAGTCTTTCAAATAGAATTGAGTTGTCAGACTTCCATCTCTCGATACCATACATCTGTATGGGTGTAGGTTCTCAATGATGGTTGTCTTACCGGTTCCATTCCTTCCGGAGATCGCCACCAGTCCAGGTGAAAAATCCTTAAAGTTTAACGAGACTTCTTCTTGGCCAAGTCCCTTTCTGATTCCTATAGCTCCTCGGAGCTTCAAGCTGTGTATCTTCATTGTAGATTCCTTTGTTTGGTTAGTTTTGTTGTAAAAGCCAGTTTAACCGCTTCTCTAATTCGGGAAGTGTTTCAAGCTCGATGTTCTTTCCACCGTTATCGATCCATTGCCGGTGGTACCTTGGGAAGTCAGGTCTTTCGAGCCTCATCTCCCGGGCGTCTTTTAATGCAAGGTTTTTTGCTATTGAGTTAATCCGTTCTTTTAGCCTTCTCTTTTGTTCGTAAATTGTTTGTTCTGTCTGTTGAACCACACTCATTTTAGCTCCCGATCCAATTTCTACTGTCGTCTGATATATGGTTGCTTCACCAGCTTCTGATGAAAGTGGAATGAACTTTCCCTGTCTTGCCGGCATGTAATCACTTACAGGATTTCCAAAGAGATCGGTTGTGGCCATCCTCTCAGCTTCTGCTAACGAGTGCTCCCGTTCCTCTTGAATTTCCTTTGCCATCTTGGTTATTTCCGGGTCCATGGGGATATAAATATGAGCTTCCTGTTCTCGGATTCCTTGAATTATTCTCACAAATCGACCTACTGCCTGTCTGAAAAATAACTCTGCTTTAACATTGGTAGCGTAAACTCCAACCCTCAATCGTGGAATGTCAACACCCTCTGAAATCATCTTTACACAGACAATCCAAGGTTCATAGCTGTTAGTGAATCCTTCAATCCGTCTGGAGCCGTCAGTGTCTTCACTAATCACAATTTCAGGTATAACCCCGGTCACAGAGTGTACGACTTTCTGAATGTCCTTTGCGTGCTTCTGGTTAATTGCGAAGATTAAACCACCGGCGTTTGGATGCTCACCGCGTCTGATCTCTACTAACTTGGCGTGTGCCTCGCTGATCACCTGTCTAAGCCATCCGCCACCTGTTGCAAGTGCCGTTTTTAATCGTTTCGATACGAGATCCTTTTCTATTCTGTCAGCGAACGAGTGCTCAAATATTTCCATTCCAACTTTATATTTCATCTTTCCATCGTACGCGGGGAAAAACACGGGTCGACAAACATTATCGAGCATCGCCTGTTCATAGCTATACTCGTAGTCAGCTTTGCTCACATCATTCTCATAGGTGATGAAAGGGATTTTGGCATCATCACACCTGAAAGGCGTTCCACTCATTTCAAGTCTGAATATTGCATTCTCGAATCCGATCAACACTCCTTGACCCCAGCTTAATGAATCGCCTGCGTGATGAACCTCGTCAAAGATTGCGAGCGTCTTGGCTCTTTCGGTATTGTATTTGTGGACTTGCGGATCTTTCCCTAATTGCGCATAGGTGATAACCACTCCATCATAATCTGCGGCCTCTCGCATTGCATCATTTTTGAAGTATGGATCGAGATCGAGTCCGAAATTAATTGCCGCATTTTGTGCCCATTGCTTCTTCAAATGCTCCGTGGGAACTACAACTACAACCCTCTGAACGAAACCCGACTCAAGCGCTTCCCGGGCGAATGCGAGTGCAAGGTTTGTTTTACCGCCCCCGGGAGTGGCGACACACAGGAAGTCTTTTTTGCCGGCGTTTATACGGACCTTAATCAACTCCTTCGCCTTGGCTTGCCAGGCTCTCAATTGAAAGGAATTTGATGTACTTCTCATTGTTCGATCTCCTGAACTTTTGGCTTGATACTGGCATTAACTTTAACTTCTACCACCTCTGCATATTCCAGGACTTCATCATAAAGACTTTTGCAAGTCATGATCTTTTCCGATCTCGATTCTCTTTCCATAGGCACGATCTCTCGTTCGATCCTGACATCTGAATTGAAGATGCGTTTCAGTTCGTCAACTTTGTCGATGGTGAGTGCTTTGATCTCCTCTTCATTTACTCTATAGCGGAAACGATATTCAGCATCCTCGATCTTCTCGAATGATCCGTTGAAGACCCACTTCGACTTTTCAAAATCGTAGGTGCCTTCAACGGTTATCATCGGTCGTGCATTTGTGATCCTGACAGGTTCTATATGTAGGTCGTAAGTTTTCGGGTCGATCTCGGTAATGCTGACTACATTAAAAATCTTCTGTTCGGTCTCTCCCCAGCTCTTGTTGTAGATCGAGCCCGAATAACGAATGTCTTCTGCTATGTTCTGTGCGAGATGAATGTGCCCAAGGGCGTAATAGTGCGCTCGGGCTTTTCGAAGTGTGGTGGGTGAAACTATAATATCTTGTCCGAGCAGTGACTGCCCAGATGAAAGTCTCGAACCCATCACATTTCCGTGAAATGCGAGCAGGTGAGGGAGTGTGCTGAAATTCTCTTGATACATCCCGATTGCTTCAAAGATATTCTCAAACTCTTCAAGGAATTGCGTGTTGTTGTTGTCAATGCCCTGATCTCCTACTAATGCTGCTTTGGTCGGATATGGTACGAGAGAGATCAGATATTCGGGATGCTGAAAGTATGGATTCATTTCACCATTGAGCATTGTCACCTGGTCCCGACCCACTGCCAACACTGCCGGTCGTTCGTATGCGTGAATGTTTGGTTCTATTTGGTGAAGAAGTGCAACACTCCCGGGCTCGTCGTGATGATTATTGCCCTTGGTAATAAATATGTGTTCAACATACTTGCTCATTTTTTTTAGGTATTCGATCACAATTGGTACACCTGAATTCTCTGTGTAACTTTGTTTCCGCTCCCAAATGTCGCCTGAGTGGATTATCGCGGTTACATCATTCTTGGCAACATAACCGGTTAGGAACTCCAGACTCCTGATCAGCTTCTCTTGCTTAACTGGATCACTGTCTGCATGCCAATCTGCTGTATGTAGGAATGTCAAATCCCGTCTCATATTCCCTCCGTATTTTTCAATCTTAAAAGTAGTTCAACAAAGTCGATCTGTTGGTCGATGGTCGCCTTTCGAATTCGTTCAATAGTCATTGCCCCACCATTAGCAGGCACATAACCGGTTGTCTCTACGAGGTTCATAATCCTTTCGGCTCTATCATCATCAGTAAGATCACGGTACATTTCTGCCTGCTCTCGAATGTCCTCTCCAAGTAGCATTGTGGGGGCTTCTTCCTCATAATGAATTGTTTCAGCTTCTACTTTTTCATATTCCTCATCCGACATCGATACATCTTGCACCTTCACCTCTTCTGGCTCGGGTTTACTCTGCTCGATTTGCCTTCCTTCATAGATAGGATTTCCAAGCCCCAATTGTTTTCGAACGAATTCCGATCGCACTTGGGCTCTTTCCGCTTCTGGAAGTAGTTCAAGTAAACCCTCTTTACTCTGAGTGACACATGCAACTACAATTGGTTTACTTTGAAGTTCAGTAAGTGAGTAGCTTGGTTTAAGTTTTGCCACCAAAGATATAATCAGTCTTTGCATTGCGTTCGATTCCGCTAATGCCTCTGCGTGTTTTCTCCGTTGATTAACTGCGTTCATATTTGGCTGTCCATCCTTTCGGAATCGGTCACAATCTCGAATAAAATCATACTTTCCCGTGGCTGTTGCCGTCTTGATTGTACCGTCTATTGATTGGATTTGCCCTTTCAACTGGTGACTGATGAATAGAACCCGTCCCTCTTGATCCACTTTTCTCTCAAGGATTCGAGAATCATCAACCGATCCCCCTGCGGCGAGGAATATCTCACGGACTTTAGTAAGGTGAAGAGCGTACGTTCCGGAATCGGTCTTATAAATATCTTGATTTCCGAAAGCAGATTCCATCTTTGTATCTACCGTGATCACAGTCAGACTCAGCTTCTTGCTTTTGTCTGCACTGAAATTTGCCGTTTCAGGAATTAAGCAGATCGTCTTGTCTTTCAATTCCTGATATATTGTGTTTAGTTTGTTCGCATCACCAATCAGTTCTTGCGAGACCTTAACTAAACTGAGGTTACTTTCCCCGGTCTGTTGAACGGGCTGTTTTACAGGGTAACTCATTTTGTTGCTCCTTTTGTTAGGTTGTATATTTCGTGTTTTAGCATTACAATTTTCTGCGTATAATCTTCTCTGTTTCGAGCTATACTCAAGCTGCAGAAGATCCAACCGAGTATCAATCCTATCGCTAACTCTGTCATTCTCCACCCCATTTCAGTTGATGATTTTCGTTCATCAGTACCACATTTGCTTGTTTGTAATAGCTGTTCCACTCTTGCAAAATCTTTACTCGTCTTTGAAGCTCTTCATTTTGTGAGATCAACTGATTTACGAGCTTCATCAGCTCTTCGGGTTCTTCAAACTTTGGCCGTGCCCCGATTACATCTCTCATTAATTCATCATATGTCATTGTTGTATCCTTTCGAGTATCAGTTTATTCGGTTCGGTCGTGAGCTTGAATTCGCTTCCGATTCCAAACCCTAAGCTGGTTAGTTTTTGTCCGGATAACCTTATGTAAGGGACTTCCTTGTTTCTTCGACTGATGTAACTCACTCTTCTGCTCCCTTTTTCTTCGTTGCCTTTCGACTTGCAATTTTTTTTTCAGAAGCCTCATGTCTTCATGGAACTGCCGAATTGTCGTTATCCACTCAATGTCCACCCACTCGATTCGAGTTTCGCCCCATTGGGTTTTGTACTCGATTTTTGCTGTGTGTTTCTTTACATCTACTTGAAGGAGCTTTGCAATAAATGCTTCTCCGGTGAACTCAAATTGCCCGTTTGGACGGATGTCAAAGTAGATTACTTCTCGACCTTTTAGGCTTCTTAGGGTCGATTCCAGCTTTTGCGTATGCATTCGCTTTTACCTCTTGCATTGTTAGTTGATGATTAGTAGTTGGTTGTGCGGTCATTAAATATTCGGTTTCCCGTTTTTTCATTTCTTGAAAACTTCGGATATCTGCTATGCGGATTCTATATCTGGTCTGGCCATTACGCTTGTAAGTTCTTGCTTTTAATTCCCCGCTTTTGATTAATTCCAAAACCGTAGCATTCCCGACCTTCATTAATTGAGATGCTTTGTTGACACTCACTTCTTGAATGCTGTTGTCGATCTGATCTTTGGTCACTGATAGCAAAAGGCTCTTCAATTCTTGAAGCTGTTGCCAGAGCATTTCGGATGTAATCACGGAAGGATTATTCATTACCTCTCCCCTTGGATTTAAGGTTGGTCAGTATGTCGATTAACTTATTCAGTCGTTGTTCGATTTTCTTACAGTCTAAAAGTGCATCTGCTATTTCAGCTGGTGAAAGCTGGAAGTCGCTCAGAGCCGCGATCGTCGAACTGACAAGCTCCGCACTCTCTTTCGATATCTCAGCGACTTGGTTCAAAACACTCTGATTGTAATCCTCTGGCAGTTTGAAGTTGTGCTTCTCGAACACTCGCATAAAAGCTTTGAACTCACTGATTGTCAAGTCCTTGTTCTCCCACAATACCCGGTGCACTCTTTGTTTATCCCAACTGCGACCCAATCTCTGCGCGATCCATGTCAGTCCCAACTCATGTTCTTTAATTACTGAAATGATGTATTGCTGTTCATTGCTCATTACAATTGTCCTGTTTTTAGAGACGACTGTAATTGCTGGTGTATAACAGACTCAGTAGTTTGCTCTTCAGGTTGAAGATATTTTGAACAGTCTCCGAAGTGGGATTCGAGTTTGCGAAGCACAGACAGCTTAATTGACCCGCGATAGACCATCTTCACAACCCCGGGGCCGCTTACGCCTAAAAGCTTTGCAAGCTCTGCGGTGGTGACTCTCTTGTCTCTTAGAAAGTCTTTGAGTCTGAATTCTAACTTGTTCATATGTGTTTTTCTAAAAGTTTCTAAATCTTTATTGCTAATCTAATAGTTTCTTAGATTAAAGTCAAGTAAAATGTGAAATATTTTGAAACTTTTTACAACTATTTTATAGGAAAGATTGAAACTTTATGATAGTTTTAGACCTTATGAATTGGAAAACTTTTATCGAGCATTTGCTCAACGAATTTAGATTAAGCGTACCTGACCTCGAAAAGATGGCAGGGATTAGCAATGTGACATTTTATAAGCTCGTTTCAGGCGAGACAAAGAAACCATATCCTTCAACTATTAAAAAATTAGAGACTGCACTATCAATTCGGATTGATGATTCAGATCCTGAGAATATTGCTTACTCTCGGTTACCAATTAATGTGGAAGGTGAAGTAGGAACTGATCATAGATCACAGATCGAGGCAAAAAGGAGATGGCCTATGGTTCTGGGATTTGTACCTGCAAGTTCGAATGGCTCCGTCAACACCTATTACGAAGAGAGCATAGAGGAAAAACCTCTTGATTATTCAGCTGATGATACATTCTGGCTTCGTGTTGATTTAAGAAATGGGGAGTCTATGACACCTTTAATAAACCCGGGTGATTATGTCCTTATAAGCAGGTCTGAAAAGGTTCGTGAAGGGGATATTGTTTTTGTGCTCTTTCTCGATGACCCAGGTAATCGAGGAGCTATTAAACAGTTCACACCGGCTTTGTTTGATCCAGAAGTTGCGTTGTTTTCTTCTTATAACTCCGCTCATCAACCGATAGCAAAGAGGAAAAATGTCTGCAAAATTTATAAGGTAAAATTGATAGAGAAGAGATAAGTAAGTACCGGATCTTGACAAATCAAAAAATCAGTGGAAATATTATGAGAACATTAGCGGTCTTTGGCTTAAGCTTGTTTTTAATTGGATGTACATCAATACCTGATTCAAAAGAAGAGTATATCGCGTATGGGTACAATTTTAATAAATATGTCGATCAAGGTTTTGTGATTACACCTGAGGAGTATCGAGGAGAGTATGATGTAGTTGGAATCCTTGACTGTACTGTCAAACCCGAAATTGTTAAAGATATGTATAATCCAACACTCCTAAATACAAAGCTGAAGGACGGAACTCGATATTACTATATAGCGGACAAAGGGGATTTCTACCGGGTTAAAACAATTAATACAGATAGCTTAATTAGTTATATGCATAGAACTGCCTTGGATCTGCATGCAGATGGAATAATGAGATTTAAAGTGATAAATGAGACAATGATGGTAGGTACTTATGAACTGAGCATTCCCCATGCTTATGGGGTTGCAATTAAACGCAGAAAATAACAGGTTGAAGAGTTTACAAACGGAAATTGATGGATAAAAGATGATTATACTAGCGAAAAAATTTGAAAACTTCCCAAGGATATACGACCATAATGCTCCACTAAATTCCTAATGTAAAAAGAAGTTCTGTCAAACAACAAGGTGATTTCTATGGATAAACATTCTCCATCTAATATAGTACTAAAATTAACAAAAAGTTTTAAATGGAATAGAAATCGAAGGAATTATGCAAGAAATAGAAATCCTGTCATTCGGGGAGAAGGGAATTCTTACTTCAATAATTTTAAGGGTGTAGTGATTGTGGCATTAGTCACATCAATTTCATCAGCCTTTACAACATATATAGTCTCAAAGTCACTCGCAAACGATCAAGAAAATTTTGCATTGTATCTGGAAAAATGGAAGTATTATCAGGAAATAGCAAATTATGCTGATGTACTCCAAAAGTCTGTGTATGAAGTAGGATTGACAACAGTATCAATTGTGACTGGAGTGGATGAAAATGGCAATGTTGTTTACTCACAATTTAAATCCTTAGAACCTTCTGAAATTCTCGAAGTAGCAAGACTCCCATTGTTTATCACAGATTCGCTCAGCAGAATAGAGTTGTTGAATTTCTTGGATAAATTGTCTGTTAGGACTGATGTTTATGATGAGGAAGTCTATGATAAAATTAAACAGTTTAAAGAAATCTTCATCTTAAATCCTTTGCCAAAAGGATACAAAGAAGATGATATAATTAAGTCATATTGGAAAGATAGCCTCGTAATAAACCAGTATTTATCTGTTCTTGAAGATTTAAAGGCTAAAGCAAAAGAACATTTGGAAAAGCTTAGATAGAAAAAACCCCCGCTCAGACGGCCAAATCAAAACGGGGGCAAACTACTAACCATTCCCTAACAAAAGGAATCGACAATGATGAACCCAAAAGAACTCAGGATTCAACGCGAAAAAATACGCACAATGATCGACATTGCCAAAAAACTCGGCGGTGCTGTTGATGTAGATGGTGAAGTTATAACACTTGAAGAACTTATCGAATTACTTAAAGAGTTAGATGAGCAAATCGCGATTGAAAGCTCTAAACTCGATAACCTGCAATTCATGCCCAATCGAAGTCGAAAATGAAGGTTCGAGGACTCTATATACAAAAGAGGAGTCCTTTTTACTGGTTACGATATTATGACAAACTGGAGCCAGACCCTAAGAAAAAATCCAAGTCTATCTGCACGAAAATTGAGATATCAAGTACAGATCGGCGAAGGATCGAGGAAGCTGCACTTCAAAATACCCGTACAGTTCTAAAAGGAACTCCTGAAGTCCGAATCTTTGCTGAAGCTTTTCGTAAAGGACTAAACGACATTTATATCTCCATACAGAAAGGAGTAAGACTTGCTGTAACTCCAACTTTGACGGAAGCATATAAACAGTTCAAAACACTTCGAAGTGTTCCAGGTAAGAAAGACGAGCTAAAGCAAAAAACAATACTAACTTACAACAACGCAGTGGATCACTTCATTACTGCTTGCGGAGATAGAGAAATAATAACCTATAACTCTGAAGATTTTAATAAGCTTCTTCAACACTTTGATGCAATTCGTATCGGGCCAGACTCTGCAAAAAGAATGAGTACTACAAGCCGAAGTATTTATGTTAGATGCTTGAAATCTCTTTGGAATTACTTTCTTACCCAAAAATACACCCGTGAACAAATATTTGAGGATGTCAGAGTGGAGCACAAAGACCCCGAGCCAATTCCCCTCGATGATATGTGGAAAATTATCAGTTTCTTTAAGCAGAACAAAAATTACCCGAACTCCTATTTTCTGGTGCGATTTCTGTTTCTCACCGGTTGTCGTGTATCCAGTGCGATGGAACAGTTGAAAGAGGATATCGACTTTGAAGGGAAGTCGATACGGATAATGAATGTTAAGACCGGACAACGAAAGCAGAAAGGTTACTACCTCTTTCCTCTCTATGGTGAGTTAGAAGATCTTCTTCACAATGAGATGAAGATTAACCAAGGCGATGTTGGTCGAGTTTTTAGCCACTTCGCATTAAACCGCTTACAATATGCGGAGCCACTCACATTCTGGAGGCGCGCAATGGGTACAATGGTCGCAGTGAAACATATCAGGAAACGCTATACTCTCAAACAGATCAGAAGCACTACGGCATCGTACCTGGTCAACAATTTGAAATTTGATATTTATCGAGTTCAGAAACTTTTGGATCACAGCAATGTCAAAGTGACTGAGAAGAATTATGTAAGGTTCAATGTCGAATTAGTTAGGCAAGTGCTTGATGAAGAGATGAAGCATAGCAGACTTCTCAGAAATGCAATTGAAAACGAAAACGGTATAACAGAAGTATAACAGAGACTATTCAAAACAAGCCCAACTAATGAATAAAAAATTCAAAAAAGCCTCATTTTTGGCGTCCTTAAACAATTAATCTAACTGTCACGCAGGAGGTCGCGAGTTCGAGTCTCGTCGGTCCCGCTAAAAAAGCTCAAATAATTTGGGCTTTTTTCATTTTAAACAAATAGTTGTGGTATATGTTTTTTGCATACATTCTCTATTCGCGTTCAATTGATCGTTACTATATAGGACATACATCAAACTTGGAAATCAGACTTCAAAATCATCTATTGGGAAGTACCAGGTTTACTTCTCAAACAAATGACTGGGAATTAATATACTCCGAGGAGTTTCCCACAAAAGGAGAAGCCATGAAAAGGGAGGCACAAATTAAGAAGATGAAAAGCAGAAGATATATTATGGATCTGACCGGTCACTCAGGAAGTCGTCCCGAATGATCGGGAAGTCTCGTCGGTCCCGCTAAAAAAGCTCAAATTTATTTGGGCTTTTTTCATTTTAAGGCCACAGCAAAATTGTTTTCACTCTTAGATGATCACTTTATAACCCATCGAAATTTACTTACCAATTGGTGATTAAATACCTCTTAACTAACAATATCACACTCCATGCTGAAAACAATAATTCAGCATGGAGAAATATTTAAAATTATCTCTTATTTTTTCCAGTCTTCCAGGAGTTTTTTCATTGTTTCGAGGTCAAATGGTGGATTTTTCATCTCTGCGGCTTTGGCGAGGGCTTTCTGCATGGTTGAGATGGCTTCTGCTTTTTTGCCGGTTTTTTCCAGTAATTGGGCTTTTACTTTTAAGTTATTGTAGTTTTCATCGATCAGGATGGAAATATCGATGTATTTCATTCCCAATTCAAAATCTTTGCCGGATTTCAGGATGTAGTCAGCCCCACGGAATGACGGGCTCCAGCTTACATCGGCTTTCAACTTGTTGAGGATATTTTTGTGACTTTCGAAAACGATGTCAAATCCAATTTTTACATCTGCCCATGAGATGGTTAATCTGGTCTTTTCACTGTCAACTGTTTCAAAATTAAATGTCAGTAATTCAACATTATTTACTTTTTCAGGAACCACGGTAAATCTTGCAGCATCATTTACCTTGTTGTAGGCATCTGAACCCCAAAGGTTGTTGTCTTTTGAAAGGATAACTGTCCACTCTTTTACTCCGGGTATTGTGAACACACCATAGGTACCTGCCGGAACCTTAACACCACCAACTGATGCATCATGTGTTAAAGTAATTGTGGTGCTTGAATTTGCTCCCGTTCTCCAAACCTGATCGTAGGGGAGAAGTCCGCCAAAAATTTGTCTTCCTTTTACAGAGGGACGAGAATATTTTACAGTTACTTCACTTATTCCCACAACCTGATAAACGGAACCAAGGGGTGAAGCTGCAGGAACCGCAGGAGCCTGAGCGTAAAGTGACATGGCGGAAACGATTAAAGCGAGAAACATTGTTGATAACATCTTCTTCATATATATCCTTTTGTTGTTTTTAATTTAACAACAATAGATTGCCACAGGTTCAAAAAATGTAGTGAAATCTCTAACAAACTTATTAAACAGATATAAACCCGTTATTATTTTAATAACGGTCTTTTTACTCTGAAATAAACAATCATCAAAAAAAGGTTAAAACAAGGGCAAAATGAGGTAAAAAATTATGGTATGATTATTGTACTTTATTAACCAGAAAGCATTATGCACATTCAAAAAACTTTTTAATCACTTCGGAGATACAATGAGACACAAATCATTACTTTTTTTCGTGTTTGCCCTATTTTCCTTCAGTTCGCTGTTAGCACAGCAACCTGTACTTCCTTTTGATTTTGAGAATGGCACCCTCAACTATACTTTCACTAACTTTAGTGGTGGAGAAGCCTCCAGAATCGCTAACCCACAGATAAACGGGATTAACACCAGTGCATTTGTTGGCCAGATGATAAAAAACGCCGGTGACCCATGGGGTGGCGCGTGGATAGCTATGGCAGGTCCCATGGACTTTTCAACAAATAAAATATTCAAAGTGAAAGTATTTTCACCAAGAATTGGAGCCAGAATGCTTCTTAAAGTTGAAAATGAAACAGCTGGCGGTATCTTTTTTGAGACTTCTGACACTGGCACCGTCGCCAATGCCTGGGAAGAATATACCTTCGATTTCTCAGCCATTAACACTGCCAACACTTACAGCAAAATCGTTATCATTTTTGACAATGGAACAGTTGGTGCCGGTGGTGCAAACTGGACATTTTTGTTTGACGACATCAGACTTGTTGCCGGTGGCGGTGGACCAACATTAACCCAGATGAACTTGCCTGTAACTTTTGACGATCCTACGGTAAATTACGGTGTGGTTGGATTTGGTGGAGCAGACGCTTCTTCCATTATAGTTGATCCAAACAATGCTTCAAACAATATAGTTAAAGTAATCAAATCAGCAACAGCTGAACTCTGGGCAGGCACAACCATCACAGCAACTGCCGGTGGACAGCAAACAGGATTTTCATCAAAGGTTCCTTTTACAGAACTGGAAAAAAGAATGAATGTAAGAGTTTGGGCACCTCATGCTCCAATTCAAATTCGTTTAAAAGCTGAAGATTACCTCAATGGCGGAAATAATGCAGAAACAGAAATTACCTATGCTGTGGCAAATACCTGGCAGACACTGGTGTTTGATTTTGGTGTTGCCGCTCCCGGCACAGGTGGATTAAACCTTTCTCATAACCTGAACAAAGTATCGATATTCTTCAATTTTGGAGTTACCGGTGCCGTTGCAGGTGAAAGAACTTATTATTTTGATGATGTTAAGTTTGGCGCAGATGTTGTTCCTGTAGAATTTGTATCCTTCAACGCTTCAGTAACCAACAATGTAGTAAATCTTAACTGGGCAACTGCAACGGAGACCAATAATAAAGGTTTTGAAGTTCAGAGAAGTTCCAATAATTCAGAATTCGCTACCATAGGCTTTGTTGACGGTAACGGAACCACCACCGGAACTTCAAATTACACTTATGCTGATGCCACACAATCAGGTAAATATTCATACAGATTAAAACAAGTTGATTTTGATGGTACTTCCTCCTATTCAAATACCGTTGAAGTTAATGTAGTTCCAACATCGTTTGACCTTGGTCAGAATTATCCAAATCCATTTAATCCTTCAACCATGATATCGTTTAACCTTCCAAGCGAAAGCAAAGTTAGTTTGGTCGTATATAACGCAACAGGACAGATGGTTAAAGAATTGGTTAATAATACAATTTCAGCAGGATATAATGAAGTTAGTTTTAATGCTTCAGAATTAACTTCAGGAATCTATTTCTATACATTAAAAGCAATTTCTGCTGACGGTTCAAGTAACTTCCAGAGCACCAAAAAAATGCTTCTTTTGAAATAGAATAATGGTAATTGTTTTCGGAAAATCGGTTACACAATAAAAATCTGACTTTTTCTGGGTTTTAAGGCAGAGATGAATTGATTTCATTTCTGCCTTTTTTATGTCATCATGGAAGTGAATTTATCCTGCCCCCTGATTGTTACACATACAGACTATTTGAATAAAGAGAAATGAAAATACTATTAACCGGGACTACCGGATATATCGGAAAAAGGTTGCTGCCACTTTTGCTTGAACAGGGGCATGAGGTTATATGTTGTGTCCGCGACCGAAGCCGCTTCCCACTGGAAGGGCTTGGCGTCAATCCAAACATTACCCTGCTTGAAGTTGACTTCCTTAAGGAGAGTCCATCCATTGACACGATAAAAGATGTGGATGTGGCATATTATCTCATTCACTCCATGACATCTAACATAGAAGATTTTGAAAGACTCGAAGAGTTGTCTGCAAAAAACTTCATGAAACTTGTGTTAAAAGCAGGGGTGAAAAGGATAATTTATCTGGGGGGAATCACCAATTCGGATCACCTGTCAAAACACCTTGCCTCCCGGAGGAATGTTGAAGAAATATTGGGTGGTTCTCCTATTTCTCTTACATCGATAAGAGCCGGGATTATTGTTGGGTCAGGCAGTGCATCATTTGAAATAATTCGTGATCTTGTGGAGAAACTACCGATAATGGTTACTCCAAAATGGCTGAACACAAAAAATCAACCCGTGGCAATCAGAAATATCCTTGAATGTTTGACGGGGGTTCTCGACCATCCTGAAACTGAGAATAAATCATGGGATATTGGTGGTCCCGACATTATGACATACAAAGAGATGTTACTCGAATTTGCTTCTGTAAGAGGGCTGAGACGGTTCATTTACACTGTCCCGGTTATGACCCCCAGAGTCTCTTCCTACTGGCTCTATTTTGTAACTTCAACATCTTACAAACTTGCGGTTAATCTGGTTAACAGTATGAAAATTGAAGTGGTCGCCCGGAATAATGACCTTGCAAAACTTCTTGGGCTGAAACTGATAAGATACCGGGAGGCTGTGGAGCTTGCATTTCAAAAAATTGAGCAGAATAATGTACTCTCAAGTTGGAAAGACTCTCTCGTATCAAGCTCACAAGAGAGTTCTCTACTTGAGCATATCAATGTGCCTCAACATGGTGTCTTTACAGATGTGAGAGAAAAATTGATTACCGGTGATGTTGAGAGAGTAAAACAAAATATCTGGTCGATCGGCGGTGAAAGAGGGTGGTATTATGGTAATACACTGTGGCAAATCAGAGGATTTTTGGATAAGGTGGTTGGGGGAGTTGGACTCCGAAGGGGCAGAACCAATCCTGACAACATCCATATTGGCGACACACTCGATTTTTGGCGAGTTCTTGCTGCGGACAGATCCAGGACAAGATTGTTACTTTATGCTGAGATGAAACTTCCGGGAGAGGCCTGGCTTGAGTTTAAAGTTATTAAACGCTCAGATAAATGGTACCTGCAACAAACGGCCACCTTTAGGCCAAAGGGGCTATTGGGGAGGCTTTACTGGTATTCAGTGTTACCATTCCATTTTTTTGTATTCGACGGGATGGCAAAAAATCTGATCAAATATTAGAGAATCTTTTCCAATTCTGAATTAACGAGTAAATCATTCCTTTAATCAGATTCTGGCGGCAATAAATAATGCTGTTTACAAAACAGTAACGGGAATAACCACCGTAAATACAGAACCCTGACCCTGAGTACTTTCCAGGGAAATTTCGCCATTCAGCATATTTACATATTCTTTGGTTATGGTAAGTCCAAGTCCAGTTCCTTCAAACGATCGTCCATGTCCTTCACTTACTTGCCTGAATGCTTCCCAAACCGCCTGCTTTTTATCCGATGGAATACCGATTCCCGTATCAGATACTGACAACATGAGGTGAGTTTTATTCTCCTTTGTGATAATGTCGGCAGAAATCTTGATTTTACCTTCCATGGTGTATTTCACTGCATTACTCACGAGATTGGCGAGGATACTTCTGAGCATTTTTTCATCAGACAATATTCGTGGATTATCTTGTAACCCTTCACAATAGATTTTAAGATTTTTATTCCAGGCGGTTTTTTGAAATGTTTTGCAAACATCATCTAAAATGAAATTAAGTTCAAATTCTGATTCGACCACACTCACCTCCTGAAACTCCAACTTCGAAAAATCGAGGATTTCGTTTAGGGTGTTCATAAGTCTTTCAGAACTTAGCATAATTCTATCGATCATTAAACCGAGTTCTGCGTTGTCCAGTTGACCATTTTCATCGGGATCGGAAAGCCTGTCTCTGATAATTTGAGTGTATCCAAGTATTCCAACAAAAGGTGTTCGCAATTCGTGACTCATATTTGCAAAGAAATATGATTTTATTTTATTCATTTCTTCGGCAGCTTCTTTTGCTCTTGTCAGTTCAATCAGATTATTTTCATGTTCTGTAATATCGTGAGCCACGAGTAGGAAACTTTCCATTTTTCCGTTTTTGATAATTGGAGCTGAAACCACCCTTATCTTTAATAATCTGCCGTCAGTTGTTGTAAAAGCGGTTTTGTATTCAAGAGTATCGGTAAAACCCTGCATTCTCAGTTTTTGACGTTCTTTCACTTCTTCAAAAAGATCATCCGGGACAAATTGTTTTATGGATTTTCCAATAATTTCCGTCTCGGGAAGTTGGATGAGGTTTAGCCCGGCTTTATTAATATAAGTGATCAAACCATTAAAATCATGCATTAAAATTATATTTGGAGTGGTCTCTGTAAGGGTGCGATACTTTTCCTCGGAGGCCTTAATTTTCTCCTCAGCGAGATATTTTTCGGTTACATCCAGAGTATTGCTGATAATATGGGGTTGATCTTTTAATGAGATTACACTCGCAGAAACCAGTCCAATGAACTCTTCTCCTGATTTGCGGTTTAACCTGACCTCTCTGCCGTAACACCTGCCAAAATTTTGAATATCATTTACCAGTTTTTCCCGGTCACTCGTGTTTTGCCACAGGCCCAACTCAGAGGTGGTTTTGCCAATGGCTTCGGCACTTTCAAATCCGGTAATCTGAGTAAAGGTCTCGTTAACCTCTACTATTTTCCCATCCTTAACGGTAGAGATAAGCACGGCTCCCGGGGATACACTAAAAATTGTCTGGAAATGATTTTTGGTTGTGGTAATGTCGTCCTGAAGTCGCTGATTTATCAACATGATAAAACCAAAAGTCAAAATTGATGTAATGACGATAGCATCAACAACCGGGAGGATATTGTAAAAAACAGACTCAAACATATCAACAGATGAAGGTAGCCATAACATCAGATACGATCGATAGAGAAGAATACCACCGTGGATTATCAGTGAAACTGCGATAAATCGCATCATGTTATTGATGGATGAAATATTATTGGTGAAGATGGTAACTGCGGTAATAACTGCAAAAGCGGCAAGTGTAATGTTTATGATTATTCCTCGTCTGTCGCTACTGTCTTCAACAAAAAGGAAATAGAAAAACCCGGAAAAAAAGAGGAGGAGGATGGTTGTTATTACGGCAGGGCTTTCTTTTGTGTTCAGGAATCGTGCAACACCGATATAAATAAATATTGTACCGGATACTATTGCCGTATTCTGAATTGTTGCAATCACTTCAAACATTCCCGGGACATCCCTCAGCAGAGTGAATCCAAAACCGAAAAACCCAAATACACTCCAAAGAAGCCACCACCCAACACCATCATAAGTCTTATTAATTTTGTACTGCACATATAGTGCAACCATCTGAAGAAGATTTAAAAGAACCAATACGATATAGAGGGTCGGGACATCAATCGTCATTTTTAATCCTGCGGAAGAAGAAAGATTAAGTAAAAATGAATAAACTTATATTTGTAAAATTCCCAAGGGGCAAGTTAAAAAAAAATTTCATTTAAATAATGAGAAGGGAGAAACGTGAGGGATCTGCGTACGCTGAAAAAGAGACCTTAAATTAAAATAACGATCCCCGCACAAGGCGGGGATCTGTGTCATAATGGTTAACCGGCAGCAGGGAAATACCGATTAACCGACGCTCAAAGTTACTATAATTCTTCAATTTTTGCAACTGTCACACATAATATCAGCAAAAATTAAAAAAACTTATTTAAGCACTACAAATTTTCTGATTGCAGTAAATTTACCGGCAGAGAGTTTGTAGAAATAAATTCCACTTGCAAAATTCGAGCAGTTAAGCTCGGTTTTGTAAATGCCTGCTTCCTTTTCACCATTTACCAAAGTTGTCATTTCGTTTCCAAGGGCATCATAAACTGTAAGATTTACACTCTGTGATGTTACTCCTTCAACAAAAGGAATCGCAAATGAAATCGTGGTTGTTGGGTTAAAAGGATTCGGGTAATTTTGATAAAGTGCAAACTCATCAGGAAGACCAACTTCAACCTTAAGTGGATTGCTAAAGGAGACATCTCCATTAAGGTCGGTCTGTTTAATCCGATATTCGTAACTTCCCGGTTTCAGGTTTTTATCGCGGAAACTGTAGTCAGAAACTTGGGTAGTTGTTCCTTTACCATCAATGAAAGAAAGATTATTCCAAATTCCTTTGGTGTTGTCTTTCCTCTCAACAGCGAAACCAAGATTGTTTGTTTCTGAGGCTGTTTTCCATTTAAGAATCACTTCATCTCTTACAGTTTCTGCTTCGAAAGAGGTCAATTCAACCGGAATTGCACTAAGAGTAACAGAGATTGGGACTGTAACCAATGGATGAATTCCACAATTACTTCTGACCAGCATATCCATCGAATAATTCCCCTGATTGAAGTCTTCAGTGCGGATTGTGATGATGATGCCTGTTCTGTTTCCTTGATTTAAAGTACCTGCAAGGTTTCCTGAAGGAATTATCCACTCAGGTTCAGCAGCCAGTTTTACTGCGAAGTTATTTTTAACGAAAGTTGAGTTATAAGATAACTGAAGTCCATCGTTGCCGGAGGCATTTTCTATTCCGGTTGTGGCACTGTTTAAAGTTCCTGACATACTGTTAAAATAGAATAGAATTTTTCCACTTGAATAGATAACCACCTGCCAGGTGTAACTTGCTGTTCCACTATAACGTTGATAGTTTGTCCATTGAATGATAAAACGGTTGCCGTCTTGTTTGTAGTGTACTGTTCCGGGTGCTTTGGCATCAAGGTCATCCCAGAATGGACAAATAATCTCATTTGGTTCATCAGCCGTAGGAATAGTGGCATTTGAGTAGATATTTGTCGAGATTGGAGAGAAAGTTAACAATCCATTTGTTGATATATATATCTGAGATTTTGGCAGTCCATAATATTTAAAGTTGAATCCAAGATTCAGAGGTCCTGCATATCCTTCATCTGTGGCAGACATGGTTCCTGTTGGTATCCATGACGCAACTTGTGTTCCTGTTGTGGAAATATCTTCCCATACATAGGCAGGTCCCTGAGGATCATCACTGTCAGCCCATTTATATCCAAACAGATCAGGTCCACCGGAGCCTTTTACCGATTGACCATATCCCGGAGCAGGATTGTTTTTATCGTCGGCTTTTTCAGTTGATGGAGTCTCATGGATAAATGAGTACTCAATTGACTTTGAAGGATAGGTACTGTTTTCAAATTCAACTGTGTAATCGAGTGTTGACTGATTTAATGAAGAATTTGAAATAAAAACAGTATCCACAACTACAGACTGGTTGCCCAGCACGTGTGAAATGCTTCCGGGAGATACAGCAACCATTGGAGCTGCAAGAGTGGAAGAGGAAGTAACATTCGACATTGTTGACTTGTTAGACCACATATCCATAGCTTTTATAGCAAAATGGTAATTGGTGCTAAATGTAAGCCCGGTTATGCAAAATGATTTTGGAGTTCCAAGGGTATCAGATTGTCCGGCAAAGATGATGCTTGTTGCATTATTAAAATCGTTGTCGTTTGCTATAACTGAAGTTGAATATCTGATGTCATAAGCCTGCACACCACCAAAAGTTGAATCGTATGGAGCAGTCCAGTTCAATGTAATAGAATTTGAAGTGGAGTTTCCTGCAGCAAGATTTGTAACAGGATCAGGTGCTGTTTGATCGGGTGGTATCACTCTTTTGGTTTCAAGAGAAGGGTCACCCATCAGGTTATACATCTCAAGGTAACGGAGCATTGTGGTTCCGGGTCCAATATTTCCAAAATGAAGTGTGGTAAGATATTTACCCATATCAAACATAGGAGTAACTTTAGTCAGGTTGTCAACAAACATTGCCTGGAAAAGTTTTCTTTCAAGAATATCATCTTCATCCCAATATGAGTTAACAGATGAACCATAAAATGATGAAGCACCTGTCGCAGTTCTGATCCAGGTTTCACCAAAACACTCTGCCAGATGATATGAACCCGTTACACATGCAAATGAATAAACAAACGGGAAAACAGTGTTTGTAAGACTTCTTACCTGACTTTGCGAAAGAACAGGACCATCAGCCCAGGAAGATTCGGAACCATGTCCCGAATAAACAGCAAACATCTTATTTGCATTAAGAGCTGCTATAAGCTGGGTTGTTGTTGCACCACTGTTACTGTAGAGTTTCAAGTTATTGAAACCGTTGGGTTGGAAGTAGGTGCTGATCACATAGTTATGTGTTCCCTCAGTGATAGAATAGTTATCCTGGGAGGCCATATAGACGTTATCTTTTGCCAAAGTTGCGATATTATTCTCCATATAGATGGTTTTGTTGATAATATTCGTGAGTTCAGTGGCGTTGGTTATTGAAAACCTTCCGATAAAAACATCGGCGTAATAATCAGTTCCCTGAAGAAGTGCATAGTTCAGATCTGTTTTAGGTGATCCTTCACCTGATCCAGTCCATGCAGGTATTTTTTCAACATCCCCAACAAGAAGAACAAATTCAGGTTTTAACCCGGGATCGTTATATCTCTCTTGAATGAAAGTTTTGATGGCAGTGGTTGTGGTTCCTGCAACTGTTGTTGTGAACATTGCAACATTAAACCCACCTGAGGTTTTATGATTCACAAATGATGTTAATCCTGCCTCATATTCAGGTGCAGTAATAATCAGATAGTTTTTGATCTGTCTTACAGAACCAAATTCGTAGTTGGCAAAAAACGAACTAAAAAATGAAGTGTAAACTTCTGAATGTGAATTATCTTTTGCAATAGCACGATTGGTTGTTATGTTGATTGTGGCTGTTTTTGTTACATCCAGTCTTTTAGCGGAAGGGATGTAATTAAAAGGATATATTGTAACAGTAACTCCTTTTACACCACTGATATAAAATGGTTCTGATATCTCAATAAAAGGAGGTCTTAGGTTTCCGTTTGAATTGTAAAAATCGGAATCAAAATTAAAAGGTCTGTTCGCCAGAAGCAAGTCTCTTCTATATGGAGCCTGGAATGGGTAAACATGTTCCTTCAGAAGGGCATCTTCCACCTTCCTGTTAACCAATTGAAAACCGGGAGTGCCCTCATTTTCATTGATTACAAGGTTGAAGGTGATCTTCGGGAGAGCAGGTCTTCCGATATCCGCGGTAACACCATAACTTGGTATTCCCACTTTAAGAAAACTGTTATCTGCGTTGGTAAATGGATTGAGGGAATATTCCGGCAGTGTCAGGTTAATCGTGTAACCGGCTGCTGTTTTACTGATCTGAATACCATCAGGAACAGAAGCAACGGCAACCCCGACAAAAAGCAGGAGCGAAAAAACAAAGTACATTTTTTTCATTGAAAGGTCCGGTAATTGTATCTAAAATTCGCAATAGCCGCCGGGCGACTATTGGAAGTCGAAATTGTAAGGGGGGGTCAAATGGCTTACAAGTCACTTTTAGACCGGTTCGCTGAACGGAAAGTTTCCTGCTCAGGTGGTGTGAAATATAATAGATTATTAAATTTCAGGAGTGTAAATTACTGAATCTTTGCTTAATTTGAAAATGGGATTTAATTCATTAGTCAAATTCAAGATGCGAAATAGAAAAATCTTCAAAAATAGTTTTCTAATCTGCTTTTACTCTCTAATGCTCTTTGCATCTGGGACAAATTTAACAAAAGCAGGTGTTACCGGTTCATTCACTCAAACTCCAACTCAAGACTCCCTTACACAAAGACTTGAAGCCGGTTTGATTCCGGAGATAAACGAATTTATCGCTAAAAATAAATTTGTTGCTGCCGGAAAACTTCTCGACTCACTTCGTGAGCATTATTACACCTACTACTACTATCCTAAAGCAATTTCAACAGCCAAAATTACCCTCAAGTATGAAAAACAGATAGGTGATAAAAAACTTATAGCCTCTGCCTTTAATACACTGGGTCTTACTTATTGGAAAACTGGTGATCTTGATTCAGCCCTCTATTTTCTCAACAAGGGACTCGCTCTCAGAAAGTTTATTGATGACCCCATAAGTCTTGGAAGGTCGTATAACAATATCGGGTTGGTCTATTGGAGAAAAGGGGATATCGAAAATTCATACTCCTATTATTTGAAGGCATTGAAGGTGAGGCAGGAATGTGGTGACCATTATGGAGTTGTCACAACTGTTAACAATCTCGGATTAATCTATCAGCGAATGAGATATTATGAACTTGCTGAAGAAAGCATCAGGAGTGCGCTCCAACTCTCAGATTCGATAAAATATGAGGCAGGAAGAGTCTATTCGCTCAGAAGACTCGCCAGTCTTTATATAGCTCAGCAACGGTATGACGATGCAGCAAAATATTATGATGAGATAGTTGCTTCTTATCAGAAAAGAAATGAAAAAAGCGGGTTGGCACAGATTTATAACGATTTTGGTCTAATCCAGGAGAAAAAAGGGAATCTTAAAGCCGCACGCGATTTTTTTAAGCAGAGTTGGGATCGTGCACGGGATATCAATGATAAGTTTATAGAATCTTTTGCACTTCTTAATCTTGGCAGAGTCGATCGACTCGCCAAAGACGATAAGGAAGGGCTCGTAAATTTGACAAAAGCGAGAGAACTTGCTGAAAAAGGGAAGTTTTCATCCATTCTCAGGGATATCTACCTCGAACTTTCAAAGTTGTTGGAAGAAACCGGAGAGACAAAAGAAGCACTCTTTTATTTGAACAAACATGTTTCACTGAAGGATTCGCTCCTTAATGAGACTGTTCTTAGCAGCGTCGGGGAGATGAGAATCAGGTATGAAATTGAAAAATCGGAAGAGACTCAAAAACATCTTCAGACGGAAGTTGAATCACAAAACAAAATTAATCTTTCACTGACAATTTTTTCTGTTGTTATTTTAATTGGAATTATTGGGCTTGTATCTCTATTTCTCAAGCAGAAAAAGCTTGGTAAACTTCTTGAGTTGAACAACCAGGAGATGGAAAGGGTAAATGTTCAACTTCAGCGAAGCAACGATGAATTAGTGATGGCAAATGAGACCAAAAACAAACTTTTTGCGATAATTGCCCATGATCTTAAAAGTCCGTTTGTAAGTGTTTTGGGTTTTGCCGAGATAATAAAGGAAGAGGCGGATTTAATTTCAAACAAACCCCTCTCCGAATACAGTGATAAAATTCTTTCCGCTTCCTATAAACTGGTTGATCTGGTTAATAATCTCACCGGATGGGCTTTGGTTCAGAGGAACCTGATAAAAGTAAATGCAATAGATTTTGAACTCTCAGAGGTGTGCGCAAAAGTTATTAAAGAAGCATCTCTTAATTTGGAATTGAAGGATATCACAACTACCACCTCGCTTGAGGTTCCCTCCTTAATTCATGCTGATCCTGAGATGATCTCGGTGATTGTCAGAAATTTGATAGCCAATGCGATCAAGTTTACAAACAAAGGAGGAAATATCGATTTAACCGGGTTAATCGTTGGCGACAAATATCAACTTACAGTAACTGATGATGGAGTTGGTATGACCGAGGAGCAGACAGAAAGTGTGTTAACGGGAAGCGGGACGATATCAACCTATGGAACTTCAAATGAAAAAGGAACCGGGTTAGGCCTCTCTGTAAGCCGTGACTTTATTCTCCAAAATAAAGGTGATCTAAAGATCTCAAGTATCCCCGGCAAAGGAAGCAGTTTCATCCTCGAGTTACCAAGAGCTTGAGAACCAGAGTACGTGAGAGACCTGAGAGACCAGAGTACTTGAGTATTTAGAGTAGGTTGAATATTTCTTCTTTCAACAATTTAAAAGCATCCTCTGGTTTATACATTTCCCCAGGTGAGAGGATGGCATCCGTATCTCTGAAAAAATCAGGATCAACTATCTTATTCTCGATATTTAACAAGTATGTTGCTCCTGATGGAGCCTTGCCAAACCTGTTCATGTAATCATAATAAATTCGGACTATTGCTCTTCTGTTAGTCTCCGGGTAGGTCATTAAGATTTTGTAGAGATCGAACATATCTCTTCCTTTACTTCTCTGGTACAATGCTCTGAGCTTTGTCCCCGCTAATTCTTCTATTGTATATGTAGTTATATCAGATTCTCCTTTTGCCCATGATGAATGTAGAGTAAAAGGCAAACTTCTTAATCCTTCAACTGAGAAATGTTCCCGACAATTGGTCTCAACTTTAAGCTTAATTGTTTTTAGTGGTTCAAATTCTGACTGAAATCTGTAAACAAGTGTAAAATTGTTTTCCTTCCTGAGTTTTCTGGGAATCCCCAAAAAATGTAGCCTTTCCTGTATTCTATCGGCGATCTGACCGAATGGACCGCTTTTAACTTGCACCAGGTCAATATCTTCTGAATATCTGACCTGAGGTTTCAGATAGAGTTTATGAATGGCAGTGCCCCCTCTGAATGCCAGATTTTCTTTAAGGAAGCTGTCAGAAAATAATTCAATTAGCACTCTGCAAATCATCAAATCCTGTTCAACCTGATCCATTGACTTCCAGGGAGCATTAGCTGTCCATTCAACGATATAGGCAGCCGGTATCAAACATCTACCTCAATTTGAGTGTTGACAACTATATTCCATTTACGGTTAAATTGAAATCCAGTAGCAGGTTTGGAGGGGTTAAGTAAGTTTTTTTCAAACTTGGGGGATGACTCTTTAAGGAATTCATAAATTTTATTCGATGCATCTTGTCGATCTAACAGGTCAAATATAAAACCAAGTCGCTGCACGACCGATATTTTTGCTGTTCCCAGCAATTCGTCAGTAAGCTCTCCGGTATTAAAAGTATCCAGCATCTCATTGATCACTGTAGCTGAGCGGTTTAGTCCACCTATTCGATGTTGATACCTTATTACATCCAGCATAGTAAGCGCAGATGAAGAGATAGATGCATAACCTGCATCAGTCTTTATCTTAAGAATAAATTTAGAGGGCAATTCCCGTACGCTAATATAATTTATCTTTAACCCGGCTACTCTTGTTTCACGCAGAACCGGGAACCCTGTCATTACAAAAAATTCCTGTGGGCTTTGGTGAGCCGCACCATAATAAGTCGCAGCGCTAAGCAAACTGATGTAATATAATCTGTTAAGATGCTTCATTAACTGATCGATAAACATATGGGGGGGCAATACTCCCATATTTGCATACTGTGGTGGAATGATCAAGTAGAAACCTCTGAACACCGGAAGTATTTTGTCCTTCAGCCGAAGTCTTA
The DNA here is from genome assembly GCA_964371075.1 of uncultured Ignavibacteriaceae bacterium. GTDB lineage: Bacteria > Bacteroidota > Ignavibacteria > Ignavibacteriales > Ignavibacteriaceae > UTCHB3. The sequence continues at coordinate 139,644 of CAYJKN010000005.1, read as the reverse complement.
GGAGGGCAGCTTTTAAAGATTCTGAACTTTGTTCCGGGAAAAAGTCTTTTAGCTCCTCAACGGAAAAGCAAAATCTTCCCTTCGCAAGGAGTAGTTCTGTCCAATCTCTAATCAGGTTCTTGTTATTCATTGTTGCCAATATTCTATTTTATTTGCGTTAATATACGATAATCGTATCTTAACGCAAAATATTTCCGACAAATGTGAGCATTTGAGAAACCAGAGTACTTGAGAGACCAGAGTACTTGAGTATTTATTGCTAAACACTAAAATAATCTATGTGTCAAGTTTCATTTTATTAGTTAGATTTGCCAGATTTTCAGGGTTGGAGACACATACTGGTTGTTCCTCGATGGTAGTAAAAAAATTTACCATATTTAATAGAATTCTCACCCAAAATCTCTATTTTAGTGATCAAAAACACACTTTTTAATGGCGTGAATTATAATATTTGACTTCAACGGAAAAGATCGTTTTTCCGTAAGAAACACAATATTCAGAAGGAAATTCCTATGAAACAGATATATAATCTACTGACCATTGGTTTTCTGCTCGCAGCTACACTGAACTCCCAGAATGCCATGCTTTACAAGATTAACCTTCCCGACATGAGCACTGCAAGGATGACATCGCAGGTGGTAAAAGGGTATAACGGCAACATCTTATCCCTTGGTGGCCACACCAGTGGGTTTTCACTTCTCAACACGGGAACTGCAATCAAAGACACAGGAGTTGTCTATACTGACTTCAATCTATCCGACAACAGGGATAACGCAGGTGTCATCCATCTGAGGGACTCCACAGCTCTATTAGTTGGCGGAATGTCTTCGGCACTTGGTATTGGACAACTATCTTCCACCGAGAGAATTTATCCTCACACCCTCTCAAGTGTAGCCGGTCCAAATATGATTCATGCCCGTACCATGGCTAATGGTGTACAATTATTGGATGGAAGAGTACTTGTTACAGGTTGCTGGTATGATGAAGCCGCAGCTACTCAAGGTGAACTAATCAATCTTTCTAACAATTTGGTGGTCACTACAGGTAATCTCAATCAACCAAGAGCCTACCCCACAATTGTTGCGACCAACGATGGTAATGCCCTCCTCTTCGGAGGCTGGGGTGTTTTTGGAGGCGAATTCTCCGGTATGGTTGAGGAATATAACATTGCAACAAATCAGTTCACAGTTGTGAGAGAGCAACTATTTGCTGATGACCCTGATTTCAGAGTCGTAACTGATTTTGGAGAGGACATGCAGAACCGTACCCTTCCGGACGGTAAAAAGATATTCCTTGCAAGAAAATTTCAAAACGGGACGGGATGGCGCCTCTTCACTGTTGACCCCGCAACAAAACAGTTTGAAGTTTACCCTGCTTACCTTCCTGTTGCCGATACCTCCACAGGAGAGGTTTTCGTTTATCTATCACCTATGGTCGATAATAAATCGGGTTCTCTACTTATGATTCCCCGACTTTCGACAGATGGGCAAGGCGTTCATCACCTGAACATTCTTTTTGGTTACCCGGGTTTTGGAACCCTTCTACGACAAGGGAATGGTGATATAACCCTTAACCACTGGCCTTATTATGCAGCACGAACCATCTATAATCCATCTAATATTGAATCAGGAATTATCTTCATGGGTGGTAATATTTCAAGCAATTTTGACCCGGTACCAAATGCTTTCGTTGCAGTTCTAAACGATATGGTTGGAATAAACGAATCGACTGAGGTTCCGGCGGTATTTAGCCTCACGCAAAACTATCCCAATCCTTTCTCTTCTGGATCATTTACCGGAAACCCGGAGACTGTTATTCGTTTCGTTTTACCCGTCTCAGGTTATGTGGAAGGTCTTGTATATGATGTTTTGGGGCGAGAAGTTGCGGACCTTGTAAATGGTGAAATAGAAGCAGGCAGTCACGAACTGAAATTTAATGCCGATGGATTGCCATCGGGGATATACTTTTTCCGTCTGAAGGCGGGCAAATATTCCTCAGCGATCAAGATGGTTGTAGAAAAATAGAACTTGCGAACTCGGAGAAACTATATAAACTTAAGAACCCGAGAGACTGAAACTTCTGTGTCTTATATAGAAACACTTCGGTTGTCAGACTCTCGGGTTCAATATTAATTGATTACTCAAATCACTCTGGTACTCAAGTACTCTAAAGTTCTACTTCTTGCTTACTCTCTCGTAAATTTTTTCCATCTCGGCAACAAGATCATCAAATCTTTTAAATGCGGCATCGTAGGGGTCTGATGTCATCATATCAACACCGGCATTCTGCAAAAGTTTAATCGAATAATCGCTGTTTCCTGATTTTAACATACCAAGATATTTATCAACTGCTCCGGTTTTTCCAGTGATTATGTTCTGTGAAAGAGCCATTGAAGAGATGATACCTGTGCTATACTGGAACACGTAAAAATTATAGAAGAAATGAGGAATTTTACTCCATTCAATTTCGATATAATCATCAACAAGGGTTACACCTTTGTCGTGTCCATAATATAGACGGGTTAATTCAAGATATTTCTGATTCAACCAATCAGCAGTGAGTGTTTTTCCTTCTTCAACTTTTTGATGCATGGCAAGTTCAAATTCGGCAAAAAGTGATTGACGATAAATCGTTTGCCTTGCTCTCTCGAGGAACTGATCGATGATGAAGAGTTTCAGATTGTCATCGGTCTCGTTTTTCAGGAGATAGTCCATCAGGAGATTTTCATTAAATGTTGATGCAATCTCGGCGAGGAAAGTTGTATAGTTTGAGTTCGAATATGGCTGATTTCTGTTTGTAAGATAAGAATGCAGCGCATGTCCCAGCTCGTGAGCAAGAGTGGAGACGTTGCTGTATTCGCCATCATAATTCATCTTAACATAAGGATGAATATCGTAGATAGCGTCAGAATAAGCACCACTTTCTTTATCCTTGTTTGGATAAACATCAATCCAGCCGTTATTAAAAGCTTGTTTTAAACCGTCGGCATACTCGGATCCGAGAACTGTAAGGGAGTTTTGGACAAGTTTTTTTGCTTCGTCGTAAGGATAAACTTTGTTTACACTTTTTACAGATGATGCCCAAAGATCTTCATATTTAAGGGTTTCAAGTCCGAGCATTTTCTGTTTTAATTTAAGATATCTGTGAAGTGAAGGGAGATTGGCGTTCACTTCTTTTATCAATTGATAATAGACAGTAGTGTCGATGTTATCCTGGAAAAGTCTTGACTGCAGACAGCTGTTGAACTTTCTTGCTTTTGCATTGAAGAGGTCCATTTTCATCCCGCCATCAAAAAGAGTAGCAAGGGTGTTCTCGTACTGTTTATGGTTTTTCCAATAACCTCTTACGGCAATTGCTCTGTCCTCAGGGCTTTTTGCTGTACGGTATTTGTAATAGTTGGCATAATTAAGTTCAACTTTTGTACCATCGGTAAGAGTAACTGTTGGTGCGGGGATATCCACATCGTTAAGTATCGAAGCTGCTTCCGAAATGTTGGAAGAGTAGATTCCGGTTAATGAAAGAAGCTGTTCCTCTGCCAAAGGGAGCATATGTTTTTTAGATCTCAAAAGTTGCTCAACAGTAAATCTGTATGGAGCAAGATTTGGTTCTTCATTAAAATAGCCCATCAAGGTTTTTTCATCCATTTTGAGCAGATCATCGTTCATGAAGTTAAGCTGCATCGATGCATCAACATAAATTGATTGAATTTCACCCTTCATCTGATTGAAAGTACTGTTCGACATCTCCATATCATATTGACGACGGGCATAGCTGTAGAGATGATAAAGTTTAAGTTCAAGTTTATCAGAAGTTTTGAACATTTCAAGCATGTTTTTTGCTGAAGAGGTCCACGATTTTGCCTGATCTTTTATTTTTCCAAGAAGGATGTTTACTTCGGCTTTGTCAGCATTCCAAAGTTCATAATTGGAATAAATATCGGTGAGGTTCCATTTATATTCGTTGGGCACCTGATCCCGGGGCGTTGACGAGTAGTCGGGGATCACAGCATCCTGAGCAGAAACTGTAAAGACAAACGACCCGGCAAGAAGAGTTGAAATTAAAAAGCTTCTTAATTTCATATTGGTTTTCTCCGCGTGTATTGTTGTTTAAAAAGTGACGATTACCGCCACAAAATGGTCAAATAAAACTCTCTGGGCTCCATTTTACCCGAATATCGAGAGTCAGTTGTTTTTATAATAAAATTTATAAACAAGCATTTAAAATAGTATTTAAATTTTAAAAATTGAGGGACTAACCTTCGGATATCACTTCAACGGTCAAAAAAAATGATGGGAGTTTATCGGGTTATAATTAAATTTTCAGCGGAGTAAAAACCGGTCATTATTTTGCCCGGAATTCGATATGAGTACCCTGCTTTTTTATGTTTAAACTGTGTTTTTGTTTTTAAAATAACTAATTTTGGAGCAGAGAAAAGTAAAACTGACAGAACAACAATTTGACCTCGTTTTATGTCAGTTAAGTGCACAATTATTGTTTACTAAATTTAGATTATATCGCTAAAATGAAAAGATTGTTGATTAAAATCAAAGAAAACATGCTGCTTGCACTACTTTTTTGCGGTATGAGTTTTTTGCTTGTTGTTGGCGGGCTAGTCTATTATAAATACGAAGCAGAAAAAATAAAAAAATCCCGATATAAGGAAATTCATTCGCTTGCCAAACTTAAATCGGAATTACTTTCGGGATGGTTGCGGGAGAGACAGAGTGATATACTTGTTATATCAGAGAGCCCAATATATCAGGATGCAGTACATAAATGGCTTGAGAACCGGCAGGATGAAGTTCTAAAGAAAAAACTGACCGAAAGGCTCGCGGTTGTAAAGGAGAGGTATAATTATCTGGAGATTCTGCTGGTCGATTCATTGGGTAATATATACCTGAGCACCGGAGACAGGCAAGAGTTCGACCAGTTCTTTAAAGCCAGGTTGCGTGAATCAACATTCTCAGGGTCCCCTGTTCATACAGGCATCTACCGTTGCCAATTAGACCATGAGGTCCATTTTGATTTCATCGCACAATTAAAAAATGAGGCGAAAACAAGTGACAATGTATATCTTGTATTCAGGACAAATCCGGAAGCCCACCTCTATCCGGTATTGATGAAGTGGCCCGGTGTTAGCAAAACAGGTGAGGCCATAATAATTGCACGTGAAGGAGATTCACTCCTGTTTTTGAGTGAATTAAAATTTAAACAGGGTGCTGCAATGAATCTGCGGATGAGTGTCTATTCTGATAGTGCTCCTCCAATAAGCAAAGGTAAATACTCTGACAGCATGTATATCGGTATTGACTACAGAGGAGAGGAAGTATTATCAGACATCAGTATTGTTCCTGATACAGATTGGTTTTTGATAAGTAAAATTGACACTGCGGAGATATTCAGTGAATTAAATTTTAAAATGGTTATCATCGCGATGGTCGGGATACTCGGCAATGTGGTTCTGTTTCTGGGATTCGCGATGATCTACAGTTCAAATTCCAAAACATATTACCGTAAGTTGTATGAACAAGAGAAAGAACAAAAACAAAAACTAAGGGATTCGGAGGAGAAGTTCTCAAAAGCATTTTATTCATCTCCTGATGCCATTTTAATTACAGATTTGAGTAATGGATTAATTGTTGACTTCAATCAGGGATTACTTGACCTGACAGGTTATACAGAGACAGAGGTTTCCGGGGGAAGCAGCATTTCACTTAAGATTTGGAAATCCGCCGAATATAGAGACATGATAATTGCTCAAGTGAATAAGACCGGTGAAGTAAGTAACCTTCAAATAGAATATCTTTACAAGGATGGTACAACAAGATACGGACTTTTTTCAGCCAAACAGATGGAGTTCGCAGGGCGCAGATGTCTCTTGAGCATCGTAAAAGATATAACTGACCGTGTGGAGATGGAGATAGAACTTAGGGATGCAAAGGAAAAAGCAGAGGAATTAAACAGGGCAAAGACAAGTTTTTTTGCTAATATGAGCCATGAGTTGAGGACACCACTTCACGGAGTACTTGGCTTTTCCGAGATTCTTATTGAAGACATTTCAGATCCTGAAACTCTGGAAGTGGTCCATTCAATTCACAAGTCGGCTTTAAGGCTTCTGAATACTCTGAATCTTATCCTTGACCTTGCGAGGCTTGAAGCCAACAAAGAGGAAGTTGTCACCGTGGATGTGGCATTATATAAAGCAGTGAAGGAAGATTTTGATACTTTTGATGCTTATGCAAAGGGTAAAGGACTATATTTGGAGTTGACAACCGACGATCCCGATGTCAGGGCAGTGGTTGACCCAAGGTTCCTTTCGAGTATTGTGAATAATTTGATAAATAATGCGATCAAGTTTACACGATTTGGCGGAGTAAGAGTTGAGACGGGTAGTGTTGAACAGGATGGGGTAAGATGGGCGTTTCTACGGGTTGGTGATACGGGGATTGGCATTTCTGAAAAGGCAATGTCACTAATTTTTGATGAGTTCAGGCAAGCAAGTGAAGGATTTGGAAGATCTTTTGAGGGGACTGGATTGGGATTGTCAATTGTAAAAAAATATGTTAATCTTCTTGACGGGAAAATTCTGGTTGACAGTGAACTTGGAAAAGGAACAACTTTTACAATTCTTTTACCCTGGTGTCATCAAAATTTTTTGGAGAATGAGGTAGATGAACTGACGGAAGACGTTAGTAAAAAAATATCCCCTGTAAGAGTGGAAAAAAGGAGTAAACTTCTTCTTGTTGAGGATGATGATGCATCCGCGTGGTTTATTTCCAGAGCACTTGAACAGTTTTATGAGGTTGAGAGTGTCAGAACGGGGGAGGAAGGGCTTGATTTGATAGTATCAAAAAGATATGATGCTTATTTGCTTGATATCAACCTTGGAAAAGGGATTACCGGAGTGGATGTGGCCCAGAAACTTCTGGAATTTCCCGAACTTCGGAATATTCCCGTGGTTGCAATCACTGCTTTTGGCAGTATTGGGCAAAAAGAAATGTTACTTGACAGTGGATTCACTCATTACATTGCCAAGCCATTTTCAAAAAAAGAATTACTTTTGTTTATTCATAATCTGTTTAACGGAAATGGATAGATAAAACCGTTATGGCAGCCTTAATGTAAATGAACCCCCTTTTGGGATGGTGAGTTTGTTTCCTCTGACCCAGGGGTTGAGATATCTGATTGTTTTGAGTGTAGTGCCGTTTTCTTTGGCAAATCGTGTGAGATCATTTATTGTTTGGGTAATTGGGACTTCGCGATATTTTAGAGGTTTCCAATAGTCGTTTTCTGTAAGCATGTATCCATATTTTGCGGGGTCTTCGAATATGAGTTTCATTGCAGCGATTCTTGGTACATATTTCGTCGTTTCGTCGGGGAGGAGAAGATCATAATAGTTTGATGAGAGCTGGGAGGACATTCTGTTTTCCATACCGCCCATTCCCATGTTATATGATCCTGCTGCCGCAGCCCAGGTGCCGAATTTATTTTTTGCCATTTTAAGGTAACGGATTGCAGCCAGTGCTGACTTTTCGGGATCGTATCTTTCGTCGATTTCGGAGTTTATAGTAAGTCCAAACTGTTTCCCTGTTGATTCGAGGAACTGCCAAAATCCGGCAGCTTTTGCTGAAGAAACGAGGTTATCAAGTCCACTTTCGACAAGCGGGAGGTATTTAAAATCGAGGGGGAGTCCTTCTTTTTGGAGAAGTTCGTCAAATTTTTTGAACCATCTTCCTGATCTTTTGAAGTATCGGAACATGAGGTGTTCCTGTCTTGAGAGAAGGATCAGTTCGTTTTCGATTCTCTCTCTTACTTCAGGGTCTTCAAGTGGTACTCTTTCACCAAAAACGGTGAGTTCTGATGGTAGAGCGGGATTGTAAACAAAAGGTTTTGGAGTATCAACTATTTTTGAGCTCATCAGGAACAAAGCAGCAATCAGAGGGATAAAATAGATGGAGTGTTTTTTTATTCTCGAAAAGAGATGTGGCATTTATAAATCAGTAATTTTTTGAATCAATGTTTAAATTTAGTTAAAGTATGGAAAAGTTCAATGCAGAATTGTTAAAGAGGCTTGCGGCTCTTGCTTCTTTAAAGTATGTGAAGAATGGCCAGACAATAGGTCTTGGTACCGGTTCGACGGTGAAGTATGTTCTTGAGGAGTTAGGCGAGAGACTAAAGAATGGCACTTTGTCCGGGATCAGCGGTATAGCCACTTCCGGGAAGACTGAAGAGATTGCAAGGGAGATTGGAATCCCTCTTGTTTCTTTTGAAGAGGTGCCTTTACTTGATATTTATATCGATGGTGCTGATGAAGTTGATGACAGTCTGGATATGATTAAGGGGGGAGGAGCGGCTCTGATTCGCGAAAAAATTGTTGCACAAAATTCAAAGTTTCGTGTGATTGTAGTGGACTGTTCAAAACTTTCGCTGAGAATCGGCGAAAGGTGGCCCGTCCCGATTGAGGTATTTCCAATGGCAGCCGGTGCTGAAATGGAGTTTTTAAAGTCGCTTAATGCTGTTGTTCAATTAAGGACCGGTGCTGATGGCGGGGTTTTACTGACTGATAATGGCAACTACATTTTAGATGCAAATTTTGGAGAGTTGGCTGATCCAAAAAAACTATCGTTGGCGTTGGATAGCAGAGCCGGAATAGCCGGTCATGGAATTTTCCATGGTTTGGCGGATGTTTTGGTAGTGGGTTCTGTTGTCGGGGTAACTGAGATTAAAAAAGGCGAAAAACCCAAGTTTGAGAGTTTACGGAATGCTACCCGGTTTATGTAATCTGACCAACCTCGTTTAGTCTGGTTTTTATTTGTTGATTCATATCTTTTATTTTATAGCTTTTTATACCCATTTGGGTATCAAGCACCGATAGCGGCATCGAAGGAACGACTGCTTCGTCGGGGTCCTGGGCTATTACCATTCCACCTGCGGCTTTTATTTTAACCGCACCTATTACACCATCACATCCCATTCCTGTGAGCACAACACCAATTGCTTTTATTCCAAACGCAGAAGCGAGAGTAGTAAAGAGGGGATCGGCAGAGGGTTTTACGAAGTTCTCGGGTGGAGTGTCGTCAAGTCTTATGTGCATGTTTCCGGCATCAACTGTCATGTGATTGTCGCCGGGGGCGAGGTAGATTTTACCGGGGGTCACCGATTCGAGGTTTACAGGGAGTATTATCTCTTTTTGTGAGAGAATCGAAAGGCTTTTTGCAAATGTTTCTATCATCCAGGCTGGTCCGTGCTGGACGACAAAACAGGTGGTTTTGTTGTCGAGTGTAATATTTTTAAAGAATTCAACGAGTGCTGCAGGTCCTCCTGTGCTCGCAACGATACCTATGGCAGAGTATGCCACGGGTGTTCTGAGTACATCGATTTGCGGCATTTTTAGTGAGACGAGACCTGTCTCTTGTCTTTTGAAGCCGTCACTTACGGTTCTTCTGATTATGTTTGGTATAAGCGGCTTGGGTAGGTAGATGTCTGCACCACACATAATGGCTCTCTCTTTTGCGCCTTCAAGTGTGAGGGAGGTAATGAGTATGATAATGGGGTTACCGAGGCGTCTTAACCTCACTGTGGAGGTCAGGAGGAGTCCATCCATTATAGGCATCATCCAGTCAGTAATTATCATATCAAAGGGTGCAGCGGCATGGAGGTTCAGAGCCTCCTGTCCGTTGTTTGCTTCAGAAATCAGGTATCCCTCGTCGTGTAATACCGTTTTAAGTATTAGAATATTTGCAGGGTCGTCGTCGACAACAAGAATTCTTTTCATGATTTTCACTATTAATCTTTAACAAAAATAAAGAAAAATGATGTTATCTGGTCAAATTATTTGCACTCAATGAAGGAATGACTGCGAAAAATTTTCTTAAATTAAGATATTAAACTCAATTTATTTCTAAAAGCGTCTAAATCGAACAAAGAACTCGTTGATGAGAAAATATTTAGTGGTTTTTTTTACATTACCGGTATTCATTTTTGCTCAGACTACCGGAACACTCCGGGGTTTTATAACCGATTCTACAAATGGTGGATCGGTAATTTCTGCCAATATTCTTCTACTCGGAACAAAACAGGGTGCAGCTTCTGATTTGCAGGGATACTATTTTATTCCCGGAATTAAAACAGGAAAACAGATTGTAAAAATTTCAAATATCGGGTACATAACTCGAGAGATTGAAGTGAGGGTGGTTAAGAACACCATTACCCAGTTGAATATAGCTCTCGTTCCGGCTTCGATTACCCTTGATGAGGTGTCGATAACCGGGCAACGCAGGCCTGACATGAACGACCCCTCCATAAGCATCGAACAGATACCACTACAGCAGATTAAATCGGTACCGGCAGGAATTGAAGCGGATATGCTGCGTGCTCTTAAAGTTTCGCCGGGAGTAACTTCAACTGGTGACATCACTGCCCGCTATTATGTAAGAGGCGGGGGGAGTGATCAAAACGCAGTGGTGATCAACGGTACAGTTCTTTACAACCCTTTCCATGCGCTGGGGCTTTTTTCGGTGGTTGATCCTGAAATGATAAAGATGCTTGAGTTTTATAAAGGGGGATTTACCTCTGAATATGGCGGCAGGCTCTCCTCAATATTAAATGTAGTAACCCGTGACGGGAATAAAAACAGATTTATGGGAACGGCGGCAGCCAGCACCATGTCGGGTAAAATGTCGTTTGAAGGGCCAATTCCCGGGGGGTCTTTCCTTTTTACGGGCAGGAAGAGTTATCGTCCCGAGGCAGTTCAAAAGTTCCTGAACAACAGAAGTGCACCCTTCGAATTTTATGATGTTTCATTTAAACTCAATTACAGTAACCCAAATTTCTACGAAAATGGCTGGTTCACTCTTCACGGGTTTTTTAGTGATGACAAAATTGAAAACAATAATCCGGCAAAAGAGGATTATTACTTCAGTAACGGAAATTTTGGATTAAACTGGTATCAGGTTTGGGCGTCGCCCCTCTACTCAAACATGACTTTCACCTACAGCACCTTTGAAGGTGAGGTGGTGCCTAATAAAACTTCATCAAAACCACGGAAAAATGTAATTGCTGATTTTACCAGCAATTGGGATTTCACTTATATTTTTGACAGTCGCGACGAGATTTGGACAGGTTTCCACAATAAAATTCTGACTACAGAACTTTATCTGACCAATCTTTTTGGCAGCAAAACCGATATGAAACAGAGAGGTCTCGATATGATCGGTTATGTTAAATATAAACTTTTACGGTTTGAAACCTTTAAATTGGATGGAGGCATCAGGTTAAATCTTGTCTCTGCCTCCGAGAAAAAACCTTTTGTTCTTGAGCCCAGATTAAATATCACCTACAATCCGATTCCAATACTTGCTTTTAGATTGGGGATCGGGAGGTTCTCTCAAAATCTTACAACTTTGTCGAATGAAGAGGAATTAATCTCCATTTTTGAACCCTGGGTTGTGGTGCCCGACTATCTGAAACCGGCAGAAGCAACTCACTTCATTGGCGGGATTGATTATTACCTCACAGAGTTTCTTAAACTCTCCGTTGAAGGGTATTACAAGGATATCGACAATCTTGTTGACATTAATGAACTTAAATATACTTCGCTTGACCCCGATTTTGTACAGGCGGATGGCAGATCTTACGGAATGGATTTTGCATTCGATTTTTTCCTGCAAAGTGTCTTTTTTAAGGGTTCATATTCGCTCAGTTATTCGTATAAAAAGAAAGACGGCATCGAATATCAGCCGCGATATGATACAAGACATGCGGTGAATCTTCAGTTTGGTTGGATTTTCTGGGACGGCTGGCAGTTTAATGCAGTTTGGAGATTCTCTTCAGGTTTACCGTTTACAGGAATTGCCGGATATTACGACAAGTGGAACATTCCAGATCCCTGGGGTCAGTGGTATGCTCAAGGGCAATACGATCCATCGTTTTTGTATGGAGCAAGGAACGCACAGAGATTGCCGTCATACCACAGACTTGATATCAGCCTTTCGAAGAGTTTTAAAATCTTTTTTGCAAAGATCGATCTTGATGTAAGTTTACTTAATGTCTATGATCGAAGGAATATCTTTTATTTTGTCAGGGATACGGGTGAAAGGGTTGATATGCTCCCCTTTATTCCATCCGCAAGTGTGAGGATTGAAATATGAACAAATTTGGTTTACTTTTCATAGTTGTCATTTCGCTGTTGAATCTATCGTGTGATGAAGAATTTGCACCAAAACTTCCTTTTGAGGAGAAATATTTTGTTTATACATCGCTAAAAGGTGATTCTACAAAACAGATAATTGTGGTTGCACGGAGTTATGATGTGTCAGGATTTAATCCACAATATAACGCTGTATCTCCCGAAATTGCAGGCTGTTTTGTTGAGGTTACACGCGGAGGTGTTAAATATATATTTAGAGATACACTTATTGACCGTCCCGACACTTCCCGTTATGGTAAAAAAATGCCGGCTTATGTCTCCACTGAGTTGATCCCGCGGGAAAATGATGCCCTCGATCTTAATGTAGTGCTTCCAAATGGTAAAACATTAACGGCAAACACTACTGTACCAATGCAGGTGTTTATCGAAAAATCGGTTTTTGCTATCGGTTACGACCGTATGACATCACTCAGTCAGAGATACGCTCTGCAATGGAGAACCAAAGATATCTATCTTTATGTTCCCAAGATGGAGATATTCTACACACGCGATGATATGCCGGGTATTTTCAAAATTGAGGTGCCAACCGACTACCTTGTCATCAACAAAAAGCAACAGATAGTTTATCCCCAACCCAATTCAAACAGGTGGATTTCATTCGATTACAGAGCAATTGACTCAACTATGGCAAAAATTTCTGAAGGTTACGACTATAAAGCGATGTTCAGGATACTCAGAGCTGAGGTGAAGGTGTTGATCTATGATACTAATCTGGCAAAATATTATTCAAGTGTAAACGGGTATCTGGATGCCTATTCTGTGCGATTGGATGAAAATGTTTTCACAAATATTAATGGCGGATTGGGAGTTTTTGGCACTTATATGATGACAAAGGAAACACTTCTCTTTGATCTCGATTATGTTGATTCGTTTGGTTACCGGGTCAGATAGCCGGGATTAATACCCGTATTCGAGGATGTCCAAAACAGTCTCTTTAAGGTAATCACAAGCATAAGGGATTACTCTATCCTTCTTGAGGTGGAGGAGAGTGAGTTTCCCGATCTCAACATCATGATATTGCTGCAAAAGGTATTTATAGAGGGAGAGTTGCAACGAATAGTGGTAGAAATTACAATCGGGGAGATGGTATGTAGCCGGTTTAATTCCTCGTTTTCCACCCCAGGCATCCTCGTCTATCGCCTTGTTGGTTTTCCAATCGTAAATATCATATTTGTCTGTTCTGGAGTTATAAACAAGAAGGTCAACAGTCCCGGCTATTTCCAATTCCTCGCTAAATACGATTAATTCGGGGTAAACCTCCCCGGAGAGGTCGATGTGTTTATTAAGCCATTCAACTCCCACCTTGCTTTTTGGCAACAAAGGATTTTTACCATGAGTGATATACTCTTCGATCTCCTTATGTGCTAAAGTTCCCTCATCCCTTGCATCATCCCATTCACTCATAAGTGCTTCAGGTGTTTTGTGTATATATTTTGGATGCGATTTGGTGAGCTTTGTAGCAATTTTTAAGGCATCAAACTCACTAAAATATTGACTCACAAGAGTTGTACAACTAATAAACCTTACATCAGGGTTTTCTGTAAGTATATATTGATGGTTCTCGATATCCAGGGTAATAAGGTGGGAGTTGATTAATGAGCCGGGAATTTTTGTCACTATTTACCTTTGTGAAGCATTTGAAAAATCAAGAATACAAAAATACGAACTAATGCAGTAATGCAATAATTCAATAATTCAGTAATCCAATAATTCAGTAATCCAATAATGTTTTGTGAATGTCGAATTTGGCCGTAAGTGAGAGGAGTGGTAATCGTCCCGATTGCCGTCAGTAATTTTCTCTTTTTTTTGTTTGTTGGAAAAATAACTATATTTGAAGTCCAACTTGATCGAATTCCGGAAGTTGGCAATGTGGTCGATCCTAAACCACAGGTAAATTGTTTTACGGAGGGGTGGGAGAGTGGCTTAATCCAACGGTTTGCTAAACCGTCGTAGGGATTATACCTTACCGCGGGTTCGAATCCCGCCCCCTCCGCCCATAAAAGAGGCTGTCTCGATAGTAAATATCCAGCAGCCTCTTTTTTTATGTCATTTTTCGTTTTTTCGAATATTACCGGTAATTGTTTATTAACCAAAGTAACTTTTGTGTTTTTTGATCAAAAAAAAGGGTGTTATCCCCTTTTTTAAGCAAAATTTGGGGTAAAGTCGAACATTTTGCCTAATATGATCTTTCTAAAATTGTGAGCAAAAGCCACCAATCCCAACTCTGTCAGCACACCCTTTTTACCTCGAAGAGTGAACCTCGTAAATCCCATGTTTTGCTTTATGTTTCCGAAGACAGGCTCCACATCTATCTTTCTCCGTCTGTAGAGTTCTGCTCCGGTCTCTGATTCGAGTATCTCTTCCGCCTTCTGTCTTACTTCTCTCCCTGTATGAGTTATTTCTATAACTCTCTCCCCGGCACCTTTGTGACACACTCCCCGAAGTGGGCATCCCTCACAGTTCTTCGCCTTGTACCTGCTCAACTCAAGGGTGTAACCATTTTCTGTCTTTCTGTACCGTTTTCCTGCATAATCCATTCTCTGACCCATGGGACAGATTAAACAATCCTCTTGTTGATTATAGTAAAGATTCTCGGGACTGAATGGATACTTACTTTTCCTTTTCTTCTTTGCATCATAATAATTGTACTTTATTACTCCCTTTATTCCCTCCTTCTGTAGGAACTGATAATTCTCTTCAGACCCATAACCGGCATCCGCAACCAAGTACTCAGGGCTCTCTCCATATTCCTGCTGTATTCCCTTTACTACATCAGGTAATGTCGTTGTGTCACCGGGTTTCTGGAAAATATCATAACTTACCACTAACTGGTTGTTCGTTGCTATCTCTACATTATAACCCGCTTTTAACTGCCCGTTCATCATGTGATCTTCTTTCATCCGCATGAATGTCGCATCTTTATCTGTCTTGCTATACGACTTCCTCTCACCAAGTATACCTTCCTGTTCCTGATATTTCTTCAGGTTCACCGGCCAGTTCTTCTCTGCGTATTTCAACTTCTGCTTTAGCTTTGCCGGCACCTCGGCCTCGCTGTCTGACAAAGATTTATTAATCCTCTCTATTGCCTCCTTGACACTCTCAGGATCGGGCTCATGGTACTCAAAGGGAAAATCTTCCTTCTCATCCTCTGAAGCCTGTTTTTAAGCAAATTCCCAAATATCCTTAAGCTGCTTCTTCATTTTCTCTTTGTTTGACTTAATCGCATTGCCCCAAACAAAGGTATACTTGTTGGCATTCGCCTCTATCTTTGTACCGTCTAAATACAACTCTTTTATACTCAAGACTTTCTGTTCTACCAGTAGTTCTACCACTTGAGTAAAGAGGTTTTTAAGGGATAGACTCAGCTTATCCTTGCGGAACCTGTTTATTGTATTGTGATCAGGTTGCTGCATCCCACTTATCCACATATGATGAATATTTTCCTTTAGGGCAGCTTCTATCTTTCGACTGGTGTAAATATTGTTAAGGTAGGAATAAACGATTACCTTTACAAGCATCACGGGATTATAACTGGAAGTCCCTCCACCCGGATATCGGTCGAACAGTGATTTATAGTTAATTTTATCAAGAATTGAGTTTACCACACGAACAGGATGCTCCTTGGGTATCATATCCTCAATTGAAGGAGGAAACAGAAACATCTGATGCTGATCGTAGGGCTTGAATGCAGGGGTTTTTGGTGTCTTTTTCATAAGCAAAAATACGAAATAATGACCGGATATAAAAATAAATATTCCTCTTAACTACTATATATTACAATAGGTTAGAACATATTTAGGCTAAACTGATTTGGTCAATTTTCAGGCGAAAAGAAGAGTCAAACTCTTCTAGAATTTAACGTAAGGCGAGGGATCAATAAAACGGGGATCATAAGTAGGAGCCAACTTGAGGAAAAGACTCTTTTTGCTAAATCTGAGAATATAATAAAAAAGGCTGCCCCTTTTGAGACAGCCTCTCTCTTTTTTTATGTGCCCATGCTAACGGTTGGGTGATTAAAACATAATACCGTATATTTAGGAGATGATATTTTACAAATTCCGTCGGTATTCTTTTTACATCCCGACCCTGATAATTGCGCTTTTTCTTTTTTCCTTTGTTCACTCAGAACTTGGCCTGTTCAACTATGATCACGGCGATCATTCAGAACATGATCATTGTGAAATTGTTCAAACCACCAATATCCCCGGCGTCAGTTTTAAGATCCCTCAACTCAAACTTGAGATAAACAAATATCTCTCTGAGAATATCTATCTGACGGATGGGTTATGCGATACTTCCAATCCGATTGGTGTAATAAATAATCTTGCTGTCAATAATTCAGATCCTCTTCCCATCTATATTTCCCATCGATCACTCCTGATTTAGCCACTCCAAAATAAATATATAATTCTGATTTTTTGCTCTTCTTTTGAAGGGCTTTCACTGTTTTATCTGTTTGGAGCAAAATTGGATTCTTCACTAAAAATGTACTCAATTATTACGATGCTTTTATTTATCCTTGTGGGTTGTTCCGGGGATGAACAAAAGGTTACGAAAGAAGAACATCACGATGAAAAAAGTGGTGCGATCGAAATTAAATTAACAAAGGCGACACAAAAGGATATTGGTCTAAAGGTTGAAACTCTTCAACTGACAAACGCAAAAGGGTTTCTCAATATACCGGCCAAAATTGTTACAAACCAAAATTCTGAAGCTCTGATCGGATCACTGGTCGAGGGAAGGATAAAGAAGGTCTATGTCAATGTTGGCGATAATGTTAAACAAGGGCAGGTACTTTTCTCTATTGAAAGTCTTGAGGTTGGGGCACTAAAAGCCGGGCTGATAAAAGCCAAGGCAAATCTGGATTTCGCAAAATCGACTCTTGAGAGAGAAAGAAAACTTTTCGAAAAGGGGTTCAGTTCACAGCAGATGTTGGATCAGGTGAATGCAGAATACAACAGAGCAGTCGCTGATTTTAATGCGGAAGATAAAAAAATACACTCAGTTGGGTTGGTGGATGAGGATGTTTTTGACATCAAAGGGAACGCTCTTCATTCCTCAGGTCTACTAAATATAAAATCACCAATTAATGGAACAGTTGTTGAAAGAAATCTGGTTACCGGTCAACTTGTTGAGTCAACCTCGAACGGTTTGCGGATAATGAATACTAGTAATGTCTGGGTTGACGGGCAGGTTTATGAAAAAGATATAAACAGAATAGTAAAAACAGGGAAACTAACCTTTGTCACCCTTGCTTATGATGATGAGGAATTTTCCGGCAATATTATAAATATCGGTCAGACGGTTGATGAAAAAACCCGCACAATTACTATTCGGGGTGAGATTCCGAACAGAGGAGGCAAACTTAAACCGGAAATGTTTGGCGAGATGACTATCCGTATTGGAGAAGAAGTTGAAACCTTGATGCTGGATTCTGAGGCTCTCGTGAAAGAGGGGTCGGAAGAGTATGTTTTTGTCCAGATTAATGACACTCTTTTCGAGAAACGAATTGTAAAAACCGGATTTCATTTGGATGAAAAGGTTGAGATTACTAAAGGTCTTAAAGCAGGCGAGAAAGTGGTTACTAAGGGTTCATTTTATCTAAAATCAGAGCTTAAGAAGGAAGAAATTGAAGGGGATGCGCACTAATGCTTGAAAAAATAGTAATCTTCATACTTAATCAACGAGGATTGGTGGTATTTGTTTCCCTTGTAATTGCTGTTCTTGGGATATATTCTTATATCAATCTCCCCATTGACGCTTTCCCTGATGTAACAAACAATCAAGTCGAAATAATTAGCCATGCAGACGGTTTGTCTGCTATTGAAATAGAGAGGGATGTTACATATCCTATTGAGATGTCGATGCGGGGTTTGCCCGATGTTGAGCAATTAAGATCGGTTACCAAATTTGGTCTCTCGATAGTGACTATAATTTTCAAAGATAATGTTGATATCTATTTTGCAAGGCAGCTTGTTTTCGAAAGACTTGCCGAAGCCAGGGAACAGGTGCCTGCAGGCGTGGAGATGACTTTGGGTCCAGTCGCCACGGCGATGGGTGAGATATATCAATATACAATTGAGGGGAAATCCCCAGCGGATTCAATAGAAAGAATAAAATATCTTACTGAATTGAGGACTCTGCAAGAATGGGTAATCACTCCTTTCCTTAAGAGTATAAATGGGGTGAATGAGATAAACTCATTTGGGGGATACTTTAAACAGTATCAGGTGAATATAAGTCCTGAAAAATTAGTAAAGTTCGATATCTCGGCAAATGATGTTTTTGCTGCAGTTACGAATAACAACCAGAATGTCGGTGGGAATATTCTCGAGAAGAACTCCGACCAATATATTGTTCGTGGGGTGGGATTGATTGAAAATCTGAATGATATCAGGGATATAGTGCTTAAATCATCGGACGGAACACCGGTTCTTTTGGGGGAAGTTGCCGAAATTAAAATTGGAGAAGCTGTAAGAACCGGTGCAGCCATGATAGATGGTAAGCAGGAAGCTGTTGGAGGAATTGTAATGATGCTCAGGGGGGAGAACAGCAGAGAGGTTGTGGAAGCGGTAAAAGAGAAAGTGGAAGAAATCAACACAGGTAATGTGCTTCCGGAGGGTTTAAAAATTGTACCATATTATGACAGGTCAGAGATTGTAAGTGCCAGTGTAAACACAGTTAACAAGGCATTGTTGGAGGGAGCCATCCTTGTACTTCTGATACTTTATCTTTTGCTCAGAAGTTTCAGAGCGAGTATAATAGTTCTCATTGCCCTGCCTCTCACTTTATGTGCTACATTTATTGTGATGAAGATTGTAGGTTTAAGTGCAAATTTAATGTCTCTTGGTGGACTTGCAATTTCGATAGGGATCATTATAGATGCTGCGATCATTCAGATGGAGAATGTCCAGAGGCATTTGAGTGAATCTAGAGGTGATTCGGGAAAAATTTCCACAGTACTTAAGGGTGTGCTTGAAGTGAGGAAACCAAGTATCCTCGGCGAAATAATCATAGCAACCACATTTATCCCTATACTCACCCTCGAGGGGATTGAAGGGAAAATGTTTGCACCTTTGGCTCTTACTGTAGGGGTTGCAATTATCTGCTCACTTTTGATTTCAATCTTTATAACTCCTGTGTTGTGTTCAATCTTCTTAAAAGCTCAGCCTGAAAAAGAGAGTTTTGTTATGAAATATGCTCAGAGGTACTATCTGAGGATATTTGAGATTGCCCAAAGGAAGAAAGCAATTATTCTGGGTGTTGCTTTTTTGTTTTTGGCGGCTGCACTCTTTACTTTCACCAGGTTGGGAACAGAGTTTATTCCCATTATGGACGAAGGAGCATTTGATGCGGATGTTGCGTTGTTGCCCGGTGTCTCTCTCGATAAAGCAATGGAAATCAACAAACTTGTTTCAAAAAAACTTAAGGAATTTGCAGAACTTGGAACAGTTGTAAGTAAAACGGGGCAGACAAGCACAGCTCTTGATACCCGGGGTGTTGATAAGACGGGATTTGTTGGGATACTGAAGCCGAGAAGTGAGTGGAAGGAAGATATTTCGCGGGAAGAGTTGTTTGGCAGAATGCGTGAATCGCTTGAAACCATCCCCGGGATAGGATTTGGATTCAGTCAACCGATCCAGTGCAGAATTGATGAGTTGGTTGCCGGAACAAAGTCACAATTGATCATCAAACTCTTTGGAGAAGATTTGGATACCCTTAAACTCAAAGCTGGGGAAATAGTCAGTATTCTCTCCTCTGTTGATGGAGCAGAAGATATTATGGCTGAAAAAGTAGGCGGGCAACCATATCTAACCGTCAAAATTGACAGGAGTAAAATTGCTCGGTACGGACTGAATATAAGTGATGTGCAAAATATTATTGAAATTGCGATTGCGGGAAAAACAGCTTCCCGTTTTTTTGAAAAAAATCGAAGTTTTGATATTGTCTTAAGACTTCCTGAGAGATACAGGAATTCGGTCGAATCAATTGGTAATATCATGGTCCCGACTCAAACAGAAAACCGTCTTCCACTTCGACAGTTGGCAACAATAGGGATTATCGAAGGTCCTGTCCAGATCAGCCGTCAGGATGGTATTAGAAGGATCGGGATAGAATTGAATATAAGTGGTAGAGACATGGGTGGATTTGTTGCAGAAGTGAAAGAAAAGCTCAAAGAAGGTGTCAGACTGCCTTCAGGATATTATCTTTCCTGGGGTGGGCAATTTGAAAACCAACAGAGAGCTACCGAAAAACTGGTAATAATTGGGCCTTTGGCGGTTGGTTTAATATTTTTATTACTTTTTGTTACTTTCAGATCAATCAGGCGAGTGCTGTTGGTGATGTCAAATCTTCCATTTGCATTAATAGGAGGAGTGTTTTCATTGTACATTTCAGGGCAGTTTTTATCTGTTCCTGCATCAGTTGGTTTTATCGTATTATTTGGAGTTGCGGTGTTAAATGGTGTTGTACTTGTGTCATATATTGCTGATCTGAAAGAAAATGGGATGGAACTTCATGAGGCAATCAAAACAGGAAGCATGTCACGCTTGAGACCTGTGTTAATGACAGCATTGATAGCAATTACAAGTCTTATTCCAATGCTATTTGCCACGGGTGCCGGATCTGAAATACAGAAACCGCTGGCAACCGTTGTCATCGGGGGGTTAATTTCATCTACCTTGCTTACATTGATTTTGATTCCGGCTTTTTATCCCTGGTTTGAAAAAAAGGATTCTAACGGGGCACAAATAGATACAAGTCAGGCGGCTATTTCCACCGTGGGTAACATTGATTCGAAAGATGTGGGATAAGTAGCAGAGGATGCAAACAGCGTGAAATTGGGGTTTATTTCAACTTCACGCTGTCCCGGAAATTGATCTTACTGTTTGTAATTAGGAACAGTATTCTTTACAGCTCCTTTTACATAATAAGCTGAGGAAGTTATACATTTGTGAAGCGGATCAGCCTTCGCTCCTGACATCTCCTCATTAATCGGAATTTTCCCGTTTACCACAGGAAATGTGAAGTCCACTATTGGATTCCACTGGTTTTTGTATTGATCACTTGCATAAATTACAATTCTATACTCACCATCCTGGGACATCACTTTTGGTTTAAAATCCATTGTATAAGCAACAGATTTCCCAAATTTCCTTGCTTGTCCGGGGAAGTTTCTAAATTGATCGTATTGTTCCGGACCTTTGGTAATGAGTACTTCGCCATTTTTAATGACTTCCGACCTCAGTTCCATGCTCCTTTCATACCCATCATTATTCTCCCAGAACCATTTTACATCGGTTGGAGCACCAAACCAAAAAGATACGATACCTCCATTTGAACCGTCATCTTCATAAATATAAGCGATATCCGTCCAGGGTCCGGTGCAAGCAAACCTTGCTTTTCCGGCTTTAACAGTTTTAGTGATTTCGAATGGAGTTTCCCAAATTAGTTTACCACCGGCATAAATCTCCAGTTTGTAATTGCCGGGGGCAAATAAGGGAAGTTTATCGAAGGCTGTGGAGGGGTGTCCTGTTGGTGAAAATTTGAGACAGTCTGTAACTTTTGCCCATTCTCCGTCATAATTGGCGGTGAATTGCCATGTTGCATCAGCAACGATCTTACCATTCATATCTTTGATGGTAGTTTTGAGTTCTTCTCCGTTTTGCATCCCTAAAATATTCCAAACGGTCTTTGGATACCACTTGCCATCATCCATAAAATTGAGTATGGACTCAGTGACAGTAGTAAGTGTTGGACCTTTATCTCCGGCTCTGGAAACCACATTAAATGCGACCAGAATCATACACGAGTACAGTAACAACCTTTTCATGTTTCACTCCTCGAACAAGTTTAAGTTAGGTCACCCGTAACTTAAACAATTATCCGCGAAAAAGCATGAAATGAGGGTAAAATATTTTTTTTGGAAGGGGGGACTGAATTTGGTTAATTAATGGTGGTTAGTCAATGAGGTCTGATTGTTTTAGCTTGGAACAGAAAGTCTCAAAGGTTGTGTCAATTCTCTCAACTCCGGAAACCATAGTGTCCCAATCGAGCGAAAAACTATATCCGTGAAAAACTACATGCCTGAATTTACGAAAAGCATTCATAGCAGATTCGAGTTGTCCATCGAAGAGGATGGGCAAGAGAGGATTTCCACCTTCACAGTACATCAAAAAAAGGTCTCTGTGCCAATTCTCCGATTTTGGTAAGTTTACACTATAACCTTTAGCTATTCGTTTTAAAATATTTTCGATTCCATTGTAAAATTGTGCCAGGTAACTACCCATCGCAGCTCGCAGAATATTATCCGGGTCAGAATATCTACTTTTCTCAAGGACAATGTTAATTTCCACCAAGACTTTTCTCAATGAGATGAGTTCTAATTCAATTTCTAATTTATATTGCTTATCAAGCATAGATTACTTTTCCGTAGCGCTTTATGTGGTCGATGAAATCAGATTCCTTGGATATATCAACGATATCCACATTCACACCAATTTCGTTTTCGATCTTACCAGCGAGAGATAGTGCATCCCATCCACTAATACCTTCGACACCAAGGTCAATGTCTCTGGCTTCATGCAGGTTTTTTGCAGCACTTCCAAAAAGTACAATCCGGGTAACTCCATTTTCCTTGCAAATCTCAATGGCACGGTTGAGTTTCTTTTTTGTGATCAATTTTATTCCTGTCTGAAAATGAATTAACACTGCAAATTTAACTAAAGCAGTTTAGAATTAAAAAATAATGATTACTACCTTACCAGCTCAACCTTAAAAGAATATTTAAGTTGTTTCATGTTGGGTTGATCGCCACCGCCGGGGCGATTACCACCCTGGCCTTTGCCCATTCCACCGCCATGACCACCTCCACCACCGGGCATTCCGCCGCCTTCACCTTCGTCACGATCCATTCCACCGCCGGGGCGTTTGCCGTCCATCTCAAATTTCCCTGTTTCGAAATTAAGGAAGATGGTTTTTGTGGAGGATTGAAACAACCGGTCAGAGACATCGTCACCTTTTAGGGGGATTTGCAGTTCAATTACAAACTGTCCCTCACTCATGTTAAAATTGCCTTTGATATATTTCCCAATCGAAGCATCGGCCGTATAGATTGGATATTCGTCTTTGGTAATCACCTGAATTTGATTATTAATTCTTTTAAGAGCAGAAATGAAATCCATCAGGTCTTGTTGTTGGTCTTTTTTGGCATCGCCGAACCCTCTGATTTCTCTTAAGTCTTCGGGGAGTGGTTTTAGTGGATATCTAAATCCAAGTTCTTCACCACCTTCGGAATTGACCCAGAGTGTAAGTCCTGTGTTTAGGATTTTCATTATGTTTTGTCGGTTGGCGGTCACCATCAGGATATAAAGTGACTTGTCATCGTTTTTGAACCCAAATGCAATGTTATCATCTTCAATTTGGGTGAGTCTTCCCATCCAGTCATTTCTCATACCATCAACTAGAACGGCTTCATTTGCCGGTGAACTTGTTGCATTTTGTACCGAAGTGCATGATGTGAGGGTGAAAACACCTGCTAAAATTATTAAAACACTTAAAATACGAGACCAAAGATTGTTAGACATTATCATTCCGAATTATTTTAATCATACAATTTAGACAATTTTATGGAAATTGAGGTTTAACGGAGTTATTTCGCCTTGCAGATGGCAATCGGGATGCTACGAATATCAAACCCCGCAAACGGGGTAAGAATGGTGGTTGGTGGACATTATTGCTACGAATATTGATTCCTCTTCGAGGAAAATTTTGGCTATATCCGCGTAACTATTTACCGTTTCATTTTGCAGACGGCAATCGGGACGATTACCACTCCTGACTCTAACGCCAAAGACCATCCGCGTTAATCCGTGGAATCCGCGTTCCATTTTAAAATCTCCTGTCCTAAATTATGCTGATTTAATGTGGGAATTGTTTTTATTTGCGATGGTATTTATAAATAAACAGGTATTTAGTTGGAAAACAGAAAAGTTGCAATTCTTGGTGGTGGAAATATCGGTTCCGCCATTGCATTGGGTTTAAATGAGTCGAAATTAATCGAGACACAAAATATTATTGTTACAAGAAGAAGTGAAGTAGGTCTAAAACGATTTTCTGATCTTGGAATGACCGTGACCACTTCAAACAAAAAAGCAGTCGAGATGGCAGAAATAATTGTTGTTGCAGTTACCCCAAAAGATCTGGATGGAGTGCTTCGAGAGATCGATCCGTTTTTGGTTGAGGGGAAACATGAAGTTATTTCGATAGTTTCAGGTGCATCAATAAAAGATATGAAATCGCAACTCACCAAAAAAGTGGCGGTTATCAGGGCAATGCCAAACACTGCGGTTGCAATTCGTGAGTCGATGTCCTGTCTGTGTGGTGATTCTGAGGACAAAGAAGCTCTTGACCGTGCCACAAAACTTTTTGAACCTCTTGGTGCTGCGATAATAATTCGTGAAGATCTGATGGTTCCTGCCACTGCACTTTGTGCCTGCGGAATTGCTTTCTTTTTAAGAGCAGTTAGAGCAGCCTCGCAGGGCGGGATCGAGATAGGATTCCATGCAGAGGATGCTTTGTTTATGGCAGCCCAGACAGCAAAAGGTGCGGCGGCACTCCTGCTTCAAAAAGGAGCACACCCCGAGAGTGAAGTTGACAAAGTAACCACTCCAAGAGGATGCACAATTGCAGGATTAAATCAGATGGAGCACTCGGGTTTTAGTTCTTCTTTGATCAAAGGAATTGTTATTTCCGCAGAAAAAGCTGAAAAACTTTACTCCTGATTTAAGTGGACTCAAAGGTCTTAACTGTTTTGGACGGAGGTTCACTTATAGTTGAATCTCCTCTGTTATTCCCAGATCACTTGCGAAGTCATCATCGTGTGTGATTACAAGAAGTGCACTTCTAAAATTCCGGAGAGAAGTTGAGAGCATCTCAATTCCTTTAAGATCAAGGTTGTTGGTTGGTTCGTCCAGAATCAGAAGTGACGGGGCTTCGGGCATTGAAACCAGTACCCCAACGGCAGCTCTGATCAACTCTCCGCCACTGAGGGAAGAGACTGGTTTTTTACAATCTTCCCCATAAAAACCGAGCCTTCCAAGTCTGATTCTTATCTCCGTTTCGGACATGATGAAGTTACCTTTTTCGAGGGCATTCTCAAGAATCGTTTTTTCGGGATCAAGAAATGAGAGTGTCTGATCAAAATAAATCACCTGTTTAGGAAGATGAGTAACCTCCCCTGTAATTATGGGCAACTCACCAGTAATCACACGACAAAGAGACGATTTACCCGAACCATTAACTCCGGTAATTCTGATTCTGTCATTTTTGGATATTGAAAATGTAACCTGATTCTGCCAAAGAGGTTTCCCTCCGGGCGCGATGTTGATTTCAGTACATGCAAAAAGTGTTGAAGAGCGAGATCCTCCCTCCCTAAAATCAAATTTTACTTTTTTCTCCAGCGCAACATTCTTTTTTGCGTCCAATAGTTTTTCGTGTGACTCTTCGATTCGCTTATTATGAGTCTCGATTGTTCGTTTCAGCGACTTTTCGCCCGTATCTTTTAATTTATCAAGCATGATGGTGGGGATCCCCGAATCCCTCTTCGTTTTTGATGCCACTTTTGTTCGTAGCAACTGATCTCCAATGACTTCATGTGCCTTTCGAATTTTGGCTTTAAGTTCTTTTTGAGTTTCCATCAGGTTTGTCTGTGCTGCTTCAATTTCAGCCGTTCTAATTTCGTGGTAAAAATCATAGTTCCCACCAAACACCTTTATACCCAGATTTGACAATTCAAATATCCTGTTTACTTGACGAAGCAGTTGTCGGTCGTGACTGACAATAATCACTCCCGCTGACCGGGAAATAATTTTTATGGTTTCCACCACAAGATATCGTCCATATTTGTCGAGATGATTTGTTGGTTCATCGAGGATAACAAACTCATAGTTTTGGGTGAAAAGGGAGGCGAGTGTGGTCCTAACGATTTCACCACCGCTCAGATTAATTGCCGGGGTGGTGGGATCAAATCCTGTAAGTCCCGTTTGGTTGAGGGCTCTGTTTATCCGTTCCTCTATTAACCAATCATCATCGAGAATCATAAAATCGTTTTCATCACCAATTCCGGCTGAAATTCTCTTAAATGCTCTGAATTTTTCGCCAATGTCGAGCAGGTCAACTATTGATTTATCCCCCGGTGAAATGGAAATCTGAGGCAGATACTTCACAATTTTGGGTTTGGAAACACTTCCTGAGGTGGGTTGCAAAATTCCGGCTGCTATTTTTGAAAGAGTGGATTTGCCACAACCGTTAACACCGATAAGACCGGAGATACCCGACCCAAAAGAAACAGAAATGTCCTTTAAGAGGTTAAAACCGTTGGGGAATGTGTAAGAAATATTGGATAAAGAAATACAAGGCATAATAACTCCTTTGCTAAAGTTTTCAATTGATTGCTCAGCTGTTTGTGGGAGTTATATTTTCACTCGTGTTTCCTTTTTGTTTAAGAAGTGTGTTCCAAATTTAATAATTTGGATGGAGATTATCAAAATGTAAGTTGATAAATGGTTAAAATCATGCTCCGGCGGCACTTACAGTTGTAAAAAACAGAAGTACGGCAATGATAATTAAAATGATTGACAATAATAAAGTTTTCATTTCTGAAGTCTCTTTCTATTAGGTTGCTTTCCTGTTTTTTAGACTCCTGTAAAATCAAAAAGGTTGCAGTTGGGGGGGAGAGAGAATTAATCTCTCCCGCCCAGAAATCTCACTATGCTGTATGTCAAGGGTCTGACCACTTCAAGATCGTAGTTCCCAAGGACAACCACAATCCATCCCTTGTCTCTGATCATTTCGGCTTCTGCTCCGATTCCGGAATTCCCTCCACCACCACTGTGTCCACACATTTTAACACCCCACATATTGGCTTCATAAAAACCGTATCCATATTTGACGGGGGCACCCTTCTGGATTTCAACTTTTCCCGAAGTTACAATGTCGGTCATTTCCGGTGATAACAGTTTACTTGAATTCAGAGCCAACATAAAACGGTACACATCTTCTGCTGTGAGATAAGAATTGCTAAAACCGGAGTACTCAAACTGTTGCCTTTTTTCAGGATCACCTACAGGGGTTCTTGGCTCTACTCCCAGAGGATCGTTTTCGGGGCGGTAGGAGTAGTTAACTGCCCTGGGAAGTTTTGTATATTCCTCAGCATTGTAGATATGCATCCCTGCCCGCTTAAAAATATTTTCACGCAGATAATCAACAAAAGAGACGCCACTTACCTGCTCCACAATCATGGCGAGAACCGAGTAGTTACCGTTGCTATACCGATGAAATTCTCCCGGTTTCATTGTCAGGGGTTCCTTTGTAAATGCAGGATAATTCCCTGCC
The DNA here is from genome assembly GCA_964371075.1 of uncultured Ignavibacteriaceae bacterium. Classification (GTDB taxonomy): domain Bacteria; phylum Bacteroidota; class Ignavibacteria; order Ignavibacteriales; family Ignavibacteriaceae; genus UTCHB3. The sequence continues at coordinate 112,043 of CAYJKN010000005.1, read as the reverse complement.
GTTCTACGGTTAATAAATTCCTCAACTGGTCGACCCAGTTCAAACGGATCTGCAATTCCCGCCGTGTGGGTTAAGAGTTGCTCAATTGTAACGGAGTGTGCTTCCATATTTGGATAATCTTTGAGGATATCACCAAGTTTATCAGAAAACTTTAATATTCCTTTTTCGACGAGTTGTGCAACAGCTACACCTGTGATCATTTTTCCCAAAGAAGCGGTGTGAAAACGGGTGTTATAATCATTTTTAATCCCTTTGCTTTTGTCACTGAACCCATACGAACCTGAAAAAATGACAGAATCATTCCTGGCTATCAGAATGTTTCCACAAAAGTTATCACTATCCATCTCAACTTTTATTCTCTTGTTGATCTCTTCAACAATCTCTTCATTAGTCAGCTTCCCTTCACGCCATTTATAAGGCCCCGCAGGTTGTGACATAACATGGATTTCCAATAATTTTAAGGTATTTGAACTCTCATGTTTCATAAACTCGATACCCAACATTTTACCCGGCTGGGTTGTGGCAAAAATAACTCCGAGATAGTTATTGGAGGCATCAGTCCGCAAGTCCATGGGTGAGAGTTTCACAGCCTGTTTTTGCAGTTTTTTTATCATCTGTAAGTACTTGTTTTTATCCCAGGTCTGAGTTCCAATATTGGCAAGATCATTATTTAACATGGCATTTACAAACTCTGTTACCTTGTTTGAATCGGCAGAATTCACAGCAGTGATAAATTCTTGAACAATCTTACCAATTTGATTATCGGGGAATGTGATCGATTTTTCTCTTTGGCTACCCTGTGCAAAAGTTTCTGCAGATACAAGAAGAAGGGAGAGAAGTAAAACTATTGTCGATTTCATGTTGGATTCCTTTGTTTATTCTTTTGGGTTAAGACCGGAATCAGGGGGGAAGGGTTACATCAAAACAGATCATTTTTGGGATTTGGTGACAAGTGGGAATTTGTATAAAACTTTTGGCGAAAATTCAGGATAGAAGAATAAAATCCCCGGTTCCGGTTAAAGGAAACCGGGGAAAACAAACACTGTTCAGAGTTGCATTACTATTTCATAACGTTAATAAAGAGGATAGCGAGAGTTGCTATGTTTCCAACAATACCAAGGACGAGGGCAGTATCACCAAGATAGGACCAAAATGACCTCTGCGCTTCTTTTGGGATATAGATGTAGTCGCCGGGTTCAAGTTGACCCTTAAATCCATCTGCCGCATGCCACTGTTTTGTATTTCCTTTGATAACCATTATATCATCAGAATTGGCGTAGTCGTTAAGCCCGCCTGCCTGTCGGATATAATAATTTACATCCATTCCTGGAGTATAAGCAATCCAACCCGGGTAGGGAACCTGTCCCACCATGTTAATTCCAACCGGGATACTCGAAATTACAATGATGTCGCCCATCTGAACACGATAATTTTCGTAGAAATTCCGAAGAGTATCGTTTTTAACGTTTAGATCAATTAGCTGACTGTTATTGTAAAAGTTTAATTGGGCTTCAAGTCTTAAGTAGGAAGTATCCCTTTCGTTGAGACCGGAGAGACGATAGAGATTCAGAAAATCGAGGGCGCTCAACTCTGCCATAAACTTTTGGATATCTACAACATCTTTATCCTCTTGGAGGTCTCTTCTCTCTTTTGGTGCATCCACCCCATAATATGAACGAATAACACTTGAGGGAAGATTTTTGCTTTTTAAGATACGAATGTTGTTGAGTGAGGCGTTGTCGGTGAATCCCCCTGCGAGCTCAATGGCATCTTTGAGAGTTTGATTTTGCCTTCCAAACGGGATGTAACCCGGTCTGTTCACTTCACCTATAACAAGTATTTTAAATTCATCCATAAAGGGTTGTTCGTCACCCACCACAATTCTATCTCTGTTTTTCAATTTAAAATTTGAATTGGAGGCAACTCTTATCTTCTCCATCTTTGTTTTATCAAAAGTTAATCTATAAATGGTAGTGGAGTCGAAACCTTCAAATGCAGTGCTAATCCCCATTGCATAATAAATTGCATCCTGAAGATCATCACCTTCCAGAAAATGGTATCTTCCTGAAGAGTTAACAGCTCCCTCTATTTCATAATAGATTTCTTCAAAATTTGCAGTTGGAAAGATGATTATATCGTCGTTGGCGAGATAAGGATTTTCCCGGATATCTCCATTAATTCGAAATTTTTGGAGATCGATGGTTACTTCTGCACCTGTTGATTTTTTGATCTTTATATTTCTGAGAGAGACAGAATTTTTGTATTCGGTTGCATTATAAATAATTCTTGTAAGAAACTGGTCAATCCTTTCGCCCGGAGCTGCTGGGTATGAGCCTGCAAGGAGGGGATTACCTACAACACTGATATTAATTCTATTTTCGGATATCCCCATAGGAGTCTTCTCTTTTGTTGTCTGTGCAGAGACCACAAATGCCAGAAGAACCAATGACAGAAAAAACCTCTTCATCAACTACCTCTTTCCATAGAGTTGGGAATAATATTTTTCGTATTCACCTGAAATTATCCGCTGCCACCACTCTTTGTTGTTTAGATACCAGTCGATTGTTTTGCCGATTGCTGATTCGAAAGAGAATTCCGGTGTCCAACCAAGATCGGTTTCAATTTTTGTATTGTCAATTGCATATCTGCGGTCGTGGCCGGGGCGGTCTTTCACATACTCAATCATTTCATCCCCTTTGCCGAGGTGTTTAAGGATGAGTCTGACGATCTCAATGTTGGTCATTTCATTTTTTGCGCCGATGTTGTAAACTTCACCAATTTTCCCTTTTTCGAGAACTGTTTCGATGGCAAAGTTGTGGTCAAGAACATATATCCAGTCGCGTACATTCAATCCATCACCATAAACAGGAAGTTTTTTCCCATTGAGGGTATTGATGATCATAAGCGGGATCAGTTTTTCGGGGAATTGGAAAGGACCGTAGTTGTTTGAACATCTTGTGGTAACGACAGGCATACCATAAGTATGATAAAACGCCTGCACCATCATGTCGGCTGCAGCTTTACTCGATGAATATGGACTGTTAGGGGAAATTGGAGTTTTTTCAGTAAAAAATCCGGTGGCACCAAGAGAACCATAAACTTCATCGGTGGAAACCTGAAGGAATTTTTCCACTTCAAACCGGCGGGCGGTTTCAAGCAGCACATTTGTTCCGATGACATTGGTTTCATAAAAAACTTTTGAACCGAGGATACTTCTGTCCACATGGGATTCAGCTGCAAAGTTGACCACATATTTAATATTGTATTTTTGGAAGACATATTCAACCATTTCAGGGTTGGCGATATCACCTTTAACAAACCGGTAGTTTTTTTTGGTTTCAGAATTTTTCAGGTTTTCAAGGTTGCCGGCATAGGTCAACTTATCGAGGTTTACAATAAAAATATCGTCCCTTTTATCAAGAAGGGCGTTCACAAAGTTACTGCCAATAAATCCGGCTCCACCGGTAACGAGAATGTTTTTCATGAAAAGAATTATCCTAAAAAGTTTGTCAAATTAATAAAATCAATAGAAAAAGAGGCCTGCCATTATACCGAGTTGTAAAAAGAATCCATTTCCTTTAAGATCGGATGCAGGGAAATTTGTAACAGCCACGCCATTGTCGGCTTTCCAGTTGTCTCCAAACATTGTGAAGGAGTATCCTGCACCAACTCTCACAGAAATGAGTGGATGAAGAAGAAAATCGGCGTTTAATGTTGGGGCCAGAACCATATAGGTATTCGAATATTTTCTGCCATAAGAGCGTGTTGAGCCGAGGAGATCGTCCTTCATTGTGGTCAGGTCACCGTTCCAGTCAACTGAGCCGTTGTGTTTGTAGAGTTCAAGCTCTTGTCCACCAACACCGATGATTCCGCCAACAGAAAGAGCCCAGTCTCTAATGAAGGGGAGAGAATATTCGACTGTAAGTCCTGCAAATGAATTGGAATATCGGGTTTCTTTGTTGAATCCGTTAACCGTACCTTTTGAAGATGTGCCGGATGTAAAACCAATTCCACCCAATCTGAGGTGTTTAATAAATCCAATGTAGATGAAACCACCACCACTTGAAGTATAAAATGCCTGAGCTATATCGGGGGTTCCAAACCCGGCGAGAGCCTTGTTGATTGCAGCAAAATCCATAAATGCAACTCCACCCATATAACCACCGCCACCTCCAAAGGGTGCATCAAAAGCAGGTGCTCTTTCGATCGGTTCATAATCATCATCTTCAGGCTGAGCCATCACCACACAAAGTGGGATAAAAAGGAGCAGCAATAGTTTTTTTAACACAAATACCTCAGTTGTCGTTTGTATAATCTAAATAAATGTCGTAATTCCAGGTATCAAAGTAGAGGTTTCCACCTCTCCATTCCACTTCACCTCTTTGAAAATCGACAGTTTCACTTCTTGGATAAATCTTTGCAGGAAAGAAGTTACCCGAAAAATCGTCGTTAACAATAAAATGATAATTATCGGTGTTGCCAAGATAATAATATCTAACTAATTGGTCATCCGAGTCTTGTAGTTTGAATGACTGATCCACCGGAATCCAACCTGTCTCATTAAAGTAAACCTCAGCCCAGTCATGAAGGTTCACCTCGGGCGGGTGAAGCATCCAACCACTTTGCCATTTTGCGGGAATTCCATTCATTCTGCAAAGAGTAATAAACAAAAGTGACTGAATTCCACAATCGCCATGTTTGTTGGTGTAACAATAAATCGGAAGGCCTTCGATGGTTGAATATTCCAAAGCACCTGCCCATGGAATGTTGTAATTGATCCATTCATAGATCAACTTAAATTTATTAACGGGTTCGGTTTCGTTACCGATAATTTTTGAAGACAATTGTTTTAATTCATCAGAAAAGGGAATATGCGGAAGTCGCTCTGCTGTGTATTCTGCAAAAAGTTCTGAGGAAGTGTCGATCGTATATTTTTTATTAAAATCGATGGCATTGTATTCGGAGTAGGACTTAAATTTATAAACGGCTTCAAAAACCAGTGGACTGTCTTTTTCTGCGACGGCCTCAAGATAAATCGACCGATGCGCAGAGTTAAAAGGGGAGACGATAAAATTTTCATAATTGGATGAAATGAACTCCACATCCGTTTGACGATCGCGCACCTCGGAAGGATAAGGCAGCCAACATCTGACAAGTTCTCCCGGAGGAACGGAGTTTGGTTTAACTGTCAGAGTGTATTTTACCTTGATGTTAACGGGTTTTACCAATTTTGTCCCTTTTTCTTTACTTTCTTCAATCACAGAAGGGAGCAAATCGAGAAGATACAGGTCGAGAGGATCCGGGGCAATTCCTTCAACTTCCTCAAATCGTTTTTTTGCTTCAGGATCAAGTCGAAAAAGATTTCTGGCGGCGCGTTTAAAGTATTTCCTTTCTCCGTCAATGATTTTCATTTCCAGAACCCTTTTGGTCTCCCAGGCATCCAACTGAGTATCTGTAACTTCAGGGTAATATTTGGAGATATATTTTTTTACATCGGCTCGTGATAATGAAAAGTCGATTTTAATTCTGTTCATGAGGTCAAGTTTAAAATTGAGATCATAACTCTGAACAGGGGAGAGTTTTTCATCTGCAAAAAGTTTACGAATATCGCCCGCAGCTTTTGCAAATTCACCCTTTTTTATCAGGTCGTCCACATCTGAGAATGCGGATTGAGCTAAAAGATTAGAAGTTGAAATCATAATTAACAGGACAGTGAAAAGTATTTTCATTTGTGACCAAAAAAAATCAGGGTAAATATTCAGTTTAAACCAATGTTAAGAAGATGTTGTCATATATGCGCAAAATTAATCATCTTTATTTGATAATTTGACAGAGTAAAAAAATTCTATTCCGATCACAAAAATACGATATAATGGAAGGCTATTAAAATGAAAAAATATTTGCTGTTATTGGTTCTCCTTTTTTCATTCAATCTACTGCCTCAGTTCCAGTTACAATGGACTTCACCCGGCTTTTCATACTCCAAACTTTCAGGTTGGATGGATTTTGAGAAACAGGGTGACAAGTGGCTTAAAAGATTATACACTATTGACAGTACCCGATTTGATGTAATGCAAACAGGTTATTCAGGTGTGCCACAATACAGTTACATTTTTACAGCTCCCGAGATACTTGCCGGTGCACAGCTTTATTCACTTGGTGAAGATCTTAACGGCAATGGATATGTGGATGCTTACATATTGGCTTATAATGGAGTTTCATCCAATTACAGACAATCATTTAAAATTGTTGATATTGCAAGTGGTGCAACATTATTCGAAAAAAACGAGACGAATTTTTATTACAGTTATCCTTCGCTCGCGGATATTAATGATGACGGTTTACTTGAGTTGATTTTTGTCAAGTATGAATATCCCCTCTTCGCCAATTTTTATTATGAAGTTTATTCCACAGGGATCACCGGAAACAAAGACCAAAATATTGAATACAGTTTTAATCTAAAACAGAACTACCCCAACCCGTTTAATCCCGAAACAAAAATTGAATTTAATCTTTCTGAGACATCATCAGTTAAACTTGAGATATTTGATGTTAATGGAGAAAAAGTTAAAACGCTTGTGAATGGCGAATTGCCATCAGGGAATCAAAGTATCAGATGGGATGGTTCAAATAACCTCGGGAACCGTGTACCAACGGGTGTTTATATATACACACTCACCTCCGGTGGCAAATCGACCACCAAAAAAATGATTGTATTGAAATAGGAGACAAAAAATATGCGCCAGTTTGAAGTGCCGGCTTATGCGGCTGTTAGTGACACAGGTTTTATTTTCCTCGGAAATTCGGGTGAAACATTTAATCTGAACGAAATCGGGAAAGAAATATTTGATCTTATCAGATTAAAAAGGAACACCGAGGAAGTATTTAAAGAGATACTTGAAAATTATGAAGTGGACAGACAAACCTTCGAACGCGATTTCGAAGATTTTATTAATCGATTATTATCTTATGGTTTAATTAAAGAGATATGAAAATTGCAGTAACAGGCTTAAATGCCACTGATAATCCGGGTCCCGGGATTCCGGTAATGCGCAGTCTTCAAGAGGGAGGATTCGACGATCTTAAACTGATTGGACTTATCTACGATTCTCTTGAGCCGGGGATATATATGGATAATGCCGCTGATGTATGTTATCAGATACCGTATCCCTCGAGCGGACTTGAGTCCCTTTATGAAAGAATTGCCCACATACACAGTATCGAAAAAATCGATATGTTGATTCCGACTCTCGACAGTGAGTTATACGGATTTGTGAAACTTGAATCAAGGCTTAATGCTTTGGGGATAAAAACATTTCTGCCAACTCTCGATCAGTTGAATATCAGGGGGAAGGACAAACTGCTTGGTTTTTGTAAAGCCAACGGCATAAATGTTCCAAAAAACACACTTGCCTCATCTCTTCATGATCTCTATTCGATCCCGTCCGACTTCACCTATCCTGTTGTGATAAAGGGGATATTTTATGAAGCTTATATTGCACACAATTTTGAAGAGGCAACAGGCTTTTTCAAAAAACTGGCAAATAAGTGGGGATATCCGATCATAATTCAGGAATATATAAAGGGAAGTGAATATAATGTAGTGGCTCTTGGTGATGGTGAAGGTGGAATGACCGGTGCTGTCCCGATGAAAAAGCTTTACATTACCGACAAGGGGAAAGGGTGGTCGGGAGTGACCATTACGGAACCTGCTTTGTTGGAAATTTCACAAAAAGTGATCTCCAGGATTTCATGGAAAAGTGGAATGGAACTTGAATTTATGAAGTCGGAAACCACCGGAGAGTATTATCTTCTTGAGATAAATCCCAGGTTTCCCGCCTGGGTATATCTGGCTCCGGGAGCAGGACAAAACCTCCCTGCAGCGATGGTAAAAATGGCGTTTGGTGAAAAAATTAAACCATTCGACCACTACACAATTGGAAAAATGTTCGTCAGATGTTCGTGGGATCTTCTCGCTGATGTCTCAAAACTTGCCCAAATTTCCACATTAGGAGTTTTAGAAAATGGAAAATAAAAAAAGATATGAACGCCCCGTCGTTCTAAAACAATTCTCCGGATTTATGAATAAATTTGGATCCAGACCAACTACAGCAACCAGAACAGAGGTTGATGGCATTCCTGTTAATGATCTCGTTCAACAATACGGGTCTCCTCTTTTTGTAATATCTGAAAGAAAAATCAGGGAGAACCAAAGAAGGGCAAACAGGATTTTTAAGACCCGTTACCCCAAAGTGCAGTTTGCCTGGTCATACAAAACCAACTACCTTAATGCTGTCTGCTCTGTCTTTCATCAGGAAGGATCCTGGGCTGAAGTAGTGTCAGGTTTTGAATACGATAAAGCCCGTTCACTTGGAGTAAAGGGAGAGCATATCATTTTTAATGGTCCCGACAAGGATAAACCTGCCCTTCGGAGAGCAATTTCAGAGGGTGCAAAAATTCACATCGACCATTTTGATGAATTATATGATATAATCGAAATAGCCGCCGAGTTGGACAAAAAAGCCATTGTTGCCATAAGGGTGAACATGGACACGGGAATCTACCCAAAATGGGACAGGTTTGGCTTCAATTATGAAAATGGGGAAGCTAAACAGGCATTAAGAAGAATTATGACTTCTCCGGGGCTTAAACTCACCGGACTTCATACTCATATCGGCACTTACATGATGAGTGTTGATGCTTATAAAATCGCTGCTGACAAAATGGTTGAACTTGCCGGTTGGCTTAAAAAAGAGTATGACCATATTCTTGATTATATCGATTTGGGTGGTGGTTTTCCTTCAAACAACACACTTAACGGTCAATATCTTCCTGCAGAACAAATCCTCCCAACACTTGAACAGTTTGCAGATGTGATAACAACCTCGTTGTTGGAATTGCCCTATCCAAAAGATGAACTGCCTGTACTTTTCCTCGAAACGGGAAGGGCACTTATTGATGATGCAGCCAACCTTATTTCAACGGTGCTTGCAATGAAGAGGCTTTCTGATGGAAGAAGAGCCATGATAATTGATGCAGGAGTGAATCTATTATTTACAAAATTTTGGTACAAACATCAGATAACCCCTGCTCAGGATGGTGGAATGATGACAGAAGAGACCGCAATTTATGGTCCCCTTTGTATGAATATCGATGTAATGGCAGAGAGTATCACCCTTCCCGTAATGAAAAAAGGGGACAAAGTGGTGATAGATTATGTCGGGGCTTACGACATGACCCAATGGATGCAATTTATTCAGATGAGACCAAATGTTGTGATGATTATGGAGGATAAATCGATTGAATTGATTCGTGAAGCTGAATCGCTGGAATATCTTGCGACAAACGAAAAACTTCCGGAAAAACTGAAATCGTTCAAAATTTAAGGATTACAGTTTGAAGTTTTTTGTTAATTCGATCCTTTATAGTTATTCACAGATACTTTTTTCGAACAGAAGGTGGCTGGGAGCTCTGGTGCTCGCAGCCACCTTTATATCTCCGAAAATAGGTTTGATGTCTCTGCTTGGGGTAATTCTCAGTAATTACTCTGCTCATCTGTTAAAGTTTGAAACGAGCAAGATTGAATCAGGATTTTACGGTTTTAACGGAATTCTGTTTGGTGCTGCAACAGTCTATTATTACCAGTTGTCGCCCCTCTTCCTTCTGTTGATTCCACTTTTTATTGTGATTACTTTTTTGATAGCAGCAGTTCTTGAGAATCATCTCGCAGTTACTTTTAACCTGCCGGGTCTCAGTCTTCCTTTCATAATTTCTCTATTTATCTATTTGATATTTCTTGCGAACTATCAGGATCTACAGTACGCTCAGAATATCACAGATGAGAAGATGTTTGGGTTCTTCCCATTGATAGTGAAGAACTTTTTCAAGTCGCTTGCGCTCATCTATTTCCAGCCTAATATTCTCACAGGAATAGTGATTGCTGTTGGACTTCTAATCTTTTCTCGCGCACTTTTTGTACTCAGCATCTCTTCTTACCTGATCTCCGGATTTGTTCTTCAGGCGATTCTTCCAGAGCAGGCGGAGAGTTTGATGGTAATTGTAGGGTTTAATTCAATTCTTACTGCGTTTGCACTTGGTGGAAGTCTTGTCCTCCCCTCGGGGAAAAGTTTTATGCTTGCCATGCTTGCCACACCACTTGTTGTCATATTTACGGGATTCTTTTCAGTGCTATTGATAAAATCGGGTCTTCCGGTTTTGGTGTTGCCTTTCAATTTTATTACTCTTGCCACAATTTACAGTTTGAAGTTCCGAAAGGATCAGACGGAACTGGTTCTGCTCTACTTTAAACCCGGCTCACCCGAAGAGAATCTTTATTTCCACCAAAACAAACAATCAAGGTTTGAGAATTTTAAATTTTTCTTCCCTGAACTTCCTGTTTGGGGTGAATGGACCATTTCGCAGGCGCACGACGGAGAATATACCCACAAAGATAAATGGCGTTATGCCTGGGATTTTATATTAACCGAAAACGGGGAACAATATGAAAACGAAGGTGATCTGGTTGAAGACTATTTTTGTTATGGTTTGCCCGTTTGTTCACCTCTATCAGGAAAGGTTGTCACTGTTGTTGACGGGATACCCGACAATACAATAGGGGAAGCCAATATCGAAAAAAACTGGGGAAACACGATAATAATCGACCACAGTGAAGGTCTTTTTTCGGCACTGTCTCACTTAAAACCGGGTTCAATAAAAGTAAAAGAGGGCGAAATAGTTGACAAAGGGGATATCATTGCAGCCTGTGGCAACAGTGGTAGATCGCCATATCCACACCTTCATTTCCAGTTTCAAATCGATGATACCATTGGTGGATTTACACACAAATTCCCGTTTGCATTTTATCTCGAAAAGAGAGATGACAAGCTGGGGCTTAAAACATTTGACTATCCTGTCATTAATTCAGTTGTCCAAAACCTTGAGAAACATAAACTGCTTGCAAAGGCATTTGAGTTTAAACTTGGGGAATCATTCCGGTTTCAGTATGAAGTGGATGGAAAAACAATTGATGAAGAGTGGACGGTAAAAATAGATATTTACAATGCAAAGTATATCGAGTCGAGTGCCGGTGGATTTGCATATATTTACAACTCAGGCAAAGTTTTCTACTTTAGCAGTTTTACAGGAAACAAAAACTGTTCACTCTACTATTTTTATCTTGCAGCCATGCAGGCACCGTTAAGTTTCCACGAGGATCTTGAATGGGAAGATTCGTATAGTGTTGCAGAATTGCCCACAGGGTTTGTTAGATATCTCTCCGAATTTTTCATCTTTTTTGGAAGTTTACTTTCGGCAAGTGGCAAATTCAGATACAGAAAAGATGAAGAAAAAAATTCAATAGTTCTCGAGAGTGAGATTTTTCTTCATGGCAAAAATCTCTTTTCATGGTACGGTAAAGATTTTAAAACCTCCGTTAATATAAATTCCGACGGGATCATCGATTGGTTCAGTTTCAAAAATGGAGATAAAGAAGAAGTGTTTGTTAAAAGAATTAAAAAAGAAGAGGAATCAAGATGAAAAAATTTGCTGCTTTAAGTTTAACGGCAATAGTTGTAATAATGGGCTTTTTTGCTGTTGATATCATCTCACAGGTGCCAAAAGACCTGACATGGGCGTTTAATCAGTCGATAGACCTCGAAAAAGAGGGAAAAGTGAAAGAGGCAATCGCTGTTTTGGATGAGTTTTATGCACAAAATAAAACAAACTATCTGCTGAATCTACGTTTGGGTTATCTTCATTATCAGGATACAGCGTTTACAAAATCGATTTCATTTTATGAATCGGCTATTAAATTGAGCCCTGCGAGTGTGGAAGCCAGACTTGGTCTGCGTCTCCCTTATGTAAAAAACAATCAATGGGCAAAAGTTGAGGAACTCTACAATCAGATACTAAAACTTGATCCAAACAACAAAGAGGCAAATCTGAGACTGGGTCAGATGTATTACTACAATGGACTTGAAAAATTTAAGGAATCATTTAACAAGGCAAAACCACTTTGGGAAAAATCGAAAGTTTATCTTGAAAAGGTTCTTAATCCTTATCCCTCAGATTATGAGACGAACCTCGCTTATGGATATACAATGTATGCACTTGGTTACAATGATAAAGCCAGGGCAAGCTTCAATAATGTTTTGATGATAAGTAAAGGTGACACTCTTGCCATTCAGGGGTTGGGTCTTATTAAATGAGAAAATTAACTTTTATTCTACTTCTTATGTTCTCGGGGATTTATGCTGATTCACTTCAGGTTTACACTTCCATTTATGGAACTTATGGCAGTTATTCAAATGGTACTGTTTCAAAATCCGGTTCAGCCTATGTTACGCTGGGACTAAACTACACACATCATCTTACCGTTGGATATGACTATCTCAATAAAGACGCAGGTTCGTGGAACTACAATCAGCAGCTTGGTACAATAGGTACAACTCTCAACTTCGATCCATTATATGTGAAGGCATCTTATGGACACATAAAGGGAAAGTATGATGATACAACCGGCTACATCTCTTATGATTACCTGAATATTTACAGCGCAGAGCTGTTATATCGTGTGAATGCATTTTATTTTGGTGCCGGGGTGAATCATCTTTATCTGAACGGTTTCGAAAAGAGAAGTGTAAATACTTATCTGGCGAGAATCGACTATTATGGTGGATATACATGGTATCTTTCTCTTCGTCCTGCATTCACAATGCTCTCCACCGACAATGCTGTTGCGATGGGAAGTGGTGGAAAAAACAAAAGAAATCTTTTTTCAGTAGGGATGAAATTTAATTATCTGCTCACTCCGGGGTGGGTTGCAAAAGTTGGAGGGTCTATTGGCAGCAGAGCCTATTATTACGATAATGACCTCTTCACAATATATAATCAGGATGAAACTCAGAAAATGATGCTTTCAGCAGGAGTTGAATACTGGCCCGCATGGGATATTTTAATTAATTTGGGATATCAGCATAATCAATTTGATGGTTACGATGTAAATTATTTAATTGCAGGTGTAAAAATAAGCTGGTAGTCAAATCAAAATAATAGTAACCGGAGCAGGTGGTTTCTTTGGGCAGGCTCTTTTGCCTGAACTTGTAAGAGACCACGATGTTCATGCAATTTATCACAATACTCCTTTGTTCCTCCCTCCCTGTGATTATACTGTCACAGATATAAGGGAGAGTTCATCTCTCGATACTGTTTTTAACACTTATCCACCCGAACTGGTAATCCATCTGGCAGGTATTACGGCTGTATCTCATGCTTTGGCGATAACAGAAGAAGATGTTAAAGCTATAAATGTTACTGCTTCAGGAACACTTGCAAAACTTTCCCAAAAATATTCGACGAAGATAATCTATACTTCCACTGATCTCGTTTATTCGGGTAGTGAAGGGGGAATGTTAAAGGAGGAGGGGAAACTTGAACCTCTTTCTCTTTATGCCTCCACCAAACTTGAAGGCGAGACTGCGGTAATTGATGCCACTGATAATTATTTAATATTGCGGCTTGCATTAATGTATGGATTTTCTAAAGGGAAAGTGAAATCTTTTTTTCAGGAAGCGTATAACAAGATAAAGTCGGGACAAAAGGTTGTCTTGTTTGAAGATCAATACAGATCTTCATTATCGATTCTTGATGCAGCAAGGATGATGAAAAAACTGATAACCACCCAACACGAATATAATTTGCTCAATTTTGGATCGGCAGAACGCACTTCACGGGCACAACTTTTTAGTCGATTTGTTCAAAAGGCGGGACTTGATGAAAGTCTGCTTGAAATCCGTTCCCTGAAAGATTTCCCAACGCTCCCCCAGGTTGAAGATGTTTCGTTGGATATTTCGAGACTGGTGTCGCTGGGAATTTCTCCAATGTCTGTTGATAAATCACTGGATGAAACAGTTAAAAATTTAATTAAGTACTGAGTCACAAAAGTTTCATTTTTTCAGTTCTGTTGTTATTACGATATTGGGATTTGAATAAAATCAAAGTATTATAAATGAACCCACATGAACAATTATTGGGTGCCCACACCTCAATTCAGGGTGGAGTTACCGCCTCAATTCCCCTCGCAGAGAAACTCGGTTTTTCAGCAATGCAGATTTTCACAAAAAACAACAATCGGTGGAGTGCTCCCCCTCTTAGAGAGGAAGATGCCGTAAAATTTAAAGAAGATCTGGCGCAAACGGGGATAAAATTTGTGATGGCCCACGATTCATATCTGATAAATCTCGGTGCGCCATCTGATGAGATGTTTAACAAGTCTGTGGATGCCATGGTGGATGAATTGCAGAGGTGTGAGATGTTGGGGATACCTCAGCTCAATTTCCATCCCGGGGCTCACCTTGGTGAAGGTGAGGAATTTGGGATAAAAAGGATTGCATCAGCACTTGACATCATTCATGACAGAACTCCCGGCTTTAAAGTTAAAAGCATGATCGAACTGACCGCGGGACAGGGTTCAGCCATCGGTTACAAATTTGAACACGCCCGTGATATCATTGCTCTGGTTAAAGAACAGGAAAGAATGTCAGTCTGCATTGATACCGCACATATTTTTGCTGCCGGTTATGATATTAAAGACCCGGAAAAATATGAGACGGTGATTCAGGAGTTTGGCAAAATTATTGGGCTTGACCGGCTGCAGGCATTTCACTTTAACGACAGCAAAAAACCTCTCGGCAGCAGAGTTGATCGACATGAAAATATCGGTGACGGATTTATTGGACTTGAAGGTTTTCGAAATCTTCTTAACGATAAACGACTTCTACATATCCCCAAAATACTCGAAACCCCCAAAAGCAAAGAACAACTCGAAGACCTTGAAAATCTTAGGAGACTTAGAAGTCTGATTGCAGACTGATGGTTTATGGAAGGGATGGTTCCACGGATTGCGCGGATTTTACACAGAATTTCACAGAGAGATTTTGATCGTAAGGGTCAGGAGTGGTATTCGTTCCGATTGCCGTCTGCAAAATGAGATAACCTAAGTGAGAGGGATAGGAACGCGGATTTCACGGATTTTACACGGAAGTTCTTATTGCTTTTTACGGCACAAAGTGGCTAAAACCGACTAAAAATAATACCTGATACCTAATACTTAATACTTAAATTAAATAGGGTTTTTATCTCCTTCGGGGATTGCAATATACGGATTAAAGTGAGCGAGGTTTTCAAATTTGGTGTATTCGTGTTGAAAACGGAGCTTTACATCGCCAACGGGGCCGTTTCTGTGTTTTGCAATGATAACTTCGGCGATTCCTTTTAGCGAATTACCATCGGTATCCACTTCCTTACCATAATATTCAGGTCGGTGAATAAACATCACTACATCCGCATCCTGTTCGATTGAACCCGACTCACGAAGATCGGAGAGCATCGGTTTTTTGTCCACCCTTTTTTCCGATTCACGGTTCAACTGCGAAAGTGCAATAATCGGGATATCCAGGTCTTTTGCCAGTCCTTTAAGAGACCGGGAGATCATTGAAATTTCCCTCTCACGACTTTCAGAATCGTTATGCCCCTGCATCAACTGGAGATAATCGATTACTATCAATTTTATTCCATATTCCGATTTTAATCTTCTTGATTTTGCTCTGATTTCAAGCACTGTTTGGCCCGGAACATCGTCAATATAGATTGGAGCATCAGCAAGTTTGGCTCCATATTTTGCGAGTCTGGCGCTGTCTTCAGGGCTCATCCTGCCTTTTCTTATTACCTGTCCTGAAATCTTTGCCTCACCACAAATAAGACGGGTAACAAGTTGGGTAGTTGCCATTTCAAGTGAAAATACAGCAACGGGAAGTTTAAAATCGACAGCGGCATTTCTTGCAAAAGCGAGTGCAAGTGCTGTTTTTCCCATCGAAGGTCGTGCTGCGAGAATGATAAGATCAGAGTTTTGGAACCCGCCAAGCATTTCATCAAGGTCGTAGAATCCTGTTGGAACACCAACAACGCCAGCGGCATTTCGGGTGTGTACTATCTCAATATACTCCATGGTCTGGGTTACGGCCCTTTTCATATCGATATAGGTTTTTTTCGATCGGGTTTCCGAGATTTGAAAAATTTTCGATTCAGCTTCATCAAGTATCTTGAGGGCAGTATCTTCGGCCTGGTAAGCTCTGTTGGCGATTCCGTGAGAAACAGATATGAGATCGCGAAGCAGCTTTTTTTCGATGAGAATTTTTAACAGGTATTCAACATTTGCGGCAGATGAAATATTATTGCTCAATTCGGAGAGAAAAGTAAGTCCACCAACTTCATCAAGTTTTTTGACCCGCATCAATTCATTAAAAACCGTGGAGACATCTATCGGTTCACGTTCGTTATAAAGAGTTACAATGGCAGAAAAAATGGTTTGGTGGTTGGGTTTATAAAACGCATCCTTGTCGATAACGGCAATTGCTTTGTTAATTGCTTCGGGGTCAATCAGGATGGCACCAAGCACCAATTGTTCTATTTCAACAGAATGTGGGGGTTGAAGTGCTGCCGGTAAAAAGCTGGCAATATTCAGTGCCAGTTCTTTTGTTTCTTGTTTACTCATTTCACTCGAAAATTAAAAAAATCAGGAATGGAAAGATAAACTTTAATGCAATAATGCAGTAATCCAATAATGCAAAAATGGGGGACGAGCAATGCAGTCCAAGAGAAATTGTTAGTCTATACTTCTACTATATCATTATGATCCTGATCAAGGATTGCCAATCTTCTAAGTTCACCCGGATAATCCTTTTTCGTGTTATCACCGGTCATCTCAATAATTTCATCAACCAAAATATTATCACAGTCTTTATCCAATAGAGGCATTTTTCTCTTTCTTTCATGGTTAATGTTTTTTTGAGCCATGTCACAAATGTTATTCCATCGAGATTCCACCGATTGAACAACTTAAAATCCAGGTATCCCCGATCAATCATTATAACTGTTGAATCAAAAATGTAAATCCTCGTCTTTATTTCTTTGAATTTTTTCCTTAGTAACTCTCCCTTACCATGGTAGTATTCCAGTAAGGAGTAATAGAAGTCCCTAAATACTTCATGTGTCCGATGCTCGTTGTTATATGCCAGATTTGTCTGTTTCGCTTATGGAGGTGAGCCTTTTTATTTCTCATCTTTTGGACAGGCTTGAATAAATCAGGCAGTTTTGTGCAGAGTGGATGGAATGGCTCCCCGGATTTAACACTGAATACACGGTGGATGGGTTTTGTAGTGTCATTTATCTTTTCAACCTTCGGAAATCTTCCCAAGGCAAAATTTATTTTGCTTAAACCCCACTATATTGACCACCCTCCAATTTAATTCTTCTATGAGTGAGATACCTCAATATTTCGACTAATTGCCTTTCTTTACCTCCTGAATCCAGAGAATTGACTTAGAATAAAACCGTTGGACAGTTCGTATCTAAGACCGATTATTTTGTCCTCAATTGTGACAACTTATTTAGATCGGCACCAAATATGTAAGAGAATTCAGTTGCAGCATTTCCCATAAGATGTAAATCATCGTAGCATAGCTCTTTTTTCATCATAAATCTTGGATCTCTACTATAATCTAAAAATTCTCCCCCCGCCGATTTGATTATTTCTTTTAATTGCATAATGAATTTATCATTTTCGCCCCATTCGGGTAAATAGATGGGCGAAATTGTTGCGATAATTTTAACATTGTGCTTTTTAAACATATTTACTGAATTTATAAAAGCCTCCATTTGAATTTTAGATATCTTCATCCTGGAGAAATCTCTTTGTTTTGTGCTAAACTCAAAATTAAGATTCTTTTTAGTGATTGGTGCGAATCCAAGGGAGTTTACATCTTTTGGGAAAAAATGTCGTATCATTAATTTAAAGACTGCCGAGTTAAATAGAAAAGATTGCGAGAGGGTACTTTTTACTTTTAAGAATTTATCGTCCCGTTCTAAAAAATTCAATATTGATTTTTCATCATATGCAAAGGGCAACAATACCGCATTGGCAATATTATAAATAGATTCATCGAAAAAGGTAGGTGTGACCTCGATAACAACAAATTCAGGTGAATACCTTTTCAGCATTACTGAAGTGATAATTTCTGTATAATCATAACCTTGACTAACCATTCCGGCATTATAGCATGACAAACCTGTAACTTTTGTTATCGCCAATGGGTCGAAATGTGACTGAGCACGAGAACTACCCAGAATTAATATCTCTGATTTTTGTTCATACATTGCAATTCTCGCCTCTGCATGAGTACCTGAAGAAACACTATAAAGAATCGAATTTAGCCATAGAGCAATAATTCGATCGCTTATCAAAAATCCCAGGACATAAACCATAAACAACAAAATATACTTGTGCTTTTTCATATCAAAATTGGAAATATATGAATTGACTTTTATCAAGAACACCAAATAGAATAATACAGAATATCAGCAGAAAATAGATTAGGGGTCTAAATTTGTGGTTCACAATTTTTACTTTAGAATATCTTTCCAACTCAATGACGAAAAGTGTCATAACTCCGAAGAAGCAGTTTAAAAGAAGATCGGTTGAGGGATTAAACAGTTCCCCTGGTTCAGATAGAATTTTCCGATAAATCACAATAGCCTGCGAAAGGCTCTCTGAACGAAATATAATCCAAAGTAATGTAAGAACACAAAATGTCCCAAAAATTTTAAATGAGGTTAAACCAATGCTTGATCTTCCCAATTTATTTTTATTTTTTCTATAAAGCGAATCAAAGAATAACTCGATATTTATAAAAAGACCATGTAGTAAACCCCAAATCACAAATGTCCAATTCGCTCCATGCCAAATCCCACTAATTAAGAAGGTCACCATTATATTAAAATTTGTTCTATACTTACCTAATAATTTAGTTCCAAAACGGGTATATCCAAGAGGAATAAATATATAATCCCTCAACCAGGAAGATAATGAAATATGCCACCGGTTCCAGAATTCAGAGATACTTTGTGAGAAATATGGGAGATTAAAATTTTCGATAATTTTCAACCCAAAAAGATTAGCTGATCCAATCGCAATCATCGAATATCCTGCAAAATCAGCGTAAACTTGAATAGAATAAAATAATGAAGCCAGTGAGAGAGTTAATCCACCATGGTAGCGATAATTGTCGAAAATGGTGTTAACAAACATACCCAAGCGATCTGCAACCACCATTTTGTACATAAGGCCGAGAATAATCAGACCAACCCCTTTCTGAAAAAGTCTTTTATCAAACGGATTTTGGAAATTATATTGCCCTTTTATGTTAATAAATCGTTCAATTGGGCCCGCCATGATGGTAGGAAAAAATGAAATATATAAAGCGAACTTCATGAAGTTAATTTCTGGTTCAACCTGTTCCCAATAAACATCCAACAGATAACTAATTATTTGAAATGTATAAAAAGAGATACCTATTGGTAGAATAATATCCACCGTGATTTGAGAGTTCGTTATATTTAATTCGTTGAATATTCCAAATAGATTCTCAAGCAGAAAATTAGTGTACTTAAAGAGTGCTAAAATAAAAATGTTTGCAAGAATAGTAAAATTAAGATACTTAGACTTTCTTTTCCCCTCAGTAGATGCGATTTTTATGGCAGCATAATATGCAATAATCGTTTGAGAAAATAACAACAACACCACAGTCTGTTGAAGTTGAAAGTAAAAAAGATAACTTGTCAACAATAAAAGTAATATTTTACCTTTTCTTGGTATTACATAGAATAATGCCAAAATAATGGCAAGAATTGGTAAGTACAAAACTGAGGTAAAAGTCATGATTTACCTTCACCGTAATGCAACCTAAACTTAAAAAAAAACAACGGTAAATAAGTATTTAGATCAAGAAGCTGCATTGAAGTAAGGTAATCATTCTTAAGTTTGAGGTGGTTGAGCATCTCTGTCCTTTCTTGCGAGACGGTTCAGAATTTTGTGTAAATGAGTAAGCCGGACATCTTAACATCCTGAAATCACTATAGTTATTTTCAAGTCTTTCACCAAAGATAATACTAATTTGTGAGATAATAGTTCTCCAGTCTCTGAGAATCGTTTTCAAGTCACCTGCGAACTCTTTTCTAAACTTTTCCGGAATAAACTTCATTGAGTTTCTGATTTTATGTATAACAAACCTTTGCACCTTTCAAAGAGGAAAGACAGCATTAATTGCTTTGTTAATTGCTTCGGGGTCAATCAGGATGGCACCAAGCACCAATTGTTCTATTTCAACAGAATGTGGGGGTTGAAGTGCTGCCGGCAAAAAGCTGGCAATGTTCAGCGCCAGTTCTTTTGTTTCTTGTTTACTCATTTCACTCGAAAATTAAAAAAATCATGAATGGAAAGATAAAGGATAATGCAGTAATGCAATAATCCAATAATGCAAAAATGGGGGACGCGGAAGTTTTTAAGCAGGGAATATTTTTGTTAATTTAGTGAGAAGTGTTGATAAATTTTTGTAAATTAGAATCAGACAAAAATATCCTTTTTGGATTTGACCTTTAAAACCGGACCACTTTGTTCAAAAAACTTACAATTTCGTTGATTTTAGTTGTAATGACTATGAACTATCTAAGGATAGTTGGGCCATTCTTTGATTATGTGATCAATTATGATTACATCGTTACGGAATTGTGTGTAGAAAAGGATGAACCTGTAAACGATTGTTGTGGAAGTTGTGTTGTTTCTGAAAATCTGACAACGATAATCGAAGACGAACAAGATGATGCTTCCATCCCGGAGAAGAGTCAGCAAAAAAATGTAAAGGAGTTGATGCCACACTTCCTTTTAACCAGACAAGTTCCGGTGGCACACTTTGGTTCAAAAATTCCCAATCATTTTGTTCTTGCTGAAAATCCGGTAAAAAGGGAACACAAACCCGACACACCACCTCCCAGATTATAGTCCTCTCAATCCACTAATTGTTTCGTTTTAATAACTAAAAGTGAGGACAGGTATGTTTTCCCTGACAAGGACTTTCTATATCCTGCTGATCGCAGGTTCTATGAATATAATTGCACAGAACAGCGACAGCATCAAAATTTATTGGCTCGATCCGGTAGAAATAACTGCAAAACGGATCGATTTCAGTAGTAATTTGTTAACTCTTCAGAGGGATAATCTTGACAATTTGTTGTCTTTAGGTGGTTTCTGGCTCATCAAAAAAGGTGTTTTCTTTGCACAGGACATCTATGCGGATGGGCTTAAAAAAGGGGACATCAGTATCGTAATTGATGGTGAAAGATATCCGCCTGCATGCCCAAACAGAATGGATTCTCCAATCTCACGACTAAATCCTTTGGACATGGAATCGATTGAGTTGGTAAAAAACTCTGCAAACTTGCAATCGGGACTTGGCGGCCTTGTCTCCTTCCACAGAAGCGAAGCCTCGGATGAACCGGCTTTAAAAGCCGCATTCTCCGGCATGGCAGGGGCTTCCACCGTGTATGATCTTTCATTAAACGGTGGAATAAAGTCCAATCAACTTTCGCTCCATTTTGCAAACGGAACTCCATTTAAAAACGGCGATGGCAAAAGTTTTTCCGACTTGTATGGCTACCGTGACAACTATAATTTTACACTGGGTGAAGTTTCATTCCAGGGAAAAAACGAGGATTTGAAGTATGGTGCTTCATTCACATATACCGAAAATATAACCTTCCCATATCTTCAGATGGATGAAAAATTCAACAGGTTGTTTTCTGCCAATATCTCCTGGAAGGGTAATAAGATATATGCAAATTATACCAGTCACCTGATGAACAATTCGCTTCGTACCTCTCCAATGATGATGGAAACTGACGCAAAAAATCTTACTATTGGTGCTACGGGTGCATTTTATGAAGCATATTTTAGAAAATGGACAGCAGACAATTTTATAAAGATGCCTGCCTCGCAAATGGCACCGATGGGCATGACTCTGAACAATGCAATGTTACCCGGTGTTAATCAGTATTTTGCATCTGTGTATCATAAACTGGATGTTGCCAACTTCTCTTTCAGTGGAAAAGCCGGGTTTTCATACTACAACATGGATAAAGAAGAGGCTGTAAATTTCTATAAAAACCTCTATTCCGATCCTAAAACAACGGCATTTTTCCCTGTAATAGGACTTTCAGCGGCCTATTCCGATGTTATCTCATCAACCTGGGGTTACGGCTTTATGGTGGAAGCAGCAGCAGAGCTACCGGAGGCCGAGGCTTTGTTTATTGCGGTGAAAAGAGCCCCAACTTCCTCTTCATGGGTGGGAAATTCAACACTTCACCAGCCTTTAAAAACCGGTGCAAGGGCTTCTTTGATTACCACATTTGCACGTCTCGAGTTATTTTCAACATTCATCTCAAACTATGTATATCTCGAGAAGAAAAAAGCCGGTACTACAAATTATGTGACTTACCGAAACATAGGCGCAATGATGTCGGGGGTCAATTTTGTATTTGAGTATAGGTTCATCGAGATGACAGCATCCTACACCTATGCGGAAAACAGAAGTGATGACTCTCCTTTGGCCGAAATTCCTCCGTTAAAAGTGACAACACGGCTTATCTCTCCGAAATGGATGGCTATGACTTTTTATTTGAGGCATACCTATTCTGACGGACAAACAAGAACCGACATCAACCTTGGTGAAACAACAACCCCAGCCTACAATAAATTGGATCTGGGATTAACGGGTGAGTTTAGAAGTCTAAAATTTTCAGTGGAAGTTGAAAATCTGTTGAATATAAATTATTATTCACATTTGTCCTATTTCAGAGATCCATTTAAGTCGGGCATGAAAGTGTTTGAACCGGGAACAACAGTGAGGATTAATGTGGGATATGCGATTTGAATTCAATAATCCAATAATGCAGTAATGCAATAATTTTTTGGTGTTGGACAGACTCAGAGTTCAGCGATTTTTGATCTGTCCAACATTTTAAATAAGTTTTTTGGGGAAAAACTACAATTTTGGTATACAATCAGATGATTTAATCAGCAAACAAAAAAGAGACGCCGACTCTCATGTGGAATCCACTAAACGATCCTTTAGTTTGATCGGACGAAATATCATAAGAGGTAGAAGTCCCATCGTAGAGGCTGCTGAAATCAGGATCGATCAGACTAAAATTGTAAGAAGGATTGATCGTTAATCCAAAATTGCCTCCTAAAGATAAAAGCAACTTCATACCAATTCCTGCGTTGGCAATTGTTGATACATCACCGCTTTTTGAAGAAGTGTTAGTGCGCGTTTCGTAAGAGAGGTTTAGCATATTGACCTCCAGGTTTGGGAAGATTAAAGCAACATTTTTGCTTGTTGCGATGGCAAATCCTGTGCCAAGCATAAAATTGGTGAGTACCAGGTCAATATCTCTACCTGTACCTCCGCCGGTTGTTCGAAGCGGGTCGGTTTCGGCTCTCATTGAAGCTGTTTGTCGAGAGTATCCAAGATCGAAAGTTATGCCCGCAAAACCTCCACCAAAATTGATAAACCACCCCGAAAAAGTGCCGGGGGATTCCATTTTTTTTGTAAGGATCGAGGATCTGGTCTGATTGTATCGTTCGGCGAACTTATCCAATCCAGTTGATGAACTGAACCGGAAATCGGCACCACCGGTAAAATACGCGAGTTGGGGAAACACAGGGAAAGATAAAAACAGGACAAATATCAACTTTTTCACATTGAACTCAAAATAGTAATGAAACATTACTGAATATAATTAAATATAGTTCAATATCAAAGTATCCCCGTCAAACAATAATCCATTTTTTTTGTTAATGTTGGACAGATTCAGTTTCGTGGGAAACAGGTCTGTCCAACATAAAAATATTATTGCATTATTGGATTATTGGATTACTGCATTAATCAACATCCTCCGATAACTCTTGTGGATTTCTTTTTAGGAGCTGCGCTTTTCTTGGCACTTTGAATGAGTGCAGGTAATTCTTTTACAGCTCTTAGGCGGAACTTGTGAGTATCTATTTCCTGTCTGGTTTTTGGCTCGCCAACAGGTTTATATTCAAGGATCTCCTTTTTAAAGAATGAAAGTCCACCTTCGAGGATCGAAAAATTACGATATCCCAACTCTTCAACAATGTATGCAGCTTTCTTTTCGTCCACTTCGTTGTCAGCAACAAAAACGATATGTTTGTTTTTGATTGAAAGAATTTTGGATGCATCTTTTCCAAACAGCTCTTCAAGAGTCATGTTTGTTGAATTGGGCAGACTGAATTTTTGGAATTCCTTAACATTTCTAAGATCAACTATCTGAAGTTTTGGGTCCTTGTCAAGAAGTCTGAATGCAAGTTCATCAATTGCAGTAACTTCAATCGATTTCGAAGAAACCGCAGTTGTCGCATCGGCGAGTAATTCAGTCCGTCTTTCAGGCATAAAGATTGTAGCCAGTCCAAGAATAAAAAGGGCGATCCCAAGACCAAGGTAGAGCCTTTTGGGCTGGAGTTCAGGATTTTCTTTCCCGTTCACTTTTTTCTCAACCCAGGTACTAAACCAAAAGGCACCAACTGCCATACAAGTCATTCCAAATGCAAATATTCCCTGTGAGACTCCGAGGGAATCAAAAAGAGTGACATTTCCCCAGTCCTCGGCTTTATAAAGAGCCTCAAACCAGGGATATCCTTCAGCAAAAATGAAAACGCCGAGGAAACCACCTGCAACAAAAATCATTGCATCTATTTTCCCGATTGCTGCAGCACAGACACTTGTTCCGGGGCAAAAACCACCGATCACAAATCCGAGTCCCATGATTAACCCTCCCACAAGTGCAGACCAAAGGAAAGTAGGATTTACATAAATGAGATTAAGGTCAAGAAGTCCAAAATGACCAAGGGCAATAACACCAATCATGGCGGTGATACCTGCGGTGAAGAATACTCTTAAAACGGTAAAATCGTAACCATAAAAGAGTCCAACAAGTTTTTTCGAAGTTGAAAAACCTGCCTGTTCAAGAATAAATCCAAAGGCTATACCGATGAGAATAGCCACAACAAAATTGAGTTCATTTCCGATAAGATCGGGTACTAATGGTCCCATTATTTACCTCCCGGATAAAGCCAGAGTTTTCGGAAGAACCACGCAAATGCATAAGCCCCTCCAAAAATGGCCATCATGGTAATGACACCACCGGTTGAGAGCACAGCCATTCCGCTTAGTGCAGAACCACTTGTGCAGCCTCTTCCAAGCTGAGAACCCAGTCCAAAGAGAGCACCACCAATTAGTGCCGTGATTATTCTGGTTTTAGAAGAAACCGTGGGGATTTTTTCAAGTGTCAGACTTAATCTGTTGGAAACAAGACCGGAAATGAAAGCACCCATTATTACTCCGAGGACTTCAAAAACGAGCCAGTTTTTTAAGGGACTGTTATCATGTTCTTTGTTGAACTCGGTGTAAAATTTGGAGTCCTGTGCATGTGTTGGGGCAACTGAGGAAACTGTGGCAACAACTCCACTTTTAGTGGCACCACTTGCGCCCAAACCTCTTCCTGTGATAAAGATTGTAACCAACAAGAGCAAGCCCAGGAAAAAGCCTGCAAGGTATGGATTCATGTATTTTGTTTCGTTCATATAAAACCTCTATTTCTCACTTGCTTCTGCCATTGGTTCCTCTTTCGGGGTGGCAGTTTTTTCTGTTTTATCTTCTTCAAGTTCTTCATAACCTGTAATCATTGCTTTCAGGTTTGTGGTTGGTTTGTGTCCTGTTGTAATCAGATACAGATGCACCACTATGAAAGCAATAAGAGCAAATGCCCCGGCGGTATGGAAAAGGGCAATGGGTTCGACAGAATCGAGATTCAACCCCGCCATACCCCCTTTTTGAGGATATCTGTAGAACATGTAAAGTAACCCTGAAATAACCATAACAGGAATAACAAGGACTTTAAGCGCAAAATAAACCAGTTTCTGCAAAGGATTAAGTTTGCTAAGTACTGTCTTTTTTGTGGGATGTGGAGCGTTATCAAAAATTCCAACAAGATAAAAGTTGATTTGAGCTTTTATGTTTGAAAAAGTTGGAAGATATTGTTTCCACTCTCCGGTTGAAAAATGCCAAAAGATTGCAAATGCTATCAGAATAATAAAAGCATAAGCTGCAATATTGTGATATTCAACTGCATTTTGGTATCCAAAAAAGACGAAGGAACCATGCACTTCAAATCCGGTTGCAGCGAGGAAAAAGATCAGAAATGCCTGAGTCCAGTGCCAAAACCGTTCAAATGATCTGTAGATATAAACCTGTTTTTTCATTTTAGTTTCCCTTTCTCCTTTTTGATGCAGAGAATATGCGAACTCCACCGTGTACAAAAACACCAAGAAGGCTCAAGATTACAATCCACCTGCCTGAGAAGTCAATAATGGAGGAATAATCACGTGCAGGCATGTAGAAATCATCAAGGCCGGCCAGTCTGCTTTCGTTTCGGCTGTGGCATTCAATACAGTTGACAGTAAGTTCTTTTGTAGAAACCATATGATTTACAGGCCAGGTCATTTCGGTATTAATGAAGGTATATTTTCCGCTAAAGGGAAGTCCAACTTCTTCCATACCAACAGAGGAAGCACGAAGCCAGTCGAAATCTTTCCATAATGCTCCTTCACCTTCTTTGTCGGCGAAAAGTTTGGGCTGAATCAACATTTTTGTGATCGGATCATAAGGCTGTTTGGCTCTGTGAATCTTAACAGGAATGATTTTTGATTCAGGATCAGAGTAAGAACCATTAAGGGTATTTATTTTTAAGACTTTTGAAGTGTCGGAAACCGTATCTCCGAGAAGATAATGATCGGCAGTACCGTTAAACCAGATATATTCGGGTTTGAGGTTGGTACCCCACTTAAATGTTCCTTTAATGGAGAGATAGGTATGGTTGCCATCCTTATCATCGATTTCATAAGGTTTACCATCTTTAAGTTGTCCTGCAGTTGACCAGTCCCACTCCATTTTTGTTGCATTAACTTTTGCATAAACGGGAATATGGCAGGTTTGGCATGCAACTTTAAGAGTGTGTTCATTTAATATAGATGCTTCATGAGGACTTTCGGTATGGCATTGTTCGCATGATGACCGGTTTCTGTTCATTGATGAGAGGGAATAGACTTTCCCCTTCATCATGTGGTTTTCAGATGTATGGCAATCTACACACGACATGTTAACTCCCTCGGCGGCCATGTGAACATCCACTTCTTTTGAAGGATCAAACATCGATTTTTCAAGATCACCATGTTTTACATTGTTTCCACCACCACCAAAGAAGTGGCAAACACCACAGTTTGTCCGTTTTGGTTTTCCGACATTCTGTGCAACTTTTGCCAGATTAACGCCGGGATCGGGGGCACCCCCCATTTCGGAGCCTTTTGCATAGGTTTCGGAATTATCGTGGCAGACAAGGCAATCGATATTTGTAGAATCAGTGTAGCTCATCAGTGACTCGGTCATTCCAAAGCCAACATGACACTTTGCGCAGCTTTGTTCGTTTCCTTCAACACCGATGCAGAAGTTATTTATCGCATTTTTTTTACCGATGTGAATTATGCCTCTTCCTTTTACATACTCTTCGCGTTCCCAATTCCAGTGGTTCGACTTCATCACTTCTTTGTGCCTTTCGGTGTGGCAAGTGATACAGGCTTCGGTTACTTCCTGTGGATGGGCAAAATTTTTCTGAAGAGATGCAAATTTGGAATGATCAACAGAGGGGATGTGTTTTTTTGAATATTTTTCTTTTAGCTGGACTGTTAAAGGCTGCTGTAGTTCTTTCGTTCTGAGGAAAAGTACAACACTTACAATTGCCAGGAAAAAGACAACCAAAATTATAACTATCTTTTTCATTAAGGTCTGTTTTTTCTTTTACAAAATTCAAATTTACTTTATACCCTAAAATAAATTGCTAGGAGTTTCTAAACAAGAAAAATCTTCATATTTATAAAATATTTTCGTATAATAATACCAAACAATAATAATACATAAAAGAGACTATATTCGAATTTTAGCCGAGAAACGAAGCTGCCCTGCCGAAAACAGAGTTGAATGCACGATCAATTTTATCGCTGATTCCTGTTAAAATCGGGAAAGGGTTTTCATGGGTGTAGCCATATTCAAAATCGATTTCATCAAAACGAATCTTTTTTCTGCTGTGGTTCAGGGTTTCCTGAATTGCGGGTCCCGGCATAACATCATCTTTATCGAGAGCAATCCCATAGAGGCGATCGCTTATTTTCCCGAGGTATCTTTCCCTTACGGTTTTGTTTTCTTCATTGTTCAACATCGCCTTAAAGAGGAATGCTTCCTCGTTTTCATCCCGGAAAAGTGATCGCAATCTTTCATCGGTAGCTATGTTTTGTTCAAGGCGGTGTACATAAAAATCCATAAGTTGATTGGTTGCCTCACTGTCAAGAATAAATTTGTTAACCGGCGACATTTTGTCAAGGGTACTGCCGCCACAAAAGAGGAAACAGCGGGATGTATTAAACAAACCAAAGGGATTACTCATCATTATGATTTCGGCAACAAATGCACCGATGGAATAACCAAAGATATCGAGAGAAGTGTTTTTTGAAAGTCCTTTAATCAGCCCTTCCTTCGCCAGTTCTGCGAGACTTGAAATATCGTTGATCGTCTGGATCCCGGAATAAACAAACCTTTGCGGCACAAATTGAAGTCGGGTAGAGATAGCTGCGTTAACGGGGCTGGAGAGTATAACCCCGGGTAAAAGATTTTGTCGTTCGTTGGATATCTCTTTCATCAATCGAAAATTTGACCAGCTTTCGGGTGCTCTGTTCATGTGAAAAGCATTGGGAAAGAGGATAACTGATTTACCCGTATTCTTTACGAGATAATAAGCCCAGGGCAGATATTTCTCCCAACCTCTTTCATTTAGACCGTGCAGCAGAACTATTGCCTCCGGTTTAACGGAATCAGAGGGGGAAAGAATGGAATATGTAAATCTGTTGTTCTCCTGAATGGCCTTATCGGGAACGGTGAGCATCTTCATGAGATATTTATCAGAATATTCATTTCGAGTGAGGAAATATTTCATCAGCGCCTTCATAAGGGGATTAATATCTTCGTATTCATCTCCCGGGGGGAAAGCTTTTTTTACATCGCTGGTGAAAAAGTTATTGGTAAGGGTTATTCCAAGTTCTATATTCTGAAAGATACCCGGTTCTTGAGTATAAAACTCTTTAAGTGACTTGTGGAGATCAAGATAGTTCATTTATTACTCGTTTATGAAGGAATCACTCGTTTAGAGTTTCGGGTTTTAAGTGCGATTATTTCTTTTTTCTTCTTCTTTAACAGGTCTTCCCAGCGGGCAATGCCGGCTTTAAAAAGTTCCATTTTTTCAGACAGACTATCGATTGCCACAATCAGTTCATTTAGTTTTTGTTCACTTTCCTCAACCGGAAAAGATTCGAGACTGCCGCTAAGATCGAGAAATGATCTGAAGTAGAGGGAAACGACCTTTATTTCTTCCAGGGTATATCCAAACAATTGAAGATCTTTAATCAGATTACAGATAAAAACATAATGTGGGGCAAAAAGCCGGTAACCACCTTCACTTCGCATGTCAGGTTCAATAATTCCGATATCTTCCCAGTGTTTAATAGTTCGTGGGCTCACTTTAACTGAATCAGCAAGTTGACCAACCGTTAAATAGGTTTCATTTAGATTTTGTTTGTTGTGCTCGGCGGATGACTTTGGCAACCCAACTTTTTTTACAATTTTTTTAATGTCTTCAATTCCATAACCCAATTCGTAAAGTTTTTTGAGGTGTTGGCCTCTTTCAAGCTGGTAAGTTGTGTAAAGTTGGGAACCTTCATCGGCGATGCCTGATGGTTTTAACAGCTCTTCTTTTTCCCATTCATGCAGGATTCTTTTTGAGACTCCGAGCCTGGTTGCAAGCTCATCATTAGTGTAAATTTCTTTCAATCTTATACCTAAACGGATAACTTCTAAAAAGATGACAGTGTACGCACACTAATATACAGTTAAAAAATTACTGACAAAATTTAAAATGAATATCGACTCACATCTCATCTTTTTTTACATGATTTTATTAGAATTTTACTATTGGGTATCTTTGCGGATATTCAATCAAAAATTTGAAAAGTCACCAAGAGCAATCATGGAAACAAAAGTCCCCGTATTTTACCACGGAAATCGTAATACAGTCGAAGAGAGAAGATGCGGAAATTTTGCCTGATCCTCTCCTTGATGCTGTGGCAACAGATATTCTGCCAATATAGGCCTGTTTTCATAGGGGCCGAGCAGGGACTCTCGCCGTCTGCAGTCAGATCAATTCAACAGGACTCTGCAGGTTTTCTTTGGGTTGCCACCTGGGACGGGCTTCACAGATACGACGGACACGAATTCAAGAGTTTTAATCACGCTCCCGGTGACAGCAAATCTCTCTCCAACAATAATCTTATGAATGTTACAATCGACGGCATCGACAGACCCTGGGTTACTGCGGTAAGTGGCGAGATCAATCTGCTCGACAGAAGGACAAATAGATTTTCGTTGCTCAGGGATGGTAAAGGGAAACCCCTGACGGCAGTTTTTAACGGTTTTCCTGTAAAATTCGATGATAACCACATGATTTTCCTCTCTCCTGACGGGGTTATTCTGACGAGGATTTCCGACCTCACCTCTGTAAAGCTGCCTGAAGTGAAGAAAGATCAAATAAAATCACAAAAGGCGGAAGTGGAGGCTGTTTTTTATTCCGGAAAAGACCTTCTTCTCGTGGACAAGCTAAAACGGGTGGAGAGACTACCTGCGGGGTTCGAAGTGGTTATGACTTCCGGGATTAAAGAAGGGGTAGTACTGCTGCTGTCGATGAGTGGAGAACTATTCGAATATGATGTTCTTAAAGGAGAGTTTAAGAAAGTGGTCAGGGTGTTGAGTGTAGCCACTCCCGCCTCCTTTAACGGGTACAAACTCCACATCGATGGTAAAGGTGTTGTCAGAATTGCCACTTCGGAAGGTTTTTTTTGTCTGGATAAGGAGAGACGGGTTTTTAGAGAACTTGTACCCGGGGAAACCGTGGAGAAAACAAAGTTCGAAGGCAAGGTTTATACAATCTCGGAAGATTATGCCGGCAATATCTGGACGGGCACCTCTTCAGGCTTGATCAAATTAGAGAAACAGAGAGGCCGGTTTATTAACTATACCGGGGGCGATAATTCGGGGTTCAACCCGCAGGCTGATGGGATTACTTCGATGCTCGACCTGTCGGGCTCCCGTATTTTAGCCGGTACAACGGGCGGACTGTACACTCTTGACATAAAAACAGGGAGATTCACAAAAAACCGGAATTTACCGCCGGGGTTTGAAATGGTGCTGGTGTACAGGTTGTTCAGAGACAGTAAAGGGGATATTTGGGCAGGTACCAAAAAGGGTCTGCTGAAAATGCAATATAAGGGTGACAAATTGAGTGCATCCGCAATTCTTTTCAAGTCAAATCCTTCGGTCGATGAGTGGATCAACAGAGCGATTTCAATAACCGAAGACACAGAAGGACATCTCTGGATCGGCAGTACCCACGGGATAATAAGATATGACCTTCAGTCAGGTGACTATAAAATATTCAACTACCACGCGGACTTTGGACAGGAGGGAGATACTTACATCCTTTCACTGCTTTATGATGACGGGTATCTTTGGGCGGGTACAAATTCCGAAGGGTTGCTCAGGATAAATACCGGGGATATGACCCATACACGCTACAGCACACAGACAAACAGCCCCCTCAGGCTGAACAACGACAAAATAATGGCTGTTCATAAAGACAGAAAAGGGAACATCTGGTTAGCCACTATGGGGGGCGGTGTGAATATCCTGGGGGCTGACCTGAAAATTGTAAAAACAATAACCACCTCTGATGGACTCGCAAACAACACTTTATATGGTATTCTCGAAGACCCTTCCGGTAATATTTGGGTCTCTACCAACAAAGGAATCTCCAAAATAAACCCTCTGACTCTGAAGTCGAGGAACTATACAAACAGTGACGGACTTGCTTCAAGCGGTTTCAATCAGAATTCATATCTAAGAGGTGATGACGGGAAATTCTATTTTGGAGGGACAGACGGCATCACAGCCTTCAATCCACTCGAGATGAATCCTGACACGATAAAGCCGAAGGTGGCACTTACCGATTTCAGGATATTTAATAAACCTTCGCTTGACAGAATAGTTAACAGGGAAGTGGAGTTGAATTATGACGAAAACTTCTTTTCATTTGAGATGGCGGCTCTGAATTTTGAAAATCCTGCATACAACGGCTACATGTGGAGGCTTGAGGGATTGACTGATGAGTGGGTAAGTTCAGGAAACAGGAGGACTGTTGATCTGTCAAACATTCCACCCGGCAGTTACAGGTTATTCGTAAAAGCCTCAAACCGGGAAGGTGTGTGGAGCAACGAAACCCTTCTCGCTAAGATAGTTGTAATCCCACCGTTTTGGAAGACTGTCTGGTTTCAAGTACTCGCATCACTTTTGGTGCTTTCAATTGTGATATCCGTTCCTGTTATTTTTGTCAGACGGAAAATGAGGAGAAAGATAGAAACTTTGGAGCAGGAAAACCTCATAATGTCGGAGAGAGCAAAAACCCGTGACAGAATCGCCCGAGATCTGCACGATGATCTTGCTTCCACAGTAAGTGGCGCCGGGCTCTACATTCAGTCGGCAAACACCTTAATGGGAGAAAATGACGAGGCTGCAAAAAGCATGATCGGGAAGTCGGC
Source organism: uncultured Ignavibacteriaceae bacterium (assembly GCA_964371075.1). Lineage (GTDB taxonomy): Bacteria > Bacteroidota > Ignavibacteria > Ignavibacteriales > Ignavibacteriaceae > UTCHB3. Next base: position 79,333 of record CAYJKN010000005.1, on the reverse strand, counting down.
TTCACTTCTTCAGGAAGCTGAGCAGGCGATGCGTGACATTGTATGGTCGGTTTCCCCCGAAAATGATTCAGTGGATAATCTTGTGCTTAGAATAAGGCTGCTTGCCGGTGAACTCTGTGAGGCAGCCGGAATACGATTCGAATTTTCGAAAACCAGCGACACTTCGATCATGTTGCAGGACGAAATCAGGCGAAACCTCTATCTGTCCGTAAAAGAGGCTGTAATCAATGCCGTGAAGCACTCGGAAGCCGACCTCATCTCGATTTCGATAAGCATCGATGAATCGGGGATTACGATTATCATTAATGATAACGGCAAGGGTTTCAGGATGGAGTCTCAGGCTGAAAAACTTGGTGGAAACGGCATTAAAAACATCCAAAGGAGGTGTGATGAGATAGGTGCAGAGGCAAGTATCTCGACAGGAGAGGGGAAAGGCACCAAAATCGAAATTCACCTAAAGCTGAAGAAATGACCCGTTTGGACTATTTTATCATCCTCAAAATTTCACGATTTTAGCACATGGAAAAGAACGAAATAAAAATCGCCATAGTGGAAGACCATCGTGACTTCCGCGAAGGCCTGGTCAGTTTTATCAGTTTTTCACCCGGTTTTCGGTGTGTTGCCGCATTTCCCTCCGTAGAGAGTGCCCTTGAATCTCCAACCGGCTTTGAAGTGGTGCTTCTGGATATTAATCTGCCCGGGAAATCAGGTATCGAAGCAATCCCGCTCCTGAAAGACCTGAATCACGACTTAAAAATAATCATGATGACGATATTTGACGATTCCGAAAACATTTTTAATGCAATGCAGGCAGGAGCCGACGGATATCTTCTAAAAAACACCCCTCCAAACAGGATAATGGCATCAATAGAAGAAGTGGTGGCGGGTGGTGCCCCGATGTCTCCCTACATCGCACGAAAGGTTGTTGATTTCTTCAAAACGGGAAATGCTGCAAACAATGATTATAAACTGACCCAAAGAGAAAATGAAATTCTTGCCTGTCTGGTAGATGGAACAGATTCTCATACGATTGCGAACAATCTTTTTATCAGCTACGAAACTGTAAGAAACCACCTCCGAAACATTTACAGTAAATTGCAGGTGACCTCCAAATCTCAGGCGGTTGTAAAAGCGTTGAGGGAAAACCTTGTAAAATGACGCATTTGCGTTATTGCCCCTGATATCGCCTCTACCTTAAATTGTGATTAAACAATTAATAATTTAAGGTAATCGAAATGATAAAACTTCTGTTTAATGTAGTACTCCTTGGCTTCTTTTTTACCACCGTTGTTCTGGCCCAGTGGACTGTGGTAACTTCCCCGGTTTCTGATATGAGATTTGTGAAGGTGCAGTTCCTCGACGATTTAAACGGGTGGATTGCTGCTGAATCAAAAGTGTTAAAGACAACAGATGGAGGCAGCACATGGAATGACTTTAACTCCAACATTAATGATACCCGGGGATTTTATGCAATCTCACCAATCACCGCCTGGATATGTGGAACATTTGGAAAGATTAGTAAGACCACAGATGGCGGTGCAACATGGGTAGCGCAAACCACCGGAGCACCAAACCTTTCCAGTATCGATGCCATATTTTTCCATGATCAAAATAACGGATGGGCAGCCGGAACAGATGGTCTCCTGTTGAAAACCGTTAACGGAGGTACAACATGGCAAACGGTTCCCACAAATATTACTGCAGATTTGGAATCTATTAAATTTTATGACAGCAACACCGGCTGGGTGGGTGGCGGTTCAAAATTCTTAAGAACAACTGATGGTGGCACAAACTGGACACAAATTACCCATTTTGCAGAGGTTCGCGACATCCAGTTCATTGATGCCAATACAGGATTTGTCTCCGACACCTGGGGGCAAGACAATCTTGTTCATAAAACCACGGACGGGGGCGCAACCTGGCAAGCCACAACCACAATTTCCACAGGCCCATACTACTTCCACGGGGTTTACTTTACAGACATAAACACAGGTTATGTGGTCGGCAGAACGATGTTTTTCCTCGGCAATCATGGTTTATATAAGACCACGGATGGCGGGGTAACCTGGACTGCCCAGACAGCAAACCCTGCACCGATGTTTGAGAATTTCAGATCAGTCACTTTTACTCCAAATGGTACGGGTTGGGCAGTGGGCGATAAAAGTGCGATCTACAAATTGTCGGGCACCACTTCCGTAGAGGAAGAAAACGGGATCCCCGTTGATTTTGCACTGAACCAGAACTTCCCAAATCCGTTCAATCCTTCAACGACCTTTTCATTTAGTCTGCAGAGTGACGGACAAACTGAGCTGATGCTCTATAACATGCAGGGAGAGAAGATTGCAACACTGATCTCTGAATACCTTACAGCAGGAAGGCACACTAAAATTGTCGATTTTACCAATTTGGGACTAAGTTCGGGAGTTTATCTCTACAAACTGAGCCTCACGGGTGCTGACGGAAAAATAATGTCAGCAATGAAGAAACTTACACTTCTAAAATAACGGTTGGACTTTTTGGGTTATTCAGGCAGACTGCTCTAACGGGTAGTCTGCCGATCTGTTTTAAAATCAATTTTATTCCCATTCATATATTGGGTATTTTTACGGTTTGATTTTTTTAAAAGAATAGAGACCATGGAAATACTTAAATCTAAAAAACAATTAATAACAGATTATTTCTTTATTGCGCTTGGTGCCTTGATTATGGCTCTGGGTATCAGTATCTTCCTTGTGGATGCAAAGGTAGTGCCCGGGGGAGTCAGTGGACTTTCTATGTCGCTTTATTATTTAACCGATGGTGCTATTCCAATTGGTATTGCAATTTGGGTTTTGAACATTCCACTTTATATATGGGGACTAAAAGAGCTTGGAAAATCGTTTGGGATCAGGACATTTTTTGGTTTTACACTAAATTCCTTTTTCATCGATTTCCTCAGGGGTGATTTCCCCGGTTTACCGATGATCAGACTTCAGGATACCCAAACAGTTAAAGACCTTTTGCAAAATGATTTTCTTTTCCTGATTTTGATCGGAGCTGTGCTTCTGGGTGTAGGTTTGGGTTTAATCTTTAAGTTTGGCGGAACCACTGCAGGTTCTGATATAGTAGCTGCCATTTTGAAGAAAAAATATGGGGTTAAACCAGGTCAGGCTATTATCATGATCGACATTTTTGTGATTCTGCTTGCAGGATTTATCATCGATCAAAAAGGATTAAGTGTTGACAAACCGGCCCTTTCGCTCACCCTCTACGCAGTTTTTCTCCTTTTTGTCTCTTCACGACTGATCGACATCATCATTGACGGTTTTGATTATGCCAAAGCTGCGCTAATCATTACAGATAAACACAATGAAGTTGGGGAGGCGATAATGAACGAACTTAGTCGCGGAGCAACAGCACTCAAATCGAGAGGTTTATATCGCAATATCGACCGGGAAGTGATCTATACAGTTGTGACCAACAAAGAACTTCAAATTCTTACTGAGATTGTCCACAGGGTTGACCCCACCGCATTTTTGATTATCAACAATGTTCATGAAATTCTGGGGGATGGGTTCAGAAGGAGAATCTAGAAGATTTAAAAATGAAAAAGGCTGTTCTCGAAAGAAAACAGCCTTATAAAAGGACACAAAAGTGTAGAATTAGTGGTCGCGTCTGTTGTTGAATTCATCAACTGCCATTGTTTCCAGTTCACTCTTCATTGGTTCGGGAAGAATTACTCTGTCGTACCACTGATTATCTTTTCCCCTTTCTTTGGGTGCTCTAACGAAAAGACTCTCTTTGCCTTCAACAACTTGAAATCCTTTGAGAATTATTCCGTCCGAAGTCTCAATATCAAAATGAGCCTTGGTGTTGGTTGTTCCATTGGTGAGGGAAAACCTTGTTATCTTCATCTTACTACTTCCTTGATGATTAGTTGAATACCCTAGAGATGTCAGCGGCAAAGAACGACCCAAACACACGCGGATGATCCTCCGAACGAAAACTCTCTACATACCACATTGTTTACATAAACAACAACCTCGCCGCATAATTTACAATTTTAAAGGTATGTTGTTTATTCTCTCGTGCAAAATACGAATTCTGTTGTTATTACAAACAAAAAAAATGCGATTTGTGATATTTTTGGCACAAATCGCACTATATAAATTGAAAATAAGGGTAAAACCGTTCAGAAATTGACGAAAATTACATTGAGAGGTATTTCCCTGTAATCTTCTTGAATTCACCAAGAGCTTCATTTATCTTCTGAATATCTTTCCCGCCAGCGGTTGCCGACTGTGGTCTGCCACCTCCACCACCTCCAAGAACCCGGGCAACATCACCCACAATCTTTCCTGCGGAGAGGTTTTTTTGTTTGATCAGATCGTCAGTTACGACGCAAACAAGACCAACTTTTTCGTCAAACACCGAGAGGAGAAGTCCAACACCTGATTTAATATGATCTCTGAGATCATCACCAAGTTGTTTCAACTCATCATTTCCATCAGCTTCAATTATAGCCGAATAGAGGGTGATTCCTTCAAACGGTTCTCCCGAAGCGACTACTTTTGAAATTTGTTGTTTCTTTTGAGTGAGTTTAAATTCTGCTATCTCTTTTTCGAGTTTTTTCTTTTCATCGTGAAGTTTGGCAATTGTGTCATTCGACTCATTTAGTTTTTCAAACTGATGATGGATAAATCTTTCAACACCTGCACCCGTAACAGCTTCAATTCTTCTTACTCCACTTGAGATGGAAGATTCGGAGAGAATTTTGAAGAGTCCAATCTGCGAAGAGTTTTGAACATGTGTTCCGCCGCAGAATTCGATTGATTCGTTTCCAAACTGAACGACATTCACCAGATCACCATATTTATCACCAAAAAACATAAGTGCACCCATACTTTTTGCTTTTTCAATTGGTACATTTCTGTGGTGAGTAAGAGGGATGTTCTCACGCAACTGAGAATTTACTATCAATTCAATTTCGGCGAGTTCCTCTTTTGTTACTTTACCAAAATGTGAAAAATCGAAGCGAAGTCTGTCAGGTCCCACATAAGAACCTGCCTGTTGAACATGTGTTCCCAGGGTTTTCCTGAGAGCTGCGTGCATAAAATGGGTGGCAGAGTGGTTCCGCATTATGTCCCACCTTCTTTTGCTGTCAACTTCAGCAATAACTTCCATACCCGTATCCACAAGTAGTCCCATACCGTTATCAACGACATGTATTACCTTGCCTTCGTTTTTTAATACATCGTCAACAACAAGTTTGTTTTCGCCGATGCGGATTATCCCCAAATCATCAATCTGACCGCCGGCTTCCACATAAAAAGGAGTTTTGTCAAGGATTATCAGTTCACCACTGCCATCCCGTTTGATGCCTGTGATCGTTGCAGTTTCGCTCAGAGATTCATAACCGGTAAAAGTTGTGGAATTGTTGTCGATGGTTTCAAAATCATCAAGGCCACCGGCGATAATATTAACAAGTCCAATTTTGTTTTTTGTAGCTTCACGGGCTCTTTCCCGCTGTTCGGTCATATTTTTTTCAAATCCGGCTTCATCCACCGAAAATCCCTGTTCAGCAGCGATGATGCGTGTTAAGTCAACCGGAAAACCGTAGGTATCATAAAGCTTAAACGCATCGGCACCCGGAATCTCTTTAATTCCGACCTTCTTCAGGTTTCCGGCAATTTCTTCAAAATGATGAATTCCACGGTCAAGAGTTTTGTTAAAACTCTCTTCTTCACTTCTGATAATCTTTTTAACAAACTCTTTGTTTTCCACTATCTCCGGGAACTGATTCCCCATCTGTTGTACAAGTGTATCAACCAATTGATAAAGAAAAGGGTTGTTAAGGTTAATTTTCCGGCCATAACGGGCAGCTCTTCTGAGAATTCTTCGGAGGACATAACCTCTTCCCTCATTGCTGGGGACAGCTCCATCGGTAATTGCAAATGAAAGAGTTCTGATATGGTCTGCAATTACACGAATTGGAATAATATCTGTTTCTGCTGTGTAATCGGCACCCGATATCTCTTCAATTTTTCTGATAATTGGCATAAAAACATCGGTATCGTAATTCGACATTTTGCCTTGAATTACGGCAACAAGTCTCTCAAATCCCATTCCTGTGTCAACATGTTTTGCGGGAAGTTCGTGCAGAACTCCATTTTCATCACGGTTAAACTGAATAAAAACGAGGTTCCAAATTTCAATACATAAAGGAGAACCGGCATTTACCAATGAAGGGTCATCATAATCATCACTTAGATTGATATGAATTTCGGAACAAGGACCACACGGACCCGTTTCACCCATCTCCCAAAAATTGTCTTTTTCGTCAAATTTCAGGATATGAGAAGGGTTAATGTCGGTCACAGTTTTCCACATCTCAAGAGCTTCATCATCCGTTCTATAAACAGTAGCAAACAATCTCTCTTTTGGTAGTTTCCAAACTTCAGTTAACAGCTCCCATGCCCACTGGATGGCTTCCTTTTTGTAATAGTCGCCAAACGACCAGTTGCCCAACATCTCAAAAAAGGTGTGGTGGTAGGTATCAATTCCCACTTCTTCAAGATCATTGTGTTTGCCTGAAACGCGGATACATTTTTGAGTATCGGCTGCCCGGGTATAATCTCTTTTACCCGTTGCAAGGAAAACATCTTTAAACTGGTTCATACCCGCATTTGAGAATAGAAGTGTCGGGTCATCATAGGGAACTACCGGCGAGCCGGAAACAATTTTGTGTTGTTTGGATGCAAAAAAATCCAGGAACTGTTGTCTTATTTCTTGAGAGGTCATTTTTATCAGGTTTATCTTACTTTAAATTTTTGGTCTTTGGTTATTGTTTTTTTTGTAAACTCATCTGTTATGGAGATTTTAGCTGTGTATTCGCCGGAATCAGCGGGTTGCACATAAAACTGGGCATCCATCTTGGTGTCAGGTTTACTTTCATCTTCAGTGGCAGTATCCAGCTCTTCAAAAGTGTCTGCTTTTTTGCCATCGGGTGTTATGAGTTCCACTTTAAACATCACTTTTCTGACATATTGTTCACCGTCACGGTTTTCAGAATATCCTTTTACGATAATGGGGATATTTATTTCCCATTGCTGCAATGCGCTGTCAATTAACATGGGATAAACTTCTGTTTTGGTGATTTCGAATACTCTTTCTTCCTCACTACAGCCGGCAAGAAATACCAGTGAAGCGAAAAGGAAGATGAATGAGAGAGGTTTTTTCATCTCATAACTCCTTTTTTACACAGAAAGACCGGCCGGGTAAACAGCCGGTCTTTCCATAGATGTAATTATTTAATACTAACTGTTTTTCTTCTTGTAATCGTTCAAAAAGTCAACAAGTGCTTCAACACCTTTAAGCGGGAAAGCATTGTAGATTGATGCACGAAGTCCACCAACAGAACGGTGACCTTTTAATCCATCAAAACCTGCGGCTGTTGCATCAGCTATCAACTGTTTTTCAAGCTCAGGAGTTGGAAGATTAAAGGTGACATTCATTAACGATCTGCTTCCGGGAACGGCATGGGCTTTATAAAAACCATTGCTCGCGTCGAAACAATTATAGAGAAGGGCAGCTTTTTTCTGGTTTGTTGCATACATTGCATCAAGTCCACCATTTTCAAGCAGATATTTTGCAACAAGATCTATGATATAAATTCCAAATGTGTTTGGAGTGTTAAACATTGAATCGTTTTCTGTATGTGTTTTATAATTAAGCATTGTTGGCAGTGTATCAGCCGATCTTTCCAAAAGGTCTTTTCTGATGATAACCAGAGTTACACCTGAAGGTCCAATGTTCTTTTGAGCACCGGCATAAATCATTCCAAATTTACTTACATCAATTTTTTTGTAAAGAATGTCTGACGACATATCGCAGACAAGTGGGACTTTGTCAACTTCGGGGATATAGTCAAACTGTGTTCCATAAATAGTATTGTTTGATGTATAATGAACATAAGCGGCTTCAGGATCGAGAGTGATCTCAGACTGTTTTGGAACATGGTTGAAGTTTGAAGCTTCAGCTGTGTAGGATATATTTACTGTTCCTACTCTTTTGGCTTCTTTAACTGCTTTTTTTGCCCAAACGCCTGTTACAATGTAGTCCGCTTTGTTTACAGGTGGCATCAAATTCATTGGTACCATCGAAAACTGCAGGCTTGCACCTCCCTGAAGGAAAAGGATATCATAATTTTCAGGGATATCGAGAAGTTGTCTCAAACCGTTTTTGGCTGAAGCAAGAATGGCTTCGAAGGTTTTTGACCTGTGGCTAATTTCAAGAATTGACATGCCAACACCGGGGAGACAAAAAAAGTCTTCCTGGGCTTTTTTTAGAACAGGTTCCGGAAGAATTGCAGGACCTGCACTGAAATTAAATATTCGTTTTTCCATATCGGTATCCTTTTACAGATTGTTTAATAGGCTTCTTATTCAACCTCGATGAGGTGGGTTAGAAGTCCGTCTCTCAATTTTGGTTCAAACCATGTTGATTTAGGGGGCATCACTTCACCTGCATCGGAAATCTTCATCAGATCCTCCACGGTAACAGGATAAAGTGAAAAAGCCACACCAAACTTGCCTGATGTTGTTAATTTTTCAAGTTCTGCGGTTCCTCTTATTCCACCAATAAAATCGATTCTTTTACTTGTGCGGGGATCGTCAACCCCAAGAATTGGTTCAAGGAGGAAATTCTGGAGGATACTCACATCGAGTGTCTCGCCAACTGAGGTGGCACCTTTTAGTTTACCATCTTCAAAATGTTCGGGTTTTAATTTAAGTCCATACCATTTACCATCAAGCAACATGCTAAATTCACCTTTTTGTGAAGGCGAAGCATTGCCATTTTCGGTCAGTTCAAAATTCTCTTTGATTTTGGAGAAAAATTGATCTTTGGTGTGGTTGTTAAGGTCGATGACAACTCTGTTGTAAGGGAGAATTTTGAGTTCCTCAGCAGGGAAAAGCACAGCGATAAAATAGTTATAATCTTCCGATCCTCTGTGAGCAGGGTTGTTTTCTTTGGCAACTGTTCTGGCTCTCGAAGCTGAAGCTGCACGGTGGTGACCATCTGCAATGTAGAGATTTTTAACTTTTCTAACTTCTTCAACAATTGTTTCGTTGAGATCCAAAGGAATCTGCCAGACTTCATGTTTGATCCCATCGGGAGCAGTAAATGCATAAAGTGGTTCAACAGAGGACATAACTGCGGTTGTAAGAGCAGAAATGCTTTTTACCCCTTTATAAGTAAGAAAAACAACGCCGGTCTGAGCACCGGTTGTGATGATGTGATTTGTTCTGTCGTCTTCTTTAACTTTACGGGTTTTTTCATGTTTAAGAATGATATTATTGTCATAATCATCCACTGAAAAAGTGGCTGCGATGCCTGTCTGGCTTCTTCCATCCATCGTTAAACGATAGAGGTAAAATGATGCATCCTCTTCTTCAAGAAGTGGAGCATTTTTGGCAATTGTTTCCAGATTGGCTTTAGCCTTGGCATAAATTTCCGGTGAATACGGATCCTGAGAATTTGGAAATTCAAGTTCAGAACGGGTAATTCTCAAAAAACTGAATGGATTGTTTTCTGCTAAATGTCTTGCTTCGTCGGTACTTACAACATCGTAAGGAACACTTGCAACCTGCTCGGCAACTGCTTTTGCGGGCCGAAGTGCTCTGAATGGTCTTATGACCGCCATCTCGTCTAACTCCTTAAAAAAATATATTAATGGAACTTCTAAATAACAAAATTTTTATGAATTGTAATAATTTTGAGGCTAAGGGGCTGAAAGAGAGTGAGGGATAGTTCCACGGATGCCACGGATTTAACACGGATTTTCACGGATGGGGATTTTTGATAGAACGCGGATGAAACGGATTAAGCGGATTATCGCGGATATTTCTAACGATTGGGTGAGGAGTGGTAATCGTCCTCGATTGCCCTATGCAATATGAAATTGGGGATATTGTCTGAATCAGGATTCACAGTATTAAAGGATTTGCAGGATTTTGATCGTTCATAGCCTGCCTGGGCGGGTGATATGTTCGTAGAAAAAATGTGGACTCCCATCCTCAATTTTCCGCGAACCGGAATTGATATTCGTACCTAATGATTGATCTCACAACCCCTAACCTTACCCCCCTCCCCATATTGAACCTTTCCTAATAATTAGATGTTACAACATATAATAACTCCCGGAGAGAAAAAATGAACTTAAATGATATTAAAAACATAAATAAAATACACAAATCCAGTGACAAAATGCCTGTGTTGTTTGTAGGGCATGGCAGCCCGATGAATGCAATTGAGGAGAATGAATTCTCTGAGGGATGGCGGAGGCAAGGGGAGACACTTCCAAAACCTTCGATGATATTATGTGTATCGGCACATTGGGAGACGGACGGTACATTTGTGACGGCTGTTCCGAAGCCGGAAACAATTCATGATTTTTATGGTTTTCCAAAGGAATTGTTTGCTGTTCAGTATCCGGCACCCGGAAATCCTGAAATGGCGAAAGAAATCAAGGATGAGATCAAATCAACTGATGTTGGATTGGACGAACAATGGGGTCTTGATCATGGTGCATGGAGTGTTATTAAACATATGTACCCTAATGCTGATGTTCCAGTGGTTCAATTTAGTATCGACAGAAGAAAAGACCTCAATTATCATTTTGAATTGGCGAAAGAACTTTCGTTTCTGCGAAGGAAAGGTGTCTTAATTGTGGGGAGTGGGAACATGATTCATAATCTGAGGGTGATTGCATGGAATAAAATGAATGAGAGTGAATATGGCTACGATTGGGCACACGAAGCAGATTTTAAGTTCAAAAATATTATTAAAAGTGGTGACTTCAAAGAATTAGTGGACTATTCAAATCAAGGAAGAGAGATGAATATGGCTGTCCCCACTCCGGAACATTTTATTCCACTGCTTTATACACTGGGTTTAAAAGAGGAAAAGGATCAAATATCCTGGTTTAATGACAAACTTGTTCTCGGCTCGATCTCGATGTCATCGTTGTTAATCGGTTAAGAGAAGAAAATGTTATCCTGCTAAAATCCAATCTTCGATAATGGGGGCGGTTAACCTGATGAATTTTTATAATCGCCCGTGGAGTTAAAAACACCGGCAGAAATTTAGAAGGTAGTGGTGACTCTTTAGTTGTTTATGTTTTTGTTGGGGAGAGTAATTAAGAAAGTACTGCCCTGATATGGTTTACTTTCCACTTGTATTGTGCCACTGTGTTTTTCTACTGCCTGTTTGCAGAACCGCAGTCCAAGTCCGGTACCTTTTTCATTGTTGGTACCCAGAGTGGAGGTATGGAAATCGGGTTTAAACAGGTTTTCAACAACAGTATGGTCCATCCCGACACCATTATCAACCACGACAATTTCCACATAATTCCCTTTGTTTGTGGCGTTTATTTTAACCCATCCACCATTGTTTGTGAATTTGATCGAATTGGAAACAAGATTTCTAATCAGAGTTCTTAAAACCCGGGGATCGGCATAAACTTCAAAATCTCCATTCACTTCACACGACAGTTGGATATCCTTTTCCTGTGCCAGGGCGGAAACAGAATCGAACACCTTCATTACTTCTTCATAAAGCAGAAGAGTTTCAGGATTAAACGCCAATTGGTTGGATTCTATTCCGGACCAATCGAGAAGGTCTGTCAACAACTCATATTGTTTATGAAGAGCGATGTTTAATTGTTTGCTGAGTTTGATAATTTCACTTTTACTGAGATGTTCAATTCCCTCTGATAACAACTCTGAGAGATTAAGAAAGATATGGAACGGACTCCTTAAATCGTGGGCGAGGAGGGAGAAATACCTGTCCTTCGATTCGATTGAATTTTTTAATCCATCCATGTGGGTTCGAAGTTTATGTTCAGTTTCTTTTCGTGTTGTGATGTCTCGCGCAATGCCAAAGATATGTGTAACTTCTCCATTTTTGTTATAAAATGGTGACCCGTTGCTGGCCTGCCACCGAATGGAGCCGTCTTTTTTTATTACCCGGAATTCAAGGACAGCGGGCATCTTCTTGAAGTAGAAAACCTGTTTATAATATTCAACACACTTGCCAAGATCTTCGGGGTGAACATAATGTTCAAATGTAGTACCAATCACCTCTTCAGGTTTATATCCCATCCATTTCTCCCATTTAGGAGACACATAGGTAAACTTACCCGTTTTGTCCATGGTATAGATTATGTCATCAACATTTTCCACCAAAGAACGGAATCTCTCTTCGTTTTCTCTTAATTTCTCTGCCTGCTCAATCTTTTCGTTGATCTCATTTTGCAATTCAGCAGTTTTTTCTTCAACAAGTTCTTCGAGGTGACCTTTATAACGAGCAGCGATCTTTGAGTGAAGATTGTTTTCGAGTTGGAGGGCACATACATTTAATAAATTTCTAACAGCAGGTTCATATTTTCGGAACAAAAAGAGGTCAGAAATGGAAATTTTTAGGAAACCAAAAGTTGTTTTAAATGTTTTCAACTGAATCAGGATTTCACTACCTGGCAATTCAGTTACGGGGGGGAGATACTTTCCGCTGAGACTTCCAACAAGCGTATAAAAATTTTGATTGTCGAGAACTTCTGCTTTTTCCAGAGCAAGAATCTCGGAACGAAGTGTTAACTCTACAAAGTTGATTCCGGGAACCGATTGAATGGCACTTGCAACAAAATCTCCAAGGTTTATCGCACGGTCGAAAACCTGAAGAGTGCTTTGAGCAGCGAGAATGCGGTTCAGGATTATTATCTCTTGATGATCGCTGTCTTTAACCTCTAACATTACTCACCCCTCCCCGGGGAGCCGGGTGTTTTGCGCCTTTTCACCTTTCTGCTAAATAATCGAATCATTTTTGTTTTCCAAGATATTCATCAGGAGTTTCGTAATAAGGATTCTGGACTACCAATCCTTTAACGATCATATAAGGATGAACCTTAAGAACTCCGAGAATTGTAGCACCATTAAATCTGGTGGCATCATACTGGCACATAACTATCAATGGATGATCAATAATTACATTATTGATTCGAGATTCATACTCGAGAAGTCGATCAGAGCCGGGCAATCCATTCAACGCCCAGGTCATCTCTCCTGATCCACGACATCCATTAAACCCATCCTCTTTGGCCACATGATAGATCGCCTCAAGTTTGGCAAGCATATCGTCGGGGTTAAAAACTTTATCCGGAGTATATGTTTCAGAGGCAGTGGCGAGCAGAAGTTGTCCGGGTTTAAGATTGCCATTAACCTGTACATTATATTGTTGAAGCCACTCTGTGACATCGATGGGTTTGGGCTGGTCGGCAAAGTAGGCAACTTTTTCAAATGAATTCAGGCCGCTTTGCGTAAAATTTTGAACTATCTCTTTTCTCTCTTCCTCGTCATTGTATATCAGGCAGATGTGCAAGCCACCGGGAGAAGTGAGTTTTGTGAAGCCAAGATCGACTTCAGAGTTGATCCATGACATTTTATACCTCAATTAAGCTGTTTCACTACAAAGAAAAGTTCTTTTTGAATCTTGTCAATTGACTGGACACGGTCGCAAAGAATCTCCGTTAAATCGTGGTTTTAACATAATCTATTTTCTTCAGAAATCAAACAGTTAACTGATTATTTTACGAATGTGTGATATTAAAGACAAATTGAGGAAACAGGCTAACAATTGTGGTGAACAGGGAGAACCTCCCACACCAAAAAACGAACATTTGGAACTCTTTATTAATTTTTTTTCTTTTAAAGGTATGGATAAACCCGACCGTAAATCATTTCTTAAAATTTTGAGTGTTGTACTGTTTATTGTCTCGCTGTCAGGATGTCAATCTTTAGATGACTTCAATCGTGACACGATGACTATGAAAGTGGATTCGCTGCGTATTATCAAACCCGGATGGGTTGGAAATCCGGTGGATGAAGATGGAAAGTTTGTGAATCATGAATTCCCAACCAACCAGGATTACAACAGTTTCTTCCTTTGGCAGGCGAGTGGAAATCCGCAAAAGGAAGAGAAGAAGAATGATACTTTCCGATTGAAGACTGTAAATGCCTCTGAATTTTTGAAGAGCAAAGAAGAGGGAATTGTTTTAGTAGGACACGCTTCATTTCTGATTCGAATTGGCGGAAAACTGATAATCACCGATCCACAATTTACTTCACCATCACTATGGAGCAGGAGATTTTCCACACTTCCATTTAAGCCGGAAGAGTTGATTGGTATTGACTACATTCTTCTTTCCCATGATCATTTTGACCACATGGATGAAGAGAGTCTAAAACAACTTTATCAACAAAATCCAAATGTGATAATTTTAACCGGTTTAAGAACCACACCACTTTTAGAAGAGTGGATGCCCGGGGTAAAGGTGATGGAAGCAGGGTGGTATCAGGAATATCGACCCGGAACTGATGTTATATCGGTTACATTTTTGCCGGCAAGGCACTGGGGCCGAAGAGGACTGTTTGATCAAAATCTAAGACTCTGGGGAGCATTTCTTATCAAGGACAAAGATACCAAAATCTATTTTGGCGGTGATTCAGGATATGGAAGTCATTTTGAAGAAGTTTACACTCTGTTTGGTGAAGTTGATTATGCAATAATCGGGATAGGAGCTTATAAACCCCGCTGGTTTATGCACCCAAGCCATACTTCTCCACTGGAGGCACTTCGTGCTGCAAGACTTATGAAAACAAAAAACTTAATCCCTATGCACTATGGAACATTTGCAATGGGGGATGAACCATTGGGTGATCCTCATAGAACTGTGAACATGGAATATGCCAAGAGAAGCTATAAATTTAGGCTCATTCTCCCAAATCCCGGTGAAAAGATCACATTTTAGTGAAAAAAAAGCAAAAAAAAGTTTAAAATGTTGATTTATCGTTTGTTTATCAATTATTTTATGTACATTGTGTGTTCAAAATCATTTTTTTAGTTAGAAGCAGAAGATTTCCCCCGTATTGTTAACCTTACATTACACTCGTTTTTTATCGTGAAGTCAGCCCACTCCTAAGAAGCTTTCCACTGGAATTAGTAGAATAACTCTCATCGAAGAATCATGAATATACCAAATCAAATTACACAAGAGCTCGGCTTACGCAAAGATCAGGTAAATTCTGTCTTAAATCTTCTTGCAGAAGGTTCCACTATACCATTTATCGCCCGCTACCGTAAGGAACAGACAGGTGGATTGGATGAAGACCAGCTTCGTACTATTGAAGACCGCCTTTCTTACCTCAATATGCTTGAGGAGAGAAAAGTAGTTGTACTCAACAGTATTGAAGAGCAAGGAAAACTTACAGATGAACTCAAATCAAAGATTGTAAACAGTTTAAGGCTTCAAGAAGTTGAAGATCTTTACCTTCCCTACAAACCGAAGAGAAAAACCAGAGGAACGGTAGCAAAAGCCAAAGGGCTTGAGCCACTGGCACTTCACCTGCTTGAAAATTATAACGATACAACAACTCTTGAAGAACTCGCTTCTGCATATATAAATGTGGACCTGGGAGTTCTAACTGTTGAAGACGCAATAAAAGGCGCAAGCGACATCATCGCCGAGATGATCAGCGAAAATGCAGATGTTAGAAAAACGGTTCGTGAGTATGTTTCAAGTGAGGCACTGATTAAGGTTGAAAAATCCGGCGATGCCCCTGAACAGAGTGAAAAAAATCTGAAATTAAGGGCAAAAGGGGAGCAGGATGTTTACAGAACCTATTATGATTTTCAAATTGATATTAGTAAAATAAAACCCTATCAGATAATGGCTCTTGATAGAGGTGAGAGGGAGAAATTCCTCAAAGTTCACTTTACAGTTGAGCCAACAGCAGCACATTCCAAAATCAACGAGAGCTTTTTTAATGATAAAAAAGGGAGTTTTGATGAATTTTTCGCAACTGTTGTGGAAGATTCCTTTAAACGATTGATTTTTCCTTCCATTGACAGGGAAGTAAGGAATGAACTGGTTTATGAAGCCGGTCTGCATGCAATTGAAGTTTTTGCAGAGAATCTGCACAATGTTTTGCTTCAGCCACCTCTTCTCGACAGAGTAATAATGGGGCTTGATCCGGGATTTGCGTCCGGAACAAAAGTTGCCATTATCGACGAAACAGGAAAGTATATTGATGGTGTTACCATCTATCCACATCCTCCACAAAGTCGAATTGCAGAAGCTGAAAAAGTGGTAGTTGCCCTGATCAACAAATATAAAGTTGATGTAGTGGCAATTGGAAACGGAACAGCAAGCCGCGAAACCGAGGCTTTTGTCTCAGAACTTATTAAAAAGAATTCACTCGAAGCCAAATATATAATCGTAAACGAAGCGGGAGCTTCGGTATATTCTGCTTCTGAAGTGGCAAAAAAAGAATTCCCCGACCTTGAAGCTTCACAAAGAGGCAACATTTCAATAGCAAGAAGATTACTGGACCCGTTATCGGAACTTGTAAAAATCGACCCCAAATCAATTGGCGTTGGTCAGTATCAACATGATGTTGATCAAAAACTTCTTGCAAAAAAACTTGATGATGTTGTTGTAAGCTGCGTGAACTATGTCGGTGTGGATCTAAATACAGCCTCCTCTTCACTATTAACTTATGTCTCGGGTTTAAATAAAAGACTTGCAGATTCAATAGTGAAACACAGAGAGAGTAAAGGAAAATTTAAAAGAAGAAGTGAGCTTTTGGGTGTCCGTGGTGTTGGCGAAAAGGTGTACGAACAGTGTGCCGGTTTCCTCAAGATCCCTGACGGCGATGAGCCACTCGACAGCACATTTATCCACCCTGAATCTTATGAGACGACTAACAAGTTGCTCGATATGGTTAATATAAAACCATCAGAGATAAAAGAAACAGGTGGAGCAATAAGTTTCTATATAAACAAGATTAGCCTGAAGAAAGTAGCGTCACAGTTAAATGTTGGCGAGATGACCCTTCAGGATATAATCGAAAACATCAAAAAACCGGGGAGAGATCCAAGAGAGGAACTACCCCCACCAATCCTTAGGAGTGATATAATGAAGATGGAAGATCTTAGACCAGGCATGAAAGTAAAAGGAACCGTTAGAAACGTTGTAGATTTCGGTGCATTCATCGATATCGGCGTAAAACAAGACGGTTTACTCCACATTTCAAAAATGAAACAAGGTTTCGTTAAAAATCCAAGTGAAGTTGTCGCCGCTGGTGATATACTTGAAGTAACTATTACTGAAGTAGATCTCGACAGAAAAAGAATATCCCTTAGCTTAGTCGACTAAAAACAGATTTTGACACGAAGAAAAGAAGTTAAGAAGGGACACGAAGAACCTTCTTGAGCTTCTTTCCTTCTTGACTTCGTGTTCTAAGGGTTTATTTTATACCCATTAACTGGGTTTGAATAAACTTTTTAGTCAATTCCTCAGCTTCCAAAGCGGCAGCATTGTTGTGGTTTGGGCTGCTGGGGTTTGCAAAAGCATGATCGGCTTCAAACCATTTAAGCTCATATTTGCGCTTGAGTGGTCTGAATGATTTGTCGAATCCGCTTACTACATCCCTTGTTATCCAGGCGTCTTTCTCAGCAAAGATGCCAAGAACGGGTGCGTAGAGGTTTTTCAGTTTTTTGGCGTCGGTTTCCGGCATGCCATAATAGAGTATGCAGGCTTTTGCTTGTTTACCAAATTTTATGGCAGCTTGCATTGACAGGCCACCACCGAAACACCATCCAAGCGTTCCGACCTGAGCGTTGGCTCCGAGATATTTTTTGGTGCCGTCGATTATTTTCATTGACCGTTCGGTATTTACTCCTTTGAGGAGCATTCCGGCTGTGTCAGGGTTGGTAGTTGACTGTCCATCATAAAAATCGAGAGCTATCACATTCAGACTTGAAAAAGCATTTGCATATTTTTCGGCTTCATTTTTGATATAGTCGTTAAGTCCCCACCATTCGTGGAAGAGGATTAACCACTTGTTTGATTTATGAGCAGCTTTTATCCGGTAGGCATTTGCAGTAGAACGATCAGAGAGAGTGATTTTTATCATTTCACCTCTGCCGTTTGTCAGTTTAAATGGTGCCGGTGACGGATGTTTATCGGCAAATCCGGGAGAATCCACGTTCGAAGCAAATTTTGTCATCGGGTCGTTGGTTGTTGTGGATGTGCTTGTTTTGTCGCTGTTACCTTCGGGTGTGCAGCAGCTCTCCTGAGCGTAAACTCCGCCGGTGAAGAGCAGGAGGAAAATGACCAAAAAAAGTCTTTTCATATTTGGATTCCTGTATTTTTGAGTTAATGAATAACAATTTAAGAATACTTACAGAGATAAACTTTGTAATTGTTTAAAAAGTTCGAGAAGGGTATATTGAAGTTTCAATTCAACAAATTTGGAGAGTAACGCGGCTAATTAGAGATACTATTTTCATTAAAACAGACGAACTGCCGTTATGTTGTCAAAAGTTGTATTCTATTTTACACTGTTTTTTGCGGTACCCCTTTTTTCACAGGTTACACTTTCCGGTAAAGTAATATCCCCCTCCGGAGAGCCTCTTGCAGGCTGTGCCGTGTTTATACTAAAAACCCCACTTGGTGTTATCACTTCTACCGATGGTAACTTCAGTTTTGAAGTTTCTCCGGGCACTTATACACTTCGCATTCGCCATATCGCTTTTAAAGATACTGCACTTCAGATTCTGTTATCCAATGATAATAATCAGCCAATTACCATAAAACTTGTTGCAACTTCCTATCAGGAAGATGAAATTGTTGTATATGGTGAAAAAAAGGGGATGGAAAAAGAAACTCTTGAAGCAGAAACAATTGGAAATATTCCAACCCTTAATGGTGAGGTTTTGCAGACTGTCAGGATACTTCCGGGTGTTAAGATTAACAATGAAACTACGTCAGGATATAATGTAAGAGGTGGAAGTTTTGATGAAAATCTGCTTTATCTGAACGGATTTGAGATATTTCGTCCTTTCCTCTTGAGGCAGGGAATTGAAGAGAATCATTCGCTCGTCAATCAGGATCTTGTGAAGGATTTAAGTTTTTATGGTGGTGCCTTCCCTGCGATTTATGGTGACAAGATGGCTTCAGTTCTTGAGATCAACTATGGAAAAGAGACCGACACACCATTTAGCGGAATAATAAGAGCGGGACTTCTTTCTGCCGGTGCCGCTTTTCATCATGCAAAAAACGGCTTTTCTGCAAGTCTGGCGGGAAGATGGAGTTATCCCAAAATCTTCTCTTCTCAACAACACACTTCAGGTGACTATCGTCCAGATTTTAAGGATATCCAATTAAATATAAATTACCTTCCCGGGCAAAATATCTCCACTCAACTTTTTCTGTTGAGAGCAAACAACAAATATGACCTGACCCCAACAAACTGGACGGGACATTTTCGCCTCGACGGAGTTATTCAAGGGATATCTTCTGATTATTCGGGTACTTCAAATTATGGATATAATACCACACTCGCCGGATTAAACACTAAAGTTAGAATCAACCCCGATTTGTTGTTAAGTGCTGTGATTTCATGGTTTAACATCAAAGAAACCGAAACAAGAGATATCTTATCTGACATCTACCTGATTCCTGATGCATATAATCCGGATTATCGGGAGTACCTCAAGTCCGCCCTGGAAAAGGGAGAAAACACTCTCGATTTATCAGTTATAAATATTACACCGGAGATCACTTTCACTCACAGTGGACATACCATTAAAGCCGGTGCTGAACTCAAGTTTTCCGATTTGAGACACAATTTTTATGAAGAGAAAAAAGAACAGGGAGGGATTTCGATTCCGGCTGCGCCTGAAGTTACCAGTTATGGCTCACAAAAGGACTTAAATTCATATTCCTTTTATGTGGATGATAAAATGAATCTGGGAATCAGGACAACAGTAGATGCCGGATTACGTTTCACCTCTACTCCTTATAACAATGAGACATTTTGGTCACCAAGGGGATCAGTCGAATATAAAGTTACCGAAAAATTTAATGTGAATCTAAGAGCAGGTATTTACAATCAGCCGCCGTTTTTTTATGAGTTAAGGGATTTAAGTATTGAGGAGGCATCTACGCTTAAATCGCAAAAGTCAGTTCACTACATCGCAGCACTCCATTATGTCTTTAAAAAGGGATTGGAGATGAGGGCTGAGTTTTATTACAAGTCGTTGTCCGATCTTATTCCGGTGGATTTTGACGGAATGAGAATAATTTACGGAAAAACCAACTCCCTCGAAGGTTACGCACAGGGATTTGATATCATGCTGCGTGGTGAGATTCAGCAGGGATTAAACAGTTGGTTTGTTTATGGATATCTCGACAGTGGTGAAAAATTACAGGGAAGTACCGGAGATTATAACAGGAGATTGCTCGATCAGACGCATAACTTTCAAATATTCCTTCAGGACAAAATTAAAAAACACCCAAACTGGCAGTCACATCTTAGATTTTCGGTTGCTTCGGGCACCCTTTTTCATCCAAGAAGAGTTGAAGTTGGCACAGATGGTAAAAATTACCTCGTAGTGGATTATAACAAACGATGGGAACTTCCCATGTATATGAGGGCAGATATGGGGCTTTCTGCAAAATTTGATTTTGGCGGAGAAAAATTTTTAACGGTGGTTGCCGAGGTTCTAAATGTCTTTAATAACTATAACATAGCGGGATATTCATGGTATCAGGTGATTCCGGGGATTCGTTCACCACTTCGGGTTCCACAGATTTTCACGGAAAGATTCTTTAATTTAGCAATGGAATTTTCGTTTTAAACCGGATTTACATTGAAAAATCAAAAAAAATATATTGAACTTACTGCACTCTATCCTGACGATGCCGAGGCCCTCACCAGATTGGCTGATAATCCAAAAGTTGCACAATTTTTAAGAGATTCTTTTCCACAACCATATACAATTGACCACGCCAAAGAGTTTATAAGACTGATGAATGAGGGAAATGTTCAGTCCGTTTTTGCAGTGAGATTTAAAAATGAATTTGCCGGAATAGCTGGGGTTCACCTTTTAAACGATGTTCAAAGGCGAACCGTTGAAGCCGGGTTTTGGTTTGGAGAAAAGTTTTGGGGGAAAGGGATTGCCACCGAAGTTTGTCGCCAATTGGTAAAGTTTGCATTCACTTTTTACGACATTGTTAAAATCCAAGCGGAAGTTGCCGCCCCCAACCATGCCTCCGCCAAAGTTCTTAGAAAAAATGGATTCCAGTTGGAAGGCGTTTTGAGGCAATCATTCCACAAAAATGGACACGATTGGGATCTGCATATTTATGGCCTGTTAAGAGAAGAGTTTGTTGATCTTTCCTGAAATCATTTTTTAGAATGATCTCAGGATAATCCGCCAAATCCTACTCCTCCGATTGTAACTTTTCGGCGCGATCGGCAATTTTTATTTGTTCGATCAGGCTGAATAGATCACCATTTATAACATCACTCAGGTTATAGAGTGTGAGGCCGATTCTATGGTCGGTCACTCTGTTTTGAGGGAAGTTATAGGTTCTGATCTTGTCACTTCTGTCACCACTTTTTACCATCAGTTTTCTTTGTGCAGCGATCTCGGAATTTTGTTCACCACTTTTGAGGTCATAGAGTCGAGCCATTAACACTTTAAGAGCTTTTTCACGGTTTTTCAACTGTGATCTTTCATCCTGGCACTGAACAACAATTCCCGTGGGAAGATGTGTCATTCTGATGGCAGTTTCAACTTTGTTAACATTCTGACCACCTGCCCCGCCACTTCTAAAAACATCAATTTTTACATCATTCATGTTGATTTCCACCTGCACTGCTTCCACTTCAGGAAGAACAGCCACAGAAGCTGCTGACGTATGAACTCTTCCTTGAGCCTCGGTTTGGGGTACTCGCTGAACACGGTGAACGCCACTTTCCCACTTCAATTCGCCGTAAACTCCCGTCCCCGAAATTGAGATCACTGCTTCTTTCACACCACCAAGACCACCGGCTTCATTCAGATCGATGTACTCGGCTTTCCACCCTTTAAGTTCTGCATAACGCATATACATCCTAAGCAGATCGCCGGCAAAAAGACCTGCCTCGTCGCCGCCCGTTCCTGCACGGATTTCCATAATCACACTTTTATCGTCATTTGGGTCTTTTGGAAGAAGTAACACTTTAAGTTCTTCCTCATAACGCTCTTTTTCTTCTCTTAAACCTTCAAGTTCCATCTGCGCAAATTCAACAAGCTCACGGTCGGTTGAATTATCAAGAATATCTTTAGATTCTTCGAGATTGGCAATTGTTTTTGAATATTTTTCAAAAACTTCCATTATCGGCATCAAATCACTTCTTTCCTTGCTTAGGGAAATCAGTTTATCAGTATCAGCGAGTACCTCTTCATCGGAGAGCTGCTCGTTTATTCTGTCAAATTTATCTTTTATTTTGGCAATTTTATCAAAAAAGCTCATGTTATCCTGTTTATTTTAACCTGCAAATATACGAAATTAGGTATTAGCTATCAGGTATCAGGTTTTAAATCCGGGCATTTTCGGAACGAGGTCAACTTCTTTTGATTTGTGAAAGAATGCCTGAAATGACATTTTTGTCATTGATCAAATAAATCTGATTACTTTTGCGCTGTTAACTTTTTCATTTTTCATAAAGTCTAAAACACAAAGATTTTAAGATTTGTTAGATGATAATTTTATTCTACCTGTTTTATAACTTGAAAATTTCATTTTGAAATCAATTTTTACTGCACAATATTTTATCATGATTCTGGTTTTTGCAACCATGATGAATGTAAAAATGGAGGCTGCTGACCATTCTTCGAATTTAATAAACTCATCCACCTCCATTATTTTCCTGAAACAATGGCAAATAATAAAAGATCAATCCCCAAATAAACCTCTCCCCAATTATCCCGATTCTGCGTGGAAAAAGGTGGATTCAACGCTGAATAAAAATCAGCATATAGAGGGGAACTGGATATTAAAAACCACAATTTTTATACAGGATAGTTTAACTGAAAAAGATGTACTGGGACTATTCCCATTTGCTTTTATAACTGCGTATGAGATTTACTGGGATGGAGAGATTATTGGCCAAAATGGAATAAGGGGGCTCAACAAAGAGGATGAAGAACCCGGTTTATTCAATTTTAGTGTCGTATTACCTCACAGGATTATCACACCCGGTAATCACACCCTGATATTGCGTATTTCGAGTTATCATAACCACTCCCCACTAAGTTTTTTGAATGGAGAAGTGGTGATAGGCAATTATGATTCTGTGAAAAAGACGTTGTTTAAGTCGGGTTATCTTGCTTTTTTTGTATCGGGTATATTACTGATTGCTTTTCTATTAAATCTTTTTTTGTTCATCACTCGAGATCGAAGAACAGAACATTTGTTATTCAGTTTGTTCTGTTTATTTGTCATTTTGGATTTTCTGATATCACAGGCACCATTAATTTTTGATTTTCCAACCACCTGGCTACATTTTGAATATTATTTTTATCAGACAAACAGTGTATCGTTCACAATTCTTTTTCCCGTTTTTCTGATTTATACCTTTGGTTTGCCAAAAAGGTTCGTAACAATCATCCTGGCTGTGGTTGCCGTGGTTTATCTTCTTTTTACTGATTACACAAACATTTTTAATGTACTGTCACTCACCGTATTAATTCTTGGTAGTGTAATTTCGATTTGGACTTTAATATTAAAGCGTGAAGGAAGCATCGTAATTTTCATTGGACTGATATTATCATGGGTAGCCTATTATTTCAATTTTGCATTTGAAGGGTTGGCAACTGTGATGGTGATATGCAGTAGTTTTTTAATAGCAAAACAGTTTGCCACCAAAGAAAAAGCGGAAAAAGAAGCACAACTTAAATCAACCCGTCTCGAAATTGAACTGCTTAAAAAGAACATCAACCCTCATTTTGTATTAAATACATTAACCTCAATAATTGTCTGGCTCAGGAAAGATTCCGATTCAGCTATCAAACTTATTGAAGCTCTTGCCGAGGAATTCAGGATAATTAATCAGGTCTCTGCTCTCAAACAGATCCCTGTGAAACAGGAAATCGATTTATGCAGAGCCCATCTTAAAATAATGAGTTATCGAAAAGGTGCCGATTTTAAGATGGAAACCTTAAATATTGTCGATCAGGAAAATATACCACCCATGATATTCCATACACTGGTTGAGAATGGTTTAACTCATGGTTATGAGACAAAAACTTCAGGTATATTTACATTAATAAGGACCCGTGAAGCGGAAACTACACAATTTATCCTTAGAAATGATGGAGATTTTAACAGTGACGACGGAAATAAATCATCAGGTTTTGGGATTCGTTATATATCAAGCCGTCTCGAAGAAAGTTATCCTGAGAGGTGGAAATTTTCTTCTTATAAAATTGCAAATGGATGGGAAACAATCATTCAAATCAGGGATAAATGATGCGAATTCTGATTGTAGAAGACGAGCGTCCAACAGCTGAAGACATAAAATTGTTGGTTGGGCAAATTCTTGGAAATGATGTTACATCCCTCCATATAGAGACCACCCTCAACAGCGCAATATATTATTTAAAGGAGAATCCGATCGACCTTTTGTTACTGGATTTAAACCTGAATTCAAAGGATGGTTTCCAACTCTTAAAACAGGTTGTCAGTCAATCATTTCACACAATCGTTATTTCTGCCAACATCAACAGAGCCATTGAGGCGTTTGAGTATGGTGTTCTCGACTTTATCCCAAAACCTTACAACATTGAAAGATTGAGGGCGGCTTTTGAGAGACTAAAATCGAGTCACGCAATTGACGGGCATTCCATTAAATATCTTTCTGTAAAAACAGTAAATGAGATCAGAGTCATTCCTGTTAAAGAGATCAAATATTTTAAAGCGGCGAACATTTATTCAGAGTTGCATCTAAATGACGGACATATCGTTATTTACGATAAACCGATTAAAAAACTCATTCCCTTGTTGCCTTCGAACTATATGCGTATTCACAAATCCTATCTCGTTGCACTGGAAAAAATTAAATCACTCCAGATGTTTGGCGGAGGGAAAAATCATGTCCTCCTGTTCAGTGGAGAGTGTTTGCCCGTTAGCAGGAAAATCATAAAAAAATTAAAAATGTCAATTGAGTTGGGGATAAACAATTCTGACGAAGTTGTTGAATGAAGTAAGTTTTGGCAGTTTGGGTTTGGATGTTTTGTTTACCGGTTTGTGGTATGATATAACATTCTGTGGCTTTGTAGTGCACTTCACCAATTCCTGATGCAATTCACAAGGAATATGGTTTAGCGGTTCTTTTGATCAATTATGTTTCGGTTGTGTCAATCTGCTCTTTTGATTGACCGGAAAACAAATAATCGACAAAGGAACAAAATCATGCGAATAGTTGCAAGAGTCATCATAATTTTAATTTCAGTTTTTTCTGCATCGTCAATTTACTCACAGGTAATACCTGTTGATAGTATGTATCTCGGACAGACACCTCCAGAGGGGACACCCAAAATATTTAATCTGCAATTAACAAGCGGATTTAAAGCTTGTGAAAGAATAGCCATAAGCTCTGATGGAAAAGAAATCTACTATGGTGAGCTGAATAATTATCCTCCTACCGCAACGAGGGTAAAATGTTATAAATTCGAAAATACCGGATGGACCGGACCTTTTAATGTCTTTGAAGGATTCATGGCTCCGCGATTTGCAGATAATGACAGCATAATGTTCCTGCAGGATAACCACTTTTTTACTTATTACGCAAAAAGGGAAGGAACCGGATGGAGTGTGCCTGTAAGATTGTTAACCGCCGATATTCACACTCACTATTTTCAAAAATCGGGGTTAAATAACTCGTTTGCATCTTCTTATTATGAGGGTTCCCCAACAAATGGAGATATCTGTAAAGTTATAACAGTGTCGGGTGATACCGTTTTTGAAAGTCTGGGCACCCCTTTAAACAGTCCTTTGCAGGAAAACGATTTTTGGATATCAAAAGATGAATCATATCTTATTTTTTCTAGGAACCCGGGCAACGGTGCCGGTGATATGTTCATCAGTTATAAAAAAGAGAATGGAAGCTGGACCAATCCAAAATCTCTTGGTGCTCCGATCAATAAACCCGGAAATAACTGGGAATATGGACAATTTATAACAAATGATGGTAAATATCTGTTTTACACTTCAGGGGGGACAAGTTGGTCTTCATATTATACATATTGGGTGAGGATAGATCATCTTATTGATAGTTTAAAACACACAAACTATGCTCCATATTTGAATTGTCCTGTTCCTGATCAATCCGGAGTTACAGGTCACGTTTTCACTTATACTATACCCGATACCACATTTTTTGATGATGATGGAAATAATACGATAACTTATTCTGCAACTCTTGGTAATGGAACTCCGCTACCATCCTGGTTATCATTTAATCCATCAACCCGGACTTTTGCCGGAGCACCAACAGGAGCGATTAACACTTTGATAAAAGTAACAGCCATTGATACCGGGGGTCTGGCTGCTTCTTGTTTATTCACTCTTAATATAGCAGTTACGGGATTGGAAGAGGAAACAGGGCAAATTCCAACCGGGATAGAGCTGTTTCAGAATTATCCAAACCCCTTTAATCCGTCAACCACAATTAAAATTGCAATTCCGGAAGCGGGCAGATATAAACTTGACCTTTTTAACACCCTCGGTGAAAATGTTAAAGTCATTTCTGAGAAGTATTACGAAGCAGGGTATCATGTTGAAATTTTGGACGCAACCGGATTATCGAGTGGAATTTATTTTTACAAGCTCACCGGTTACGAAGTATCTGTTATGCGTAAGTTGATAATTCTTCAATAATAGTTGAGTGTTGAAATGAAAGTACTGCTTTTAGGTGCATCGGGAGCAACCGGTCGTTTGGTTCTTAAACAACTGCTTGATAAACAAATAGAAACAAAAATTGTTATTCGAGCACATTCCTGGATATCGGAGAGCCATCAAAACAATAAACTTTTGGAGACTATTGTTGGGAATATTTCCGAATTTTCACCGGATGAATATTCTAAATTGGTAGCCGATTGTGACACCGTGATTTCTTGCCTTGGTCATAATATTTCCTTTAAGGGAATATTTGGTAAGCCACGAAAGCTTGTAACAAACTGTATCAAAAACATCTGCAGTGCAATATTGACGACAAAAACCGATAAAACAAAATTGATACTCATGAGTACCACAGCATATAGAAATACTCAAGTAAAAGAGAATTATGGTGTGGGGGACAGAGCAGTACTATCATCCCTTTATTACCTTTTACCTCCTCACAGGGATAATGTAGAAGCCGGATTATATCTGGTGAACACCATTGGCGTGGATAAACCAAAAATAGAGTGGGTTATGGTAAGACCTGATGGCCTCATAGATGAAGAAAACGAGAGTGAATATAAAATCCATCAATCTCCAAATCGAAGCCCCATTTTTGATCCCGGGAAAGCAAGCAGAATAAATGTAAGTGCTTTTATGATAAAACTTTTGTTGGATGAAAAATTATGGAACGAATGGAGGTACAAATTGCCTGTGTTATATAACGCAGAATTAAAAACAAAAGAAAATTAAAATTGAGAGAAGCGCTGCGGTTGTATTCCGGTTGCTTTTATAACTTTAAGATTCTTATTGCACCTCTTAAAACCAGCCAAAAAACCAAGGCACCAATTATTAAATCGGGGTAGAGAGAATCGGTTAGATAGACGATAAACCCCGCAACTATTACCCCGATATTTGCGATTACATCATTTGATGTGAATATTTTGCTCGCTTGGATGTGTGCTTCGTTATCTTTTGATTTGTTTAGAATTATCAACGAAGCACCATTCCCTATCAGGGCAAAAAGTGAGATACTTATCATCTGAAAATACTCGGGAGTTTCAGATGGTGATAAAAATCGTCGCATAACTTCAAAAAAACCAAGTAGTGCCAGGAACAACTGGAAATAACCACTTAGAGTTGCCACTTTCTTCTTCCTTGAAAGACGGGAACCAACCGCCCAGAGAGCAAGTCCATAAACTACCGCATCCGCAAGCATATCCAGAGAATCGGCAACCAAACCCATCGAGCGGGAGATGAGACCAAAAACCATTTCAAGGAGGAAAAAGAAGAAATTTATTGCCAGAACGGTGTAGAGCAGTTTTTTCTGGTGGTCGCTACTTTCTTTATTCTCCTCAGTAAATGTGCCTGTCCAAGGAGAACTGTCCACGAGTTTGGAATCAAAATTCAGACTGTCTATTTGTTTTGCAATTGATTCGGTTTTTCCGTCATGAATAACCATAAGAGTTCTGTTAGGAATGTCAAACTGAAGCTCTTTGATTGAATTATCTTCAGAGAGTTTCATTCTGATCATTTGCTCTTCGGAGGGGCAATCCATCTTTGTAATCAGATATCTGTCGATTTTCATTTAGTCAACTAATTTTTAACAAAGGGGCAGTGTCTGCAACCACTATTACAACAACTGCCTCTTTTTAAATGGTAAAATGTTGTGAAAACCGAAAATCCTGTTGCGGGATCACGATAGGAATCATTTCCTGCAAGACAAGCATCGCGATGGACCTTAAGAATCTGATTGTAATCTTTCCTCTCCGGATTGAGCCTCGAAGGATGAGGAGCTGGAATGGATTGGTTTTCATTCATCAAAAGGAGATATTCCTCAGAAAATTGGTCAACAACTTGTTACACTCAGTAAAGTTTTCATAGGGAGAAGCATGTCCGGCGTCGGGTACAATATGAAACTCTCCATTTTTTACATTGGACATCATTTGGAGCATTTCAGTTGGTGGTGTCAGGGTGTCAAACTCGCCACAAATCGCCAGTACGGGAAGTGGAGTTGACTCGAGGAATGATGTTGTGTTGGTCCTTCCCATCATCGCTGTAAGCGCACCAATCGCTCCCGCAGGGTTTACCATGGATGCCCGTTCGATGAATCCTTGAAACTCATCGGGTTCTCTCTCTTTAAATCCTGCTGAAAAAACGGACTCCATTAAAGTTGTGGCATAGGTTCTTAAACCTCCCTGTTTTAAGATTCTGACACCTGCGGCTCTTTTAAGTTTTGCTTCATCGGAGTCTGCTGCTGCCCGGGTATCAAAAAGTATCAGTCCGGAAAATCTTTCGGGTGATCGTTCTGCCATCCTGAGGACAGCATATCCACCCATCGAAAGTCCTGCAAGAACGGGTTTTTTGATCCCTTTTTCTTTAATAATTTCGAAGAGATCATCCACATAACTTTCCATCGTAATCATCCCATCACAATCGGTTGATTCTCCAAAACCACGAAGATCGGGGACAATAATTTTATAGTCTTCAGCCAGAGCAGGAATTTGTCTCTGCCAGAGTAATGAATCAAAAATAAATCCATGAACGAAGATGATGGTTTTGTCACCGCTGCCATATTCGTGGAATGTGATACCTGTTGAAGTAGTGTGTCTCATAAAAATCTTCTCATTTTTTAATAATTCTAATGTAAATTTACGCTTACTTCATTATTTTAGTTAACAATTTTTACTTTTAAAAGTGTTCAATTTACAGAAATAAAAAAAACAGCGACAATTCCGGAATATAATACGAATGGAAGACAGGATAAATTTTTCTAAAGTGCTTTCGGGTGCCACATTTGGCATCGAGGCATTTATAGTTGAAATAGAAACTCATCTCGAAAAGGCAATGCTTGCTTTTACTATTGTTGGGCTACCTGACAACGCCGTAAAAGAGAGCAGGGAGAGGGTAACAGCTGCAATCAAAAACAGTGGACTCAAATTCCCCGGCAAAAAAATTACGATAAACATGGCTCCTGCCGATGTAAAAAAAGAGGGGAGTTCATTTGATTTGCCGATTGCAGTTGGCATTCTGGCCGCCGATGGTTTTATACCAATTAACCAGCTGCAAGACACTATCTTCCTGGGTGAATTATCACTTGACGGGACATTAAGACCTATCAAAGGTGCTCTTCCACTGGCTGTTTGTGCCCGCGATAAAGGAATTAAGAGATTAATACTTCCCGAAGATTCTGTTAAAGAAGCCTCTATCGTTGATGGTGTTGAAGTTTATGGTTTCAAAAATTTCCCCGATCTCTTCCGTTTTCTTATCGGAAGTCTTATTCAATCCCCCGTTACCACCGATACGACTGAACTTTTTGCTTACCTGAATAAATATAACCTGGATTTTGGTGATGTTAAAGGGCAGGAGAATGTAAAAAGAGCACTTGAGGTTGCGGCGGCTGGCGGTCATAATATTTTGATGATTGGCCCTCCCGGAAGTGGAAAAACAATGCTTGCAAAGAGGTTACCTTCCATTCTTCCACCTCTTTCATTTGATGAAGC
This sequence comes from uncultured Ignavibacteriaceae bacterium, assembly GCA_964371075.1. Taxonomy (GTDB): domain Bacteria; phylum Bacteroidota; class Ignavibacteria; order Ignavibacteriales; family Ignavibacteriaceae; genus UTCHB3. The sequence continues at coordinate 49,024 of CAYJKN010000005.1, read as the reverse complement.
ACTTGAAACAACCAAACTTTATTCAGTTGCGGGAATTCTTCCAAGAGGAACTGCTCTTATAACCGAGAGACCATTCAGAAGTCCACATCACACAGTTTCTGATGCGGCGATGGTAGGTGGGGGGTCCACTCCCAGACCGGGTGAGGTATCTTTTGCTCATTTTGGAGTGCTTTTTCTGGATGAATTTCCGGAGTTCAAAAAAAATGTAATTGAAGTTTTAAGGCAACCACTTGAAGATTCGATTGTAACAGTAAGTCGATCGAAGATGACTCTTACATTTCCTGCAAATTTTATGCTCGCGGCTGCCATGAACCCCTGTCCCTGTGGTTATTACACCGATCCATCTCGTGATTGCAGATGTACAAGTAATCAAATTCAAAAATATATGAGCAAAATATCGGGTCCACTTCTCGACAGAATTGATATACACATCGAGGTTCCTGCGGTGCGTTATAAAGACCTCTCTTCATCCCACAAAGGTGAAAGTTCAGATGCAATTCGGGAAAGAGTAATCAGAGCAAGGGAAGTTCAACAAGGACGATTTAGTGCCTACAGCCACATTTATAATAATGCTGATATGGGAAGTAAGGAAGTGAGGCATTTTTGTCGTTTGGATGATGCAGGTGCATCACTTCTTAAGACTGCGATGACCCGTTTGGGACTTTCAGCAAGAGCTTACGATAGAATTCTGAAAGTAAGCAGGACAATTGCCGATCTTGAAGGTGAAACACAAATCAGTGCCGCCCATGTCTCTGAAGCGATTCAGTATAGAACTCTGGACAGGGAGCTTTGGAAAGATTAAATTAAAAAGAGTATTCCCGTAACTCTGATTCGTAAGATTCCGAACCTTTTATTCCTTTGTCCCTTTTGGTCTTGGTGAGAATCAGAATACCGTTTTTGTTGTAGAGTAATTCCGAAGTCATATTCATCTTTTTTGCCGTGCCGGTAATTTTAACTACCTGTGCATGTTTATTATACGACATCTTGATAGTGTTGATTTCTTTTCCGGTAATATCTTTTCTCTCGATCATGTTACCTGTCCCGTCATATTTATACTCCGACCTGTTTATCTTATTAAGTCTTTTAACAAGTCTTTCAGATTTATCAAACTCGTAAACAAGTGTATCGATAGTGGTTGATCCAAAAACCACAGGACAGATTATTTTTGAGAGTTTACCATTTTTGCCATAGGTATAATGGTAGTTCAAGCGGGGGAGAGTGTCCCTTAATAAATCTTCGAACCAGGAGATGTGGGTGATTTTTCCGGTGGAGTCATGAGAGAAAAAATATGATTCAAATTTTAGAGAATCACGACCTGACAGGACAATTTTAGTGAATCGTTTAATTTCACTAAAACTGCCCGCCTTGTCATAAAAAAAGGAATCAATAACGGTTGAGATTGAATCAGGGATAATTTTCGCTGTTTCAAGTCTGCCGTCATTTCGATAGGAGAAAACCTCCGATAAAAAGGGTTTACCTGTAGGTATATAATCTTTACTTGTCGAGTAATAATTTACCTTTTCAAGTGTAATTTTGTTCTTTTTGATGTAGTTTCTGAAAACAGTATCATGTTTTTTATACTGTGGTATAAAGTCCTGCGCAAACAGGGAGGATACAAAACATGCTGTGATCAGAAATACTTTTAAGTTCATGTTTAATAATTTGTATATATAAATGTTGTCCATTCGTAATTGCTTGTTCCCTCACCGGGGGTGTAATAAGTGGAATATCCATTTAGCGGTAAACCGGCAGCGTCATTTTGAATTATCCAATTCATTGTGAAAGCATTACCATTAACTGTAACACCAACAAGGTTTCCATCACCATCATAGTCGCTGGTTGTTTCATACCGTGAGCCGCTGATCTCCATCTCTTCTTTTATTACATTTCCTTTTTCGTCATAAGTGTAGAAGGTGTTTCCATTTGGTGAGGTTTTGGAAACAACATTTCCCTCCAGGTTAAATGTATATAGAGTGTTTGGAACACCTGAAGACACGTCAACAGTCGAATCCAGAATAGTTGATAAACCTAAACCATCGTAGTTAAAGAGATAGATATTGGTTAAATTACCTGAAACATATTTTGTCATTTGTTCAATTACACCACCGGTTACAGTTGCCCAGAAAGTGGTGTTGGTTACAATCGGAGAATTTTGTCTTGAACCTGAAGTTTCAGTCATAACTATGCTTTCGATCGTACCATTTCCATCATAAGCGTAAGTGGTTTCAACTCTTAGATCTTGTTCGACATTATAATAATCTACCAGAGTAATCATTCCCATCTCATTGTATTCGTAGTTGTATGAATAATAATATTTTTCGGAGAGGGGGTAAAAGTTGGCATCGGTCTGGTAACTGATGGCTTCCATTCTTTTAACTTTGTTGTTCCGCATTTTATTGATCACATTTGGTTGTAATTGATCGAGGTTTGGGATAAAATCCTGGGCTAAAATAGATACAGTTGCGATTAAAAAGAGCAAAAAGACCTTCATGAATTTCTCCATTGGTTTAACTGATTAAAATAAAAGAAAACATATAGTTAAGGAAATTTTTCCCGAAAACTACCTGTTGTTTGAAAAAAAATAAAGTAATACCCAAATATGATTAAAATCCGGAAAATTTAACAAAAAAATTTTGGATTTGGAGAAAAAAGCATGCAAATCGGAATTAGTAAAAAGTAATAGAGATCGTTATTTTAGGAGTGTTGAACTTTTTTATTCCACAATCCTCGGGTTTGATATTCACCAAACGCTCGACAATTGGATTAAACGTTATTACAAAAAAAGAAATGAGAAATGATATGAAAGCAATAGTAATTGGAGCAACGGGACTGATTGGGAAGGAGCTGGTTGGGCAACTTTTGGAAAAAGAGGAATTTGATAAGGTTGTGACTCTGGTGAGGAAGTCTTCAGGAGTCTCACATAAAAAACTGGAAGAGGTTGTGATCGATTTTGATGAACAGTCATCATATTCAAAATATCTCACTGGCAATGTCCTCTTTTGTGCTTTGGGAACCACTATCAAAAAAGCAGGTTCTCAGGAGGCATTTCGAAAAATTGATTTTCAATATGTTGTTGATTTTGCTTCAGTGGCAGCCAAAAACGGAGTAAAACGATTTTCTGTGGTTAGTTCTCTCGGGAGTAAGCCGGACACTTCCAATTTTTATCTTCGAACCAAAGGGGAGATGGAAAAGGCGATTAGTACCTTAAATTTTGAGTCGGTTTACATCTTCAGACCCTCACTTCTGCTTGGAGAGAGACAAGAGACCAGAACCGGTGAAAAAATTGCAGAATTTCTCTTTAAGATAATTGGATTTGGTTTTGTCGGGAAGTTAAAACGCTACAAACCTGTGCAGGGTGGTGCGGTTGCAAAAGCGATGATCAACACCGGCATCTCCGGAAAACAGGGGTTTAACATCGTGGAATCGGAGATGATTGGGAATTGATGATTTTTCTACGAACATATCACCCGCCGGAGGCGGGTTTTCAAGACAATCCGTGGCATCGGTGAAAATTCGTGGTTTCCGTGTAACCATTCTCCAATTCATCTTGCAGACGGCAATCGGGACGATTACCACTCCTCACTCTTACGCTTAAAATCCGCTAAATCCGTCTCATCCTTGTTACTATTTCAAAACCTGTCCACACCTTCAGCGCTATTTAAACACTTCGTCGGCGATATATTCTCCTATGCTTAATGATGCTGTTGCAGCCGGAGATGGTGCATTTAGCACATGTAACATGTTTTTGGTGTGTTTTAAATAAAAATCATCAAGAAGTTTACCATTTCTATCAAGCGCCTGGGCACGCACACCGGCGCCACCTTTTACCAAATCACCCTCTTGAATCGCAGGCAGCAGTTTTTGAAGAGCTTCTGTGAAAGCGGTTTTGTTTAATGATCGATAGATCTCTTTTAGTCCCATTGAGGCATACTTGGCGCTCATCTTTAAATAACCGGGGAAGGTTAAAAATCCAAGTGTATCATTAAAACTAAAATCAGCCCAACTGTATCCTTCTCTTTTAAAAGCAGGAACTGCATTTGGACCTGCTTCAACTCCCCCTTTTGCCATTCGGGTGAAGTGAACTCCAAGGAAGGGGAATGCAGGATCGGGTACGGGATAAATTAGATTATTTACAAGAAATTCTTTTTCAGGAACAAGTTTGTAATATTCTCCACGGAAAGGAATGATCTTTATTTCGGGATCAACACCACATAATTCTGCAATGACATCTGAATGTAAACCACCACAGTTTATCAAAAATTTTGTATCGTAATCTCCCGTAGTGGACAAGAGAGTTAACTCATCCCGGTGTTGGCGAAGTTGAATAAATTCGCAATTAAGTTTTATTTCTCCACCGAGGTTTTCTATCAGTTCAGCAAGCTTTTTAACCACTTTTGTGTAATCAACTATGCCCGTTTGGGGGACAAAAAGACCTTCGATTCCGGCACAGTATGGTTCGTATTCTCTGATTTCTTTGAAGTCAAGTCGTTTTAATCCTGTAAGGCCATTGGCTTTTCCTCGCATCTCAATATCATTCAGTCGGAAAATCTCATCCTGAGTGGTTGCCACCACAATTTTCCCACATCTTTCGTGGAATATATTGTGTTCCTCGCAGAATTTATACATCATTTCCCTGCCGATTGTGCAGTTTTTTGCTTTTAATGAGCCGGGTTTGTAATAAAGTCCTGAATGGATGACTCCGCTGTTGTTACCTGTTTGATGTTTTGAGAGGTACGGGGCTTTTTCGATGAGGAGGAGTTTGCAGCCGGGTTTCTTTTTTAGGATTGAATAGGCGGTTGCCGTTCCGACGATACCGCCACCGATGATAAGATAGTCGTAATTCATAATAAAGTTCAATTGCTTAATTTGGTAAAACCGAACTGAAATTTAGTAAAAAATAGAACGCGGATGAAACGGATAAAGCGGATTATCGCGGATGGGGTATAGTTACGCGGATGACACGGATTTCCACAGATTCCACGGATTTTATGGGGGACGCAGATACACGCAGATTAAACGGATATCCACGGAGGGATTTTTTGCTATATCACTGGAGTTCTGAAGTTCTGAGGTTCCGAAGTACAAAAATACTCAAGTACTTCAGTACTCAGGTCACTCAAGTTCTGAAGTTCTGAAGCTCTGAGGTTCCGAAGTACTAAAATACTCCAGTACTCAGGTACTCAGGTCACTCAAGTACTCCAGTACTCAGGTACTCTACGGGATCAGCTCCTGCCGGAGTTGGTTGATATCTATGAAATCGGCCCAATTGTCGAGCAGTGGGACGCCGGTGATTCTACCGCCGAAACCCATGAGGCGGTGAACAAACATTACAATGTTTGAAGTTTTAATATCTTTTAATTCCGATTCAAATGCTTTTGCATCATACTTTTGGGCGAGACCCATGGTTTTGTTTGAAAGGAATTTGTTGAGCTTCTTTTGAAAAAGGTAAGTTCTAAGTTGCTCCTTTGAACTTTCATATTCAAATTTAAGTGAATCATTCATACTGCTTTTTTGTGTCACCATAAGCAGGGAATAACCATCACCTCTTTTGATAGGTCCATAAAGTTGATTCAGATCAAGTTTGCTTGCAATAATTCCTATATCACCGAGGAAGACTGCGGGTTTAAGTCCCGTTTCGCCGTTTTCATTTACGAGAGGATCAGTTTTTCCTTTAGACTTTAATATCTCACTAAAAGATTTTCCTTTTCCTGTTTCATTCAACACAGCTTCAATATCGTTAAGATCTTTAACGGTCAGGAGTTGAATATTCACAAGAACAAAATCTTTATCCTTCAAAACATCCTGTCTATAATAATCTTCAATTTCCTGGTCACTCACTCTTGCGGAATCGAGAAATGATACCTTCATTATTTGTGCAAGAAGATTTTGTTTCCATGATTCCAGATCATCAGTAACTGATTTTAATGATCTTAAACCTTTTTTTTCTGCCTCAAAAGTGAGTATCTGTTGTTGGACAAAATCTTTTGCGAGGTTGCTTAGTCTTTTGAAGACTTCATTTTTTGACTGTGATTTAAATTCCGGTTCATCCAGAGCGAGAGATGCAAGAAAATCAAAAACAGAAACTGCTCTTCCATCAACGCTAAAGAGAGTGGTGGCTGATTTATCATTTCTGATTGAAGTTCTCAATTTTTGATAATCAGTGGAAGTGAGGATGTAATTAAATTCCGTTGAATCATTTTGTGTGGGAGGTGCCGCAGAAATTATATTAAATATTTGATTGGCAACAACCTTAAACGGATCACTTTCGATGTTAATTTTATAGTCTGCAAGCAGCCCACCCAGATACTCTTTCATTCTGTGAAGTGCGCGACGATCTTTAACAGTTTGTTTGATTTTATCAACAACTTTTGAGTCGGCGATGTCCACCGCCTGAAAAATAACATTATTGATATAAAAGATGATCCAACCATTTTCACTGTTAATTGGGAGTGTTGATTCACCGGGGGGGAGAACAAAAACCGAATCCTCAATCTCTTCATCCTGAAGTACTCCAAGTTTTAACTCCACAGGGATAGCCTGAATTGAAGAAAACCTGGGTAACTTTAGAAGTGAATCGAGCTTTTTGCCGGGAATGAGTGACAAATAAAGTTGTTGGACTAACTCCCGGTTCGTTGAAGAAAGAATCGTGGTTTTAATCGTTTTTGAAGCTTTTGAGAGGGCATTGTTTACATCGGCTGCGCTCAGTTTAATTTTACTTTCCACTTCCATTTTGAAGAGGGCATCCCTGAGGAAAAGGTCTTCGAGCGGTTTAAAGTAAAAAAGAAATTCTTCAGTTCTGTCGGCTCCCTGATTAACAGCTTCCAAATACCAAAGTTTTTCAGCAATAAGTGAATAGAGGAAATCTGACTTGAGAGAATCCTTGTTCCACCCGTTTTTGTGCGACAGGAATGGGGAGAGTTCAAATCGTGTTTTAAAATCTCTTTCAGTTATCGTGGATCCACCAACGGTGGCAAGAATCTTTCCATCGGGTTGGGCAGAGATCACCGAAAAAAACGAAACAAACAACAGCAGATAAATGGAGGCTCTTTTAAACATCATTTCCAAAAATTATAAACCAAGAGCCTTAAGATACTCAGAATTGATAACACAGTTTTTTAATTTGACATTTTCGAGATATTGTGCGAGGATGGTTTTGATCTTCTCCTGATCAGGTTTGTTATCTCTGATATATCCATAAGAGACATCAAATTTGTTTGCAAAATTTATTATCAGATCATAATCTTTTGGTGGCACGATCGAGGTTATTCCCCTTTCGCTGTTAAGTTTTTTATAGGGCCAGAAACACCAGCCGATATTTTCCTTTTCCAGCATCGTTCGGAATTCAGTTATCCATTCATTGGTGTTTTCACCTGATTCACCCATCCAGATTGGCACCTGATACTTTTCGCCAAAATCGATATAATCCTGTACAACTTCTTTGGTAGCGGGGGTCCAGTATTTATGGAAAGTGTAAACCAGATTATCATCAAATGGTTTCCCAAAAACTGAAAAATTACTGTTCCACTGAGCACCGGCGATGAAAATAATATGATTTTTATCAACAATTCTGATTGCTGCAGTTAATCTTTTGAAGAAGGGTTCAAGCAATGGATTCAGTTTATCTTTGTCGAAGTAGTGGGCAATTGGTTCGTTCAGGAGGTCATAACCAATAACTATTGGATCGTTTTTATATGTATCCGCAAGTTTTGTCCAGATTCTGATGGTCAAATTGATATTTTCTTCCGATTCAAACAGGAAAGGATATCCATAACTGTCATCGATGTTGTCACCAGTTTGCCCACCGGGGGCGCAGTGCATATCAAGGACAACGGGGAGATTTTCTTCACGGCACCACTTTACAGCCGAATCGAGAAGGGCGTAACCAGGCCCCGTCAATTCCTGCTTTTCATCGTCAGTAACAAAAAGCCGATAATTAAAAGGTATCCTTATGGAGTTAAAACCACACTTTTTTAAAAACTTGATATCTTCGCGAGTTGTATAATCCGCTCTGAACTTGTTCCAAAATTTTTCTGCTTCACGTTCTCCCAAAAGGATATTAAAAAGATCATAGATGAGTCGGGGGGAGCTCACTTTTTCAAATTTAAACATATATCCTTCAGGAACGAGCCAGTTGCCCAGCCCGATTCCTTTAAGAAGTACAGGTTTTCCCTGGGGATCGAGAATCTCTTTCCCCTTGGTTGAGAAGAATCCCTTTTGTTGGGGATGAATAAGTCCAACAGCAGAAATAAAAAGGAGAAGCCAGAGGTATCTCATTATTTCCTCTTCAGTGCAGCTTTTTCAAAACTTGGGACACTTCCTGCTATTCCGTAATAAGCGATAAACGCATAACAGAGAACAGGGAGGATAAATGCATGATGCAGACCAATCGAAGAGTCAGCGATTAGTCCCTGAAGAACAGGAATAAGAGCACCACCAACTATTGCCATACAAAGAATTCCGGAAGCTTGTCCTGTATGTTTGCCGAGTCCTTTAATTGCAAGGGAAAAGATGGTTGGGAACATGATTGAGTTAAAGAGCCCGACGAGTAGAATGGACCAAATGGCAACCTGACCATTTGTAAGCATCGAAACAATCACCAATATCGCTGCTGCAACAGCATTAAATCCAAGCACTTGTCCCGGATTAATTTTTCTTTGAACTGCTGAGCCGATGAATCTTCCAACCATTGCCCCACCCCAATAGAATGAAACAAGTTTTCCTGCATCCATTTCAGCGAGAGAGTTATCGAGAAAAACAAAATAGTTAACAAGGAAACTGCCAATTGCTACTTCAGCACCCACATAAACAAAGATACCAACAGCTCCAAGAATCAAGTGTTTATAACCCCATGCACTTGGGTGAAGATCATCATAACTCTGTTTGCTGCCATCTTCAGATTCAACACTTCCGGCTTCAATTTGAGGTAATTTAATGTAAGCAAATACTGCAGAAAGTATCAGAAGAGCTGCCGCAAGAGCGAGATAGGGCACTTGAACGGCTGTGGCTTCAGCCTCAATATATGCGTTCAGGGCTGCCGGTGCCATTGTTGCCATTTCTTCTGATGTTTTCACTGCAGTTGAAAGAATAAGGAGTGATCCAAAATAAGGGGCAACTGTTGTTCCGAGTGAATTAAAGGCTTGTGTTAAATTTAACCTCGACGAAGCCGTTTCAGGTTTTCCAAGAATGGTAACATATGGATTTGCTGCCACCTGAAGAAGAGTGATACCGGCGGCAAGGATAAAAAACGCCAGCAAAAAGACAGGATATGACCTTAAACCTGCAGCGGGATAAAATATCAAGGTTCCCACACCTGCGGTAAGAAGACCAATCACAATTCCTCTTTTATAACCAACCTTCTCAACTAATTTTCCAGCCGGAAGCGAAACGAGAAAATAGGCAAGGAAAAAAGTAAACTGGACAAGCATCGATTCTGCATAACTGAGTGAAAAAACACTCTTAAGATGGGGAATGAGGATGTCGTTTAGACAGGTAAGAAATCCCCACATAAAAAAGAGGGAAGTAAGTATCGTCAATTCAGGCATGTAGTTTGCTGTACTACCGTTGTTTTTTATTTTACCGGCATTAGGTATAGTTGTTGCCATTATATCTCCGTTGGACTGAATAGGTTATTTCAAAGCTAATATACACTCAATAATTGTGCCCTTAAATAATTGTTGGAATTCAACCGAATAATGTGGTTAAGATAGTCGGGAATTCATGTCGTATTATTATTTTAATAATTTCAACTTATCAAATTAATAAATATCGACGGGATAAATGAACGGGGAGGGGAAAAATCTAAAATTTAATAATCTATATTTGCATTAAAATTTGCGGAAAGTTTATGAATCTCGAAAAGATATTTTACATTGTAGCGAGCACGGTACTGGTAACGGTATTTGTGTTGATAGTTTTCATCTTTTCTCCTGTGTCGTACGACGAAAGTATTTTGCAGGATGAAAAGGTGATTTACTATGCAGAGAACATCTCTCCCTCATTGCGAAAGATCATCGACGGATTTAATGAAAAATATAAGGGAAAGATCAGGGTAGAGACGATTGATCTTTCATTTGATAAATTTAGTACAAATGAACGAAAAGAACTTCTTGCCCGGTATCTCAGAAGCAAAAGCAGCAGAATAGATATTTTTAGTGTTGATATCATCTGGGTGCCCCGTTTTTCGAGGTGGGCAATGCCTCTGAATAGATATATCGACTCATCTCTGGTTATGGATATTGTCCCCCATTTTCTTCCCACAAGTTTTCACAAAGATTCACTCGTTTCAATTCCCCTTTATGCAGATGTAGCATTGATGTTTTACAGGGATGACCTGTTGGAAAAAGTTCAGGGTGCAGAGGAATATCGAAAGGAGTTGTCGTCATCGATCACATGGGAAAGATTGATTGATCTGAAGATGAAAGTTGATGCTGCAAACGGAAGGGTAAACAAACCTTTTTATCTATTTCAGGGGGATGCCTACGAGGGGTTGATGTGTTCGTTTACAGAGTTGATGAACAACCATAAAAATCCGATGGTGGCATCCGAAGTGAAACTGGGAGAGAATGATGAATTGTCCAAAAAATCGATCAAATTCCTTGTTGATCTTGTGCACCAATATAAAATATCGCCACCCGAAGTGATAAAATTTAAGGAAATGCAAAGTTATCAATACTTTTTTGAGAAAGATGCATTTGCAGTGAGGGGCTGGCCCGGATTTTTAAGTGAAGACAACAAAGCATTCCCTAAAGAGTTCAGGGGGAAAGTGAAAGCTGCGCCTCTACCACATCTTGAGGGAAGTTCGCCGGCTTATGTTTTTGGAGGGTGGAACCTTATGGTATCCAAACTTTCATCCAAAATTCAGGAGGTCAGGATATTTATCGAATATATGTTAAGTGACGAGATTCAGAAATTCCACTATGAGGATGGAAATGTTTTACCGGTGAAAAAATCTGTCTATTCTGATGCCACATTTCTTAAAAAACACCCCGAGTTGGTGTTTTATCAAAGACTTTTTGAAAACGGGATTCACAGACCAATGTTCGAGAGATACACAGGACTTTCTGATATCATTGTTAAACATATAAATGAGGCGATTGAAAAAAATCTTGATCCCGGGCAGGTCTTGGAAAAGATCAAAAACGAGATAGGGGCGCGGTAGAACATTATGAAACAGAGTCTCACAAACAAAATAAAAGAGTATCATTTTGAGTTCAGGCATGTGACTGTGCTCTTTATAATTCTCTTTTCATTCCAATTAATCGTTTCTTTTATCAATAAGTCGTCAATTAAAAATTTCCTTGAGACAACTCAGGATTGGTATCAAAAAGAATCGGCAGAGGAGATTGCCAACCTTACTGCAACGGTGATTGAACTTGCCATCGAATCGGTTGACCCCAAAATTAAAATACCCCCGGCACAAGAGAATAAAGTGATCCAATCGCTGGATATCATATTCAGTCAGCAGCAACTCACACACAACATCGACCGTCTGTTTATAATAATGGAGAACGAAGGAAAAACCTTCAGTATCAATGATGGCAGAACGCTTTATTCGGTGGTCATTGGCTCTGACCGGTCACTAATATCAACCGAAATTGATAAAAATGTTGCAGCACTCTATAAATCGATAGAAAATGAACTGGAGTCAACTGAAAGAATTAAAACAGTGGTAAGGGACAAACAAACTTTTCATGTTTTTGTACCTTTTGTAGTTAGAGGGGAGTTTATCGGTGCGATCTATATGGAGATTTCACCCGATTTCAGTTCAATCAGCAATCAGGTAATAAGCAGTTATGATGAAACTTCCGTTATCTACTTATCACTGATAACACTTGGTCTGCTTGCGATGTATTTTATATCATCTTACACCGTAAAAGAGAGGGATGAAACCCAAAAACTTCTGTTTGATGAACACGAAAAAAATCTGAAAAAGCAGATCAATTACGAAAATGAGTTGATATTTACAAAACGGATCTATCATACCCATCACAAAGCGGAAAAAGTGATGGGGTTCATAAAAGAGGATTTACGAATGTTGGAGCTCGACAATATCGATGAGATTAAATACAGGGTTGCAAAATATTCAAACTTTGTGTCAAGAGTAATTTATGATATGAAATGGTTTGATCCCCCAATCCAAACGATCAGAAATCAGATGTTCCGTACTGATCTCAACGAAGTTGTCAGATTTATTGTGGGCAATATTTTCCAACGGGTAACAACCACAACTGATGCTTACAGGATTGAATGCAAGTTGGAACAAAATTTGCCTGTAGTTAATGTGAATGAATTTGTGGTGTGGGAAATTATTGAACCATTGATCCAAAACAGCATAGATCATGGATCGGAAAATGATTTGGTAATCACAGTGGAAACCAAACATGATCCGGAGAAAAAATGTTCGATCCTGAGTGTAACTGACAATGGAAAGGGAATTGACGGCAGTTTGCTTAAAATAAATGAAAATGGAGTTAAGTATCTCTTTGTTGAGAACACAACCACCAAGTCGCAGGGGTTAAGAAACTCGGGATACGGGTGTTATATCGCCTGGGAGATGACAAAAAGATGTGGATGGGAGCTTGATGCACAAAATCTTCCCGAAAAAGGATGCCGGTTTACAATTACAATAAAACATTAGAGAGATTGAGAGACAGAAATGATCTTCCAGGATAAAAATATTAGCATTCTACTTATTGAAGATGAAGAATTTGATGTAAGAAGGGTGAAAAAAACGGTAGAGCCATTTTCGGAAAAGATGGAAATTGTTCATTATGTTTCAAACGGAAAGGCTGCTCTCGAATATCTTGAAGAGAACCGGAACAAAATTGATGTGGTGATAATGGACTACCAGATTTCCGGCGGTTTGATGGGTGAAGACCTGATTCACAAAATTAAAACCATCGATTCTTCGATTCAGATAATTGTTATCACAAAAATGACAATTAATCTCTCCGATTATCATTTTGCCAACCGTCTTATTAAGGCAGGAGCTTTTTGGTACTGCACCAAATATCCGGGTGATATCGACGATTTTATTTATCAGCCTACTGATTTTATTCTCAGTATCTTTAATGCCCATGAAAAAAGTCTGCTTGAGCGTGACAGAATGCGTTCGATGCAAAAAATTAAACGGAATGTTGCTGATATACTTTTGCAGAAAAAGATTATTGGTGAATCACCTCTAATGCTCGACTTAAAAAACGATCTCGACCGACTCGCTCAAAGTAATATCAACATCCTGATCAGAGGAGCTTCGGGCACGGGGAAGGAACTGGTAGCACATAATATCCATTATCGAAGTGACCGAAAATATGAAAATTTTGTGGTGGTTAATTGCGGAAGTCTTCCGGATCAACTTGTGGAAAGTGAGCTTTTTGGGTATGAAAAAGGTGCATTCACGGGAGCTGACAAAAAAAAACCGGGTCTTTTTGAGATTGCCAACCATGGAACAATTTTCCTCGATGAGATAACAGAACTTCCACTTGCAGCTCAGGTGAAACTTCTAAGGGTGATTCAGGAAGGTGAAATTGAAAAGATTGGCAGGACAGAGACAGTAAAAGTTGATGTGAGGGTAATTGCCGCCACAAACAGGAACATTGAGCAGGAAGTGAGGGAAAAGAGATTCCGCGAAGACCTTTACTACAGGTTGAATGTTCTGCCCGTTGTTGTACCTGACCTTAAAAAGCGAGTTGATGACATTCCGTCCCTCATCGATCACTTTTTGCGAAATATAAGTATTGATATGGGGAAGGAAAAGCCGGTAATACCCAACGAAACGATGCAGATATTTGTGAAATACGACTGGCCCGGGAATGTCAGAGAGCTAAAAAATGTTGTGCAAAGAGTATTGTTTCATTCGGGGAATACAGTGTCACCGATGAATGCAGTGAAAGCTCTTGGTATTGTTTATGAAACGGGGGGTGGTGACGACGGTTTTAAGGATATATTTAATCCAGAAAATATAATTGATCTAAAGGATGCCGAAAGAATATTCAGGGAAAGGTATTTCAACTTTGTAAGGACTCATTCAGTCTCAGATGCCGATGCCGCCAAAAAAATGGGAATTGCCCCTCCCAACTATTACAGAATGATGAAAGAACTGGGGTTGAAATAAGGCTACAGTCGTTTTTCTTATCAAATTGATAAACCGTTGTTATTAAAATAATAATTGACAGGGGTTTTCTCTTCGTGTGAAATTCTCAATATTAAGAATTTGATGGAAAAGCAGTGTAAATTTTCATTGGCATGATTTGTGCATTACAACGTTTCAACAATTGACTGAATGAATGCCCAACACATTTACCTATTTAGACACTGCTGTTATAGTAATATACTTGATAATCGTATTGAGTATCGGTTTTTACTATTCCCGGAAAAACGATGAAAGTTATACCGATTACTTTCTCGCCGGTAGAAATGTGGGCTGGATCGCAATAGGTATCTCAATTTTTGCAACCAACATTTCAAGTGAACATTTTATCGGACTAGCAGGAGCAGGCTCAACAAGAGGTCTGGCAGTGGGGCAGTTTGAGTTGATGGCAATTTTTATGCTCATATTTGCAGGGTGGTTCCTTGCTCCAATTTTTATTAAATCGGGCGTTTTTACAGTACCTGAATTCCTTCAGTTAAATTTTGATGTAAGGATCAGGAAACTTTTTGCTGCTTTTTCGATTGCCAACTACATCCTCACCAAAATTCTCGTCTCCCTCTTCGCCGCAAGTCTTCTCTTTTATAATATTTTTGGATTAAACATTTACGCATCCTCTATATTAATTGTTTTAATAACAGGACTTTACAGCGTTATTGGTGGATCAAAAGCAGTAATAAGAACCCAGACATTTCAGGGGATAGTGTTGATTACCGGTGCTGTGATTCTTTCGGTAATAGGTTACATGGCTGTTGGCGGATTTGAAGGACTTTACTCAAAATTACCTTCAGACTTTTTTACGATGTTTAAACCAATTGATGACAAAGATTATCCCTGGACAGGAATCGTGTTTGGAGCTCCCGTAATTGCATTCTGGTATTGGTGTACCGATCAATATATGGTTCAAAGAATGTTAAGTGCCAGATCTATTGACGATGCACGAAAAGGTTCACTTCTTGCAGCCTCATTTAAACTCCTTCCAATTTTTATTCTTGTGCTTCCCGGTTTGTTTGCAGCAGTTCTTTATCCAGAGTCAAGAGGTGATGGGGCTTACTCAGCAATGGTAAGTGGTGATCTGCTTCCGATGGGATTAAAAGGAGTTGTAATTGCAGGGCTTCTGGCTGCAATAATGTCGTCTCTTGCAGGAGCTTTTAACAGTATTGCGATACTTTTTACAAACGATTATTACAAATTAAAATATCCTGAAACAAACGAGAGAAAACTTGTGCTTGTGGGCAGGCTTGCAACCACAACTGCTGTTATTGCCGCCATATTGATTGTGCCTCTCGTAAAGGTTATAAGTTCACATCTTTATCTTTTCCTGCAAAGTGTACAGTCATTTGTAAGTCCTCCCATCACTGCTGTGTTTCTGTTTGGTCTCTTTTCACGCAAAATGAACACAAGATCGGCACTTATTACTTTAGCAGTTACTGAAACACTTGGAATGGGCAGGCTTGTGCTTGAAATGATGGTTCAAAATGGTGTTGAACTTCATTCATTCCTCAATTGGGTGTTGTCGATCAACTTCCTTCATTATTCCCTCTTCCTTTTCATCGTAAGTGTGGGGATGATTTTGACGCTCAACTTTAATAACAGCATAGAAACAAATAAATTTGGAATTCAGCTCAGGGCGACATTTGCCGAGAGTTTTGCCGAGATAACAGGGAATTTTGCCGGATTAAAAAGATTTGTAAGACCCAACCCAAGTTTTCTTCTTTCAGCAATAATATTGTTGATGATCCTTGGGCTCTGGAGCATCTGGTCATGAAAAATTATAAAAGTTTAAAATCCAAATATTCATTAATCAAAAACTCATTTTCATTGAGGTAAAACATATGAAGAGAATCATACTATCAATTCTTTTCCTTATCGGACTTTCGACTTCTGCACTTCCGCAGTTGATTGAAGGGTTTGAGACGGATCTTTCGGCGGATACCACCTACCAGTTTTCACTTGAAAATGGCAGCAGGATGGACTATCTGTTGAACACTACAGATTTTGTTCAGGGCGCCGGCTCGGGCGAAATCAAATTTGTTATTGGTGCCATTCACGAATGGGGCAGCTATGGACAGTTAATTAAAAGAGTTCCAACCGGAACATTTTATGACTGGTCAGCTACCGATTCATTGTCACTGATGATCAAAGTTGTTACTCCTCCTACAATACCTGTAAACATGGTATTCAGGATTCATATTGCAGACAGGCCAACCCCTGATGCTCCAATCGAAGAATGGATTTACGAACATGCAACCATTCTCGATGCAACTAGTGAATGGGTTGAACTGAAAGTGCCAATCAAAATCCTTTCTACAGACGGTAGTGTAAATCCTTCTGATTCAGGATTTGTTATTTTCCCTTCTGGATGGGGCGGTGGACCCGGGAATTCATGGAACAACCAGGAATTTGACTGGGATAAAATTGTTGGTTTTAACCTTGGCGCAATAACTTCAGGTTATACACCAGGAACCAACATCCCTGCTGATTCACTTACCGTTCGTTTTGACAACTTCAGAAGATTTGGTAACCGTTCAGTTCCTGCAATCGTTTTCAACGGTATCCAGTTCATGGGTAACCTCTCGGTTTTCACCTGGGGTCAGTCGAATATGGAAGTAGTTGCCGGTGCAGGACCAACTCCAAACAGTAATGCTGTTAAATGGACAGAAGGTAATGAATGGGGCAACGGATGGACAGGAATGGGACTTAATGTTAGCCCGGTGTTCAACCTTGGAAGTTCATGGCAGGTGGACAGTGTTAAATTCAAATTAAAATGTCCTCCGGGAACCGGAGCTTTGAGAGTTCAGTTTGAAGGCGGTGGCGGCAAAAAAGGCACTGTTTTCACTCCAACTGCAGATGACCAGTGGCACAATTATGCTTTCCCGTTAAGAGACATGTTATTCCAGGACAACACAACATTCTTCGATTCATCACAAGTGAATGTAGTTGGAATGATGGCTGAAGCTTCAGCAGTTGCCGGAACAGTTATCTGGATCACCGACTGGTGGACAGGAAATCCAAAATTTGATGTAATTGCACCGGAGCCTCCACAGAGTGTTGCAGCATTTGCAGGAACATTCCAGAATGTAGTGACCTGGATTGATGTTCCCAATGAAACCGGTGAAGTTTATGACATCTTCTATTCAAAAAATCCAATTACAGATGTAACCCTGCCGGGCGTTGAAGTTGTAAAACTTAATGTTCCTGAGGGTGGTCAGTTGATGGAACACCTTCTTTTGGCTCCTAATACAGATCAATCTGTAACATATTATTATGCAGTTCGTTGTAAAGATGTTGCAGGCAACAAGAGTCTTATCAGCCAGAACTCAAGTGCAGTAACCAACACTGCAAAAGGCAGACCAACTGTATCATTAAGCGCACCAACAAACTTTGTTGCGGATGGAAACCTTGCTGAATGGCAGGCGATTAATCCTTTCAGAATGTTCTTGTCAGACGGTACAGGTCACCTTGTAACCAACACCACCATTTCGGGTGATGCTGATTGCTCGGCAAAAGCTTATGTAGCAATGGATAATCAATATATGTATATCGCTTTTGATGTTGATGACGACATCGTTGTTCCGGATGCACAAAACGATTCATATCTTAACGATTGTCCTGATCTTTATATTGGTCTATATGACTTCCGTGGAATGCCACACACCTCATATCAGAGAGGTGCACAGCCTGATTATCACTTCAGATTCGCTTATAACCGCGTGATTATCGATGGTTCAGCCGGAACTGACAGTCTTATCGGCGAAGGTGTTAACTATTATTGGGAAGAGAAATTCCCTTCAGGTTACATTGTTGAATGTAGAATCAATCTTTCAGAATTAGCCCTTCATGGCAACGATCTTACTTTCGTTCCAAGAGAAGGTACAAGACTTCCTATCGATTTCGCCCTCAACGATGCGGATGCAACCAATTCCAGAGAAGGAATCATGACTTATTCTCCATACAATGAAGACAAGTCATACCAGGATGTTTCAAGATGGATTCACACCTTTATTGGAAACCTCTGGGAACCCGCTACAGGAATCAACGACGAAATCCTTACTCCTGATAACTATGGTTTGGCTCAGAATTATCCAAATCCATTTAACCCTTCGACCACAATTAAATATGCGATCGAAAAATCGGGATTTGTTTCCCTTAAAGTATATGATGTATTGGGAAGAGAAGTTGCTGACCTGGTTGCTCAGGATCAAACAGCCGGTGTTTACACTGTACAGTTTGATGCATCACTTCTTTCAAGTGGAATTTATTTCTACAAACTTGAAAGTGGTTCATTCTCTAAAATAAATAAAATGATGCTTGTAAAGTAGCATTTCTCCCTGTGGGTGCAGAAGCTGCAATTTCTGCACCCATTGTTTAGTTTCGATAATTTTGGGATATTCCGATGAGACAAAAAACTTACTCTTTAATAAGAAATATCAATGCTTTTGCAGTGATAGTTCTATTCATTTTTGGAACGACCTTTACTTTTGGCGGTGTAACCGGAAAAATTTCAGGCGTGGTACTTGATGCCAAAACAGGTGAACCTGTTATTGGTGCAAGTGTAATTCTTGAAGGCACTTTTCTGGGTGCTGCTGCCGATATTAACGGTTATTATTCTATTAACAATGTCCCGCCGGGTACCTACCGGGTCATTTTTTCCGCAGTTGGATTTCAAAAAACGATCATGGAAAAAGTGCTCGTGAAGATCGATCTGACAACCAATGTTGATGTAAAACTTCAGCCTTCAGGGCTCAATTTTGAACAAGAGGTTGTAATAACCTCCGACCGTCCATTGGTGCAGAAAGATCAGACTTCCACATCAGTAACCATCTCTTCCGAAGACATTAAAATGATGCCGGTGGAAAACATAAATCAGGTGGTTAACCTTCAGGCCGGTGTTATTGACGGTCATTTCCGTGGTGGAAGATCAAATGATGTGGCTTATCTGATAGACGGTGTTGCCGTTACAGACCCATTTAACGGGGGATTTGGTCTCGAGGTTGAGCAATCTTCAATAAGGCAGATGGAAGTTATAACCGGAACTTTTAATGCCGAATATGGTCAGGCACTTTCGGGCGTTGTTAACATCGTTACCGAGGGTGGATCAAACAAGTTTAGAACAGATGTATCAGGTTATATTGGAAACTTTATAACCGGTGGTTCAAATATTTTTAGAAATCTCGACAAGGTTGACCGTATCGCTCAGAAAAACCTGCAGCTTACTTTCAGCGGACCAATATCACCGATTGAAAATCTCTATTTCTTTGTTACAGGTAGATATTTTGACAATGAAGGTCATCTTTACGGGCAAAGAGTTTACAATGTAACCGATGATGTGCCGTTTTACCCGATTCCAAACGATAAAACTTTCTGGATACCCAGAAACACGGGCGACAGGGCCTATGTTCCGATGAATCCTTACACAAAGTATTCGTTGAATGCAAAACTTACTTATGCACTCCCCAAAGTAGCTTTCACTTATTCCGTCTTTTTGGATCATACAAAAAGCAAAGGGTACGATCATGGATACTCATGGACTCCCGACGGAATCATGACTAATTACGGGAACGACTGGGTTCAAAATTTTCAAATTAACCATTATCTCTCTTCGGAAACGAACCAAAGTCTAAAATTTTCTGTCAACAACTACCAGTATGAAGGATATCTCTACGAGAATCCTTTTGATCCGAGATATGTAAACCCAAGACAGGGTATTGCAATCTCGAACTATACATTTCGTTCAGGTGGTAACCAGGGTAACAGATATGACAGGACAAGTAAAAGTTTTGTAGGGCAGTGGTCACTTAACTCCCAGATTTCGAAAGAACACAAAATTGGCGTGGGTGTTGAAGCAAGACTTCACGATATTTACAACCACGGATGGGACCTTGTAAATCTCACCGATGGTCAAATCGATTCGATGGGAAATGCGGTATTTACAATGGGTTACCCGGCAGTGGGAACCATGTCTGATCAGGGGTCGAACATCGAGTATGCAAGAAAACCAATTGAGTTTTCGGCTTACATTCAGGACAAGATGGAATATGACATCATGATCATCAACGCCGGTGTAAGGTTCGACTATTTTAATTCAAAAGCAAGGATGCCTGTCGATAAACAGAATCCTACAAGGAATCCTTCATTCCCTGGTGCTGATCAATGGATTGATGCTGATGCAAAATACCAGATTAGCCCAAGGCTTGGGGCCTCATTCCCAATAACCGACAAAGGTATCATCAGATTTTCTTATGGTCACTTCTTTAAGATACCATCATTCGAAAATCTTTATCAAAACCCTGATTTTATCGTAAGACCGGGTAACAGCCTTAACACAGTGGTTGGAAATCCCGATCTGAATGCTGAAAAGAATGTTATCTATGAAATCGGTTTACAGCAGGCTCTTCTTGAAGACATTTCTGTGAATGTTTCCCTCTACTATCGTGATATCAGAAACTGGCTCGGTATGGAGATTGTAAACACTTATGAAGGCTTTAAGTATGCCCGTTTTATAAACAGAGATTATGCAAATGTTAGAGGTTTGGTGCTTGTGTTCGACAAAAGATTTTCGAACTACTTCAGCGCAAAACTTGATTACACTTATCAGATTGCAGAAGGCAACTCTTCCGATCCTTATGCAGTTTACAACAAAAATCAAACAAATCCACCGATCGAAGAATCAAAAACAGTGGTTCCACTTTCATGGGATCAGAGACATACACTCAACCTGAGTGTTAATGTTGGTATTCCCGGTGATTGGACAGTAGGACTCATCTTTCAGTATGGTTCCGGAATGCCTTATACGGAAGACCCAAAAGTTTCCCGCGGTGTTCGTTTCGAAAATGGTGGTATCAGACCAACTTATCTGAACCTCGACTTGAGAGCTGACAAGGTATTTAATGTTTTTGGTCTAAATATCAGAACCTACATTACAATTTATAACGCATTGGATATTAGAAACGAATTCGGTGTTTACTCAACCACTGGTAGAGCCAATGCCGATCTGAATACTCAATATGCAGTTGATGTAATCGGATTAAACACTATTGAAGAATATATCAACAATCCAGCGATGTACTCTACACCTCGAGAGGTCAGAGTTGGCATTGGTTTCGATTTTTAATTCCCGGAGTTTCAGAATGTTAAAGAAAATATCATTAATTACTCTTCTTCTATTAACGGAGATAGCTTTTGCCCAGGTCTCACCTTCAACTCAGCGTTATCGTAACGATGAGTATGGTAATATACAGTACCGTCGTGAAGGTGTTATGGATGGCAATCAGATCAGAACATTGTTCTACAACAATGGTGAAGTAGGTCAGTGGCCCTATCAGCCATCAGGTGAGTGGCCCAAAGGAACGGGACATTCTTATCTTGATGGTGTGGCAGTATTAATTTCCACAGAGATAACTGCTCCCGGTACCGGCACAATCGTTCACCCCCTTCAAACCTCATATCGTGAATGGATGGATAAAGATCCTGTTACCGGTGAGATTTGGGGATTTGAACCCCTTCCCGGTTACAATAATCCATCTTCCAAAAAACCTTCCATTAACACGGATCCTCTTACCTGGCCTTCAAACTGGCCTGCCGCCTTGGACCTTACCCCCGAATGGGACAAAAACTGGTACGGTTATTTTGGAAGAGGTGTTCTTAATTCCGAGTTTGAAACATTTTTTGTGATGGATGATTCAAAGGATAAAGAATATATGAGAAATCCTTTCTTCTTCTATCCAATAGCAGCAGACACCAACAGAGGTGGACTCGGCTTAAGGGTGGAAGTTAGAGGTTTTCAATGGTCACATGTACTTGCTGAAGATATTATCTTCTGGCATTATGATATAGTAAACATCTCCGATTTCGCTTACCCAAAAACAGTTTTTGGTTTTTATACTGACTGCGGTGTTGGTGGTACTGATGATTCTGAAGATGATAACGCTTCATTTGATCTTATTGCGGATCTTGCATACTGTTATGATGACAATGGTCTTGGTCTCCCCGATAACTGGAAAACAGGTTATTATGGATATGCTTATCTCGAAAGCCCGGGTAATGGTATTGATGCCATTGACAACGATCAGGATGGAATGATTGACGAAAAAAGAGATGACGGTATCGACAACGATGGCGACTGGCTTCCTTACCTTGATATCAACGGTAACGGGAAATGGGATGCTGACCAAAACGAACCCCTCAATAATGATGTGGGCAAAGATGGTGTTGGTCCGTTTGACAGACAATATACCGGACCCGATCAGGGTGAAGGTGACGGAGTGGTTACCGACGGTGAACCCAATTTTGATAAAACTGACAAAGATGAGTCCGATCAAATAGGTCTTACAGCTCTATCGATCTACAGACTTGGTCAGGGTGGAACCGGTGGTGGCTGGGCGAAAGATGATGAACCGATGTGGAACAGAATGGTTGCGGGTTCGTTTGATACTTCCCTTCAGCGTGCAAATATCAGTATGGTGTTTGCTTCAGGTCCATTCCCGCTTCAGCAGGGAACAAGAGAGAGATTCTCTATGTCACTCTTGTTTGGTGAAGACTTAAACGACATTCTCTTTAATAAAGAGACTGTTCAGCAGATTTACAACGCAAACTACAACTTCTCAAAACCACCAATCAAACCGGAATTAACAGCAGTTCCCGGTGATGGAAAAGTATTCCTCTATTGGGACAATATTGCTGAAGAATCGCGTGATCCTTTCCTTGGCTTCCAGAATAATGATCCAACACAAGGATACAAAAAGGATTTTGAAGGTTATATGATCTACAGAAGTACCGAACCTGAATTTAACGATATCAAGTTAATCACCGACTCGAAAGGTTCAACCAAATACTGGAAACCACTTGTGCAATATGACTTAAAAGACAGCATTATGGGACCCGATCCAATCGGTATTAATGGTGCTCATTTTTGGAGAGGCAGTGAATCCGGACTTCGTTATTCGTATGTTGACACAGATGTAAATAATGGCGTTAGATACTATTATGCATGTGTTTCTTATGATCAGGGTGATCCTAAGTTTGGTACCGCAGGTTTACAACCTTCCGAATGCACAAAGATCATCACCGAAGATTTTGCCGGTAATCTACAGTTTGTTGATATTAACTGCGCCGTGGTTGTGCCAAACGCTCCTGCAGCCGGTTATGTTCCACCAAACATAGTTGGCGACACAAAATCGGTTACTACCGGTATTGGTTCCGGTGCTCTTCAAATGACAATTCTTGATCCTGCTGCAGTTCAAAGTGGAGCAGCATATCAGATCGAATTTACTTCGAATACAACATATCCACTTTATAAAACATTATCTTATAAGATAATCAAAACTCTTAACGGAGTTACTGATACAATAAAAACAATCGATTCTTCCTATTTTGGCAGTGAAAGAGTAAGTCCTCCATTTGACGGTATGGCGATCAGTGTATTAAACGACACTTCAGTTGCTATCAACGATTCACTTACAGGCTGGCTGATCAGAAACAACAATCTGACAGTATTCGCTTCAAAAGATGCAACCCCTGTTCGTGGAATTGCATGGCCTGCTGATTATGAGATAACTTTCTCTGATACTCCACAGGACACTTGTTTCATTCAGTCTCCTCCAATCTATACCAGATTCCCTGTGAATTTTAAGGTGTGGAATAAAACAGAGCAGAAATATTCAAAAGTTGCTGTAAAAGATAATGACGGTTCAGGTAACCTTTCGATAGGTGATCAAATTCAGATTCTTGAGTTTCAGGGATCGGTTGCGCAAACCAATGTAAGGTTTGCATGGAATCTCTCTTATGATGTTCCTTTTGATCCAAATGCCACACTTCAATATCCGGCAAATGGCGATAAATATGTTATCACCACCACCAAGCCATTTAAGACCGGGGATAAATTCCTCTTCTCAACCCAGGGTGTTGTCATCGACAATAATCTGGCGAAGAATCAGCTTGGCAAAGTGGATGTTGTGCCTAATCCTTATCTCGGAGCCGCCACATGGGAAAGAAGAAACCTGAATTCCACAGGACGCGGAGACAGAAAGATCGACTTTATTAATCTGCCGGGTGAATGTACAGTAAGAATCTATACAATCACAGGTCAGTTGATCAAAACTCTCGTTAAAAGCTCCACCTTCTCGGATGGAAGTCTTTCCTGGAACTTAGTGACGGATGACGGTATGGACGCTGCTTATGGTGTTTACATTTATCATGTTGATGCTCCCAATGTAGGTGAACACATCGGCAAATTTGCTTTAATTAAATAAGCGGACGAATTGAAATGAAAAGAAAGATTTATATCCTGATATTTTTAGCAGTTTGCGCCAATCTTACATTTGCACAAACTTTTAAGTCTGATGTTTCCAAAAGAGGAACAACAGCAGCCCCGTTCCTTTCAATCGGGCAGGGTGCCCGGTCAACAGCCATGGGTAGTGCCTTTGCCGGTGCCGCAAGTGATGTAAGTTCAATTTATTGGAATCCTGCAGGTCTTACAAAAGCCGAGGGATTTCAGATGATGTTCGATCACACAATCTGGATCGCTGATGTAAGATATAACTATCTTGCAGCAAGCTACAACATGGGTGATATCGGAACAATCGGGTTAAGTTTCATCAGCTCAAATGTGGGCGAAATGAAAGTTACCACAATTGATTTTCCAGGCGGAACAGGTGAAACATTTACGGCAAACGATATGGCAATAAGTCTTGCTTATGCTATACAGTTAACTGATAAATTTTCGATTGGTTTTAACCCTAAATTTATCTACCAGAGTATCTGGAAAATGAGTGCAACAGCATTTGCCATCGATATGGGTGTGCAATATGTTACACCATTTGATGATGCAGTTCTTGCAATGTCGATTTCCAATTTTGGTTCCAAAATACAGCTTCTTGGAAATTCGAACCTTGTACTTCATGATCTTGATCCGGGAAGCACAGGAAACAATGGCAAGATACCTGCATATTTAGAAACAGGTGCCTGGTCACTTCCTCTAAATTTTAGAGTGGGCGTTGCATACGCACCGATAAGAACCGATCAGCACAAACTGTTGGTGGCAGTTGATGCAACACATCCAAGTGACGATTATGAGAGTGTAAATATTGGTGCTGAATACAGTTTCAATAAATTCCTCTTTATCAGAGGTGGATACAAGTCACTGTTTCAGCAGGATTCTGAGGAGTCATTTACTCTTGGTTTTGGTATTAAACAACACCTTATGAATAATGTTGCTGTATTGTTTGATTATGCTTACCAAAGTTTTGGAAGATTTAAGGACATTCAGAAGTTTACGATGTCCGTGTCATTTTAATGTGAGTTGCCGGCTTAGCGTTCTCCCATGTGTAAGCCGGCATTTTTTTATCAATGAAATTGAGCTTATGAAAAAAAGAAATTTGTTACAACTTTTAGTCATCCTTCTGTTGACGACGGCTGTTCAAGCTAAAGACTTTAAAGGTGCGGAATTGAGGACCAAACAGACCTTCCTTTACGGCAGGTTTGAGGTTAATATGAAATCCGCCGCCAGAGATGGGATGTTATCAACTTTTTTTACTTATCACGAGTTCACAACCGGAATCCAGGACTGGAACGAAATTGATATCGAGATTCTTGGAAGGTACGATTACGATATTCAGTTTAACCCTATTACCCCGGGTCAGTTAAACCACACAAGTCATTTCCCTGCAACATTTAGTCCACACACCGATTAC
Source organism: uncultured Ignavibacteriaceae bacterium (assembly GCA_964371075.1). Lineage (GTDB taxonomy): Bacteria > Bacteroidota > Ignavibacteria > Ignavibacteriales > Ignavibacteriaceae > UTCHB3. The sequence continues at coordinate 23,188 of CAYJKN010000005.1, read as the reverse complement.
CACACCTATGCTTTTGAATGGACTCCAACTTATGTTGCCTGGTTTGTTGACGGAGTTGAAGTTCACAGACAAACTGGTGCTCATATCGAAGCTCTTAATAAAGCTCAGAAACTCATGATGAACAACTGGACTCCAACCTACGCCAACTGGGCAGGCACACTTAATGTTGATGCACTTCCTGCGTTTGCATATTATGACTGGGTGAAATATTACAACTATAACCCCGGAGGCGGAAACTACGGCACAAACAATAATTTTTCGCTCTCCTGGAGTGATGATTTTGATTATTGGAATACTGCCCGTTGGGAGAAAGCCACCCACACCTTTAACGGGAACAACTGCGATTTTGTGACAACAAACGCCGTTTTTAGAGATTCAAAACTTATCCTTTGTTTAACTGATGCAGTAAATCTTGGTTACACCGATGTGAAACCTCCTGTTGTTCTTTCGGCAAGAGTTCAAGACAATAAAGTGATAGCATACTTTACCGAAGAACTTGATTCGATATCAGGTCAAAATGTTGCAAATTTTAATATAGTTGGCGCAACTGTTCAGAGTGTAACTCTACGGAGTGACCCAAGAAGTGTGGAACTGACCGTTTCCGGATGGGATTTTACCACTACCAAAAACCTCCTTGTTATGAATGTGAAAGACAGGTTTAACAACACCTCTGCTCCTAAAGCTGTTACAATAATTTTACAAAGAAACTGGACTTATCCAATTAAACTTAACTGTGGCGGGCCTGCTGTTATCGGTTATATGGCAGATACAGAATGGACTTTGGCGGGTGATTACGGTTTCCTTGACGGAACAACTGCATCCTATTCGTCAAATCTGCAAATAAACGGCACAGACGAGGATGAAGTTTATCGCAATGAAAAATATGGAATGGCAAACTACAGAGTCAGAGTTCCCAATGGAAGATATAAAGTAAAACTCCTCTTTGCTGAAAACTATTTTACAAGCGCCAACAAGAGAATTTTTAGTGTATTTCTCGAGAGTATTAAAGTGTTAAACAATCTCGACATATTTGCTGAAGTTGGAACAAGCACTGCATTGGTTAAAGAATTTACCAACATTGTTGTCCAGGATGGAATTCTCGATGTTCATTTTGCTGCACAGATAGATAATCCTGTGATCAGCGGAATAATAATCGAATCTGATCCAACTGGTGTTCAGGACGGGCAGTCAGAGTTCCCCGGTGATTTTTCGTTGAATCAGAATTATCCAAATCCGTTTAACGGGCAGACAGTGATTTCATTTAATGTTAACAAACCGGATTTTTTTCGGTTTGCCCTGTTCAACACAATGGGAGAGACAGTTTTTGAGGATGATCTTGGCTACCTTGAACAGGGCTTTCATTCCTTCCCTTTGGGAACCACTGAATTTGGTTCCAGTGGGGCATATTTTTATTCAATCTCCGGGACCGGTAGAACACAAACGGGTAAACTTGTTTACTTGAAGTGACAGGTCATCAATAAATAAACATAAACAAACTGCTGAAAAAATTATGAAAAGATCGTTGTTTTTTACAATTACAATATTATTCCTTGGCATTTCTACTATGCTGAACGCACAAAAAGACGATACAAACTTAAAAAGTGAAGTTAAAAAGCTTCTGGATAAAATGACGATCGAAGAAAAGATCGGGCAGATGACTCAGGTTACAATTCAGACTGTTTCAAAAAAACAAGGGAATAAAGACCAACATCACGAACTTGACCTTGCAAGACTCGAAGAAGTGGTTGTGAAATATAATGTTGGCTCACTCCTCAATGTTTATGATAAAGCGCATGAAATTGAATACTGGCACGAAGTGATCACAAAAATTCAGGATCTCGCCACAAAAAAGACCCGGCTTAAAATACCTGTTCTTTATGGCATTGATGCTATTCACGGAGCTACCTACACTGTTAACTCCACACTTTTCCCACAATCCCTCGGGATGGCATCAACTTTTAACAGGGAACTGGTTAAAAAGGGAGCTGAAATTACAGCAGTTGAAACATATGCCTCAGGAATTCCTTGGAATTTTAATCCGGTTCTTGATGTAGGAAGACAATCGTTATGGCCAAGATTATGGGAAACAATGGGAGAAGATCCATTTCTTGTTTCCGAGCTCGGAAGTGTTTATGTAAAAGCATCGCAGGAGAACAACCTGGTTCCGAAAGACCGTTTTCTTACCTGTCTAAAACATTATGTTGGCTACAGTTTCCCGTTTAACGGGCTCGACAGGACACCCGCTTACATGTCAGAAAGAACTCTCAGAGAATTTTTCCTTCCTCCATTTGAAGCAGCAGTAAAAGCCGGAGCTTTAACCGTGATGGTTAATTCAAGTGAGATAGATGGCATTCCGGGACATGCAAACTATCACCTCCTTACAGAAGTATTAAAAGGTGAAATGAAGTTCCAGGGATTTGTTGTTTCGGACTGGGAAGATATTAAAAGACTTTTTACTCGTGACAGAGTGGCTCAGTCACCAAAAGAAGCCGTTTTTATGGCTGTTATGGCGGGAATCGATATGAGTATGGTTCCAACAGACCTCAGCTTTTATGATCTCCTTCTTGAACTTGTTAAAGAGGGTTCAGTGCCCGTTTCCCGAATTGATGATGCAGTCAGCAGAATTTTATTTGTAAAAATGAAACTTGGTCTCTTCGAAAACGCATATCCTGACAAATCGTTTTTATCAAAATTTGCAACTCCTGAAAACACACAAGCAAATCTTGATGCAGCTCGTGAATCGATAGTCCTGCTTAAAAACGACAAAAACATCCTGCCACTGGCAAAAGATAAAAAAGTGTTTGTTACCGGACCCACCGCTGATATGTTATCGGCATTAAATGGTGGTTGGACAATTACCTGGCAAGGAAATGAAGAATCTCTCATGCAGAGTGACAAAAAAACCGTCGTAAAAGCAATGGTCTCTGAAGTTTCTTCAAAAAACATAATCTACAATCCGGGTTGTTCTTTTGATAAGCTGCTTGATGTTGACAATGCTGTAAAAAATGCAAAAGAGTCTGATGTTATAGTTCTTTGTCTCGGTGAATCTGCCTACTGCGAAACTCCCGGGAACATTGGCGATCTTACACTTCCAAAAGCTCAATTGGATTACGCCAAAATGATGATTGCCACAGGGAAACCTGTTGTGCTTGTTATGATTGAAGGTAGACCAAGAGTAATTACCGAGATCGCCGACAAAGTTGATGGAGTGGTTGTGGCATTTCTCCCCGGAATGCAGGGTGGTGTTGCTATCTCGGATGTATTGTATGGAGTTACCAATCCAAGTGGAAAACTTCCGATTACATATCCCAGGTCCCCAAATGCCATTACACTTTACGATTATAAACCGATCGAATTTTTTGACGGCAACGGTTACAATCCTCTTTATCCATTTGGTCATGGTTTAAGCTACACTAAATTTACATATTCGGATTTAAAGCTCAGCACAGATAAAATCACCGAAAACGAAGAGTTAAAAGTGTCGGTTACTGTAAAAAACACAGGGAATGTAAAAGGGAAAGAATCTGTCCTGCTTTACCTGACCGATCTTTTTGGAACAGTTTCACGACCAAACAAACAATTAAAAGGTTTTGAGAAAGTTGAACTTGCCCCCGGTGAAAGCAAAACATTACACTTCACTCTTGGTTGGGAACATCTATCGTTTATTGGCGCCTCAAACAGCAGAATTGTTGAGTTGGGTGAATTTGTTGTAACGATTGGTGATCTTAAATCAAGGTTCAATCTTGTCTTTGGTGGTGGAAAATAAAATGAAGTTATTTGTAAAAGTTCTCCCCCGGGTAGTATTACTGTTGGTTTTGGCAATGCCCCTTGCTGCCCAGGGGTTCTTAAAAGTCTCGGGAAAAAATATTGTTAACGGTGTGGGACAAAATTATGTCCTCAAGGGTGTCGGTCTTGGAGGTTGGTTACTTCAGGAAGGTTACATGCTTCATACCTCAGCATTTGCAAATGCCCAATGGCAAATTAGAGCCAAAATCACTGATTTAATTGGTGAGACAAACACTGAAACTTTTTATGAGACCTATCGAAACAACTATGTAAAAAAAGTGGATATCGATTCTCTTAAAGCGTGGGGTTTTAACTCGGTCCGGTTGCCATTTCATTACAATCTTTTTGCTACCAACACAAATCCACCTGTTTTTTTGCAGAAGGGTTTTGATTATACTGATTCACTTCTGGCATGGTGTAAGGCAAATCAGATGTATCTCATTTTGGATATGCACGCTGCTCCCGGTGGGCAAAGTGACCAGCCGATAAGTGACTATAACTCTGCTTTTCCTTCTTTATGGGAAAGTGAACAGAATAAAGACCTTACTGTGAAAATCTGGCGGAAACTGGCAGAGAAGTACAAAGATGAAGAGTGGATCGGTGGATACGACCTGCTCAACGAACCAAAATGGAACTTGGGAACAAACAATGTCCCTCTTCGTGATATTTATATCAGACTTACTGATACCATCAGGGCAGTGGATACCAACCATATAATTTATATCGAAGGTAACTGGTATGCAACCGACTTTGCAGGTTTAACACCCCCTTGGGATGCCAATATGGTTTACAGTTTCCATAAATACTGGAATACAAACAATACCGGTTCAATTCAGTATTTACTCGATCTCCGCAATAACTTTAACAGACCATTATGGCTGGGTGAAACGGGTGAAAACTCAAATCAGTGGCTTTCCGATTTTGTGGAATTGATGCACAACAACAATATCGGCTGGGCTTCATGGCCTCACAAAAAAATTAAGTCGATTGCAGGACCTCTTTCAGCGACCCTTTCACCACTTTATCAAACACTTCTGAATTATTGGAGTGGATCGGGAACAAGACCAACTGCATCCTACGCTCAGGGTGCACTGATGGCACAGGCAAACGCACTTAAACTTGAGATGTGTACTTACAACAAAGATTATGTGTATGCCTTGCTAAAGCAACCATTCACAACCACTTCTGCACCTTATGCCGAAAATCTGATCCCGGGAACAATCTATGCACCCAATTATGATATGGGAAAACAGGGAGTGGCTTACTCGGATGTTGCTTACCAAAACACCAATAATGGAACCACCTATAATTCCGGATACAACTACCGAAATGATGGTGTTGACATCGAACAATGCAGTGATTTTTCATCAAATGGATATGATGTTGGTTGGATAGAGAACAATGAGTGGTTGGCTTATACTGTGCAAGTTCAGACGAGTGGTGTTTACAGTGCAGCGTTTAATGTTGCCGCCCAAAATGCAGGTGGACAAATTTTTGTTCTTGTTGACGGACAAGGTTTAAGCATGGTAAATATTCCTGCAACAGGAGGCTGGCAAAACTGGCAGAATGTTTTACTTGAGAATATTAATCTTACTGCAGGAACTCACAAACTTACACTTCGGTTCTACAACGGCAATTTTAACCTCAGTAATATTGATTTCACTTTGATCTCTACAGATATTGAAGACGAAACTCAATTGCCTTTGGAATTTGACCTGAGCCAAAACCATCCAAATCCGTTTAATCCTTCCACTGTAGTCAAATATTCACTTCCTGTTGACGGTTTTGTTAGTATTAGTGTGTATAACAATCTTGGTGAAAAGGTATCGGTTCTTGTTGATGGTGAAGTTAGTGCCGGAAAACATTCAGTTTCTTTTGATGCAGGAAATCTTCCAAGTGGAGTTTATTTCTGCAGAATGGAAACCGGAAATTTTATCACCTCCCGCAAAATGCTTCTATTAAAATAGTTTCTCAGGAGGGAAGGAAGATTAAAGAAAATTTGAGTTTTAATTCATTGATCTTTGGTCTTCCAAACCTCCATTTATACAACAAATTCTTGCCCAATCTTTTAATAAAAGGAGTTTATATGAGTCTGCGAGCTATCAAACCCGGACTTTTTGTTTTTTTAATCATGCTCCTTTTTCTTCAGAGCGTAAATCTTAATGGACAGTCGGTTCAGGTAGGGAATGGCAGTTACAGTACTGTTCTTCCTTCAGGAGCCATTGGTCCATCATCCTCTCAAGGCTCGCCTGTGGTTCCAAAAGTATCTACAAGTTTTAATCAGCCCGTTCAGACTAACGATTGGTGGAGCAGCCTGATTTTTCCGTTTTACGGCAGTCAACATTCCAATACTTTGTATGTTTTACCATTGGTGGTTAAAGCCGGAGCAGATGGTTTGGGAATGGGATATACTAAGGATCCCGTTTTTGCCGCAGCAGATTACCTCTATCCTTATCAGCAACAGTTAACAGTTGGTGTTGAAGGATTAAATTCATCAAGAACCCTTGTTGATAATTATGGTGACTGGACAGTAACGGCATCGTGGAATGATGGAGTCAGATCGATGAAAACAACGATTGGACACGGTTTGCCTTACGCATTTTTTACCATCGCCGGTGGGAATGCAAAAGTTGTATGCAAAGAGACACCTGTCATATGGTCAAACTCAAACGGAGTGGTTGGTTTAACGGTAGCCGGAAGACATTATGGAATATTTGGACCTACGGGATCAACATGGACAGGTACCACAACACTTGTATCAACCCTCAACGGAAAAGATTTCCTTTCCGTCGCAATTTTACCCGATAACACCCCGGCAACCCTGGAATATTACAGAAAACGGGCTTATGCATTTGTAACGGGCAGTATCGTATCCTGGACTTATGATAAACAAAACGCTGAGGTTGTTACCAATTTTAGTTATCAAACAGTTTTAAAAGACAGCACAGCAGGGAACCTGAACGGAACATTAACTGCATTGTTCAGACATCAGTGGATTAATACAACTGCCCCTCTAACTCCTTACTCGTATGTTTCGGTCAGGGGTGAAATGAAAATATTTGACGGGAATACTTTTTCAACAACCAACGAATTTAACGGCATCCTTCCCGCTTTCCCCGATGAGGGAATTTATAACCCAACAATTTTGGGGTCATATATCGATTCGATTGCAATGGAAACCCTCTCTCCCGGACCAATCTATGAGAACGGGAAATCAATCGCCAGATTTGCTCATGTTGTGAGGATAGCCGATCAACTTGGAAAAACCGCTGCTCGTGATCACTTCCTTCAACAGATTAAAAACAGACTTGAAGCGTGGTTAACAGTTGGCGGCGGTGCTGAGATTTCATGGATTGCCAACTGGAATACTCTTTCTGCATATCCCTCTGGATATGGTGCTGACAATCAACTTAACGACCACAATTTTCATTATGGGTACTTGATAGTGGCTGCCGCTACGTTGGCTCAGTATGACCCCCAGTGGGCTTTGGAATCGCAATGGGGTGGAATGATCAACCTGCTTATTAAAGATTGTGTGAATTGGGACAGGAACGACAGAAGATTCCCTTTTTTAAGAAGTTTTGATCCTTATGAAGGACATTCATGGGAAGCAGGACATGGTGATTTTGGTGACGGAAACAATGAGGAATCCAGCTCTGAATCGATGAACTTTTCTTATGGCGTGGCTTTATGGGGTTCTGTAACTCAAAATGATACCATTCGTGATCTTGGGATTTACCTCTATGCAAACGAAAGAGCTGCAATCGAACAATACTTTTTTGATATTGATAATGTGGTTTTTCCCTCATCCTATCCCAGAACTGCTTTGGGAATGGTTTGGGGTGGCAAGGGTGTACATTCCACCTGGTTTGGTGCCGATCCTGAATTTATCCACGGAATTAACTTCCTTCCAATGACGGGTGGGTCGTTATATCATGGAAGAAATCCTGAGTACATCGATATAAATTACGCCGAAATGGTGAACGAGATTGGGAGCAAACCCCGTAAATGGAAAGATGTTATTTGGCAGTGGTATGCTTTTTCTGATCCACAATTTGCCATGAATCAGTTTTATGCCGAACCTTATTACGAGCAGTTTGATGGTGAATCCAGAGCGCATACTTATCACTGGTTGGGGAATTTAAGGAAAATCGGGAGACTGAACACAACTGTTACTGCTGATATCCCCACTTATGCGGTCTTTAAATCGGGTTCACAAAAGAACACTTATGTGGCTTATAATCCGGGAAACACTCCCCTGATGGTGAATTTTTCTGATGGGTATTCGATGTTAGTACCGGGAAAATCGATGCGTTCGTTTAACAGTGACACTTCAGGTGTGGGGATGCCTGTGGCAGTTCCAATCTCGGATGTTTCAAAGGGAAAAGCCCCCCTTACTGTAAAGTTTAAAGGGAGTAACAGTTTCGATAGAAACGGCACGATTACCTCATATCATTGGGATTTTGGTGATTCTACAATGGCTTACAGTGCAGATACAACTCATATCTACAGAACACCCGGAGTTTACACAGCGGTTCTTACGGTCAAAAATAATTTAAATCTCACCGGTATTGGTGAAATTGTAATCACTGTTGATGGAAACGGCACACCTTATACAGGAACTCCAAAAACTGTTCCGGGAATAATTCAGGCGGAGGAATTTGATCTTGGTGGTGAAGGTGTTGCTTATCATGACAGTGATCCTCAAAATGTGGGCGTTCCTTTCCGTCCAAATGAGGGAGTTGACATTGAAGGATGTGGAGATGTTGGTGGTGGATATGATGTCGGCTGGATCAAAGCAGGTGAGTGGATGGAATATACAATTAATGTAACTGAAACGGGATATTATGACTTCTCAGCCAGAACAGCTTCGGTTCCCGGTGGGGGCAGTTACCACATCTCAATTGATGGAATAAATGTAACCGGCAAAAAGACTGTACCTGTCACTGGTGGATGGCAGTTCTGGGGAGATGTTGTCTCAACAAACATCCGGCTTGAAGCGGGTGTACACATACTGAGATTTGAAGCCGAAGGACCGGAATTCAATTTTAACTACATTAATATCGTACGCAATCTGACGGGAATTGAATCAACAACAGCAGATTTACCAACGGAATATGTTCTTCATCAAAATTATCCAAATCCGTTTAATCCTTCCACGGCTATCCGTTTTGCATTGCCCCAATCGGGTCTGGTGAAACTTGTTGTTTATAATTCCCTTGGCGAAGAGCAGACAACACTCGTAAGCGGGATGATGGAATCCGGATTTCATTCAGTTGTTTTTGATGCAAAGGGACTTCCAAGTGGAGTTTATTTTGTGAGAATGGTTGCCGGCAACTATATTTCGACCAAAAAAATGGTTTTATTAAGATGAGTAGAAACTTCAAAGGAAGCAACGCGATAGTTAAAATCGTTCTTTTGCTCTTTTTTATGTCGTTTATTGGCTGTAAAGGATCAGAAAGTTCTCCAACCAATCCGGTAGATCCCGGAGTTGTGGTGCCAACAAAAAGCCCAAAGAGGGGGCTTTCTTACAATATTACAAACAGCAGTGACTTTGCATCGCTAAAAGGTGGTGTCTCCTGGTGGTATAACTGGTTCTACACAACCACAGCTCCAACAGGATATAATTCAGCCTACGAGATGGAATTTATCCCGATGCTTTGGGGAGGAAGTCCCTCAAGTAACGATATAATCGCCGTTAAAAATTTCATCATAGGTCATCCGGAAGTGAAATATCTGTTGGTGATGAACGAACCCAATCTCACTGATCAGGCAAACAGGACCCCTCAGCAGGCTGCCGCCGACTGGCCAAAATATGAACAGGTTATTGCTGACCTTGCAACCCAGGGAAGAACAATTTATCTTGTAGGTCCTCAAATGAATTGGGGAACGATGACAAATTATTCCGATCCCGTCGTGTGGCTTGATGCTTTTTATACGGCATATAAAGTGAACAATGGCGGAGTGCCACCCAAGATTGATTATCTCGCATTTCACTGGTATGATTATGGACTGGCTGCTCAATTAGACAGGTTAAAGAAATATGACAAAAAAATCTGGATAACCGAGATGGCTAACTGGAATCCTCAAATCAACAGCTATGCAAAACAGGCAGAACAGATGACTCAGATGGTGGCTATTTGTGAAAGCAGGAGTGATGTTTTCCGTTATGCATGGTTTATCGGAAGAGGAGGACTGCCCGATAATAAATATACATATCTTTTTGAACAGACTCCCGGTCAGTTAAATGATTTGGGAAAGCTCTATCTTAGTCTGCCATGGACAAAATAAGAAACAATTAAAAATCTAAACGGTTAGATACACAAAAAAAAAAGGCTGCCAATTTTGGCAGCCTTTTTTTTTTGAAATATATTTCGTTTCGCTCTTGACTCGGTACTATACTACGGTGCGTATATTTGTGAAGTACGAAAAAAGGAATTAAAAAATGGTTGAATATTTTGTAGGTCAATTGGCAAAAGATGCCGGAATTAATGTGGAGAGTATCCGCTATTATGAAAAGCAAGGACTTCTTCCCAAACCAAAGCGTAGAGATTCGCATTACAGAATCTATGATGAAGTGGATTTACACCGATTACTTTTCATTAAACGAGCTAAAGAACTTGGTTTTACGCTTAAAGAAATTAAGGAGTTGTTAAGGTTGAGAATCGATGACGATGCAAAATGCGGAGATATCAAACATCTGACTGAACAAAAACTGAGAGATGTGGAGAATAGAATTAGAGACTTAAAAAAGATCAAAACCGTTCTTGTTAAACTCATAGACCAATGCATTAATGAAGAAGTATCATCAGAAGAATGCCCGATTCTTGAATCAATCAAATTTTAATATTGGAGAAAAAATGAAAAGTAAATTATTATCAGGTAGCGGAATTGTAACTGCACTTCTCGCATCGCTTTGCTGTATTACGCCTGTGCTTGCCGTGCTTGGTGGTTTGGGAGGAATAGCTACTACTTTTTCTTTCCTTGAACCGTTGAGACCTTATCTTATTGGACTAACGGTTATCGTTTTGGGATATGCATTTTATAAAACATACGCGCAAAAAGAAAATGATGCAATTGAATGCGCTTGTTCAACCGATGAATTGTCTGACAACAAAGCAGTAAAGATCAAATTCATTAACTCAAAGAAATTCCTTTGGATTATTACTGCTGTTAGTGTAATGCTAATTACATTTCCGTATTACTCGGCAGCTTTTTTCCCAACTGAAATAGAAGATATTGTAATAATACAATCTAATAATATCGTTAAATCCAAGGTGAACATAGAGGGAATGAGTTGCATCGCCTGTGAAAAGTCAGTTGATCATGCGCTTAAATCAAAAAAAGGTGTTGTTAGTGCAACATCATCTTACAAAACCGGTACTGCCTATGTTGAGTATGACACGACAAAAGTTAAACCAGAACAACTTAAAAAGGTTGTTGAGGATAAAGTTGGCTATAAAGTGACGAGCATTGAAAATATAGCAAAATAAGAAGATGTTTTCAGAAATTAGTGCCACGAAATTCCTAAATAAATTTAATAACGGAAAACAAATTGAAAGATTAAAATGACTATTCAGACAATAGACCTGGAAATAAGTGGAATGACTTGCGATCATTGCTCAAAAACAATTGAGAATAAAGTCTCAGCAATCGATGGTTTAGTCGATGTGTCTGTTAGCTACCCGGATAAGAGAGGTAAATTCCAATATGATTCTGATAAAACTTCAGCAACTGAAATTATTACTGTTATCAATTCTATTGGTAGCTATAAAGTGGTTGATGATATTAAAGGATTGAGCGACGAAAACTCTAAATATGATTTAATAATTATCGGTGGTGGTTCAGCAGCTTTTTCAGCAGCAATTAAAGCCAGTGAGTTTAAGAAAAAAGTATTGATGATTAATGAAGGACTTCCTGTGGGGGGTACCTGCGTTAATGTTGGATGTATCCCATCCAAAACATTAATTCGTGCAGCAGAACAATTCCATATTTCAAATTATCCCGGATTTACGGGAATTAAATGCGGAAAAAGTCAGATTGACTTTAATGACATAATTCGGCAAAAAACAGAATTAATAAACGGATTACGAAACGCAAAGTATGTTGATATTATTCAAGATGATCCAAATGTAACTTTCAAAAAGGCATTTGCTAAATTTTTCGATAAAAATACGGTTGAAGCTGATGGTAAAAAATTTACTGCTGAAAATATTCTTATTGCCACCGGGTCCACTACTTTCATCCCGACAATTCCCGGTCTGGAAGAAGCCGGCTATTTAACAAACGAAAATCTTTATGAATTAAAAGAACTTCCTGAGCACTTAATCGTAATTGGCGGACGATATATCGCATTGGAAAATGCCCAAATGTTTGCAAGATTTGGTTCAAGGCTCACTATTCTTCAAAGGTCGAGCCGAATTCTTTACGATGAAATGCCGGATGTTACTGAGACGCTGAGAGAATTATTAGAGGCAGAAGGAATATCAATTTTAACTGATACGAAAATAAAATCGGTTGTAAAAAGAGAGGGAAAGACCTTGATCAATGTTACAGTTAATGGAAATGATCAAGTTATTGAAGGGACTCACATTTTTGTCGCCACGGGAAGAATGGGTAATACTAAAGGTTGTGGTCTGGAAAAATCAGGGATCAAAATTCATAGCGGCAGTTTTATAGACACGAATGAATTTATGCAAACATCAATTCCGAATATCTACGCTGCCGGTGATGTCACAGGGGAGTATTTATTTGTTTACTCAGCTGCTTATGAAGGTTCGCTCGCAGTTCAAAATATGTATGATGAGATAAAAACCAAAAAAGACTATGCTATTTTTCCCTGGGTTGTCTTTACCGATCCGCAGATTGCAGGAGTAGGGATGGATGAAAGTATGGCTAAAAATAACAAAATTGAATATGAAGTTTCCATAATTCAACTTAAAGATGTCCCTCGTTCACTTGCGGCACGAAATACAAAAGGATTTATTAAGCTTATCCGTAATAAAGAGAATGACAAATTAATTGGAGCGCGGATTTTAGCTTCCGAAGGTTCGGAATTGTTAATGGAAATTTCTCTTGCCATTAAATATGGAATTACCGTGAAGGAATTAAGAAAAATGTTTCATCCTTATCTTACTTTATCAGAAGGAGTAAAATTAGCAGCCATTAGTTTTGACAAAGATGTGAAGAAACTTAGCTGCTGTGCAATGTAAATTCTTAAGTAGCATTGTAATTAATAGATCATCATTAAAGAATTTTCTTGATTTAAACGGTTAGAATACACAAACAAAAAAGGCTGCCAATTTTTGGCAGCCTTTTTAATTTTAATCCCGACGGTTGATTAGCTTTTTACCAACTGCACTTCACACAGGAGTTTTACATCCTCTCCAACAAGGACTCCACCTGTTTCAAGAGCAGTGTTCCAGGTAAGACCAAAATCTTTTCTGTTGATTTTTCCGGCGAGTGAAAATCCGGCTTTGGTATTTCCCCATGGATCCTTCATCAAACCGCTGTATTCAGCATCAAGAGTGATCTTTTTAGTCACATCTTTAATGGTGAAATCACCTGATACTTTAAAACTGTTTTCATCAACTTTTTCGATTTCTGTTGAAACAAACGAAAGTTTGTCGAAATTTTCGACATCAAAAAAGTCGGCACTTCTGAGGTGTTTGTCTCTGTCGGTGTTGCTTGTGTCGATTGAACTTACATCTGCAATGAAGCTGATGTTTGAAGATTCAAATTTATCGTCCTCGTTTACAACTGTAGCTTCAAATGATTTAAATTTTCCGGAAACATTTGTAAACATCATGTGTTTTACTTTGAATCCAATTTCTGAATGTGTTGGGTCGATTGACCAGTTAGTTTTTGCCATTTTATAGTTCTCCATTATTTGATTTTAAAAAATTAAACGATCATTGGTACTTCCATCAACAAGAGGGAAGAGTTTGATTCTGCTGTAAAAGAGACTTTATTTGTCTCCCATAATCCAAGACCATCACGGGTTGAGAGTTCATGCCCGTCAACGGTTACATCACCATCAAGTACGAATACATACAAACCGTTTTCAGGCGACTTAAATTCATATTCAAGCGATTTTCCTTTTTCCAAATCAGACATAAAAAACCATGCATTTTGATGAATCCATACTCCCTCATCTTCTGAAGAAGGTGAAAGAATCTGCTGAAAACGATTTTTCCTGTCCTCGATGTTAAGAGTTATCTGGTCATAACGGGGTGTAACACCTCTTTTATTTGGGAAAACCCAGATTTGAAGAAATTTTACAGGACTGTCACTATTTTTGTTGTATTCACTGTGTTTAATACCTGTACCGGCACTCATCACCTGAATATCACCGTTCCTGATAACTGTTGTATTTCCCATGCTGTCTTTATGTTCAAGATCGCCCTCAAGCGGGATCGAAATGATTTCCATATTATCATGCGGATGGGTACCAAAACCCATGCCGGGAGCAACTATGTCATCATTGATAACTCGAATGGCTCCGAAGTGCATTCTCTCGGGATCGTAATAATTTGCAAAACTAAATGTGTGTCTGCTTTTTAACCAGCCGTGGTTTGCATCACCTCTGCTGGAAGCTCTGTGCAATACTGTCTGTGTCATGATTTTATATCCGTTTTTTTCTAAATTTACTGTACAAATTTACCATGCAGACACCCCCCCTTCCAATGAACCAGATTATGAAAAAGGGTTAAGGTAGATTAAGAGAGAACTTAAGAACCTAAAACCTAAGAACTTTAGAACTTGAGAACTTTAGAACTTTAGAACCTCAGAACTTCAGTACTCAAGTCACTCAAGTTCTCTTCCTGAGGGATTCGTTTCTTACTTTGGAGAGGAATTCGGGGGTAATGCCGAGATATTGTGCTATTTGTTTTTGGGGGAGGGTATTAATCAATGTGGGATATACCTGACAAAATTTTCCATATCGTTCCCTGGCTGTCAGGCTCATATTGTCCAAAAGTCGGCGGTGGCTGTTGACGAGGGAGTTTTCTGTAATGATTCTAAAATATCTTTCGAGGGTTGGAACTTCATCAAAAAGATCAAGTTGATCCACTCGTGTAAGTAGTAAAACCTCGGTGTCTTCCACGGCGTTGATGTTCAGATAACTCTCCTTTTGGGAGATAAAACTGTACATGTCAGTTATCCACCAGTTGGCAGGAGCAAACTGAAGTATATGTTCAAAACCATTTTCATCGATGGAATATGAACGGAGGCAACCAGATACCACAAAGGCGGCCGACTTCGCAATCTGACCCTCATGCAGATAAAACTGTTTCCGTTTTATTACTTTTCGGGTTAATCTGGAAAAAATCTTCTCTTCATCTTCAGGCGAAAGTTCAGTGTGCCTTTTGATTCCTTCAAAAAGTTTTTCAACTTTTTCTTTCATCTCTTCCATACAAACTCTTTATTTACTTAACAGACAAAGATGCGGAAAATTGTAAAATAAACAATGGGAAACAAAGACGATTTCTTTTTATTTTTGACTGACATTTAAATAATTATTCAGAGATCATCATGTTTGAAAAAATAGACCGCCTGCATTTTGCAAATCTTCCCACACCTCTTGAACCTGTCGAAAAACTTGCAGCTCATCTTGGACTTAAGTCATTCCTTTTTAAGAGAGATGACCTGACGGGACTTGCGATGGGGGGTAACAAAGCCCGAAAACTTGAATTTGAACTGGCAAGCGTAGTTGCCGGTGGGTATGATACAATAATTACTGTTGGAGGTCAACAGTCGAACCATGCAAGAATGACCGCTGCTGCATGCCGAAAACTTGGAATAGATATTAAATTAGTGCTTGGTGGAAAAGATTTCACCGAATTTAAAGGGAATCTACTTCTCGATACACTTTTTGGAGCTGATATCAGATATATTTCCGGGAGTGATGAGGATGATGACCTTGAGGCACTTCAGATGAAATGGTTTAATGAATTAAAAGCAGAGGGGAAAAAACCGTATGCACTTCCTTTGGGAGGTTCAACACCACATGGAACACTTGGATATGTGAAAGCGATGGAAGAGTTGAGGGGTCAACTTAAAGATGATAAGGTGCAAATTTTTTGCCCTGTTGGTTCATGTGGGACTCTTGCAGGAGCGGTTTTGGGAGCAGCCCTGTTTTTACCAAATGCAAAGGTTTACGGGATAAGTGTTTCCCGGAACAAAGAAAATATTTATGAGAGGACAAGGGAACTAATCAGAGGAAGTGCCAAATTGATTGATGCCGATCCAAATCTGTGTGAGACAGAGTTTTTTGTTTATGATTGTTACCACGAAGAGTATGCAAAACACATCAAAATTGCGATGGATGCCGGAGAAGTTTGTGCGAGACTTGAAGGGATGATAGTTGATCAGGTTTATACCGGGAAAGCAATGGCGGGACTTTTTGATCTCGCACTAACAGGGGTGTTAAACAAAGAAGAACCCGTAATTTTCCTTCACACCGGTGGAATGCCGGAGGTGTTTTCTGATACACTGCGGTTTGGTGAGTATGATAAATGCAGGAAATACAGTGTTGAAGAGGTTCAGGAGATGAAAAAATGATGAAGTTGTTTTATCCTGATTTCCGCAGACTCTTCTTTATCTTTACGGTGATGTGTGCAGGTGGTTTTGTTGTTAAGGGTCAGGATTACAAATCCACAGACGAGATAATAGCCAAAGTTGACAGTATGATCCCTGCACTTCAGGCAAAGTTTAATGTTCCCGGGGTGTCTTATGTCATACTCAGGGATTATGAAATGGTATATTCACGCGGTTTTGGAGTTAAGGATGTTCGAACAAATGAACCTGTTACGGATGAGACGATGTTTGAAGCTTGTTCCATGACAAAACCGGTGTTTGCATATCTGGCGATGAAACAGGTGGAACCAGGGAATCTTAAACTCGATTCCCCCGTCTGGACCATTTATGACGATCCTGCATTCCAAGGGCAGGAACTGAGAAAAAGGATCACGGCAAGAATGTTGCTCTCCCACACCGCAGGATTGCCAAACTGGCGTCCGGGAGACGATGAAGAGTCTGGATATCTTCCAATAGAGTTTGAACCGGGATCAAAATTTAGCTACTCAGGCGAGGGGATGTATTACCTGCAAAAGGTTGTGGAAAAAATAACCGGCAAATCGCTGGAAGTGTTGGCAAAGGAGACTCTTTTTGACCGAAATCTTATGAAAAACTCAAGTTTTGTCTATTCAGCGGAGTTTGATGGGAACCTTGCTGCCGGTCACGACACCCTTGGGAAGTTCAATAAAAAAACTTCCTATTCAAGAGCAAATGCCGGGTATTCACTTTATTGTTCGGCAATTGATTATGCTCTGTTTTTACTTGATGTTATGGCTTTAGACCGTCCCGGTGGAGACGCGCTTTCGACAGAGTTTATCGATCAGATGTTAACACCACAAATAAAAGTTACTACCCGTGAACCTCAAATTCGACCCGGAAAAGCAAACGGAATTGACATTTTTCGTGGACTCGGCTGGGTTATCGATTCAACTCTTGAAGGTGATATCTGTTACCACAGTGGAGCCAATGGTTCAGGATTTAAATGTTACAGCCAATTTAACAGGAAAAAAGGTTCAGGAATTGTGATCATGACCAATGGTGCCGGTGGACTTGGAGTATGGGATGCAATTGTCCGGGAAGTTGGAGATCTTTAGAAAATCCAATAATGCAATAATCCAATAATGCAGTAATGGGGATAGTTACGCGGATTCCACGGATTAACACTGATTTCCACGGATGAAGGGGACGCAGATACACGCAGATTAAACGGAGTTCCGCAGAGGAGATTTTTCTTTTCCCTGGAGGGGAATAAATATTCGTAGCGTCCCGATTGCCGTCTGCAAAACGATTAACCGTAAGGGAATGGGACGCAGATACACGCAGATTAAACGGAGTTCCGCAGAGGAGATTTTTTATTTAACTTGTTCAGAACTATCAGGACTAAATGAAATATGTGGGTTTATATTAAAATAGTCACTGAATACAAATACTACAAGGAAGATGTATGCGATAAATCCCACGACAATAACCAGTTGAACAGAGGATGTTTTCTGAATTTCTTGTCTTGATTTTAAATCACAAACCTCGCCGGGGCAGTACTGAGCTTTTCTTTTATAAAACATTGAATAAAATTTGCAGCCCAGACAAATACCAAACGCTGTTTCGAAGAATAAGAATATAAGGCAAACCAAACATATAATACCAGTAAGAGGACTGTGTATATTCAATACCGCTATACTTGTAAAAACTATTGCTGACAAAACTAAACCAATTATCCATGCAAATCTTTTTTGCTGAGCACCAACATATTCTGGCACCTGGTTCCTGACTATTAAACGCCCAATTATTAAAAAAGGAGAAAATTTGGGATTGATAACTACACGAATCAGAATATCTGTAAAGAATAGTGTAATAGCGTACTTTAGAAGTGAAAAATCCCCTTTAAGAATAACTACCATAATTGAGATAAACATTATTAAAAATAATATTCCTGCTGCAGCTCTTATTTCACGTTCATTTAAGACAGGAATGTCATATCCATCAACATTTTCTCCAAAGTAAATTATTTTATTCATTAGATTTTAATCCTTCTTTCTTTAAGTTTCGCGATATCCATGTTACTATTTTTGATCCGGGTTTATTCTGAAATTTATGGTCAAATGCAAAAATAAGAAATCAGTCAAGCTATTTAAATAAAAGATCAATAGACGGCAATTTATGGTAAACCAACGGTAATTATAGTATTTTGTAAAAATTCTACTGAAAAATTTTCTGAAGATTGTCCTAAAAATTTCCTCGAAGAAGAATATATATTTGTAGCATAATTGTCCTCATCAACTTTGACAAATTCAAATTGGGCATCATTAACCTTCAAAAAGAATTTGGTCTCGGTATCAGCAAACATTTGAAGTAACTCTTGTACCGGAGCTTGTAATAATAGTTTGTCTTCTTTTTTGATGATCAAAAAAGTGAAATCAGGCGTAACTTCATATAAACCCACATAAGATTCCAATATTTTCCTGTCAACTTTTATTCCGTTTGTATCAGGAATTGATTTATTCGTTTTATACCAAACTTCGTTGCCACTTCGTTTTCATAAACACCTGTGTATCTTTCTAAAACCATATCTTCTGAAGAAATTTCTTTGTATTTATAAGGTCTTCCGGCTGTAACGGCTGCCAGTTTTAAGGCAATATCTTAAGGATAATAACAATCGCAATTGAAAAAAATGGCTACAAAAATATCTTCTTTGAGTAAATAGATTTCCATCGTTCCAAAACCGGTGATAAGACCAGCACACCAGATAGAAGTACTGTCATAAACATTGCCAAGGCGCCAGCCATATCCGTAATCCGTTTCACTTCCATCTGCCAATTTATACCATGTAAAAGCTTTATCTATTGTTTCTTTTTTCACCAATTTACAAGGTTGAACAGCCTGGTGCCATTAAAAAAGATCTTCTACAGTGGATTGTAGTGCACGGGCGGAGAATACATGTGTGATTTTTCGTGACGTGGAGTTTTCACGGATGAAGCGGAGTAGGCGGATAAACGCGGATGAGTTTGAATTAACAACTAAAATACTGAAGTTCTCAAGCTCCGAGGTTCTGAAGTTCCCAAGTTCTAAAGTTCTCAAGTTGTATATCTACAACAATAATTGTACATTTAGATAATTAATCTCAGGTATTTTTGTGAAACGGTTTAACCGGACGCTTGTACTTTATGTCTATATGTTCACCACCCTCTTGTCGATGGCTGGTGGAACCGGGATAGGTACATCCTCAATCGTTTCCTTTAAACCGAGAGGGCTTGACCCCAAAGCCCACTACTTCACTTCTGCAAAAATCCCCAAACATATAACACCTGTTTCCCAGACTACAATAGATATTCATGATGTATGGGAAATTGTTGATATTAATAATGTCCCCGGATTTGTGGAAATTGTTATCTCAGAACCGACCGGAATTTACTCCGCACCGTCAGTTCTACTTCCCACAAACAAGGCTCCACCTACCGTATAATTCATCACATTTATTCAATTATTCATTCATCAAATAACAGATGCCGCCTCATGTGTTCACCACACATGTGGTGTTGTATTTGTATTTATTCAATTGATATTTAAAGAGAGAATTATATGGAAAGCAAAGAAAAAAAAGAGAGTTCATCCCTTTTTGCAATGATTATGTTTGGGACTCTGATAGTGGGTACAATTGCCCTGCTGTTGAAATTCATCATCGGTTTCTAATTTTACAGGGCTGATATTTTATGGAAACTCCTGCAATTATAACCATGGTAATAGCCTGGACGACAATAATTTCGTTTCTTGTCTATTTCCTTCGGAAAGCGGTTAAAACCCAGAAAAAGGGTGATGATGCCATTTCAGAGGAATAATTCATTTATGTAAATGATGACTAAATCGATAAGATTAAAAAAGTGCGAATTTGTTAAAGGTTCGCACTTTTTTTTGTAGGGGAAAATCTTTGAGTTTTTTCGTTTTTGCAGACGGCAATCGGGACGCTACGAATGTGGATTCACCTCCGGTGAAAAGGGGAAATTCTCCCTCTGCGACACTCAGTTTAAACTGCGTGTGCATTGTCTGCCGGGGCAGATTTGCGTCCTCCAATACAATTTACCAACGCATAAATTTGTAGGTGAAAATGAATTGAAGTGACAAATTTCCATCATCGATTTTTGCAAAATTATAATATTTTAGTTCTGCACCCATAGCAAAATGTTGGTTGAGAGGTTTTAAATATGTTGCAGCACCGGAGAAACCAAGAGTGATCTGGGAGCTGCTTGCCTTCGATCCAAATCCATTTCCTCGGGTGTTCAGGAACATGACTCCCGAAGAGAATTTGATTTCCAATTCTGGTATCATCTGCGGGAAGACAGTCATGGAAAAAACCGCAAGAAGTGGGATTGAAAACATCGAAATTTCCGCATTACTTCTCCCAATTCCGGTGAGATTTATCACTTTGTCAAGTGAATACAATTGATGATAACCGGTCTCTAATCCAATCTTCAGGAGGTGTTCGGGTTGCCACATTATTCTTAAAGTTCCATTAAATCCGTGAAGATTGACATCAGGCATGTCAAGATCAGTCAAGTGATATGAATATCCCGCCCCAACTTCCAAATTAAGTGAATAGAGAGAATCTCTACCCTGGGGAATGATTGTGCTTATCGAGATTACAACAAGGAATAAAAGTTTTTTTAACATTCTCTACCTTGTGTAATGATAATATGCAACAAGTGACGGGTAATTTGTAAGAATCCCGTTAAATTTTCCCTCAGTAAGGAAACTTTCGATAAAAGCCGGGTCATCCATCGTCCAGACAAAGACACCTCTCCCCTCATTTTGAAGCTCCAACACAGTCGGGGTTTGAGTTCCAAGTGTCCACCT
Organism: uncultured Ignavibacteriaceae bacterium; assembly: GCA_964371075.1. Taxonomy (GTDB): domain Bacteria; phylum Bacteroidota; class Ignavibacteria; order Ignavibacteriales; family Ignavibacteriaceae; genus UTCHB3. The sequence goes on along the minus strand of CAYJKN010000005.1, from coordinate 1,981 downwards.
TGGAGCCCAATATTTTGAATTTGCTTTTCGAACCGAATTAATATCGAGTTCACACAGTGTCGGGATTGTAGTAAAATCTTTCATTTTAACAAGATTTGTCAATTTGTCTTCGGAGGGAATTCCAATAACAATCTGAAGGTCTCTTTTCTTAACAAAACCTTTTTTGAGCATCTCCAAAACTATTTCGGTAACAATGGGAATTTCATTTCGAGAAGATTTTAAATCGAGCCAGACAAATGAGACAGAGGTTTCTTGAACTATACAATCGAGAGCCTCGATTAATGAGGGTATTTTTTCACCGTTTTTTAAAGTAACAAAGGCACTGATCAGATTCCAGGTAAATTGTTCAATATTCCCCCACAAAACACCTTTTTGGGTTGTTCTAAGATTGATATCATCATCATGATAAATAAAAGGGACACCATCGCTGCTAAGTTTTACATCAAGTTCTACTCCATTGGCACCATACCCTTCAGATTCTTTTATTATCTCCAGAGTATTTTCCGATACACCCAGATAGTCTGAGTTTCTGCCACCACCTCTGTGCGCAAGAATATAAAATTTATTCTGTTTAACAAATTCACTAAAGGGTCGTAAAAATCTGAGGACAACTTCTGTATTAGCAGGCTGAGTGCCGTTACCAAAAGAACCTCTAAGTACAATCTCTCCCCCTGTTGAATCTTTCCCGGTGAGAATTGCTCCACCCTCGACTTTGGAAATTTGAAAACTTACTGTGCCTGTTTCTGTACTTGTCCTGAATCTCCAATACCCTTCAAAATAGAAGACTGAATCGATCTCACCCCCTTGTAAGACGGCGTATCCGGCATTTTTTGAAGTAAAAATTGAAAGGTTGTCATTACTCCACTTCAAAACCACCTGTTTCCCAAAAACTGAGTTCCCGGATTCGACTGTGTAAATTCCTTCCATCCAGGGTTTAGCCTTGTTTGGGAAAGGGTCGGTTGTTCCCAAAATCCCTGATGGATCTACAATCGGGTGCAGAACTTCTACACCATTATCGCAGGATGAAAGGAGTAACATGACTCCCAAACAGAGCAGAAGTGTTACTTTTTTCATAGGTTAAAACTAAAAATAAATTCAGGAAGGAAGAAAAACCGGTCGAAAGTTGAGAATCCCGCCCAGAGAGGATAATAAAAGCGGGCGTAATTTGCCTTAAAACCAACAACTACAAAATTATTTTTCCATAACGGTTGTTCGATGTAAGCCCCAATGGAATAACCGGCCATTGTATGAAATGTGTTTACTGTATGGATATCTCCATTTCGAGTCGATTGAGTTAAAATAAGCATCACTTCAGATTTTACACTGACACTAAAGTTGGGGAATGTATAACCCAGAGTGATATTGGGTGACAGATTCCAACCATCAATTCCTGTATCAAAACCGTAACTTTTTAGACGCCCAAACCAGAAAGCCAAATCTGTACCTACCGACAATCGGACATCACCAAAATTATGATTCCACTTCAACCCCGATGAAAAACTGAATGTTACAATGTTAGATTCAATTGAGCCTTCGGCAAGAAGATTGTCAAGGACACCAACTTTTAATTTATAAGTGAAGAGAGGCGATAAAAATGAATCATCAGTTTCAATAACATCCTCAGGGAGTTTGGTGGAGCTTAATCCAATATTATGGATCACTTCACCGGCCTGAAGAGAACGAGGGAGGTAGAAAGTATTATTAGTAATTGTCGCAGTTTGAGGTAGAACAGGGCAAATGTAAAACGATAAAAATATGAGTACAAATTTTAAAGTTTTCATTTGGCTAAAATATTCATTCAGTTGTCATTCAAAAATTGGTTTTTAAGAATTCGCTTTAAATATTCTAAAGCAAAAACAATTTAATAAAAGAATTAATGATATCAATACAGAATCAGATTTCATCCAGGCAGGTAATTCAGTAAGGGGAATTTAAAACAAAAAACCCGTCACAAGGACGGGTAATTTTGTGTGCTCCGTCC
>CAYJKN010000004.1:0-388116 GCA_964371075.1 uncultured Ignavibacteriaceae bacterium | reverse complement strand
GTCGGAGGGGTCCGGCATTCAAAAGTTTATTATCGGGCGTTTAGCTCAGTCGGTTCAGAGCATCTGCCTTACAAGCAGAGGGTCCGGGGTTCGAATCCCTGAACGCCCACAAAAAAGCCTCAAAACAGTTTGTTTTGGGGCTTTTGTCGTTTTAGATGGGTTAGTTGGAAAAAGTAAGTGTTATTCTATTCAGCGAGGATGTTTAATTCCGTGTTTAATTATGCCGCATAAAGAATTTTACCATTCTTGACAACAGATTCTGCAAAGCCACTGTTATCATTTTCAAGCGATAGGATTACAGGTTCAATTCGTGAGTCCACTTCCCAAGCTAAACGGAATAAAAAAGCGTTATCATCCAATATATTTTCCCCCTCGTACTTGTCAAAGACCACTGCAATGTCAATGTCGCTAAATTCCTTCTGCTCTCCTCTCGAGTATGAACCAAACAAAATAATATACTTTGGACTGAAACTTTGTTTGACTTTTATTATGTATTGTTCAATTAATGAGATTGTTTCATTATCCATTTAGCAAATTCCTCATTTTTGTCGTTCATAAAGTGTAATCCCTTCTTTCAATGCTGTGAAATAGATATAGCCCTTAACAGATCTATAGAGATCAATATCAGTCTCCGTAGCAACAACAAAATCGATTGGGACTGCCCCACTCCTGACCTTTAGACAGAGGTCCTGGGCAGTCTGCCTTCTATGAATACCATAATTAACAACAATTAACAAATCAATATCATTATATTTTTCTGATACTCCGGAAATAGCTGCAATATCATTAAAAATTATCAAGGTTCTACCTCATTAAAATGACTTTTAAAGTATTTATCTCTTTAGGAGTCTGAACTCTAATTATGTAGATCCCTGATGTCAATTTATTACCTTCAATATCAAATGAATTTACACCAATTCCCATTTCTCCATTGAAAATTGAAAGTACTTTCTGCCCGAGAATATTGTACATCTCAATTTTTGTATCTTGAATCTTAGTCGAGTGAACCTCAAGATTTCCTTGTGAAGTAAATGGATTAGGGAAAAACCCGATGGAATGTCTCTGATTTGGTTCTTCTGTTTCTATAATCTCTTTAACATCGGTTGGAACATATATGGCTTTATAAATTGTAGTATTTGAACAGATGTAGATATTGTCTGCTTCATCCTTAAAAAATTTACCTTTCGGCCCACCATCAAACTGTGAGTCGATCGAAATTGAATTGAAACTACCGGTTGGTGGAATATATGAAACATAATAAGTAATTAGATCTACACCTCTCTGCGTATAATAAATTCCCATATCCTTCCCTTCTATTAGATATTGAAGTGAATAAATATATTTAGTGTAGGTATAATTTGTTGAATCGGCGGGTTGGAAAAATAATTGATCCATGGAAGTGAGGAAATAACCATCCCTACTTCTTGAATATTGAGCATCGGTAATGGATTCCGGGATTACAAATCCGTTATCAAAAGAAGCACCGTTGTCTGTAGAAATAGATATTTTATGAAATCTTTGGAGAATTGGCCAAGTATAAGTAGCGTAAATCGCATATATTTTCCCATCAGGTTTCATTTTGATCGATTTGACTTCGGGATAAAGTTCACCGATGTTGGAATTACGCCAGGTTACTCCAAAATCATCTGAATATCTCATGTGTGCGTACTCTGGTGGACCACCCCCCGGGTCGTAATAATTCGCTGCAAATATCCGGTTATTAAATCCTATTCCGAATGCAGACAATATCTGCCCACTATGAATAGTTGTCCATGTTTCACCCATGTTACTCGAGTGATAAACTATCCCATAGTATAAAGCAATTATATTCGGAGGGAATAAGAATATTCTTGTAAAAGTCGGTGGTTGAGAGGTTTCTATCTTACTCCAATTTTCACCTTTGTTAACTGAGATGTACAAACCATATTGAGTAGAACAAACTATTGTATCTCCACAAACGGCTACACTCCATATCTTATCTTGGGGCAATCCGGTGCTTAAATTCATAAATGTATTATTCTGATATTTCACAACACCAGCCCTATCCGCTAACAATAAAAATGACCCATCTAATGCCACGGAAAAATGATATGGTGAAACATTACTAGATTTAAGTACATTGCTCCATTTTTGAGAATTCAAAGTCTTCCTACTCAACCCTTTAAAGTGAGCAACCACAACTGTGGAATCATCTATCATCGAGATGTGTGAAAGTTTAGGGTTTTCTAAAATAAGGTTATCTACAACCCATGTCTCCCCTCCATCAAAACTCATATAGACTGATTTATTATCTATCGCAAAGAAATTACCGTTTGGTGCTTGAACAAAAGATTTGATTCCGTTGGGCACCCCATCCCCTCTGAGACTCCATGTTTTCGCAGTATCATAGGAAGCGAAAAACTTTGTACCAAATATGCCATAGATTGTTGAATTTTCGCTTCCGAGGAAGAGTTTCGCGGGATTCATGTCGGGGGCGGAGATTTTAATCCATGTCGCACCTTTGTCGTTGGAGATAAGCAGATCGGGAGAAGGAGAATTAGGTGCAAATAGTACCATGGTAGTGTCAATTATCAAGAGTTGTCCGGTTAGCGGAAGAATGGTTTCCCAATTCGCTCCATGATTAGTAGTTCTAAGCAATCCTTTATTATATACTGATACAAGAATGATTTTATCTCTAAAGTAAACCAAATCTTCAATATCAGGATATGGATCGGTATCACTTCCCTCTCGAATCTGGTTCCAGTTTGCACCTGAATTTTGTGAAAGATAAATCCTCCCCGATTTCATCCCTGCAAGCATAATGGTATCATTTACATTGACCACTCTGTTCACGGTTCCCTGGTATGGAGAATTCACTTCTTCCCATTTCATCTGAGAGAAGATATTGCCTTCAAATATTAAGAAAATAATAAAAAGTTTAGTGAGGTTTTTCATTGAAATTCTCTAAAATGTAACTTACCACAATATTTCTTGAATATTTTTTTTAAAAGAAACTTGATTTTGCCTCCGTGCCTCGACTTTGTCAAAAAGTTTATTACTTCATCATTGTGCCCAATAATAGTGCAAAGCCTTACCTAAATAATAAGCAATATTTTAACAAAAAGCAAACTTGTGGAAAGTGGGATTGATGCATGAGAGTAAATCATTTTTGTTTTGGGGCTTTTGTCGTTTTAAATAGTTTAGGAGTTATCAAATCAGTCAACTCAGAGCACTCCGACATATTGGAGTGGTCCGGGGTTCTGCCAAAGGCACCCCTCTGGTCGTATCCCTGAACGCCCACAAAAAAGCCTCAAAACAGTTTGTTTTGGGGCTTTTGTCGTTTTAAAGAATATTGATAAGATGACATATTTCGCTAAAAAAGGCTAAAATTACCTGAATTTACCTGGAAAATATTACATTTCATTGCCAAATTCGTTGCCAAAAAATACTATCATTTATCCTCAAAAAACATCGATTTCACATAAAAAAACACGACTTTTTGGGTCGTGTTTAATTTATAACTCTTCATTTTCGACACTAAACAAGGCGTTTAATTTTTTTTAACTCCTTTTTCATTGTTTCGAGAGGGATTTTCATCTGATACTAGGCGTTTCACAAACTCATTTTTGTCGTTCATAAAGTGTAATCCCTTCTTTCAATGCTGTAAAATAGATATAGCCCTTAACAGATCTATAGATATCAATATCGGTCTCCGTAGCAACAACAAAATCGATTGGGACTGCCCCACTCCTGACTATTAGATAAAGGTGCTGGGCAGTCTGCCTCTTTGAATATCATTGGAGACAATAATTAGCAAATCAATATCATTATATTTTTCTGATACTCCAAAAAATAGCTGCAATATCATTAAAAATTATCAAGGTTTTATCTCCTTAAAATGACTTTCAAAGTATTTATCTCCTTAGGAGTCTGAACTCTAATTATGTAGATCCCTGATGTCAATTTATTGCCATCAATATCAAACGAATTGGTACCAATTTCCAGTTCTCCTTCAAAAACTGTAAGAACTTTCTGCCCGAGAATGTTGTACATCTCAATTTTGGCATTTTGAATTTCCGTGGAGTGAATATCAAGATTTCCTTGAATACTAAAAGGATTCGGAAAGAACATGATGGGTTGCTGCTTTTTCACTTCTTCCGTTTGGGTAACCTCTTTAACATCGGTTGGGTCATAAATTGCTCTGTATATGGTGGATTTGGAACAAATATAAAGATTACCGAGTCCGTCCTCAAAGAATTTACTCTTAAGTCCTCCCTCAAAATATGAATCTATAGAATATGAGATGAAACTTGTTCGTGGAATATAAGACACGCGTGTAGAGTTATCCTCATTCCCCGCCTTGCTATAGTAAATTATTTGATCCCTCCCTTCTTTGATATCTCTGAAATAGATATTAGTCGAAACCGTGCTATAAATGGTATCATTTACACGCTGGTAAAACAGTTTATCTCCGTCAGAGAGAAAATAACCATTTTTTCCCGTTGAGTAAAGAGCCTCGATGATATCATCTGCAGTTTTAACTCCGGCATCAAAAATGGCACCATTGTTTGAAGAGATCGATATTTTATTCTCTCTTGCCAGATTTGGGTACAGATAAGTACCAAATGCGGCATAAATTTTACCGTCAACGCTTTTTTTCACCGACATGATATTTGGATAAAGGGTACCAATAGTTGAATTATTCCAGGTTGACCCAAAATCATCTGAATATTGCAACCCTGAATACATTGGAGGACCACCTCCATTATCCCAAAAAATGGCAAGGAATATTCTGTGATTAAACCCGGAGCTAAATTCAGTAATTCTCTTTCCACTCAGAATAACTGACCAGGTCACACCCATATTACTCGACCTATAAACCGTGTTAGAATTAGCAATGAAAACATAAGGAGGGTCTAATACTGACCAGTAAAATGATATGGTCGGGGCATCAGGAATTAAATGCCACTTTTCGCCGTTGTCAATAGAGATGTAAAGTCCTGTTTCTGTGAAGCATAAAATCGTGTCGCCGGTAACTACTGCATTAATAATAAAATTTCTGGTTATTCCCGTGCTGATGTTTGTAAAAGTGGAATTTTGATATTTTACAACCCCATACTTATCAGCCAATAAAAGAACAGAGTTGTCAGGTGAAAAAGAAAAATGATAAGGAGATATTTTTCCGGAATTGGCTACTGGACTCCAATGATTGCCATGCATATGTTTGGAACTTAAACCATTCAAATTTGCCACCCCAATTGTACTATCACCTATCATTGAGATATATTCCAGTTTTGGTTTTGGAACGACAGGCTGGTCTAAAGTCCAGGTGCTTCCTCCATTAATACTCTTAAAAGCAGATTTATTATTTATTGCGAATAGAAAACCATTTGGAGCTTGAACAAAGGATTTGATCCCCAAAGGAACTGCCTCCCCCTTAAGTATCCATGTTTTTGCAGTATCAACAGAAGAATAAAACGATGTACCAAAGATGCCGAATATTGTTGATTTGTCGCTCCCAAGCGCCAGTTTAGCCGGATAACCTCCTGGTGAGTGAATTTCATTCCAGGTGGCACCTTTATCGTTTGAGATATAAAGCCCGGATGAAGAAGTGTTGGCCACAAAAAGTACCACATTTGAATCAATCTTTAACAGTTGCCCGGTAAATGGAAAAATTGTTTCCCAGTGTACCCCATGATCATTTGTTCTAAGTAAACCCTGTTTATTTACTGATGCAATGATAATTCGATCTTTCATGTAAATCATATCTTCAATATCAGGTAGAGAGTCGGTATCTTCACCATTAAGTATCTGGTTCCAGTTTGCACCGGAATTTAGTGAAAGATAGATTTTACCTGATTTCATCCCTGCAAGCATGATGGTGTCATCTACATTAACCACCCGGTTTACAGTTCCCCAAAAGGGTGAGTTTACTTCCTCCCACTTCATCTGGGAGAAGATACTAACTTCAAATACTAAGATGAAAATAAAAAGTTTAATCAGGTTTTTCATGGAAATTCTCTAACATCTAATCTTCCACATTATTTCGTGAATATTTTTTCAACCAAGAATATCGATTTTGATTTTAAATATTAACTTTATTAAAGAGTTGACATCTTTAACATTGACTTAAAAATGGTGTAAAGTCTTACCTAAATAATAAGCAATATTTTCATAAAAAGCAAACAGTGGAAACTGGTTGAGCTCAATCAGAATAAATTAGATTGAAGTGTTCTGATTAATTCGAATGTCTAACACCCCCCCACACGCACAAAAAAAAAACCGGATCGCCAATTAAGACAATCCGGTTCAAAATCAGATTTTACTGAAAATTACTTTACAGGTTTGATATTTTTGAAGATATAGTCAAGTTCTTTTTCATATTTCTTCAATGCTTCAGGGGCTGCAAATGCGTTAATGAACAAAGTGGTGTTTGCAACAGGTGTATCGATAAGTCCCATATACACTTCGAGACCATCAGCAGTACCTTCGATATATCTGCCTTTCATACCGTTGATTTCTTCATCTTTGGGTTCACCCATTTTAAGATTTTTAACATCGGCTGCAAGCGATTTATCAACTTCTGCCATGGCAGCGTCAAGTTCTTCGGCTTTGAGAATGACAAAATTTACAGCGAGTAAACTGTCAGCAGAATGAGCAATCATGCTGGTTTCATCAGCTTCATAATACCAACCTTCAGGAAGAGCAACGCTGACTTTGGCTGCTTCATTTGTGAAAGTTTCACCGCTAATAACTGCCTCTGTTTTGGTAGTGACAGAATCAGCTTTTGGTGTTTCAGCAGGCTTGTCTGCTTTTTTGCACCCACCGAGTAATAAAGTTACGGCGAGTATTGCAACGAGTGAAAAATATTTCGACATGGAGTCTCCATAATTATATGATATGATTGGTTAATTTTACAACAGTTAGTCCGCTGTAAATATCTTTTCCAAAAGCCCTTTCCCCCCCACTAAATGTGGTGAAAGGGCAGCCGGAAATTCGAGGGACAGGTTGGTTCCTGTCAAAATATAAATTAAAAAGGGTTCTATTTAATATTATTAAATTAAATTCTCCCAAGAGACTACAACATCGTAAAAGCTGTTCTGATTATCGCTTCCTGTTGCCTTGCAGCGAGTTTACCTGATCCAACCGCAGGACTTGCACTTTCAGGCCTTCCGACATATTGAATTTTCATATCTGACTTCATTATGTCATACAAACGTGGTCTGAGGAAGTTCCAGGCTCCCATATTTCGTGGTTCTTCTTGAACCCATAAAAGTTCATCCATCGCTGTGTAAGCAGATAAAATCTCACTCAACATCTCCCCCTCAAAGGGATAAAGCTGCTCAATCCTGATGATTGCAACATCAGTTGCACCGGAGGTTTTTCTGTATTTGTCCAACTCGTAATAGATTTTGCCACTGGTGAGAAGCACTTTCTTAACCTTGCCTTTTTCTATACCGGAAGTGTCGTCAAGAAACTCCTTAAATGTTCCTGTAAGGAAGTCTTCTCTTGGAGATCTTGCCTCGGGTAGTCTCAACAGGCTTTTGGGTGACATAACTACCAATGGTCTTAAAATATCCTTTTTCATCTGACGACGCAGAAGGTGAAAATAGTTCGCCGGATCGGAAAGGTGACATACTTCCATGTTATCCTGTGCACAGAGAATCAGAAATCTTTCAAGACGGGCACTCGAATGTTCCGGTCCCTGTCCTTCAAAACCGTGAGGCAGAAGCAGCACCAGATTATTAGGTGTATCCCATTTCTCTTTTGAAACAACGATAAAATTATCGATGATAATTTGAGCTCCGTTAACAAAATCGCCAAACTGCGCTTCCCAAATAACGAGACAAAGTGGATCAGCGGTGCTGTAACCATATTCAAAGCCCATAACTGCAGCTTCTGAGAGCAAACTGTCAAGAATTTCGGCTCTGGCCTGATTTGGGTACATATGGTTAATTGGGAAATATTCCTGTCCTGAAACCACATCAGTAAATGCCATGTGGCGTTGGGTGAATGTTCCACGAACACAATCCTGACCGCTTAGTCTTACCGGACTCCCTTCTTTCACCAACGAAGCAAATGCAAGGAATTCGGCGGTTGCCCAATCTGCAAGGCCGTCATTTGACTCAGCAAGTTCTTTCCTTTTTTCAAGAAACTTGACCAGTTTTGGATGCAGATTAAATCCTTCCGGAAGTGATGAACCTTTAATTAAAAGTTCTTTAAATTCACTTTCAGAAAGTGCGGTAGAATGACTCTTTTTTGTAACCTGAATTTTTTCGGTGTTCACTGCAAGAGGAATATCAATTTTAAATTCAATCTTTTTTCTTGCAACTATTTGAAGTGCATTCTCAAGTTTTTGATTATATGCAGCCTCCATCTGTTCAAGTTCTACCTGAGTGATTACTCCTTCGCTAACAAGTTTTTTCCCATAAAGCTTTGTAACAGATGGATGTTGTTTGATTTTTGCGTAAAGGATTGGTTGAGTATAACCGGGATCGTCTCCTTCGTTATGACCGTGTCTTCTATACCCAACAATATCTACCACCACATCTTTGTCAAACTTCTGACGATACTCAAATGAAATCCTTATAGCGTGTAGAACAGCCTCAGGATCATCACCATTCACATGGAAGATGGGTGCTTGAACAATTTTAGCCACATCGGTTGCATAAACAGATGAACGGGCTTCTTCGGGAGTTGTTGTAAAACCAATCTGATTATTTGTGATTATGTGAATGGTTCCACCGGTTTTGTAGCCGGCGAGCTGCGAAAGATTGATGGTCTCCCCTACCACTCCCTGACCTGCAAAAGCAGAATCGCCATGAAGAAGAACAGGAATTATGTGGTTTCGCTCTAGGTCTTTTGTCCTTGTCTGTTTAGCTCTCACAATCCCCTCCACCACAGGGTTTACCCATTCAAGGTGACTCGGATTTGAAGCGATAGACACCCCAATTTCTTTTCTGAAACGGGTTTTTACTTTGTTATATGCACCAAGATGATATTTTACATCGCCTGAACCGGCATAAGAATTTGGATCAATTATATCCTCAAATTCAGAAAGAATTGAATCATATGCTTTTCCAACAATGTTGGTGAGTACATTTAATCTGCCCCGATGCGCCATTCCAAGTACAATTTCTTTTACATTGTTGTCGGCTGCAATAGTCAACAAATGGTCGAGAGCCGGAATTGTTGACTCAAGTCCTTCAAGTGAAAATCTTTTATGCCCAACAAACTTGGTATGAATAAAATGTTCAAATCCCTCTGCTTCGATGAGTTTATTTAAAATCTGTTTTTTGGTGGCAACATCGTGATTTGGCTTGTTTTCGACGGGCTCCATTTTATTCTGAAGCCATGCTTTTTCATCACTCGATTGGATGTGCATATATTCAACGCCAATATTTTCGCAATAGGTGCGTTGAAGTTTATCAAGAATCTTTCGGAGTGTCGCAGTTTTATATCCTCCAAAATCGTGAGTGAGGAATTGTCTGTCAAGATCCCAAACTGTCAATTGGTAAAAAGCCGGGTCAAGTTCATGATGATAAGTTGTGTTTTTGCCCAATGGATCAGTTGTTGAGATCAGATGTCCCCTCACGCGGAACATATTGATCATCTGCCTTACCCTGCCCTGTTTGGCAATCTCTTCATAATTGGTATTTCCGTTTCCAAAGGCAGGAACAAGATCACTCTGCCATTTATGTGGCTTGTGTGGAATCTTTAAACTTTCAAAAATAATCTCATAAAAATCATCTTCGCCTGAAATCATTTCGTTAATTTTTTTGAGGAAAAGTCCTGATTCTGCACCCTGTATAATTCTATGGTCATAAGTGCTGGTAATCGTCATTACTTTGCTGATACCAAGATTTGAAATAGTTTCGGGGGACATTGCAACATACTCTGACGAATATTGAATTGCTCCTGTGGCAATGATTGTTCCCTGTCCAAGCATCAGTTTTGGTGTTGATGAAATTGTACCAATTGTTCCGGGATTTGTGAGAGAAAGGGTTGTTCCCATAAATTCTGAAGGATCAATTTGACCCAATCTGCTTCTTTTTACAAGATCCTCATAAGTATCGTAGAATTTCTTAAAATCCATCTGATCTGCATTTTTGATGTTGGGAACCATTAGATTCCTGCTTCCATCTTTTCTTTCCACATCAATTGCAAGACCAAGATTTATTGATCCTCGCTGAATGACAACGGGTTTTCCATCCACTTCAGAATAGGCATTATTCATGGAGGGGTAATGTTTGGTTGCCTGAACAATCGCCCAGCCAATTATATGTGTGAATGATATCTTCCCGCCTCTAATTTTCGAAAGGTATGAATTTATCAAAAGCCTGTTTTCTTCGAGAATCTTCACCGGTATCGTTCTGAGTGAAGTGGCGGTTGGAATGGTGAGAGATGCTTCCATATTCTGAAGGATCTTCGCCGCACCACCTGCTATTACCTTGGTGGTATCACCGGCGAGGGGTTGAGGCATCGGAAAACTCTTTGCTGGAGTGACCGCTGGTTTGGCAACAGGAACTCTTTCCGCAGATTCAACTTGTGCAACCTCACTCGCTGAAATTTCACCGGCGAAATACCGCTTCCACTGCTCAGGAACCGTACCCGGATTCTCTTTATATTCTTCAAATAAAGACTCAACGAACCAACTGTTCGATCCAAAATGTTCTATAAAATCTTGTTTGTCTTTGGGTGAACCGTTTTCACTCATAATTATTACGATACTCTTGTTATTTTTTGAATGGAGTTTTGATTTTATTTGTTCTAAATGCAGAATGCCCTCTTAACCAAGAACAAAAAATTCTAATCAGGAAAAGTAATCAAAATAGAGGAACAAATAAAATGTCATTTTATGAGAACCAACATATCGCAGCTTTAAGAAAAAATTATCAGCTAAAAGGACTTGATCTTCCTGATTTACAGGATGATCCAATGTCCCAGTTTACTGTTTGGTTTTCTGAAGCACTTGATGCTGAACTTACTGAACCAAATGCGATGGTGCTCTCGACGGTATCCCCTGATGGTGTTCCCGCCTCAAGAACCGTCCTGCTGAAAGGGATTGACGGAAAATCATTTCATTTTTACACAAACTATAACAGTGAAAAAGGGACACATATCAGCGAAAACAATAATGTAAGTCTGCTCTTTCTTTGGCTTGATCTCGAAAGACAGGTCAGAATTACGGGTGAAGCTTATATGTTACCAAATGAAGAATCTCTAAACTATTTCCGAAGCCGGCCTGTCGATTCTCAAATAGGAGCCTGGGCATCAAACCAAAGTATGGTGATTCAATCACGACAGTTTCTTGAAGAAAAGTTTTCAGAAATGAAAAATAAATTTAAGGACACACAAATACCACTTCCCCCGTTTTGGGGTGGCTACAAAGTAATTCCTTCAAAGATTGAATTTTGGCAAGGACGACCAAATCGTCTCCATGACCGGTTTCTCTACACAAAAATCGATGAAGACAACTGGAAAATTGAAAGACTATCTCCCTAACTAATCACCAGTTTTCGTCGTCTTCTTCTCTCAACCATAACCGTCCTAAGCGCAATTGCAGCAACAATAATTACTCCTCCTGCGATGGCAAATGAAGAGGGTGTCTCTCCGTAGCCGATCAAAACCCATACTGGATTTAGCACAGGCTCTATCATGGCAAGAAGTGAAGCTTCAATTGCTTCCACTTTGTTAATTCCATAGCTGAATATAACATAAGCGATTCCTATCTGGAAAATACCAAGATAACCTACCATCAACAGGTCAGAAGAAGTTAATGCCGTAATTTCAAACATCGAAAATGAAGTGAAAAGAGCAACAAACAGATTACCATAAAATATGGTACTCCACTTAAACTCCTCCCCTGATTTCCTCATCCCCAGAAACATCCCCGTAAGGCAGAGTCCGGAGACAAGAGCAAATGAGTTCCCTTCAATATCTCCCGGTGACAATTTACCGACAAAAAAGAGTGCCATTCCCGCAAAACAAAAAACAATGGTTATCAGATTAACCCGTTCAAACTTGGTTTTTAACAGAAGTGGTTCAAGAATAAGAACATAGATGGGGGCAGTGTATTGTAAAAATATCGCATTTGCTGCGGTAGTGAGTTTGGTTGCCATTACAAAAAAGACAAGAACACCGGCATAAAACAACCCCGTCATTATCGACCATTTATTAAACTTTAACGCATCTTTTCTGAACAAGGCAAGAATAACCATTCCGGCAAAAAGTGATCGGAAAAAAGATAATTGTAATGAATTCAGTGTAATCAGTTTAATAAACAGCCCTCCGGTACTCCAGAGGAGTGCTGCAATTACAACTGCAATGATGCCTTTTTTGTGGTATGAACCTTCCAAACTTTTCCTGTAAAAAAGAGAAAAATAAACGATCAAATTTAACCTTTTACCCTTTGTTCTTGAGTCAACTTTCAAAATATATTTAAATAAATTAAAAATAATGGAAACTAACTATTGCATATCAAGTTTCCTTTTGCTATTTTAGAAACCATAATATTAACTTTTAGTTTCCATGACAAAACAAGAACAACAAAAACAAAAAATAGCCGAATTTGCTTTTAGTCATTATCGACAACACGGATTTTCAAAAGTCCCGATGGATGATATAGCATCGGGCCTTCGAGTAAGCAAAAAAACCATTTACAAATACTACGACTCAAAAGAAGAACTTGTTGAGGCGGCATTTCGAACTTTTATGGTTTCAGCTTCAGGGTTCGTAACAGAGGTTTCACTAAGCGCAAATCCTTCGGTCGTTAAATTGGTTCTGATCCTGAGGCACATGTTAAAGGAATCATCGACTATCTCAAATCAGTTCCTTGTGGATCTTCAGAATGATTTGCCTGCTCTTTGGAAAGAATTTGACACCTTCAGAGGTGGAATGATGCGAAAGGTTATTCCCAAAATATTCAAACAGGGTGTTGACGAAGGTTATGTGAGGGATGCCCCTGTGGCACTCGTTGTCACGATTTTCATCTCGGGTATAAGATCGATCCTAAAAAAGGAATTTCTTGATGAAACCGGATTTACAATGAATCAGGCACTGGGCCACTTTTATAAATTTTTATTAGGTACCATTCTTACCGAAAAAGGTAAAGAAGAATTTTCAAATATGTTATATGGAGTATTTCAAAATGAGAAATATTAAAATTCTCGTTCTTTCCGGTCTTTTTTCACTGATTATCGGAGGCTGTAAGGAGGAAGTGGATACAAAGAGTGTAAAGGTCTCCGGAAATCTGGAAGCAATCAGTGTTACACTTAGTGCTCAAACACCCGGCCTTGTAGTGGATTTCCCATTTGAAGAGGGGGATGAAGTGAAGATAAACGATACAGTTGTACAAATTGATGATTCCAATCTTCAACTTCAACTCGAGAAAATGGGTGCTCTAATTGACGGAGCTGATGCTCAATATTCGCTTCTATTAAGCGGTGCCAGAAAAGAGGATATAAAACAAGCTGAAGAGATGAAGTCTCAGTTGGAGACAAATTTGAAATTGGCTGAGTCTGATTATCAAAGAATTTTTAACCTCCATAATTCCGGTTCAGTAACAAAAAAACAGCTGGATGATATCGATACAAAAGTGAAACTGCTGAAATCACAGTTGAACGCCGCAAATGAGAATCTTCAAAAGGTTAAAACAATTATAAGACCGGAAGAATTAAAATCTGCCCTGGCGAGAAAAAAGGAAGCTGCGGTTGGAGCTGATATCCTCAGAAACAGTATTGATAAATGTTATCTCATTTCACCCATCACCGGTAGAGTAGTAAAAAAATACTTCAGAAAAGGAGAGATGGCAGGCGCCATGTCCTCTCTGGTAAAAATATCGGCAACTGAAGAACTGGATCTCATTGTATATGTTCAGGAAACAGATCTTGGGAAAGTTAAAACAGGCCAGACGGTTGATGTAAAAATTGACAGTTACCCGAACAAATCCTATTCCGGAAAAGTTATTTTTATATCTCCCGAAGCTGCATTTACACCTAAAAACATTCAGACTGAGGATGAAAGAACACGACTTGTTTACGAAATGAAAATCAGAGTTAAAAACCAGAATAATGAACTAAAGGATGGCATGCCCGCTGATGCAACCATCAAATTTTGATCTTCCGGAATATAGATGACAACGTTAAATCAAATCAGTAGAGAATTGGTTCCGGCGATAACGATAGAAGGACTTTCAAAGTCGTTTGGTGAAATCGTTGCAATAAAAAACCTTTCATTGGAGCTCCATAAGGGTGAAATGTTTGGACTTGTGGGCCCCGATGGAGCAGGTAAAACAACAACGATGCGCATTTTATGTGCATTAACAAAACCTGAGACCGGAAAAATTACCATCTTTGGAAAACCCATTTCAACTGCAAAACGGGAAATCCAAAATGGTGTCGGTTATCTTTCGCAAAAATTTTCTCTTTATGGTGATCTGACAGTGGATGAGAATATTGAATTTTTTGCACGGATTCACAATGTTAAAAATTATGAGACTAGAAGGAATGAACTGCTTGAACTGATGCGACTGATAAAATTTCGCGATAGAGCAGCCGAAAAACTCTCCGGAGGGATGAAACAAAAACTGGCATTGGCTTGCTCACTTATTCACAGACCGGAAATACTTTTTTTAGACGAACCAACTACAGGTGTTGACCCTGTATCAAGACGGGATTTCTGGAAAATTCTTTCCACTCTACAGAGGGACGGAATAACCATCCTCCTTACAACTCCCTATCTTGATGAAGCCGAGAGATGTAACAGGATCGGATTGATGAATCAAGGTGAACTGATTGCGGTAGGTACTCCGGAAGATGTTAAAAAATCGGTCAAAATGTCTGTTCTTGAAATCTATATTGATGATGTGAGGAAAATATCAAAATTTATTAAAGAGAATCTAAAGATCGAATCACAGGTTTTTGGAGACAGAATTGCAATTGTCACTAATGAGCCGCTGGAGATATTAAAAAAGATTGAATCTGCTCTTACAGAGATTGGTTTAAAAATTACAGAACACAGAATTAAACCACCATCTCTTGAAAATATTTTTATTCACCTGGTAAGCAATAACTACAGGTAACCAAATGAATCATAAAAACATAAAAACAATTTTTGCAATAATCATTGCAACAACTACTCTGGTTAATGCTCAAAAAATGAGCCTGGAGGAGTGTATAAAAAGCGGGCTCGAAAATAGCAAATCGCTCTCAATAAGTTACACCAACATTGCCCGCAATGAAGGGTTGAACAATGAGATTTCAGCAGCTAAATTGCCTCAAGTTAAACTTTTTGCATCCTATTCCCGACTTTCAGATGTGCCAAATTCTGAAGTAAAACTTCCAATGCTCCCAAACCCCATTGTTCTGCAGGAACCAATTCTGAACAGTTACAATCTTCGCCTGAATGTGACTCAACCTGTCTTTACCGGGAACAGAATATCTTCCCAGGAAAAAGGGATCGAAAACCAGACAAAAGTATTAAAAGCCGAATATGAGATATTAAAAAGTGAAGAGTCAATCAAGATAGTCTCAGCTTATTATAGTCTTTCAGCAGCCATGGAACAATTAAAACTGGTTAATGAAAACATCACAATGATGCAAAAAAGACTCACTGATATAAATGATTTTCTTCAGAACGGGCTCGCAACGCGAAATGATGTTCTAAAAGTTGAAGTGCAGATTTCCAACCTGATTTCAAAAAGAATAGATGCTGAAATGACAATAAATTCGGCGAAAGCCCAATTAAATACAGTGATGGGGAGAGATATTAATACTCCTCTGGAAATTGATGAATTCATTTTTCGTCCTTTAGAATCAGCCGGAGAATTTGAATCGATGAGAGATATGGCTAAAGCAAAAAGAGGTGAATTTAACTCACTTGCCTTAAAACAGGAGGTTTTGGAAGAAAATCTTAATGTTGCCCGCTCAGGATATCTCCCTGATCTCTTTTTGAGTTCAAACCTGTATTACTCAAATCCTACACAAAGAATTTTTCCGCAAAAGGATGAATTCCGTGCTACATGGGATGTTTCTCTGAATCTCCAGTGGACTGTTTTAGATTGGGGTTCAACTTCAGCCAGGGTTGAGCAGGTTAATCAATCGATCAAAGGTTTACAAACCACCAAAAAACAGGTTGAGGATGTTATCGATAATGAGGTTTACCAAAACTTTATCCTCTTAAAAGGAGCAAAAGAAAAACTTCTGAATTTGGAGAAAACCCTCGAACAGGCTGAAGAAAACTATCGTGTGACACTCGAAAACTACAAAGCGCAGAATGCGACTGCTTCTGACCTTCTGGATGCCGACACTCTACTGTTTACGGCAAAAATAAATCTTCAACTGGCTAAAATTAATCTGGTAATGTTAGACTATAAGTTAAAAAAATCGACAGGAAGGCCACTTTTCTAATGAGTGCAATTGAAGTGGTTAAATTGACCAAAAAATTTGGAGATTTTATCTCAGTGGATGAGGTAAGTTTTTCAATAGCTCAAGGTGAAATATTTGGATTCCTGGGGGCAAACGGTGCCGGGAAATCCACTACCATAAAGATGCTTTGTGGCCTGCTTGAACCAACATCAGGGGACGCGAGGGTGGGTGGATACAGTATTATCAGTGAACCTGAAAAGGTTAAAGCTAATATCGGTTATATGTCACAAAAATTCAGTCTCTATAACGATTTGTCAGTTGAAGAGAATATCAACTTTTTTGGCGGGGTTTACGGACTTAACAAAAAAGAACTTGAGGAACGAAAAAAATGGGCTATGCAGGTCTCCTTCCTTGAAGGGAAAGAGAGAACTCTCACAGGTAGTCTTCCCGGAGGAATAAAACAAAGACTTGCGCTTGCAACCGCGGTTATCCACCGCCCGGGAATTGTATTCCTGGATGAACCAACCAGTGGAGTTGATCCAATCTCGCGTAGGGCATTCTGGGAGTTGATAAATTCACTTTCCGAGGAAGGAATCACTGTCTTTGTGACAACACATTACCTTGAGGAGGCAGAATATTGTGCAAATATAATTTTGATTAATGCAGGAAAAATCATTGCCGAAGGAACACCAACTGCATTAAAACAAAACTATATAAAGTCGAAAGTTCTTGAAATAGAGGCAAAGGACAGCATTGAGCTGATGAGTTTGATCGAGTCTTCTCAACTTAAAGGTGAGATATCAATTTTTGGTGAAAAGATTCACTTCATACCTGAGAGTGATACCGTTTCTTCAAATGAAATTATCTCCTGGTTGCGTTTAACTTATAAAGAATATGACCTTAAGATCACAGAAATTGTCCCTTCGTTGGAAGATGTTTTTATCCATCTAATCGAAAAGAAGTATTAAGATGTTGAACACAACAATTGCAATAGCTAAAAAAGAATTTAAACATCTCGTAAGAGACAAACGACTTTTTGGAATACTTATCTTTTTCCCGGTATTTTTGTTGGCATTTTTTGGATACGCCGTGGATTTTGATGTTAAGAATATCGACCTCGCCGTGCTTGATCTCGATAATTCAGCTCTGAGCAGAAAATTTATAAACGAAACAACTTCTTCTGATTACTTTAGTGATCCATTGTATATCAATAATGCATCTGAGATTAAAAGTCTCTTGGACAAAAAGACGGTTGCAGTGGTTATCACTATCCCGGAGAATTTTGACTTTGAACTGCAGAAAGGGAATAAAACTACTATTCAATATCTGGTGGATGGGGTAAATGCAAACTCCGCAATAGTGATCTCAAATTATCTCGAAGCAGCCATTGCAACATTTAATGGGAAGTTCAGGGATGATAAGTTAAAAAAGAGTGGTATAACCTTGAAGCCCCCTGTTACACTTTCACCGAAATTCCTCTACAACCCTGAACTTAGAAGTACACTGTTTTTTATTCCGGGTTTAATCTCGATGATCCTTGTGATTACTGCGGTGGTCAGTGTTTCTCTTTCATTGGTAAGGGAGACTGAAAGAAATACAATTGAACAGATCAGGGTATCCCCTGTTTCTACAATGTCGCTGCTTGTCGGAAAAATTCTCCCCTATCTCGGGGTTGCATACCTGAATGCAGCTATGATCCTTGTTGTTGGATATTTTCTATTTGGTGTAGAGACCATGGGAAATTATTTTGATTTGATATATACTACTCTGATTTTTCTGTTCGCCTGCACTTCTCTGGGTTATTTGGTATCAGTTATTTCAGCGAATACACAGATTGCTTTTACACTTGGTACTTTTATTTCGTTGCTGCCATCTCTGATTTTGTCGGGATTTATTTTTCAGATTGAAAGTATGCCTAAGTTTATTCAAGTGATGACAAATATTACTCCTACAAAATTCTTTAACAACATTTTGCGATCAATTATTCTTCGGGGGACGGGAGTAGAAACTTTTTATAAGGATATTTTAGCCCTTCTGGTCTACATTTCTGTTGTGTTGGTACTCTCAGTTGGTATCACGAAGATTAAAGAACGGAAGGCTTGACCATGAATATCATCCTCAGGATAATAATTAAAGAATTCCAACAATTTCGGCGTGATCCCAAGATGTTTGGTATCATTTTGGTTGCACCTGTGATTCAGTTGGTTCTTTTAGGATATGCTGCGACATTGGATCTAAATGTGGTCAGAACTGTAATTCTGGATTTAGATAAAACAGAAACAAGCAGGGAGTTGATTAGACAATTTTCAGGATCAACTTATTTTAGTATCGACAAATATTGCACCACCTATGACGAAGTCTATAGCGAAATTGATAAAGGGAAAACACTTGTTGCAGTGGTTATCCCGCGCGATTTTGAGAGAGATATCAACAGGAATGAGACGGCAGTGGTTCAAGGGATTTTTAATGGAAGTGATGGTAATTCAGCTTCGATTGCATCGGGTTATGTTTCAAAAATTTTGATAAAGTTTACAGGGAATCTTGCAACCGAAAAGATAAAATTGAGAGGCATCCAAAGGCTCCCTGCAGGGGAGGTAACTTCTCAATTCAGGATTTGGTTTAATCCATCACTTCAGTCTCAGATTTTTATGGTCCCAGCAATTGTAGGGCTGTTGTTAAGCCTTGTAACTCTGCTCTTAACTTCGCTTGCAATTGTTAAGGAAAAGGAAATTGGTACCCTGGAGCAATTAATTGTTACGCCAATTAAATCGTATCAACTTATTGCGGGGAAATTAATTCCCTTTGTGATTCTTGGGTTTGTTTCAGTTGTTATCGTATTAACAGGTATGAAATTTATTTTTGAGATTGATGTAAAAGGAGATGTTGTATTTCTTTTTGCGAGTTCATTTATTTACATATTGTCAACTCTTGGACTGGGATTACTGGTCTCAACTTTTTCAAAAACTCAACAGCAGGCGATGATGCTTGCAGTGTTTGCGATTATGTTACCCTTGGTTTTCCTGTCAGGATTCGCTTTCCCCGTTGAAAACATGCCGGAAATATTCCAGGATATCAGTGTTATCATCCCACTAAAATATTTCCTTCTGATTATCAGAGGTGTGATCCTCAAAGGTGCGGGATTTTCAGAGCACTGGCAAGATGGTCTCTCGATGTTTATCATCGGAGTTGTGATCCTTGGAATAAGCATCCTCCGCTTTAAGAAAAGAATAGACTGATGTCAATTATTAATTATTAATTATTAGGTATTATTTTTTGAACCCGAAAGAATAGACTGACGTCAATTATTAATTATTAGGTATTATTTTTTGAACCCGAAAGTTACCTTTCTTCAATAAAAAAAGCCCGTTAGGCATTCTAAACGGGCTTTAATTTTATAACTTGGTGAGGAATTTAGGTTCTAATTAATACTTAATACCTAATACCTAATATTAAACACCTAATATTTAACACCTAATATTTACTTAATGTTGTATCCATATTTTTGAACATATCTTGAGTCCATTTCCACTTGATATGCGGATGTGAAATAGGTGCCAAAAACGCCAAACCCGCCTGCAATGTTGCTAAATACCTGTTCATCGAGTCTTAGACTAAAATTGTCAAGAAATCCATTAACACTCGAATAATAATTTGAAAGTGGTGCATCATATTCAGTGGCTTCAAATATCACATGTTGAACACGGAAAAGTGATTTATCGGGTTCCCCTTCCGAAATTTTGTTCATTGCCCAGTCAAATGAAGCGAGTTCATAATTTGCTTCTTCATCTCTGTTTGCCACGGGGTAAATCGGGGTTGGAACTCCGTTTCGATCAATAACTCTCAGCGGTATTTCAATATTTTTAGATACTTCCCTGTTTCCCTCTTTTTTTGTGTAATAAAGTTTCATTTTGGGGAAACAAAGATTTAATTCCTGTGAAGCCCAGTAGAGACTCCATGTTTTGCCATATTTGTAAACATCCACATCGGTTGTAAATCCTCTTGGAAACACAATCGACGATTCGTAATAGAGATATCTCGGCACTTTGGTTCCTGAAGTCAGTAGAACACCGTTTGCCAGTCTTGCCGTTATTGTAATGGTATCACCGGAATAGAGCGGAATTGCTTTTCCAAAATAGAATTTTACAGGGGAAGTATATCGTGATGAATCTTCCCGGGCAACTGTGGAATCTTTTAGAAGATAGGTGTCACCTCTGAATTTAATTTCAACTCTTGCGCCTGCAATCTCAGGGGCTTCTGTATTCAGGTATGGATCAGTTCCCGGAACATCATATACTCTTGCAAGAATTACTTTTGGAACTACAAGTTTACCAATTTCCTGTCCGGCAGTTATTGAAAAAAGCACATAACCCTCTTTAAACTCTGATCGAGGAGTAAAACTGTCCTCACATCCGGAGGCGGTGAGGACAAAAAACAATAAAATGATAAAAGAAAAAATCAACTTCATTTTAAAACTCCGCTTTCACAAATAATGCAGGGAGAATTGGCAGCTGGTTAACTCTCTTCCCTGTTTTTTTATCAAAATAGTAGATATTGGCTCTGTTGTAAAGATTCAGAACACTCGCTCCGATCGTAAAATCAGCAAATCCGGTTTTAAACTTTTTGGTTACCGAGAGGTCAAGTCTGTGGTATGAAGGGAGTCTGCCTGAGTTTTTGATATCGTAGATGAACTGAGGTTCATAACCATTAAATATGTCAATGGGGGTTGTGCCATCTAATAGAAGTTTGTCGAAGAAGCCTGAGATTGGAGTAAAGGGCATACCGGAATTTAACATCCAGTTTGCTGTGAATTGCCAATTGCCACCGGGGCTGAAACCAGCAAGCAAACTTAGCGAATGTCTAACATCATATCGTGGTGCATAAGTTAAATCTTTCGCTTGTTTCTCAGCCCAACCAAGTGCGTAAGTGGCTCTACCGTAAAACAGACTTCCCTCAAATTTTAATGAAGTTTCAACTCCGTAGGAAACTCCGTCAATATTCTTAAAGTCAAATTGCACTGAAGTAAATTTTTTCTCATTTACTTCCATCAGATTCGACATCACTTTATAATATGCCTCAATCTCAAGAACAACTTTGTCGGTAAAATATGAAGTAAATCCGGCTATAAAATGGGTTGCCTCTGCAGCTGTGATATTGTTTGGAATGATAATCCAGGGTTCAAATACGGAAATCAATTCATCTTCATTGGCTAAAGATACCAGCTCTTGTGAATAACGACCAAAGGCGAACTTAAAGATCATTAACCTGTTGAGTAGATAAGTTATGCTTATCCTTGGCTCAAAAAGAAACGGTCTTTTATCAGCCATCGACAATAAATTAAATCGCATCCCAAGATCAAGCCCAACATCATCCCATCTAAAAAATTTATAATTCAGATACGCCGCCAGTGCACTTTTGTTTACGGTGTAATCCATCTCCCTTTCAAGTTGATTTTCCTGTTTCAGAGCAGTGGTGATATATTTATTCTGAACACCAAAGAGAAGTTGATCCTTGCTGTCATAAATATATGCAAAATCAGCATTTACGGTAAAGTCTTTTACATTGTTTTCTCTCGGTTTTGAACCGCTAAAGTTGGGTTCAACCTTTGCCATATAATGTGAATATGAAAAAATCACATCAGAAACGAGTGGTGAACCATTCCATATCTTACTCCATTTGAATCCCCCGATATTGTTTCTTATATCGTAATCTTCCAAAAGTGGATCGTGATTCATAACCTGATCGCTACTGAGGAATGTGTGTGCACTAAACTTACTATTCTCATCAATTGATGGTGACGAAAAATTTACTTTAAGTGAAAGATCGTAAAAATCGAAAGGAGTGTCTTTTTCATTCAGGTACTTTCTAAGAATACCCGAGTAGTAACTTTTTCTACCGGTCATGAGGAATGAACCTCCGGGTATTGGTCCTTCAACTGCCACTTTCCCCGACAGAAGGCCTGCTTGTAATGTCCCCTGATAAAAATTCTTGTTCCCATCCCTCGTTATGATATTTAGAATAGAAGAGAGTCTGTCACCTGAAGAAGGAGTAAATCCACCTTTATAAAATTCAAGAGATGAAATAATTTCGGGATCGATAACGCTAAAAATCCCCAAAGCGTGAAAAGGATTATATACCGTGGCTCCGTTTAG
The DNA here is from genome assembly GCA_964371075.1 of uncultured Ignavibacteriaceae bacterium. Lineage (GTDB taxonomy): Bacteria > Bacteroidota > Ignavibacteria > Ignavibacteriales > Ignavibacteriaceae > UTCHB3. Next base: position 365,621 of record CAYJKN010000004.1, on the reverse strand, counting down.
GAGAACCAGATTTTGATCGCTTCCTCCCCCGCGAACATAATATTTTGATGTTGCATCCCCTGTTGTATTAACTCCCGGGTTGTTTTGAATTACTCGAAAAATATCCATTTCTGCACCAACAGGCTGCAATTCTATATCTTTTACTGAGATTTTTTCAAGTCCAAGATCGGTTTCATTCTCTCTCGCATTTCGTTCCCCAACGATTGTAACTTCATCTATATCAACTGATATTCGAGTCAGTTTGATATTTAGATCATTGATAACACCCGACCTTATGTTTATTTCGACTTTGTTTGTCTGATAGCCAATGCAAGAAAATTTGACAATCCTTTTCCCCGAAGGAATTGAAGGAATAAAATAATATCCGGAACTGTTCGAGGAAGCTCCAAATTTTGTGGTTTCGATAACAATATTAGCATAGGGAATAATTTCACCCGTTAACGAATCAGAAACGATTCCACGAAGATTTCCTGTAGATTGTGCTTCAACAGAAGTGTAAAAACCCGTCAGCAGCAAAATTGTTAAAAAATAAGTAGTTAAAGTTGAAGTTGTTTTGGAAAGAAAAAATGGAGATAATAACACAGTGAGTTTTCTTTAAATATTTTGATAAAATAAAAAGGCTGCCGTTTCCAGCAGCCTTTTTTCCAATAATTTAGAATAAAAGGCTTAGATATTAATACCTAATACCTGATACCTGATACCTATTTCATGAGCAACATTTTGTTGGTAAGTCTTACATTGTTCGAAACTACTTCGTAGATGTAAGTACCTGAAGCCAACTTTGAAGCATCAAATGAGTAAGCATAAACGCCTGAGCCAAGATTTTCGCTAACGAGTGTAGCTACTTCTTTACCAAGAATATCATAAACCTTCAGGGTTGTGAAACCGGCTGACTTCAATGAGAATTTAATTTCAGTTGAAGGGTTGAATGGGTTAGGATAGTTCTGGAAAAGTGTGAAGTCATCAGCTACAAGACCGAGATCTTTGATGCTCGATGGATTTGGGTTGATATATCTTTCAACCGGTGGATAGTTTGATGCACCAAATGAGATAACATAAGCTGTATCTCCTGTTGGTGAAAAAGCTATACCGCGAGGTCTTGCATCTGCTGTACCAGGATAGTTAGTCCAGATCAAGCTATCAGTAATCTCACCGGTTTCAGTATTCATTGCATACCATGCTCTTGAAGTCCAGAAAGTTGTTGCACCCGGGTATCTGTTTGGAAGATCATTGTTTGATCCTGCTGATGCCCACAGACGATTGTATGGTCTGTTCCATGCGATTGATTCACAATCAAAACCTTTAAAAATTGTGTCTGTTACTGTGAATGGTGAAAATTCATCAGGTCTGGTATATTTAAATATTGCGTGGTTGGTATAACCAGCCCAATATATAGTATTCCCATCAGGGCCAACTTCAAAAGTTCTTGAAAATCCAACTGATGAATCAACTGCGTTTCCGAGGAAATTAAAAGTAGGATCCCAAATTTTGATTGGGTTTCCACCAACAACATTTCCGGTAAATACATTACCGTTATCGTCGGATGCAGCGGCGATTGCAGAAGCTCCAAGTACATTTCTCATAACACCTTTTGAAAGACCTGTCTTGAAGTCAACCTTCTGAACAAAATCAAAATGTGATGCAAGAATATCACCGTCAGTGTGGGTTTTTAGACCACGACCGGTATTTCCAACGAGTGAGTCAGTGAAGGTAGGTCCAACAAAAACCTTAATTGGTGAAAATGATGCCTGGGTTCCATCAGGGTTGAAGCAATAAAGCGCACCGGTTTTTACCCATGCATTTCCGTTCCAAATGGAATCTACAGCAGAACTGTAGAGTTGAATCCAGACTCTACCGTAAGCATCGCAAGCGATTCCATGACCGCCGGAAGCAATACGAAGGCTTGTAGTATCGGGGAAATATCCGTTAAAGGTCCAACCTTGAGCGAATGCCCCGCTTGTCAGCAACACGAATATAAATAGTGCAGCCAATTTTTTCATTTTGTATCTCCTATGTGAGTTGATTATGAGCTATAAAAATAGTAAACTATTTCCAATTAAAAAGTGAATTATTTTCTACCTGAATAAGCGGCACCTTGCACACCCATCAGGACTTTTACGATTGTTTGGTCGTTTGTTTTTCCATCAACCAGACCCGAAGCTCTGGTGTAATAGAGGTTCGAACCATTGTCCCATGTTAGATACATGGCGTTTAATGGAAGAAAAACTCCCGGGTAGTGAACTGTAACTATTCCTGCAGGTGTAACCTTAAGGATTGGCTCAATATTGTTTGTTGCCAGGAAAATATTCCCGTTTATGTCCATGGTAAATTGATTGATATAAACATTAAATCCAACTGTGGAGCTTATGTTAGCTACAGTCTGAGGATTTGCCGCATCGATATCACCATTTGCATCCAATGGGAATTTATAAAGGATTCCGGCGGAATCTTTTTTAACAGCAATATATACTGCGTTATTATAGACTCTGATAGCAGTGGCAGTAGCAACAAACGGATATGATTTCAGAACTTTGGTTGGGCTTACTCTAAACAGGGATGCATTATCGCCACAAGCCCAGATATTTCCTGCTTCATCAAAATCGATATCAGCTATTTTTACTGTGTTTGGAGTGATTGCAAACCATGAAGCGATTGCCGCACCTTCCGTCATTCTAAAAATGGCGCGGAGTGAATTCCTTACACCATAAAGAGCACCGTCAGGTCCCATTTTGAGGCTTGTGAAGACATATCCACCACCAATAGAAGGAGTAAAGTTAGACTTAACTCCTGCCGGAGTTACTTTAACGATATTATTTGTTACTCCACTTGTAAGGAGTGAAAAGTACATGTTCCCGTTTTTGTCAAATTCGAGAGCTGAAGGCAACTCGAAACTTTGGAACGCAAATGGAAACTCTGCTGCCTGAATCAGTTTAACGGTAACTGTATTGCTGAATGCAAGCGCACCTTTAACTCTGATTTTAACCAATGCTGTTGCACCGGCAGCAGAAACCACACCTGCCCTGACCTTAATCATTGTTGGTGAGGCTTCAAGGACAGTACCGATTGACTGATTAAAATAAACAGTATTTTCACTAAGCACGCTTGAGAAGTTTGTGCCTGTTATTGTCAACTCGGTTATTCCACTCAACCCGCTGTCAGGTGTCACTGTTGAAATAACAGGATCCGGTTTAACAGGGACATTAGGATCGAACAGAGTAGTTGTTGTATCGTTACCACACCCGGAAAAGAGTATCATCGCTGATATCAGAAGATAAACCGGGAGCAGAACATTTTTAATTTTATTCATACAAATAGCTTTCATTTTTTAACCCGTCTGATAAATTAATACTCAAATCTGACAGTGAAGTTGTGGACTGAGCTGAAGATTCCAAATGGTGTATAAGCATAATCAACAGCCATTTTGATACCATCCAATTCAGGACGAATACCAAAACCGAGATTGTATTCTTTTTCATCATTAGGGAAAGAAACTCCACCACGCAGGTAAACCCACTTCATAAAATTGTACTCGCCACCTATATATAATTGCTCCGGATAATCTCTCGGGTGAGAAACATCCACTGCAAAAAGGAAGGAGTGTTCTTTAGCAAGACTTGGGAAGAAGTCCATCAGATTCATCGCAACACCGATCTTAAAGTTTAAAGGCAGCTGGAAGCCATCTTCTTTATACTTTATCTCAGTTGAGAAATTCCTTACACTCATTCCAAAATTTAGACTTTTGAATCCGGTTCTGTAGAAGATACCAAAATCGTAAGCGAGTGTTACCAGTGAATTTTCTTCAGTGAGCATTTTACCCGTGTTGTCGAAAGAAATAGGGCTCACGCCCAGATTCTGGCGAACATATTTTACTTGTCCACCGACACTGAATTTTTCAGAAAGGGCGTTGGCATATCCAACACCGATTGCAATAGCAGTTGGTGTGAATGTTCCAACATCCCTGTAACCTCTTTCAGTGGTTCCATCAACAACAGTCATCAACAGATCACCATAATTGACAGCCATAATTGAGGCTCCAAACTTTCCCCATGCGGGGTCAGCAGGTTGCAGAGAAAAACTCGAATAAACATAATTGATGTCTGCAATCCATTTGTTTACACCGGCGGAAACATCACCACGGGTATCACCAAATGCCATAGTGGCAGGATTGTAGAAAAGTGCTGCAGACCCGCTCTCTATTGCAGTGAAGGTCTCACCCATACCGGTAGCTCTCGCATCGGTTGGCACACTCAAAAATTTCATACCTGCCTGCGCTAACTTCGTCCGTTGTGCGAGAGTGTCAGGCTGGAGAAAGCTTACGGCAAGGACAATCATCGCCGTAATTAATAAATACTTTTTCATAATCTTTTCAGTCCCGGTTAAGTTAGCGAATAATTACAAATTTAACCGTGTGTTTTTCACCGGTCTTTGTGTCTGTAATAACACCAATATATACACCACTAACAACGATCTGGCCTGATGAGGTAACCTGATTCCAGAACTCATCACCCGATCCGTCATTGTGCTCGATAGTTTTAATCAATTCACCCATTTCGGTGTAAATCTTTATCGTGCATTCTCCGGGTATATCATAAAATGCTATTCTGTCGCCTGCCGCACCACCCGGGAAGCGTACCTGATCGGGTACCGCACTCGAGTTATACGGATTCGGAACAACTCTAATTTGATTTAGCGCAGTACCGGCTTTTCTTTTTAATCTTGCAGGGTCATACGATTGTGAATAATATCTTGAGCTTTTCGCCCCACCTGCACCAACAGCGGTTACATAATAGTAGTAGTCGAATCCTCTTGATAATGATGTATCGTTATACGATGAAGTTCCGGCCGGAAGCGTTTGAATCAAATGATATGTGGAATCCACGTTAGCAGATGCTCTCCAAATCTCGTAACCTGAAGGATTTTCACCATCATAGAGTGACCAGGAAAGTGTAATTCTATCACCACCTGATTTGATATCAAGTACTTTTGGTGGTTTTGGTGGATTGGGAATGGTTGCCCAGTTAGCATCATAAGCATCTTTGATTCTTTTAAATGTTGCCATCAGGGAATCTTTCCCCTTCATAACTTCCTGATTTTTTTGAAGAGCAGTTATAGTTCCATTCTTAAATCTTTTACCAACTTCAAGTCCGGCATCATAACCCATACCTGATGCTGCTTCTGCGAATACGATAGTAACAGAATCACCGGGTGCAAGTGTGTAAGGGCCATAACCATTAACCGCAGATGTTCCACCCGTTCCGGTTCCATAAGGAGCAGCAGTCTGCGCAGCATAATTACCATCAGGCTGAACCGATTTGGCATGTCTTGGTGATTTGTGACCTGCTGACATAAGGGTATATTCACCCTGCATTCTGTTCACATTAAATGCATTGTTGCCGGCAAGGAATTCGTTTCTGTCAGAATCTTCCCATCCTGTTGTGGATGGTTGGTTTGGATCATCAGATTTGTCTGTTGCAGACTTATCGGCATGAAGTGTAATGTTTCCAACAAACTGCCATGCAGCAAGTCGTCCTACAGTATCACCTTTGTCAAGATATCTTGCAGCATTGGAATTGATCGACCAAACAGGTCCACCTATGTTGTCATAAGTTACTTCTTTTCCGGGATGATATCCATGCCATGAAAACTGGCATCTGAATTGTTCACCAACAGGATCAACTTCAACGCCGTCACCTCTGGTGTCAACCATGGTATTGATACCCCATCCCGAAGAGTTACCGATTACATACCGGGCTTGTTTATTGATGGAATATCTAAAAGTATAGTAGAAATAAACACCTGTTAAAGTGTTGTTTGGAAGTTCAATTGTTGTTGGATCTGCATCTGTGTTTCCGGTGTTTTTATATGTATATTCATACACAATAAAATTGTCATAACCGGGCGCACTGAACTGGTAAATTTTCCTGTTCATTGTTAAACCCAACTGGGTGTGAACCACATTATCAAGCATTCTGTCTGCTTTAAGTGTTGGATCGATTCTGTCAATCGATACATCCTTTTCATAAGAGACATTTCCATCCACATTCACAATCGGAGCATCATATTTTGATATCAGCTCAAATTTTTCAGGAAATGCTGCCCAAAATTGTGGGTTTCTTGGTCCAATCGCAACAACTTTTACAGGGTAAAAATCACCTTTAGGGTCGGTGAAGTTTGCAGCGCCAATCCAGTGACCTTTCATGGCAACCATATCCTGATAACGGTAGATTGCAGGGTAAGCAAGCCCTTCCTGCTGGGTTTTTACAAACCCCTGCTCCTCAAGCTCACTGCCAATTTCTGAATACCAGCTGTGCAATGAGCCAACTGACATCCATTTATTCTTAAACTGTGCATTTACATCCATTGAACCAAGTATCAACAGCAGTGTAAAGACAGTTAAGAACGACTTTGAAAATTTAATTACAAATTCTTTTTTCATTATTTCCTCAGATTTATATTCCATTCCTGGTTCACTGATCATTACTTAAGTTCAACCATTATTCTCAAACCCCAGTAAATTGCTCTTGGGTTTAAGAAAGCTGTGTAAGCAAGGTTTGGCATATCAATGTATGATTTGTTTTTACGCCATTCTTCTTTTTGAGATTCGCTGGCATTATCATCCCAAGGAATGTACTCTCCGGTTCTTACATCTCCGGGTTTGTCCTCTCCAACTATATTTTTGTATCCAAATTGACTAAATTCAGATGAAAGATGGAGTGACTGCATATAAGCATCATAATCTTTTGCATCAACAAATCCTGCTCTGTAATCGAGGTATTTGATGTTGAAAAGGTTGGATATATCAGCAAACATTTCAAGTCCCACAGGGCCAAGTCTGAAGGTTTTCGATATTCTCATGTCAAAATTGTAATAATCTTTCCATTGAATATTATTCGAGAAACCGGGTCTTGTTCCACCTGGGCCTGTCCATGCAAAGTAAGTTCCCGACGACCATGAAGCAAGAAGATTGATTCTAATATCTTCAAGCAGGTAAATTCCACCAATCTCGGGGCCAAATTGCATAGGTGTGAAGATATCAATGTTGGCTCTGCCATAAGGCTGAGGAACGGGTTTAACCTGATCAAAAAGTGCTGTGTTTCTTTCAGATTCTCTTTGAAGTGCAGGGTTTTCGTAATAAGTCGGAAGTCCAAAATAACCGTAGGAAGCTACCATGTATGTGTAGTTAACAAAACCGGTTATCCATTCACCTCTGTTTTTTGTAAGTGTTACTTCAAATCCGCGAATATCACGGTACATGTTTGGTTCAGGAACACTGTATGAAACAGAGTTGTCGCGGCTGACATAACCTACAAGTCTTGACTCATCACTAACATCTTTGTAGTAACCGGCAAGTCTAAGAAGGAACATATCACCAAGATTGTGCTCATAACCCAACTCATAAGCCACTGTTTTTGGAAGTGGATTGTTAGGATTTGCAAGTCTTGTAACTGCGTTGTTTGTTGTATTTCTTCTGAGAAGATAAAGATTCTCAGGAGCAGGCATCGATCTGAAGTGACCATAGTTGAAGAACAACTTGCTGTTCACAGTAATCGGGAATGCCACGCCCAATCTTGGGCTTAAACTGAGAATTTTCTCGGTTGATTCTTTCATCAGCAGATTATCGATGTCAGAAGAGTAAGCACCTGAAAAGGCTTTGTTATAAGCATCATAAAGATACCATTCTCCGCCGGCATGTGAATAATCGAGACGAAGACCGATATTGGCAATCATTCCTTCAAATTCAAGTTTAGTCTGACCATAAATGGCTCCCCTTACAGGGAAAGTGTGCCACTTTGAAGTAGTATTACTTGTTGGAAGTGAAGGCTCAATAAGAGCGTAATTTACATTATTATCGGTGTAAATGAATTCAACACCTGCTTTAACTGCCATAATTTTGTTGAGCTGGCTTGAGAAATCAAACCTGCTGCTCCATGTATAAACTTTTGAACTGTCTCTTGAGTTTGAATAGCCCAAGCCCATGTTCATCGAACTTCCGATACCTGATGAAAATCCGCTGAAAACACCATAAGGTGATTCATCATAAAAATTGTTTCCAATTTTTACAACATTTCCTGTGTTTCTGGCGCTTCCGGGATTTGTGCTGTATTCAGAACCAACAACATTTAATTGAACTTCATAAAATGTGGTAGGTGAAAGAACATGAACAAACTTTGCTCCCAACATTTTTCTGTCAACTTTTGTTGGCGCCCAATAATCGGTTGCAAAAGCTCTTGCATCAGAGTAACTTGCTCCTGAGCGGATATCCATTTCCGAAACAATCGAATAAGCTGAGCGGAAAATTCCGGGTCCACCACTTCTTGAACTGCTGGTTCCTGTCTGTAATCCGAGTAAACCTTCAATCGTAAATTTCATTCCCTGTGCGATGTCTGAAGTAACTTTAACATGTGTACTCCAATCATGGTAGGAATTTGTTGAAAGGGGGATTACATACATTTCACGGCTGGTTCTATAGGAGGCGAGGAATCTTAGATCACCAAGACTTGAACTTATAACGGGAACCGGTCCACTAATGCTAAAGTCCATATCGTAGTCAGGTTGAGTGATTCCCATCGGTTTTCTGTGCTGCCATAAAAATAATTGCTGAGCAGCTTCTGGTGTGAGATCGTTTGAAGGATCTTCATCGGACAAAAGTTCCTGAGAAACTTTGTCCCATCCTCTAAATTCATGGTATTGAGCCATTGTGTAAGCATCCCATGCACCACTTGTGGTTCCGGTAAATGCTACTGCAGGATCAATGTAGGGTCTGATATAGTAGGCGTTGGGGTCATTTGGTTGATCTCCCCAGTTTTTTGCACCTGCGGGTCTGTATCTACCAAGGAAAACGACATTATATTTATCTCTTTTTCCTTCTGTGGTAACCACATTCACGAGACCGGAACGGATGTTACCATATTCAGCGTTAAAACCACCTGTTTGAATCTGAATTTCTTCAACAGAAGTAAAACTGATACCTGTGTATGATGTGTTATCTCTTTCATCTCTGAAAGTGATACCGTTAATCATAAAAGCTGTTTGATCGGAGCCACCACCTCTGATGGTTAAGCCCTGAACGCCTGCTTGCAAGCCAATAACACTTGCAACGCTAACGATTGGAAGATTTGAAACATCTTCCATGGAAATATTAACCACGCTGGAAGAAACGTCTTTTTCGATGACGGGTTGAGTAGCGATGATAACTACTTCATCTGTGGTCATCGATTCATCAGCCAAAGTAAAATCCACTGTAGTGGTCTGGTTGATGTTTACCTTAACTTCCTGGTATGATTTTGATCCGTACCCGATCATCGATGCTTTTACTGTGTAGCTTCCCGGTGATATGTTCAGAATAACAAAGTATCCTTCAAAATCCGTTTTGGCTCCCAGTTTTGTGCCTTCAATGATGATCGTGGCACCAATCAGAGTCTCTCCTGTTTTCTGATCTTTGACAACTCCGGTCATTTTTCCCGTCTGCGCAAAGAGCGGATAACTGAGAAGGAGAAAGGTTATACATAAAATTGTATGCCTAAACCGCATATTACTGACTCCTGTGTGTGTATCTTTTAACAAAATTATATAAGCAATGCCGCTTTGATGTTAGTGAATCTGTGTTTGTGATTTTGATGTCTGATTTCTACTGATTATTACAACCATAATAATTAAAGGTTGCCCCCTTTCTATGTTTTTGTAGAAATCATTCTACCAAAACTAAAGAAAAAAAACGATATAAGGAATAGTGACCTTCTTTTTTATCATATTTTTCTACTTTTTATTCAATTGTTCATCAAAAAAGCCAAGCATCGAGTTAAACAAGTGCATAGTTGTGCCCTTACCTTCCGAAATTCCGTGGGATCTGTTTGGATAAGGCATATATCTGAACTGTTTGCCGGCAGCAACAAGTTTATTTACAAGGTACTCAGCATTCTGAAAATGGACATTATCGTCACCTGTTCCATGGATTAAAAACAGATTTCCTTCAAGATTTGCTGCATAGGTGACGGGTGAACATTCTTTGTAAGCTTCTGGGCTGTCCTGAGGAAGTCCCATATATCTCTCTTCATAAATGGTATCATAAAACCTGAGATCGGTAACAGGGGCTACTGAAATCCCAAAGTGATAAGACTTTGGATGCCGGAACATCATATTGAGAGTCATCGATCCACCACCACTCCAACCCCATACACCCACTTTTGTTGCATCCATATATGGTCTCTCATTCAAGAGAGTCTGAAGTGCACCTGCCTGATCTTCAGTTGAAATAACACCAATTTTTTGATATATCGATTTCCTCCACTCACTACCTTTTGGAGCAGGTGTCCCCCGTCCATCAACGCTCATGACAATAAACCCTTTATCAGCGATTATTTTGTGATACAATCCCATAAAACCATCATATTTGTCGAGAACAGTCTGACTTGAAGGTTCATTGTAAACATAAAACAGGACGGGATATTTTTTTGCGGGATCAAAATCAGAAGGTTTTACACACCAGCCATCAACTTCCACTCCGCCCGGAGTTTTTACCGTGAACAACTCATAATTGTAACCAACATTCTTCAGTTTGGTTTTAAGAGTTTCATTGGTAATTTCGGTTCTGATTGTGTTGTGAGTTGGAAGATCAATAAAATATACTGAAGCCGGTGAGTTAATGTTATAATGTACATGGTAAGCAAACAACCCGTCACCCGAAACAGAATATGTGTTATATCCTGTAAATTGATCAGGTGTTAGTCGTCTTGGTTCAAATTTGCCATTAAGACTTGCTTCATAAAGATATCTTTGTGTTCCACTTGTTGGTGAAGCGTAATAATAAACAGTACCACTTTTTTCCACGAACCTAACCAACTCCATTACATCGTGGTTGGTGTTCATTATATTCCTAACTTCACCTGTCTTCAAAGAAATAAGGTACATCTGAGCATATCCGCTTTTATCACTGATCCAAAACAAGTCTTCATCATTATTTATGAATCTCCAATCGTCAACAACTTCGATCCATGCATTTTGTTTTTCGTTATAAAGTTTTTTAACATCTCCGGTTGACGGATCACCCAAAAAGACGGTCATTTCATTTTGTAATCTGTTAAGATGCTGAAAAGCCAGTTTGCCGGTCTTCCCTGCCCACTCCATTCTCGGAATGTAGTTATTTGAAGGGTCATCCCCTATATTCATCCAAACAGTTTTTCCGGTTTTGATATCCACAGTTCCAACTTTACATTCACTGTTTTTCTCTCCCGCTTTTGGATATTGAACAGGGATGGTATATGAATAAAGTGAATCTGTGTTATTGATCATCAAAAATTCTTTGATGTTTTTTGCATCCAGTCTCCAGAATGCTATTCTGCTGCCATCAGGGCTCCATCTGAACCCATCACGAATGCCAAACTCTTCCTCGTAAACCCAATCAAAAGTACCGTTGATTATTGTTCTGCTGCCGTCAGTGGTCAATGCTTTTACAACACCGGTTTCAAGCTCTTCAAGATATAGATTATGTTCTCTTACATAAGCTGCATATTTTTCGTTTGGATCGATTTTTGCAAATTGAAGTGTGGATGGTTTTGCATCCACACCACCAAGCTGGCGCAATTTTTTCGATTCAGTATTGTAAACCCAATAATCCCCTTTTGAATTCACACGCCAAACTCTTTTGGTGTTGGTGTAAATTATTATGTATTTACCTGATTTGCTGAATTTAAAGTCATTTAATGCCAAAGGTGTGTTTTTCCCCTCTGGAACAAAGTCTTTGGTCTCGGCGAGAAGAGTTTTATTTCCAGTTGATATGTCAACCTTAAAGATCTGAGAACCATCGGTTCCGTCTTCTATTTTATAGTAGGTGTGCCCGGCCTCTGTCCAACTTACACTCTTAAAAAACTCCCCTGAGAACTCACCGCGGAAAAGTTTTTCAATTGTCACCTTTTCCTGAGCTGTGGCAGAAAAAAGTATCAGAACTATAAAAAATGAAATTCTCTTCATATTGAACATATCATAACCTGTTTTTATTAATTGATCTCTTTAAATTGTTTTATTTCTTCCATGGTGAAAAGTGGAATCAATCCAAGTTCCTTTTCTCCAAGATTTTCATATGCTTTTGGTTCTCTTAAAATCACACAGAGCACCGAATCAACAATTGCACCCTCATCCCTCAAATCAACAGCACTCAGATTGATTTGTCCACCTGTGGTTACAACATCTTCAATGATACAAACTTTTTTTCCTGCAAATTCTCCCCCTTCAGCAACTTTGCAGGTGCCATATTTTTTTGCCTCTTTGCGTACAAATATTACGGGTAGCCCTGTTTTTAATGAAAGGACAGTAGCAAGAGGTATGCCTCCCATCTCAAGTCCTGCCAAAACCTCGGTTCCCTCCGGAATAAGATTCACCATCTGTTCCGCAATCGCATCCAATAATACAGGATCAGCTTCGAATCTGTATTTATCAAAATACTCGTTTGATATTTTCCCTGATCTTAAAAGGAATTCACCTGTCAGATGGGCGGTGTCAAAAATCTTTATTGCAAGTTCATATTTATTCATATTCTTAATATCTTTTTACTGTTTGTAATTGTTTTTATTGCCTGCTTTTATCGAAAATCCTTTCCGATTAAATATTCTCTAAACCCTTCAAGGAACGGGATCATATCCGCTTCCACCCCATGGGTTACATCTTAAAATGCGCCATATTCCCAAACGTAATCCCTTAAGAGGACCATGTTTGTGCAATGCTTCAATCATATAATTTGAACATGTCGGAGAGAACCGACAACTGGGAGGAAAAAGTGGAGAGATCAATAATTGATAGCCACGGACTATCGCCACAAGCAGATATGACGCAGCATTATTTAAAAATCTGAGAAACTTCATTTATAATTAAACATCCAAAATATGTCGCTTTCAATTCACAATTTAAGGGTTTTGTGCTAAACGGCAAAGGGCCAGGTTAAACCGCCAAGGACGCAAAGAATAATTTAAAACCACAGAGCACACAGAGTCCACAGAGGGGATTTTGAATTAAACCGCCGAGGACGCAGATTTTAATTCCGACTTGTCGGAAGAACGCAAAGGTTAATTTTTAAAAACCACAGAACACTCAGAGCCCACAGAGGGGGTTATTAAAAATCTCCCCTTCCGACAAGTCGGAATTAAAATCTGCGGAACTCTGTTTAATCTGCGTGTACCTGTCAGCAGTGGTGGATCTGCGTCCCCTACCTTAAAAGTACCATCTTTTTCATTGAGCGAAAGTCACCGGTGCGGAGTTCACAAAAATAGACACCACTCGTTAATCCAGAAGCATCAAACTCAACTTTATGTTCTCCGGCGTTCATGTTACCATTTATAAGGACGGCAACTTTTTCTCCCAGTGTGTTATAAACCTGGAGTGTCACCATTCCTGAAACCGGCATTGAAAAACGGATAACAGTTGACGGGTTAAAAGGATTTGGATAGTTATCAAAAAGTTTATAAGCAGTTATTGTTGAACCATCGCCTGTTTCATTAATGGAATTGATAACACCCGGATAATAAGCGGCTGAGACCAAACCAATAAGCCCCGTTGAACCAATAACAGTTCCAACTCCATTTGATTTGTTGATCGCAGTGAATTCACCACTGACAGATGCAACACCGGTAAAACCAAACAATCCGGCTGTTTCATCGAAAAACAAAGACCTTACGGGTTTGTTATTTCCAAGATTACCGATTCTGAGAGTGTCACCCGTTCCCTGAATGATCCGCAATATCTTGTCTTTATCAGCTCCAAGAGGTTTATAGATGGAGGCAAAAAGCAGGTTGTTTAATGGATCAAAAGCTATAGCCGAAACGGTACATTTTACCGAATCAGTTCTGATTATTGAATTGTCTGTTTCGTAGTATTTATATAAAAGGTTCCTTTTCGACACAAGATATAAAGTACCTGAAGTATCAAATGCACTACCGGTGACATCGGACAATTCAAGTGTGGTTCGTGAGTAAAGTTTACCACTGTTTGCATCCATTTTATGGAGAAGAGTTTGTCCCCCGCTCGCTTTGAATCCGTAGATCACTCCCGATTTTGGGTTTGCCGAAATCGAGCTAAAAGTGGTGGCTCCTGCGGGCCCAAGAAGTGTTGATTCACCCGTTGACTTGTTAATCAGGAAGGTTCCCCCGCCATTGGTGGAATTGGTAACTACGAGAATTTTTTGAGGTGCCACGGGATTTAAATCAAAAGATTCAACTCTAACAGGGATTCTGTTTTCCACAGGGTCGTTATCAACCAAAACCAGAGTATCGTATAACATCCCCGCAGTTTGTGGATCACAAACAACACTTATTGCAAGACTGTCAAACGAATTTATTGTCAGAGGGTAAGACAATTGACCTGCCAAACTAAAAGCGGAATTAGACAAACCAAGAGAGTTAATAACTAACTGTTGTGAACCAGCATTAATCATTTGAAATGTAATTGTATCTTTCTCTCTTCCTCTTTCCATCGCCTGAAAATCAATCTTTGGGATGTCTGTTAACAATGATGCGCCGGTAACAGGCATCATTCTTACTTCACCAATTCTGTTGCTCCAAACACTTGGAGCAGCTACATATTCACTCATCATCCAGAATGTTTCGCCGGAGGGATCAAGTGAAATTCCGAGATAATCACCCCATCTGTTTCTTCCACTTCCATAATCTTTTTGATACTGCCCTTTACCGGACATCAGAAGATATGGTTGCGTAAAAGTGGTTGATCCATTCTGTTTTCCAACATAATAGGCACTAACATATTCAGTTGGACTTGAGCGACTCACAGTGAACACCATGTTCCCGCCTTTATCAATCATTATCGCAGGATAAAAATACCAAGTCGAAGCTGTTCCAAAAGTTAATTGTTCGATCGGTGTTGATGTAAAAGGATTAAGTCTTGCCATTCGTACGGCGGAAAAAGAACCACTCGTTGGATTTCTCGTGGAATGGGTGAGCCAAATCGATCCATCTCTGTAAACAGGTTCGTTTGTCAGTTGCGGTCCACTCGATTCCAATGCAACCCCACCGGGCTGAAGTGCTTGTGGAGGATCGCTGTAGGCAGTAACGGGTACAGCTGTTCCGCTAAGTGCAGGTACACCGTTTCCGTCATAGGTAACTCTATAAATCACATACGCATTTGATGAATAATATGGAATATGTACAAAATATGAAGTATCGGAGGGTGTAAAATGAATCACCGGTCTGATATTAAAAACGCTTTGACTGTTTCCCGGATATTTAATATTCCAGAAATCATACCATTTACATGTATCTGTTGGATTATTGTAAATCTCAGATTTTTTAATCACTCTGATTTTTGCATAATCAAAATAACCTCCAAAATTGAATTGATTGGAAGTAATCAGAAAATTTTCTTCGTCAAAACCAACCCCCTGATAATCTCCCCAGTTGGAAGTGGTTGTAGTGCCATTAATATTTGATGGCATCAACCAGTTTCTCCATGTTCCCAAGGGATTTGAGTCATCAGAGACAGAAATCATGATGTAACCTCTTTGTGGGGAATCCCTCTGATCAAGCCATACCATCACCCATCTTTGGGCAAAATGATCATAAACAACTTTTGGATCAAACGGGTCAACACCAAAACTCGAATACCAGTTGCCGGCATCAATTCTCTTTAAGAGATTGCCATTTTTATCCCAGATTGCAAAATCAGAATTAACCGTTCCAACTACATGATCGGGTCCCACGGCAACATGTGGATCGGGAGGAATTGAATTCGATTCCGTATTCCCTTCAAAACTTTTAATCAAAGCAACACCACCGGCCTCTGTAGAAACACCACCCTCATTATAGATTTCGAGTTCACCGGGTAACTTTTCATTATGCTCTATGCTGTAAGGAAATCCTTTAAATTTTATCTTGTTACGAACAGTCTCAAATTTTGGAGATTTGCTGACAGGTTGGTTTGTAAATGAATTAGTGGTGACGTAAACGCCGCTTGCATAACTCCCCAGAGCGGGTCCCTGATGACTCTGGGAATATACACTGGTTGCAATCAATACAGTTGTAAGAATGAGGATTTGCCTCATGGTGCCTCGAATAATTAAATATGAATGGAATTGGGGGAAAATTGAAGTGGAAATTAACTATTTTTGAGGTTATGTTTTACATCAATTTTAATGGTCAAGATTAGTCACAGTTATCAACCTTAAACCGGGTATCAATATGACACAAGAAAAAATTACCAAATTACAAAACCTGATTAAAAAAAACGGATTGGATGGCTGGTTATTCTACGATTTTAGAGGATCAAACGATCTTGCTCTTAGCGTTCTCGAATTCCCTGCCAAAGCACACCTTACCAGAAGATTTTTTTATCTGATCCCCGCAGAAGGGACACCACAAAAGGTTGCCATGGCAATCGAACTCCACAATCTTGCCCATCTTCCCGGAGATATGCACCCTTACAGTGACTATAATTCCCTCAATAAAATTATGGCGACTTTGTTAAAAGATGTTAAAAAAGTTGCCATGGAATATTCACCCAAAAACGCAATCCCCTACCTCTCAAAACTTGATGCCGGCACTTATGAATATTTAAAAGATTTTGGTCTTGAAATCGTTTCAAGTGGCGATTTGTTAACGGAGTTTACTGCTGTTTGGACAAAAGAACAGTATGATGACAACATTCCTGTGGCAAATGCACTCACAGATATCGTGGATCTCTGTTGGAAATTTATCAAAGAAAAAATTGAATCAACCGGTGAGACAACAGAGTATGAAGTTCAAAAACTGATTATGGATGAAATCGAAAAACGTGGATTTGAGACCGACCATGAAGTTATAGTTGGTGTTAATGGAAATGGTGCCAATCCTCACTATTCACCTACACCTGAAGTCTGGGAAAAAATTCACAGAGATGATTTTGTTTTAATCGACCTTTGGGCAAAACCAAAAAAAGATAATGGTGTTTGGGCTGATATCACCTGGGTGGGTTATGTTGGCACTGAAGTTCCTGAAAGATATGTTAAGATTTTTAACATTGTGAAAGATGCACGCGAAGCGGCATTTAATCTTGTGAGTGAACGATTTAAAAAAGGTGTTGAAGTTAGAGGATGGGAAGTTGATGATGCCTCTCGAAAAGTGATCGCTGATGCAGGATATGCCGAATATTTTGTTCACAGAACGGGTCATTCCATCACCACCACACTACATGGAACGGGACCTCATAACGATAATTTTGAAACACAGGATATGCGTTTGATCCTCCCGGGAACATCTTTTTCAATTGAACCCGGAATCTATCTTAAAGGTGATTTTGGTGTCCGTTCAGAGATTGATGTTTATATCCATGCCGATGGCAGAGTTGAACAGACCGGTGGCGAACGACAGTGGTCAGTTGTTCCAATCTTAAAATGATTTGTGTCATTTGATTAAAATGAAAAAGGCTGATTCTTCCGGGTCAGCCTTTTTTTTGTCAAATTGATTGTAAGTGAATAATCAAATTAAGTGAAAACAAGAGTTACCACGGTTCCGGCATATTTTTCAGATTTTATCGAAAGGTCGATGTTATTGATATCACAAAATCCCTTCACTGCGGTTAAGCCGAGACCAATTCCCTCATATTTCCGGGTGTAACCTTGAGATTCCTGGGAAAATAAATTAAATACTTCCTCGAGATATCCTTCATCCATCCCAATTCCGGTGTCGATGATCGAGATTTGTAATCTGGCGTCAGGCGTTCGGGTTATATCGATTTCAATAATCCCCTTTTCAGTATAAGCTATTGAATTATCGATCAGATTTGAACAAATCTGAATGGTTGAATATTTATCGGCAGTAATCTCACAGTTTAATGTGGTCGAATTAATTATAAATCGCACCCCTTTTTTTTCAACCAGTGACTTTTTCACTGTAATCATCGGGGCGAGAACTTCATGAAAAATATCAAATCTTTCAGGTTTAGGAGTGTATGTTCCACTTTGAAGTTGAGACACCTGCACCATTAGATCAATGGTGCGGGAGAGTCGGTCGCTGTCTTCTACCATTATGGAAGTCAGTTTTGAAATATCTTTATTATTAAAAAAACCAAGATCAGCTTGTAGCTGTTTTGCAGCCTGTTGCAGAGAATTCACCGGTGTTCTTATTTCATGAGAAATCATAGCAAGGAACTTGCCAACCATTCCTGTAGTGTCGGCACATTGCTTTGATAAAACTTCAAGTTGTTTTTGAAGTTCCTCATTTTTCTCTCTTTCCTTCTCCAATTCCTGTAGAAGGTTTTGATTCATATCTGAATCATCATTCAAGGGGATCATTTGACCAGAATCATCTTTCGCACTTCGGAAAATTTCGGTGTAACAAGTTGATAAAAATAAATTCCACTCGAAAACTGTGACATTTCAGCATTTACAGAATATTGTCCCGAAACAAGCTCTTCATCCACGAGAACCAAAAGTTCTCTTCCAAGCACATCATAAATTTTTAATTTTACAACACTTCTTTCAGGCAACGAAAATTGAATTCTCGTTGAAGGATTAAAAGGATTTGGGTAATTCTGAGAAAGCGAAAACTCTTTTGGTAATAAATTATCTTCAGATTCCTGAATATCAGAAATAAAGAGTGTAGGGTCAGGGAATCCGTCCCCGTTTTTGTCAGGTTCAATCATCGCAAGGTTGATTAAAGAATCGGGACCTGCATTTCCATCAACATCAGGATTGTCAGGAGCCGCATCCCCGGCCCCATAATTAAAACCACCTGCTACAAGTGCAACAATTTTGAGTTTTACTCCAACCGGTATTTGCCCTACGCCAAGTTCATATAAATCATTCCACGCAACAGCAACTTCCGCTCCCATCGCATTGGCACCTCTTTGAGTGTTTACTTTAGTTGTCATATCAACACTTGTACTGTCAACTACTTTATACATTCCCGGTTTTGTAATGTGGTATGCCGGTATAAAAAAATCGATGGCATCCTGCGGACGGAATCTGAAATTTTTTGCATAATCACCGTAATAACCTTGCTGACTGTTAAAGTTGGTCTCTCCACCTGGCAATCCGGCATCAAGATATACCATCATTGTGTTATAAGTGTCAAACAATTTGTAATCAATTCCAAGATACAGTGAGTCGGCATCCCAGGTTGAATAAACTCCAAGCAACTCATTGTTCATTGTATCAACAGGACTCCAGTAGCTGTCGGTGTCTGAATCAGCGACAAGCAACCACTCAGGTCGCCAGTCATCCAAACCCTTTATGATATTTCCGTCAACAAGTGGTTTACCATAAGTGGCAATTACAGTATCAAGATTTGCTTTTACGATCAGGTTATAATTTGCGGCACCAAAAGCACCTTTCCCATCTGTCACCCTCAACTGAACAGCATAGTTGCCGGTGTCAGAAATTGCGGGATTACCAACTATTTTACCTGTAATTACATCCACATTAAGAAAATTTGGAGCTTGTGCAAAAAAGAATCTTAACGAATCATTGTCAGGATCGGAAGCTGATGGTTGATATTCATATCTTACAGTGGCCTTAATCGTAGTATCCGGAATTGCCGAAAGCACAGGAGGAAGGTTTCTGAATATCGAAAGTGCAAAGGTATCTTTTACAGAAAATCCGCGGGGATCTGATACGGTAACAATAATATTTGTGCGACCTGTATCTGCGAAAGTTGGAGTACCACTTAACAACCCCTTATTATTAACACTCAACCAACCCGGATTCGCCTGCAGCGAAAATGTTAACGCAGTGTCATTTACATCAGAAGCGGAAAGTTGTAATTTAAAAGCAGAATTGGTATATCCAATCTGATCATCAACTGAAAGTAATACAGGATAGTTGTTGATACTTCTTGTGGTGTCGGGGATATAAATTGTATAACTTCTTGGTGGAGCCCAAAATTTAATTCTGTTTGGTGGATTTCCTCCAACCCCTCCTACCACTTGTTTATTTACATCGCGACCTGTAAAATCTTTATACCAGGTTCCAATCGGTTTGTCTGTATCAACCCAAACATCAATCCATTGTGTTGGATTGTCATTCATCACGATATATCCACCCGGCTGTTCTCCAAATCCATTTCTTTTGGCAACATATATATCATTTGAAAGCTCTCCCTGATTTGTATTTCCATCCTGACGGATATAATAAGGGTTCAGACCCGCTCTTTTTGTGGTTCCGCCACCCAGAAAATTCTGACGAATCCAGATTAGAGTGTCAATTTTACCACTTAAACCAAAATCGATGTAATCTTTAAAAAAGACCGAAGGCCTTCCTTCTGCAAATATGATATATGCATATCCCATATCTTTATTATAGATTACAGGATCGTGCCCGGTGTCGATGGTACCATCCCACCCTTGTCTGTCAAAATCATGATTTTCAAGAAATGTGGAAACATCAAAGCCTGAAAAACCGGCATTTACAAGCCCTGCACCATCAAGGTTGTTCATGTTAAAACCACCGTTGGTAGTGTTACACATATCCCTGAGATGGTATCTGAGTGGAAAATCGAACATCGCCACATTTGCGCCGTTTTGATATTTGGCAACCTGAAGCCAGTTTCCTATTTCTGAAGTACTTCCCCATAATTCAGCAACTGCGTAGCCCCCATGGTTTGAACCGTTAATCCATTGTGCCATAAATGCGGGATTTATCGATTTTACAGCGTCAAGCCTAAAACCATCATATCCAAGGTCATTACGAAGATAATTTCCCCAGGCAATAAGACTGTCTTTAACATCCTGTTTGTTGTGGTCGAGCCACTCTCCAAATCTAAATATCGGGTCTGTTTGCACAAATAAGGGATCAACCCAACAATTAACCGAGTTTGGATAAAAGGACGCTGCGGTTTTTTTGAATCTCCCCGATCCCGAAGGATATTGGAAAAGCATATATGCTGAATCAGGAACGATGTAGTTTCCATTGTGAAGTGGACGACATTCATAAGGGACTTTCTGCTCCCCACCCATCATGTGTCTTACAACTGCATCTGCAAAAACCAACATGCCAACATCATGAAATGCATCGATGGCCCCTTTGAGTTCTGTTTTACTCCCAAATCTTGTTTCTCTGCTCCCCTTTTGATTGTAGTCGCCAAAATCGTAGTGGTCATAAGGATCGTAACCCATCGAAAATCCACCACCTGCCCCTTTTGAAGAAGAAGGAAACCAAATGGCACTAAATCCTGCAGATGCAAGTCTTGGTGATAGAGCTTTTAATGAATCCCACCAGATTCCTCCGGGAGGTGAATTCCAATAAAAACCCTGCATAAAAACATCTGATTTGGGTGAATTTAATAATTGATTTTTATCCTGTGCGTTTACAAGTACAGGAATTAATAAAAATGAGAAGAGGAAAAATTTAGAAACAAACTTCATTTCATGGTCCGGGGTTGCATGTGAAAACAAAGGTTCTCAGATTAAAAAAAACATAATTGAAAATTTACTTAAATTGAGAATATAAATTAATAAAATAATTAAGGGTGAAGGATATTTTTTAATGTCACAGATGAGTGTACAAATTATCTTTACCTTAAGTCATTAAATTTTTCAATTTTAGACTAAAACCCAATGAGGAAATAAATATGTCTTCAAAAAAACTTTACATGCTATTAATTGTAAGTTTCACCTTACTTTTTGCAGGTTGTGGAATTGTACAAAGCTTTCTTAATCTCTCCCGTTTGCAGTTTAAACTCCAGGGCGTAACCTCAATTTCTGTAGCCGGCGTTCAAATTCTGGGTAAAAGAAGTATTTCTGACCTGAATGTTTTTGAAATTGCGCAAATTACGCAATCCTTTTTCCAAGGTTCACTACCACTGACATTCACACTTAATCTTGCTGCCCTTAATCCAAATGACGGAACAGGTGGATATCAAAGAACTGATGCACAACTTACTTCCCTCCCTTTCAGACTTGTTGTTGACAGCAGAGAGTTGATTCAGGGGAACATTGCAAATGCAGTTTCCATCCCCGGAACCGGAGAAGTTGAAAATATCCCAATAAATTTAAGCATTGATCTCGCCAAAGTGATCAAAGATCAAGGATACGAAAGTCTGTTAAATCTGGCAATGCAAGTAAGTGGAGTGGGAAGTGGATCAAGTAATGTCCAGCTTTATGCAAGACCTGTAGTCTCAACAACTCTGGGAAATATCTCCTATCCAAGTGAAATAAAAATTGTGGATGCAACTTTTTCGAAATAAAATTTAATAAAATTCGATTTTTTTTACCGGGGTTCTTGTTTAATAATTGCAGAACCCTTATATTTGGAATCTAATTATTTTGATTGCTGGTGTAGCTCAGCTGGTAGAGCAGCTGATTTGTAATCAGCCGGTCGGGGGTTCAAATCCCTTCACCAGCTCTCATTCAAACCCTTGTAAATTAAACACTTACAAGGGTTTTTTATTTTTAACCCCTTCTTAAATCCTCAAAGTATAACACAAACTATAGCACAATTGATATTTTTCATTGAAAATTGAGTTAAATCCCTTCTAATAATCCGTTTTTAATAATCTGCCTTTTAAACAAAAAAAAATACCCTCCGAAGAGGGTACCTAAATCTACTCTCCGAAAGTTTGTCGGTACTTTTCTTCGACTAACCACTCGATCATACTTGTCATACTCCGCTTCTGATCTACCGCCATGGTATTCAGCTTGTCGTAAGTTTCTTCACTTACCTGCGCGTTAATAGGTTTCCGGGCGGTGCTTCTTTTTACTTCGCTCATTTGTATTTGTCCGTCTCTAAAAATACAATCAAAGTAGAACAGTCCTTCTCTGCTTGTATCTTGCACATCGAGAAAGGTTGTTGCATTTTCATCTGTGGCGATAAGCCGTTTTGTGTTTACAACATTCCGAGGGGTTGTATCTAACACATGGCATTTCACCAAGTGCGCTAATTCAATTATATTCATTGTTGTTTTCCTTTCTCATAAAAATAATTCCAAACTGCATCAAAATTGCTGATGCAATAAGCAATAGCCTCTGTAACTTCTGGTTTTAATTCTACAATTTCGCTGTCAAATGTCTCAAATTCCATTGTTGGGGTTTTGCTTGTTTCGGATTCAATAAAAATGATTTTCAATCCTTCGCTTAATCCACCACCGCAATGAGTTAAAGACAATACTCTATCATCTCTATAAAACCATTCCACAGGCTCAAAGCCATTGTTTTCTAATATTTTTTCAACTTGCTCAGTTGTCATTGTCTTGCTCCTTTTGTTTAATCCCGGTTCGATTCTAAACTCTGCTACAAATATACTACAAGAACACTACATAAGTCAAGAACTATTTTAATTATTTCTATTTTTTTTGAAGTGTTAGAATTTCTCTAATAGTTGGGTAGGACAGAACACAAAAACCCCCGTACACTTTCGCATACGAGGGCCATCTGATGGATCAAATAAAGATTAGGGGAAAACAACCACACTTAGATAGAAACTTCCATCCAGATCAACGGCAACTCCAGAGGGATCTTCCGACTCAATACGAATAACAGTATCTGAATATCTTCTAATTCCAATGTGAACCTGAGCCGGTACTAAAGCTTGAATGAAGCTTAGAGTTTTCGAAACAGTGAAAACAGATCCTGAAGCTGTGAAGGAGTAAACGCCTACATCGTCCCGGGTTATTGTAACTGTTTCTCCTGATGAATTGTAAATTGAAGAATACGACCTTCCACCACCCGAAAATTGCAAGATGCCAAGGATTTCTTTTCGCTTTAGTCTCAACTGATCGGAGACCACTTCGAGTGATACACCGTCCGTTTTGACTTCCAAGGACCCATCAGCGTTTTGACCAAGCCCGGCACCTGCGACATCTGCGGCAATCTTACTTTTAGTTATACCATCATCTTTAACGGATAATGAATAATCGAAATCTAAGTCGATTGAAACATGATCATATAAAACTTCCAAAGAACCATCTACATTTTGAGTAAGCCCTGTTCCTGCACAATCAGAACCGATCTTATCCCTGCTCACACTATTGTCTGCAAGTTTTGAAACTGTTACTGCCCCTGTTGCCAACTTCAACTCTGTCACTGCTCCGTTTGCTATCTTAAGGTCTGTCACTGCGGCATTTATAATCTTATCCGTAGTTACGGCATTGCTCGCAATCTTGGTTGCTGTGATTGCGGCTGTTCCAACTTTTGTTTCGGTCACTGCCCCTGTTGCAACCTTGGATTCAGTTACTGCCCCATCGTCCAAAGCAAATGCTGTAACAGCTCCGGGGTCAAATTTCGTTGCCACTATCGAACCGTCACCAAGTTTAGAAGTGGTTATAGCTCCATTGACGATTTTACCGGTTGTTATAGCATTATCTACCACCTTACCTGTGGTGACGGCATTATCAGCTATCTGAGTGGCTGTGACGGCACCGTTGGCAATCTTACTTGTGGTGACGGCAAGATCTTTAATTCCAGCTGTTGTGAGTTGACCGGTCGCAACGTCAAACTTATCTGCTATAATGGTGATGAAATTCTCACCGGTCCAGATATGCTCTGTGTAGAGTGTTGGAGTACCAGAACCGATATATATCTTATACTCTCCATGTGCCACTCCGTCAGCCTCATAGATACCCGCTCTGGTAGGATGAGCTGTAAGTAATATTGCCCCTGTCGGATAGGTATTAGCCTGCGGTACGAGATAGATCGTAGCTCCGAGAAGTGGTTCTGCAGCATTTGTTAAAAAGAGTCTAAGGAATTTTGAAGTTGCCATTTTACACCTGTGCCATAATAATTACTGAAGTATCTGGAGGATAAACCACCTGATCTGAAAGGTCGACATAGTCTTTTGACTTAAATGTGATTGTGAGAATATCAAAGTTAACCAGGTTAGAAAGGTAGCCGGGTTTCATCTCTGTTATCATGAATAAAGCATCATCACCATTAATATCTTGTAAAGCAGTTCCATCACGATGGGGATAAAACTTAACAGTCTGTCTATAAGCCGGGTAAAGCTCTTCAAACTTTGCACGAGGATCCGAGTATTTGTGAAGATGTACCAGGACTGTAAACTCAGCATAATCGCCCTTTTCTACCAATTCCCTGTGCCCAGTCAAAATAGAAACTTGTTCTTCACTCTGGGGAATAGAGTAATTGGGGGAGAGCACTGTGTAGTCGAGAAGATAATCTGTGCTACTAAAAACAAACTTGGGTTTCGATATTCCAAAAATCATATAATGTTCTCCTGTACGATTTCGCTTGTCAGCTTCTCAGCATCGATGTAGTTTTCAACTACAAATGGATTTGATAAAAGAACGTTTGTTACAACCGTTTCTCGTAGATGCTCATAAGCCAGCCACCTTGTTTTGAAGTAAAGTGCTGAAGTGTGTGGATAGGGATATGTAGCCAGATCTAAAACATTTCCAGTCAAGGCACCGGCTCTTTTATCCTTGAGAAGCGGAATAAAATTATTGTACCATTGTATTTCCTCATCAGCATTGCCAACCGAAACAATTAGCACATCAGTTATATCTGTTTCAACTGTATTTTGGTAAGTGGTTCGGTCAGTATTGTATCGAAGCACAGCAGAGTAGCCAGAAATTATCTCGTCCGAGAGTGTCTCAATGGAATATCCAAATTTATCATTGGCGGCGACTGAATAAGTGTAAGCTGTTGGAGCCAAAAGTTTAAAGGTTATACCACCTGTTTCAGTGTAAAATTGTACGGTAAATCCGAACATACTGCAAACAAACAGAAGAAATTCCATGCAATTCAGTTTGTTTTTGAAGTAGGTATATCCGTCAGCATCGTCAATTTTTGTGTTGTTGAAAGCGAAATCCTGATTGATTGCGAAGAGCATATTCAAGTCGATTTTAATGTCCTTGAACTTATATTCAGTACCAACACTATCCACACTTATGCTAAACAAAACCAACTCATCAACAGCTGTGGTATCGAGCTTCAAACCAGCCGCAATGAAGATCATTTTAAGTACCCATGCAATGTTGGCATTTGGGCAATCCTCATTATCGATCTCTTTGTACAAATTCAGGTCAGGGAGAATAAACTTATTAGTACCTGTCCCGGATGTAGTTAGATCAACATAGCCAAGATCGTCAGGTTTCAAACGGACCCTAAAGCTGTCAGAGCTCTCATAAAAAACATAGTAATAACGGTCGTCTCGAAGAGGTGCGGGAAGTGTCCCATCGGTCATAAAAAGGATCGGTTGGTCTGTCACTAATCCGTGATCAGTTGCCATAAAGAGACCTTCACTTATGGTATATGCGGTACCTGAATCAAAATCATT
Organism: uncultured Ignavibacteriaceae bacterium; assembly: GCA_964371075.1. Taxonomy (GTDB): domain Bacteria; phylum Bacteroidota; class Ignavibacteria; order Ignavibacteriales; family Ignavibacteriaceae; genus UTCHB3. The sequence continues at coordinate 339,424 of CAYJKN010000004.1, read as the reverse complement.
CGTTTGGACAATCAGTTTCCGAAGCTTAACCGATTCAATCAGTACATTGCGGAGCATAAATAGAGAGTTTTCGACTTCACAGTCGTAAGTTCTCTCGTTCCAATTAGTGGAAACATTTAACAAGCAACCATGATATATTTTAGTGGTATTATACTTGACAATTACAACATCACCCACCTCAGGAACTTCTGAAATATTCCACCCTAACGAAAAACCGAATCCCTCTGCAATAGGCGAAAAATCCCTGTTCCTAACACAAACAGGGATTTTATCACACTTAACAACATGGTTTGAAAAATCAACGGAGTTGATGAGAATGGTGATCAACTATACCTCTGGATCAGGAACAGTTGCCAGTGTCGCTCCTGTCTTTGTACATGCGAGTTCAATAAGATAGGAATCCTCATTCCACAGTGCATATTCTTCAGGAGAGACTTCAAATTCTCTTGTGATGAGAACAATGTTGTACTGATTGTAGAAAGTCACTCTTAACATACAATGAGAATTTAGGTGAATATCGAAAGGTTCAATTTTGATTTTTACCGCTTGATCGACAATGGTCCCAAGCTGCTGGTAATCGACCGGCTCGATCATGAAAATATTATTCTGCTCTTCCATGTTAAATACTCCTTATGGATTTGAAAATTTTCTGAATAGTGGCATCGTCTAATTCTGTCGAGAATAAAGTCACCTTTTTAATATTACCTTTAAGATAGGTACTACTACCACCTAACTTGAATGAGTCGGTGGAGATGCCTCCCCCGCTCTTTACACAAACAAGATATTCTTGATCTGTTGTTACGAGTGCATCTGCTAATAAAGTTGTCTGGATTTTAATCGTTTCTTCAAAAAAACCTGTTGCGGTTATTGAACCGTCTGTATTCAGTGTAAGTACTGTGCTATCGTTTAACTGCAATAGATCTTGTTCCGACTCTAGGGTGTCAACTTTAATCTTCAGGATAATAGTTTTTGTATCACCAAAGTTTTGAGATGCTATGAGTATATTATTGGTCCCATTAAACACAAATCCACTTACTGAATTAAAGGTCGGCTGTAACGATATTGAACTTTGACGAAGTTTTTTCGTTTGAGGGGAGAAGTCTTTTACTGTTACTATGTTGGTGCTTGCAAGGGGTGAACCATAAGCAGTAAGATCATTCCTCCGGGTTGTCTCAGGACGATATTTGTCCATTGCAATAGCGCCTATGATATTTGTCCAATCTTGCCATAACACTACTTCCGGGACTCCGCCTCCGTTGTCGGTTATTGCGTCCCCGGGTTGGTATGTGTTAGGATTGAAATTCGTTTTGGAAATATTGTCGAATCGGATTATTTGTACAGTTGAAATTAATCCACCAAACTTATAACTACTTCCTAATAATGAACCAATATGTGTAGCACCATTTTTAATAACTTTGCCAATCGAAGTAATTGACTGTCCACTGCCTAACACTGTGCCATTGATATACTTTGATAAGTTACCAGTCCTATCTAAAACAGATGTTAGTACGTTAAAATTGTTTCCAATATCTGTACCAGTTGAATTTTCAATAGTAACATTTGTATTATCTGTAATTGCAGGTCTAAAATTTCCACTATGAATATTAGCACCCATTCCAACATTATTAGGAGGTAAACCACCAACCCCAAGCAATCCACCAAATGATGTTTCAAGAACATCTTTAGCCTTAAAAATTGCTACGCCATCAAAAGATTGTGTCAGCGAAAGTCCATCAACAAAAACTGCTCCCACTCCCGAGAGATACGATTTCCAGTCTGCGTATACTTCAGAAGCTGTTGCCTCGAAGTTCATAACGAATTTTGTAAAACTGCCGGGTACAATACTGAGTCCACCTGCATTGACGCTCTTAGTTCCGATTTGGTGGGTGATCGTTGCAGCAATGGTAGTTGACTTGGTAATCACAATATCACTAATTGAAAAATTAGTTGCTGTTCCTACTGGCTCTCTAATTACCAAATAATTTGGTGACTGAGTGCTGACCACTCTAAAATACAATGTATTTGCCCCAATAACAGGTATTACTGTATCACTATTAGTTCCTGCAAGTAATTCACCGGTTTGCATAAGTAATACTCTCGGCGCAGTACCACTATTTAATGTCAAATTAAATGTAACTTTTACTATTTCATTTGCTGTGACATTCCCAATATTGATATACGCATCTGCAAATCCGGTTGTATTTATCGCAGATATAATATCATTCCCACTTACTGTAAGCGTTTCATAGGCATATGTAGCACTATGAGATATTGAAGTAAATAAATCACTCCCATACACCAAACTCGCCGGATCAAGCCGGGCTTTCCCTTCAAGGGTATATTTCTTACCGGCTACAAGGGGTTCGATATTTGCTGTGGGGAGGGTGATTTCACCGAAATATTTTTTAACTGACACATTATCTATTGAACCATCAAATCCATACCCATCAAAATATATGATAGTTGTACCACTTGCTCCTACTACTACTCTTGCTACAAATCCACCATTAGCACTGACTTGTTGAACCGTTCCACCTACTCCATACCCAACTTTAATATTAAAATACCCAACTGTTCTGTTTGTTATAGTCCCAGTAACTTCAACCGTATCACCTGATGAAAGTCCAGTTAATGTAGTATTATAAGCAGCTTTAGCCCCTGATACACCATTTCCATTTAATGTTCCACCTGAAATTGTCCATGTGGGTGTACCAACTTCAAGCCCCCAACCAGTTGCATCTGTAAAAGTACCATTTGCTAAAAGCTCTGCGCTTCGACCTGCTCCACTTGCAACTATCCTTTGAGATTGGGTTCCGGCGGCTTTATCGAGAGTTGATATATCGCAATAGTGATTGTTACCTGCTGTTAATTGAGAAGGTGTCCATTCGGGAATTTCATAACAATGAATATTATCAAAGTCAAGAGTTGTGCCAGCTGCAAATGCTGAAATATACAAAGCACCATTACTACCGGTATAGGTAAAATCAAAAGTATGTACTCCATTAGCAGTAAACCCGGGAGAAACTGGTACACCTGTACCCCCTGTTCTTAATCCACCAGATACATAATTTAATATTTGTAAAGAAAGTCTGTATCTTCTACCGTTTATTAATTTGCGATTAACGGCATCTGCGTAAATGCTGTAATTAAGAGTTGTATTAACAAAATGACAAACACCATCGGCAAAAGTTTGCGTTGCCGGCTCTTCTCTTAACCAATTGGTTCCATCCGCGAGATTACCATTTGTGAAAAGGTTGGGGATTTCCTTAACCTTGTTATTACTATCAAGGGTTGTTGCGTTTGTAGTTGCGAGAAACTCTGCTCCCAAAACGTTGCCCTCAACAGTACCCAAGGTTACAACATACCTCTTTCCGATTGTTACTGTACCACTCGAAAGTTCCGCTCCCAAAGTCCTTTCAGATTCTGCGTTTTTACTGTGTAAAATTCGCTCTTTATCCTCATTCGCATCAAGTCCTTGATCCTCTTTTATGGTAAGAGATTCAATCCAAGCATAATAAGCACCTTCTCCTCGAATATAAAAATCTGTACTGTCTGCCGTAAAAACAAATGTAATACTATTCCATTCGGCGGTCGCACTTGGCTGCCGATAAGCTGCCGTTAAGCTTCCAATTCTGAAAAAGTAATTTGCTTTGTACCTAAATGATACTTTATATTTTTTACCAATTGTTAATATTCCTGCTTGATAAATACCGGCGTTACTTCCAAATAGTACTTCCACACACTTTGCCGAACCCATCACATCTGTTCTTACTGTTGTTGTTGCAGGAGCTTGCTTAGTCCATCCAGTCGGTAAACTTGTACTACCATGTGATAACGCTGTTAAGTCAAATACAGCTCTATCATTAGGCAAAGCAAGTTGCCAATACTGACTACTGCCATCCAAAACGCTCGCTTTCAGTCCATGATATTGGGTTTGGACAAGTCCTTCTTGGAGATTGTTTATCTCCATTATCCGGTTATAATTGTCATAAAACACCGAATCTCCCCGGTTTTTGTCGAAATCAGCCATATACCCTTGGATTTGCGTTAAGAATAATCTTAAGCCGGTTTTAACAGCTTCCAAACCATACCCAAATCCAAACCTCATGGCATGTTACCTTTTACCGCAATTACAGCTCCACCGGTGTGAAGACGGATCTTCGTTGCCTGAATAGGAAGGACATCACCCTTCATGAATGCTTCACATTTCGCGGTATCCGTATCGTGAAGACGGCCTGAAGATTCACCTTGATGCAGTGTTAAATAGTTCGTCTCAACAGTAAGTGAATAAAACTTTGTGTTGTCTCGCATCACTACTATAAAATCACAATAATCGGGAAGGATAACTTCCGTATCTACGCTTATCCACTGTTTGTTCTCGTATGCCATGTCTTCTACTCCTTTTTAAACCCTTCACGGGCTAATTTCTGATCTGTTCTTTTTACTTGTTTCGTAAGCTCCCTGTCGCCTAGATATATTTTGGGTTGGAAAACTGCCGGTCGGGTCCCGAGCATTCTTCTATCCAAAGTGTTTGCTACAATAGCGTTCTTGATTTCCGCCAATAGTCTGACATCTTCGCCAACACTTCCGCTTGGCGTAACTTTCACACGCTCGCCTGATTGCACGAGCATTGGATATGAATCATTCGCAAATCCCTGTGGAACTATAAAGTCGCCGCCCATTGCCATTTTCAACACACCATTATTTGTGCCTAAAAAATTACCGCCTGTAGCCGCTTCGGGAATACCTAAAAGTGTCTTAAATCCTATTGAACCAAAACCCGCACCCGGGATAAAAGCCGCAAGTGTATTTAGAAGAAACCATTGTGCAAGGAGATCAGAAAGTTTTGCCATCATACCGTTTATCATTCCGGCCCAGATCTGCTCCATCTCACTTGCATCATCAGCTAATCTTATTCGAATTAATTGCAATGTGCCAGAAACAGCATCGCCCAAGGCATCCCAAGCTAATTGACCCTGAATTGTACCTTCAGTAAATTTATCAACAGCCTTCAGTGCATCAAAATCATCAAAATATTCTGTACCTGTAACTTTTGACTCCTTAACCGAAGTTAATAGGCCATCTTTGGTTAATCCTCTGGGTTTACCAGTAACTTCAAACATTTCACCTTCAGGTGTTCCGTAACCTTTATCCATCTCTCGAACCCGGGTGAATAGTTGGCGTAAAGTCCCTTTTACTTTCCCTGCTTTTGCTTCAATTTTTTCAAGCATCTCAAAAAGGGGATTCGTTTGAGACTGTTCCCAATCGTTCTGTTCTTGGTAAAGCTTCTTTATTTCTTCTATTCTATATTTTTCCGCATCAAACTCTTTCCCCTTAGCAGCTATGAATTTTTTTATCTCTTCATCTATCTGAGCTTCGCGGAATTTCTGATAATCTTTGTCTTGCCACTTATGTTTGGCATAATATTCTTCTAAATTTCTTAGCGTCTCATCATTGGCCTCTTTTGCTTCTTTAACTTTTTCGTCTGAAGCCGTTATTCCCTTGGACCCTCCTTCATTATTCTCACGACTTGCTAAAAAATCTTCATATTTCAACTGGCTACCAAATGACTTTGCTAATTCAACTTCATCTTTTATCTGTCCCCATCCTCTTTTTCCAATAGCAATCATTCTGTCAAACGCAAAGGTTAAATCTTTTACCGGTTCGACAACAGCGTTTTTTGCAGCGGAAGCAATAGCACCATAATTTACATTTGCCCAATCACCTTTTATAATAGCCATGACACTGGGGCCAAGGTCGGAAACTGATTTCATCAAATTGATGAACATCTTAAAAGGAGTTGATATTGCAGTAATACCAAGGTTGGCAAATCCTATTACGCCTCCAATTAATGTGGTTAGACCAATCCATACAATTTTTAGTGAGGTAAATAGTGATACTCCCACAATCGCTATTGCATTAAAAGTATCTTTAAGAGTGTTGCCTGACTTCCCCGCATTTTTCATTTGATCGGTAGATTTGCCAAAATATGTTGAAAGCGCTCCGAGGGCCGGAGCCAATTTCGACCCAATTTCTTCTTTTAAGTCACCAAACTTGTTCTTAAGAATTTCGAGCTTTCCACCGTAGGTATTTGCCTGTGCGGCGGCTTGTCCTCCGTATAGTCGCGAAATGCCTTCTGTGACCATGATCAATCGCTCTGTACTTCCTGCGACCCCTTCAACCTCTATCCCACTTCTTGCCAAAGCATTAGTTTCACTTCCAAATGATTTTGCAACCATGTCAGCAGCTGAAGTAAGATCCATGCCTTTTGCCGCCGCAAGGTCCAGTGATGCGGCTGTAAGCGCTTTGATCTGTCCCTCATCTTTGGTGAAAGCAGCTATACGGGTCATCGCTCCAATTACAAGATCATCTTCGTAAACAGTTGTCTTTTGAACAGCCGCGGCATACTCATTTAAAGCATCAGAAGTATATCCTAATTGCTGTTCCAAACTTGCAGCGGCTTTTTCACTCTCAAAAAATGCTTCCACAGAACTTTTGAAAAACGCCCCAATCGCGAGCCCGGCAAACATCGATGTTATGAAAGTTCCTAAGGACCCGAATTTAGATTTAGCTTTTGAAATAAACCCTTCGTCGATTTCCTTCTCAGCTTTATGAGTTTCCCGGGTGAATTTTTTAAGGGCTTGCTCAGACTCTTCCAATTCGGTTTGAACTTTCTCAAGATCCTCATAGTTAGCATCAAGTTTGATCAGTTTTTCAAGTTCTTTTTTAAGCTTTCCATGATCATCTCTGATTGTGCTCATGCTTTTCTTCATCAGATCGGTACGAATAGACAAACGCAATGACCTGAACTGATCCTCAATTGAATCAGCTCCTTTCACTGCGTCACGCTGAATTTTGTTCAGCTCCTTCGTTATCTCGTTTTGCGCTTTTATTTCAACATAAAGCGAACCTATTGATTCTCCTTTGTCCAAATCCTTTTCATCTCCTCATATTCCATCTGAATTTTTAAGTCCTTATCCATAAGCTCAAGCCCGCCACCCGCCTGAAAGGAACCCAATTGTATTGCGTCTGAAACTCGTTTCCTAAACGAGCTGATATCCATATCCAATGTTTTGTCTTCTTCTATGTGGAAGAAACTCATTACGATGGATACACACAGCTCATAATCGGTTACATCTCGTCCATCTCCATCACTTTTTTTTTAAGAGCTTCAAACTCTGTCTCTGACAACCCTTCTACAATAAGAACCTCTTTGGTCATGTCTGCAAGTTCTGAAAGTGAGAAGGATGCCGCAATATTTCGGATTTTCACTGCTCTCTTTATGCGCCACTTCGTAATAACTCGCCACCATGGTAGATCATTCGCGTTCAGCTTAAGACTGTCACTTACTATCATTGCATATTGAAATACCTGATTCGGCGGATCTTGCGATTCAGAGTTCCTCCGAACATATTCTGCAAGTCGTATAACATCGAGGGCCTTCCGTTGTTTTATTTTCAATTTAAGCCCTCTAATATTCACAAAAACGCTCATATTAACTTGCTGTCCCAAAAGTGACTGCACCTGTGATTCTTGCCGTGTAAGAGTACTTAACAGCATCTGAAAGTTGTGCATCAACATCAGCGGCGGTAATTACCAAATTGCCACTGAATTTCTTACCACCAATCACCAGCTCAAACGCCGATGTGTCACCAACTTCCAAAGGATCTGCGTCGTCGTCTTTGAACCATGCACCGAAAGTGATAGATCTGTTTACAAGTCCTGTGAGATACTCTTTCGAGTCACCGGCACTCATCGTATCTGTAACATCTATCTCATCCGCCTGTTGTGTCATTTTTACATCCATCACCGCTTTTTCGGTTGGAACTGCTCCCAACTTTAATGCAATTGCTTTTCCAGCTACTTTTGCCATTTTCTGCCTCTAACTTTTTTGAATTGTGATTTTAAATTGTAAAGTGAACTGCCAGACATCACCAAGCTTGGCCGTCCTGTTTATTTGCTCTGTTATGTCGTAAACGAAACTACCATCATCTAATAGCCCGTCACTACCCAGACAAGTTGGATTATTATCCAACCTTGCCCTAATCGCCTCTTGCATCTGGGAAAGAACTGTTAAATCTTTTCCATAACCATTCACCTGTATGTAAATATCATCATCTTTGTAGATCGTGTCCCATCTTACTCCGCCTGTCACATGCGAGAAAACTACATAAGGGAGTGTCTGATCAGCCGGAGCCTCAACGAAATAGACCTCACAGGAATAAGCTGTCAATACATTTATCAGCTCTTCATATAGTTCCTTTCGAATTTCAAAGAACATTCATTACCCCTTTGATCTTTTCCTTATTATCCAACAGCGCCGGACGTAAAAAAGGATATGGTTTCATACCAAGTGTGAACCTTGCACCTTTTTCGCCTTTTCCGCCTTGGTAATCGTAGAACCAACCACCTTTTCTTCCTTCTCCACCTTCAGCGAATTCACCGGTCCCAAACTCCACATATGGTGCATATTCGACCGGAGTTCCAATTTTTACAGAAAGCTGTGATTCATCAACTTCAGCAGTAATCGAGCCTCTAAGATTCCCCAAGTCGACAGGGCTTTTTTCGATCGCACTACTGGCAACCATCTCTCCGGCAAGTGTCAGCTTGTCAACGACTCTCTGTTTGATCGCCTGCAGATCAGGTACTTTCCAATCCGTTTTCATTAGAGCTTCAAAAACTTAACTGCCAAAACGACAAGTACATTCGAAAGAATGAGTGCACCAATTAGCATATTCCTAAAGTTTTCCAATTTCTCGACTTTTTCCGAAAGTTCCTCTTGTTTTTTTTTGGTTTCACGCAGATCGACTTTCAAAATATTTGTCAGGTCTCTTACCGCATGTTCCAGAGAATCCAACCGATTTGACAGCTCTTGTATCTCCAGTAAACTTGCTGTTGCATTTCCCAAAGCATCACTAATTTTGCTCATTTATTTACCCAGAATTATAGCCGTGATTCCGACTGCTGTTGTTAAAAGGGACCCAAACCACCATGTTTCGTACCACGACGGTTCAATTAATATTTCTTTTGTTATGTTCAAAGTATCGACCTGTGTAACCTTAAATGTATCAACTCTGACTATTTCACGATCAACTGTCAATAAATCGATGTCGAGTTTTAAAGACTCGATCGCTGGATATGTAGTTAATCCCAAAGTCAGTGTACCATTATCAAGATTAATCGTCGTGTCCGTTTTCGAACTGTCTTCCCCGAAGCTTATAATCTTTTCTACCGGCACTTGTACAATCTTCTCATACACCCGGGAGAAATAAACGGTATCTGGATCACCTTTCACAAATACTGTGTCAGGCTTTCCCTCTTTATAATCCCATATTTCTTTGGGATTGGGTTTCTTGCCGGTCATCCATACCAACACTCCCACTACCAACAGTAGGATAACCCCCGTCGTAATAAGAAATCCCTTGTCCATATCCACTTACCTTTTTTGATAAAACATTACTTGCGAAAAAAACACCTGTCACACTTGCAATTCCCAGACCAAGTTGAAACGCAAGGATTGGGATGTTGGCACTGTCAATAAATCCACCAAACACAGTGACCGAGAAGATCACGCAGTATGCAAACAGACTGATTAAAAACGCACCATATTTTCTAAGTCCGCGTTCTGTCCATTTCATGTGACCGCCTTAAGTCTTGCATACTCGGCATCGAAATACTTCTGAAATTTTGCATAATCCCATGCCGGACCAATGTCGAATTTATCGGCTCTAAAATTGGAATGAGTGGCAATGCCTAAAAGCTTTTCATTTTCAGGAATAAAATCAAGAGTTGTATGAATGATTGGCTTAATGTTGAATGCTACGCATCTTTCAGCCGCCCATTTCCCAACTGCTGAATATTGTTCTTCTGTAAAAGTCGCAAAATGGAAAGCACCCTTGAAAGCTCTTTTCAGAGTGATATATCCACCTGTGTAGATATTTCCGTAGTAATCGACCATTTGCCCATTTTTTTCCCACAAAGGCCCAATATTAACCACCTCTATCCCTATGCTCCTCATCTCGTTAAAAATTGAAGAACCAAGGTGAATAGCCCAGTAAACCGGGCCAAACATCTCCACAATAATACCATCACGCCCACAGCTGTAAGCAGTGGCCACCTTTCCGATTAGATTATTGAAATAATCCCGGACAGAAAGTGCATCACCATAGCCAGCGGTGAAATGCAAGATCAAGAGAGTCTTTGTGCAAATAACCGCATAGTATTCACCGGCTTTCAGGTATTTGCCGATAAGCTTGTAAGATATTCGCTGTATTAAGTTTGTTAACATTATTTTTTTCTCCACAGGAAATAATAACCCAAAATAAAACCGGCACTGAATACTCCAAACATCAAAATCAGATCAATCCACCAAGCAAATAAAGGGGAGTATATCAGTACCGTCCCAACAATTGTAATCACCATCAAAAACTTTAACAGGTGCCAGCCCCCGGCGAACATAGTTGCGACATGCTTTAGTAACCACGATCTTAAACCCGGTGCCCATTCACCTCTTTCCAGCCACCACTCTGTCTGAAATATGAAACGGTTCCAGTTGAACTTTATCATATCCATACCGCCGTTAAATAATCCGGCAATAAAAAACAATAAGAAACTCATTCTGTTAACCTCTGTTAGCTTTTTTTTTACTTCATCTTTTGTTAAAGGAACTATGTATCCTGTGCCTGATGAATCTCTAATAGTGCTACATCCCTTGACCTCTGTGGAATCATGAACACAAAAGACGAGATCAGGATTAACAAACATCAGATCAGGCTCGATGTCGGCCAAATCAAACTCTTCCGTATTACTCCAAAGCACCGGCAACTCTAAAAGCTTCATAAATCGGTTACCATCTTGACATCAATTTCAATATGATCCGCTTCATCATTCAGATAGTTAATGTTTATGACATCAAAAGTGTACTGTCCATTGATGATTCTGTCTGACAAACTCACAGAGAGCAACTTAGAACAATAAACTCTATGTGTGGCTTCGTAGCCTTGTTTTTCATTAATTATTCTCTCACGCCCCTGCAACAGCCTAATCCGACCCTTAAAATCGCCTACTTTGTTATAACTCTCAGAAAACGCACCGCCTGAATCGACAGTTCTCGAAACCGAATGAAGTTCACAGCTTTGTTTGAAAAAGTCTGCGATGCTCATACAAATTTCAACTTCTTGTAAGGTTTCAACATCGAGCGAATTCCGTCAGGAATGTTGGCAAAAAACGAAACAGAGTAATCTCCTACCGTTGAACCGGCAACGCCTTTGTATTCAATTTGCATTTTTATCATTTGTGCGACCGGCAGCTTAAGCCCGGCTGGGAAAGTTGTGACGCCGTCTTCATCGGTAAAATCATCGTTACAGTGTCTTACAACAAAATCTTCCACTATTGGAATCAAAGCTGTAATCAGAGCGTCCTTACTTGAATCGGTAATGGAGAGCAGCGTCTTAACTTCTGCAAGAGTTACAATTGCCATTGTTACTTCTTCGTACCTTTTACTGTATCTTCTGCGGCAACTTCGGCTACCACGCTAAAATCTTTACCGAAGTCACGCGAAGCTTTTAACTCTGCAATTACCTCTGGATCCTCGGTGACCAAAATATTTTCTTGAAATTTTACCCGGGTTCCACTTGGAAGTGATATACCGTAGTTTCTGTACTTTGAAATGAAAGTTGTTTTCTTTGACATGATTTTTCTCTCGGATTGTGTTATAAAAAAGAGAGAGACGCCTAAACAAGACGCCCCTCTCCGGGAGATCAATTAAGATCAGGATGTTTTCTTAAGGATGCCGTGGCATTCTTCGGAAACCAACTGCAGACCAACATCCATCAGGAGTTTGTCCTGTTTTCCGTCTGTGCCTGGGGTTTGTACGTTTTCCTCAATACGAAACTTGCGGCTTCCTTTTTCGTCATCTGCCATGTGGCGAAGTGTGACGAGTTCAGGATCGATCGTGAAACCCCAATCTTTGAACTTTCCGTCCATGATTGGATTAAACACAATTGCGACTGTTCCGAAAGGAGTAATGTACTCAGTGATATTCACGCCATAAGCCGAGACTGATGGGATTGGAACCACTTGATACAAGTCTTTCACAATCTTGTTGATTGCGACGAGTTGGTTTGAACCGCACATGTGGATTCTTCTGTTTGAACCTTTTCCAAACACTTCCTGAAGATGTGCATCCCAAGTAGCTTCATCAAGAGTTGAATATCCATTCACATTGCTGGAAACACGGCCAAGGAATCCATCACCCCAAGTGTGGCGATATCCATCAACGGTTTTGTAACCTTTTGAGTTGGAAAAGAGCATGTTACGCTCCATTGTCAGCTTCATCTCTTCCATCTTTTTCGCGACCATCTCTGGATGGGTAAGTCCGTTTGTGTATGCGGCCCCAGCCTGATTTCTACCAGTTGTTCCAACAGATTCTGTGAGGATGGTCAGGTAGTTGTATTTCTCAACTTCTGTGGTTGATTTACCCGTTCTTACACCGTTGTACTCGTTGTTCTGTGAACCAATCACTTTGAACACAGAACCGACAACAGCCAAACTTGTTAAGCTTGTCGAGCCATCAATATGTGTCAAAACAACAGTTGTTCCGTTGTTGGATGTTACTACTGCCATCTGATCTGTCTCTTCGATCAAAACTACATCACCAACTCCAAAAACTGTAATGTCAGTACAGTTAGTCGATGTGAGTGATAGAGTAGCGGGAGATCCGCTCGCTGTGACAGCCAATTTAACGGTTGTCTGATGTGGGAAAAGGGTATCTTCGAACCATTCGAATTTCCCCAAGGCATTCACAACTGGTTTTGCCGGACGACCGCCGAACCAGAGCAATTGCAAGAAGGGAGTTTGATATGGTTTCAAGACTTGGAGAATACTTTCGACATCTCTAAGTTGGTTATTTGCGTTTGCGTTACTGGAGCTTCTAACTCCGCTTACATTTGGCATTTCTTACCTCAATTTTTGTTTGCTTTGGGGAATAACTCAGTTAACCCCTTCATTAATTCTGTTTTCTCTTCACCTACCGGTGGAGTTCCACCTGCAGCACCGCCCAGATCTCGTCCACCTTGTTTGAATTTATCATTCACATGAGCTTCAATTGCTTTTTTCCAACTCTCCTCAAAAAGATTTAGATTTTTCTCAGTTGATTCTTCATCTTCCCCGAGAATTCTGTCGATGATGTCAATTGGAAGTCCTTTCTCCGTCGCTTTTTTAATCGCCGTAGTTAACAAGTCCTTCTTTTTGATCACAGTCTCCTGATCGGTTATCCTCTTCTCGAGTTCCCGCAATCTTTTGGCGTCAGCGGTTTCCGGTGGATAGCGAACTGCAATCTCATCATCAAGAATCTTTTGCAGATTGTTGGCTTTGAAAGTCTCAATGCCTTTCGTAACCTTGGCATCCGTCAAACTCTGGAGAAGTTTTTTCCCTTCGTCGGTATTTTCTACATAGTCCTTCACCGTTTCACTCGTAACCGGTTTAAGTGCTTCGACAAATTTCACAACATCTTCAGATGCTTCTTTTTCTTTTAAGAACGCTAAAAGCTTCTCTAAATCCATTACATACTCCTTTTTGTGTGCCCTGCGAGTCTCATCTCCTCAGCAGTTCAACATTTTCAAAATTTCTTTTGGTTATAGTAATACTCTTTTAATTCAAAAACATCCTGAACTTTTTCAGGATACTCAAAAAATGCCCTATTTTGAGGACTTCCATTTTTCGTAACTCTGATCTTCAGTGTCATCAGCCCCGCCACTTACATCCTGCGGTATATCAACAAATTCAGTTCTCACTGTGCATCTGCAATTTATATCATGCTCAGCCACTCCGCTTAATCCGGGTCCATCAGTAGTGACTCCATCCGGTAAAGTAAAAACGCCGTCATCATCTGCTTCCACTCCATCCATCTCCGCATGTCTATCCCGGGTACGATCGTCGTTTGTTGCAACCCATATTTTCTTTAGCTTCATTCCTAACCGTTCTGCAGCTCCTTTTGCCTTTTCAGTCTGAATTAGTCTTGCTGTGCTCTGGACTCGATGCCCTTCGGTTCTGATTATTCGAATTGTTTTATCTGCGGAAAGTTTTGTTTGCTCCGTGATCTTCTTTGCGATCTTGGAATATCCCTCACCCTGAATTAACCCTCGCGCGAGTTCGCTTTTTATTTGGGTCACATAAACATCCGCATTTGTGGCAAGTCGTTCGCTCCAGGTGACACGGTCGAGCGGATTGATCAACATCGAATCGATTACTTTTTTGTCGATCAATCCTAATCCTAAAGAAGTTTTAATTCCTTCCTCAATAGCATAACCGGTTGCATTGTAAGACTCCTCAGCGAATGTCGTAAGTGCCTTATTAATCGATTTGTTATTCTGTCCTTTTAGCTCAGTGATTGTATTTTTGATCTGTGTTTCAAGGTTCGAGAGCCGTTGATACGACACCATGTCCTTATAACTCACATCATCACCATACTTTTCATACATTGCGACAATATCTCTCTTGATGCCCTTTAGAGCACTTGCATACGCCTTCACAATCCTTTCTTCATAGCCGACCATCAGTTCGTCAAGCGTTTTATCTCCCTTCTGAAGATATCTCACTATCCTTTCATTTATTTCCCGGTCAGTCATTCACTGCTCGCATCGATGCTGTTTAACATCACCGGATCAGCCGCATAACGATCTTCGTTCTCTTGTTTAATCTTCTCCATCTCTGCTTTAGGGTCCGTAACACCCGGAACAAATCCGAGAGTGGTTTCGTCTGATGCTATCCCCTTCAACTTAACAGCGATGTCAGCCATGTACGACTGATCAACAGGAAGATTCCGGGTAAAAATAAACTTCACATGCTCCGGCTTTAAACTCAATCCTTTTTTTGCCCATGCAGAAGTTAACACCTTAACCATCTGTCTTAATCCCTTGGTAAATTTCCTCTCTTTGGTGATGGCCCTGTTTTCGAATGGATGTAATTTCCACTTCCGACTCTCACCGCTTTGAGTACCCCCAGAGAATTTTTCATCACTCATATCAACTGTTTTTGAGAAATGATAAATGTTATCCTTAAGCGTATCTTTATGATCTTTAATGGCTTCAACATTCAAGTTTTTGGTAATAAACCTGATGTCATCACCCACATCCATACCAAACGCACCTGATTTTTTTGCCGCGGTTATTGCTTCCTGTGTCGGTTCCACACCAAAGAAGGCAAGATAGGCAAGGCGGAACTCTTCAATCTCGTTTTGAACATCGCTAAGCGTACAATCGTAGGCATCGACCAACGAAGCAACCTTTTCAAAATCGCTTGTCTTCAAATTAGAGTTGTAGAATGGAACCACAGGGACAAAATCAAATAAATGGGGTGCTGGATTAATCGCATACGAACGGTCCAGAATAAATTCACCAGAAGCATTTTCAGTGTAGTAAGTTACTGTCTTGTTATCGTACCACTCCACGACTTTTCGAGTCGTTTTGTTAAGATTGCTATCAACATCCGTAATATCGTAGTAGATAATAGCGTAAACAACATCTTCCACGGTTGCATCTTCGATCAAAATAGCCTCCCAAGGTGCAATGTTCATTACTCTCTCTGTGCCTTGTTTATCTACCCAAAGAAGACGAACAGCTCTGCCACATATAGCAGCATATTCACCGGTGGTTGAATCAAGATCAGCGACATCATTGCGGGTTAAGAAATCATCTACATATTCGTTGATCTTCTCAATTTCCGTCTCACTGTAGTTCTTTGAGTTGATTGTCCATCGAATTGGAACGCCAAAGAGATAACCGACAATAGAGTCAACGATCTCACCCCGGAAATCGTTTGCGAGCTTTTTGTTGACCTTGTTTGGATTCTCAAATACTCTTTTAGTTATTTCAACTTCACCGGCATACTCATTGAATCTTTTGATCATGTACTCCCTCAGTGATGCATGGTCTGATAATAGATCTTTTATGATTGTTGATGTTACTTCGTTTCTGCCACTTTTTATTAGTTCAATTGCTTGTTGCGTGGTCATCGTTCTTCCTTTACATTAATGAATTTGTTGCTCTTAAAGCTGACCTTGCGTTACGGTCAACCCTCACCCAGTTCCAATACACAAAAGCATCGCCCTTGTTAGGGGATCTGCCTAATCTTTTCTTAATAAACTCCTTCGATTCAACAACAATCTTTCCGTTCTGTGTCTCAAATTTGGGAGCTGTCAAATCGGCAATCAATTCAGTGTCGTTGGGCATTCCAACCTCACCGTTCCTTAAATCTTCCCGGGCTTGCCACCACATTTGTGTCCTGAAATTGTTGTATTTTTCTTCTTTTCCAGTTTTCACCGGTGAAGCTCCACCTTGCAGATTAATTCTTTTATCCCTAAGTCCATACTCGCGCAAAGTATTTACAGTGCCTGCCCCAACTCCAACTCCATCAATCCCAAGGCGTTTTGTCGATATGTTTTCTTCTTTCAATATCCTAAATACCATGTGGCCCAATTGATTTGAATCAGGACACCTGAAATCTTCTATTTTTGTGCATATAACACCAATACCCCACGCCATCGATGCTTTGTCACCGGCCTCACTATTCGCCACATCTACACCCAAGGCCTTCTCTCCGTCATGTATTTTTGTTCTATCGAACTTTTCAACAGCCTTCAGGCACCATTCAACCTTTATCAAGGCATCTATCGCCTGTGCCGGTGAAATTCCACGGGTACGAGACAGCGCTAAGGGACTCTCAACACCAAACTTATTTATGATCCTATCTATACCCATCCGTGATGTTGCACCAGGAATAAAATTAGGGTCGTTCAAAACAACATTCGGATGATCATACGCGCTTATCCTGATATGCTCCACTCCTTCCTGTTTACAGAATGTATGGAGGTTGTCCAATTGATGGTCCGGGTTCCCGAATGCGAGAATTAAGTTGTGAGGACTTGAACAAGTGTTCTGAAATGCGTTTATCGTTGGTAACGGAATGCCGGGAGTCTCTTCTAAAATTATAAGCATATGTTCAGCATGAAAGCCCTGGGCGCGAGTCGTACTTTGCTCATTTGCGTTCACACCCGCTACAAATCCTGTTGCCATCCAGAAGTCTTTCTTTTCAACCATGTTCAATCGTAATGATGTTAGGGCTCCTCTTGCAAACTTTGGATGGAGGTACTCAACCCACTTCCATATATTCAACTCAAGCTGATCTTGCTTCGGTGCTGTTGTCACGACAAAACTGTTCTCCCAACATTCGAGGAACCAAAACACTACAAGAGCACCAAGGTATGTTTTTCCCGTCCCTGTTGCACTTTCAACACCAACCCACTTGTTTTGTGCAAGTTTCTCACAAGTCAGTGCCAATGGGTTTTCAGTACCATCCCACTTATGATCCGTGTAGTTTGGAAGTACCGCCCAGTCTATCGTTTCCCGCCTGATTCCCAGCCTTTCAACGAAGAAATCAAGCGGGTTATTGCGCCACCAATCTAATCTACTTGAATATTCACCATACCTTTCAGCCCTGCGTTTTCGCAGTTCAAGTTCAGCCTTCGCCCGGAGGTGCAACATTTATCAGCTTATAGCTTAGTGGATCTTGCATTACATCGGCTATGTCCTCACCTCTTGCCAACCTCTCAAGGCCGTGATCAGTGAAATTTCCCATCTCAACCTGACGGAATGAAATGTCTGTTTTGCTTCGCTCGATGTACAACCCAAGAAGACGGTCACGATCTTTCATTACCTCAAGCAGCAACTTGTTATCGTTGGCAGTTTTGGCCTTTCGTAAGAGGTATTCACGATCTATCAAAGCCCGATCAAGGTTTTTTTCCGTATCGCGCAGTTTTATATCGAGAACCTTCTGATTAGCACTTTTCAAATACCGGTATGCCTGCCTTTGACCGACCGAATATTTGTTTTTGATCTCTACAATCAGCTCTTTAAGGTTCTTACCCTCCAGATAGTCAGGATTCTCAAGTATCATCTCAACAATCGTTGCGATCCTTAACCAATTTGGATCTTTCTGACTTTGTTTTTCCATTCTAATCTTTCTTCTTTGTGTAAAGTATTGTCTCTACCGTTTTCATGTCTATGTTGTTTCGATCAGCGAGCATCTCACGGGCTTCCCTCCCCTTAATGCCCTCCGTACGAAGCACTTTGTACTCTATCTTTATCTTTTCGTTTCGATATGCAAGTGGTGACACCACTCCATGCCTGCTAAGAACCTCAAGCATATCAAGAATTAATTCATTTGTCATGTTGCAATAGTATTTCATTACCGTTGAATAAAAATCCTGAATTTTTTCAGGATGCCCTTTTCATCACCCAGGGGTGAAGCGTGTTACCACTTTGAATCCGTTTCTTTCAATGACAAATAGCCCCAAATTGCGGCAACAGCAAGGTCCATCAGCTCATTTGCGATTAATTGTCTATCATGCCTTTTTTGTATGGCATCATAGATTTCATTCAGTTCAAGTTGACACACTGCCACAGTCTCAAGTACGGAGGTATGTTGCTCTTTGCCATGTTTCTTCATTCGCTTATAAAGGCCAGTAATCAACTGATCACCGGCGGTACTTAACTCATGATCGCTTACCTGCACTATGCAACCTCATCAAATAAGGTTAATGGGTTCTGCGTCATCTTATCCCAAGCTATTATCCATACTTCGATCTCTTTGTGAATGTTATAGACATTGTCTTTGAATGTTGGATGTTCAATCCTTAACAAAATTGAATCAGTCTGGACCTTCACACGATACGATCTGTCCGGCACACCGATCAACCCTTCGAACTGTACACTTTCAATGTCACCGGCCTTGTCGTACTTGAACTTAACACCGGTCATCATCAACCGATTCTTCATCATTGTGTCCATCAGTGAAAATCCAAAAAGTGTATAGACGAACTCCTTCACTTCCTCAAACTTTTCTGCAATTTGCTTTGCCGCGTTTCTTCCTATCCTCATTGTCTTCTCAGCGTCGGGATCTGAATCACTGATGAAGGTGACTACAGGAAAATACTGGCTGTTGAACTTGAATGACTTAATTAACATTATTGACTCCTTTGATTGAATTGATTGTTTGTTTGAATTTCTCGTAGTCGTCGATCATAAACCACTCTCCCCCTGCTGTTCTAATCTCTCTACCGTTGTAAGCCTGAAGAGGGGTTACACTCTCACCTTTGCGTTTTATTTCGAAGGCTATGAATTTCCCATTGATACATGCAAGGATGTCAGGAACACCGGCCCTGTTACTTGCTATCGTTTTAACACTCCATGCCTTGATGGTTTTAAGGTATCGTAAACATTTGGCCTGCAACTCTTTTTCTAACATGCTGTGCTCGTTGTCAATGTTTTTACTTCTTCATGTGGTGGAGGGGTCAATCCATAATCCTTCCGAAAGTATCTTACGGTATAATCCTTTTTCTTGATGACCGCCTTCAGTATCTTACCCTCAATTCCTCCCTTGGTAAACAGCCAGTGGATCACCTGCTCCTTTGTCCGTGTGTGGCTTCCCGTGCGAGCTCTCGCCTGAAAATAATGTGTGGCACTAAATGAAATGTTCATAAAGATCAGTATATCTGCTGTTGAAAGGTTTACTCCCATGCTCCCGCTCTGTATCTGACTTATGAATACTTTGTCTGTGCTCCCGTTAAACTCCTCCGGGCTCTCTGTTACACGTGTTCCCAACACTTTACGGAGCATATCACCCTCAGCTCTAAACAGATAGTACACGGCAATCTTAATTCCCTCATAGTTCTCTGCTATGTATCTTGCTTTGTGCTCGCTCATCATCACCACCCTCTGATCACCGCCCTCAACAAGGATTGTTCCGCTCCAGAGTTGATGAAGTTTTTGCATCAGCTTAACAGCAGTGTCACAAACTATCGTCCTTCCATCTTTAAGCTCGTAAAATTTATCTTCTGTCAGAATCATCTCATACGCATCAAGATAGGCGGGTCCATCAATCTCAATCACCTCTTCTCTTATTTCGTGATTTGTAAAGCCGGCCGTCTTCTGATCCATCGTTAACATGATCTTGGATAAGTCAGCTTTTATTCTCATCTCATCCGCTTTGTCGTAGTTCCTTAAATGCAACCCATTGATAATTTTGGTTTTAACCTTAACATAGTTCGGTGCGTCAATCTTCCCCGCCCATTTGTAAAAGTTCATGTACTCTTTCCAAGGGCCCCTGGCAATACTCCAGAACTGATGGAAGAGCTGTGAATATGATTCGGGTGACGGTGTGCCGCTTAAAAATATTACCCGGGTTTTTGTGTTCCCCTTCATCACTTTACGCAACATCCGGGCTTTATCGTTTGGCTTTGGATATGTTCCCAAGACATGTGCCTCATCCAAAATTAAAATATCCACACTCGTGAAGTCTGCTTTCTGTCCACTTTCATAGTTTATGACCTGCAACCGGTACTTGTACCCTGTAGTCTTATAGTCAGATAAAATAGAACTCATCGCTTTTTTCTTTGTCAAGAACACTACACTCTTTGCCTCAAGAACCTGACACAATGCCAGGGCAATAAAAGTCTTCCCAAGACGCATTTCAAGGGCAAGATATACCATACCAAGGTTGGTCAGTACAGTGGCGGCCTTGGTAATTATTTCTTTTTGATGACTAAAGAATTCTAACATGCCGGCCTCGATCCCCAGTTGAATAATAAGTGAGCTTTTTCATCTGTAATTCTCTCTTTGACCTTCCCATTTACAACACCATATTTCGTATAAAAACGGTCAACAATTTCCGGTTCATTTTCCGGTTCAATGTGACTTGCACCAATCAATTCACCACTCACCCAGAACTCTAAATAAGGGATGATGCTTTGTTGATTCCACGGTTTGATCTTTGAATTTTGATCGTCTAAAATGACAGTTTTTGACTGTTCCACCTGTGGAGATGGTAAAAACACCGGTGAAATCGGTTCAGCGACTCTTTTTTTGATGACTATTGGCATAAAAGTACCTCTTTTTTAAAATGTGCACACTTCAACTGTGCATTTGCACACTTGCTGGCTAAAAAAGCATTTTTGTTATTTGTAAGTTTTTTAAGGTAGTTACAGCGAAATGTGCACAGTTGCACAGTTGGTTTCATGGTTTTAGCGTTACAGCTTTCACCACCTGCGTTACAGAGGAGAGCCACAGCGGGTGTGTTTACCCTTATATTATTTATATATATATATATCTTTAAATAGGAAAGTAACTGTGCAACTGTGCAAAACAGGGGATAACCCCATGTTATTAAAGAAAACGACCATTTTCGAAAAAGTGTGCAAATGCACAGTTGAAGTGTGCACATTTCCATTATTTCACCACTTTCTTTAAATCACCGACAATTAACGAGTATCTATCGTTGTGAGATTGACGGGACCGAATTTTTAACTTATACTGCGAACAAAAGACAGATAACCACTTAGAAAAGGTATGTAGCTTTTGTTCTGCGGGATCTTCTGAAATGTCCTTAAATTCGTCAAACAGTTCTTTTCTATTGAACTCAATATTTGGCCTTATTCGGTCGCTTCTGATGGCATCAAACATAAATTCAACAAACTCTTTATTTGTCTTGTCGATGACGTGCCGGACCTTGGAATTAACAACAACATTATCATGCTGAAACAGACCGGCCTCAAGGTACATTTGAACGCAATTGAGAGCAAAAATATCGGCTAACACCTGCTGTTCATTCCCCCAGTCGGTAAACAGATTATGCCCAAAATCATCTGCCGGAGAGAAATCTTCATTGTAGTGATCAGCAAATTCCAACTCATATTTACGACGAGCTGCAGACACACCGGAGCTTCCGATTGTATGGTTGGTTGTGATCAGGAACTTGGGCGATTTAGAAAACGGTATGGTGATCTTAGACTTATTTTTTTTATTTACCTCAAGGGATCCTGTGATGTAAGGAAAGAGGAAATCAAATGGAAACCGATAATTTGCGTCATCAAAAATGACAATTTCGGTGTCAAAGTTCACCGGTTCAAAGAGAAAATCCACTTTTAACCGGTAATCATTGACACCAATTTTAGCAACATTCTTATACATTGAGATAAAATTACCGACAAGTGACTTCCCCGTGCCGCCATTAGAATCGCCTTTTACCTCCGGGATTCGTTCATCCATAAAGATAATACACTTGGCAATCGAGGGGTTTTTATAGCCATGCAACAGGTAACCAATAGCAGACATTAGCCCCTGTTTTCTTACGGGATCTTTTCCGCAAACATTTTCCACAAACATCTCAAATTCACCCACATTTTCATTGTGAATGTCTTCAACCTCGATATTCCTTTGGATAATATTTCTCTTCCAAACAGGCTTTTTCAGCTCCTCATATTTGTAAAGAACAAACTCCTCACCCTTTCGTACTTCAACAGCGTAATTAAGAAAATAAAGCCAACCTGATGTGGCCGTATCATTGTTAAAATCATCTTTCAGAGTCTTCAGGTAGGCTAACCTTGCCTTGGTCCACAGTTTATCAGTGCCAACAAGTTTTTCCATCATGTCTTTGCTCTCATAATGCTCTCTGAGATAAATTTGGCAGTAGTTCTGGATGTCGTGAACCTGAACTTCTTCAACGATATTGTTCACTTTACGAAGAAAAATAAAATCAGTACCGGCAATAAATTTTCTGAACCCGGATGCGTTTAAAAAGTCAATAAACCTGTGAATTTTTAGTTGATAGGATATAGTGCCAAGATCGGAGTAGTGTTGAGTAATAAAAAATCCATCATCAACCTTCTCGATAGATCCATCAGGTTTAACAACGGACGAAGAACCGGTTGATTTTGTTACTGGATCGGTTTTACGGGGCGATCTCTCCTTCTTTGAGGGTAAATACCCCCTTCCCTTAAGATCGTTCACAGCCGCCTTAAAATCACCATTATGGCATAACATTTTAAATACATTGAACTTGGAATAACCGGTACTGGGTTCAAACGGATGGCCGTTGGAGCTGAAGCAATAAAACACTTCCCCGTTAAAAGTTGCACTTATGCCATCATCATTTTTTCCGGGTCTTCTAAACTTGTGATTTCCGCGTGTGCTCCCGGCATATCTCCATCCGGCTGATTCGAGGATGCCCCGGATATCAAGATCAGAAGTCTGTTTGTTATAATGCTCCCAAATCTTTTCATAATCATTAAAATCATTGGAGGATAAGCTGACCTCCTTAAGATCAACCCTCTTCAACTCCATTTTTTCGCGTTTAACTTCCTCTTCCTGCTTCTGGATTTTATGACTTTCGTCAAAACTCATGCAAGTATTTAATAGAGCTTCACGTTCACGCTCTGTAATAACCGCTATCGATTCAAGATCACCAAAAATAAGTTCATAACCCTGGGATCCTGCAATCAAACAGTAACCGCCCTCACCCCGGGTTTCGATAAGAGTATCACCCTTAAAAGGATCGTCTATTTTGGGTCTGACTGCGAGCTTTGTGTTACCGGCAATCTTAGGACACCGATAAAACAAATGATAACCTCCTCCGGCTGTTTTTTCATACGGGAGGTGGTACTTGGTGATGATGGTTTTAATTTCAGGGATGGAAATAAACTCCCGGAATACATCTGCGGCATCTCCGAAATGATTATCAAAGTCGATGATCTCAAGTGATCCGCTAACTCGACCTGCAACCACTGCGATACCGTGTGTACCGTTAAGAGTACCGAAGTTTAGCTTCAGCTCTTCAGGAGTAAATATTTTTTCCTGCTGACCAATCCAAGTATAATCAGGAGGAAGTGTTTTGGGCTTTTTATTTTTTAAGAATACGGGAATTACTGATAGACCCGCACTGGCATACTTTTCTGCAAAATTTAACAACATTCTACTCTCGTGATAAATAATCCCTCCACAGCGAACCATGGAGGGATTGAGTTGGAGGAATAAGACTAAAACGGCAAATCGTCTTCCTTAATCTGCGACTTTGCAGAAGGTGCCTGAACGGTTTTTGGAGCCGGGGCTTCCTTCTGATCGTGATCATGATCCTCATCGTCCTCATGGTTGAGTACGACATTTAGTTTTTCTGAGAGAGTAGTTTTGTCAGGGTCGTAAGCAACATCCACCTGATGGACACTCTGCTGTCCAAATTTGGTTTTTGCAACAACCTTGCCACGGTAAGTAAACTCAACATAACATCCCACAGGAACCTGTTTGAGTTTTTTGTTCATTAAAGTCACTCCCCACACGGAGAAATAACGCTGTTTTTCTGAGTTGTAAAAATCGTGCACCTCTGAAGTACCTAATTCAGTGTCGATCTCCTTTGAACCCAGGAAGAACCCGCTAATAGTTTTGTCCTGAAAATCTTTCAGTGACAATGCTTCCATTTTGATTTCACGCAGAGCCATAAAATTAATCCTTAGTTTTTTTGTTAGTGTTAAGTGAGAGAACTGTTGGGAGATCGGTTATCAATCTCGGTTTGCTTGGGTACGGTTTGATTTTCCATACTTCATAGACCTTAAGGAAATTAGAAAAGTCCTGATCGAGCTCTTCACCGGTGCGGATCTTTACTCCAAATCCTTCGATGCCACCTTTGTTTAGGCTTTGTGTGTGAAGAATCAGGGTCCCGTCAATCCGGGTGCCGGTCATTTCCTCATAAGCTTTTGCATAAGCTGCAGTCTGCCAGTAAGCTTCATCATCGATGTTCTTACCTGATTTGATATCTGCAACATAAAGCCCGGGAGGTATGGATATAGGCTTTGCTCCATTCACCATAAATGCACCGCCCTCAACCTTAAATAGAAGATCCATGGTACCGGCGAACTGATGCTTGGTAGAGAAAACAATCTCCTCTGAAAGTTTTACTGAAGGATTAACTTCCTTGAAGAATTTAACCAACTTCCAAAGTGAGAGCTGAATGAACTGATCATTAACCGCAATTACATTCGGGTCATCATAAACCCTGTATGCAACCTGCTTGCCTTTGAGCATCGCACTGAAGATATTGTGAATGATTGAGCCTCTTTCACCGGCTTCCTTCATGATCCTGTTAGCTTCATCGTTCCCGACATCAGCACGCCAAAAGGCCAGGTGAGGTTTTGGACTTGCAGATAGAATAGTGGTTACACTGGGGAAGAAGTCCTCACCGATTTTGTAATAGTGCTGATCAAACCATTCGATCATTCTTTTCACCGGTGACTGCGGTTCATTTGCAAGGAATTTATCCACTTGTTCTTGTTTAATCATACTTAGTGATTTTTCCTTTTGTGCCGTTGCCGGCATTCCTACTAAATCATTGAAATCCATCATGATCTCACACTCCTTTTTATTGTTAGGTTACTGTTGTTAAGTCTTTCATTTCCTTTAAGAGCTGCAAGTTTGTCAGCTGCTTGTTGTGCCTCTACAAGAGACTCAAAAAGTTGTGTATTAGGCGTTACTGCGAGCTGATAGCCGTTTAAGCTTACTGCCATTATCTCCTGCCGGTTCTTGCCAAGAACAACCGTTATGTGGTTGATCAGTGCCGGCATGAACGCACCACGGTTATTTTTTACAATGAACCAATAACCGATCCTGTCATACATTTCTCTTATCAGTTCGATGGTCCTACCGTTCATAATCATTTACCTTCAGATAATTTTTCAGCACATTTTTTGATTGTACGGGAATATCTGTAGTCATTACCCACCGGCAATAACCAAGGTCAGTTTCGACCGGCTTTCCGAAATATTTACCAAAATTCCAAAGAAGTTTACCATCTTTATCTTTTGTAAATTTGCCGGCATAATCTGCAAGGTTAGCAGTATCGGAAAGCTGTTCAAGCTCCTCTGTATCGAGCTTACAAAAGCCTCTGTTGATAAGTTCTTTCAGGATCAACCCGGTGGCAATCACATCAGCTTCAGCACTGTGGGCATCATCCAGATCAGAACCAATTAACCGTTTGTAAACAGCTGATAAAGTCCGGGGTTCGTATTTTGCGAATACCTTCATAATGTCTATGATCTTGAAATCAGTGATCATTGGTTTGTTAGCATAAGCAAACTCTCCGGCGAGAAACTTCACATCAAACAGGACATTGTAACCCCCAACATCACACCCTCTAAAAAAGTCTGTGATGGCATGAATCTCTTCAGAGAAAATTGGATATCCTACAAGATCTTCGTTTGTGATCCCGTGGATGTCAGAGACTTCTTTAGGGATGTCGATGGGGACATTAAACCGTTGAAGATAAGTTCCGATCTTTTCGAGATTCTGATCGTATTTTACTGCACATAATTCAACGACAAAATCAGCTTGCGGATCCAATCCGGTTGTTTCGACGTCAAATATTACCAAGTTTTTATTAAGCATTATTGATCTCTTCCTTTTTGTAGTTCTAAATTTGAGGGTGTTATCATAGTACCGTAGCTTATGTTTTTTCCCCCGAAGTCTAAGCTCCACTCTCTCACCCAGTCATCAATGGACAAAATGGAAAGTTGCATACCTTTGTAAAGAGTATCTTCCTCGGCGTTGAGAAAGAATTCTTCAATCACATTCTCATTGATGGAGTTAGCAAGCGTTTTTCTCGCGGGATAAAAACGCACTCCGATTACCGCAGAGAACTCAATCACCAATTCAGCAGCTTGACATGATCTTTCACAGATACCATTTCTCACACGATATTTAAGTAAGTTTTTCGTTCTTTTTGGCGGTCGAGTAAATTGGTGAAGTAACCTCATTTTATGACCAACTTGTAAATTATAACTTGTTACATCGCTGTTTACATTTACAATCTCCATTTCAAGCAGAAGATCCTTTGCGGGCCCATCTTCAGGAGTGGCTTTGTAACAAAAACCTTTTTTTATTTTGCTATAATGAATAGTCATGTCAAAATGGAAGTTAACTCCTGTGATTGAGCGAACCTCCTGAAACAGTTCATGAACCGTTGTATGTGCTCTCATATTGAATCCAGCCAAAGTTCCTCTTATATTTTGAATATAAAATTCAGGTATGGCATTGCACGTTTTGTTTTCCATTATTGATCTCCTTGTTTTTGTACGCAGTGGAGTACTCTTGTTTCATTTCTTTGGAAAGAATGTAAGTCACTTGCGAAGGGTTCTTTATTAGTAGCGACCTCAAACGAATATATCTCGTAAAGTTGGCGCAAAAGTGAATCTCTAAGAGTTAAACTGTTTGTTTGTAACGTTACATCTGTTGCAATTTCAAGCAGAAAATTAACTATCATAGCTAACGCCAGTTCTTTAGCCTGATGAAGGTTTAAGGGGAAGTAATTATTGAAGCTTACGCTACCGGCGGGTATTCCCTTGGGAACACAATATTTGTGGATTGCATAAACACTGTCACCGGTTTTGATAATCTTACAGAATATGCCAGCATCGGGAAGTCCAACAATTATTGCATGTTCGTCATAAATCTTATTACTTGGATAGTCTTCAGAAAACATGAAATTTCGAATTGAAACCATCTCAGGTGTTGCAAATATTCCCCCTTTGTAAATTGGGGGTTCGTCCTGAAACAATTCTTCAGATAATTCAACTTTGACATTTTTATAAACTGTGATGTCATAAGGATCTAATTTTGTAAATAAATATCTGCCCATCATATCACCTAAAACAGTCTTACGGGTTTATTTGCATTCTTATTGTAGATCGTCTCCAACACCCGGAGGTATTCTTTTGAGTCCACTTGTTTTTTACATAGTTCCGGGTAACAACTTGCTTTTTGCACCATCCTCATTGGGTTGTAATCAGGAATCAAAAGGAGTATCTTTAAGGCATTCAAGAAAGGTCGATGTTTGTTATAACTAAAACAATCACCAAGCATATCAGCGTGTTGTAAAACCTTTCTTGTGATTTCTCTTCCTTCATCAGTAATTACAAAATTGCCATTTTTGACATCGTTTCTGTTTTTACCCATAAGCCAAACTATTAACTCCGGGTCAACCTCCAACTCCTTGGAAAGATCAATAATCTCTATGTAATGAGGGTTGTTGTTTTTGGCATGGAAATGAATATGATCGACGGTCCGCCAAGCTCTTTGCATTGAGTTACTTTTGCTTACATCAGAGATTTGATAATCATTCTCAGACTGGACATAGTAGATTTCAGACTCGATGCTCTTTGCGGCTTCAAAGCGGTGTTGTCCATCAAGTATCACTCCGTCCTGATCAATGACTATGGGATAGAGATGAAGCAAGTTCTTTACCTTCATTTCCTCAGCAAGTCTTTTAACCCTGTCCCCACTTACTTCCCGGTTGAGATTGTGAATCTTAAAAAGACTGTAGTCTCTTGTGCTTTTAAGATTAAGATTGTTCATTTTTGATCTCCTTTTGAACTCTCTGATCTGAATTCTTTCGCCTGTGCGCAAGTGGCAAAGTGAGAGGTATTTTTCTTTGGATCGAAATAGGTCTGTCCTTCGTATGTGGAATAATCCACGGGCATTGACTTACCTTTCTTGGTTGGCATAAAGATTATCTCTTGGCCACATCCACGACATTTGGTTGTTTTCATTTATTCACCCCTTTGTAAAGAATACCGTGAATTGATGCCGGAGAAAGATTATATTTTTCAGCAAAGATTTCTTTAGCTTCGTCGAGTGTAACCCCATATTTATCGCAATAGTCTGAGACATCTTCTCTAACATTGTGGTACATTACTCTTACCTCCTTGATTAACCCCGCCTCTTTCAGTTCCGCATAGCGCATGTTTTCAATGGTATTCTTACGGATAAATGTGATTTTGGATATTTTTTTTACTTTCATGGCTGCACCTTCTGACTCAATTCTTTTTCAAACCCAACAATCAAATCATAGTTATCTATGAGTGTGTTGATGATTTTACGGACTTTGTTGGGGATTCTTAACACCGTATGTCCTTCACTTTGTTCAGTGTATCCATCAGCCATCACTTCAATGCCATCAGAATCCACGGTAACCTCTTGACCAAATTCATTTGTTAACTCAAAGAATAATCCACCGGTGGCGAAATGTTTTGCTTCAATTATGAAAAATTCATCAGATAGATCATCTTTTAATAAAAGATACTCCTCAAGTGTGATCATGCCTTCACTCTCCCTTCCTCGATTATGATTCCTGCGGTTCCTGTGTCGTCGACCTTTTCGATCCAGAGTTGATAATCGTGTTTAATCGCGAATTGTTTAATCGATTCGAGGTTAGTGTTGTCGAGCAATGAACCGTCTCTGATCAGGATCACCCGGAGGTTAGGCTGTAATGCCATCGCTACCGCCATAGAGATTTTAAGTTGTTCTGCAGACGAACATTGTTTAAGAGGAACGCCGTTAAACAAAATCCCCTCTTCAGAGATGGTAAGAGGGATGCCGATACTGTTCGAATTAAGGATAGTTGCTTTTGAAGTTTCACATGAGTCAATCACATCTGTTAAGTCTGCTGACTCTTTTTCCTTGCTCGCCAGTTCGATCTCAATAGCTTCCTTCTCCAAGCGTTTCCGAACATTTTTGTTATGAGTTTCGATATTGAGAAAACCTTCCTCAAATTCTTGTGTGTCTCGTTCCGGGGTTTCCTCAATTTTATTAGCAAAAGCCGTGTAATCCAAACGAAGGCTTTCGAGCTTTTCGGTCATCTCAACATTGTTTATTTCCAAGCGTTCGATCTCCGCTCTCATTTCCTCAATTCTAGTCTTGTTGGCCTTGATCACTCCTGCGATCTGCTGACCTTCGATACCAATCTCCTGTAGGTTTATTTTGAGGTCGTTCAGAGTTTTGTTGTGCTCGTTTACTTCCTTGATTTTTTGAAGTAAGTCTGTAGCTGAGATCTCTTCCCCCTCCGGGTAATCGATCTCTTGAAATGTTTTAAGTTGTGCGATTAAATCTTTGATCCGACGGTTTACGATGGTTCTGTCATCGTATGCTACTCTTTTTTTGTTCTCTAACTGATTAATACTATCCTGCAATTGAGTTGCTACGAGAAGAGTATTAACCTGATCTTTTTCAGACATGTTGATGAACCTGACAGGGTCAAAAGAAACCATATCAAAAAGTTCGTCAAGAACTGCCTGTGGTGACTTGTACGGGGTTCCATCCTTCGCGGTGACCACTAACCTTGCTCCTGATGGAGTTACGGTTCTGGACACTTTAATAGAACCTAAATCGATTTCAATTTTTGCTTTGCTCTCACCATCTTTGATGGGGCGTGGGATATTCTTTGATGGGCCACTAAGACAATATTCAATGGCATCGAGCACACTGGACTTACCTTGGGCGTTTTTCCCGGAGATTATATTTACATTTCCATCCGGGGTGATATTAACAGCCTCCAACCTTTTAAAATTTTCGGCTTTCAATTCAATGATATTCATTGCGATTTCCTATATTTGTTTGTTTAATACTTGACATACCGGGAAGTGACAGACTTTCAAATCATTGCTGCTTTCCGGTATATTTTTAGTCCTGCTCTTAATTCGTTCAGTTCTTTTTTTAATCTCAAGTTAGTTTCTTCTTTCTTCTGCAGTTGATCTGACTGTTCGATAATCGTTTCCATCCGATCTTTGCACTGAGCTTCACTTAATTCAAGATATTTCTCTAACCTTGTATTCTTCTGCTCCAGATCTATTACTTGCTTTTTGAGCAATCCGATCTTTGTCGTATAGTCCTGTCGGTTTCCTTCTTTTTGTCCAGCTATGATGGCTTTCCATATCCATCTTATGGCAAGTCCAACAAAAAAACCTATTGTCACTAATCCAAAATCCATTACTTACTCCTTTTGTTTAAGTCTCTTTTGGCCTTGGCAATCTCCACTTGATCTTTGGCCCAAGCCATATAATCTGCAGATGCCTTTGAATTTCTTTCTTTGAGTACTCGTTCTTCTTCCTGTTTCCTTTCATTGATTGCTTCCTCATTTACCCGGGCGAATTCCTGAAATTCTTTCAAGTCGATCAGTCTGATGCGATACCTGATTTTGCCTTTTGCATCTTTGTACTTCCGGGCTTTAAGCTCACCTGAATCTATTAACCTCAAAACTGATTCCTTTCCAAGTTTCAAAATCTTACAAGTCTGAAGAAAACTGATCTCCTGAATACTTTCTGTAAGAGTATTCTTGGTGAGTTTTGCGATCTGACTTTTAATTATTTGAAGTTCTTCCCACATCATTTTTGAGGTTATCACTGCCGGTGTGTTCATTTCTTTAACCTCCCTTTCAAAAAGGATAGTTTTTCAAGCATTGAGTCAATTGAGCCGGTGAGGTTCTTTTTCTCTTCGGTAGTCAGATAACCATCCTCCAGAGATTTTACACACTCCTCGATCAGCTTTGATGACTCTGTGTTTATGTAAGCTGCAAGACCGGTTATAGACATGGTTTCGAGTCCATCGATCTTTACGCCTCTATCTTCAATTGCCTTCCTGATTTTCCAGTAGTCTTCGACATCGATGCGCTTCCCGTGTTCCAGTAGTGCATGAAGTCTTTGTCTGTCCCATCCTATTTCAGTGGCTATCTCGGACTTTTTCAATTCATTATTTTCAATTGCCTTTTTCAGGCTCAAAATTGCTTCGTTCATTATGTCAACCAATCACCTATTGATAAATCCAGTTTGCAAGAAGTATTCCACCACCGATGATTATCACCCAGCTGACTATTACACCAATTGCAACAAATCTGTTTGATAGTTCTAAATCGTCTGCGTATCTCATTCCACCGCCTTCAATTGGCTCTGTAAAAAAGTATGACGTTGTCCCTCTTCGGTTCTGCAGAAGTAAATAATAGCACTGCTGTCAAGGTCCATCAGTCGAGCTTCAATCCGAAAGATAGTTTTATCTTCAAATCCAAAGCCAAACAGAGACGCGGGGCGATGTATCTGTACCTTCTGATATTTGTGAAACCGTGCAAATGCACTTATGAACGGTTTCTTAATCGGTTTTCTCTTCATTTTTTTACCTCTCGTAATTGCTTAGTTTACAACTATGGTATAATTTTGTACCGCTAACGAGACAATCTCTTTAATGCTCACTCCTTGCTTCGCGGCAAGTATTCTTGCAAGTTGATGTGTTTCCGGGTCAACCCACAAAATTTTGAAGGTTCTATCAGGTTTGTTCTTGCCTGAATCTCTTTTTTTTGCTATCTTTGGCATGTTCTTTAAGTTCTCCATAATATTTATAAACTCTATTGTCAATATACTACAAGTTGTAGTGAATGTCAATACCCAATGTAGTCTTTTTTTGAAAAAATATGAAAAAAATATTTTCCGAGTCTGATATTACTACAAGTCGTACTGAAATAGGGGCGAGACTAAAAAATGCTATCAAGGCAAAGAACTGGTCTGCGAAAGAATTTGCTGAGCTGTTAGGAATAACAGAGGGGGCGGTAAATCACTGGTTGAGAGGAATTAGATCGCCTGAAGGCTTAATGTTGATAAATGTGTGCAGACTGCTTGATATCACATCGGACTGGCTATTAACGGGAAAAGAATCCGATTTTACACCTCCTCTCACATCACCTGAAAGTTTGGTCGGAGAGGTTCACAATATCTACAAAGCTTACTATGTACCGGTTGTATCCACAGTTACAGCTGGAGACACAGGAGCGATACTCGAAGAGAGTAATATAATGTACATGGTACCGGTAGCAGAGAAACCAACACCGACATCGATAATGGTTGAGGTATCCGGGGATAGCATGACCAGAGACAGGGGAAGATCTATCAATCCGGGTGATCTTGTTTATATTGACACTAAAGAAACGATAGTTTTCGACGGTGATCTTGTGGTGGTTACCACTTTAGATGGGAGACAGTTAGTTAAACAATATTTAAACCGGGATAAAGAGACCATTGAACTGCGAAGTTTTAATCCTGAATACCCTCCGATCTATCTTCCAAAGTCGGAGATAGTAAATTTTTTCAGGGTACTGCAAGTACATCCCAAGATTTGGAAGGCGTAAAGTAGAAAACAAAATGTTTAAAATTTTATTATCATTCTTAGTAATTATCTCGTTTCGAGGGACAGCACAAGACACAAATGTCAGTAGATATTATGACACAATAAGAAAAGAGACGATATACTCACCTTACAAAACATCACCTGCGAGTAACGGACTTTATTTTTCGTTTACCAAGGATAACAGGGGTAACGTATCACCACTTTTTGTGACATTTCACTATTATGGGCCAAGGCAAATTAATATCTTTACTATCTTGATGCAATCTACCGGGTGGGCAAAATCGATTACAGTAATTCCCGAAAAAAGGAAAGTTAGGTATCAAAATGGAGTGTATGAATCATATACAATATTAGGATCAGATTTCCCAGACTTTACAAAATACATGAATGCCCTGATTTCAAATGAAGACATTAAAATCATTTATGGCAGTGATGTCATGGCTGTCGAATATATACCAGATTCCGTTCAACGAGACACTCTAAGCCGATATTTTGCAGCACACCAAAGACTTTTTGCAAAAACGACACTTCTCGATTCATTGGCAAGGGTCGAGGCAAATAGATCATTTCCATCAGAAACGAAAGATTATATCCTAATTTGGGTTGTTGTTATGATCTTGGCATTTTTCCTTAATCGGTATAGGAACAAACGCAAAAAATGATGAGTTTTAAGCAGGGAAATAAAAACTGTATTAAATTCACTATTCCACAAAATGAGGTACTTATGAAAATATTTCTAATCTTCGTATTATTTAGCTTTGTCGCCTTTTCACAAACGGTTTACGTCACGAAATCAGGCGCAAAATACCACACTAAGGAATGTAACTACGCAAAGAACGGAACAGCCATCGATCTTAAGGATGTTGGTTCACGAACAGCATGCGCAGTATGCGGTGGGAGCAATCTTACTAAAAAATCCGAAACCGGCTCAACTGTAGCCCCTAAAGACAAAACTGTACCAAAGGAAAAAACAGGGGGTGGACAATGCCAAGCCACAACTAAAAAGGGCAAACAATGCAAAAGAAATGCAAAAGCCGGCTCTAATTATTGCTGGCAACACGGGGGTTAAAATGTTGAAGATAATTCTTCTGGCACTCATTATTCTCTTATCACCGCTTATGGTAAGCTGTACTGACTCACCAACCGAACCTAACCGATGTGCGGCGATAACTCAAGAAGGTACACAATGCAAAAGGAATGCTGAAAAAGGTTCAATATATTGCTGGCAACACAAAAAATAATATAAAAACCCCCGGGGAGACGGCCAAATCGAACCGGGGGTAAACAACTAACTTTAAAGGAATACACACAATTTTAAGACTAAAACAAAAGTGATAAGATTTTTACTTTAATTTTAATAGTCAAATAAACGGAGAAAAAAATGGACTTAACTAAATTTCACAAAAACGCCAAGTATTTTGAAGATAACCGGGAGAAACTTATCAATCTGTATTACGGGAGATATGCGCTTATTTCAAATGAAGAGGTTGTGGCTGTATATGATGAGGAGAATGATGCTTACTACACAGGCATAAAAAATTACGGTAGCGGCAATTTTTACTTAAAACGATGTGTTCCTGTTGATGAAGAAACAATGATTAAGATAACAGGGATGCTTATAGTACCATGACAGCGCTTGAAAGACCATACACAATAAAATGTGAACATCGAATATCTGCAATTCTGAGTGAAGTAGGAATAAGAGAGAGTAAGGAATATA
The DNA here is from genome assembly GCA_964371075.1 of uncultured Ignavibacteriaceae bacterium. Lineage (GTDB taxonomy): Bacteria > Bacteroidota > Ignavibacteria > Ignavibacteriales > Ignavibacteriaceae > UTCHB3. Next base: position 304,888 of record CAYJKN010000004.1, on the reverse strand, counting down.
CTAAGCAACCAAAAGAACTCCCCGAAAGAAAGATTATCGGAGTTTGGGACACCGGAGCATCCATGTCAAGTATTTCAAATGATGTTCTAATCCAACTTGGTTATATGCCATATAAACAAACTCAGATGCAAACAGCAAATGGAACTGCAACAACATTTTTGTATAAGCTTGACATCTATATGCCCAATATGAATTTTATACCGGGAATGATCATTGCAGGGATAAATATACAGGATGATAAGATCCAGATGCTGATTGGGATGGATATTATTACTTATGGTGATTTTGCGATAACAAACTTCATGTCAAAAACAATTTTCAGTTTTAGAATACCGTCGCTTCATAGTATCGATTATGTAAAAGAGTTACACAAAAAACTTAATAGAAAAAAAACTACAAAAGAAAAATGTTCTTGCGACTCCGGGAAGAAGGTCAGAGATTGCTGTGGACAATATTAACAAACCTTAAAATAAACTAACAATGAAAAGAGATCAACTCCCGTTAATCGAGAAACACGAATCAGACCTCAAGAAGATGCTGGAATTTCGTCGATATGCCAAACTCTACGGTGGACATATTCGCCTGGGTGATGAACTTGTATCAATCGAAAAAATAGATGAACTCATAGAGCATTTGAAATTTGAGATTGCTTCTTTCCAGTCTCAGGCTGAGCTTAAAATTATCCCCAAGGTAGATGATTGACCGGTGTGTATGTTCAGGATAAGTCACCTTATTACTGGATCCGTATTTACGACAAATTGGAGGAGAACAAAAAGAAGCGTAGAAGATCCGTAAACTCAAAAATACCCATCACCCCGGGTGATTTGAAACGAGTAGCTGAAGCAAAGGCAAAAGGTACAAAACCGGTACTTCGTGGAAATACTGAAATTAAGACTCTTGCAGAAGGGCTTAGAAGAGAGCTGAACCTTCGCTACATAGAGATGACCTCAAAGGTAAAACTTGGAAGGCCTGTGCTACTGTCAGAAGCATTCGCAAACTTTGTAACCGAGAGATCTATTCCGGGTAAATCGGACCAACTAAGACAAAAATCAATAGAGAGCTACGCACAAGCTGTAAAGTATTTTATAGAGGCTTGCGGAGATCGGGAGCCACTTCGATATTCCCAAAAGGATTTTAATGCACTCTTACAATTCTTTGAGTCTGTCCATGTAAGAAACCCATTCCCTAAAAAGAAGAAGGAAGGAGAAGAGCCACAACAGCCCAAGCAGTTATCAATTACCACAAGATCAATATACGTACGGACCCTAAAAGCATTGTGGAACTACTTCATCAAAACAGGGGTGGCATATAATCAAATCTTCGGTACGCTACGAACAGTTAACAGGGACCCTGAAACAATACCACTCGATGAGATGGAGGCGATCCTGAGTCACCTGAGAGCGAATTCAGAGTATCCAAACGCTTACTATCTAATTCGATACCTATTCTTAACCGGTTGTCGTGTGTCCAGTGCGATGGTACAGATGCGAGAGGACATTGATTTTAAGACAAAGACAATTCGAATAGTCAATGTGAAGACAGGAGCAAGGAAAAACAGTGAATATTATCAATTCCCGATCTTTCCGGCACTTGATGAATTATTAAAAGAAATGGGAGTCGAGCCCGGGAGCAACGGACGATTATTTAGCCACTTCCCCTTGGTCGAAAATGACTACACTTCTCCATTGTCTTTTTGGGGACGGGCAATAAGAACACTAATTAAATCCGGGCGGATCCGTAAAGCTTACACCGTGAAGCAGATCAGAAGCACAGCCGCATCCTATTTCATCAATGTGTTACAACTTGATATATTCCAGGTTAAAAAACTACTGGATCACTCGGACATTAGAGTGACCGAGAAGAGTTATATATCATTTGAGCTTGACAAGATACGGAAGATATTCGAGGGGAAACAGTAGTACCACAGTATAACACAACTATACCAACCCGTAATTTTTTAGGCTAATATAACACACATTTTAAATGAAAAATGCTTATTTTGAGCTGTTTTGATGTATTTCACTGATTTGTAATCAGCCGGTCGGGGGTTCAAATCCCTTCACCAGCTCTCATTTTAAGCCTTGTAAATTAACCTTTGCAAGGCTTTTTTTATATCGTACTCCCCCTCAATCCCCAACCAATCCCCTCTGGGACTGCAATCTCGCCATTTTCATAAACAGGTGATTCTGCGATATCCTCTTTGAAATATGGAGCCTGGGAAACATGGTCGCCCGGCAGATTAACTTCTATTCTTGATGAAAAATGAACATTTGCAGTTTTTCCAAGTGCCGATTCATACATCCCGCCACACCACACAGACACCCCATTGTTGTAACAAAGTTGTGCAATTTTTAATGATTCCAGAAACCCCCCAACTCTGGGTGGTTTTACATTTATAATCAGTTTATTGGTGTCTGAGTATTGATCCCACAGTTCAATCGCCTGCCTGGTATGTACAACATTCAAGATACTTTCATCGAGACAAATTGGAGTTGTAAGCCCTGCCAATTGTCGTGAATGATCAATTATGTCGTCATTTCTGCCGGGTTGTTCAATCATTGCCAGGTTATAATTGTCAAGTTCCTTAAGGAGAGCGATATCCGATGGATTAAACAAATCATAAGCCGCATTTGCATCCACCTGCAATAAAATATCCGGATATTTTTCCCGCACTGCCTCAACATATTTGATATCCTTCCCCGGTTTTATTTTCATCTTGATTCTGGCAACTTTTATCTCTTCAACTGCAAACTCAATCTTTTTCATAAAAAGATCAATTGTCGATTCAAGACCAACACTTGTTCCCGCTAAAACCTTCTTTTTTGTTCCACCAAACAAAGTAGAAACGGGTACTGAATTCATTTGAGCAACTGCGTCCCAATAAGCCCCTTCAACTCCGGCTTTCGCCATTTCATGTCCAACGATCCATCCATACTTATTTATAAAGGAATAGATATCTGAAACGGGTGATTGCCCGGGAGCGACTTTTCCATCATTTTGATCCACCGGCTTGCCGGTAAGTGATGAAGATATATAACCAAGTGCCACCCCAACTGTCCTGTGGCATTCGTAATTATACCAGGGTGCATCGAGAGGTGGACACTCCCCCGTTCCGGTAATAATTTTTCGTTTTTCAGTTTCAAATTCAATTACAGGAAAAAGCCGGGTAAGAGAAGAAAACCTCCCAAATGAAGTTTCAAACGGAATGGTCATTTCCATCCGCTTTTTGACCACTTTTACCTTGCGGATAAAAAGTGGATTATTGTTTATGAATATGCCGGGATTCTCCGGTATAGTTAAATTTGACATTCCGGTTCCTGTAAGTATCACTAAATAACAGAAGTTTATAAAAAATGTAAAACTCCACAGACCGTGCCCGGGAGTGAATAATTTATAATTTGCAGAGACAATTTAAGAATTACAGGGCTAAGAAGAGACAATCAAAATAAAATTGTGACATTTTTAAAAACAGGTCTCTCCCACATCCAATATTAAAGTTTTTTGTGTAAATTCACTTTCAGTTTCTTTAATAATCGATAAGCTGAGTGCTCAATTATGCTGGAAAATAATCAATTAACAAAAAAGCACCTGACGGGGCTTGTTTCCATATTTATTTTGTTGATTGCCTCGGTGGTCGCCACAAGTTATTATTATTTTAATCAAACGAGGGAAAACCTCGTAAATGAAAAATATGAGGAGATAAAAACCCTCACCGTTCAGAAAGCCAACAGAGTGGCCTACTGGATCAATGAAAGGAAAGCCGAGGGAACATATCTTGCATCAAACAACGTGTTGATCGAGCCCCTTAAAAACTACTCTTTTCTGAATAACGACCAGACAAAGCGTAGAGTTACTGAACTTTTTGAACAGTTGCGGGTAAATCATGACTATACCACCATTGCATTCCTTGATACAAACGGTGTGCCGCTTCTCACTACCGGTCAACAAATCGAGACACCCGTTCATTCAAAATATTTATCTGTCGCAGACACATCACACAAACCACTTTTGATTCAGGATGAAATTGACGCCATTATTCCCTCACCCGTAATCCTTACGGCAGTATTTTTAAAGAACAATACAAAAATGGGATACATCTATCAAAAAATAGACATCCGAACCGACATCAGACCGATAGTACACAGTGAACAAACAGGTAAAACTAATTTTAAAATTAATTTGATATTTCTAAAAGATGAGCAGTTCTTTTTTATTCTTGATACAAACGGGGTTCCATATCTCAGGGATAAAACTTCTGAAGGGACAATCGCCGACCAGATTCTAACACTTGTAGCAAGCAAAAAAGACGGAAGACTTGGCGGTACGGGTTTTGACAAAAGAACAAAAATCGGTTATATATCGAGGGTAAATGGTTACGACCTGTTTATTTATACCAGTGCCTCACTCGAAAAAGTTGAGGAACCGCTTACTCCAATCTTCATCTTGCTCACGATTATTATCATTATCACAATTGCCATCTCGTCACTCGGTGGAGTTTTGGTTGTTAAAAACCGCGAATCAAAATATATTGGTAAAATTGCTGAATCGGAGGCTTTTCTTGAAAGTATAAGAGAAGGTATGTCAGATGGTTTTATTGTTTTTGACGAAGATATGAAGGTAATTGCCGCAAACACCAAGGCAATTTCATTGTTTAGCAAAAACAGACAATCATTCATCGGTAGCAATGCATCAGACTTCATTCCCAAACTTGAGATCTCATCGTTTTACCACAATTTTGTTGAGGTAAGAAGACTTAAAAAACCAATAAAAAGTATCGATTATATAGAAGAATGGGATACCCATTTTCAGAATAAATTTTTCCCCGTACTAAATGGAATTGCTCTTTTCTTTTCTGATATAACCGAAGAAATTAAATTAAAAGAAGCACTACATCTTACAAACAAACAACTTGAAAGTCTGAATCTCCATCTTCAGGTGGTTACTGAAAATGAAAGAGAGGCAATTGCCAGGGAAATCCATGATGAACTGGGACAAGCTCTCACCTCACTTAAAATGAATCTCGCTATGATTCGAAATTCGATCAATTCGAATCAGGGAAAAATCGATTCCAACTTCATTCTCGATGAGATGGCTGCAATGGGAAAACAGATTGATGATACGGTTAAAAGAATTCGGAGGATAATCACCGAATTAAGACCTGAAGTTCTCGACCATCTTGGGCTTGTTGCTGCCATAGAATGGCTTGTTGATGACAGTTCAGTTAAAAGTCCTGTTAAATACAAAGTGGAAAAAAATGTTGAAGATCTTGAACTTGACAAAGTGGTGGCAACCGCACTTTTCAGAATTGTTCAGGAGACAGTTACTAACATAAACAGGCACTCAAAAGCAACTAATGCAGAGATTATTATTAATTTTGATAATCCGGGATTAACCATAACAGTATCCGACAATGGTGTGGGCTTCAGTCAAAAAGGAGATACTCCGGTAACTTCTTTTGGGTTGCTTGGAATGCGAGAGAGGGCAAAACTGATAAATGCACATTTGAATGTACATTCAGTTGAAAACGCAGGTACAACAGTTACAATTAGTGTGGATAATCTTTAAAACTTTTAACACTGTGTTGTTTCTTAATGTCAAATTGTTTAATATTTGATTCCATAACTTATAAAATCCTTAATCCATAAATATATGATCAAAATTTTTCTTGCCGACGACCATATCCTGATAAGAGAAGGACTAAAGCGGCTAATTAATATAGAACCCGACATTAGAGTGATTGGCGAATCTGCCGATCCGGTTGAGATATTAAGAGCCACGAAAGATGGAGATTATGACATTTTAATCCTCGACATTACTCTGCCACAAAAGAGTGGTCTGGAGATTCTTAAGGAAGTGAAGGCGATGGATCCCTCTGCGAAAGTACTTATTTTGAGTATGCACCCGGAAGAGAGGTTTGCAATTCGGTCGCTGAAAGCCGGGGCTTATGGTTACCTTACAAAAGAAAGCGCCGGTGACGATATTATCCTCGCCATCAAAAAAATTGCCTCGGGCAGGAGATATCTTAGCGAGAGCCTCGCCGAAAAGCTGGCAGGTGGTCTGGAACTGGCAAAAAACAAACTTCCACACGAAATACTCTCGGATCGTGAATTTGAAATCCTCAGGTATATTGCCCAGGGTAAAGCGCTAACGGAAATTGGTGAAGAACTAAATATAAGCGTCAGCACTGTTGGGACCTACAGAAGCAGGATACTCGACAAACTGAAACTCTCCAACAACGCTGAACTCATCCTTTATGTCCTCGAAAATCACCTGATCGACTAACCCACCGTCGTAATATTTCTACAACTATAATCAAGAATTTCCTATAATTCCATCAAACCTTTCTGTTTAATTTTGAACAGTTTATTTAAGTGAAATTTTGATGAATATTCTAATTGTTGATGATGCTGAGAATGTCCGGCACAATATCCTTAGATTACTCGTTCAGGAGTCGGCGTTTAACACTTTTCGGCAAGCAGCCTCCTGTAATGAAGCGTTGGACTGCCTCGCAAATGAAGTTCCCGCTGTATTGATCGTTGATCTAAAACTGCCCGATGGCAGTGGTTTTGAAATTATCGAGAGAGCTTCTCAGTTGGAGCCCAAACCGATGATAATTGTCCTGTCCAATTTTGGACTTAAGAAATTCAGGGAAAGAGCATTGTCACTCGGTGCATCATATTTTTTCGATAAAACAGAAGAATTTGACTTGCTGATTGGCCTGGCAAAAAATAATTTTGCTTTTGTGTAGAACTGTTACGACACGATCATAATTTATATTCTACTTCAAAATCAACATATTACTATAAGTTACCGGTTCAGGGATAGATAAATTGCATATGAGAATTTTAGGAGAATGTGATGACTGTTTATAGAACTGATAATCAATCCGGGTGTTTAGATAATCAAGAACTGCAAAGCAAACTTCAGAGCGATCTTTGCCATGAACTTCGTACACCTCTTATAGGAATACTTGGATTTTCCGAACTTTTGATGGAAGAAAAAAGTGTAAATGATGTTACTGAGATGGCGGCCAAGATCAACAACTGTGGGACGAGATTACTTGAGTTTATTGATAAGTTATTCACATCACCTGTGAATGGTCAGTATGAAACTGGCAATAATATAAATCCGGACGCGGCATATAGCGAAGAGGAACTTAGAATATTTAGAATTGAGTTACTAAACAGATTTAAGAAATTAGCTGCCAATGGAGAATAAGCAGAATGAAAGCAAAGATATTCTTTATGATATACACTACCCACTCGGTAACCAGTGATGGTTCAGAAGAGTGTAATTATCAAATCTTTGCAATTTTGATTTACTGCTAAAAAGTTTGATGATGATGAGTACCCGATGATGGTTATGTATCGCAAGATACAAAAAAAAAGGCTGCCTCCCCGGCAGCCTTTCTCATTTTAAATTGACCCTGTTCTACTTAAGCAGAATAATCTTCCTTGTTGCAGAAAAATTACCAGCTGTCAGTCTCACAAGATAAGTCCCTGAAGAAAGCCCCGAACCGTTGATCAGATAAGAATGTCTGCCGGCCGGTTTGGTTTCGTTCATCAAAGTTTTAATCTTTGTACCTTGAACATCAAAAAGCTCAAGCAGAACAGCGCCTGCATCAGCTATCGAAAATTGAAGAATTGAGACAGGATTAAATGGATTTGGATAGTTTTGATCAAGTGAATAACTAAACACAGGATTAACATCCACCTCTATCACATTGTAGATGGTTGAAGTTCCATCATAATCAGTTTGTTTTAACCTGTAGGATAATACACCTGATCCGGGATTTTTATCTGTGAATGAATAAGCCATTTGAGCAGTTGAGTTTCCGGCTCCTTTTACAAATCCGATCGAATTAAATTCTCCCAAACTGTTCATCTTTTCAACATCAAAACCGTAGTTATTGGTTTCTGTTGCTGTGGTCCATTCAAGATTTACCTGATCATTATTTGCAGTAGCAGTAAACGAGAGTAACTCTACCGGCACTGCCGTATATTTGAATATCCGGATATCATCCACATAAAATCCATCCGCTGTTTGTGATCCATCTGATTTAAAAAGGAATCGCAGCATTATACTCTGACCCGTGTAAGCTGAAAGATCAACAAATTCATTTTGCCAGGTGGTTTTTGTTCCATTATATAATGGCTGACCATTTGGTTGAAAACTTCCTGATCCAAGAATCATGCCCTGTGCTCTGAGAGGAGTCCATGCAGTTCCATTATTAGTGGAGATCATAACCTGAACATAATCCCATCCGGATTCAAGGTCCCATTGAGCCGAGTAACTAAGCCCTGCTCCCAATGCTGTTCCAAGTTCAACAGCGGTTGTTTTAGACATGGTTGCAGTAATATTGTTTCCATACTGTCCCGCAGGAGATTCTGAAAACGATGTTGGTGGAGAAACCGACTTTGTAGTGCTCAATCCCCAGTTACTCGAAATTGTCCAGTCATTTGTCGAATTTGCATTATCCAACATTACGACATCAGTTTGTGCAACATAAAAGCGATGGAACGACGGAGGAGGTGTCGACCCGGGAGGATTAACTCCTGATCCACCAATTGGGGAGGTTACAACAATACTTCCTGAAACATCTTGAGCAGCAATATAATACTCTACTGCTGTTCCCATGGCCTGCTGAGGAATTTCGAAATTATAGAGTCCTCCGGATCTGCCTGCCGGGGTTCCTGTCACTGCAGAAAACTGGGAATATGTTCCACCTCCCGTGGAGGTTCTGTAATACAGGCGTGGAGCAGCAACTCCTGAACCTACATCAAGCCCTGTCTGAAGGTCTGCAGCAGCAATAATCGGTGCAGCATAAGCAGCTGTTGGAACAGGGGTGTGAACAATCTTTAAATTCAAATTTAGAGCAAAATTGGCAAAAGTTCCGATGGCCAATTTTGACATTTTAAGAAAATATGGCTGGTTAAAATGGTCAATCTTATCATTCACAGTGTGGTAAAAAGCATTAAAATCGTTGTCATCATCCTCAATCAACAGGATTGCGCTGTAACCTTTACTCCAAAATGAAGCATGATCACTGGCAGTTGAACCGGGTGTTTTTTGAACTGTGACGATTCCAATTCCAAGCGATAAATTTATCTCTACCATTTTAATGTAAAGGTCCATCGACTGTGCGGTTGCCCTTACATGAAGATTTGCTTTATTGTCATTATTTGCATCGTAGGCTATCATGTCCATATTTACAACACCAAGAATTGAATCACCAGCAGCAGATGCCTGGTTTGCATAATATGCAGACCCAACAAGGCCTTGTTCTTCCTCATCCCAGAGAGCAAAAACAATCGTATATGGGAAACTGTATTGAGAAAGGATTCTTGCAGCTTCAATAACTGCGGCTGTTCCACTTCCATTATCATCCGCTCCGGGAGCTAATGATCCACTTGGCATGTCATCAAAATGAGCACAAATGATATATTTCTGGTTGGGGTATTGTGTGCCGGTCTTCACTCCGACAACATTTTTTCCTGTTGTGCTGAAACTCTGAAGTGTGGCTGTTATGCCATATCTCTGAAGGGATTGCTGAATATATTCAGCAGCTTTGTCGTTTGATGCATTATTTTTATGTCTTGATACTATTGTGTATGGTTGACCACTGATAGTTACAGGGAGAACACCCGAAAGCTCTTTTACAAACTTCATCAGTGTGTCCTGATTCACCTGATTTACTATGTTCTGTACGCTCGTTTGAGGGAATATGGCAGTTGATAAGAAAATCACTGTCAGACAAATAAAACTGTAGTATTTACGCATTTTTATCCAGTTTGGTATAAATTATGTATCCTTGGAAAGAAAAGTTTCCTGACATTTAAATTACATATTTTTTCGGATATGGTTACGCAAAAAAAGACTGCTACGAGGACTCCATGCCTTAATTGCGACTCCGGTTTAATCAACCCGTATCACACATTTTAATCCGGTTGTATGAATCTTTTATTTCAATAAAATCATCTTAATATTTCGGTATAAGCCTCCGCATTCAATATTTGTTATGTAAACTCCTGATGGAAGTCCCGTTGCATCAAAAACGACGGTGTGTCTGCCGGGTGATTGCTCTCCTTGATATATTGTTTTTACCATTTCACCTATAAAATTGTAAATTTTGATGGTTACCTCGCCCGGACTACTCAGAGTATAATCTATTCTGGTTGAAGGGTTAAAAGGATTAGGGTAATTTCCCGATACCTCGAATGATTCAGGTTTAACCAGGGGAGACTCATCAAAAATTCCCGTAACTCCACCATAGTTTTCAGACTTAAGCACACCTGACCACTGAAATACCCAGACTTTTCCATCACCATTTGATTTAATCCATCTGGTTTCACCCGGTTGTGATGTGAATTGTTGACCCCAATGTAAACCTCCATCCGTTGTGCGATAGATATGCTGTGCAGGCTCACCCAGGGCTATATAGCCGGTATCTTTTGAGATCATACTGATTGCACGGACAACATTTGGGGCTGGAAATATATATTGACCCCAATTGATGCCCATATCAGTCGAGTAATAAATACTCGAAGGCTCTGCCCCGAAGGCAATAAAGGCAGAATCTCTGATATATATCGAAGTGGGAAAAGGCGGCGTCCATATTGGCAATTCTACCCAAGTCGCTCCACCATTGGTTGTGATTAGAGGTCTTCTTTGAGATAAAAAGAACCAATTGTTTTCGTCACTAAATTCATATTGATCATGCTCCTTTGGATCAAAAGTCGTTACAACTATCCAGGTGTTACCATTATCAGTTGATTTAATTACTTTTGATTTGTACACATCGCCTTCAAGTCCGGTGATAATAAGGATAAGATTTGTTTCACCAAATAGTTTAAGCGCATCAATTCTCCAGCCAAAACTTTGTTTGGTGACAATCCAATTCCCCTGACCGTCTTTGTGGTAGTGGGAGAGTGTATCTTTTCTGGACTTAAAAAAACAATCTTTACTCCTTACATCTATGCGTGGATTATCATTTTCCATATTCAAAGATTGATGAATCCAACTGAGTCCTGAGTCTTCTGAAGTCCCAAGGTAAAGAGCATTTCTTTTTGCGTAAATAAGGTTAATTTTACCGTCGGGGTGAAGTCTTGCAGCAAGAATCGCCAGGTCACCAAAAGGGTCGGCTGGTGATGATGTGTGAGTAATCAGATCATAAATCATGACAGGACTGAACTCACTACCCCAAATTGGAACGACTAATTTACTTCCGGCTATCGCAAATCTTGAGGAACCTGAACCCGGGATTAAAAGGATTTCTTCAACCGTGGTCCCTTGATCCTTAAGCTTATAAATCTTATCACCCGAACTGAAAAATAACTCATCATTCCCGGTGACAACTTGAGTAAAGTTAAAATTATAGCTTGGAATATTCGGAAGACTATCCCATGTTATTCCGCCGTCTGAGCTCCTGTAGAAGTAACCATGGCGGGATCTAAGGTAGGCAATATCACTATTAACAAACAGTGGTGTGGGTGCCAGGTTATGGTCATAGAAGTTTGTGTTTTCCCAACTTTGACCAAAATTTGTGGAATATCTCAGCGGCATGTTTAATCCTGTACTAAATAATCGACCATTGGGCGATATTTTTTGGATGAGCACTGTATCACTGCTCACAGGGATGGCATTCCAGGTTACTCCTCCATCGGTTGTATAATCGGGATGATGAGTACCATATATAACACCATACTGAGAATTTGCAAAATATATCGAAAGAATTTTGATACTATCCGGAAGGGCTATTTCTTGCCATGTTTCACAAGAATCGGTGGAAACCCACAATCTGTGAGCGTCTTCAAAAGTTGCAAATATTTTATCAGGTGAGGCAAAAGCAATTAATTTACAATTTTGAAACTGTGGATCATTTACGGGTATCTGTTTAAATGAATGCCAGCCGTCGAATGTCAGTATTGGATTTTCTAAACCCGATCTGATATATCCGGTTAAGCTGTCTAATCCCTGGATTTCATTATAGTCGCGATTTGGCAGTTGTGGAACAACCATCTTCCATTGAGCCAATGGAGTAGTGAAGAAAAGTGTTACCACAGTCAAAAAGTAATAGACACTTTTCCACGTCTTTGATTTCTTTTCAATCATTTTTTTGATCCTCCAAAAAAAATTGTGCCCGCAGCCCTGTAAATAAGTCTTTAAAGCTACCCTTAAAACTAAGAAATAAATCGAAATAAACAAAATATTGTGATATCTATTTTGTGAAGGATTAAAGGGAGTGACTCCTTCTCCTTTACCAACAAATTTGTATATTTGTTGTTGTGATATAAATAATTTTATATCACTTTTGATGCCTCCGTAGCTCAGGTGGATAGAGCAGCAGTTTCCTAAACTGTTTGTCGGGTGTTCGAGTCGCCCCGGGGGCACCCATCTTTAAATGGAGAAAAATAATGACTGAAATAATAGATATAATTGCCCGCGAGATACTTGACTCAAGAGGAAATCCAACTCTTGAAGCAGAAGTTTTACTCGAAGGCGGAGCGATCGGCAGAGCTGCCGTACCAAGCGGAGCCTCTACAGGTTCTAATGAAGCTTGTGAACTCAGAGACGGTGATTCCGCAAGATACCTTGGAAAAGGCGTCGAAAAAGCTGTTGATTTTGTGAATAATGAACTTGCTGACGAATTAATAGGCTGGGATGCCACAGAACAGGTTGCCATCGACAATTACATGATTGAACTTGATGGAACTCCAAACAAATCCCATTTTGGCGCAAATGCCATACTTGGTGTTTCCCTTGCCGTTGCAAAAGCATCAGCAGAAGCTTTTGGTCTCCCCCTCTACCGTTACATCGGTGGAACAAATGCTAAAGTTATCCCAACACCAATGATGAATATCCTGAATGGTGGAAAACATGCCGACAACAATGTCGATTTCCAGGAATTTATGGTTATGCCGGTTGGTGCCCCAACTTTTAAAGAGGCTTTAAGATATGGTACCGAAGTGTTTCATACTCTCAGAGGTGTATTGAAGAAAAAAGGTTATAACACTTCGGTTGGTGACGAAGGTGGATTTGCTCCTTCCCTGAAATCAAATGATGAAGCAATAGAAGTGATCCTCGAAGCAATTACCAAAGCCGGATATACACCGGGCAAAGACCTTTACATTGCTCTCGATCCTGCTTCAACTGAAATGTGGAATCCTGAAAAGAAAACCTACAAATTTTTCAAATCAACTCAAAAAGAGATCAGTTCAGATGAAATGATTGCTTATTGGGAAAACTGGGTAAGACAATATCCGATAGTTTCACTTGAAGATGGTCTTGCTGAAGATGATTGGGATGGTTGGAAAAATATTACCAAAACTCTTGGAAATAAAATCCAGCTCGTAGGTGATGACCTTTTTGTAACAAACACTGATATCCTTGCAAAAGGGATTGAGCTTGGTTGTGCAAATTCGATCCTCATTAAAGTGAATCAGATTGGTACTCTTACCGAGACACTCAATGCAATTGAAATGGCTCGCAGCGCCGGTTACACTGCGGTAATTTCACACAGAAGTGGTGAAACTGAAGATGTTACAATTGCAGATATTGCAGTTGCTACAAATGCCGGACAGATTAAGACAGGTTCAGCTTGCAGAACCGATCGTATCGCAAAGTATAACCAACTCCTTAGAATTGAACAGGAACTGGATACTACTGCAATCTACAAAGGACTTGATTCTCTGAACTACAGAGGTTAATTCTCTCCTTTTTACAGGTGTGAGTTATATTGCTCCGGCATATTACTCACACCTTTTATCTTTTAAAAACACTTTACACTCCTGTAACCCCCTTTTTTTGTACCTCATATCACATTTTTTCCATATAAAACCATTTCATTCCAAAAAATATATAATTTTATTGACATTAATTATTAATTGTGTTATATTCACTCAATCGTTTCATTAATCTTAGAGACACTATGAAAGTAATACTGGCATCTCTATTTTTGGTAGCGATAGTCTTTGTGACATTTAATGGATGTAAATCAGACGAATCACCTACCAACCCGGCAACCCCATCCACAAAAACAATGATCATGGGTCATTTTGGAGTGGATTTTTCAGAGGGTAAAGTCGGAGACCCCGAAAACGCAATACCAAACGAGAAAATTGACGGTGAGACAATTGCCTGGTGCCCAAATGGCTCCGGTGGCGGATGGATGACCGGAATTTGGTTCAGATCCAGAGATGATAAACTCTATCGGATTGGACCCGGCGATCTTGCTACAATAACTGCGATAGATACAACTAAATGGTCGGCGGATGTTTGTGCAACTGCACTAAAACCCGGTGATATATGGGCAGCAAAAGCGTTGGATGGATATGTAGTCTTTAAGGTTACAGCCGTTGCAACCGATTCTGCCGGAGTTGCCAATGCGACAAACTGGCCTGCCACAGTGGAATATAAATTCTCTACAACTACAAAATTTAACTGAAATCAGGCTGCCTCGGCAGCCTTTTTTTTTATAGAAATTTACCCGTAACACTCTTTTTGTTCAGTTTTATCTCTTCAGGAGTCCCCTCTGCAACAATTTTTCCCCCTGAATCACCACCACCGGGGCCCAAATCGATAACCCAATCAGCAGCGTTAACAACATCAAGATTATGTTCAACTACTACAACTGTGTTACCCTTGTCAACAAGTTTGTTTATAACTTTAAGTAAAACTTTTACATCCTCAAAGTGAAGACCCGTGGTTGGTTCATCCATGAAATAAATTGTTTTCCCTGTGGAAATTTTGCTAAGTTCGGTTGCCAGTTTAACCCGTTGAGCCTCACCACCGGAAAGAGTTGTTGCCTGTTGACCAAGTCTGATGTAACCCAACCCAACATCAAAGATGGATTGTATTTTTCTCTTGATCCTTGGCATGTCTTCAAAAAAATCGAGAGCTTCAGTCACTGTCATTTCGAGTACATCATCAATGGATTTGGTTTTATAGAGCACTTCCAGTGTTTCACGGTTATATCTTCTTCCATGGCAGACATCACATTTTACATATACATCGGGAAGAAAATTCATTTCAATTTTCTTTAAACCATCACCTCCACAAGCTTCACACCTGCCACCTGTAACATTAAAACTGAATCTACCGGGTGCATATCCCCTCATTTTTGATTCGGGGAGTTGTGTAAAAAGATCTCTAATATATGTGAATAAGCCTGTATAAGTGGCGGGATTCGACCTTGGAGTTCTGCCGATTGGTGATTGATCAACTTCAATAACCTTGTCAACAAATTTTAGCCCTTCAACTGAATCATACGGTAGTGGTACATCTTTCGTTTTGTAGATGTCAATCATCAGAATTTTTACAAGTGTCTCATTTATCAGTGATGATTTCCCCGAACCGCTAACCCCGGTTACAGCCACAAATTTCCCCAAAGGAAGATTTAAGTTAACTGATTTAAGATTATTTCCCCTTGCACCTTTTAAGGTAATCTGCTGTCCGTTCCCCTCGCGTCTGGTTTTGGGAATTGACACAAAGCGCCTGTGTTGAAGATAATCAAGAGTTAATGATCCCTGAAAATTTTTATCTTTTAGAAGTTTGGCTGTTTCACCCATTGCAACCACCATACCACCATGTTCACCTGCTGCGGGTCCAAGATCTATCAGATAGTCGGAACTCTCAATTGTTTCTTTATCATGTTCCACCACAATTATAGTATTGTCAAGATCGCGGAGCATTTTAAGTGAATTGATTAATCTAACATTGTCTCTTTGGTGTAACCCTATTGAGGGTTCATCGAGGACATATAATACTCCTGCGAGTTGGGTCCCAATTTGAGTTGCCAGGCGAATTCTTTGCGACTCCCCGCCTGATAAACTTCGCGCACTTCGCCCAAGAGTGAGATAGTCGAGTCCAACATTCAAAAGGAATTCAAGTCTCGACTTAATTTCTTTAAGAATTGGACTTGCAATTATCTCATCCCTGCCAAAAAGTTTTGTCTCTAAGAAAAAATCTCTACAGTCCTTAATCGAGAGTGCAGTAACTTCACTGATGTTTTTACCCCCAAATAAAACAGCAAGTGACTCTTTTTTAAGTCTGCCACCGTTGCATGAATTACATTTGCCGATGTTCATGTACGATTCAACCCACTCTCTTATTTTAGCGGAAGAGGTTGAATTAAAATAATTTTGCAGATAACCCAAAACACCGGAGAATCTGTGTTTATATGCTACTTCCTTTTTACCACCATAACTGTAGAAAAATTCATATTTTTCTTTTGAACCTTTAAGAACTATTCCTCTTGCTTCCGGTGAGAGATCTTTTAATGGTGTATCAAAAGTGAAACCAAATTTTTTTGATATTGTCTCGAGTTGGTTAAAGATATAAATTGAACGGGGTTTCCCAAGTGCTGCAATCCCCTCTTCATTAATCGATTTATTCCAGTCGGGGATGATCAATTTTAGATCAAATTCCTTTTTCTCTCCCAATCCGTCGCAGTCGGGACAAGCACCAAAATTGGAATTAAAAGAAAATGAGTTTGGTGCAAGATCCTGATAACCAATTCCACACGAAGGGCAACTAAGGTGACGACTGAAAAGGTGGTCGGTCTTTCCATCGTTCACCATCATTATACCATTGCCATAATTAAGTGCTACATCAACGGATGATTGAAGTCTTTCCCCCACTTCTTCTTTCACAATAAACCGGTCGATCATAATGTCAATATTATGAATCTTGTAACGATCCAGTTGTAAACCTTTTTCAATTTCCTTTAACTCGCCATCAATTCTTACTTTAAGGAAACCATCTTTTGCGGTATCCTCAAAAAGTTCTCTGTAATGGCCTTTTCGCCCTCTTATAACGGGTGCAAAAATGGAAATCTTTTTGCCGGCAAATTCTCTTGCTATTTTTTCAAGTATCTGTCCCGGATTTTGTTTCTGAACAGGAGAGCCACAGTTATAACAATTTATGACTCCAAGTCGAGCATAAAGTAATCTGAGATAATCATAAATTTCCGTAACAGTGCCAACCGTGGATCTCGGGTTACCTGAGGTAACTTTTTGTTCGATTGAAATTGCAGGACTCAGTCCTTCTATCAAATCAACATCCGGTTTTTCGAGCATGTCGAGGAACTGCCGTGCATAAGCTGAAAGACACTCAATGTATCTCCGCTGACCTTCAGCATAAATGGTATCAAATGCCAGAGACGATTTACCTGATCCGGAGAGTCCGGTTATAACGGTAAATGAGTTACGGGGAATTTCTATGTCGATGTTTTTAAGGTTGTGTTCGCGGGCGCCTTTTACAATAATCTTATCTTGAAACAATTTACTTCCGGGTTAAAAAACCAAAATCTATCTATATATTTAAAACAAACTTTTTGTGAATTAAATTTCATCATGGCCGAGAAAATTCAATCTTACACTACTATTAAATCAAAATCAGAATCGAAATATAAAGAGAAGGGATCAATCTTTCTTGCATTTGCGCATCCCATAAACTCAATTTCTGAATTTGATGAAATCCTCCACACTTATCGTAAACAATTTTATGACGCAGTGCATCACTGCTCCGCCTATAAAATGATCGATGGCTCATTTAAATATTCCGACGATGGTGAACCGGGAGGTACCGCCGGTTTACGAATATTTAACGCGATTGAACATTCCGGGTTCAACAACTGTGCAGTTATTGTTGTCAGGTATTTTGGAGGAGTAAAATTAGGAACAGGTCCCCTTGGGAAAGCATATTATGAAACTGCAATTGAAGCACTCACAAATTCTGAAAAAATTCTACTGCATCGATTTGAAAGATATCAATTTTTCGCGCCATATGAATTATCATCGTTTTTATATCGACATTTAACCAATGATTATGTAAAAATTAACGGTTCGGACTATGCAAACGGAATAAAACTCGATACTTTCCTCAGAAGTGATCACACTTCAAAGATATTGGAAGAAATTCTCGCCGGTGCAAATGGGCAGGTGGAAGTGGTTGATTGTAAAGAAGAGAGGTATTTTGAAGATTAGAACTTCAGAACTTCAGAACTTCAGAACCTCAGAACTTTAGAACCTCAGAGACTTGAGAACTTGAGAACTTTAGAACACAAGAACTTGAGAGACTGGAGAAACTTGGGTGACTAATTAACAGATCAATCCGCGTTCATCCGCCTCATCCGTTTCATCCGCGTTCTATCAAAAATTCTCCTCTGCATAACTCCGTTTAATCTGCGTGGATCTGCGTCCCCTAAAAATCCATCCGTGGAACTATCTCAAATTTGCTTGCAGAAAAGTCTGTCGAAGCAGAGTCATAATTTTCTGTTCAACGGTTTTGCCGTCGGGTGGGAGTTTACCGTATGACCATTTGTTTTCAAACGGGCTGAATGAAAATCTAATCGCAACATCTCTACTGCTGTCATAATGATACACATTTATCCAGCGTAATTTTGTGAGGGATACAAAACCGAGGATTATCGGCTCGTCTGTTGATAACATTACATATCGTTCTCTTCCATGTTTGATCTTTTTCCTTAGCAATAACAGTATTATCGGATGGAGAGGGAGCTCGATTAATTTCACAGCTACATGATTACAAACATACCTGATTTCCAATGTCTTCAGGAATTCTTCACGATGTTTTAAATAATCATCGCAATTACATTCTATCTTTGAAATCCTGTTTAAGTTTACAGGGTCGGGAGTCACACCATAGTTTAACTCAGGTCTGAAATAAAAGTTTGAGTTATGCTCCTCCATGCTGCTTATAGCAACCCGAAGATCGTCAAACTCGCGCAGACCTTTTTTAACCGGGCGATTTATCTTCGTTTCTGCCGGTTGAAATTTATCTTCTTTTTTCATTGATTCCGGAGTGTTACCTCAATAATATCTCAAAATGATTTACATTCAAAACATCAAATTTACCCAAAATTTAATAATTGAATATATTTACATTTGGTTAAGATTTTTAAA
The DNA here is from genome assembly GCA_964371075.1 of uncultured Ignavibacteriaceae bacterium. Lineage (GTDB taxonomy): Bacteria > Bacteroidota > Ignavibacteria > Ignavibacteriales > Ignavibacteriaceae > UTCHB3. The sequence continues at coordinate 285,965 of CAYJKN010000004.1, read as the reverse complement.
CATTTTTGATATTGCCTTGAAAAGACCACTGCTGCTATTCCCTGTATTATTAATCTCATATCTTATTCTGGTATTGCCGGGATGTTCTCTCGGAAGCAATTATATAAAAGACGGGGAATCTCTTAAGCCATCAGGCACAAAAAAAGCGATTTACACCCTCTACCTTATAGGTGATGCCGGGAAAACAAGAAGTGATGATCCCGAACCCGCACTTATTTCCCTTCAAACTGAAATTGTAAAATCCAATCCTGATTCTTCTCTTGTCATTTTTCTTGGTGATAATATCTATGATCACGGTCTCCCTGATGAAAATCACCCTGACAGGTCAAAGGCTGAGAGCTATATTAAAGATCAGATCAATGCTCTTGGACAAAATCACCGGGCACTTTTTATCGCCGGTAACCACGATTGGGACAATAACTCTCCTGAGGGGAATAATTTAATTAAAAATCAAGAGTTGTTTATCCGGAAATACAGCTCTGCTCGAGCACAACTCCTCCCCGAAAATGGATGCCAGGGTCCCGATTTTCTTGATATAAATGACAATCTGCGTCTGATCTATTTCGACAGCCAGCGGCTTTTCAGAGACTGGTTACATGTTCCTGATTCATCAGCGTGTAAACCAATCGATCTGAATTCATTTTTTAATAATCTTGAATTGATATTAAAAAACTCAAACGGTAGAAAATGTATCCTGCTGCACCACCACCCTTTCATCACGTACGGTGAACATGGAGGGAAATTTGATTGGAAAAAACATATTTTCCCCCTCACTGCTTTTAACAAATATTTTCTTTTACCACTACCTGTTGTGGGTTCCCTCTACCCAATTCTTAGAAGTAATGGAATCACGCCACAGGATATGTCAAACAATGTTTACAGGAATTTTACTGAAAAAATGCGTGATATCTCCAAAAAATATAATCCTGTTTTTTCAGCTTCGGGACATGAACACTCTCTCCAGGTAATCAGAGACCCGATTAGCAATACCATTCAGATTATTTCAGGAAAAGGAACCAGGTGGACAGATGGGACCGTTTCCACCGGTGATGGCACAATTTTCGCCTCCCCTTTCTCAGGTTTTATGAAATTTGAAATTTATGCCGATGGAACTTCACTTCTCACGGTAATTGTGCCTGATGACGAGGGAAAAGCCGCAGAAGTTTTTTATTTTCCATTGTAAAAAGAGAAAAATTTGTAAATGACCCATTCAGAAGTTTGTAAATGACCCACTCAGAAGCTTGCGATATTTTAGGTATTAAAGAAGGTGCTGATCCCGATGTGGTTACCAAGGCTTATAACAAGCTAAATAGTGACCTTACTCGCCAGATTGACAACTCAACATCAAAATTTTTAAAGGAAACTCTCCTTAAAAATAAAAAGGCACTCGAAGAAGCTTATAAACTTTTGATTAAAGGCTCTGAAACAGAAGGATCAATTTCATTTACCGATGCATACGCATTGTTGGTCACTTCGGATGATGACCCGTTGAGTATGATTGAAGGGAAATTTATAAATCTTAAAGAAGAATATGGCTTTGGGCTAAGAGCACCAAATAAAAAAATCAGAGAGATTGCTGCCGCCGACATTCAAATTCTAACCGAAGTTTTTGAACACATAATCAGCAATATCAAGAAGCCGAAACTTGAGGATCTGCCGCAAAGTTTTGTCGAATCAATTAGAGATGAAACAAGGAATAAATTAAAAGCGGATTTTGAGGTTATTCTCTCAGATATGAAGAAAACATTAAATGAGACTACTGAAAAATATCAGGATGAAATTTCAAGTCTCGTGGCTTCAAAAACAAAACTTCTGAATGATCTTCTACAACTTTTTGATGATATTTCAAAAAAAGATCACGAATATTGCAGATTATCAGCAGCAAAACTTGAAGAAAAACATCAAATTGGTGGTCTGCTGTCAAAAATTGATTTAATCTTTGATTCCGGAATCAAAACACTCCCAAAAGGGAGTCAAATTGTCCAGGAACTTAAAAATGAACCTGACAAAACAGGATTTGGTATCGAAAATGTCAATATCGAGATCGCCGATGAAAACATCGATAAATTTATTCTGAAACAAAGTAAAATGTTTGATCCTAAACCTGATCAGCAGTTACAACAAAATTCAGAACAGGATGATACACTCAATTCAAAAACTGTTGCAGAAAAACTTTTCAGCGAGGGACGATATCAGGATGCTCTCTTCTATTTTAGAGAAGCTAAATCGGATCAGCCTCTCGACTACTCCCTCGAAGTTTACATTCAGGAACTTGAACATCTCGTGAACCAAACCACGGATGGTGAAGCCACTCAAAACCCTAAAGGTTACGAAAATTATGAACTGGAGGCATATGAGGAGGTATTAAGAGAAGCGAACAATCTTAGGTCGGAAAAGAATTACCCTGCGGCACTGGAAATTTATAATACACTTCTTGTCAGTGATCCGGAAAATCCTTATCTGCAATATTGTAAAACGGAGTGTGAAGATGGAATTAAACGATCGGGAGAGATGAAACCAATTCCTGCAGCCGGTCCAAAACAAACAACAACTGAGATGTTGACATTAAAAAGAACCGGCGACGAACTTTTTAACAGAAAAAAATTTACTGAAGCGTTGGGTTATTACCGTCAGGCATTAAAAATCAACCCAAAAGACATCTACCTGCAAATAATTATCGACCAATGCACCAAAGCAATCACTAATGAAAACTAAGGTGTACCGGAAACGCTGTCTTTAAGTGACACAAGCCGTTCTTCCATCAATAACATAAAATCTTTATAATCTTCAGGATTTTTCATGTAAAAATCCACTGTCTTATCATAAAGTTTTCTGTTTACCCCATTCCTTTTTAGAATTTCTTCGAGTGCCGGTTTCATAAACATGGCTGAAGTACCAAGGCTGTCTTGAGCCTTGAGTACCTCCAGATAGATCGTCACAAATTTTTCCTCCGGTATCATATCCACTTCTTTTTTGCTGCATGAGAGTAATAAAAATGGAATTGAAAACAGAAACAGGAAAAAGAGAATTTTCTCTTTTCTTCCCAAAAATCGTTTAATCACCCTTTTTCGACATCCTGCTGCTTGCCTCAAAAAGTATTTTTTTCTCTTTTTCAGAGAGGTTTGAGTAACCTGATACACTTATTTTATCAAGAATCCTGTCAATCTCTTCCTGAGTTATTGAGTCATCGGGTACATCCTTAAATTTTGCATCCACTACCCGGTCACTCCCCTTCTTTGTTCCAAATCCAAAATTAAAACCCTGTTTGGGTTTCTGAGTGGTTCCAAAACCTCCCGGGTAGCGGTCATCATCTTCATCGTCACGGCTAAACGGGGATCCTGATGAAAATTGATTTGGTCCTTTACCACCACCTTTAAGTCTGGTTTTGAACGGAAAATAAACAGCCGGATCAAAAAAGAGGAAAAGGAATCCGGTAATTGCACCTCCAATATGTGCAAGATGTGCAACATTTGAATTTGCATTTCCAAACATAAAAAGATCGAGAAGTATCATAAATCCAATCAGATATTTGGCTTTTACAGGCAAAAGGAAATAGATATAGATATATCTGTCGGGATTAAAGAGTGCAAACGCTATCATCACACCATACAGAGAACCTGATGCTCCAACTGTGATAGCAGGATCAACTCCCAATAAGGGTGTCGCTAAATGAAGTAAACCTGCGCCAACACCGGAGGCGAGATAAAAAATAAGAAACTTCTTTGAACCGAGTGTATATTCAACCTCTGTGCCAAACATCCAAAGTGCAAAAAGATTAAAAAAGATGTGACTAAAGTTGGCGTGCATAAACTGGTAAGTAAACAATTGCCACGGAAGAAACCCGTCTCCCACAGGGAAAAGTGCAAAGAATCGAGTGAACATTGAGCTAAGGGGTTCACCCCCTGACCTGATTCCCTCAGTCATCATCTCGATAAAAAACACTGCAACATTTGCAATGAGAAGACTTTTAATTACCGGGGAGATAAATCCAAAACCGACCGGGCGGTAGTTTCCGTTTGACATCTGATTCCTTCAATTTAAGAAAGGAGTTGCCCAACAGGGCAACTCCATCCAAATATTAAGCATTATTAAGAACATCTACTCCGGGGAGCACTTTCCCTTCCAAAAATTCGAGGGAAGCTCCTCCACCTGTAGAGACATGAGTAACTTTATCTTTTAATCCGGCCTTTGCAATTGCCGCAGCGGAGTCGCCTCCACCAACAACTGTAATCGTACCGGCTGCTGTTGCATCAACAAGAGCTTTTGAAATGGCGTCTGTTCCGAGAGCATAGTTATCAAATTCAAAAACACCCATAGGACCGTTCCAAACAACAGTTTTTGATTTTTTGATAGCTTCTGAAAACAATTTAATTGTTTCAGGTCCAATATCCAAACCCATCTTGTCAGACGGCATTTTATCTACTTGAACAGTCTCAGCAGGTGATTCATTACTGAACTCCGCTGTAACTCTAACATCAACCGGAAGCAAAAAGTTTAATCCCTTGGCTTTTATTTTTTCAAGGAGCTCTTTTGCAAGGTCAACCTTCTCGGTTTCGAGTAGTGAAGTACCGATTTCATAACCCATAGCTTTGAAGAATGTGTAAGCCATCCCACCGCCGATTATGAGGGTGTCCACTTTATCGAGAATGTTGTTGATAACATCTATTTTACCCGAGATTTTTGCTCCACCCAAAATCGCACAATAAGGACGAACTGGAACAGAAAGAGCACTACCAAGATAATCAAGTTCCTTCTGCATCAGATAACCTGAAACAGCAGATTTGATAAATTTGGTAACACCTTCCGTTGAAGCATGAGCACGATGTGCACTGCCAAATGCATCGTTAACATAGATATCTGCAATTTTAGAAAGTTTTTCAGCAAAAACAGGATCATTTGCTTCTTCTTCAGGATGAAACCTTAGATTCTCCAATAATAAAACTTCGCCCGATTTAAGGTTATTGGCAAGTTTTTCAACTTCTTCACCAATACAATCCGGTGCAAATTTTACATCCTGCCCAAGTAATTGTGCCAGTCTGTCAGCCACGGGTTTCAGGGTGTATTTGGGATTTACTTTCCCTTTAGGTCTTCCAAGATGGCTCATCAGAATTGTTTTACCACCATCAGCAATTATTTTTTTAATTGTTGGCAGCGATTCAATTATCCTGTTGTCGTCGGTTACATTTAAGTTTTCATCAAGAGGGACATTAAAATCGACCCTCACAAGTATTTTTTTATCTTTTAATTCAACATTGTCTATTGTCAATTTTTTCATTTTATTGCCGTGTTTTGGTTACACCATAAAAAAAAGACGCAGCCGAAACTGCGTCGTAGAAAATAATTACTGAATTAAGCAATCTTTTTTAAGAGATCGATAACTCTGCATGAATAACCCCATTCGTTATCGTACCAGCCGACAACTTTAACCATTGTTCCGCTAACCATGGTTGAGAGGGAATCAAAGATACATGAACTTGGGTTATGAACGATATCAGAGGAAACGATAGGATCTTCTGTATATTCAAGAACGCCTTTCATTGGACCTTCGGCAGCTTTTTTCATTGCTGCATTGATTTCTTCAATTGTTGCTTCTTTTGAAAGTATTCCAACAAAATCAGTGATTGAGCCGTCGGGTGTAGGAACTCTAAGTGAGAATCCATCAAGTTTACCTTTAAGAGCAGGAATAACTTTTCCAACGGTTTTTGCAGCACCTGTGGTTGTAGGGATAATATTTGTTGCTGCTGTTCTTGCTCTTCTGAGATCACTGTGTGGGAAATCAAGAACTCTTTGGTCGTTTGTATATGAATGAACCGTTGTCATGAAACCTTTTTCAAGACCAAATGTGTCATTCAATACTTTTGCCATCGGAGCGAGGCAGTTTGTTGTACATGAAGCATTGGAAATAACCACTTCTTCACCGGTTAAAATATCATCATTTACACCCATAACGATGGTTGCATCGATATCACCTTTTGCAGGTACAGTAAGGATAACCTTTTTTGCACCGGCTGCGATGTGTGGCATACATTTTTCTTTTGTGGCAAAAACACCGGTTGCTTCGATTATATAATCGGCGCCGAATTCTTTCCATTTCAGATTTGCAGGGTCTCTTTCTGCTGTGATCTCGATCCTTTTACCGTTTACAATCAAGGCATTACCTTCAACTACAACGGTGCCGTTAAATTTTCCGTGAACTGAGTCATATTTTAAAAGATGACCAAGTGTACGGGCATCTGTAAGATCGTTAATAGCAACTATATCTATTCCACCAACATCAAGTGCTCTTCTGAATACTAATCTTCCGATTCTTCCGAATCCATTTATTCCAACTTTTAGTGACATATTTTCTCCTCATCATTAAAGAATTATTTAGACTTTCAAATTTACCGATCTTTGAGATATTTATCAATGCAAATATTCGTTTTCACATAAGGTAAATTATTATTTATAAGGATTTTTACATAAATGGTAATTTTTTGGCAAAATGTTACCTTTGAAGAAATTATTTAATTTGATATTGTGATAAATCTCACTAAATTGGGTAAAAAAAAAGGAACTTTTAATGGACAACCTGGACTTTCCAAAATTTGTACCTCTCTTTGAGAATCTTGAGGATGAAACTATCCTCAAAATCTCTGAATTGGGTAAAATGAAAACTTTTGTTAAAGACGCTGTAGTCCTTTTAGAACATGAAACCGGTAATGCCCTCTTTGTAATTGTATCCGGAAAAGTTAAGGTAAGTCGCGAAAGTGACGATGGAAGAGAAGTTATTCTTACTTACTTAAATCCTAACGACTTTTTTGGTGAAATGGCTTTGCTCGACGGGCTTGCAAGATCTGCAACTGTTACGGCAATTGAAGATACCGAATTATTCATTATCGAAAGAGCTGATTTCCTCGATCTGCTTTATAATCATCCTGAAGTTTCTATCAGTTTGCTCCAGGAACTGACTAAAAGACTTCGCGCTGCCGACATGAAGATTAAATCCCTCTCCTTAAAGGATGCTGAAGGTAAAGTAGCCACCGTAATTCTGCAAATTGCCGACGATGTTGGTAAAATCAGACAAGGTGTGGTAGAAATCGAAAAACTTCCTTACCAGCACGACCTCGCAAATATGGCGGGAACTTCAAGGGAAACAATTTCCAGAACCTTACACAATTTTGTAAAAAAGGGACTGATTGAACTTGACGGAAATAAACTAAGAATTCCTAATTATGAAGAATTCAGGAAGTTCTTTTCCTAAATAATGGGTTTTAAAGCGGATCTACACACACATACCACCCATTCAGATGGGTGGTTGACCGTGGAAAACCTCCTCCGAAGAGCTATTCTGCAACAAATTGATGTTTTATCTATTACTGATCATGATACAGTTTCCGGCTTTGTTGAGGCAGAGAAGGTAAATACCAAATATGGTCTAAAACTTGTTCCGGGGATCGAATTAAGTGCTCAATACAATGAATATGAAGTTCATGTGCTTGGTTACTATTTTGATACAAACAATGACCAGATAACAGAATATACAGAAACTTTAAAAGTTGACAGACTTCAGAGATGTAATCGAATTGTTGAAAAACTTAAAGAGGAGGGAGTGGATATCTCACTCGATGAGGTAATGGTCGAATGTAAAGGTGATATAGTTGGCAGACCACACATTGCCAAAGCTCTAATCCGGAAGAAAATTGCTAAAAATTTTTCGCATGCATTCAGAAGTTTCCTTGGAAATAACGCCACTTCCTACGAAAAAAAATACTTCATCTCCCCCACTGATGCTGTTAAGATGATTCATAATGCCGGCGGAATTGCAGTTCTTGCCCATCCCGGCCATTTTGATGATAACACCCTGGCAATTATCCTGCAGGAAAAATTTGATGCCATCGAGGCCATTCACCCTTCTCATTCCACACCCCAGCAGCAAAGACTAATGGATATCTGCAAAGAAAAGGGGATTCCCTATTCAGGTGGGTCCGATTTTCATGGTGGAAATGCTACCGATCGGGGGTATATCGGGTTCTATTTCCTTGATAAAAAAGAGTTCACTGCTATAGAATCTCTTAAAAAGATGTAAATTATTCAGTTTTTTTATATTTACTCATTCTTTATGTTTCCTAAACCTATTTTTGATTTTGAGGATTGTTATGAAAGAAATAAACGGATTATTACAAGCCGACGGACTTAAGTTTGCAATTGTTGTGAGCAGGTTCAACGATTTTATTACTAATAAACTCCTCGAGGGTGCCATCGACTGTTTGGTCAGGCATGGAGCTGATGATGAAAACATAACTGTTGTCAGAGTTCCCGGAGCATTCGAGATACCTTTTATCGCAAAAGCAGTTGCAGAAAAGAAAGAATATAATTCTGTAATCTGTCTCGGTGCCGTGATTAGAGGGGCAACCCCTCATTTCGATTTTGTTGCTTCTGAATCAGCTAAAGGTGTTGCACAAGCATCAATGTCAACCGGAGTTCCGGTTATCTATGGTGTTCTTACCACAGATACCATTGAACAGGCAGTTGAAAGAGCCGGTACCAAAGCCGGTAATAAAGGCTGGGATGCAGCTTTAACAGCAATCGAAACCGCAAATCTTCTTAATGAATTGAATAAAAAGTAGCCTTATAAATGCTGAAAACGATCCTCGCCCTCCTGTTGTTGATTTCTGCAGGTAATATTTTTGCTCAGGAAGCCTATGATTGGCGTATTTATTCCAACAAAAAGAACCTCTCGGCAATCCACTTTGATGGTACATCCATTTGGGCGGGATCAGATGGCGGTGCTTACCGTTTTACCCTCCAAGATTCTTCTTTTATTGAGTTTACAAAAGCTGCAGGTTTAAATGGTTCTCCTGTTACAGCCATTATTATTGACAATCAGAATAAAGTCTGGTTTGGAAGTAAAAATGGTATAATTGATGTTTATGAACAGGAAACGGGCTCTTTCAAAAGAATAATGGCAATTTCGAATTCCGGAAAACCACAAAGAGGAATTAACAACTTTGTCCTCTACGGTGATACCGTTGTGGTTTCTACTGATTTTGGTGTCTCTCTAATTAACAGTAAAACTCTAAATTTTTACGACTCTTTTATAAAATTCGGAAATATAGCCGCCAATACAAAAGTAAATTCGGTATATCGCGATTCAAGATTTTATGTTGCCACTCAAGGAGGGCTTGCAGTTCAAAAGGTTGGTACAACCAATCTAAACGATCCCGAAGCCTGGGATGTTTATCAATCAATCCCTTCTGTGGGTACTGCTTCATTCCACCTCGTAACTTCTGATAATGGAGTTTACCTTACGGGTACAAACAAAGGGCTATATACTTTCAACAACGGAGTGTTCACACTTTTCAGTGCTGATTTTAATAGCAAAACAGTTAAAAAATTCGCCAAAGCAGGCTCAAACTCTTATTTTCTCTCAGATTATTCGATCTCCGGTGGTACAAGAAGTTCTATTGATGTATTTAATGGTGCAATCAAAATCAAGTCTTTCACTGATCTGCCAACAACCGCTGACCTGATTCCCGAACTGAATTCATTCCATTATGCTGCTTCAACGGAAGGACTTTTAAAAATGAACGATGTTGCTGTAGTTGGTGCCATTCAACCAAATGCTCCTTCAGCAAACATCTTTAGTGGAATCACAGTAGATCTTAACGGAAATCTCTATTCTGCAAGTGGGCGGGATGTCACTGGAAAGGGATTTTATAAGTTTGACGGAAACAGATGGACCAATTTTGATGTTGTCACCACTCCACTTCTGCCAACAAACTCTTATTATAATGCATCCACAACCCCTGATGGCTCGGTTTACCTTGGAAGTTACGGGAGAGGGTTACTTAGAATAAAACCTGACGGTAGTTTTATTCCATATACTACACAAAACACTCCTCTTGTGGGGATTAGTGTTGATCCTTCATATCTTGTAATTTCAGCGGTCAAATCTGACTCCAAAGGAAATCTCTGGATATTAAATTTCGATGCAGGAAACAGAAAAACACTCAACATGCTGACAGTTGACAGCACCTGGTATGGTTTTGAAAATTCTTTTGGAATCGGGTTGACAAACTATTCAACTCTTGAAATCGATCAAAACGATGTGAAGTGGTTTACAACTCCATTGAGGAACTCACTTTTCTACTATTCAGAAAAAGGAACCCCGGCAAATACTGCGGATGATATCTCGGGACAACTTAATGAAAGTAATGGAATGAACGGTCAAAAAATCAATGCATTGGCACTTGACAAAAGAGGTGACCTCTGGGTTGGAACCGATCTCGGAGTTCAGATTATTACCTCATTAAGCACAGTTCTTCAAAACAGTTCTACAGCAAAACCTCGTGTATCAACTGTTTTTTCTCTAAGGCAACAAAGAATTAATTCAATAGTGGTTGATCCTGTAAACAGAAAATGGGTGGGGACCGATGCCGGCTTGTTTCTTGTTTCATCAGATGGAACAAATCTAATCGCATTTTATGATGTAACTAACAGTCCACTCTTGGCGAATGAGATCACAATCATGGGAAGTGATCCAAAAGAGGGAAAAATATTTATCGGACAGACTGGTGGTTTAATTTCCTTCAAAACTCAAGCACCTTCTCCAAATGTCGATTATTCAAGTTTATATACCTATCCAAGTCCATTCAGACCATCAAACGGTTCAATGATGACCATAGACGGACTAATCAAGGAATCCGACATAATCATCCTTGATATTGCAGGAAACAAGGTTAAATCGTTCTCTTCACCGGGTGGCAGAGTTGCAAACTGGGATGGAAGGGATGACAACGGAAATGTAGTGGCTACCGGTGTTTATATTCTCGTTGCTTCAGATAAAGAAGGAAACACTGTTTCAAAAATAAAAATTTCCGTCGTCCGCTAATCTAATTCATATATAGTATCCAGAAGATTACGGGTATTAAAATACCTGCCGTAACAATCCATTTACCCCGTCCAACAATTCCATTTTTCCCTCTAACCATAAAAATGCCCGATCCGGCCAGAAATATTAGAAGGACAGCAAAAACATCTGCAACATAAGTCCACACCTTCTTTGGTTTGTTTAAATGAAGAAAGTTCACTTCTTTAAGAACAGGCTTTCCACTTGTGGTCTCAATGGTTAATTCGCCTGTCGCCATGTTAAAATCAACTTCTTTTCCCTCAAAAAACAGTTTTATTTGCTCGTCAGATTCCTGAAAGATATCTTTTAGTTCACCATCAAGTTTAAGATGTTTCATGACAATTTTACCAAGGTTTTCTGATTCCCAAAATTCTCTTGACAATGTGTCTGCCTTAAACATCTCTTTTGTTATAGTATAACTGGGATTCCAGTCATCAATATGGTTTACCGCCACCCCGGATATTGAATAAATAATAGTTAATCCTGCAATAAAATAGCCGATATCACGGTGCCACTTTCGTAAAAATATCCTTACTTTTTTTTCTCTCTCAGTCATGATTTATCCATTTTGTTACAAAAAAAGGTCTTAAAACACATCTGGTTATAAGACCTTTAAAATAATTATACCATAGAGCTAAAAGATTTTAGCACCACTTCCTTTTATTCTATAAACGGTTTTGCCTGATTTGATGGTGGAAGCATCAAACTTGGTTCCCTGCTCTTCAGCTTTGTGTTTTTCGGCTTCGATAAGTTCTTCTTTGGTATATACCAATTCCTCAACTACACCTTCAACCATAGCTTTGTGGCCTTTTTTGCTCACCGGGAAAACTATAACACCATCATCAACTTTAACTTTTATTTTTTGACCTTTTTTATCGCCGGAAATTTCCATCCAACAACCTCTTTTTTCACAAACATCTATGATTGTTCCCTCAACAAGCACTGTTTTACCAACAAAGTTTTTGGGTGTTGTAAAAATGGAAGAGACTTTTGTTTTTTTTGTAAGTGTTACACCTTTGCCGTAATTGTCACCTTTTTGTCCGAATGAAACTCCGGAAAAAGTGAAAAGAATTACAGCTATTCCAAATAAATACTTCATTTGTTATTCCTGTTTTGTTAAAAAATTTGCCAATTAAAAAATCAGAGAACTATCGATATTTGACTATCGCCACTTCACAAAGGTTTAAAACACCTTATTATTGTTCTTTATTCTCGGGAAGAAGTAAATCTTTTATAAAATCTGTAAATTTTGAAATATCGAGCGGTTTTGTATAGAAAAAATCGAACCCCTCTTCTAAAATCGCTTTTTTGTCTGAATTGAGTGTGTAGCCGGTTACTGCAATAAACGGGATTGTATCATACCCGGGAAACGATCTTAATTTTTTCATGGTTTCCACTCCGGATAATCCTTCACCCAAATTAATATCAAGAATTACCAAAGAATAGTTTTTTTCCTTTGCCATTTTGACAGCAATTTCACCATTTTTTGCGGAATCAACTGTACAAATCCTTCTAAGATAAAGTGCGATTACATCAGAATTAATTCTGCTGTCTTCAACAATCAAAATTTCATGTAATTTATCAGGAGCGATAATCTTTTGAAAATATTTTATTTTTTCATCATCTTCTTCAACACTTTGATCACTGAACTGAGCAGGATTTAAGATTATTGTAAATGATGTCCGTTTACCCGGCACACTTTCTATTTTTATCGTTCCACCGAGCTTTTTTAGAATCTCTTTTGTTACCTTAAGACCAAATCCGTTTCCACTCCTCGTTGGTGAAATATCCATTGATGTTATTGGCGTATCCCTGAAGATTGCATCAATGCTCTCTTTTTTGATACCCGAACCTGTGTCGGTCACTTTTATAATAATCTCTCCACCTTCAACAGGGGGACTTAAAATCTCAACCCTGATTGAACCATCGGTTGTAAACTTGACAGCATTGTCGAGCAAATTTCCAACAGCTTTGGAGATGAGGACCGGATCGGTAACAACCTTAAGATTTTCTTGTATGTAAGTATCGAATCTTAATCCTTTTTCTTCAGCCATTTCACGATAATATGAAAGCACCTCAGAAAGAACATTGCTGATATCGCTTGTTTTAAGATTTATTTGCCATGAATCTTTTTCAATATTTAAGATATCTGTTACAGCATCCAGTCTGTTCCGAATTCTTTCTGAAGAATGTTTTATCGACTTTAACAACTTCCGCTGATTATAGTCAGTCACCTCGGAAATCAAGAGGTCAAGAAAACCAGAGATACCATTTAATGGATTTCGAATCTCATGACTGAGATTTTCGAGTAACATCACTTTCTCTTTGTGAAGTTGATCAAGTTGATCCCTTTGTTTCTTCACTTCACTTTCGAGTTTCTTCCGTATTGTAACATCTGTTTTAAATGCTGCAAGAGAGACTATCTCCCCCGTTTTGTCTCTGATTCCCGATATGGAAGCAGAATCCCAATAATGACTCCCATCTTTTTTCTTATTGATGATGTCACCTTGCCATACATCACCCGACAGAACAACACGCCAGAGATTCTCATAAAACTGTGGAGGCAAAACACCGGATTTAAATATCGATGGTTTGTTTCCGATCAATTCAACAGGTTCAAATCCTGTTATTTCTGAAATCTTTTTATTTATAAAGGTAATTATTCCGGAGGGGTCTGTAATCAGAATTCCAACGGGTGCAGCTTCCACGAGTTCCTTAAAAAAGGAAAGTTTTGTTACTTCATCATAATACCAGGTGAGATCCAAAGCAGATCCTGAGATCATGGCTGGATTGCCGGATGCATCTTTATGCACCTCAACAACTGAACGCATATATCTTATCCGCTTGGTCTCCTGATCAATTATTCTGTAATCGAGTGAATAACCTTGAAATTTGTTAATCAGATCACCGGCAGCTTGTTCAACTTTTAGACGATCTTCAGAAACAATCATTTCATTCATTTTGGTTTGAAGATATTTAAGTTCTTCCGGATCATCCTTCATTACCCGGCGGATTCCAAACAGGCGGAACATATCATCCCCTATCCAAACCTTGCCTTCGTTCAGGTCAATCTCCCAGTAGCCGGATTCGATATTGCCATGATGCCTTTTCATCCTTGACAGGTTAATCTTGTCTTCAACCACCTCGGTTAAAACTTCACCGGGATATCGAAGTAACAACATCCACCCGATGTGAGTCTCTTCATCATTCTTTACTGCAGATACCACCCCTGTTATAGTAGTCTCTTTAATCCCAAATTTTAAATGTGACTTATTACTAAATCTATAGTTGAGGCCCCCGGATTTTACCTGCTCAAGAATGGACTTAAGATTTAACCCTGTTTCGGGATCATCAATCTGCAATATCTCAGTGATACGCTTATTAACCAATTGATCGTAATTTAAGTCAAGAGTTACTTCAGCACTGTAATTAAGATAGGTCACCACTCCATTTGCATCTGTCATGATAAGTGGATCGCCAATGGAAGCTATTGCAGAACTGAGGTCTCTGTTTGATTTATTTAAACTGTCAATCTCTGAATAACGGTGCGAAAAATCTCTCTGAGTGGCAAAACAACCTAACAACCTGCCGCCATTGTCATAAAGATTTACAAATTCTGTCTCTATCCAAATAAACATCCCCGGAGATATCTCTTCCGATGTTTCCATGTGAAGCCAGCCTGAATTGAGGAGCTTTTTCCAGGCTGATTTACCACTTTCGGTGTCATAACTAAAATATCTTTCAGGTGAAACACCCAGTAAATTTGCTTTGAACCCGGGGTTAAGATCGATTGATCTTTTGTTGTGGAGTGTGATTTGTTGAGTTTTGTAGATATGATTAAATAAAACTTCGTCCGGTTCTCTTGGATTCCATTCCACAGGCTGGTTTAACATCATTGCAAAAAATCCATCAGGGGAGGCTTCAAAAAGGAGCCGCAGGATATAATTTGCGTATGGTTCTGTATGTACAGTGCTTATTCTCGGCAAAATACCATCAGCCTGTTTTCCGGCGTTCAAAACCGTGGCTCTGTTATTCTTGCTGTTTTCCATGTACAAACCATCATTCCTGGATATAAATTGAAGTGAATCCGGCTTTATTTGATTCGGCATTAAACGACCAGCTTTTTTGGTCTGTTGTCGATATATAATATATGCCGGGTGATATTGCCAGGTCGGGTTCCACTTCCCAAAGAACTGAAGAAGTTTCCTTTTTCCCGGATTTCACCTCTGCCTGCCACCTGCCGGTCTCTTTGTTATCTTTATCAGAAAGTATTATATAACCAGCTTGGGCACCTTTCCCATCATTCCAATGATAGGTTCTGATCCTTAAAATTTTTGTCTCTTTGTATATCTGAAACATAAAAGGAGTCGCCTCACCATGTAATACAGGTCGGTTGTTCTCATTTGAGTAGGCTTTCTTTTCCTCAGGTGAACAACCTGAGAGAATTACAGCGGTAAACAGCAACAACAATATTCTCATCATCTAAATTATTTTCCGTTCAAAATTGACGCAATCGAGAACGATAATTTAGTTTATTTGAGTGAAATAACTAAACTATTTTTAATATCAGATCAACTTTTGGATCAGAATGTGAGTAACCGCAAAAAGAAGGTGTAAACTACATTACTGAATTACTGCATTATTGGATTATTGGATTATTGAATTATTGGATTACCTCTGTGCTACCTTTTTTTCAAGTGTTTTGTTCCCGACGCCATGACATGCACTACATTTCTGGGTTTTAAATGAAACCTCTATTTCGCCGGGGTGTGAAAATTCAAGGCCCTCCATAGAGAGCTGTTTCCCTTTCTGCGGAGTGGTTTGCGCAAGCAGTACATGGCAACTGTTGCAATCGTTGGTAATCACTTTCCCATCGTCAGAGACATGATTTCCATCATGACAACGGAAACAACCGTCGTAGTTCATGTGACCCAAATTATTGGGATAGTGTCTCCAACTTACTCTCATTTCAGGGAAATAATTGCGGGAATATATTTTTTGTAATTCCTTGATCGCAGTTGCAATCTTTTGTCCGTTTTTCTTTGCAATTTCAGGATAATTGTTTTTATAAAAATTTGTTATTTTGGATGAAATTTTTGATTGAGCTTCATCCTTTGTCTCGTATGTTCCGTCGAGTGCCTGAGTGGCAACACTTTTTATATAGGGAAGTGTAGAATCAATTATACCTCTGGACATGGAGATATTAATTATTCGGCTTGGCTCGTTATAGATGTGTGCCGGTCTGTTATGGCAGTCGATACAATCCATTTTCCTTATTTCTTCGCTCCCCTCAACAACCTTTTTATTGCTGCCTTTCAACTTGTAAATGGTTTCTTTGCCTGTTTCTTTGTTAACAGCTTTCACCCAGTCAATTGTCTGTCGTGTATGATCGGTGGAAGTGTAATAAATATCGTTTGCGATATTCATATGCCAGTGGATACCATTTCTGTTACCGAGTTCACTGTTTCCCCCGCCCACTCTCATCAGAAGTGTAAGAGAGGATTTGGTATTTTTTTCATCCGACAGATAATAGTCGAGATCAACTTTCTTTTCGCTGAAAAAATGTTTAGGCCAATGACACTGTTCACAAGTCTCCTGAGCTGGACGCAAGTTTTCTATCGGAGTTGGAATAGGTCTCGAATATTTATTAAAAGTTACTGAATATAACTGATAAGATCCTGAAATCTTTGCCCTGACAAACCAACCGGCTCCCTCACCTATATGACACTTTACACAACCAACTTTGGAGTGTGGTGAGTTAAGATAGGCGGTATATTCCGGTTCCATTACGGTATGGCAGACAGTTCCACAAAATTCATCAGAATCGGTATATTCATACGCCTTAAAGCTTCCAAATGCCGAAAAAAGTAAAAGGAAGATTGTACCTACCGAGAAAAAGACGGCAGCAGATAAATGTTTTGGATCATTTAAATCGATTTTGGGAAATTTACGGGCTTTAAAATCGATCTGTTTTGATCTTTTGTGTTCACGGTACCATCCGTATGCAATTATCAACAGACCGGTGATCAAAAATACAGGCAAAATTACAAAAGCGATTATCCCCATATACGGTTTGTGAACAGTACTAAAGGTCTCAATAATCATCAAAAAGATTATCAATCCAAAACTGATCCCTGCGAGTAATGCCCCGGCAACCGAAATTGGATTGTATAATGAAACTGGAAAAATTTTACGCATTTGTTAAGCTCTCTTGTTTAATTTTGTTCACTTATCAGACTGATTTTTTCTTGCGAATTATTTTTATCAAACCAACTATCAGGGCGATGCCGGCAACAACAAGACCAATCATCAAAAAGGTACCTGACCATGAAGTTCCCGGTTCTTCTGTTTGTTTTACTTCAGGTTTTTTAACCTTACCCGGAGTTTTGTGGATTTTCCCTGATGCAAAATCCGCCCCGGCACCCGGATGACATTCACCACATGTTGCTTGCAGATTTTTTTTGTTAACTGAAGATAAAGGTTTCTCCGAATCAACGATGGCGTGACTTCCATGACAACTGTTGCAATTTGAAACTGTTACCACTTCCCCCTTAACTGTTAAACCGTGATATGTGTTTTTAAATACTTTGGTTTTGGTGTTTGAAAGGGCATATTCGGCTGATAGTTCAACAGGCTCGTGACATGATCCACAGACCTTTGCCGTCGCAACATCCAAAGGTTTGTGTTCATTGTGACAATTTGAGCATACGGGAGCATCTTTGGTCTTTTTTGCAAATGCATCAAAATGCACACTTCCTTCATATTCCTTTTTCTGATCGGCATGACATTTACCACAGGTATTGAGGATATTCCCCGCAACCACAGTGGAAGTTGAGTCATCTGTTTTGTTAATTTTGTGTGAACCATGACAATCAATACATCCTGCCGCTTCACCATTTCCAGAAGCCAGCAATCTAGAGTGGGTGTTTTTTGAGGGTTCGGTTATAAAACCTTTATTAACAGTAAATCTTGCCTTATTTTCCGGTGTATCGATGTGGCAGGTTAAACATAAATCCTGTTGAGCTGTTTTTAATCTGACTTTGTCAGGTCCGTACGAACCTTTTGTAATTTGAGCCGAATGACAGTTAATACATGAAGGTTTTTCATAAGCTCCTAAGCCGTATGAATGGATTCCGGCGTTGTATTCGTTGTTTTGTGGAACATGGCACTTGGCACAAACCAGAATTGATGAACTCCGGGCAATGTTTTTATAAGGTTTGGCATCATGGGTTCCGTGGCATGACTTACAATTTACATCTTTGCCTGTCGAGTTCGAATTTGATTGGAAAATCTGAGGATGGAAAAGATGTTTTATCTTTGCATCCTTATGGCAGGTCATACAATCAATCGGCTTTATATCCTCTTTGTGAGGCAGATCTTCGGGATTAAATCCATCATGACATGAAATACACTCAAGTTTTTTATGTGGTGAGACACCCAAAACCTTTTCATCAACATAAAGTGAAAGTGGCTTTCCGTTTTTCTCCATGCTCAACGATTCATCCGAATGGCACACAAGACAATCGTCATTTGAAGTTACCTTGAATCTGTTGGATGTTGGTGTGGCATGTAGAAAAACAGGTGTTCCAATAAAGAACACAAACATAAGAAAAAGGATCCAGTGAGTGCAGCGTTTTTTATCTGTCATGGTCATTTTCAATAGTTACAAAAATGGAAAAAATAAATCTTGCAGGTACAATTTGATGGGATACCTGAATAACGAAACATTATGTTTCAATAATTATGCCAAAATATAAATGTCCATTATAATCCATAAAAGGGATATAAAATTTTTAATCCCTCTCAAAAACAAGAACAAAATGTTGCTGATTCTTGATTTTTGGAATAGAGCAGTACCACTAAGAGGCGGGTGATAATAAATTTATTAGATAATTTCAATCACTTTCAAAATAAGACAAAACTTCGAAAATTTGGAGAGTGGAATTGACTGGACAAACTATTCTGCATCAATTCTGCTATTGAAAAATAGAGATTAGTTTTTACCCTTATTTATCCAAATATTTTTATAACGTTTGAATGAGCATTGAATTTTAATTTTCATTCAATAGCTTTGAATTTCTTTGGGAGTAAACTATATCATGGGCCGATTGTTCCATATTTTTGTATTTCATCAGTACATTAATATGATGGAAGTATTTTTATCTTCAGTCAGGAAAAAATCCTCAATTTCATTTTGGGTCCCTTTCCTGTCATCATTTCATGTTTCAATTCCTAAAGATTTGAGACCCTCAGTCTTTTTATGCCTTTCATTAACTCTTCTTTCTAAATATTTATTTCTTGATCAACCAACACAAACTTCGTGTGAGGAAATTCTATGTCTAAACTAAACCAAAACTCAATTCGATTTGTCCCGATAGGGGGATTAATACTTCTTGTGTTAACAATGACAACACAAGTGAGTGCTCAGTTTGATACAAACCTGTTCATCAAAAAAGCCTGGTATTGGCCGGAGTCAATAGTTTATATGGGTGACCAAAACGATGACGGTTGTGACGATTTTTTTGTGACACAATTGGACAATAATTCGGGTGCCGGAGGCAAGTTGAGCTTTTTCTACGGTGGAAACCCTGTAAGTACTATTCCAGCGTTTGTGATCCCCAATTTTTCACCCATGGCTTCTACCGGGTGTGATGTGAACCGGGATGGTTATCGAGATATTATTGTTCAGAGATATGGAACACAAAAACCTCCGATAATAGACATCTATTTTGGAGGACCCGGGCTTGATTCGATCTCCGACTATTCATTCACATATCACATTAGCCAGACGATACAAATTAATATGTATGGTAAAAGTTGGCCAATAGATTTTAACGGTGATGGTTGGGAGGAGTTTGTATTCAGGGATGTTCAGAGTAGTAATACTTATGTGAATATAAACTATTTGTTTTGTGAGACAAATACAGTACTAACCACAAGAGACTATCATATATTACAACTTTATCCCGACACCAGTTATCAGTTTGGTGGCTTCACTTTTTACTCAGCTGACCTTGACGGCGACGGCTACGACGACTTTACTGTTGATTTGTATAAAAAACATGCACCAGCCGGCTCACCCGCGAAAAAAAGGAGGTTTATTTATGGTAATACAGAATTTTCTTTTGAAAATTACCATGAATTAACAGATACTGTACAATATGTTGATAAAATGTACATCGTTCAAGATCTCAACGATGACGGCAAAGGTGAACTGGTTTTTACAAACCAAGGGACACACCCATACTGGTTTACAGAAGTTATGTCGTTTGGAACCAGGCCCCCCAATATAACTCCGGAGTATGGATTAAACACTGAATTGTCAATTTGGGATGATGGATTTTCGCCCGGAGATGTAAACAACGATGGTTATAACGATTTCATCCGTAAAGTACCTTACTCAAGTATGTTTTTATATCTTGGGGGCAGCCCCATGTGGGTCGAGAAGAGAAGAGCTTACGGAACATCAACATCTGCATACAATCTAAATTTTGGCGGGAGAGTTGGTGATGTTAATGGAGACGGGATTGATGATTTTTGTATTGGAGAGAATGGAGGCTATGATCATTCATCGAGGTTGCCAGGTAACCTTTATATAATTGCGGGAAGTGATGTTCCAAATGGAATTGAAGACGATAAAACTCAGAATGAAATAGAATCAGGTATTTCTGTGAGCCTTTCCCCTAATCCTGTAAAAACAGTAACAAATGTATCCTACAATTTGCCAATTGATGGCGAATTGACAATTGAACTATACGACCTTACCGGTCAGAGTATATATCAAACCATTTTACAGAAGGAAAAAGGGGATCATACTGAATTGCTTGACTTGTCGAGACTAACAAGTGCAAGCGGTGTTTACATTTTAACCCTTAAGTTGAAACAGGCAGATAAAATTTTGACTAAAAGTTTAAAACTTCAATACATGAAGTAGTAAAAACAACAAAACTAAGGTAATCAGAATGAAAAAACTAATATTAGTTTGCATTCTTCTTACAGGGTTGTTCTTTGCACAGAACAGACCTCGACCGGGAATAGATTATATCCCGCAAATAGGCTTTTTCGATTTTGTCGTTGTGGGGTATGATCCCATGGACACAGATGGCAGATCCCCGACTTCGATACAAAATGAGGTTGTACATAAGGGTTGAAGATAATGATACCTCTGTGTTAAGGAATGCAATCTGGGTACACGCAGGGCTATTTGATGAAACTCCAATAAATCAACCAACATTTGAAAAAAGGAGGAATTATTTCACAGAACCACCTGAGATACCTTTGGAATCAGTGGGAATAACCCAAACTTTCACTAACAGACAACTACCCGAAAGTTCTGAATATTATTGGATTGAGACAGACTATTTTAATGTTACGCAAGACATGAACCTTGCATTTCATGTTTCATGGGCAGGTAATCTTACACTTTATATCGATAAAGTGGTTTTTGTCAGCCAGGAGTTTGACAGCTTATATGTTCCTTCAGACTCAACATTAATGACTGCTATCAAGTCTGAACTCAGTTCAGTTTACACAACAACAACAATCGACCATGACAGATTTCAGAGTTTTTACTTTGATGAGCCTTTCCAGCTTTCAGCAGAATACAGGAAAGACCTTCAAACAGAAGTTTTCTCGAAAGCAACTTCAAACAATAACCTTGAACTAAACGGTGCAACAGGAGCAGTACCGGGGTATTTCCTCCATTTTGATATAAACTGGGCATCACCCACATCAACACGGTTGAAGAATTATCTCTTGTATAATCTTTACCCCATCGGGTCAGGAACAACTTATTCACAAGACCATGTACAGGCGATGTTAAACACTTTTGTGAATTATCATAACTTTGATGAAGGAGGGGATGGCCCTTATCAGTATTCAGGTTTGCGGTCAGCGCAATTGGCGGCACAACGTTATAACACTAATGAAATAGATGATATACCTCTGGTAATGACTCTGGGAGTGCATGCCGAGCAATATGTAGTCGGGAGCAGTACTTCGGCATACACGATACCCGGAATACACAGTAGAAGGGCACCCACTTATGACGAGATACTGGCACAAGGCAATCTGGCACTTGCGTACGGGGCAAAGGGATTCATGTATTACATGGTACCTACGAGAGCCAAACCAGGTGTTGATGAAGATCACCCTGCATGGAATACTTTCGGATTATTTGATGATAGCGCAGCGGTTTATGATTCAAGTAATTCAGGAGCAGGTCTTGTCCAGGATCCTTCACACAATCAGGTCCCCAATCACAGGTATCGTGCAGTCAAAGATTTTATAAGTTCGATAAGTCTGATAGATACGGTATTCCTGGGTCTAAAATGGATAAATGGGAAAAGTTGGCATTTGGATTATACCGGCCCAACCCCATGGCTTGATAATGTAGTTACAAAATATCCCGGTTTTCAGTCTGATGATATAACCCCATATGTTGAAACCGGTGAATTTGTTGAATTTGGAGAGACTGCTGAAGATGCAGATGAGAGGTATGTTTATCTTGTGAACAGAAGGTGTAACAAACAAACCACTTCGTCCGGGGATGACTATTCAGACAGAATCATCACTTTTAAGGTGACAAGATTTAAGGATTATGTTAACTACAAGATCACCAATTTAAAAAACAACAGTGTATATTTCAGAACTTACAACGATACTCTGAGTATATACCTTGCCGCAGGTGGTGGAACTCTTCTGAAAATAGAACCGGTTGTCCATAGTGGTGGAACTCTATTAGAGAGTGAAACAGTAAAGCATCAGGTAGATGTAAAGAGTGACCTCATACTAACTTCAGGAAAAACTCTCACCATTACAAATGGTGCAGACATGAGATTTTTAAATTCATCAAAACTCGATGTCAGCTCTGCAACTCTTTACATTTTTACAACAAACTCGAGTATTGCGAAACTTGACTTTGTGACTCGTGATTGGACAGCAGGAAATGGAATAAATGCCGGTGGTGCAAATGTTGTGATTAATAACGCTATAATTAGCAACGGAAGTGCAGGGATTTCAGCATGGAACCCGGCTTCGTTGAGCATATCAAACACAACTATTGAGAACTGTTGGTTTGGAGTCGCTGTACAGTCTAGACCAATAGGTTCAGTTTACCTTGATAATGTAAAAGTACTGAATTGTGATGCAAGAGGCGTTACACTTGATAATGCAAATCTTGAGATTAAAAATTCAAGAATCAGTGGTAGTGACTACGGCATTAGGATTGTGAACGGAATGGTTTTTTCGGGAGATTACAATGCATGGTACCAATACGGACTTGATACTCTCTCGTACAACTCGTGTGGTCTTTACAGTTATGATTCAGATGTGAATTTTGGATTTTACGATGAGCCGGATTTTCAAGGCATTAACAATCTTTTCAGCGAAAACTCTACCAATATTGTTGCATGGGAGGGTTCTGAGATCTCCGCTCAACACAATTTCTGGGACGACATCAGTGACCTTCGGATAGAAGTTGACCTTAAGAGCAATGTATATACATCACCTGAATTGGAAGAGGGTTCTGACAATCCACTTGAGGGAGATGAGTCAGACCAAAAAGCAAACACAGGAAAATTTGCCAATGGAGAAGGTAGCACAGTAAAAGAGAAAATTGGTATTATTCGAGGATTGATCAAATCCGGAAAACCGAAATTGGCTCGAGTTCTTTGTGTAGATATTCTGGAAAATAATTCAGACGATGAACTTGTTCCTCTTGCGTTAAGACTGTTTAAAAGAACATTCAATGGGGAAGAAATAGTCGACTACAAGGCATTTCTTAAACATGGAAACAACACAAGAAAAGGCACCATTGCAAAAGGATTGCTTCAGGTTCAAAATGCCATCTATGAACAAAATCCAATTGTATTACTCGATTCAGTCGCAAGTGAATATGCAAAGAAGTTGCCTGCAGAACAAGCACTTTACAAAAAAGCAGTATATCAGTTGATGGTACAAGGAGATAGAAAAGGTGCTAAAATAAGCAGACTAAAATTGGAGAGTGATTTCCCTGAGTCTCATCTACTTGTTGATTTAAACCTGTTATTGTCTGATACAATGACCGCAAGGAATAGAACAATAAATCAAGGTTTGGGTAAAGCAAATAGTGAAGGTGTGGTTACTGTCGAGTATGATTATAATCTCTACAACAACTATCCGAATCCATTTAACCCGGAAACTGTGATAAAATTCTCCCTCAAAGAGAAAAGTAATGTTACACTGACCGTTTACAATATCGCAGGGCAAAAAGTTGCAGAACTTGTATCAGGTGAAATGGAAAAAGGAATGTATGAGAAAAAGTTCAACGGAACGAAGTTCTCTTCAGGAGTTTACATTTTCCGTTTGAGTGCTCAATCACTTGAACATACGAGGATCAGTTACACCAAAACGATGAAGGCTCTGTTGCTTAAGTAGCAGAGTAGCATACAATACCAATAGACTCCGAATTCATTCGGAGGCGTAGAACGTAAAATCCATAATTAATATATTAAGGCTGTCTCGAAAGGGGCAGCCTTTTTATTTAATATTACACTTAACTTTTCAGATTTAATCACTTGTCTAAACAATCTGATTTTTATTTCAATAAATCAACCCCTCACATTCAGCCTACGATTTTTTTTTTTGCAATCAAATACAGTCAATTTCAATAATAATTAGAGATTGAAATTTCAACGGAATTATTTAATTTGAATTTTAATTTGGATTAATTGTTCCCCGTTACCAACTGAGAGTATAATGCACAAAACCTATTTGACTTTTGACGATATAAGTATAATTCCCCGTGTTAAATCCACCATAAATTCCAGGAGCGAAGTTGATCTTAAGGTGATGACAAATGCCGAAGCTTTTCTCGAAGCTCCAATTGTTGCATCTCCTATGGATACTGTCTGCAACGGGAGTATGGCGGCAAAAATGAATCAGTTTGGACTGGTTGGGCTTATTCACAGATTTCAATCGATTTCCAATCAAATTGAAGAACTTAAAGCAGCTATCGATCTTATAATCGAGTCCCCCCTTAACAATCGGGAACATATTAATCTTGGAATTGCTACCGGAGTATCCGGCGATTATCAGGAGAGATTGTTTGAACTTAACAAAATAATGTTGCATTATAGAAAAAGTGAACGAATTGCCCCATTCAGTTTTTGGGTTTGTTTTGATACCGCAAATGGATTCAGTTCACTTATGGAGGAGGCTGTCAACTGGTACAATGGTCATTATTCAGGTTACATAACCGTTGCTGGTAATGTGGCAAGTAAAGAAGGATATCTTTTTCTTGCAGAACTGGGTGTTAATGTTGTGAGAGTTGGTATTGGTGGTGGTTCTGCTTGTAGCACTTCTATCGCAACAGGTATCGGTGGTGGACTGATTTCGATTCTTGAAGAGATAAAGGCAGTAAAACAACCCGGTTGCCTCGTAATGGCAGATGGGGGCATAAGATATTCCGGTGATGTTGTAAAATCAATCGCTTTGGGAGCTGACCTTTGTATGCTCGGCAGACTTTTAGCCGGATTTGATGAATCTCCGGGAGCAGTTATAAAAGCCATCGATGGGAAAAAATATAAACTTTTCAGGGGACTGGCTTCAAAATCTGCATCTGAGATTCTTGGTCAACAAAAAAAGGCGGTAGAAGGAATTGAGACACTTGTTGAATATAAAGGCACAATAGACGATTTTGTTCAGGAATTTCTCTATGGTATCCGTTCCGGTTTAAGCTATTGTGATTGCAGAAGTATTGAGGAATTCAGAAACTATATCGACTCAAAAGATGACATTGTAGTTGTTAACTCGCAAAATGCTTTCATTGAGAGAATCCCAAAACTGGTTTAAAATAGAAATGAGGCTGCCTTTTGGGTCAGCCTCAATCTACTCACTAACTCACTTCACATCAACAAATTTATTCTTTTGGTGACGAGCCTTCGTCCTTTTTATCTTCAATCTCTTTATTTGTTGAATCACTTTTTTCTGTTCCTTCCACAGCGCCACCTTCCTCTGCCTCAAGAGCTTTTAATCTCTCAAGTTCAAGCGGATGTTCAGCTTCCATCAATTCTTCACTCATCAAACCGGTGATGAATGCTTTATTTAATGGATATACTTCCGGACTGAAAATCACAAAATAAAAGTGCCAAACAATAATTGCGAGTGTTGCAAGCCAGGCTTCGTAATAATGGATCAAGGTTGCAATGTCGAACCAGATCTTGGGTGCAGTGGCAAGGAAGAAGTTGTTGAACATAAGCAACAAGCCCGTTGCCGACATCACAACTGTTCCCCAAACAAGTGCCCAATATTCAGCTTTTTCCATATAACTGAATCGACGAAAAGCCGGAGTCTCATCACTTCTGAAAGTAAGATATTTAAAATTGACCTTTACATCGTCCCAATCATGCCATGCAGGGAGGAAATCTCTTAACATCTGTTTTCCATTTTTGGTGAACAACAGATAATATGTGTGGTACAACGAGACTATGATCATTATCACGCCAAGTACCCGGTGTGTTAATCCTCTAATCTCAAAAGCACTGTCACCCAAAACTGATCTGATAGCTCTCACCCAAAGGGCATCAGGATAAACAAGCGCAAACCCTGAGATTACCAATCCAATGAATGATGTCAAGAGGAAAAAGTGTTGAATTCGCTCATTTTTGGTCATACGGACATAATATCTTTTGTCCTTTTTCATTTGAGCTATTACATGTTTGTGTTTCTTTTTATGCTGTCTTTTTCTGATCCAATCGAGTACATTATGAATAAACATGATCCCGATTGTAGCAAAAATTAAAAAGATGTAACCTGTTTTTACCAGGTAAAGCATTATCGATTCTTCCTGGGTATTTGTTACATGCACCTTCGCAAATTTATTGTCGATACTTGCATTAGGGTGACATTTACCACAGGTTTTTGAAAGATTTGATCTGTGAATCGATGAAAGTGGATCTGTGCTTGGTCTGATATCGTGATAATTATGGCAACTTGCACAGTTTGCTGCAAGTTTTGATCCACCTTTTACTGCGAGACCGTGATAACTTTCATAATAACTGTCTGCTTGTATCTCTGAGAAATGATATCTTGAAGCGAGTTCAACACTGGCATGACAATCAGAGCACAATTTAGCTATAAATTGATTTTTAGCTCCCTGGTTCCCAAATCTGTTGGGTGACTCAATTTGATGGTTACCATGACAATCTGCACATGCAGGTGAATCTTCTTTGCCTTCTTTTAAAGATTTGAAATGGATGCTCACATTGTAAGCATTTTTCTCTTTTACATGGCAGCCTGATACACCACAAGTTGCAGCAATGTTCGATTTGTGAATCGAAGATTTTGGATCCTTTGCGGGTAACATGGCATGTCCGGTATGGCAATCAGAACATACAGCTGCTTTTTCATTCCCAGCTTTTAATGCTTTCCAGTGTGCTGACTTTTCATAATGCATAATGTCTGAGCCTGTTGCTTTTGTAAGTTTGAGAACTTTCTCATTCTTAACATGGCAATTCATGCACATCTCTTTTATTTTCATCTTTGCAAATTCAGGACTCTTCACCTTGGAGATTTGATGTTCACCGTGACAATCGGTACAAACTGGAGCAATGTCTTTATATTTTCTGGATGCAAGACCGTGGGATGATGCATTAAACTCTTTGAGGGCATCCTGGTGGCATCTGCCACAAGTTGCATTAATATTCTCTCTTTTTACTCTGTTTTTGGATGCATCCAGTCCCTCAGCAGTATGGTTGCCGTGACAATCTGCACATGATGCAGCTTCAACTCCGTTTGCTTGAATTCCTGCATGTACACTTGTTTGATATGTTTTAATGAAATTAACGAGTTTTTCATTATCTTTTGGGTGAAAGATTGTGGGATTCATGTGGCAGGTCATACACTCCTGCGAGTTCCTTGAAAATCTGTTCACAGCAGCAAGATGTGATCCATGGCAGCTTGTACATTTTGGAAATTCTGCTTGATTTGCTCTGGAATGAAGCTCTACTGAAAATTGAGTTTTGTGTGTCGCATGACACTTGTTGCACAGTTGTGTTTCAGTAAATTTATTAAAAGCTACTTTTTTAATTTCGTGTGAGTTGTTACCATGACATGTTACACAATTTACTCTGTTACCTGTCTTGTATGCTTTATAATGACCACCCTGGGTAAATTGTTTAACACTACCTGTCGAATGACATGACATACACAGTTCAACTCTGCCATTGGTCATATTACTCGCAGGAAGAATTGCATGTTTGGTATGGCAGGAATAACATTCAACATTTTTGGTACCATGAATACTTCCTTTAAATGCCGCTATATCGTGGCAACTGCTGCAATCAACTTTGTGAATATTTGCACCGCTTTTGTGGGGAAGGTCTGCACCATTAAAACCGGAATGGCAATCAACACATTCCATTGAGCCGTGAATGGAGGAGATATATCTCCCCGATTCAACAAACAGAGAGACGGTTTTCCCGCTCCTGGTGGTAGTGATTGATTCATCGCTATGACAAGCCATACAATCATCATTACTGTTTTGTGCAAACAAACCGGATATTAAGAGAACAGATATAAGGAGTATTTGTTTCATGGTCATATTGAAATTAATGTGCTGCAATAAGAATTTATGCTAAAATTAAGCAAAAATTATGCCGTGATTATCCTGAATTTACTCCAGTCCCATTTATCACGGGCAAGCGGCTATCTTTGCTATTGATAAAGTAAATTTTTACCATTGTTGAATAATTCAACACTCAAAAATCTCATTATTTAGATTTTCAACAGTTCCTTTCTCAAATTTGGAAAAAAATCCACCGGGAGTATCTTCTTTTTTTACATATATAAACTATATGTCTTGGCACGATTTTAGCTACATTAGTGGCGAGCTGATTTATAAACTTACTAACACAAAAACATGAGGATAAATAATGAGAACTTTAAGTTTCATTATGATCTTGGGAGTAATCACACTTACTTCCTTTACAAACGCACAAACACGATATTTCCTTGGCACAGGAGATCAAAACTCAGTCGGTATGGATGCATGCGCAGCCTGTCACCGCAGTGGTGGATCTGCAACTGCACAATATGATACATGGAAAAATACTAAACATGCCACTGCCCATACGGCATTGACTTCCAATACCTCTTACGGTTATTCCTGTTTGGGATGCCATAATACAGGATGGGATCCAAACACTGCTAATTATGGTGCTGATGAGTATGTTACCTCCAATCCGGGAGGCACACCTAATTATACAATTACCGATGAAACCAATTTCAACCGAGTTAAAAATGTTGGTTGTGAATCATGCCACGGACCACTCGGAAGTTCTGCAAGAATGCTTGGATCTGAACACTGGGGTTTTGGAACAACCAACAAATTAAACTACTCAGCAGAAGTATGTGGTACCTGTCATCAAGGCAGTCATCACCCATACATGGAAGAATGGAGCTCGTCGGGACACGCAGCAACTGCATCACAAGCTTTTATCACAGGTAATAAATCCTGCGTTAAATGCCACGTAGCACAAAATTTTATCGCATGGGTAGAGAACCCAACAACTTATGTTGACACAATTCTTGTAACCGGTGACGATATAAAACCATTAACTTGTGTTGGATGTCATGATCCTCACGGTAGCACTAATCCTGGTTCACTTCGTCTGCCTGTAACAGGTCAGAGAGTTATCTGCGACGCTTGCCACACTGTCGGAACAGAGCCTGTGAACATTAACTCCACTCCCCACCACACTACTTCTGAAGCATTGAGTGGAACACCTAATTTTGGATTTCAGTATCCCGGTCAGACATATCAAAACTCAATTCACACATTTGCTGCTACCGAAAGATGCATCAACTGCCATGTGAAGGCTGTTTCAGGTGATCCTGCAAAAACCGGTCATACCTTTGAACCTTCACCTGTAGCTTGCGCAACATGCCACCCTGATTATTACACTTCGGTTGATACTTCAAACCATGCTACAAGATTTAACTACAGAGGCACACAATCAACTTCTGACAGTTTGATGAATGTATTAAGAACAAAACTTAATGCTGCTTCACCTGCTGACTCATTAACAGATGCATTCAAACAGGCAAATTATAATCTCCTTTCATGCGAAGCTGAAGGCAGCCGTGGTATTCATAATACAATGCTGACACAAAAACTTCTCAGAGATGCGATTGCAAATTTCACCCCAACCGCAGTTAAAGAATTTGGCGCAGTTCCCTCAAGGTTTAACCTCGAACAGAATTATCCAAATCCATTTAACCCAAGCACAACTATTGAGTTCGCAGTTCCTGAAAGAGCTAATGTAACTCTTAAGATATTTGATATATCAGGTAACTTGATCGCTGTTTTACAAGATGGTGAACTTGAAGCCGGTAATTACAGATCAAACTTTGTTGCTTCAGGATTGGCGAGTGGAATTTACTTCTACAAACTCGAAGCCGGTAAATTTAATGCCGTCAAAAAATTCATCCTTATGAAATAAAAGGAAGGTCGATTGTTCCATTCTATATCTGAATGAATCAATAATAAAACCTTAAAACTATTCAAAAAAAAAAAGAGGCTGTCTCGATCGAGACAGCCTCTTTTTAATTTAA
Organism: uncultured Ignavibacteriaceae bacterium; assembly: GCA_964371075.1. GTDB lineage: Bacteria > Bacteroidota > Ignavibacteria > Ignavibacteriales > Ignavibacteriaceae > UTCHB3. Next base: position 255,481 of record CAYJKN010000004.1, on the reverse strand, counting down.
AGATGTTTGGCTACTTCAGAAGTGTCAATTTGTTTACTGCGGTGTAAACACCTGACTCTATCCTGTAGAAATAAAGTCCCGAGGCAAGAGATGAGGCATTAAGTGTAAACTCATTACGGCCGGTAGAAGAAACTCCAACCTCATAAACTCCAACTTCCCTTCCGGCAGCATCAAACAGTGTAATTTTTGTCTCAGCCTGCTCAGGTGTAACCCATACAATGGTGGTTGAAGGATTAAAAGGATTTGGATAGTTGCCTTGGATAGCTAACTCTGTTGGTATCATGTCATCATCAACCGAAGTGGCGTTACGAGCAATCTCAACAACAAATTTAGGGCCATACGCCCAGAGATCAAATTCGTTGGGAATGTAATCGTGGTTGGTACTTAAACCAACTGAGTAAATGGTATCTCTTAACTTGTTGACTGGTGCCGTATAATAAAAATCCCAGTGGATCGCAGTATCTCCCGGTTGCATCGCCAACGGAAATTTTTGTGTCAGTTCGTTGTCGAGCCATAAAACTGTGGAATCAACAGTTGCAAGCGACCCAAATCGGGATGCGACATTAAAACCACCGCCCAATGCAGGTCCTCTTGAGACCCAGACTCTATACATCGCTGTTTCACCCGGGCGGAGGGTTTTAGGTCCCTCCACTCTGGTTAAAACGGTTGTATCCTGATCGATTGTGTGACAAACACAGCCCAAACCATTTAATTCGGTGCATGATATCACATCGGTATTTTCCGAATCATGTGTGGGTGGATCGCCAAGTGTAAAACCTATAAATACGATTGAAATAACAATCGTTGTTATCTGAAAACTTTTCATTCTACTTGGAAAGAACCATCTTTCTTGTTATGGTAACTCCATCAGCTTGCAATTTGTAGAAATAAAGTCCACTGGAAAGTTTAGAAGCATCAAATTTTACCTGATGATTGCCTGCAGTCATTTGTTGATTAACAAGTGAGCTGACAATTTCACCCAGAGCATTATAAACACTGATCTTTACGATTGATTCAGTTGGTACTGAAAAATTGATTACTGTTTCAGGGTTAAATGGATTTGGATAATTCTGCATCAATGCAAAAGAATTAACTGCACTAATCTCAACTTCAATTGTCTGTGAATACTCAAATTGTCCTGAGAAATCGATTTGTTTTAATCTGTAAGTGTAATTACCTGCATTAAGATTTTTGTCAGTAAAATTGTAAACAGATTTGGCGGTTGTGGTTCCATTTCCTTTTACAGTTGCAACAGTTGACCAGCCCGAACCCTCACTTCTTTGAACTTCAAATTTATCGTTATTCAGCTCAGTTGCTGTTTCCCAGGACAAAATAACCGAGTTTCCGGTAGATTTTGCAACAAACGAGGTTAATTCAACTGGTACTGCATTCACTACTTGAACTGCAAAATTTGGTGCATTATTCCAACTGTCGGCATCTGTTGGCTGGCCATCACCATTTACGCTGTTTGATGTTGCATAAAGAGTATCGTAACCAAGTGTGCCTGGGGCAGTATAGTTAAATGTCCAATAAACAGAATCCGCTGCACCAAAAACTCTCGGTGTTGTGTGTGTAAGTTCACCCTGCAATAACTGCGCACCGGGATCGGTTGTTGAAAGAGCACCGTTTTTAACCGCTGCATTAAATCCACCTTTTACAGCAGGTCCACCTTTAAGACTAACGGTAAAAGTGTTGCTGCTTCCGGGTAATACCTGGGTTGGTCCCCAAATTCTAACTGTAACAGTTGGATCGGCAACAGGATCGTGGCATACACAGCCATCACCATTCTTTTTAGTAATTCCTGTGATACCGGTGCTGTATTGAATGCCACCATAAACGATTGCACACACGGTTATAAAAACCGAAAAATAGTAAATAGAGCGTTTCATGTTACTTCCTTTATTTTAAAAGGGTTAACTTTTTGGTTAGTGACTTGCTTCCGGCTTTAAGCCTGTAAAGATAGACACCTGAATTAAGATTGGATGCATTGAATTCAATTGAGTGATTTCCTGCCGGTAATACTTTGTTTTCAATAATGTTGGTAACTTCTCTGCCGGTAATATCAAAAACTGCGAGATTAACTTCTGCCTGCTCCATGAGTGAAAAAGCTATACTCGTTGACGGATTAAAGGGATTTGGATAATTCTGTGACAATGAAAATTCCATTGGTGTTTCCGTTGTAACTTCAATTGTATTCGAATATTCAAATTTCCCGTCATAATCTATTTGTTTTAGTCGGTAGAGATATACTCCGGTTGCAGCCGGTTTATCCGTTAACATATATCGTCTCTGAATTGTAGTGGTGCCGTGCCCTTCCACTTCACAAACTTTTGTCCAATCATCGGTTAAAGATGCGGTTCTTCTCTCAAGTTCAAATCTTGCATTGTTCAACTCTGTTGCAGTTGACCAGCTTAGAATTACTTCACCATCAGATACAGTTGCATAAAAGCCTGTTAATTCAACAGGGACAAATGGCACGGTGGCTTTGAAGCACCCGGGTGACTGAGCTGCAAAAATTGTGAGAGTGTCGATTATATTAACGCTGTAGTTACTTGCCGAAAGAGTAGTGGTAATCCAATTTAGACCACCATCTCTGGTTATATAAATATTGCTTCCTGAATATCTTCCAACCATAATGAAGTCTGAATTTTCGGGGGCTATGTCAACACCCCACATACTCTGACCGGTAAAAAATGGAATCAGTGTCCAGGTCGCTCCAAAATCGGTAGATTTTACGAGTCCTCCGCCACCTCCCCATTTTGTGCCATAAGCCGTTCCTTTATTTCTACTGTCTATGGCAATTGTTGGAATTTCACCCGATGTGGTGTAAACAGTTGACCAGGTGACACCATAATTGGTTGATCTAAAAATTCCTGTTGTATTATCTCCAATAAGGATGATATGTGAACTGTCAGGAAAAACTTCAATATCACAAGGTGTTGCAAAAGAAGATGCTGTGCTCACCTGTGTCCACGTGGAACCAAAATCGTATGATTTATAAAATATATTGTTGCTCATCGTGTAGATCGTATCGGGATGAGACGGATCGGGAGTCATGGGAATTCCAAAAAAAGAAAAAGTAGCGTTGTTAAGCGTAACAACCCAGGTGGCTCCACCATCGGTGGTTTTTACAATTTTATCAGTCGATGCTTCAATTGCTGCAAGCATTGTCTGGCTGCTTTTTGCAGTGGTAATGATGTTTTTTACCCTCGTGGAACCTGAGATTGTTGTACCCCATGGATTGAAGGTTTCACCCCTGTCGGTACTTCTGTAAATTTGAGCGTTAGTACCATAATAAATGATGTTTGAATTGTTTGGATCACTTGTGATAGGATCGCCAAGGCTGCTTCCACTTTGTTTCAGTGACCATGAATATGATTGTGCCCAGCCGGTTGCGGTAATTGCAACCAAAAAAAGAACGAAAATGAGTTGTCTCAACACTTTACTCGATATTTGTTATGTGAATTGATTATTATTCGGGAGGAGAATTATTTTAACCATCACAAATTAAGGATAATTTAATTCTCAACAAAATTTTTGGAGGGAATTTTTGACTTTTTTGTTAAATTATTTAAAATTTATTGGTCGAGTAAAAAAGATCGGTCATTTCTCTAATCTTTTCTTTTAGTTTTTTCGGCTCCGACACGACGATATTATTTTGCCATCTCAGGCACCAACTTGCGAGCCGCTTGTTGATTGGTACACGGGTTTTTAATGTGATATACCCTTTGTCGTCTTCTTCAAGATGAAATTCCGGAAACCAGATTTTTGAGTAGATGCCGTTACGACAATCGGGGTGGAATCGTAAAACAACATCATAAAGTTTATCGGATGACTCTTCACTCCCCTTCTGAAAAACATCACCTGTTAATGAAATATCTTTTATTCTGCTGAGATAAAACAATTTTTCAACACTTTCGCCCTCCTTCACTGCAATTAATGACCAATTAAATTCATTGATTCTTAATTCAACAGGTTTTACCAAATATTCATTTTCAATGTTATCGGTGATTCGTTCATACCTGAAACGAAGATATTTATTTTCTTCAACCGCTTTCGCTGTGAGTGTTAAAATCTGAAAAAAGTTGCCGTTTCCTGCTTTCGAGAGAGCTTCAAGTTTGTCAAGTAAAAGTTTGGAATTGAGCTTAAATGCGAGATATTCTGAAAGGTAACCCGTTAATTTCCCGGGATCGGGTTTACTGCTTATAAAAAGCACTTTTTTTCTGCTGTAAGTTGAAAATCCTTCAGACCTGAGATAATTAAAATCACGATTTATGGTTGACTCACTTACATCATATTCAAAACACAGGTCAAAAACTGTAAGCGGTTCTTTGTTAATTAACCTCGCGAGGATTTCAGTCCTCCGCATATTGTCATTGATGTAGTCTCTTTGTGCAGCCATATTTATTTCCGGGAAAAATTGTCATTCAATGACAATAAATTATGATCTATCCGTCTCTATTTTTGAATCAGTAATTGGAATGATTACTGATACTAAATTTTAACTCCAGAGGTGAACCAACATATTATAAACTGGATTTGTCATTAAGTGGGGGGGAAAGTTTGAGGTTGTCCGATTTGGACAACCTCTTTCTATATTATTTATAAAAACCGGGGCAGCAAAACCCATTTTATTTTTTCCAGAGCCCTCTGCTGTTTTCTCGCGCGTTAACAAACGCCTCCCTGAATTTTGATTCGTATTTTACATTGGGTGCGATTGTTAAAGGATAAGCATAACCTTCACTGATCATAATCTCGTTTAACATTCTGCCATCATCGAGATAGACATAACATAAAAATCTGCCATATTTATCCCTCTCCTGAACATCAAACTCCAACTTCACACGATCCCCCTTCTGAATCTGTCGGGTCATAAAAGCTTTTGCTTCCTTTCCCATTGCCACGATCTCCTCTTGATCCAGCTTCTCCTCTTTGCCCTGTTTTTTGGAGCGATCATTTCTTCTCGATTCAGGGGTATCGATACCAATAAGTCTGATTTTTTCTTTTCTGCCGTTGAATATTACAGAAAAGGTGTCCCCATCGGTGATCTTTTCAACAGTGGCGAATTCACCATTCTCTTCCTTTAAATTGTTCTGTCCCTCCCCGGTACAACCAACGAAGGTTAATAAAAGGAAGAAGGAAAAGAATAAATTCTTCTTTTTCATTTCACTCTCCTGTTTTCTGACTTTTATAATCTAAATATTCCACTGCACAGATTGGGGTGTTAAAGGGTGATCTCGGTACCGTTTTTACCGGTGTTATATATCTCAAAAAATTTGGCACCGATATTGTCAGGGTTGTGTACAGGGTTATTTGCGTTAACTATTCCACAAATCGTCACCGTACCAACAATTATTCCCGTTCCTTCCACAGCCTTTGAAAGTGACATACTTAAATTCCTGATACCTGCTTTGCCAATTCCAAGGGATCCAAAGTTTGGGTCGGGATATAATGAATAACCGCCACCAGTTAATAAAATGCAGCCAGTCCCCCTTTTTTTCATCCCGGGGATAACTTCATTTGCGGAGATTACTGCGCCAACAACATTCATTTTATAATCGTATAACATGCCATCACTCGTTTCACTGAGAAGATTAACACCTTTTACATTTGCAACATTATAAAGCAGGACATCAGGTGTTCCAAGTTCTTCCTCAATTCTTCTGAGGGCATCCTTTAAAGAATATTCATCCGCTGCATTTCCAATGTAAAATTCAGACCTGATTCCGTGAGTTTCAAGAATATCTTTGTAATCCCTCAATTTGGTGCCGTTTCTACCAATCATCGCAACAATAAAATTCTCTTTACCAAATTTTAGAGCTGTTCCCAAAGAAACTCCCCCACCCATGCCTACGATGGCAATTACTCTTTCTGTCATTATATATTCCTCTCGATGATAAAATTTTGTTTGTCTGATCTCAATTGGCTACACCCTTTTGGTTGGTTCCCAGGTGGCAGAAGTTTTACTGAAATAATACTGAAATGACCCCGCGAGCAATGCACCCAATGCCCCATAAAAATAGTAAAAGAGCAAAAACGGTACAAATCTGAGTCCCAGTCTGTTAAAAAAGTACCCGAGTATTGCCAGATTGAAGGAAGCACCTATCATGTAAATACTAAACATGAAAAAAGGAGAATAATCAAGTAAAAATAGATTTGTCACGATAACAAGGATTAATAAGTGAGGTGAAAACCACCTCAATATCTTGTGCGACCAAAGTGCAAAAGCAGTAAAACCCGAAAAAGGATTGAGAAACTCTTTAACATATTTTAAAGCCCCTAAATTACCAACCTGAATTCTCTTTTTTCTTTTAAATTCATCTTCATTTGTTGCTGTGGGTTCCTCATACGAAAAAGCAGTTGTATCATAAGTAAAATCGTAGCCTGCTGAAATAACCTTTAAAGTCATTAAGAGGTCATCCTGAATTGTTTCACCCAAAGGATACTTCCAATAGAGCTCCCTTCTTATTCCGTACATCCCACCGTTTGCACCAATTAATGAACCCACTTTCCCCTCAGAATCTTTAATTCTCGATTCAAGTTTCCAATAAGTACCTTCCTGGTTGCCGGTTTTGCTTTTTTTTAACTTTATCTCACCGGATACCCCCCCGATTCTTTTATCTGCAAATAGTGAGGCCATCTCCATCACAGCGTTTTTATCAAACAGCATATTTGAGTCACAGATGATAAGCACTTCCCCGTTTGCTTTTTCCTCAATTCTGTTCAGTACCCCCGGTTTTCCATTCCTCTCAAAAAATGGATAAAATTTTACTCGCGAATCGGATGCAGCAAGCTCCTCCATGATTTCATGTGTTCGGTCTTTTGAATTATCTGAACCAACTAAAACCTCGAACCTGTCCTTGGGATAATCTGATTCCAAAAGTGTTTTAACAGTCTCCCCGATCACTTTTTCCTCATTGTAAGCTGCTATCAAAACTGATACTTTTGGCAATTTACTCCTGTCTTTTTTGAATTTTTTAGCAGCTACAAGCGAATATAATTTCACTATCACCGGATAAAAAAGATAGGTGTGAAATATCAAAAACATCGAAATTACAAAGAGATAAAAGAGTAGAATTTGCATTACCACTTTCAGAAAAAAACTAATCTGCTAATTTAATAATTATCGGTCTGCTAACCATATTACAACTGATTATTTCGACATCAACCGTTATATTTGTTGTTGTGATTTTATTCAGAAAGGTAATATTTTAATGAACATCGCTATTATTGGAACGGGATATGTTGGTCTTGTCTCCGGAACCTGTTTTGCAGAAATGGGTAATAATGTTATCTGTGTTGATAATGATAAAAATAAACTTGAAAAATTAAACTCCAACCACATCACAATTTACGAACCAGGCCTCGAAGTTATATATTCAAGAAACTTCAATAACGGCAGGTTAAAATTTACTGATGATCTAAAAGCGGCTACTCTGGCATCTGACATGGTATTCCTCTGTCTACCCACTCCACAAGATGAAGATGGTTCAGCTGATCTTAGCCATGTGATGAATATTACCGGAAAACTTGGCGATATACTTTCAGAGACTGATGACTTTAAGTTGATCATCAACAAAAGCACTGCGCCTGTTGGAACAGGACAAATTATCTTTGGAATTCTTTCAACCAAGGGAGTTAAGAATTTTGCTGTTGCATCAAACCCCGAATTCCTTAGAGAAGGATTTGCAGTTGAAGATTTTATGAAACCTGATAGAGTGGTTGTGGGCTCTGATTCTGAAAAAGCACTTGAAATGCTCCGTGACTTGTATGAACCATTTGTCACAATGGGGAATTCTATCATTGAAATGGATATCAGAAGCGCTGAAGTAACAAAATATGCCTCAAACAGTTTCCTTGCCACAAAAATCACATTTATGAACGATCTTGCAAATTTTTGTGAAAAAGCCACTGCGGATATCGATCTTGTGAGACTTGGGATGGGTTCAGATCCCAGAATTGGACACAGGTTCCTTTTCCCCGGCGTGGGTTATGGTGGCTCCTGTTTTCCAAAAGATGTAAATGCACTTATTAAAACTTCTATCGATTTTGATGCCAAACTTGTGTTACTTGCAGAGGTTGACAGAATCAACCAGGAACAAAGAGTCCGATTCTTCAACAAAATTTCTTCCCATTTTAATGGTAATCTCAAAGGGAAAAAACTTGCCGTTTGGGGTCTGGCATTTAAACCCGATACCGACGATATGAGAGAAGCTCCCTCTGTAACAGTGATCAAACGGTTGGTAAACGAAGGTGTTTCTATCACTGCCTACGACCCGGTTGCATCAGAAAATGCCCGTTTTTATCTTAATGACACTATAGAATATGCAACCGACAAATATTCCGCCCTTGATGATGCCGATGCACTCGTCATTTTTACAGAGTGGGGTGAATTCAAAAAACCCGATTTTGCACAGTTGAGAGCAAGGTTAAAATCACCACTGATATTTGACGGGAGAAACATGTATGAAGTAAATGAAATGCAAAAATTGAAATTTTCATACTACAGCATTGGAAGAAAAGTCGTTTTGGGATCTAATTGATGAAAAAAACCGCAGTTATTACCGGTGGAGCCGGATTTCTGGGATCTCATCTCGCTGATCGACTCCTTAAAGAGGATTGTAAGGTAATTTGTATCGATAATCTTATTACAGGTAATCTCGATAATATCGGACATCTTTTTGGTAATGAAGACTTCACCTTTATCAAACACGACGTCACCAACTTTATCCATGTAATGGGACCGGTTGACTATATTCTGCACTTCGCTTCACCGGCAAGCCCTATCGATTATTTACAATTTCCAATCCAAACGCTGAAGGTGGGTTCACTTGGGACTCACAAAGCTCTCGGATTGGCAAAAGAGAAAAATGCGACTTTCCTGCTTGCCTCTACTTCAGAAGTTTATGGTGATCCTCTGATCCATCCACAAACTGAGAGTTATTGGGGAAATGTGAATACTGTTGGTCCAAGAGGAGTTTATGACGAAGCTAAAAGGTTTGCCGAATCGTTGACCATGGCATACAACAGATATCATGGTGTTCAGACACGAATTGCGAGAATCTTTAATACCTATGGCCCCAGAATGCGACTAAATGATGGGCGTGCTCTTCCTGTTTTCATCTCTCAAGCACTGAATAATGAACCATTAACAATCTTTGGCGACGGTTCCCAAACCCGAAGTTTCTGTTATGTTGACGACCTGGTTGATGGTCTGGTCAGACTTCTCTTCTCTGATGAAGTTTATCCTGTAAATATCGGTAATCCCGCAGAAATAACAATAAAACAGTTTGCAGAAGAAGTTATTGAACTTACAGGCTCAAAAAGCAGTATTACATATATGGAACTGCCGGAAGACGACCCTAAAATACGCCAACCGGATATTACGAGAGCAACCAATATCCTCGGCTGGACACCAAAAGTTGACAGAAAAACCGGTGTTTTAATAGCGATAGATTATTTTAAAAATCAACTAAAACATTAACTATTTATGACCCAAATTCCCGTTAATCAGTACGGAGATAAAATACTCCGTAAAAAAACAATCCCTGTTCAAAAAATTGATCCTGAAACGATCAAATTTGTAAAAGATATGTTTGAAACAATGCATGAGGCTTCAGGTGTTGGACTTGCAGCAAATCAGGTGGGTTCTTCAAAATCTGTTTTTGTGGTCGACATCTCCGTGATGAAAGAATACCCCAACGAGAAACCCCGTGTGTTCATCAATCCAAAAATTGTTGAAAGATCGGAAGAAACCGCTTCTTATGAGGAAGGGTGTCTTAGTATCCCTGATGTCAGGTCTGAAGTTATTCGACCTAAAAAAATCAAGATCCAATTTAAGGATCTCGAATTTAATGATCAGACCCTCGAGGTGGAAGACTTCCTGGCTCGAGTAATTCAGCATGAATATGACCACCTGCAGGGTATCTATTTTACCGATCGCATCCCCGAGGATCAACAGAAAAAACTCAAAAGAGAACTTATCAGGATCAAAAACCGTAAAGTGGAAGTTGACTATCCTGTTACCGAAAGAGAACGCGACTAATGAAAATTGTTTTTTTCGGTACTCCCTCAATCGCAGTAAGATGTCTCGAAAAATTAGTTAATTCGGCTCATGAGGTGGTTGCCGTTGTTACTGTAACTGACAAAGAACAGGGACGCGGTAAAAAGATTCTCCCCTCTCCTGTAAAACAATTTGCAATTGAAAACAATATTCCTGTTATTCAACCTGAATCTCTGAAGTCAGAAGAATTTGTTACACAACTAAAAGAAATTAATGCCGATCTTTTTATCGTTGTGGCATTTAAAATTCTTCCTTCATCCGTTTACAACCTTCCTCCATTGGGAAGTTTTAACCTTCATGGATCTTTGCTCCCCAAATATCGTGGAGCTGCTCCAATCCAGTGGGCGATAATCAAGGGCGACAAAATCACAGGTCTCACAACTTTTAAACTTGCAGATAAAGTTGACACAGGTAATATCTACTTAAAAGAGGAAGTGGTGATTGAAGAAAGTGATAACTTCGGTTCCCTTTATGAAAAAATGGCAGATGTTGGGGCGGGGCTGGTAATCAGTACAGTTGATATGCTTGCTTCGGGAAATGTACATCTCTTGCCGCAGGATGATTCCCTTGCATCTCCGGCTCCAAAAATCACCAAAGAAATATGCCAACTCGATTTTAATAATGATGCCCTCTCAATTCATAATCTTGTCAGAGGACTTTCTCCTTCCCCGGGTGCTTTTTTTATACATGATAACAAACACTTTAAAATCTATAAAACAGCATACTCAGAACAGGACCTCTCTCCCGGGCAATTTATGACAAACAAACATCAGATATTTGTTGGAACGGGTAACGGTTCATTGGAAATTCTCGAAATTCAGCCGGAAGGTAAAAAGCGAATGACAGCCGATGAGTTTTTAAGAGGTTACAAAATTTAGGGATCGAAATGGAAAATGAATTAACCTCCCTCACCCCCTTTGAGATCATAATCCCTGTCGAACAGGAACACATCGATCAACTAAATCATGTTGGCAATCTTATTTATGTTAAATGGATTCAGGAAGCTGCCATAAACCATTGGATGACCTCTGCAGACCCACACTTAAGTCAAACAATTGCATTTGTAATCGCACGGCATGAAATCGATTACAAATATTCGGCTAAGATGGGAGACACCGTGGTAGTGAAAACATGGGTTGGAAAAACCCGCAAACACCTTTTTGAAAGATATACCACCATCTACAGACAATCCGACTCCCGTGTGTTCGTCGAAGCCCTCTCCCTCTGGTGTCCAATCGATATTAAAACCCTCAGACCAATGCGACCAACCGAGGAACTCATCTCAAAATGGTCGGTTGTTTAAATATTAAGTATTAAGTATCAGGTATCAGGTTTCAAATATATAGAACATCTCCGTTCTATTAAAAATCGCCATATGGCACTACCGTGGTGGAGCCGCGTCCTCCTCATTATTGGATTATTGGATTACTGCATTATTGCATTAAACCTGTATCACTCCCAGCTTAAATTCTTCTATATTTGGATTGTTGTTGGCAGCTTCGATGCTGCGTGAAATGTATTCACGGGTTTTTGCAGGGTCAATCACTTCGTCCACCCACAATCTTGCAGCTGCATATAGAGGTGATGATTTACTTTCATAAGAATCCCGAATTTCATCATACATTTTTAGTTTTGTCTCTTCGTCCAAAACCTTACCCGCCTTTTCAAACTGCTTCGTTTTGATATCCATCAATACATTTGCTGCCTGACTTCCACCCATTACACTGATTTTTGCAGCAGGATATGCAAATATGAACCTTGGATCATAAGCTTTTCCACACATTGCATAATTCCCCGCTCCGTAACTGTTACCAACAATAATGGTAATTTTTGGGACAACACTATTTGCAACAGCATTCACCATCTTGGCGCCATCTTTTATGATTCCACCATGTTCTGCTTTGGTACCCACCATAAATCCGGTCACATCCTGCAAGAACAGAAGAGGTATCTTTTTTTGATTACAGTTCATAATGAAACGGGAGGCTTTGTCGGCACTGTCGGAGTAGATTACTCCCCCTACCTGCATTTCACCTTTTGCGGATTTGACCACAGCCCTCTGGTTGGCAACAATTCCCACTGCCCAACCGTCAATTCTGGCGTAAGCAGTTATTAGAGATTTGCCGTAACCGGCCTTGTATTCATCAATCTCTGAGCCGTCCACAATTCTTGCAATCAGTTCATAAGTATCATATTGTTTGATCGCATCACCCGGAAGGATTCCATAAATCTCTTTTTCGGGAAAGTCAGGGAATCTGGGGTTTTCTCTGGAGAATCCGGCTTTGGGTTGTCCACCAAATTTTTCGATCAGAGATCTGACCTGATCGATGCACTCTTCATCATTTTCCATGATGTAGTCGGTTACACCGGAAATGTTGCTTTGAACCATAGCTCCACCGAGTGTGTCGTTGTCAGTAATTTCGCCAATTGCAGCTTTTACGAGATGTGCACCTGCAAGGAAAACCGAACCTTCGCCTTTCACAATCAAAGCTTCATCACTCATTATAGGGAGGTATGCACCACCAGCCACACAAGGTCCCATGATGGCTGCAATTTGTGGGATACCCATCGCTGACATTTTAGCGTTATTTCGAAAAATCCTTCCAAAATGCTCTTTATCGGGGAATATTTCATCCTGAAGTGGAAGAAAAACTCCTGCACTGTCAACCAGATAGATAACAGGCAGTCTGTTCTCGATCGCAATTTCCTGTGCTCTCAGATTTTTTTTGCAAGTGATCGGAAACCACGCTCCCGCTTTTACTGTGGAATCATTAGCCACAATTACACAATCACGAGAGTGAATCTTCCCTATCCCAAAAATTGTTCCGGAGCCGGGAGCTCCACCAAACTCTTCATACATACCATGCGCGGCAAATGTATTTAATTCAAAGAAGTTAGTGCCTTTGTCGATCAGTCGTGCGATCCTCTCTCTCGCAGGCATTTTCCCTTTATCCTTCATCTTCTGAAGAGCCTTGTCTCCCCCGCCTTTGTGGGTTCTTTTTCTCTCGTGTTCCAGTTTTCTTACAAGTTCCTTGTAAACATCTTCCTTGATATGAAAAGAGTCTTCTTCTGAAAAGCTTTTGCCGATTTTTCTCATTGGTTAATCACTCAGCACATTTCTGGAAATTACAATTCTTTGAACTTCCGAGGTGCCTTCACCAATAGTCAGAAGTTTTACGTCACGATAGAATTTTTCGACAGGAAAATCTTTGATAAATCCATACCCGCCAAAGATTTGAACGGCTTGATTGGCACATCTCTCAGCAACTTCACTTGCAAAAAGTTTTGCCATGGCAGCACTGTTTCCAAGAGGTTTGCCAGCATCTTTGATTGATGCTGCCTTGAATGTCAATAATCTGGCAGCTTCAATTTCGGTTGCCATATCGGCAATTTTAAACTGAATGCCCTGGAAGGAGTTTATCGGTTTGCCAAATTGTTTCCTCTCTCCCGAATATTTTATTGACTCAGTAAGTGCACCTTGAGCAAGTCCAACACTAAGTGCAGCGATTGAAATTCTTCCACCTTCAAGAATCTTCATGGTCTGTTTAAAGCCCTCTCCCTCAACACCAATCAGATTCTCGGCAGGAATTCGGCAATTGTCGAACATCAACTGACAAGTGTCACTTGATCTCATTCCCAGCTTGTTCTCTTTTTTACCTACAATAAATCCTGGAGTCCCTTTTTCCACAATGAAAGCAGAAATACCTTTAGAATGTTTTGATTTGTCAGTAACTGCCATAATTACCGCAACATGGCCAACTCCTCCATGAGTAATGAAAGTTTTACTACCATTAAGAACCCACTCATCTCCGTCCTTTACAGCGGTTGTAATCATCGATGCGGCATCACTTCCTGAGACGGGTTCGGTAAGTCCCCACGCACCAATCATTTCACCCGTTGCCAGTTTTGGCAAATATTTCTCTTTTTGTGCTTCACTTCCATTCATCAGAATGTGGTTAGTGCATAGTCCATTATGGGCCGCAACAGTAAGTGCAACTGAAGGATCAATTCTTGCCAGTTCTTCCACTATGAGTGCATATTCGGTGTAGCCAAGTCCCGATCCATGATATTTCTCGGGAACAAGAATTCCCATACACCCCATCTCAGCAAGTTCTTTTACTATGTCGAAGGGGAATGCCTGTGATTCGTCATACTCCATCACAACAGGTTTCATCCTCTTTTCGGCAAAATCCCTTACTGATTCCTGTATTGATCTCTGCTCCTCAGTAAATTCCAATAAAAAATTTGATTCCGTATTTGTATCCATTAATCTCTCCGTTATTAAAAATTCTTTTCCTTTAAAAACTCCCGATAGGAATTTACAATTTTTTCTGCCAGTCTAAATGGTGATATCTGTTTCCCCATTACATCAGAAATTGAACCGTGTAATAGTTCTGCTCCACCCGATGACCATAATTCGCTGAGTATGGCTCCTTCAACGATACCTTCGAGTCGGTTTTTCTCTCTTTCTTTTCTTCTAATCTCCAATTTCCCTGTTGTTTCAAGGTGTTCTTTGTGGCGTAATATCTCCCGGGCAACTTCGTCAACACCTTTGTTTTCGTGGGCAGAAGTTTTAACCACCGCCGGCCACCAGGTGTGTTCATCATGTTCACGGAATTGCAACATCGTTTTGATTGCTGCAACTGCCTGTTCTGCTCCCGGTCTGTCACCTTTGTTTACAACAAAAAAGTCCGCAATCTCCATCAGTCCTGCTTTCATTGCCTGAACTGTATCCCCCGATTCAGGTACCAATACTACAATGGTTGTGTCGGCTGCCTTTGCGATGTCAAGCTCTGATTGCCCCACACCAACAGTTTCATATATAATAATATCATAACCTGCTGCATCGAGTATATCGGAGGCATCCACAGCTTTGCCACTCAACCCACCAAGACTTCCTCTGGTTGCCATACTTCTGATAAAAACTCCATCCAGGTTGCTAACCTCAGTCATTCTTACTCTGTCACCCAAAAGAGCACCACCGGTGAAGGGACTGGTAGGATCAACACAGATGACAGCTACACTTTTGCCTTCTTTGTGGAACCACTTAATCAGTTGTAGAGTTAGAGTACTCTTCCCCGCACCCGGAGGTCCGGTAACACCAACTTTGTACGCTTTTCCGGTAAATTTGTGGAGTTCCTCCAGAAGTTCAACTGCACCATCATAACCCGATTCAATATGGGTTATTGCACGCGCCACACTTCTTTTATCTTTAATTAAGACTTTTTTTATGTCAATTGTTGCCATTACAAATAAAGTTTTTCCTGTTTAATATAATCCGCTACTTCTTCCGGGACGAGGTAATCGATTGAAAGTCCGGCTCTTACCCTGTTTCTGATCTCCGTTCCACTGATCTCGATGGTTGGAGTATCAACAAATACGGCTTTTTCTGTGAAAATGTTTGTTGCCCCGTGTTTATCTATTTCGCGTTTTAAGACAACCAGTTGAGCTTCTTCTACGATCTCTTCTGCTTTAAACCATTTGTCGAACTCAACGACTTGATCAAACCCGATAATGAGTTCAATATCACCATACATCTGCTTCAAATGTATAATCGTATTATAAGTGAAAGAGACTCCACCCTTTTTAAGTTCAAAATTGTCGATTTCATAGTTTGGGTTATTCCCAACTGCAAGCTCCAGCATCCTCAGCCTTGTATGCCCTTCAAGAATATCTGAGGCTTCAACCTTAAAAGGTGAGATGTTGCACGGCATAAGAATAATTTTATCGAGTTTCCTGATTTCCATCACTCTCTGTGAGGTAATGAGGTGTCCAAAATGAATCGGATTAAATGATCCACCAAAAAGTCCAACTGCCATTATAAATATTCCTTATATTCAACAAAAAGTTCGGTAAAACGGTCGTGCATCTCGTAACTGCAGGCCAGTACACTCTCCTTGCTTGAGAGGAAAATATATAATTCCTTAAAATCATGTGCATTCTTCACGACGATACCCCCCGATTGCAGCAGAGGTTTTGAATCGAGTTCCATAATCAGTGGAAGAAGTTTGTTGTAATGTTGATCGAGATTTGAAATAATTGGAGTTTGTCCCTGTTCAAAATAATTGAACCCGATGGCAGAAATGAAACCGTTAACCGAACGTATGATGGTTGATATCTCTTCCTCAGATTCCAATAGTTTAATAAGATCACCATAATCCCTGCTGTTTAACCCCATCATTAACGGATTAACAACCAATAGAGGTTTCTGGGTTCCCCTCGTTTCCTCGGTGATCTCCCTTAAAATCTCTCCTTGACTCCCTTCCTCAAAAAAGAGGACTTCAATATTCATAAATCGCTGCAGTTCATCAAGGCCGTGAGCACCAATATCAAATTGATGAAAAAGTGTAAAAATGTTGTATTCCGATTTTAATGAACTTATAACCTCAATCTGATTAATTAACAAATTCTTCCAGAGAGATGAAGAACTGCTTTTGTCAAATCCTTCAAAGTGACCAACTTCAAATTGATTAAACACAGGTTTTGGTACATAAAAAAGCACATTAATTGGATGGGGCATTGGATTCTGTGCGTTTGAATATTTTTAAAGGAAAACGCAAGTTAAGGATTTTTAAGGAATATGGCAAAAGACGTATTAGTCTCTTTTGAGCCAGATAGTAAAAGTGGTACCCAGTCCCAAGTCCGATTGCACTTCAATTTTTCCCTTATTCTCATCTACAAGTTTTTTAACTATGGGTAGTCCAAGCCCCATTCCTTCAAAAGGCCTGCTATATCCCATCTCTTGCTGAATAAATGGTTCAAATAGTTCGGGTAAATAGTCTTGAGAAATCCCAATTCCTGTATCCTTAATCGAAATACCGGTGTTAAACTCTTCAGACCCAAAAAGTGAAACTTCCACACCACCTTTATGTGTGTATTTGACAGCATTATCCAATAAATAATACACCATGTTTTTTAGATCTATTGGATCAACAAAAACTGAATCATCTTCAATTTGTTTCACTACCGAAATTTTAAGATTTTTATCATTTATATGTTCTTGCAGGTCGCTGATTACTCTTTCAACTATCGATGACAAACTTGTGTGTTCAGGTTTACATCTATGATCCCCTGTTTGGAGTTGGGACATCAAAAGCATCATTTCAACTGTATTTATTAACCTTTGAGTACTTCTTACCAATGAATTAAAATAACCAAGGTCTTCCGGTGAAGCTGATTCTTCAAAAATCTCCTGAATAATTCCTGCCATTCCAACTATACCATTAAGTGGAGTTCTAATCTCATGGGATAAATTATTTATGAATGCATCCTTTAAACTGTTTGCTCTCTCTGCCTTTTCTTTGGCAACAAGTAAACTCTCCTCAAACAGTTTTATCTGAGTTATGTCTGTAATTGTGCCAACATAACCAATTGTTTCGCCATCAACTATTTCGGGGACTGAATTTCCCATTACCCAGACAATCGACCCGTCAGATTTTACGAATCTATAATGTACTTGAGAGTTAACTTTGTTTTTGCAAGCCTCCTCCCATTGATCAGACATTGGTTTTTGATCCTCAGGATGAACCCCCTTCATCCAACCATAACCAAGTGCTTCTTCAAACGGGATACCTGAAAGCTCAGACCAACGGGGGTTTACATACGTTGTGTATCCGGATGGGTCTGTTCTGAAAATACCAACCGGGGAGACTAAAGCGAGAGTGTGGAAAAGCTGTTGGCTTTTTCTGAGAGCATCCTCCGCAATTTTTTTCTCTGTAACGTCTTCAACAATTCCGTCATAATAAAGCGGCGAACCGTCATTATCCCTCCTCAGTCTTGCACTCTCCCTCACATAAATAAAACTGCCATCTTTCCTCATCCACTTGGAATTATGCCCCTTTAACTCCTCCTGATTTTCAATCAACTCGAGGAAAATTTTTCTTTCGTGAAAATTTTCAAAACCATGCTCCTCAATATTTACTTCCATCAATTCTTCAAGAGAGTTATACCCTAACATTTTGAGAAGTGTTTGATTTGCAAGCAAAACCTCCCCCTTCTGGTTTGTTCTATAGAGACCCATTACCGCATTATTGTAAAGTTCTCTATATTGCTCCTCACTCTGTGAAAGTTGATTTTCCGTCCATAATCTAAGTCTTTTTTCCTCTCCCAACTCAAGTGCCCTGTTAATCGCCGAGGGCAGTCTTGCCAGTCTGTCTTTAAGGATGTAGTCGGTTGCTCCGGCTATTAAAAGTTCAACTGCAGTCTCCTCACCGATGGAACCAGAAACACATATAAACGGGATCAGCAAAGTACGCGCCAGCAGATCTTCGAGAGCTCCAAATGCATTATACCCGGGGATCATGAAATCGCACAAAATGAGGTCAAAATCCAAATCTTGAAGTGCTTCAAGATATTCATCTCGTGATGAAGCCCATCTGACTGAGGTTTTAAATCCGGAATCAGAGAGCATTCTCGAGATCAATTCATAATCGTATTGGGAGTCTTCAAGATGAAGAATTTTAACCTGTTTTTGTTCCTGGCTACTCATAATAAATCCTTAAATATGATTCATCGGTAATTCGTTGAGGATTCCCCAGAATATACCGATTTGTTTAACAGCTTCAATAAATTCCGAAAAATTAACCGGCTTAACAACATAAGCATTCACCCCAAGTTCATAGCAGGTTTTTAGATCCGGTTCTTCTCTTGAGGAAGTTAACATAACAATAGGAAGTTTCTTAAATTTTGGATCCTCCCTTATTGCCCGAAGTACCTCAATTCCATCCATCCTGGGCATCTTGATGTCGAGCAACAACACAGCCGGGGGTTCCGGGCTCCTGTTTGCGAATCGTCCTTCAAAATTCAGGTACTCCATCACCTCAACTCCGTCGCCAAGAACTACCACCTGGTTTGCAAGATTATGTTCATTGAGTGCTTCGAGTGTCAATTCCACATCCATGGGATTGTCTTCAGCAAGTAATATGGTTTTTAACATTGTCATTTTAATTCCTTTAATTTTTTTGGAAGTGAAAAAAAGAATTGTGCACCCTCTCCGGGTTCTGCTTCCGCCCAAACCCTTCCACCGTGTCTATGAATAATTCTATGAACGTTTGCAAGACCAATTCCTGTTCCATCAAATTCTTCTTTGGGGTGTAACCTCTGGAAAACACCAAAAAGTTTCTGCGAATATCTCATGTCGAATCCTGCTCCGTTATCTTTAACACTGAAAATAAACTCAGAATCTTCTTCCTGACAAGTGATTTTTATAACGGCCAAATCGACATTTTTGGAAAATTTTACTGCGTTACTCAACAGGTTTACCCATACTTGTCTGATCAATGGAGCATCCGCAAATACTTCGGGTAACTCACTTATTTCCCATTTGATTTTCCTGTCCGTTAAACCTTTGGTGTTAAAATCCGCCACCTCTTTAACAATTCCATTCATATCCATAAATGTGGATCTCATCTCAGCTCTGCCGGTCCTCGAAAACTGTAAGAGATCGTCAATCAAGGCACCCATTTGTTTAGCCGAAAGAGCTATTGCATTGAGATAATGTTCACCCTTTTCTGAAAGATTAATACTCTCTTTCTTCAGTAGCAAATCAACAAACCCACTAATGTGCCTTAAAGGGGCTCTTAGATCATGTGAAACCGAATATGAAAATGCCTCCAGTTCTTTGTTTTTGTAGTCGAGTTCCTGTGTTCTTGCTATTACCCTTTCCTCAAGTTCTGCATTTAGCTTTTTAATTTCCTCACGCGCTTTTACACTTTCGGTTACATTCCTTCCTATTCCCAACAGCCCAATAATTTCACCATCTTCATTTCGCAGTGGCAGCTTAGATGTTAACAACCAAATAATTTCACCATTTTCATCCAGAACAAACTCCTCCCGGTTTATTATTGGGTTGCCTGTTTCAATAACAAACCTGTCATCTGCCATAAATCCTTCAGCGAGTGATTTTGGATGCAGTTCAAGATCAGTCTTCCCAATAACTTCCGCCTCCGACTTCACATGCATATTATACAAGTCGGCGGGATTTGCGATAATCTTTCTAAGCTGATTATCTTTGCTATATATAGCATCCGGTATGTTATCGATCAATGTTCTAAGTAGTTTCCTCTCAGCCCTCACTTCCTTTTCTTTTGCTCTGAGCTCTGTAATATCCCTCAAGATAGCAATTAACTCGTCACTTTCTTCTATATAAAATAATCGGGCTTCAAGATCGACATCGCTACCTGTAACTTTTGAGATAAACTCAAATTCCTTCAGATTATGTTTTTCACCTGTCGGAAAAATCCAGGGTTGAATTGCTGCCAACGTTTTCTCAGGAAATAGCACCGAAACCGGTTGATTTATTAGTTTCTCCGGGTCTTCCAGGTGGAATGTTGGATTTGTCGTGTAACAATCGAGGATTATTCCATCCCTTGAAAACTTAAAGTAAAGATCTGGTAATACTCTGAAAACCGCTCTCAATTCATTAGCACTTTTGATGGCCTTTTCTTCATGGAATTTTTTTTCATTGGTGGATGCTGCAAATGACAACGAGGTAAAAGCCAGAATACTCACAAAACCCTGTAGAATAAGCAGGGATGTGTTTAGAGATGTTCTTATAAAAGGTCCATATCCACTAACTGTTCCATCAACTGCAATAATTGACACTATGGCAATACTTAATACACCTTCCATGGGGTTAAATTTTTGAGAAATCCAAATTATTAACGGGAAAAATATATACGGTATTAACAATGAGAGAATATGGTTTGGGTCATTTCTAAAGACAATGAGTGACAACAATGCGAGACCAATGGAAATCAGAGCAGTTTCAACAACTTTTGCCGGATCTATTTTATCTGTTTTTAAACTTAAAAGTGTGTAGGCCACCGGAGCAAAGATTATGATTCCGGTAGCATCACCCAACCACCATGTCAGGAAAAAATTTGGGAATATCTCCCATTTCGCTAGATCAGCCATACAAAAAGCCGTTGGACCTATCACAGCTCCTACCAGTGACATGATAAAAGCAATGACCGTAAACCCCACAACTCCTCTTACCCGTGTGAACAATGAAGATAAAATTACAAATTTTTTGAGTAGCCAATAACCGGCAACAGCCTCAAACGTATTTCCAATGGCAGTGTCGACACCAACAACAAGAGGGAGGAGATAACCATTTGAAAGGTCACCTGAAAGCATTGTCCATACATTGGCAATAAATGCTCCCGCTGCTATTCCCGGAGAAATACGGTAACCGTACATGATAAAAAAAGCAAGGGCAATTCCGGAAGGAGGCCAAACAGGAGTAGTATTACTGCCCGGCATGGCGAGTAAAAGACTTACTCTGGCAATCAGAAGATATATTATAGCGGCAATAAGATTATGTCTTAAAATCTTATCGGATTTCTCAGAAGAATCGTTATTCAATTGACGATCTTTCATTAATATCTTCTTCTATTAAAACAATATTGAATTATCTTTTTTGTTTACTAAAATTAAACATATTTTAGTAAATATCCTTTAACTAATTCGAAAATTGTACAAACAAATTTGAGTAATTACATTAAACAGTAAATTTTTTATTTAGCAACTAAAATGCGAGGCATTCACTTCTCGATCAATTATTTTTTGGTTTTAGCTTACTAAAAACTCTATCATAAATGTAAATAGAAGATTCTCGCTGAAGTTCCATCAAGTCGGTTATCTGATCCCCGGCATCAGAAAGAAACAATTCCCGGTTCTCCTTTCCGGATTCAAATGATTCAGAAGTGATTTCGTTTATTCGATGGTCGATATAACGGTTTTTTTCTACCCGAATTGCGTAGATTATCGACCTGCTGATGATGATCATCAAGGTAAGGTTTATCAGATTTGCGCCCGTTTCGAGGGCGATGTAGTTCCAGACTGAATGTGAAAATGCGGGAAATGGTGCTGCCAGGAAGAATACCAAAAATTTATTATTCACCTTCCTGCCAATAAATATAAAGAGGAGGATAAAAAGAAGATTTTGAATACTGTGCATTGGAGCGATGATTATCGTCCGCTCAATCATGCTCCTTAACATCTGTTCCCCACCCATATTAATTGATGAGTAAAGAAGATTTTCGAAGAAGGCAAACCCCAATCCAATTCCAAGAGCAATAAAGAGTGAATCGAGTAGTTCTTCACTTTTCATTAACCTGATTGCAACAAGCGTGGCGGCCCCTTTTGCAATTTCTTCAATCAAAGGAGAAAAATAAATAGAACGGGTGTGACCGGAATACATTACCGAAGCAATTTCGTAGATTTGAGACAAACCATATTGTATTCCAAGTGTAAGCAGGATGGAAACAAAACCTCCAATAAGTGAAGGTAAAATATATCCCCTTTCATTCCTGAATTTGTATCGATCAAATGAGGAATAAAACTTAAAAAACAAGGCGGAGATGGCTCCGCCTGTTACAATCGTTAAGAACACTTCAATGAATGTATTCAAGTCTGAATTACCATTTTATGAAGTTTATCTAATTTTTTAAACAAATTTACTTTGATCTTTTTCAGTCTTAATTAGTCGTACCGGATCCAGTTAAGCAGTTCCTTGAATGATGGTACTTTACCGTACGATAAAATTCCTATCCGGAAAATCTTAACTGAAATTTTAATGATAACAAAGATACTGAGCACTAAAATTCCCATTGCAATCAAATGTTCGTAAAATGGAATTTCCACCACATTCATTCTTGCTATCATAACTATTGGTGAAGTGAAAGGAATGTAAGCAAATACCTTCACCAGACTTTGATCAGGATTTTGAATTATCGGCATTAACAATACCACAGGGAAAATAACCAGCATCGTGAGGTAACCTGTAATCTGCTGCGCTTCCTGCTCAGTGTTCACCATGGAACCAACTCCCACAAAAATTGATACATAAAACAGAAATGCCAAAAAGAAATATGGAAGAACTATATGTATGTTCTTGAATATCCCGGATTCGACAATCATTGGACCCACAAAACTAAATGCCATCAAACCCCAAATTCCCATCTGCGTTATTACTAATAGCGTCAGCCCCATCACCTTTCCCATAAGCAAATCATCAGGACGACAGCTCGAAAGAATGATCTCTATCAGCCTGTTGGATTTCTCCTCAACAAGACTCCTGACAAGTGAACCACCCGTAAACATGATGATAAAAAACAACGCCATCACTACTACAAATGTCGAAAAAAACTGAGTTTGGAAATTAATTTCCTCTTCCCCTTCCAGGGTAATTTTTACCGATTTAAGGTTGACAGACGTAGTTATGGAATCCAATAGACTCTCTTCAATGTTTTTGTTCTCGAGTAATTGGGCTCTCCGGATATTATTGAAATTTTTTTCCATTATATTGATATCCCTGAAGTTCCCCATCGACTTACTTCGATATTCAAGTTCCAGACCGGAATCCGCTTTCTGATATATAAATATATAACCTTCAAGAATACTTTTGTGGAAAACCGAATCATCCAACTTTTTCCTTGCCGTTAATATGCCACCCTCTTTGGGTACCACATTTTTTGGTATAAGAAATCTTGGTTGTCCATCTTCTAATTTCTCTTTTTCAAGTGAGGCCCTTAGAGCATCTTCATACTTTCCGGTCGAGTCGAGGATTGTTATCGCTTTTGGAGCATCGGAATCCTTGTCCGCCAATAAACTCGGAAGAACTGAAAACGCAATGAAAATTATTGGAGTGATGATTATCGAGATCATAAACTCTTTTGATCTAACTTTTTGCAGATATTCCCATTTTGCCACTTCGAATGCTTTTTTCATATCTCTACTCTCCTGTCTTCTTAATGGTGTCAATGAATATTCTGTTTAAGGTTGGTGCTTCTATTGAAAAACTCCTGAGTTGCAGATTGTTAAATATTTTGGGCAAAAGAGCTTCGGCAGTTGCGCCTGTATTTAGCTCTATCTCGCCAAAATTTCCATAAATGTCGGCTGTTTTTACTTCAGGAAGACTTTTTATAAAATTTGCATCTCCGGCATATTCGATTTTTATAAATTCTTTCCCAAACTTTCTTTTAACTTCATTGATTGGTCCATGGCATACCTCTTTACCTTTATCAATGAGGAATATTGATTCACACATCTTCTCTGCCATGTCCATTTGATGGGTGGAGAGAATTATGGTTTTGCCTTCAGCTTTTAGCCTGATAATTTCATCTCTCACCAATTCCTGGTTAATCGGATCAAAGCCACTAAAAGGTTCATCCAGAACAAGCACTTGAGGGTTGTGCAAAACAGAAATAATAAACTGAACTTTTTGTTGGTTACCTTTTGAGAGTTCCTGAACTTTCCGTTTTTTATAATCCTGAATCCCGAGTTTTTCCAACCACTCTTTTGCCGATTTTTCAGCCACAGAGGCCGGTACTCCCTTTAATCCGGCAAAATATTTCACAATATCAAGGATGGTGGCTTTTTTGTAAAGCCCTCTCTCTTCAGGAAGATAACCGGTTATATTGTTAAAATCTTTTCCTGCGGGTCTGCCATCAATATATATTTCTCCTGATGTAGGTTTTATTATATCAAGAATCATCCTGATTGTTGTTGTTTTACCTGCACCGTTGGGACCCAGAAGCCCAAAAATCTTCCCCGGTTCCACATTGAATGAAATATCATCCACAGCGACAACATTTTTAAATTCTTTTCTTATATTTTTAACTTCAAGCATTAAAATTCCATATTATTTAACTTAGTGAGTTAATGATTTTTAAGCAGAAAACCATTCTTTTATTGACAAACGGTTTTATAAGTTGACAAGACTTCCTAACAATCAATCACAATAATTGAAGGACAACTCCATATAACCAATAAATTAGATTAAACCCTGATGTAAGCTGTGGTAGTTAATTTAAAAGTAAATCCTTTTTATTACAATTTTTAATCTACTCATTTTATTACAAATACCAACATATGCCAAAAACGGTTGGATCATACTACTTTTCAGGCATCAAGCGACTACCATCACAAATAATAACCACTCATAATAATATTTTTAGAGGGTGATTTTCCAATGTTATTTTAGGTATCGATTTTAATATTTTATCACAATCCAAGGAATATAAGATGAGAAAAGTACCATTTTTAGGGTTTCTAATGGTTACTCTCCTTACAACATCTCTTTTTAGTCAGTGGTCACAGACCAATGGGATCAAAGGTGGTTATTTCACCTCTGTCGTTTCAACCGGTACCGGACTGATTGCGAACACCGGAAATGGCAACATTTTTAATTATGACGGCTCCACATGGTCGTCCGCTTCCGCAGCAGTAACCGCAACTTCATTACATAATGCAGGGAACGGCGCCCTGGTTGCAGTCAACTATGGAAAGATCTTCGTTTCTACCAATGCAGGAGCTTCCTGGAATGAACGGGCGATGCCTGAAGCTGTAAACACCGATCCGGTAATTAAAAATGGAAAGATTTTTGTTCTTACATCAGCCGGTGATTCACTATATCAAAGTTCAGATCTTGGAGTCACTTGGAGCGGTTTACAGTTGGGTAAAACTTTCCAGCATAATGGTGAAACCAAAAACATCTTTATGGTGGCCCATTTCGATGTTACAGGAGACAGGATTTTTGTGAATGCATTTACTGATATGTCACCTGTATCGTTTATTCTGCTCGAGTCACCTGATCTCGGTCAGACCTGGTTTGTTTCCTTCCTTCCCCAGGGGAGTGAAATGATTCAATTGATTGGTGCTAAAGACGATCTCGCAATCCTTTGCACTACAGATGGAGTTTATAAAAAAATTACAGGCAGCACATGGACTTCTGCAAGCGCGGGACTACCCGAGCCTGTCACTACAAATTTGAACTTTCGGAATTTAAAACCCCTAAACAATCAGTTTTACTCGATTGTGAGTGGTGATTTTACAGGCCTGTTCAAATTTAACGGTGAATCATGGGTTAATATGAATGCAACGGGTATTGTTACCGATTTTGATCTTCACAATGGATCACTCGTAGCTTCCACCTCAAAAAAAGTTATTCAATTGACTGATAACTCCTGGAATTCAATTTCAGATGAACTCATTGCTTCAACTGCATCACCAATTCCTCTTAACAATGATGTTGTGTTCTCAAAATATGCTTATTCTCTTTACAGAACCACAAATGGTGGTACTTCTTGGGATTCTGTAGCCGGTTCCGTCGGGAATCTGACTTTCAGAAATAATGAAATATTCTCTTGGAATCAGAACGGCATTATTTTGTCCACGGATCTTGGTTCGTCATGGACTGCCGTTGCAAACTCGGGAATTCCGACAGATTATCTCTCAAAAGTAAGTGGAATTGCTGTAAATGGCAATACAATTTACGCAGCTTTTCATGGCACCAGAAGAAGAGACCATCTGCCGGCAGTCTGGGAACAGGGTGGTGTATATCGTTCCACAAATAACGGTACAACATGGGAGCCACTGAATAGCGGAATTGCACATGAGGGTGGAGTACCTGCTCCCGGAACTGAACTCCATGCGTCGGGATCAACCGTTATATTTAGATCGATTGAAGGAGTTTATATTCTTCAAAATTCTTCATGGCAAAGAATAAACAACAACATGCCGAGTCCTGTTTATTTTACTTCTTTTGATCTTGTAAATGATTCCATTTTAATCGGCAGCAGTCGTGGTTTGCTGCTCTCAACCAACAACGGGGCAAGTTGGTTAACTATCAATCACGGGCTGGAATCCACTAATTTTCAGTTCTACTACATTAAATTTTTCCGGTTTATGGGAAAACAATATGCGTATGACGACCTGATAAAGGTGATGTACAAACTTACAGACACCACCTGGTCACCTGTGGCATTTAATCCCCCAAGTGAACTTCAAGTGATTAGTTTTGCACAAGCTGAAGATCAATTATACATTGGGACAATCGATCGTGGAATCTGGAAGTATATTGATGATCCTACGGATGTTGGAGAGGACCAAAATGTTCCATCGGCATTTAATTTGGAACAGAATTTCCCAAATCCATTTAATCCATCAACAACAATAAGATTTTCTTTATTGAAGGATGGTTTTACGACTTTGAGGATTTACAATATTCTTGGAGAGTTAAAAACAGAACTGATAAATAATGATATGACCGCCGGTAATCACAGCATCAAGTTTGACGCTTCAAGTTTTGGCTCAGGAATATATCTTTATACCCTTACGTCAAACGGTAATTCAGTCACGAAAAAAATGACTCTGCTAAAATAGACCATTTGATTTTAGGAATTTGATTTCCCCATGGTCTTCTCCATGAGATATAATTCTTTAAAATATAAAAGCCTTGAAACTTAAAATTTCAAGGCTTTTTTAATTTTGAATGGTAGCGCGTACGGGATTCGAACCCGTGATCTCTGCCTTGAGAGGGCAGCGTCCTGAACCGCTAGACGAACGCGCCAGATTCAGACTTTAAAAATACGGCTTTTTTTGCAATTTACAATGTGGGAAGAAGGATCAATTGAAGGAAATTGGCATGAAAAGCGGATTTGGGAACAAGTGAACCCGACCACTCTGTTACTTTTGGAGGACTTAAAAATGTTAACGGATCACTGTAACTACAATAAGTGCAGATATTAGTGCAAATATTGTAAAAACTGTCCGTAATTGTGCTTTTTGATAAATTGGCATTTTGATTCGAAATTAATTTTAGTCCAAAATTAACTATATTCGGAGTCGATTTACATAGATTTTTGATTAAAATGAATTAACCGTGTTGAGTGAGTTAAATCGGTGATACACGGTATTAAATTATAAATTATTCGCGAGTTTTGAAACAGTATGGCAAAGAAAACTAAAATAATTATCTACTCAGTGATAGCACTGATTATCTGTACTTTAATTGTTTACCCCTTGTTCACGTCGGGTGAAAAAAAAGTCGACAAAGGTAAATCAACTAAATCAGATGGACCCGCAAAAGTAAAAGGTAAAATTTTGAAATTTGATTCCTTTGCTTCCGAGATTAAGGTGATGGGAAAGGTAATAGCCGACGAATGGGTCGACTTGTCTCCGGAAGTTGCCGGTAAAATTACTAAAATCCATTTTAAGGAAGGTTCATCAGTTGCCAAAGGTCAATTACTTGTTAAAATTAATGATTCTGAACTCCAGGCTCAGCTGAAGAAGAATGAAGTTAAACTCCAGCTTGCCTCACAAAATCTTGATCGGCAGAAAAAACTGCTTGATGTAAACGGTACATCCCAGGAACAATATGATAATAGTGTTTTTGAATACCGGTCAATTGAAGCTGATATCGATTTGCTCAAAGCTCAGATTGCCAAGACCGAAATAAGAGCACCTTTTTCAGGACAAATCGGGTTGAGGTATCTTTCGGAAGGAGCATTTGCTACTCCCGGAGTAAAAATTGCCACACTACAAAACAAATCCGCTCTAAAAATCGACTTCACAGTCCCACAAAATTATTCGATCTATATGAAGGAAGGCAGAACAATTTCATTCACTACCGGAAATGAAGTTGAGCCTCTTCAAGCTAAAATTTACGCAATCGAACCCGGTGTTGATCAACAGACTGCCACTCTTAAAGTGAGAGCTTATGTTTCAGGGAGAAGTAATGCGATTATCCCGGGGAAAGTTGTTGAAGTATTGGTTAGTCTCTCCGCTCCCGTTAAAACGATTCTTATCACAAGTGAGACACTGGTACCTGAAATTTCAGGTTATTCAGTTTTTCTCTACAAGGCAGGAAAAGCTGTTTCCGTCCCTGTACAAACAGGAGACAGAAATGAGAAAGTTGTTCAAATTCTGGGTGGAATAGCAGAAGGCGACACGATGATAGTCTCGGGTTTGATCCAGCTAAGGAACAACTCTCCGGTTAAGCTCACAGAAATCGTCAAGTAGGGGCGCTCATGAGTTTATCATCAATCAGTATCCGCAGGCCGGTGCTTGCGATTGTTATGTCGATCACCATCGTCCTTTTTGGAGCAATTGGCTACACCTCACTTGGTGTAAGGGAATATCCAAGCATTGATCCTCCTATTATTACTGTTTCAACCTCTTATGTAGGTGCCAATGCAACTGTTATCGAGGCTCAGATTACGGAACCGCTTGAAGAATCAATCAATGGTATCGCCGGAATCCAAAGTCTTACTTCCTCTTCCCGCGATGGAAGAAGCATAATAACAGTCGAGTTCAACATCGATGTTGATCTTGAAACTGCAGCAAATGATGTCCGTGACAGAGTTTCAAGAGCAACAAATCAACTGCCTCCGGATGTTGATCCTCCCGTTGTTACCAAAGCTGATGCTGATGCCAATGCGATTGTAATGGTCACAGTCAGATCAAATGAAAAAACGCTGCTTGAACTCTCCGATTACGCAAGAAATGTGCTCAAAGAACAACTTCAAACGATCCCGGGTGTAAGTCAAATTCAAATCTGGGGTGAAAAGCGTTATTCCATGCGGCTTTGGATGGACCCTGCAAAACTTAACGCTTATGGAATTACTCCGGTAGAAGTGCGGAATACACTCAGGAGTGAAAATATCGAACTTCCGTCCGGTAAAATCGAAGGTGACAATACTGAACTGACGGTTAGAACTCTTGGCCTTTTACAGACTCCCGAAGATTTTAACAAATTGATTATCAAAGATAATCAGGGTAATACTGTGCGATTTTCAGATATCGGTTATGCCGAATATTATCCCGAAAATGACCGGACAATTCTTCGCCGCGATGGAATCCCGATGACGGGTATTGTAATCGTTCCCCTGCCGGGAAGTAACCACATCGAAATTGCAGATGAATTTTATAAAAGACTTGAAAAGATAAAAAAAGACCTGCCCGCAGATATGCAGTTGGATATCGGTTTCGATAATACAACATTTATCAGAAATTCAATTGGTGAGGTAATTGAAACAATTTTTATTGCGTTTGGTCTTGTAATCATAATTATTTTCCTCTTCCTTCGGAACTGGAGAACAACAATGATTCCGATCTTTGCCATTCCAATCTCTTTGATTGGGGCATTTTTTATTATGTACCTTGCAGGATTTTCGATAAATGTTTTAACATTGCTCGGAATTGTTCTTGCTATTGGTATAGTTGTGGATGACGCTATAGTTGTGCTCGAGAATATTTACAAAAAGATTGAGGACGGGCTCACCCCGGTTGAGGCAGCAGCAAAAGGTTCATCAGAAATCTTCTTTGCGATTGTCTCAACTACAGTTGCACTTGCATCCGTGTTCCTGCCCATCGTTTTTCTTGAGGGACTAACAGGAAAATTGTTCAAGGAATTTGGGTATGTAATCGCAGGTTCAGTAATTATATCGGCTTTTGTTGCGCTAACACTTACCCCAATGCTCAGTTCAAAACTTTTAAAGTCGTCTGAATCTCACTCTAAATTTTATAACCTGACTGAGCCGTTTTTTGTCTGGATGTCAAAAACCTACAGGAACATGCTTGAAGCCTTTATGAGGGTCAGATGGGTTTCTTTTATTATAATCCTTATCTCCGCACTGGCAATTTACTATTTTGGAGGGAATCTTCAGTCGGAGCTTGCCCCGCAAGAGGACCGGAGTGCCATGAGAATCACTGCAACTGCTCCGGAGGGAACCACATTCGATTTTATGGATTATTACATCAGCAGAATGATCGAACAAGTAAAAGAACTTGCTCCTGAGGTGATTACGATGGTATCTGTTACCTCCCCCGGATTTGGTGGCAGTTCGAGTAACTCAGGATTCATCAGGATTCTGTTATCAGAACCAAATGAAAGAGAAAGAACTCAAGCTCAGATTGCCCAGCAAATCTCAACCGCTGCAAAAGGTTTAAATGATGCCAGAGCAATTGTAATTCAGGAACAATCAATCGGTGGTGGCTCACGAGGTGGACTCCCCGTTCAATATGTTATTCAAGCAAACAGTTTTGAAGACTTAAGAGAAATTATTCCAAAATTTTTGGCTGAAGCGCGTCAAAGTCCAATTTTCGCTGTCACTGATGTTAATCTAAAGTTCAATAAACCGGAAATAGTTGTGGAAATTGACAGATCAAAGGCACGAGATTTAGGAGTCTCTGTCTCTGATGTAGCTACAACTTTACAATTCTCTCTCAGTGGACAGCGGTTTGGTTATTTTATCATGAACGGGAAACAATATCAGGTTATTGGTCAATATCAAAGGTCAGATAGAAATAAGCCTGTTGATCTCAAATCTATGTTTGTGAAAAATAAAAATGGTGACCTGATTCAGTTGGATAATATTGTCTCCCTTACTGAAAGAAGTTCACCACCGCAGCTTTTCAGGTTTAACAGATTCGCTTCTGCCACAATCTCTGCCGGACTAACTGAAGGGAAAACCATTGGTGATGGAATTGCAGAGATGGATAGAATCGCTGATATCGTCTTAACTGACAAGTTTTCAACTGCACTTCAGGGAGCGTCTAAAGAATTTGTTGAAAGTTCATCCTCTCTTATTTTTACTTTTGGATTGGCAATCATCCTGATTTTCCTTGTCCTTGCTGCACAGTTTGAAAGTTTCAGAGATCCATTTATCATCATGCTCACCGTCCCCCTTGCAATTGCAGGAGCAGTAATGTCACTTTCATTTTTTGGACAAACACTAAACATTTTTAGTCAAATCGGTCAGATTATGCTTATTGGATTAGTAACAAAAAATGGAATTTTGATTGTAGAATTTGCGAATCAGCGCAGAGAAGCGGGTATTGAAAGGGTTACGGCGGTAAAAGATGCTGCAGAGTTAAGGTTTAGACCAATCCTGATGACAAGTCTTTCTACCATCCTCGGCACTCTGCCTATTGCCCTTGCACTCGGTGCCGGATCAGAAAGCAGAGTCTCGATGGGAATTGCAATCATTGCCGGATTGATTTTTTCCACAGTACTTACACTATTTGTTATCCCGGCAATGTACTCATATCTGTCACCAAAAGAGATTCATATTCTCCCCGATCTGACAGAAATGGAAAAATAAATTTTTCTATAAAGGAAGAGTACAAGTAAAAGTTGAGCCCTTACCTTGCTGGCTTTCAACTTCCACTCTTCCTTTATGAGCTTCCATAATCTTTTTGACTATTACCAGACCAAGTCCGGTGCTCTTCTCTCCTGCAGTCGATTTCACACTTAGCTTTTCAAATGGAATAAAAAGTTTGTTGATCTCGGTAGCTGGAATTCCCTGTCCCGTGTCTTTTACACCAAACAACAGCTCATTTATCCCTTTTTTGACAAACACTTTGATTGTGTTGTTTGGGAAAGAAAACTTTATTGCATTTGAAATCAAATTATTTAATACCTGTTCAATTTTTACAGGATCAATATTGATTTCAAATTCTTCCAAATTTGATTCATATACCAATTCAATATCTTTTTTATCTGCAAGTACACGGTTCAACGAGATGTTGTTTTGTACAAGAGTTGTAAATTCAACTTCCATGGTCTTAAGGTTCACTTCACCTGACTCAATTACAGATATATCAAGAAGTTCGTTAAGGAGTTGAAGCACAAAATCGCTCGATTTTACAATTATTTTTACAAACTCCTGCTCATCCTCTGAAAGTTTTTTCTTTCCCTCTTCCTGCAGAATTAGTCCAAAACTTAAGATCGCACCGATTGGATTTCTTAAATCATGAGCCGCCATCGATAAAAATTTGTTTTTCTCTCTATTTAATTTTTCGAGTTCATGATTTTTTTTCGCAAGCTCTCTGTGCATTCTAAGGAGTTGCTGGTTCGCTTCAGCAAGTTCACCGTTTTTCTGTATTGCGTTTTCATAGGTTGACAGAAGTAAATCAATTATCTGAATTTTGTCAGAATTTATGAAATACTTTTTACCTCCAAACACAATTTCCATCCCCATATTGGAGACAGGAGAATTTAGACGGATCTCCTGGTTAACCAGTATATATCTGATTCTTGATAGAAGAAAATCTTTGTTATATGGTTTGGTAAGAAAATTATCAGCTCCTGATTGAAGACCCTTTATAACATCGTGGGGATCAGAAAGATTGGTAAGGAGCATCACCGGGATATCTCTGGTTTCATTTGTGTTTTTAAGAGTTTTACACAAATCATAACCATCCATCTCGGGCATCAAAATATCGGTTATTACAAGAGCCGGTTTTTCTTCTTCAATTACTTTTAGTCCCATTGCTCCGTTGACAGCGGTCTTTACACGATATCCTTCACTTTCAAGAATATATGCAAGCTGCTCTAACTGAGTGGGGCTGTCTTCAACTACTAAAAGATACATATCCATTAAAATCCTCAGGTCTCAATTTCTCTCTTTTATGGTCGGAATTTTCAAAATCCCGTAATACTAATCTATAAAAGAGTCAACTATTTATTTATCGATTAAGTTAATTATCTTTTTTTTCGAGCAAAAAATTAATAGTTTCGATCAAAACTGACTGATCAAAACTCTTTTTTAAGATATAAGCGTTTGCCCCTGCCTTTATTCCACGCTCCTTATCTTCATCTTTGGCGAGTCCGGTTACAAGAATCACCGGTAAACTCTTTAGTGATGATGTCTCTCTTACCTTTGAGGTAAGCTCAAGACCATTCATATTTGGCATCTCAATATCAGATACCAAAAGATCATAACTTTTTGACATGAGCATCCTGTATGCTTCTACTCCATCCTCTGTTGTGTCCACTTTAAATCCTGCAAACTCGAGAATTTCCAACAGGAGAGTGCGTGAGGTTATCGAATCATCCACAACAAGCAGTTCAATTGAGCGCTTATTACCAATCATCTTCCTGTCGCTCCTGCTAACTTCCTCGATTCCAAGAAGATACGCAGCACTCAACACGGGATATAATTTGCCGTCACCAAGTATTGTGGCACCCGAATAGGATTTTATTCCATCAATGGGAACCTGAAAAGGTTTGATGATAATCTCTTGTTCCTCATAAATTTCATCTACAGCAAGGGCAAGCGACTTTCCTTTCGAGGTAATAAAGACTGATGGTATAACTTCATCCGTAACCGGCCTGTTGTCGATCCCCAAATCACTTTTTATGATTGATAGCGGGATGATCCTCTCTTCAAGCTGAATTCCATAGCCGTTTCCAAAATATTTTATTCTTGATTTGGGGATCCGGGCTATTTTTTCCACAAATTGTGATTCAAGAATGAACTTAAAGTTGCCGGCTTTTACGAGCACTCCCCTCGTAGAGGAAATGGTCACAGGTAATTTGAGAACTACCTGCATCGATTTACCGTTTTCAGACTTCAATGAAATAGATCCCTTAAGTTTTTCAACTTTCTCTTTTACTATACTCATCCCAAGCCCCCTGCCTGAGATGTCAGTCACCACTCCCGAAGTAGTTATGCCCGAATCAAATATCATTTCTTCAATTTTTTGTTTTGTTTGTTCGGGTGAATCACCTGCGAGGACTATCCCTTTTTCTATCCCTTTAAGCCGTAATGTTTCAACATCAAGTCCCCGGCCATCATCAGTTATGACCATTTCGATATTGCCTTCAATGGGTCCCGTAACCTCAATATTTATCAGTCCTGTCGAAGGTTTTCCTGCTTTTAATCTTTCTTCAGGTTTTTCGATTCCATGATCAACACTATTCCTGACTATATGCAGAAGTGGATCCTTTAGCTCCTCCAAAATTCTTCTGTCAACTTCAATATCAGCACCGGAAATAACAAGATTTACTTCTTTATCAAGATGTTTGGCAAGATCTCTCACAGATTTTGGAAGAAAATCGAGGACAAAACTAAATGGTAACATCAACAAAGTCTGAGCCTGATCTGATACTTCATTTATTAGCCTGTAAGATGCTGATTTTTGTTTTTTAATCGCACTCACAACTTCATTCACATTACGGGCATTTGAATAAGAACTCTCCACCAGTACTTTAACAGATTCTGAGATATCCTTAAAGTGTTCTTTCATCTCTGCAGGCATCTCTTTTGTCAATGACAACAATCTTTTAAAACTCTCAGCAAGTCTTTCGATTCCCTTTTGTTCCGATTCCACTGAAGAATTCACTTTTCGCAGATCACTCAATAATTGATCGTAGTTTAGTTTTATCGTTAAGAGTTCTTCCGTTCTGCTCCTTAAATCGTCAATTTTAGAGGTACTCACCCTTATCGTTTCAGGGGTTACCTGTAGTGGGCGGTGTTCCTCGTTTTTCTTCCTTGGTGTTAAAGGTGGATCAATGGTTGTAACTTCGATTTCAGGTAAATTTAAAGATTCTTTTTTAGGGTCCCCAACAGTCTCCTGCTTTTTTTTAAGTTTTTTTCTAATCTTATTAAGATTAAGGTTATAGGTTGCAAATTCCTCATCCCTCTTAATTTCATGCTCCGGCTGGACCGGTTTAACCTCTTGTTCAACTAATTCCTTTAAAGGAATTCCCTGAGCCATAACTTTAATCTCCTCACTCAACAAGCGGATTGATTCATCCCCTTCCAAGTCTTCCAAACCCTGTTTTTTAAGGTTCAGAAATTCTCTGGTAAGATCAATGGCTTTAAAAAGGAGGTCAAAATGGTTTGGTTCAGGCTCTATCTCTTTTTTCTTAACTAAAGAAAAATAGGTTTCCATGTGTTGTAGAAGGAACTCAATCTGGCTGAGTCCTACGGCTCTTGAGGCACCTTTAAGGCTGTGAGCCTCTCTATATACCTCTTCGATTATTTCAGGGGCTTCAACAGCAGGAGAAGTGATTTTTTCAAGTTTTAACAAACCGGCTGACATCAGAAACAGATGTTCCTCTGCTTCTACCGAAAAGGTTTTGAATAACCTGTCGTAAAAGTTGTTATCCATCACTCTTTATGAATTTGA
Organism: uncultured Ignavibacteriaceae bacterium; assembly: GCA_964371075.1. Lineage (GTDB taxonomy): Bacteria > Bacteroidota > Ignavibacteria > Ignavibacteriales > Ignavibacteriaceae > UTCHB3. The sequence goes on along the minus strand of CAYJKN010000004.1, from coordinate 219,717 downwards.
ATTTCTTTATCTGACTCGCAATGCTGTTGCTCAAATTTAACAACTGATTGGTGTAAGATTCCACCTCACGTGTGGAATTGGCATTGTGTGAACTTGCTGTTCTGATATTCTCCATAGCAGATGCTATCTGGTCCATTCCAATTTGTTGTTGCTGATTTGAAGAAGTAATCTGGAGCGATGCATCATACGATAATTCTATACTTTTTACGAGTTCTGTAATTACTATCCCTGTCTGATTCGAGGTAGCAATACCATCTTCAAGGGCTTTTGAAGCTTGCTCAGTTGATAATACTGCTGAATTTACGAAGTTTTGAATATCTTGAAGTATAAGTCTCACTTGTGAAGTTGATTGTTTCGACTGCTCAGACAAATTCCTTATTTCTTGTGCAACAACAGCAAATCCTTTTCCCTGCTCTCCGGCTCTGGCTGCCTCGATTGAAGCGTTTACCGCAAGAAGATTTGATTGTTCTGCAATATCGTTTACCGCGGCAATTATCTCTCCGATAAGTCTGCTTCTTTCGTTAAGTTTCAGAATGTTGTCCGAAATGGAGTGCATGTGGGTGCCAAATTTGGTGATAACACCAATTGTCTGTTTGGTTGATTCCTGTCCTGTTGCTGAAATATCGAAAGATTCTTGTGCTCTTTCAGCCACCTCTTTCGCTTTTTTATTTGAGAGATAGGATGTCTGTCTTACTTCTTCAACAGTGGCCGTGGTTTCCGTGATTGCAGCCACTGTTTCTGTTGAACTGCTTGCAAGTTCGGCAGTATTGCTGAAAATTTTGTTAGAATAAGTGTTGAGTGTAGCCACAGCTTCATTAAGTTCTGAAGTTATTTCTTTTAAAGAAGCTATCATGTCTGCAAATGACCTGGCAAGTACACCAATCTCGTCTTTTCGGTTTGTGTGGGTTACCATTACCGTCAAATCACCTGTGGATACCAATTTAGCGCTTTTACTCAGGTCAAGCAATGGGAGAGCAAGATTTGTAGTAAGAAATGCAATAAGTGCTGTTGCAAGCAGTACTAAAAAACCCCCGGTTATAAATAAAAGCATCCTTTTGTTATCAATTATCTCATCCACAGCAAGGATATTTTGCTCTGTTTTGATCTGATATGCTGCAATAAGATTATTCACGACCAGATTTATAAGTGCAAAATTACTTTGTTGTGTCCTCGAAAGATTGGTGAGAATATTTTTATCGATGGCGCCTCCGGTTACAGCAAGGTGTAAATAATTTAGAAGCGAATCGGTCGATAATAAAAATTGATCGGCAGTTTTTGTTAAGTCAGTAAGAATGTTTATATCCTCAACTTTTGCGAACTTCCGTTTTATTGTATCCAGTTCCTTTTCAAAATCAACTCTGATTTTGTCATATTCCTTCTGCCTGTCCCATGATTCGGATGGAAGTGCATTTATAACCTCCTCCTGTATTGCACCGGTTTTCTTCTGCACAGTGTTTAATTCTGTAACAACTTTTGTATATGAGGTGATCTTTTCAGTTGTTAATTCTTCGATGCTGTCATATGCATCAAGATTAAAATAGATAAGGAGAAAGGAAAAAATAATTAAGCTTGAAAATGAAAAAAACAATTTCCAGCGGGTTGATATACTGTTAATCCAGTTCATGAAGAAACCTGTTTTAAAATCACAAAATTTTCAGACTTTCGTCTTTTACTAACTTTTCAAAATCGATACATCTCGCGGAGTCATCAAATACTCCCATGATGATTGATGGCAGAAGTTCATTACTGCTGTTCTCTAATAAATCGGAAAGTGAGCGGTGTTGTATTCCTGTTATCTCCTCGCAGGAAATAGCAAATTGCACCTTTCCTAAACTGCAAACGATGATATAATGATTTGAAACTGATTCACCATTTTTGCCATTTAATAACTTCTCGCCATCATAAACACCAAGAATTGATCCGCGAAAGTTGAAGATGCCGGAAAGTTTTCTGTCAACTCCCGGTAGAGATGTTACCTCTTTATAACGAACAACTTCGTCAACATACTCAGATTGAAGGAGAAAACTATCCCCACCACAAATAAATGATAAATACTCCTTCATTTCAGCATGACCACTATCAATCTGCTTCACAAGAGCCAGTTTATCTGCTCTCTCATCCAGAATTTTTTTTCTATTGTCTGAAGTCATATCAGAATTTGAAAATATTTCTGAATCCATAGTAACTATGGGCTTTTAAACGTTCAGATATCGCACCCTCAGCGAGCCCGGTAATAATATAGCCCCCCGGATTGAGTAGTGACAAAAGATTTTCAATTACCCGTTCAATAGCATTTGGATTCAGATATAAAAAAATATTCCTGCACAAAATGATGTCAAATCTGATTCCATTAAAGTAATAATCGATGTTTTGAGAGAGTAAATTATACTTTCTGAAGTAAACATTTTTCATGTATTCTTCTTTAAGCTTAAATTTCTTTTCATAAAGATCAAAATATCTGGTTCTATAATCATTTGAACATGTTCTTAGTGACCACTCAGTATATACCCCTGCTGTAGCAAGATTTATCAACCTCTGATTAATTTCCGCCCCATAAACTGATACTTCATTGTTGTAGAAATTATTCTTTAAACTGATTGAAGCACTGTAAACCTCTTCTCCCGATGACGATGCCGCGCACAAGATATTTACTTTGTCACGAGTAGCCAGTATTGAATCAGTAAGTTGATTAAGACGCTCCAAAATTTCAGGTTCTCTGTTGAAATATGTTTCACTCACAGAATAAAGATCGATCACATCCTCGTCAACAGGTGAAAAATAATCATGGTTCACGGGTGATGAAAAAACATCCATAACTCCGGATTCACCATGTTTCATAATCAGTTTTCCAAGAATAAATGCGGTGTTTTCAATTTTTGACGGAATTACAAACCAGCCAAACTTTTTCTCAAGATATAAGGTGAACTTCCGAAAGAGGTCAACATTCTCCCCTCTTTTCATTTATTCCCCTCCAACAATCTTTCCCCAGTAGTTAAATTAATCAGAACATCCTCTTTTATAAACGATCCTAAATCGTTAATAATAAATCTCCCCGTTGAGTCGATGAGCACAGCCCCTTTTGTATATGTATTCATCGCAAAATTACTAAAATCCTCGGCGTCAAGTTCTACAACATCGGAAACTTCATCAGCAATTATGATGAACTTGAAACCATTCCAGGTCATCAAAATCATTTTGTGAGTCAACTCAAGTTCATCAAATTTTAATCCAGTTCTATAGTGCAGATCAATCACGGCAACCGGTTCACCCTCGATTATGATATAACCCATCAATGAACCACTTAATTCAGTCGGGTATTGCCTGATGGTTGCAGCAGGTAAAACTTTTATGACTGTTCTTAAAGGAACAAAAAACTCGAACTTTCCAATACCAAACTTAAGGAAATGCTCCAAAACTCACCGGTTATTTCAATTGACTGAAAGTGTAAATATACAACTAATTTTCAATATTCAGGGTGACTCGGTGCAGTAAAATGTGAATGGCAACAATTCAAATAATCTGAAAGGCAGGAACTAAATTGTACTCTCAGTGAAGGAGTGCACAAGAGTTTCTTCTTGTTCTGATACTCAAAGGTAATTTTGGCGAAGTATCTTTTTCCAGAGTATAAATTCACAGGCAACTGGTCGAATATTCAACCATTACTTCTCTGCTACTCAGCTACTCAAGTCACTCACGTACTCAAGTACCCATGTGCTGAGGTTCTGAAGTTCCGGGGTTCTACTTCAGCAGCACCATCTTGTGAACTCTTACTTCCCCCTCAGCATCAAGGACTGCCATATAAACACCACTTGGAAGATGGCTCGCATTCCATGAAATTTGATATTTACCGGGAGATTGATATTCATTTACTAATTTTGTTACCACTGAACCTGTAATATCATAGATCGTAAGATTGGTAAACCCGGCTCTGTTTAATGAATATCTTATCTTTGTCTCAGGGTTAAATGGATTGGGAAAATTCCCCCACAACCCAAATTCGGTGGGAAGAACTTCGTGTTCAACTGAAACAGGAGGATTTCCGGGATAAGATACTTGAAGATTATCAAAATATATTGTACCGGTATAAACTTGCCCCGGAATTTTTGTACTCGATAATCTAATCTGGATTTCTTTAAATCTTAATGGAAAGTAGAGGGTGCCACTGGTACCTCCCGGAACCGCACGGCTTACAGCTGTTTTTGTCTCCTCAAACATCACCGAAGTAATATACTGAGCCATTGTAATTCTGAATAGTTCGTTATCCTCATCAGTAACTGAGTAAGTTACATGATGTTGAGGGCCATCAGCCTTTACATCAAGATGGATTGAATCAGGGACACCAAAAACCGGGATATCTGTTTTAAGAAAGATGTAGTTGGTAATTCCCGGTTGGTATGTAAACTTATAATCAACTTTAAATGCTCCGGGTGCTGTAGTAAAAGTATCTGTCGAAATGCTCAGTTTAGTCCCGGTTGAATCCATGAGCAGGTGATCAAGGGTCCATCCCGTCAAGTTATCCATACTGCTTAGCACTCTGTTGGTGGTCCCAATCTCAACAATAATCTGAACTGTATCCTTATTCCCTCTGTGGTTGGCAATTACTTGAGTAGTGCCTCCGGAGGTTCCTTTAAATCTCCCAATCGTATCAATTGTACCTATAAGTGGATTTACAACTGTCCATTCATAAAGGTTCAACTCAAGGTTTCGTGGAGTTCCGTCAAGATCCCACGCCTGAGCCTTAAGCGGCACCAATCTTGAAGTGTCAGTAACTGAAGATTCAGGGGAAAGTTGGATTCGGGTTATTCCTTTTACGATAATCAGTGCCGAATCTCTTAGCCCCTGATAATCGAGATACACAAATCCCGTATCGGGGTCATTCCCGGCTGTAAATGTGTTGCCATCGAGAACACCAATCCCCGGTGTGACAGAATAGGTTACAAGTGATTGGTTTATAGGGACAGGATTAAAATAATCATCAAATCCATGTGCAGAGAAGGAAACCGATTCTGTGTGGTAAAGTCTGTAAGAATTTGGAGAGATACGAACTTTATTTAAAGAACCTTGTGGAGATGATGTAAAAACAGCAAGGGCGTTTGCCACGGTTCTTTCAACACCATCCGAGGTGACATTTAATACCGAATCTCTTACAAAAAATGTTGTTGATCCACCCCCGTCAAGGTTTATCCCGTGATAGACTCCTATGCGCTGCATAAAATCTGCCAACTCATGGAGAGTCATACCAATACTCTGCGTCGACCTTCCATCAACCACAACAAAATAGACTTTATTTGAATCTTGAGAAAATCCCACCGCTGTTCTGGGATGCCTTTCATAAGTGTGAGAAGGCCCCCCTTCTTCGAGATAACCCTGATCAACATAATCTGAACCATTGTAGATTATTCTTGGAAAGCCACCGATCAATTCTTTCAATTTTGGCAATCCCGGAGCGATTCCTGTAAATAATTTTACTGTATCACCGACATTTATGTTGTTCACCAGAAAAGTTGAGGAAGTACCATGGCCTGAAAGCACCCAGGTGGTATCGTTCAATGCCATAGAACCAACTCCCGTAACTTTTGATGTAACAATAAACGACATTGTATCGTTTACAGCCCATCCACCCATCGGTTTTATTTTTATCTCTGTTCCAAATGAATTAGTACCGGTCGAATTCCCATAGAACTTATTATACAGGATTAGTTGATTATCTCCCCTTGTGGAATTAACTGTATAAATAGATCGGGATTGATTCCCTTTCTTAAGCGAACCTGAGAAAGTTACCCTTGCAAGCATCGGATTTTTTGCTTCATTAAACCCAACTGTGGATTGACCACTTGGACCCCGTAATATTTCACCATCCCTCACCTGAATATTGATCGGAATTCCTGTTCCGCCATAAAAATCACCATTAATGGCACCAACCGCTATATGTCCCGGGTAAGACCTTCTTCTCGCCATCGAACTTGTTTTTTCATATCCTGCAAGCCTGTCCTGAGCTTTTATCGTCTCAATTGAATTGTAGGGAACAGACATATCGATCTCAAGTACATAAATATTCCATGGTTTAGAATATTCAACATATTTTTTGTAGAAAATCCCCATCCCCATTTGGAGATTGGTGACAGTGTCGAAGTTTAGTTGTGAAAAAACAGAAGAGATTAAAAAGAGGGTAAATAATGAAGTTTTTACTAATGTTTTCATTTTGGTGCCGGTACTATTTATCCGCAAAAATCAGAATTACATTATGAAACTTATACAATTATTTTGAACTAGCCTTGCGGTTTTGAAGTATTTTACAGGAAAGGATTTAATCTTTTCTCATTTCCAATGGTAGTTGGGTTTCCATGCCCCGGATATACTACAGTTTCCTCCGGGAGTGTTAATAATTTGGTTTTAATTGATTGGATCAGAATCCCATAATCACCACCCCAAAGATCAGTTCTGCCAATTCCCTGTTCAAAAAGTACATCACCAGCGATGCAAATCCCCTCGGTTGGAGCATAAAGGCAATATTCACCCGGCGTGTGACCCGGAGTAAATAGTGGTTTGATTTTAGTCTCTCCGAGAGTAAAAATGGTGTTTTCATCATAAAACCCATCCGGATGTTTCACTTCTTCCATTTCGATACTAAAAGCACTGCCCATTTTTGGTGCATTTTCAAGTAGAAAAAGGTCTTTTTGAGGGATTAAATAATTTGGGTTGTATTTTAATTTTACAAAATTATTGCCAAATATATGATCAAGATGACAATGAGTATTGATTAAATATTTTACGAATAGTTTTTCGGATTCAATAAATTCGACAAGCATTGCTTCTTCTCCCTCAGAATAACATCCGGGGTCGATAATTGCAGCCTCTTTTGTAACTTCATCATAGATGACAAATGTATTTTCATCAAATGGACTGAAAACAAATGATTTAACTTTCATTTACTCCAAAATTCTTTCTTAATCCTGATTGGATCGAATTTTTATAGTTTGTGAAATTTTCCACTGTCTCTTTAATCGAATCTCCACCAAATTTATCGAGATAAAATTCTGCCAGAGTCCATGCAACAACACTTTCGCCAATTACTGCACAAGCAGGAACCGCTGTGAAATCACTTCTCTCTCTTCGTGCATCAACTTCAGTAAAAGTTGATAAATCAACACTTTTTAACGGCATCATCAGGGTTGCAATCGGTTTCATGGCGGCTCTCACCAAAATATCCTCCCCGTTTGAAGTTCCCCCTTCAATCCCCCCTGCTCTGTTGGTTTTCCTGATGATCGAATCCTCAGATATAATAATTTCATCGTGTATCTCAGACCCGGGTTTTATGGCTGTGGTAAATCCGGCACCAATTTCAACTCCCTTTACAGCATTAATCGACATAATCGAGTGTGAAAGTGCTGCATCAAGTTTTCTGTCATAGTGAACAAAACTGCCAACCCCTGTAACCATTCCTTTTGCAACAACGGCAAATGTGCCACCAAGTGTATTGCCCTCTTTTTTTGCTTCTTTAATTTTATCCTTCAACTGCGGTTCGGAATCAGGCTCAGTAATCCGTAACTCACTTTCGTCTGCGAGTTTCATCAAATTGTTAAACTCAACTGTTTCTTTATTCAGAAGTTTTTGATAAAGGTCACCAGATCCCTCAACACCACCAATACTTTCTACAAAACTAAATATCTCAACACCATAATGTTTCAACAATTGCTTAGCCATAGCTCCTGCTACAACTCTTACTGCTGTCTCCCTGGCACTTGATCTTTCGATCGAATTCCTTATATCGTTAAGATCGTATTTTGTAACACCTACCAGATCGGCATGCCCGGGTCTGGGGATCACTATCTTTTCTATCTCTTCATCAACTGATTGAACCGACATTTTAGTGCCCCAATTCTCCCAATCCTTGTTTTTTACAAGAACGGCAATTGGCGCACCTGTTGTTTTCCCAAAGCGAACTCCTGAGATGATCTCAGCTTTGTCGGTCTCTATTTTCATCCTGCCACCACGGCCGTAACCCGATTGTCTGCGTGCCAGTTCTTTGTCTATCAGCTCAAAATCAATCTCAAGATTTGCGGGAAAGCCCTCAATTATCAGAACCAATGACTGACCGTGTGATTCTCCGGCGGTTAAATATCTAATTTGCGACATAAATTCCAATTTTGTTTAGCCAAAAATAAAAAAAATGCCGGTCAGACCGGCATTTTTAAATAAATCGATTTTGAAAGATTGGTTAATCGGGTACTTCTATACCTACATATCGGGAGTTACCCTGATTGTCAGCAACTTCCAGAAGAACAGCTTTCCCTTTTTTGCTGGTGATGATCTTTTCGAGTTCAGCAACTGACGAAATATCTTTTCTGTCAGCTCTTGTAATTACAAGTCCTTTGCCAAGTCCCTGATCGTAAGCCAGACTGTAAGGTTTCACTTCGGTAATAAAAACACCGTTGTCAATTTTAAGTTTTTTTAACTCATCAACTTTAAGGTCTCTTATTGAGAGCCCAATACTTTCAAGTTTTATCTGCTCTGTCGGGGTATTGTCCTGCTTCCCGGGCTTGTCAACATCATCCTTCACAGCAACCTCATCGTCACCTTTGGGTTTCAGTGTTACACTTCTATCAATCTGTTTTCCATCTCTCCAAAGTGTAAGAACAACCTTTGAACCTGCAGTTTTACCTGCGACATAACTTTGAAGTTGATTAGGAGCGTTTACCTCTTTGTTATCAACTTTTAAGATCACATCACCTTTTTTGACATCAGCTTCGGATGCAGAGCCACCCTCAACTATCTTTTCAATTATGACACCGGTTGGTTTGTCGAGACCGAGTGATTTTGCCAGAGCGGCATCAACTTCACGAATCTGCACTCCAATATATCCTCTGCTCACTTTACCGTTTGCGATGAGGTCTTTTGCAACATTTTGCGCTAAATTTATAGGAATTGCAAATCCATAACCGATGTAAGTGCCTGTTCTGGTTGCAATTGCGGTGTTAACACCGATGACAGCTCCGTTTAGATCAACAAGAGCACCACCACTGTTTCCGGGGTTAATCACTGCATCGGTCTGAATAAAATTCTCAACTCCATAACTGTCGTTGATAAGTCTGAGAGAGCCTCTGTTTAAAGCACTGATGATACCGGCAGTAACAGTAGAAGAGAGTGAAAGCGGATTACCAATTGCCATAACCCACTGACCAACTTTAATTTGATCACTATTTCCGAGATAGGCAGCAGGAAGATTGGTTGCATTAATTTTGATTACTCCGAGATCGGTAAGCGGATCAGTACCGATTACTTTTGCCTCAAATTTTCGTCTGTCGTTCAGAATTACTTCAACACGTTTGGCGTTTTCAACGACATGATTATTAGTAAGAATATATCCGTCGTTGCTGATTATAATACCACTTCCGGAACCTTCTGACTCTTTTGGGGAATTATCAAAACCACCCCATGGGAACCAGTCGTAACCGCCCTGACCCTGTTTAGATTCTGCCACAACATTAATCTGAACAATTGAAGGAGTAACTTTTTCAGACACATCAATAAATGCCTGACTAAAATTGTTTAAATCTGCATTTGGCATCACAGGTGATTTGTCTGCACCAAGTTTTACATCAGCAAGACCGGGTTTAACCCAACCAAATCCTGATACCAAAACCGCACCAAAAAGAATTCCGAGTACAATGAGGGCTGCTGCCCCGAGAATGCTCTTTCCTCTCATTTTCCAATCCTATTTGTTTATTACTGAATAGATAACTAAAAAGTAAATATTTATCTAAATGCCTCCAATGAGTCTAAATGCTTTTAAACCTTTAAAAGTTTCAAAATGTGTTCGCGTGTATGTCTCCAGCAAGAGGAACAAATCTGAAACAGTTTTTTTGTCAATTACTTCGATTGTTAAACCTTTATTTAGACTTTCGAGAAGTCTGTAAAGTTCCATGGAAATATTTATACCCCTTCTTTTATCAAACGCACATTTTGCACATAAAATTCCAATCCCCGAGTCAAATCTCACCTGCTCAGAATTTACAATCGAATTGCCGCAGAAAGAACAGCTCTCTGAGTGAATTCCAACACCCGATTCCTCGAGAAAAAAGAGAAAATATTTAATGAATAATATCTGAGCATCCCCAATATTACCATCCATCAACCTGATTATCTTTTCGCTTCCACGGTAGAGTCTGTCGTTTTCTTCATGTTCCGGTGTTAACTCTTTTAACAATTCCACAACTGAAGTTGCACAATAAAGAGAAGTGATATCCGTAATCACCTGTTTGGGATAAAAAATCAGTTCCGATGTATTTACAGTGTAGAGGTCTCTCCCCTCTTTTTCATAATAAAATAATTCAACTATATTCAGGACATCAGTTGCTAAACCCGATTTTGATTTCAGGCTTCGTCCTCCTTTTATCATAGCAGTGATTCTTCCCCTTTTGCGAGTGTAAAAATTTACAATGTTGCTGGAATCGCTGTATTTGAATTTTGAGAGGACAATCGCCTCGGTTTTAACGAGACCGCTTCGCATCAGATAAAGTTGTAGGGATATTTGTAAAATCCCTTTTCTGTGATAATTCCGGTGATATTTTCAGCCGGTGTTACATCGAATGATGGATTGAAGGAATCAATATTTTTGAGTCCAAGTGTTGGATCAAGATATTGAACAAGTTCGGCTGCTGATCGCTCTTCTATTGGAATGTCAACAAATCCTACTGCTTTAAGATCAATTGTCGATGATGGTGCTGCGATATAAAATGGAATTCCATACTCCTTACACAATACAGAAAGTGTAAATGTCCCCAGTTTGTTCGCAGAATCGCCATTTGAGGCTACCCTGTCGGCTCCAGTGATTACAAGGTCAACTTTACCATCTCTTATAAGAACTCCCGCTGCAGAGTCGGGAATCACCTTAAACGGGATGGCACTTTTTGTAAGTTCGTACGATGTTAACCTCAACCCTTGAAATAATGGTCTGGTCTCATCAGCATAAACCACTTCAACAAATCCGGCCTCAAATCCTCGAAGAATAACTCCGAAGGCAGTACCAATTCCTCCGGTGGCAAGTTTTCCGGTATTACAGTGAGTTAATACCCTGCTCCCGGATTTGAATATCTGAATTCCGTTCGACGCGATTTCCTCACACGCCAGCTCATCTTCTTTGTGGATGACAATTGCTTCAGAAATTAAATTCTCAAAATTCCTTTCCTCCGGGGGTAAATTCTCACAAAAATCTTTCATCCTGTTGAGACAATTAAAAAGATTTACTGCCGTTGGTCTTGTAGAAGTAAGGGTGAGAAAGGCATCGCTAAATATTGTTTCTGAATAACCTTCCTTCACTGAAAGAGCAAGAGCATAGGCAGCAGCGATGCCTATCAATGGGGCACCGCGAATCTCAAGTCTTTTGATTGCTTCTGCTATACGAAGGTAACTTTGTGTTTGGATATAATCTTCAACGGCGGGCAGCTTTGTCTGATCAAGAAAAACTACCTCACCGTTTAAATATTTTAAAGAAAACCAGTTATCAGATTTCATCAAATCTTGATATGGTCAGAAATTCCCTGTAGCGATCCTGTACTCTGAGATAAGAAAGATTTTCAAGGGCTTCTGTGCTGAATTGTTCAACACAGAAAGACGCCATCGAACTGCCGTAGATCACCGCTCTTTTAATGTTATCAGGACTCAGGTCCTGTGTCTTGTGAAGATATCCTGTGAACCCTCCGGCAAAAGAATCACCTGCACCGGTTGGGTCGTTAATCATTTCAAGAGGATATGCCGGAGCCGAAAATACAACATCTTCGGTGAAAAGTAATGCACCGTGTTCACCTTTTTTGATGATGAGTATCTTTGCACCCATTTCTCTGATTGCTTTAGCAGATTTTATCAGGTTTGGTTCATTTGATAAAAGGCGGGCTTCAGAATCATTAATTATCAGTACATCACTTCTCTTCAAAACTTCTTTCAGTTCAGCTTGTTTCCCCTCTATCCAGTAGTTCATTGTGTCACAAACTACAAAACGAGGGTTCTCCAACTGATCCAATACCTTCAATTGCAGTGTTGGATCAATATTTCCAAGACATACATAAGTAGATTTTTTGAGCTTGTCGGGGATTATGGGATCAAAAGTTTCAAAAACATTCAGTTCTGTAAGCAGCGTATCTCGTGTATTAAGATCATAGTGATACTTTCCGGCCCAACGGAAGGTAAGTCCGTCTTCAACAATTTGTAAACCGGTCAGGTTAACATTGTGTGCCTCCAAAAGATCTAAATATCTTTTGGGGAAATCACTTCCCACCACTCCAACTATGTAAACAGGCGCTGTAAAATAACTTGCTGCAAGTGAAATGTATGTGGCTGATCCACCTAATGCGTTATCAACTGAACGAAATGGTGTTTGAACGGAATCAAAAGCTACGGAACCGACTATTAACAGGCTCAAATATACTCTCCGGATTTTGTTTGTTTAATTAAAAAAATAAAAACTTAACCTCGTAAGTTAAGTAAAATTCCAGACCTAAATCAATTTGACCATTTCAAAATAGTATTTTTCGTTGTGGAAATATTGGTTGATTATCTCCGCAGATTTCCGCTGTCCGGGCCAGGCCATTAGTGTAATTGCCTCATCGAATGTGAACCACCCAAATTCCTCATGCTCCTCTGAAATAGTGATCTCATTGTCAGGTCCTACTCTTCCTGCAAAGACAGGGATTAAACTTACAGTGTCTTTATTGGGGTTGTAAAACGAATTAACATTGGGGACAACCCAAAACTCCTCGGGTATCAAACCGGTCTCCTCTGCTACTTCCCTCAGTGCTGCTTCATAAGCTGTTTCTCCCCCGTTCATTCTGCCTGTAACGGGTTGCCAAAGAAGTGGATAAACCTCATTTGCAGAACGTTTCAGCAGTAAAAACTCTATTTGACCGTGTCTGATCCTGAACAAATGAGCCTCAATAATGTCATCAATTATTTTCATGTTATCCTTCTAAAAAAATGCTCTAACTTCAGCCCGGGCTGTATGAATTACTTTCCCACCACCTTGTGACCTGCCATCATAACCAAGTGAACTTTGCAAATTTGCGGAAATTCTATAGTCAAAATTTAATCTCCAAAAATAGTTTTTACCAACCAGATTACCGTTGGTCAGTTCAAAGGGAAGGAAGTTTTCAGTGTCATTTTTAATGAGTTCAGTTCTCTCAACCTCAAACCGGACTCTTCCCGTACCAGCAAATGAAAAATTCACTCTGAGAGACTGACTGTTTGTTTTTAATTCAGTTGGAGTACCCGGATATTCATCTTTTGTATTTCCTGTTTTAAGAATTATGCCCGTCTCGATATAGTTTTCCGGACGGTAAGAAAAATCAAGAACAAAATCTGTTGAGTTTATTTTTCTGTTCCGCAGTGAAGCAGGTGGAGCAGCCAGATTGTTTTCACCCAAAATAACATCAGTTTGAATACTGAATTCCCGAACGAGGCGTAATCTTGCCCTTACACTTCTCTCAGTAAAAAGTCCTTTTTCTGCTCCACCACTATACTCGGTGAGACTTTTCCTCTCGTTAAACCGTAATCGGAAATTCAGATCTGAACTGTTTTCAAAAATGAATATATCCTGAAGTATCGACTGATTTCCCCTGATGGTGTTCAGATCATTCAAAAAATAAGAAAATTTTAAGAGATATATCTTTTCAATATCTTTTTCCTTACTGTTCTCCTCAATTCTCACTGTTGTTTCAGTACTCAAGAAATCAAGATATTTAAGGAATCCAACTCCCTCGTTTGCCAATTCTCTTAATTGTACTTTAAATCTAAAACCTGTTTTAAGATCGATTACCGGATATAATTCTTCACTTGGAAGGGTTACCGCGATAAAATCGGCATCATATATTGCAGGTTGAAACTCGTTTTCGTCATAAAAACCGTTGTTGTTTATATCTCCGAGATAAATATAGTTACCGGTTCCCCTTTCAACCTTCACAAATACCCTTTCAAGTACCGATGCTCTTCGGGTAGAAGCTTCATAAAAAAGATCACCATTTATACCACTGTTGATTAAAGAGAACCGACTCCTCATCCGCAGGAGCACAGTCTGATTATCAGTTAATCCCAGAAGTTTAAAATTGTTGTTGTATCTTTTCTCCCTGACTGCCAGGGATACTTCGGAATTAAATTCCCTGTTTCCACTGTATCTGAGAGTAAATTCCTGCCCAGTGGTTTTGGATTCTTTTTCAAATATCCCATTTTGAGAGACTTCATCTTCTCTGAAAGTGAGTTTACCGGTAAAGTTAATACCATATAACAATGGTATCTCTAACATCGGTCCGGTCTCATAAAACCAATAACTTCCCGAAAGAAGTGAATCGTTCCCAATTACCCTGTCTTTCTTAATCTCACTGTCGAAGAATCCCCCAATATTGAGGAAGCCAATATTATAAGTCCCCATTCCCTTCTGTTTTAACCAGCTGCTTTTCAGCGCAGCATTCTCAGAAGAAACGAAATCAGCTGTGTAGGAGATATCTCTGTTTTTCTCTTCGAAAGATCGAAAAGTACCATTAATTCTTTCCGAAGTGAAATTATTGCCATTTTTCAGATAACCATAATTTAAGTCAAATCCCGTTCCATCAATTGGATAAAATGAAATCCCGGCCTCTCTTAGTACTTCTGCACCCCTGCCGGAGATTCCTCCGGTGTTATAATCTCTGTCGAATTCAACTGTGTTAAATCGATCGGGTGAAGTGAATCCTTCTTCAACATATCTTTCACGATATTTTAGCATAAAAGAATTCAGGTTTATATCAAAAAGAGTAAATTTTGTTGGATTAAATATCACTTCAAAATTTCGGGCAAATCCTTCAACTGTGGACCCCTCAATTGTGGAAAACTGATTCTTATTTAAATCACTCCCGGCAATCTCGGCTTTAAATTTTAAGAATGGCAATGGTTGATACTCGACCAAAACATTCCCGGATTTTCGTTTCTCAGGAAGAGGCAGATAAATTATCGGTGAGTAGACTCCTTGTCCTTTTCCAACAAATTTAAACCTTCCGATAGATTCACGGGTATAGTCTCCGATTCCAAATCCTGAATAACTAAAGGAGACATTGTAGATTGCATTAAATGAGCCGGGATTGTAAAGATAATATTGGACAGATTCCCCTCCGATAACAGTGTCACGAAGTTCATAAAAACCATTTCTTCTTCCGGTTGAGTCTGCGTCCGCCAGTCTTGCTCCCGGTTTTACCGCTTTTTCTCGATCACCACCTGCATTTTTTAAGATTTCTTTATCGGGTTCGGTGAGTGTAAAATCAATTGGATTGTCTTTATCATCCCCCTCTTGTATATATTGAATACTGTATCTCAGTTTTGAGTCAAAAAGTGAACCGTCGGTACCCACCGAGAAAAAGTTCCTTCCATATTTCCGGTCTGAATATTCAAAATCAACATTTATTCTGGAGGAAGAGGTAATTATTCTCCTCGTAGTAAAAATCAGTTCTCCACTGGAATAATCAATTGTATAATCGTTATTTTCTCCCCTTTTCATCTCCTCACCATTAAGAAAAACTTTCTCGGATCCGGCGATTATTATTATGTCACGTTCACCATTTAATCCGGTAAGCCTGTATGGTCCCTGAACTCCTTCTTGCCCCGCAAAAATATTAGAATTGGTTCTCCCTCGCGAACTCGCCACAGCAAAATAGCCACTGAATTTATCATACTTCACCTCACCATAAAGCCCCTGGAGTTTTCTGTTCAACTTTCCAAATTCTCCTCTGTTCGAAAAAAGATCATAATCCCCAAATACAGCTTTTGCATTTGGATGAGTAATCTGTATAAAAACTTTATCGATTTCGTCCAACCGTTCTGTGTTCCCCTCAGGCTGGATTGGAGTATTTTCGTCTGAAAGAGCAGCAACAAGTTCGATATTGTCGGTCAGTTTACCATTCAATTGCAGTTTTAATCCACTTTGGAGGGAGAGGTCTTTATTTGTGCCAAATGAAAATCCTCTAACCAGCGTACCACTTTTCTGCATGCCGACGCCAAAGATATTGTCGGGAGATAAAAAGTTCTCGAATCCCTTAAATCCTTTAACAGTATCCTCTCCGGAGAGTGTAATAAAAGATTTAAGTTCTCTCTTTTTGTATTCTCTTGTTAATGAGGTAAAAATAGCTTCATACTCTATCCGTATGGTATCAAAAATAGAATATGCAAGTGTTTCGGAGAGGGAAAATGAGTTTGAAAGGTAATTAAACGAAAAATCCGATTTTAACAATATTTTATCCCGGATGGTCAGGATTTCGCTTCCGGGAATTATTGCGGTTGCAGCAATTTGATAACGGTTGTCAACCCTTACAGGGAGATATTCTGTTTTTTTGTATGTTCCTGAAGAGGTTTGTGCAGTAGAAACCAGGGGGAGAGAAAGAAAAAATGTGAGAATTAAAATCCCACGCGATGTATTTCTCAATCGCAGACACTACTTATGATTGTTTTTCCAGGATGGATAAAGCCTTAAGCTCCACCTCCTCAACAGTTATGGTTTGCAGACAATTCCTGTGTGGGCAGGTTCTACCGGCATCAAACTTACAATATTGTTCATCAACCGGTGAACAATCGAGCACTTTATATATCATTACATGCTCCTCACCGTTGTGACGACAGTAATCGGGATTTGTTGGGCCAAAGATCGCAAGTGTTGGTATTCCATAATATCTGGCTATATATACCGGTCCTGTATCGTTTCCGATTAAAAGAGCGGTATTCTTTAAGAGTTGTTCATATTCTGATATGTGCTCTAACTCTGTAACTTTAATACCTCTTCTCCTCAGATCATCCATGTAACAGAGCTCCAGTCTGCCTTTTTCGACCACAAAATTAACAACCTTGATTTTATTTAATCTATCTGCCAGGGTAATCATTTTTTCTATCCCCCACATTTTTGCATCCCAACCGGCAAAAGGCGTAATAATTACCTCTTCACCTCTGGTTTTTAAGAGTGGAAATCCATAATCAGCTTTTTCCCTCTCAACATTTTGGAAGGAATCGACAGCATCAAAATAGATATCTGAGAGGTGTGATTTCATTGTAAGGGAATGAGAGTTGTCAAATGCTTTTTTATAAGCTTCGCGGGCAATTCCGTAGAATTTTTTGCCGCCTGAAAATAACATCAGGAAAATTGATTGTGGATTGACCGAAAAACTTATTGTTATTCCATTTTGCAAACCGCGTGTTTTCTTTATCAATTCAACAGAAGGAAATTTTCCGCCCAGAATAAAATCTGCTTTTTCAACAAAAATAAATCCAAAATGCGGGAATTCCTTCTCCAGGATAAATTTCATGTTTGATTGTGTTATCAGGGTAATTTTCCCGGAACCATCATTTTTAGAGAGTTTTGTTAAGGCAGGTATGGTAAAAACTGAATCACCAAGGTTATTCAATGAAATCACTGTAATTCCATCACCACTTTTTGCGAATATCCTCAGTAAATTCTTTAAAATCCAAACGATCGTATTGGTAAAAAACTTAAGAAGTGATCGGTTATCTAGATCCAAGGAGACGGGCTTTGAGCTCTTCATACACGGAATTTCTGGTTAGATGCAAAATTAATGGATAGCCCAAAATTAAACATATTGGGAGTATCAGAGTGGTCAAATTAAACTGACTGACAATCAAAAGAGTACCACCGGTGATAATTGTCGAGTATAAGAAGAACTTGAGGGTGTTTTGTTTTAATCCTCTTTCAGAACTATAATCAGCCCGAATTTTAATAAACACAAAACATGAAATTGATTGAAGGATAAAAACCACAGAAGTTGCGAGTGCAAGACCATTTTGTCCCATTGAATCCACAATAAAATATGACATCAGATATTTTAAAACCAGCCCCCCAAAGGAAATAATTGTCAGAAATGTACTCCCCTTAAGACTGTATGTGTACCGTTGAGTGATTGCGTAAAGGGCATAAAATGGAAGACTGAAAGAGTAATAAAAAAGTGTCCCTTGAGTTAAATCTGTTGAGTGAGATGAAAACTTACCTCTCTCAAACATCAAGGATATCAAATCCCCACCCGAAAAAATTAGAATCAATACACCGGGGATGAATAGAAGCAACACTAATTGAATGGCTTTAGTAAATTTTGAATTTGCTTCCTTAAAATCGCCTCTGGCAATATTTGATGCAAAATCGGGCAATAATGCACTTCCCAATGCAGTTGTGAAAACAGAGACAGGAAGCATGTAAATGATAAAAGAGTAATTTAATGCTGCAATCCCCCCCTGATCAACAGAAGAATAAAAAAGCCTGTCGATTAAAAAGAACATCTGTCCCGCAGTTTCGATAAATAAAGTATTAAAAAAAATCAAATATGGCACATTACCGCTGAACTTTAACTTAAATTTGTTGAATCCCGGGATTATATTCCTCCCGCCATAAAGTAAATTTGCGAGTTGGAGTGCATTTCCAATAATAAATCCAATAACAATGGAAAGAGTGCCCAGTGTTTTTGAGAAGAAAATGACAGTTACAATAACTGCAAGATTTGTCCAAAGTTGCGAGAGATATGTAACCTTAAACTTAAATTCCGCAACAAGATATGCCGAAAAAACACTAATGAGTGCATTTAGCGGAAGTGTAAAAAGTGTGGTTCTGAATAATTTGATTACAAAATGTAGTTCAGATTCTGATGGTGAAGAGACAAAAAGTGAAACAATTCCTTCTGCTGTAAAAAAAAGTATTGTAGCCAATCCGGAGATTACAAGGAAGAAAAAAATGATAGAAGAAAATAAAAATGTGTGAGCCTCTTCCGGATTTTTCTGTTTAAGATCGTTATAGGTCGGAATGAAATAATTTTGTGCCTGGTAGAACAGGATCGAATTTATCATTCCCGGAACGGTATATGCGATTAAATAAAATTCGAAATCCTTTCCAACCCCAAACTCTCCGGCAAAGAGGACTTCTCTGAAGAAACCGGTTCCCTTTGATAATATTTGGGTTATAAGAACGATCAAGGCAGCACCACCAATACCCTGAAAAAGTATCCTAAGTCGGTTTTTCATAAATTTATTGGAGGTTTGGGGAGTTTTTAGGCCCGGGCATCAGCTCAGGTATTTTTTTACTTCTTCTTCCTTTTTGAAGTAATAGAGGAAAGTAAGAAGAAAGAAAAGCAGACCGGCTCCCAACATTGAGATCACCATCTGTGGCGAAGATGCCCTCATGGGAGGTGTTGCAGTGTCGAGCATTTCGATTGTGGGGATATCTTTTTGTTCCTGTATAATCTCTTTGTAATACTGTTGTTGGAGCATTGAGTAAACTTCATTAAGAATTTTCACCTCTCTGAAGTAGTTCGAAAGCTGCATTCCAAGTTCCGGAGCATCCTTAAAACCGACAAACAGTTCGTCTGAATTTGTCTGAAATTTCTGATATGCTTTTTTCAGTGATTGCAATTTGCTTTTTGCTTCCATCACTTCCTGTACATCATCACTAAGAGTTTTTTGTAAATAATCAAGTTGAATCTCGGTGGTTATTATTTCACTCTTCACTTGAGCAGCCACTTCAATCGAAGCCTTCAATTGTTCCGGAAGTGAAAGAGTTTTATTTGCTTTTTGAAATTGTGCATAATTAAACTCGGCACTGTCAAGTTCAGCTTTTGTCTGAATAAGTCTTCCTTCAATAAACTGTCTTGTCAATTTTGCTTTATTATGGAGTTTATTCCTGTTTATACTGTCAAGAGCATTAACAAATGTATTACAAACGAGTGAAGAAAATTCTGCGGCTTTTTTCTTATCGACATCATTCCTGCCAAAAAAACCGGTTTTGACAGGGAACCCTATTTTAATGATCCCCTCTTTTGAAACTTCCACCTCAACATTTGCGGTTGTTTTTACCAAAGCCTCTTCATTAGTTTTTACACCAAAATATTCTTTTAACTTAACTCGTGAAATGACATAGTTTCCGGCTGACCGGCTTTTAATTATTTCTGCATATAATTGTGAATTACCTGATGCTCCACCCGTTATCAAACTGCCCATATCCTGAGCACCCAACATCCCTGCAAGTCCGGTGGCCTTTTGTGTTTCAGGAGGGAGCACTGTAGCCATCGAAGTAAAAGTAAGAGGGTAAACGAAATAGAGGACAACTGTATAGATCACCAGGGCAATTGCTGATAATACCACCATCTTGAAAAGATTTTTTTGGAGTACAAGTAATATCAGTTTCATTTACCTGCTACTCACAATCACGGCAATAGTTGCAGCTACAACTGTTGCAACCTGCCCAAGTATAGTTAATGTATCCTTAAATATATCCCAAAACCTTGGAGCCGGAGGCTCTTCTGGAATCCAAATTGTATCTCCGGGTTCAAGAACAAGAAGTTCATCTTCCTCGATCCATTCTCCTGTTTTGGCTTTAACAATCCTCACCTCTCCTTGCTCTGCCCGCCAGGAAAATCCACCTGCAAGTTTAATATAATCCTGAACTGTCAGTCCGGGCATATACTCAACATTTCCGGGGAACACGGCTTGCCCGATAATAATGATATATTCTTTTTTTTCGGGAACAACAATTTCATCCCCGTTCCTTAAGACTACATCATCTTCAAAAGACTTAAAGATATTCCGGAAATCAACAACAACCTGCCCTTTTCGCTGACGGGATTTCGCTTTGAGGTAATCATATTCTTCGTCTGTCATATCGGTGCGTGGGATTAATTTTATTCGATCCAACTCGGTGTCAACTGTGTCGGCCCCAATAAATCTTTTTAACGATGCATCCATCAGGGAGGCCTTCTCGAGGTAACCTCCGGAAATTGTTATCAACTCACTAAGGTGGGTTTTACCTTCATCAATCTTGTATTTCCCGGGAAATTTTACTTGGCCCGTGATTGTAACGACATTCTCTTTTAAATATTCGGGTTTGGACCTGACAACGACAATATCTTTGTTTTGAAGGAAGAAGGTGTTATTAAGAAGTTCCTGATTCGACAATTTTACTGTGATTTGAGTTTTTGAGTCAGGAAGGAATCTTATTACTTCAATTGTATCTGTGAATGCTTCATCAACAAATCCACCTGCAACTTTTATTAAGTCATGAAGTGTTTCGCCCGATTTATACTCATAAATACCTGCATACCCAACCGCTCCAGTAACATTGACACTTTTGTCAATTTTCTCTAAACTGATATAGTCACCTTCTTGCACAACAGGATTTTGTGATCTGTCAGCTAATCGTATGTACTGAAGAAGATCGTAATAATTAGTGACATTCAGTTTTGAAATGACTTTTACATTCCTGATGTCTGCTTCCTTGTTGAGTCCGGCTTCAAGAAGAACATCACTCAATCTTGAATTGGCAAATATTACTTTACCTCCCCTCTTCTGAACCTCACCAAAAACATCAATTTTTACACTACGAATTGAAGAGAGAGTTACCAGGATATTGTGAGTTTTGAATTTTTCGCGGATCAGTGCAATGATACTTTTTTTAGCATCCTTGAGTAAAAGTCCACTTACTTTTATGATCCCGGCTTTAGGAATTATCAAAAATCCATCGGGATTAACTTTTGCTTCATAAATCAGCGCCTCTGCATTGTCGATACTTATCGAAAAAACATCACCGGGCCCAAGAATATACGTATTCTCATCCACACTCAAATCACCTGTGGGATCCCCCGATGTCGGCTGTCCGTTAACATCAAAGACGATTGAACCACGGTCTGTATAGGTTGGATTGGTTTGGGAAAACGCAACAGCATTAATGCAAGAAAGGAATAGCATAAATGCTATTCCTTTTCTAAGGTTGGAAGTCAACAAAACTATCGGTGAGATAATTGTGTTAAGCATTATCTCCGGATTTCGTCGAGCGTGAATAGTAATAGTAATATTTGTAATAAGATCCATAAGAACTCTTGTAAACAAAGTTATTCAACACAGCTCCGATGAAGTGATGTTTACCCTGTTTCAGAATCTCACCGGCTCTTCTTAACAATTCCATTTCAGTAGTATCAGCCGAGACAACAAGAATCGACCCGTCCACATGTCTCGAAAGAATTTCGGAATCTGTTACTGCTATAATTGGAGGTGTATCGAGAATTATGAAATCATACATATCTCTAACAGTTGCAATAAAATCTTTCATTGCATCAGATTCCATTAACTCCGCAGGATTAGGTGGGATTGTACCGCAAGGAATAAAGTCCAAATTTGGCATTTCAGTTTTACGGACAATCTCTTCCATAGTGTTGTTATGAAATAGATAATCGACCAAACCGGGGTGTCTGTTCATATTGAAAACATTGTGAACCCTCGGTTTTCTCAGATCGCAGTCAACCAATAGTACTCTTTTATTAATCTGTGAGAAACTTCCTGCAAGGTTTGTTGAGATAATGGTTTTACCTTCAGTCGGAGCAGACGAAGTGATCAAAAGTACTTTCATTTTATCCGGATCAGGAGAAGTAAATTGAAGTCGTGTTCTTAACGCCCTGAATGCTTCAGCGGGAATCGAATCCGGTTTTGAGAAGACAATAAACTCGTTTGAACTTCCTTTTGAAGCATCAATACCTTCAATCCTGGGTATCCACGAAAGGACGTTAAATCCAAGTTTCGTGAGCTGATCAGGAGTTTTTACAGTCTTATCGAAGTAATCTCTCACAAAGACATAAGAAATTGATACAACCAATCCCAGAACCAGACCTATAATTACAATTAATGTACGATTTGGTTTGGCCGGTTCTGTCATTACCCTTGCAGCTTCTATCACTACAACATTACCCGGTTGTGATTGTTCGTTGATAACAGCTTCCTGAAATCTTTGTTCAATCAGAGTATAAAGTTTTTCCAATCCTTCTCTTGTTCTTGTCAACTTGGCAAGTTCAATTGCATTTCTCGGAAGGAGTCCAAACTTATTCTCATATTGATTCAACATTCCTGTTAATTGTGCTATAGAGTAGTTTAAACCCTTTTCCTTGATCTCCAGATCGAGAATCTGAAGAGATAGTGTTCTGTATTCCTGAGGTGTACTGGCAACCGCACTCTTCTGAAATTTTTCGATCTCTTCATCGAGTTTATCTTGTAACATACCGATTTTTAGATCAAACTCTCTTAGTGCTTTTGCATTTTTTGGGTCTTTTTCGTTTCCGGAGATAAGCAATTTTTGAATTTCAAGTTTTGCTATTTCTGTCTGCAACTGCTCAAAATAACCCTTTGAACCATATTGAGCAAGATAATCCAGGGCATCTGGGTCAAGTTTTGACAACTGATTCCTGTATGATTCAAGAGCGGTTTGCGTCGATTTTAATTCAATCTCCTGCATACTCTTACTTGCTTCAAGGGTTGAAATCTGCGAAATCAGATTTGATGCCTGATTATCAAGAGCAATAATTCCGCCACTTTCCTGAAAGGCCTTTAAAGTCTCTTCAGCTCCATTAAGTTGATCAAGTTTTTCTGTTCTTTGTTCATCAAGGTAATTCTTAACTACAATTAATTGATCCCTGTTGAACATCAGATTAAGATTTCGATATTCAGAGGCATAAGTATTTGCAATAAGCGCGGCTTCGTATGGTGATGGTGAACTGGCAGAAAGAATTACAAAATCCAATCCCCTTTTTTGTTCAACTGTTGTAACACCCAGAAGAGTTCGAGCAAGCGCATCCTTGGTCATCAATTTTTTCTTGGTCTGATCAAGTTTGTCAGAAGTTAGAAGAACTGAAAAAGTATCCTTTTTTGCGGCATTGTTAAAAGAGTCTATCAGAGCTGATGAAACTCTTTCTCTTAGAGTGTAACTTTTAATAATCTCTATCTCGTTGGAGATAAATCTGTCCTCTGAACCAAAAGGTTGGAGCAATGGATTTGATTCAAGTATGTTGCCGGAATTTTTATTTACTTTAACGAGTGTGCTCGAATTGTAAATATTCACCGCGTTTATAGCATAAACCAGAGCAAAGATAAACGAAACTGCGGTTATGATAAGGATCGGTAAAAAATTCCCGCGAATCAGTTGCAGGTAATCTACTATGGATTTTGTTTCCTGGAATTGCGAATTATTGAATTCTGTATCCAATTGTTCCTCTAATTTCGTGTAATATTCAAGATTAAAATAACTAAAGATATCGCTGCTGAAAGAATCTGCAAGCCGATCGAGAAGTAATCTCTAAAGAAAAATCGTGGTTCACCTTTCAGAAGAAGTATGTCGCCCGGTTGAAGAGTTGGAATCGTATCAATCGGTTTAACATAATCATCCCATAAAAGTGAATTATAATTGAGTTCCAAAACACGGTTGCCCGTTTTGGAGATGAGTGAACTGTCTTTTGCATTTTGAGGTTTGGGAAATGCAGCCGTATCGCTGGAAGCATATCTAAAGAGGGCAATCTGTTCAAGCAGAGCATCGGTGGTAGGTCCACCAGCATAGGTTAAAAGATCGAGTACATTTGTACCATCAGGTACCAAATATCTACCCGGAAATTTTACATACCCAAGTGCTGAAACAGTAATATTTAATTTATCAGGGTCCGAATAATCATAAAATGCTCCCCCGGCTTGATAGGGAGTACCGTCTCTCCCAACTTTAACATCCTGAGCTTTTACAAAAAATGTTGTACTAATAACCAAAAGGAAAAACAGTAATTTGGTAAACCGCATAACTCTACTTTTTATTTATGATATGCAAATATATTGATTATTTGAGTTATTTGAAAGATAAATCACGAATTTAACTCAATCTTAACAGAAAAAGAGGCAAAATATGTGCCCAGAATAGCGATTAAAGGAGCTGAAAAAATTGATAACAACGCGCCTGTTGTCGTGTCCGATCCGGCAATGCTTATTTCTAAAAATTCCAAACCTAAATTTACGATAAAATTATAAACTAATAGTGTGATCAATGCACAAATACTACTTAATAGTAGTGTAGAAAGATATGCAGGTAACTTAATTTCACGTAAACTGCCCCCGACCAGTTTCATTGTATTTATATCTTCCCTCCTCGCAGCAAATGCTGCTCTAATTGAGGTGTAAGCAAGATATACTGCGACAAACAGGAAAATTGCCGTCACAATAAAAGTTATTATTTTGATTCGCGCTACCACAATCATCATTTCATTTAATAACTGACTCCGGAATTCATGGCTCTCAACACCATCTAAAGACGCTATGGAGCTTACAGTGTTTTCTAAATTCTTCATTTCATAGTTTGCAGGGTCGAGAGTAACCAACATCGATGAAGGAAGAGGATTAAATGACAAAACTTTCTTAAAATCTTCACCGGTCTGTTTAACAAAATCCTTCTCCGCTTCTTCTTTGCTGACAAAATTAACAGATTTTACTCCATCAAACTTTTGAATTTTCCCGATTAAGTCATTTATTTCAGAGACAGGCAAAGAATCCCTCAGATAAAACGAGGCAGTTACATTTTTTTTAAGATTCTCCTGAAGGTCATCCGAAAAACCGGCAAAAATATACGATGCACAAATGAAAAGTGAGGCGAACAACAGGGAAAGAAAAGTGATTATTGAGGTTAAACCTGCAAATCGTAAATTTCTGATGGCTTCTTTAAAGTAAAATATCATTTTATAGATTCGATTCATCAATCCACCGCGAAATTTGCCACTTTTTTGTGACGGCATTCTTCTCAAGATTGAGATTTACTCTGCCATTAATTCTGACTATGTCGCTGGGATTGAATGTTATAGTTAAGTTAAAACTTCTTACAATATTGATTTTGGTTGAATCACCGCTCGAGAGAACTATATTATTCCAGACAAGATCGAGTCTCTCTGAGTTCGAGAATAGTCCCGAAGTGGTTCTTAGTTCTTCTTCTCTTCCCCATGTAACATCTGCTCCAAGATCATAATCGCGAAATGTGAATATAAAATCATCCTTTATCAGAGCAGAATAGATACTGGTATCCTTAAAAGTGTAGGCATATTTTAGATTAATGAAAACTCCATCCGGGGTTGAGAGATCGCTGAGGACACCTCCACCACCTTCTTCATCCTCATAAGTTCCGGGTGCAAACGGGTTTTCACAGCCGAAAATCAGTAAAGCAAACAGTAGTCCTGTAAATAATTTCACACGAATCAATTAAAATACCCTTTTAACTCACTCCAAGTAGTTGATTCGCCCGATTTGATATCCTGCCATTGATAAATTGTCCAGAGTTGCTGTTTATCGCGTAACAACTTAAACTGTAATTTACCGCTAAAAACATTGGCGAGCCCTTGTATGTTGTGTGGTACTGTCACACTATAATTTGCCGACAGATAAGCACTGTCACCAAAAGAAACAAGTTGCTCATCATCAAACAGCACAGAAATCGATGATTCCTTGGGTATCTTATTAATAATATTGTTAAAATATTGTTCTTCATCCTTAAGAGACCACCCAAATGCGAGCGACGCATACTTCGAAACTGCCTCGGCATTGGCAACAAATTGAAATGATTTGCCGTTTTTAATGGAGTCGCTGAAAGATTTTATATAATACTGTGTACTTTTGGTGGAAACCGAGTTAACCAGATTTGTAATCACACTTGAGACATCCACCGGTTGCAGATAATTGAACCGCGGGACATCGGGTGCTTCCGGTGCTCTTGTTGTGAAGATGTCGCATCCCGTCAACAAAAAAGTTAACAGGCTTAAAATTATGAAACGAGACATATTATTCTTGGTGAATTGGATTTCTCAAATCTACTTCCATCATAATCACCAAACAACGATATATTTGATACCCCTGTTTCCTTAAAAACTTCTATTATCTGGTCATGGTTAAATAATCTAACCGACTCCTTAAAACACTTTTCACCGTTTCCGTCACAAAATTTTATCGATTTTATAACTCTTTCATCTTTAATTAACCGCTCCTCACTGTAAGTTACACCCTCAAATTCAGTCACAGAACTTGGGATAAGATTTTTTCTAAGATACTCTGCATTCAGAAAATCGAAGACAAAAAATCCTCCCGTTTTTTTAAGTGAAACTGCATTTTTAAGTACTGTGAGGTTTTCCAAATCAGATTCAAAATATCCCCAACTTGTAAAAATATTCAATACAAGATCAAATTTAGATTTAAAAGGTAAGTTTCTGATATCCCCTCTGACAAGCGACAGTGTTGTCTTTTGACAGATGGAACTGGATTTCGCTTCTAAAAGCAGATGTCTGCTGAGGTCATATCCTGTAACTTGAAATCCAAGTTTACTAAACATTATTGAGTGACGTCCCGCTCCGCATCCAAGATCGAGTACACTGCTGCCGGACTTAATTCCGGTACACTCGCAAATTAATTTTGCAAGCTTTTCAGCTTCCGAGTAATCCCTGCCATGATAAAGTTTTAGATAATGCTCTGAATCAAACCAGTTTTGATACCATTTATCAGCGGGAAAAGTTGCTTCAGAACTCATTAAAAAAGTCCTCTTCCCGTTACAGCCCGTCCAATGGTTGCATCATCTGCAAATTCGATATTCCCCCCGATTGGTAAACCTCTGGCGATCCTGCTGACCGAAACATCGAGTGGTTTTATCAACCTGTTGAGATAAAGCGAAGTTGCTTCCCCCTCGGTGTCGGGGTTAAGAGCAAGAATTACTTCTTTCACCTCTCCATTTAATCTTTGGAGAAGCTCTTTTACTTTTAGAGATTCGGGTCCAACACCGTTAAGCGGTGATAACACACCTCCCAGAACATGATATGTCCCGTTATATTCATGTGACCTTTCTACTCCGATAACATCATTGATATCTTCAACAACACAAATAATCGATTTATCTCTTCGGTCAGAACTGCAAATATCACAAATATCCGATTCACCGATGTTAAAACAAATCTTACAAAATTTAATTTTTGTTTTTAATCCAATTAAAGATTCAACCAGACTATCGATTTGTTCGTGTGGTTGCCTAAGCAGAAAGAGTGCCAATCGCCTGGCACTCTTGGCACCAACGCCCGGAAATTTCGAAAATTCTTCAACTACTGCCTGTAACGGCCCGGCAAGATTCATTTATTTAGAACCCCGGTATGTTCATTCCCGGAGGAATAACACCTTTTGTAAGTTTTGCCATCTCTTCTTCATTCATTTTTTTTGCTGAAGTCACAGCTTTATTAACCGCTGCAACAATCAAATCTTCCAATACTTCCTTGTCATCAGGAACAATAACAGCAGGATCAAGTACGATTGAAATCAGCTCACTGTTACCATTAACGGTTGCTTTAATCATCCCTCCACCGGCTTCTTCAGTTACAGTCTTTAATGCAAGCTCTTGTTGCGCTTTTGCCATATCTTCCTGCAATTTTTGAACCTGACGCATCATTTGCTGCATATTGGGTTTATTAAACATCAATACTCCGTGAAATTAAGTTATTTTTAAGAAATTGTTTATTTATGTACTTGACAAATTTTATATTTGGCATTTACTTATTTTTGATATTGAAAAGTTACAGAAGTGCAGATCGAACTAGATGATCTTTACGGTTCGCTCAGAAATAATGAAATCCCTGTTTCTAATTTACAAGGAAATTCGTTAATTATTTCGCCACAACTTTTTGACTATCTGAAGGAGTTTAATCTCCCGCTGATCTTCAAACAGAGTGAACTATCCATTAATCGTGATGGTCGATATTCAACCACCGGTTTTTATATTAAAATATACAACCTTGCTGACCCTTATATTGAGAAGTCAACGGGTATATCATTATTGGATCATCTAAAAAATCCGGCACATTTGATATTTATGAATGAACGGTTTAACACCCCGGTAAGTGAATCTCTTCTCTACTCAATGGGTGTTACTTCTCCGGAAGATATCAGAACTTTAACCAAGTTAACCTACAAACTTAATGCTGTTATGAGACCCTTTTTCGAGAGAAGAAACGTGGAATTGGTCTCATTTATCTCTCGATTCTTTATTTTTGAAGGGAAATTTTTCATTGATGGCGATTTCAGGTATGACGATCTTCTTTTGGTTCCTGTATCGGAAGACAAAAAAATAGTTAACCACATCAAAAAGCCATCTCTAAAATCAAAAGAATATTATTTTAATTTTATCACAAAAGTCCTGGAATAAATGTTTACAAAATACGGTTACTTCACCATTGGAATAGTCCTCATAATCTCTTTCATCCTGATTGCCGCGGGAATTTGGTTCATCGAAAAACCTTTTCTGAAGTATATTCTTTTTGCTCTGGCAGGATTTATTACAATCTTCACCCTCAATTTTTTCCGTGATCCGGAGAGAACCATCCCCCGGGGAGAAGATATCATTGTCTCACCGGCAGATGGCAAAGTTCTCTTCATTAAAGAAGTTTATGATGATGAATATCTAAAAGATAAAGCTCTACAGATATCAGTATTTATGTCTCCACTAAATGTTCATGTGAATAGAATCCCCATCTCAGGTAAAGTTGAATACCTGAAGTATCACGAGGGAAAATATCTGGTTGCTTTCGACGATAAAGCTTCTTCGGAAAACGAAAGGTGGCTGACAGGTATCAATTTTGGAAATGGCAAAGTGCTCTACTCCCAGATTGCGGGTTATGTTGCCAGAAGGATAGTTAATGATCTGAAAGTGGGTCAATCAGTTACAATGGGTGAAAGATTTGGCATGATTAAATTTGGCAGTCGAGTTGATATTCTTGTCCCTACTTCAAGTATTCCACAAGTAAAGGCCGGTGATATGGTTTCAGCCGGCGAAACCATCCTTTTTAAATTGAGCCGGGAACAAAAAGATGTTTCAAAATAAACGGGCTGTTATACCCGGTCTGTTAACTCTGGGAAACCTTACATGTGGTTTCTTGTCAATTGTTTATGCCTCTGATGGTGAATTTACCACAGCCGGCTATTTAATTTTTGCTTCTGCATTTTTTGATATGATAGATGGACTTGCAGCGAGGTTGCTCAACGCAGCTTCCAACTTTGGAGTACAACTCGATTCACTCGCAGATGTTGTGGGGTTTGGTGCACCAACCGCTTTCCTGATCTATAAGTATAAACTGGAAAGCCTTGAAACCTGGGGTCTGGTTATCAGTCTGCTGTTTCTCGCTTGCGGTGCCCTGAGACTGGCACGGTTTAATGTTGAAATTACAGACCTGAAGAAAAAAGATTATAAAGGAATCCCAATCCCGGTAGCCGCACTTATTGTAACTCTTCTTGTGCTTGCTCAACTCGACAGTTCATTTATACCATCTTCAATGAAATGGGTTTTCCCTGTAGTGACAATACTCTCAGCATTAGGAATGGTATCGAGTATTAAATTTGCCGCATTCCCAAAATTTAACAAAGAAGCCATCATGGCGAATCCACTGCAATTGGTTTTGGTCGCGATCTTACCGTTTGCACTTTATTTTTATTCATGGACAGGACTCTTTGTTATCTTTACTTTTGGCATTTTATTAAACATAGCATATAGCTATGTTTCCAAAGAGAAAAAACAAAAAAATCATCGGAAATAGTGTGTTTAAAGCAAAAGTTATTATTAAAAGAAGAAAATCGATCCTTGATCCCCAAGGAAAAGCTGCCGAACAGGGTGCTAAATTGCTTGGCTTTTTGAATATCGACCAGGTAAGGATTAATAAAGAAGTTGAATTTTTTGTAAACCTTTCCTCACGAGAAGAGGCACTTAAAGAGGTTACAGAATTTTCAGGAAAACTTCTGGCAAACCCAATTATGGAAGATTTTGAAATCCAGTTGGAAGAAACTGATGAATCTTAAGTTTGGTGTAGTTGTTTTCCCGGGATCAAACTGTGATCATGATGCTTATTATGCCCTGAAACACGAACTGGGCTACGAAGTTGAATTCCTTTGGCATAAAGAGCCATCAATAAAGGATTGTAATGTAATAATCCTGCCGGGAGGATTTTCCTATGGTGATTATATCAGATGTGGTGCAGTAGCAAAACTCTCACCAATAATGACCGATGTAATCAGATTTGCCAATGAGGGGGGGATTGTTATCGGAATTTGTAACGGATTTCAGATACTCTGCGAAAGTGGTCTGCTTCCCGGTGTATTAATTAAAAATAAAAGCCTCAAATTTATTTGTGAAGATGTCCACATTTTGGTCACTGGTAAATCAGAAGTCTTCGCCGGAGGGGCTACAGGATCAATTGTAAAAATCCCGATTGCCCATGGTGAGGGGAATTATTTTATTGAACCCGACAAAATAGACGAACTCGAAAAAAACGGACAGATACTCTTCAGATATTCCTCACCAACTGGTGAGTTGTCCCCTGAGTCGAATCCAAATGGCTCAATTAACAATATAGCCGGAATAACAAACAAAGCCGGTAATGTTCTTGGAATGATGCCACACCCTGAAAGGGCTTGTAGTAAAACAATCGGAAACGATTCCGGAAAGTTTATTTTTAGTTCAATTGCAAATTTTATAAAATCAAAAGAGGTAGAACATGTTTTCTAACTTAGGTCCACTCGAAATATTTCTTATTGTCCTTGTTGTGCTCCTGCTTTTTGGCGCAAAAAAAATACCTGAACTGGCTCAAGGTGTCGGAAAAGGCATGAGAGAGTTCAAAAGAGCTATCAAAGATGTTGAACAGGATATCAAGGTTGACGAAACCGCGGATAAAGATAAAAAAAACTGATCCACGGCCGATAATTGCTTCAATATTCCTCCATTTCACAAAAACGGGAACTGATTCTCTCCGGTAATCTTGACCTTTTACAGAATATCAACTTCTTTCTTAAAAAGATTGAGGATAACAAAAACCTGAACAGTTTTTTGTTTGTAAATCCTCGAATTCTTGAAGAAGCAGAACAATTGCTCAAAAAAGTAAACGCCGGTCTAAAACCCGGCTCTCTTTTTGGTGCCGTTATCGCAATTAAAGATGTGATTTCTGTCGAAGGGATGCCTATGACTTGTGGTTCCAAAATTCTTGAAAATTTCCATCCGGTTTACGACGCGACAGTAATTTCCAAACTTCGTGAAGAAGATGCCCTGATAATCGGAAAATTAAATTGTGATGAATTTGCAATGGGCTCATCAAATGAAAATTCCGCTTATGGAAATGTGCTTAATCCCGTTGATCCGTCAAGAGTTCCGGGTGGTTCTTCAGGTGGATCGGCGGCAGCAGTGGCTGCCGGTTTGTGTGATGTAGCGTTAGGAAGTGACACAGGTGGCTCAATAAGGCAACCTGCAGCCTTTTGTGGGGTCTATGGTATCAAACCAACCTATTCAAGAGTTTCCAGATATGGTCTAACAGCCTTTGCATCCTCCTTCGATTCTATTGGTCCACTCTCCAAAAACCCTGAAGATTGTGCCCTCGTCCTGGATGTGATTTCAGGTTACGATCCCAAGGATTCCACTTCAACCAATTCTGAAATTCCCCTAAATAGCACAAAAAATCCTGATGACTCCAAGTTCAGAATTGCATTACCAAAAGAATATTATGGTGAGGGCCTCGATCCTGAAATCAGAGAATCTATCCAAATCCTCGTAAAGAAACTTGAAGATGCAGGAAATATTGTAGATGAAGTTTCATTACCAAATACTCATTTGACCATAGCAGCTTATTATGTTCTCACAACCGCAGAGGCAGCCTCCAATTTGTCACGATATGACGGTGTTAGATATGGGAAAAGAGCTAATGAGGACAAATCACTTGGTAATATGTATACCGGAACTAGATCAAAAGGTTTTGGCACAGAAGTGAAACGCAGGATTATGTTGGGGAATTATGTATTGTCCGGAGGTTATTACGATGCCTATTTTAACAAGGCTCAGAAGGTAAGACGACTGATAAAATCTGATTTTTCAGCTGTATTCAAAGATTACGACTTAATTTTAACTCCGGTCACTCCTGAGTTACCATTCAAATTTGGTGAAATGTCAGATGATCCACTCTCGATGTATCTCGGAGATATTTATACCACTTCGGTAAATCTTGCGGGACTTCCCGCTATCTCCATTCCGACAGGAAAATCGAAAGAGAGATTACCCCTCGCTGTTCAATTTATCGCACCTGAATTTGAAGAAAACAGACTCTTCAGAATAGCAGATATTTTACAACAACTCTGAAATTGAGTTGAGTATCATGTGCCCCATCTTATCCCGTTTTGTCTCTAAATATTTAATGTTATTCTGATTTGGAGCTATTTCGAGCGGAACCCTGCTAGAGACTGGAATACCATAAGCAAGAAAATCATCAATCTTTTTAGGATTATTGGTTATAAGCTTAACACTTTTGATGTTAAGTTCTTTTATAATTTGGGTACCCAGACCGTAATCTCTTGGATCGGCTTCAAACCCCAACTTTTCATTAGCTTCAACTGTGTCAAATCCCATATCCTGAAGTTTGTAGGCTTTTAATTTATTGCTGAGCCCAATTCCTCTTCCCTCTTGCCGAAGGTAAACAACCACACCCTTGCCATAACCGTTTATGAGTTCAAGAGAATGGTTTAATTGGTCATGACAATCACACCTTAATGAATGGAAAATATCACCGGTCAAACACTCTGAATGAATCCTCACCAGAACATCTTCTTCACCTGAGACTTCGCCTTTAACTACCGCAATGTGATCTTTAGAGTCTATTTGGGACTTAAAAAGATGAAGTTTAAAATCACCATGAGCTGTAGGAAAATTTATCGTCGTGATTTTGCTGATAAATTTTTCGTGAATCATCCGGTGTTTCATGATTTCCTTCACAGAAATCATTTTTAAACCAAATTTTTGAGCTATTTCAGTTAACTCTTTCATCCTTGCCATTTCACCATCTTCTTTGAGAATCTCACAAAGAGAACCGGCAGGATTTAACCCGGCAATGCGACAAAGATCAACAACGGCTTCGGTATGTCCCGGTCGTTTAACGACCCCACCTTCACTATATCGTAATGGAAAGATATGACCCGGGACAGCAAAATCTTCTGTCCTTGCTTCGTCAGAGGCCAGTGCTAAAATGGTTTTTGCACGGTCAGATGCAGAAATTCCTGTGGTGGTTCCCTCAACAACATCCACGGATACAGTAAAATTTGTTCCATGAAGAGCATTATTTGACCCACTCATCAGAGGCATCCCCAAATGATCAAGTTTTGATCCCTCCATGGCTACACAAAGTAATCCGCGCCCGTGTGTAATCATAAAATTGACGGTTTCGGGGGTTATAAATTCAGAGGCACAAACAAAATCTCCTTCATTTTCGCGGTTTTCATCATCAGTTATTATGATTATTTTTCCGCTTCTTAATTCGGAGGCAGCTTCTTCGACCGTGCAAAACATTTTAAGTCCGTTATTTCTTTTCTAAGCTTGTGGTTGTACCATCACTGTTAAGTATGGCAGCAATCGCATTTTTGTCAAATTTAATTTTTGTATTGTCCGAAACTTTAACCCAGACAATTTTATCTTCAACACCTGTAACTTCACCATACATACCACCTGAAGTGACAACTTTATCTCCCTTTTCAACAGCAGAAAGAAGTTTTTCTCTCTCTTTTTGTCTCTTCTGTTGGGGCCTGATGATCATAAAATAAAAAATCAGAAAGATGGCACCGAACATTATCAGTGTGCCCATCATTCCGCTGCCACCCTCACCACCTTGTGGAGCCATTGCATATAAAGTTTCCATTTAATTCTCCGTTTCTTTTTTTTCTTGGTCTGTTATTCTTCTTAAAGTTATTTCTTTCCATTCCTTAAAATCTCCGGCAAGAATGTGCTCTCTTGCAGCTCTTGCAAGTTCAAGGTAAAAGTGGACATTGTGAACCGAAACCAGTTCGAACCCAAGGAATTCGCTTGCCACAAGAAGGTGGCGCAAATATGCCCTTGAGTGATTTCTGCATGTGTAACAATTACAATTTTCATCCAGAGGAGTAAAATCATTTTTGTACATCGAATTTTTAATTCTTACCGGACCATTCCATGTAAAAAGAAATCCTCTTCGAGCATTCCTTGTCGGCATCACACAATCAAACATGTCGATCCCCCTTTCAATTGCCTCGAGAATGTTCTCCGGTTTCCCAACTCCCATTAAATATCTGGGCTTGTTGGCCAACATAAAATCTGTTGTAAAATCAACCAGTTCATACATCTCTTCAGCAGGCTCACCAACCGCAAGACCCCCGATGGCATATCCCTCAAAATCGAGTTCCAGTAACGATTTTACCGATTCTTCTCTAAGTTCTTTGTAAGTACTTCCTTGAATTATCCCAAATTGATTTTGTTCATATCCATATAACCCTTTGGTCTTCACAAAAGCTTCTCTGTTCAAAACCGCCCAATATGAAGTCATTTTGGTGGATCGTTTTGCATAATCAAACGGACAAGGATATGGAGTACATTCATCCAAAACCATCATGATGTCAGAACCAATCGATCTTTGAATATTCACAACCTTTTCAGGAGTAAAAAAGTGTTTTGATCCGTCAAGATGTGATTTGAACTCAACCCCGTCATGTTTAATCTTTCTGAGATCAGATAAAGAAAACACCTGAAAACCACCGCTGTCGGTAAGAATGGGGCGATCCCAGTTTATAAACCTGTGTAATCCGCCCGCCTGTTCAAGAGTATCTGTCCCAGGTCTGAGATAAAGGTGGTATGTGTTGCCCAAAATGATATCTGCATTGATATCATCTCTGAGGTAGGAAAAATTTACCGCTTTAACTGTTCCCTGAGTACCAACAGGCATAAAAATAGGTGTTTTAACCACACCATGTGCCGTCGTTAACTCTCCTGCCCGTGCTTTTGAAGCATGATCAGTTGCCAATAATTTAAAGTTTAAACTCAAGAAATATCAAATTTTGTGATTTTAAATTTACTGCTTTTAAAACTCATGCCCAAACTAATAAAGTTGGGGTATTATTTTGGGGGGTTATGAAAATGAGTCGTGGAAAAAGGAATTTTGGGGTGAACAACCTTGCTGGAATATATCCCACCAATGAGTCGGAGTTTAAAGCGTTTGGAGGTATTAACTTTTCTACGAACATGATTCCTGCGAAGAGAGATTATTAAAATCCATCCTTGAAAATCTGTGTTAGATCCGTATCATCCGTGGAACTATCCCACTTGCGGTTAATCGTTTTGCAGACGGCAATCGAGACGATTACCACTCCTGTCACTTACGACTAAAAACTGTGTTTTTCCGAATATTACTGCATTATTGGATTATTGCATTAGTTCAAAGTCCCAGCTTCACAGAGAATGTGTGTCCCAAACCCAGGTCTTGTCCAAATGGAGTAAGAGCATAATCGAAGGCGAGATTGTTCCAGTAGATTCCAATTCCGGTGGTTAATCCTTTTGCTTCGTATAAGGACTGATAACCAAG
Source organism: uncultured Ignavibacteriaceae bacterium (assembly GCA_964371075.1). Classification (GTDB taxonomy): domain Bacteria; phylum Bacteroidota; class Ignavibacteria; order Ignavibacteriales; family Ignavibacteriaceae; genus UTCHB3. The sequence goes on along the minus strand of CAYJKN010000004.1, from coordinate 183,508 downwards.
TCTTACTGCAAGCAGTCCATCATATACAGCTTCTACACCAGCGTTGATATGGATATCATCCGTCGAGAAAAATTTCTGTACTTCAAGTCCCGTGGAGAAATTAAGTTTGTTTTGTGGCATGGCAAAATTGTAACCGGCACCAACCCGAAAATCTGTTGGTAATTTGGTGGCAATTGTTTTTAGTTCATTCATTGAACCAAGATTTCTGATGGCTGCCGTTAAAAACAAAGCATCATTTATTGTGTATCTACCGGAGAGATCAACAGCATATCCCGCCGCATCTTCGTAGAACATTCCTTCGAATAGATATTTTAAAACAACACCGGCACTAACTTTTTCCGATATCTTAAAACCTGTACCGAGTGAGATTGCAATAAAGTCTGCTGTAAAAGTAGAAAGAGCATCTCCCGGTCTCTCTCTTACATCAATATCCCCTATTCTGGTTGAATTGACTCCAAAGCCCATTTTCAGACCAAAAAGTGAAAATTTTGCAGCCAACATTTCTGTTCTGACTCCTTGAATCCACTCATTGTGAGTGAATGAGATTTCAGAGTTGTCACTTCGGCTCAAATTTGCAGGACTGTAAAAAATTGCTGTTGCGTCATTCGCAAAGACAGTTCCATTATCGCCCAAAGCAATATTTCTTGCTCCGGATCCGATTTTGAGAAATGAGAGTCCACTGCCGCCGGCTGATTGAGAGAACAAAACCGGGGTGGTTAACAGAAAAACGGAGATAAATAATAGTTTTTTCATCAATTATCAATATTTAGAAAATAAAATTTAGACCAATTATGTGCCTGTCAGAGCTTGAATACTGTTCAACCTGAAAAGCGTAATCAAAACCAATTCTGTAATTCCCCAATTCTCTGGAATATGAAAATCCAACCGATGGTTTTACAGGTTCATCACTTTTATTCAGGAACAAGTTATCGATACCACCCCTGAGGAAAAGACCTTCGTAGATATTATATTCGGCACCAAAACGTAAAAGGTTAGTACCATAATTATCAGAGGCAAATTCAGCTGCAAGTTGCAACCTGTACGGCTTGTAATAGTAGCTAACTCCAAGCTTCTTAAACAGAGGGAATTTATCGATGGTTTCCCCACCCTCCGTATTGTAAATTGGAGCAGTATTCCATTTGTATTGCGAATTCACATCTGTAAGAACCAGTGACACTGCCAATTCAGGGGTAAAGGTGTAAATTGCTCCGATATCAAAGCCAAAACTTGTGGATGTCACATCTTCGTAAAGTTTATAATAATAGAATCTTGCCGTTACACCAACAGAGATTTTTTCAGAAAACTTGTTTGCCAAGGATAAAAAGAAAAGATTTTCTGAAGTGGAGAGTGTCCCTTTCTTAAAACCTTGATTGTCCCTTTGATCAATGTTACCAACCCCTGCATTAATAAGGCCTAAAGAAACTCCCGCAGTTGATCTCGGGACCCTTGTTTCGGGAAGCGTATCATTCTTTGAATAAAAATCGAACCGCCTTGTAAAACTCACAAAATTTAATGATCTGTCAAGTCCAAGGAAAGTATATTGTGCACTGAATGCGTTGTTGTCCTGAAAAACCGAAAGTGCGGGGTTGTATATTGAGGATATATTACCAGATTTCACGGTTGAAAGAGCATTCCCCATTCCTATTCCGCGTGCTCCAAATCCAATCCTGCTGAAAGCTCCGGGAGCTGATGAAAGATTGTTCATTATTCTTTGAGCATCTATCGGAGCAGAAAGAATAAGTATTGTAATCAATAAAAATATTTTAGTGTTTTTCATCTTATTGCAGCACCATTATCTTTCCGAAAATCGGTTTTTCACTACCGGCATCGATTCTGTAGAAATAAACACCATTTGGCACCACTTTTCCTGCATCATCTTTCCCGTCCCAAAAATCTATTACTCCGCTTATGCCTGTGGTATTCACTGTGTGAGTTGGATTCCCTCTCGGAGCACTTTGAATTACTGTTCTCACATAGTTCATCCCAAAATCAAATATCCTGATTGTAACATTTAATTCTTTCCCGCTGGTTGAATACTTTATTTTTACCTGTTCTGTTTTCGGTGAAAATGGATTTGGGAAAGCGTATGATTCCTCAACAGATTCAAGCGGTTGGGAAGCAAAATAGAGTTTCCATTTATCTGGCCATATTCCTACAAAACCACTGTTTTTAACAAGCCCATCCGCAGTACCAACATACAAAACAGTTCCTGACTCCGCCCAGACAACTGAGTAAAAAGTGGTCGTTTTTAAGGATAATTTAGAATCAGTGTCAACAATATTTCCTGGTGAATACCAGTTCTTCCCATAATCATTTGATTTATACAATCCACCGGAAGCAGCAGCAACCACTTTATCGGTGAAAATTGCGAAGTTATTTATTCTTTCTCCGTCAAGACTTGTAAACCAGTTTGCACCTCCATCAGGAGAAAAGCTGACACCATAAGCTTCATTTAAATCTTCCGCCTTCCAGGTGGCAGCCCAAATCTCGTTTGTCCCCTCTTTGTTTCCAAGTCCAACAACAAAGTTTCCTGACATTGGATTTACCTGGTTCTGGTGATTAAACTTAACCCAACTGATTCCCCCATCTGTCGATTTATTTATCCCGTTTGCGGTTCCTGCATAAATAACAGAATCACCGGTTGCCATCACACTAAATGCACGATAGTTAAGATATCCTTCACTGCAAAATTTCCCTGGAACGGGTGAAACACAAAAGCTGAGATTATCGGTCGGTTTTACAGAATTTAAAAAATCGGGTGGAAGAATAACTCTCTGCCAGGTGACCCCCATATCAGTTGATTTTCTTAATCCACCGGCAAATGATGCTATCCAGACAGCTCCACGTGTTACTGCAATATCGTATGTAATATTTTGTATTGCAACTGTAACCGGGAGGGCTCTAAGAGTGCTGTTTCCATACACAATCAAAGTATCACTCTCTTTGTCAAGGGGTTGGGCAATTTTTGTCCAGGTCTCACCACCATCAGTTGTGTAACGAAGACCACTTCCCTCGGGGAAAGTTTGTCCTGATCTCTCAGCAGAGTGAGCAGTGGAGACCCAAAGCACTCCATTGTATTTATCCCATGCAATAGCAGAGATGTTTTCTGTGCCAAATGCGGGATCGCCGTAATAATTGCGCCATGAAGCACCCTTATCGGTAGATCTGCTCAATCCACGGGAAGTTCCAAGCCAAATGGTATCCCCTTGGATATGAAGGGCACTGATGCTGTTTGAAGCCGGATTCTCAGAAGATGAATAAGCAGCTGAAGTTGGAGCATCTTCGAACTTAAAAGAAAACGGACTGTTTTGTGCTACAACGCCGGAACCGGCTGCAACCAAAATAAACAATGATAATTTTATTCTATTCAACATCTACTTCAATACAATCTTTTTAATTAGCGGTGTACTCTTCTTTTTGCCCCTGTCTTCTGCTGTAAAGGTGAATGTGTATTCCCCTTTTTGATTTGTCGAGAAAACACTGACTATGATAGAATAGATATCATCATTAGCGACCTCGTCACCATGATCATTAAAATTTCCATCATCATACATTAGAAGTGCAGCATTGTTTGAGGTGCCGTCAGGCCGGGTAACAACAAAATAGACCCGCGACAGATCCTGTTTTCCGTTTGGATCAATTGCTTTCATTGTAATTCTGAATACCGTCGTGTCCAAAACAACAAGAGTATCGGGGGCAATAAGATCACTGATTATTGGTTCCTGATTTGCAGCTCCATTATCATATACAAATTTACTTACTGCTAATCGAAAACTCTCACCGGAATTGTCGGAAGCATAATATTCGGTTCTGTATTCACCGGAGATATATCCACTCGACATTGGCACTTTTAATGAATAAATTTTATCGCCTGCAACTTCATCTCCTGAAGTTAGATTTCCGTTATCCACAAGATAATAGGGTGTGGAATTAACTTTCTGGTCACCGGGAGAATACAAATTCATGTAAACACTTGACGGAGTTGTGTTCGATGCAATATGAATTTGATATTTTACGAGTGAATCGACAGGATTAAATCTGAGTGTGTCAAACCTGGCTACACTTTGAACTGAAAATTTCGCGGCGACAGGATCAACAAGAGTGTTGAATTCCTTCTCACAACCGCTGAACAATAACAGGATTAAGACTCCTGCTGCTATTTTCTTCATTCTGTTTCTAATTTTTTTTGAACTAAAATATCTAAAATCTGTAACAATTAAAATATGTAATTATGAGTACGGACTGTTATAATACACCTGCATCAATTATAAAAGGCATCGGTATAAAGGAAGTAATAAAGATCAGTATTCCAAAATATCCAATTGCCATTCTAACTGGCCCAATCGGTTCATTTATATAAACGGGTGGATGTTTTACTTTAATCACAAAATACAATAACACTGCCCAAAGAAACCACCCTGTCCAGCCAAAATCAAATGGGGTTTCGTAAAACTGGTTAAATACCCCAAGCCCACCTGCAAGCAAAAGGAAAAACATTGTTATCCAGGCAACTTTCTCCTGAACCTTTTCGCCAAACATAGCATAAATGATGTGGCCCCCATCAAGTTGACCCACCGGAAGCAGATTTAGTGCTGTTACAAAAAGTCCAAACCATCCAGCACACAAATAAGGATAATGATAAATTTCACTCATTGGAGGAATAAATCCGTCCGGTGAAACTGCAAACATTTCTCTTAAAAAGACAAATAAAATATTGTCACCAAAAGCAAGGGAAAGTCCACCTTGACCATAAGTCGGCAGATCAAAATCAGGATGTAAATTGAGAATAAATTCTTTCCCCGGCAGATTCTGAAATCCGTATATTAAAACTATCAAAGAAATAACAAATCCGGCAATGGGCCCAGCAATTCCAATATCAAAAAGAGCTTTTCTGCTGTAAATCGGGCTTTTGGTTTTGATCACTGCTCCCATAGTCCCAAAATTCAACATTCCGGCTATCGTGGGGAATGGAATGAAGTATGGAAGTGTTGCTTTAACATCATGATATTTCGAAGCAAAATAATGTCCAAATTCATGAAATCCAAGAATCGTTAAGATCGAGATTGAATACGGCAGGCCTTCTGCAATTTGAGTTAGTTCAAGTCCTCCTGCAGGTGAAACCACCCAAAACGCACCTGCAATTGTCGTAGTCACGAGAGTTGCTATAAAAAGTAGTAAAGGTATAATATAAACCTTAAAAAAGTCGTTATTGTTTGTCAATGTACCCGAATTTTCTGATTCACTCATGGTTAAAAATCAATTGTTACGCCGGTTGAAAAATGTTCATCATCAATTTCATAATATTCACCGTGCACATTTTTCCCTGAAAAGAGTGTGAATACCACTCGCAACCCACTGCCAAAGGGTTTTCCAAATTTTAATCCAATCTGTGCAGTATGATTCGAATTGTATGCTGTGGTATATCCCATTTTGTAATCATAAGAGACGAACGGATAGATATTTCCAAATGACAATGAAGAGGGGTAACTGTCAAATCCTGCTTGAATAATCCAGGGTTCTATCTCAGTTGGATCAACATGAAACAAGTATGTTATACCAAGATAAATTCTTCCATCACCCGATCGGTAATAAGGGAAAAGTTCAACAAACTCCCGGCTGTAAACCAGTGGATTTCTGTCATCCCTCCATCTTTGAGAAGAGCCATCATAATGCCCATCAACAAAATGTGCGCTTATATGACTCAACCTCGCCCTGATACCAAACTCACTTCTTCCTTTAAGTGGAATTTTATAGCCAAGATTAAAACCAAAAAGGTAATCTACCGCATCAACCGGGAAATGGAAATCTGCTTCACCACGAAGCCGGGTATAAGTAAAAAAATCGGCTCCTACAGAAAAAATTGTTCCGTTGTTGCCTGTAAATCTTGCTATGTCTTTTGAAGCTCCAATGTCGAGTCTAAGATCATTTTTACCGGATTGGAAAAAAACTCCCATCCTGGGTTCTAAAAAGTTGGAAGTGAAAGGTTGTATGTTCAGGTCACCGGGGAAAAGTTCCACGCTTTGTGCTGTGAGAATACCTGAAAAAACAACAGTTAAGAGCAATATCCTAATATATTTCAAGTGCGGTTCTATTTTCATTTTTTCAAAAAATATAATCTTAAAATATAATAAATACAGACGACTTAAATGAGTTAGAACTTCCGCCCCTTCCACTCAACAGATTTACTGAACAATAATATGAATGGCAGGAAAATGATGTAAACAAAATAATAAATTTCGAAGAATGGGAAATATTTTAATGTATGGAGCAGTCGCATTCTATGCACGATTGAACCGAGAAAAAATAGATCTGCAGTTACAATTGTGAGAATGGCTAATAATCCGGTAGCAGGAAAGAATGGTAAAATAAGAACCGAAAGCAAATGAGAAAAAAAGGCTGTGCCCAATACCAATAATCCATGGGGTGGCACATTTAATCCACCGATTCCCCACCGTTTTTTCTGTTTGTAAAGGGAAATAAATCCATCAACAGGTATCGATTCAATTAAAGTATCTTTATCGAGTGGATAGATTATTTTATATTTTTTCAATTTAGAAATGGCCGCAAGCAGTTGTGAATCCTCTGTCACACTAAATGGCATACTCTCGTACCCACCGGTTTCATTATAAGCTTTCCGTAAATATGCCATGTTGTTTCCAATTACACTTAATGGTAAACCTGCGTTTATCGTCCCCGACCCGGCTCCAAGAAGATACATAAAATCGAGATGTTGCATCCCTTTCCAGATCGAACCCGTTTCCTGAGAAGTCATCCCCCCCAATAATCCAACTCCATTTGTAAAATAGGAAGCAAGAGTCTTAGCCCACAACGGATTAACTTTACAATCCGCATCCGTTGTTAAGATAATCTCACCCGTTGCAACTTTCAGACCTTGAACCAGTGCATTGGTTTTCCCTCTGAGGTGGCCTGTCGGTTCTACTCCATCAATAAAAGTGAACTGCGGCTTTCCTGCAATGAATTTTCTGATTATTTCACTTGTAGCATCGGTTGAGCTGTCATTGATCACAATAATTTGGAGTTTACCTGGTGGATAAACAAGTTTATCGAGTGCATCAAGACAACGGGAAATAACTTTTTCCTCATCCCGAACGGCAACCATTACAGAGGCTGTAGGCAATTGATCATCAGCTAATCTGTTAAATCTTTTGTATGATGCCAAAAGGTAGATTATTACCTGGACTGCATAGAGACCAACAACACTCAAAACGATCAACTCAAACATATTGAGGGGTCTCCAATTGTAAACTCTTTTTCATTTGCAGTCTGTATTGTGCTTTTTAATGATTCGATGATCGTGTTTCTGCTTTTTAGATTATCATGATAAACTACAATGGAATCTGAATTCAGGTAGTTTTTGATTACTTTTTTGGTGTCGCTTCTACTTCCCAAATAATCACCTGATAGAAGACTCCACATTACACATATTTGTCCGGACTCAGTGATCGTCTTTAATACAAATGGATCAAACGCTCCATAAGGAGGCCTGAAATAACTAACAGGGACACCCGTAACATCTTCGATCGCCGATTTGGAGTCAACTATCTCCTTTTTCAGAACAGACCCTGACACAAATCTGAGTCTTTTATGAGAAGAAGAGTGGTTCCCAATTGAGTGACCTTGTCCAATAATTTCTTTAATCAGGTACCGGTTTTTTGTTGCTGCATCTGCTGTCACAAAAAAAAGAGCTTTTACTTCTAATTCGTCAAGTGTTTTCAAAATCTCAGTTGTTGATGAGTCCCCGGGACCATCGTCAATTGATATCAGTATATTATCAGAAGTTGAATTCCAGATCACTGATCTGAAAATTTTCCGGAGCGGAACCGGTGGCACATAATAATATTTTGGCCTCATCATCTGGACAACTTCCTCCCCTTCCAAACAAATCCACCTAATGCTCCTGAAATTGAAACAAAAACTATATAAGGAATGTGCAACAGTTCAGCTAGCAGAAAATGTGAAAAATCAACTCTTTCGTAGACCAACCCCTCCCCCTCCAATAATACAAAATATTCCGTTAAACCTTTTAATAATAATGAAATTAGAATCAAAACAAATCCCGACCATCCAAAAAACAAAATCGTCAATGGTGAAAAGATTAGAGACAAATAAAACAAAAAAATGATGACAAGTTTTAAAATCAAAATTGGATCTTCATAAAAAAGACCTTTGCTTGCCCATCTGCTTCTTTGTTGAACAAATCCTCCCACACTCTCTCCGGGCTTGGTCTCAACAATTCCTTTCTTGTTTAAAAGGAATCGAACCTTATACCCCAATCGTGAAATGGATCTCATTAAAAATTCATCATCTCCTGAGGAGAGTGAGTCATTAAGATTGTATCCTTCTACCTCAAAAAAAAGTTTCCTCCTGAACGCCATACTTGCAGCGCTACAAATTACAGGCTCACCAACACCAATCAGTCCTGCTCCGGTGAGAATAAGACCCCCAAATTCAAGCGCCTGAATTTTGGAAAAAGATGAATCATAACTTTTATATCTGACAGCCCCCGCGACAAACCCGGTTTTTTCATCAAACCGCTCGACCATCAATTTTAGCCATTGTCCCGGAATTCTACAGTCTGCATCTGTTACAAGTATAATTTCCCCATTGGCATTTTTAATTCCTTCGGTAAGGGCGTTTTTCTTCCCTGTAACCCCATCCCCAAGCTCAACTACTCTCCAGTTTTCTTTCTTTTCAATTTGAGTTTTGAAATCTCCCCAGTCATCCTCCGAGTGATCATTCACAAATATTACATCAAAATTAACTCCATCTGAGTCAAGATTTGAAACGTCACTAATCAAATTTTGCAGATTAGTCACTTCATTTCTGAACGGTATCACAAGTGTAATACTCAATTTTTCAGCGCCGGTTAAACTCCCCTTTTCTTGTTTCAACTTTCTCAGTCCTCTTTTTATCTTCAATAAAAAATGGATGTAAAAAAGCATCGGTAACAATAGAATAATCAACAGTGAAATCAAGTCGTCACTTGTTTCGTCTAAAAATAAAGACAGCCCCCGGAATCGCAGGAATCAGGATGTTAATTGTGTAAAGCATCAGTGCCGCATTAAAACAGGCACCTGCCTCTACACCAAAATGACCCAAAAAATAGACAGAAGCACTCTCCCTTATTCCTATCTCTCCAAAGGTTATCCCCGGGATTATACTCTTCGTAAAAAACACCAGTGAACTCCCCCAGAATGATGTCATAAATTCAGCCTGATTTGAGTATGCAACCACAAGGAGAACAAATTGTGTGGAGAAAACCAAATAATTCAAAACCGACAACGAAAAATTTTTCGCAAAAATTGTCCTGTTAAAAAGTCCAATCGACTTAAAATTCAGGAAATATTTTTCAATAACCTTCACTTTGCCGATCTGATCCCCAACAAATCCTCTCCAGAATTCAGGTGATAATATCAAATAGACCAAAAGAAGATAAATCCCTGTCAACAAAAAAAGAAGAGAGATGGTGAGGTTGTTGTCGATTGAATAAAATTTATTCAGAAATAGAAGTGAGGCAAAAGAACCCGCTATCAGAATGACCATCAATGAGTTTAATTTATCTATCGCCGATCCTGCTGTTACCTCGGAAAGTTTTACATCATTTAACGGGAATGCTCTTCCGGGGTATTCACCCAATCTTCCGGGAGTTAATAACCCCGTACTGATTCCTGTGAGAATTGAAATAAAAATACTGCTCTTTTTTTGAGGAGGGTAAGAATAGTCACAAATCAGTTGCCACTTTTTATATTGAAGGAAAAAATTGAGGGGTACCAACATCACAGCAACAATAAAAGCAGGTACTGACTTAAAATCAAGGAAAGAAGAAAAGGAGATATCGCTGAATTTAGCGTTCAGATAATAAAGTACCCCGACAGTTATAAAAACCTTTATTGCGAGAAGGGTTCTTATTTTCCATTTATCGAGGTTTTTGAAATTAAAGGCTGATGTCAAATGGCACTTCTATAATTAAACTTCTATTGTAAAATTGCCTTTCTTCATGATCAGCTCTCCATCCAGATAAACATCCGGTGATTTAACCACACCATCAAGATGTAAAGGAACTTTCACCTTTCCACCAAAACCCATATTATCACCAACGGCGATATGGATTGTTCCCATTACTTTTTCATCCTCAAGTATCAAACCGGAGAGTTTAGCTGACTCATTTGTTCCAACTCCAAACTCAGCTATATTGTATGCATCGCCACCAACTTTGGCGAGAATTTCTGCAAGTTGTTTTGCATTTTCTCCCCCTTCAATATCGGTTACCATCCCATTTTTTACTGTTAGTTTGATATCAGAATTTTCCATCAGACCAACACCGGCAAATGATCCATCCACAATGAAAACACCCTCTGCTGTTCCCTCAACGGGTGCAAGAAAGGTTTCCCCGGTTGGAAGATTTCCACTTTCTCCCGGAGCGTGGAATAACCCTTTTGAAGCATGTACACTTCTCCCTTCAATCGAGAACTGAATATCAGTTCCTTTTTGAGAGGTTACTCTTACATGTTTTCCTTTTTCAAGAACCGCTTTTAGATTCAGTGACCTTTCAGCAATTCTCTTATAATCTGCGTTGAGTCCACGAATCATAACATCTTTGGTTATACCCGGAAATGTAGCTACTCTTGTCCCTGTAGCTGAGGCATCACGTCTCGCCTGAGTATGTGTAAGTGATCTTAAAGTTGGACAGAGCACAACATCAAATTGTTTCATCATGGCTGCTATGGAATCGAGTGGTTCCTGTCCATTCACCTCCAGGGGTTCCATCTCCAAATAGACAGACTTATGACCAAGTCTGATTGCTGAGAGATAGAGTTCATACCCTATTTCATGTTTTTCAGTATCACATACAACTAAAACAGATTCACCAGGTTTGGCACCCATGCAATCTCTAATTGCAATTTCACAAGCTTTTTGAAGTTCTGTCATATATTTTTACAAAGGAATTGAAAGGTTGAATTGAACACCGTAGAAAAGCCCGCCTTTTGTGACGGCATTTTCCATCACTTCAGTACTGCCTTCCCTAACGGTTAATTTATTGCCGGCTTCATCTGTCATCAAACCGACTGAAAACTCTGAGTATCCAATTTTACCTTCCAGACTTATGTTCTGGTCGATAATAAAAAGGATAAATCCGGATGCAAAATTAAAACCAAGCTGTGATTTATCTGAACTATACTTAATTCTTGAGACAGGGTTATTTATATCTTCTGTTCGTTTGTAGAAGAGTGCATTACTGTAGGTAACCTCAAGTTCAAGGATTTTCCAGCTAATCGCTTTCGAAAGTGGAGTTCCAAGTTCAATTCCGGCACCATAAACATTCTGTTTGTATTCCAGGCTGTTGGTATATATAGAACTTGATCCTTTTACCTGAGTCTCTTTCACCTCATTCATCATCTCATAAAAGATTTTTACAGTGTATTCAAGTCCTGAAACTCTGTTTCTTAAAAGATTAATACCCAGACGGTAACCTTTTAGCATGCCAAACTCCCCCATAGAGGACATAAGAGAATCCCCGTGAAGTTGGTTATATGCAGTTATATAGTTGTTCAGTCCGGTTGCTTCATAATGTTTTATTTCGTAACCTGCAAAACCGCCGACCAGCCCCAGGCAACCGAACCCAAATTTATTCGATTGGGATTCGGCTGCCCCGGCGAGCAATACAAAAGCAACTACAAAAGTTCTATATGGTATCAAATCTTTATTTTATTCTGATAAGTGTGTCAAAGAGAAAAAATTACTCCACTAAGGCAGCAATTATCAAATGTCATTTCTGAGCTTCTAATTTTTTCTTGTGCATCATTCCAAATTCAAGACCATGCCCTGCAGCTTTTCCTTCTGCCCATTTGAGCATGAATGCAAAAAAGAGTCCAAAGAAACCAAGAGTCGAGAAAAGATACATACCAAGTTCGTAACCACCGGAGGAATCATTCGCCCAACCGATAAGGAAATTAAATCCGGCAAGCCCGATATTTTGAATCATTGTCATTAAACCGTAAGCTGTGCCAAGTTTTTGCTCCGGTACAATTAGAGCCACCGAAGGCCACATCACTGCAGGAATAAGTGAAAATGCCAGTCCCATCATTGCCATCGGCAACCATGGTGGAATACTTGTTTGTAACAATATGATATATACAGGAATGAGCAATATCGATCCAAACATCATCAATAATGATCTTTTTCCGATATAATCGGATAACAATCCAAACAATGGAGTGAGAATCATTGATGAAAGAATCAATATACTGTTGTACATTCCGCCCACTTCTCTTTCCAGGCCATGATATTCCTGGAAAAATTTAATGGCGAAAGTTCTGAATGGGAAGATACCCGAATAAAAAGTTACACATAACAAAACAATAAACCAATATGATTTACTGAAAGCCAGGACTTCACGAAGCACCACTTTTTCCTGTTTTGCCTCTGGTTTCATATGGTAATTGTTTTTAGCATAACTGTCGAGGTACCAGTAAGCCAACGCGGTTATCACCGAAATGAAAGCCATTATTACGGCAATCATCAAGGGGAGATCCCACGAAGTAAAGTATGACTTAAAAAATGTGGGTGAATTGTCAGCCGCAAAAGAACCAAGACGGGCTATTGTTAAATTTATTCCAAAAGCAAACGAAAGCTCTTTTCCAATAAACCATTTACCAAGTGCAGTGGTAACTGCCACAATCAATGATTCAGCTCCCAATCCAAAAATCAGACGGCCCAAAGACATCACAACAAGTTCATTGCTTATGTCCGAGTTGAAAACCGATCTGAATAGATCACCAATAAATGCCAATTGAACAGTCATCACGGTTACTATTGATCCCAAAAAACAAAGGATCGAGAAGAGAGTAATCGACTTTACTGTTCCTATCCTGTCAATTATCAACCCGCCGAGCAATACCATAAGGATATTCGGCACACTGTAAATCCCCTGAAGCAGACCAATGTCAGAATCAGTGAATTTAAGTTGTGATGCAAGTAAATCTGCAATTGGGGCTATTGAGTCATAAACATAATAGTTCCCAAACATTGAAAGGGAGACAAGAACAAGTACCCCCCACCTGACGGCGAAGGGTACTACCGGTTTGTCAATATTAAGCGTTTCGTTTTTCGCCATCGTTATCTTTCAGGAACGGTTTCAAGTACTTTTAGAAGGTGGAACCAAAACTTCTCAACTGAAGCAATATTTACCTGTTCATCAGGTGAGTGAGCTCCTGTGATAGTTGGACCAAACGAAACCATATCCATCTCAGGATACTTCTCTTTTATAATTCCACATTCGAGACCGGCGTGGATAGCTTTCACTTCAGGAACCTTGCCATAAAGTGCAGTATAGGCATCTTTTGTTACCTTCAGGATCTCTGATTTAACATCGGGTTTCCATCCGGGATATCCATCACTCGTTTCAATTTCTGCACCACCAAGCTCAAATACACATGATACCATGGTGACAGCATCTTCGATCTCAGATTCAACAGAGCTTCTCTGGCTTGTTCCTATTTCAATGGTGTTTTCAGTCATGACCAAAGTTGCGAGGTTGGTAGAAGTTTCAACCAATCCGGGGATATCAGCCGACATTTTAAGTACACCGTGAGGAAGTGCATAAAGCATCAGAATCAACTGATCCTCAGAAACTTCATCAAGCACTTTTTTGCTCTCATCAATTTTCCTGATCACAACACGGAGATTTGGTTCAACGGTTGAAAGTTCAGCCTGAACCATCTTCTCAAATTCCATAACTTCTTCAATTACAACACTTTCATCTTCAGGATCAACTGCAAGAATTGCGGAAGCTTCTCTTGGAATTGCATTTCTTTTGCTTCCACCTTTTACTTCAGCTACACTTACAAGATAATATTGTTGAAGAGTATTAAGAATTCTTGCGAGAATTTTTATCGCATTTGCTCTACCAGTGTTGATATCAAGACCTGAATGGCCGCCTCTTAAGCCTGAGACTAACAATTCATAAAAAAGATAATTTTCGGGAGCTTCTTCCTGCTCAAAATGAATTGTTCCTTTAGTATCTCTGCCACCCGAGCAACCGATATAAAGTTCACCAATCTCTTCAGAATCAAGATTCAAGAGGATTTCTCCTTCAAGAACTCCATCTGAAAGATTAGTTGCTCCGGTTAATCCGGTTTCTTCGTCAAGTGTAAGAAGTATCTCAAGTGGACCATGTTCAATTGTTTCGTCAATGGCAACTGCAAGAGCCGCAGCAGCACCAATTCCATTATCCGCACCAAGGGTTGTTCCCTCTGCTTTCACCCATTCTCCATCGATGAATGGACGAATACCTTCGGTTTCAAAATCATACTCAACATCACTGTTTTTTTCGCAGACCATGTCAAGATGTCCCTGAAGAACAACTGTTTTTTTGTCTTCAAATCCCGGTGTTGCAGGAACCTTTATAATTATGTTTCCCGCCTCATCTCTCTGATAGTCAAGTGAATTGGTCTCGCAAAATTCGAGAACATACTCAACAACAGCTTCTTCATTTTTTGAGGGTCGTGGTCTTGCACTCATCTCTTCAAATATGTCCCACAATGGTTGTGGTTTCAGGGTTCCTAATCGTTCTCCCATGTCTCTACCTCAATTTTCAAGTTCTTTAAATGTAATGATTTTGTTATGATACATCATGGAAACAAACTTCACGAGCCTCTCGCGAGGTTCAATCCTGTCTCCAAGTTTCTCTTTAACTTTTTCTCCAACTTCTTTAACATTTCTTTTGCCGTCTATCGACACCCAGACTTCCGATCCGATCTCATCAAGATCGAGTCTGAAGTTTGGATCCCTGCCGTTTTTCACCATGTAATTGTGAACAACACTCCATTTGAATCTGGGGATCAGAACCGTTACAATTCCGTTTTCACCCGTTTCAAATTCCTGTATTTTTACAGGGGTCAGCTCAAGGGCATCAATGCTCTTGAGCTTTTTCCTGTCATTATAATCTTTGAAAATACTTTTCAAATCGTTATTTCTGTTTTGGGGTTGCTACTTTATAAAGGCCATATCCAAGGAGAACAAAAACGCCAAGAGAGATCAAATCTCCCGCGCCGCCCAATCCTTCAACAAGACCCAAATGCACAACATCAATAACATTTTTACCGGCTTCAACTTCTGTTGCAATTAATACTGCAAGAAGAATACCTGTAAGTGATCCACCGGCTATAAGACCTGAACTGAATAATGCTCCCGGTCCAATTTCACCGTCATCTTCTTTTGAACTGTTCTTTTTCTCAACAAACCACTTAACCAAACCACCAAGGAATATTGGGGCTGTGGTGGAAAGTGGAAGGTATGCACCCACTGCAAATGGAAGTGATCTTACCCCTGCAAGTTCAAGAACTGCCGAAATTCCCATGCCTGTTACTACTAGACCCCAGGGAAGATCCTGTGAAAGAAGTCCTTTTATAACTGTAGCCATTAAAGTTGCTTGTGGTGCAGGAAGTGGATTGGCCGAAACGGTTGAATCAGCTCCAATTCCTATTGCATTGTTGAGGATCAACATAGTGGCACCAATTACAACAGACGAGGCAACAACACCAATGATAAGTCCATACTGCTGCTTGATTGGAGTTGCACCAACAATGTAACCAGTTTTAAGATCCTGTGAGGTGGCACCCGCATTTGCGGCTGCGATACACACAATGGAACCAACAACCAATGCTATCGGTTGATGAGCACTGCCTGTCCAGCCAAGTCCCACAAAAATAAGACTTGTCGCCATCAGGGTTGCAATTGTCATCCCCGATATAGGGTTGGAGGATGAACCGATGATTCCCACAATTCTCGATGACACTGTCACAAAGAAAAAGCCAAAAACCACGATCATTACCGCTGAAAGAAAGTTTGTTGGAATGGATGGGATAATTGCCATGAAAGCAACAAGAACAACTGCACCAACAAGTACAAATACGAGTGGTAAGTCTTTTTCCGTTCTGAGTGTACTCTTTCCGGCAGAACCGGCTTTAAAGTCACCAATCGAATCTTTAAAAGCACTTACGATGGTCGGAAGGGTTTTGATCAATGTCATAATACCACCAAAAGTAACCGCTCCGGCACCAATGTACCGAATATAATTACCCCAGATTTCACGAGCTGACATATCTCTGATAAGTTGTGCTTTTACCGGTGGAAACGCGGTTTCCAATCCACTGCCAATAAGCGTTATTAATGGAATAAGAACCAGCCATGAAAGAACACCGCCGGCAACCATTATGCCTGCAATTTTGGGTCCGATTATATAACCAACACCAAGTAACTCTGGAGATATTTCACCCATTACTGTACCGTTTGGAAGAGCCGAATCTTTGCTGAATGTATAGGCAGGTGCCTCTTTCCAGAGACCAAAAACCGACATTAGCACTTTGTAACCAAATGATATTCCCAAGCCGTAATAAACTTTTTGGGCAAGGTTTCCGCCTTTTTCGCCTGCAACCAAAACATCAGCGCATGCAGTTCCTTCCGGATAAGGTAAAACACCATGTTCTTTTACTATCAGCGAACGGCGCAAGGGTACCATAAAAAGTACACCAAGAATACCGCCGGCAAGTGCCAGAACAAATATCTGAAAATATTCGAAATATTCAATACCACCGTCTAAAAATAATAAAGCAGGGATTGTAAATACAACACCTGCAGCTACCGACTCACCGGCCGAACCGATGGTCTGTACTATATTATTTTCAAGAATGGTTGATTTGCCGATTTTTTTAAACACTGCAATCGCCAATACGGCAATTGGAATGGAGGCACTTACAGTTAAACCAACTTTTAAGCCTAAATAAACTGTTGCCGCACCAAAAATGATTCCAAATAATGCACCAAGAATGATAGCTTTTGGTGTAAATTCTGGAATAAAGTCCGTTGCAGCGATGTAAGGCTTGAAGGTTTTCTCATTTTGTCCGTTTTGAGCCATAATTATCCCGGATTTATTGATTACCAAAAAATAGAAACCACAATTTACCTATTAATTAGGAAATAACAAGAGAAGAATTTGAGAGACTTGAGGAGTTTAGAACTTGACAAACATGAGAACTTGAGAACTTGAGAACCTTAGAACTTGAGAACTTTAGAACTTGAGTGCAGGGTACATGAGAACTCCTAACTATGTAAACTCTTGATATCTGAATCTCCGAAGTTCCGGAGGTCTGAATCTCCGAAGGTCCGAATCTCTGAAGTTCGGAAGTTCCGGCCTACACTTTGAGAAACTTCACAACTTCAGCTGCTTCCAACTCGTTGGTTCCCAACATGTCGCCGAGGTTAATTCCTTCAGCGAGGGCGATGATCATTCCAGAGAGAAGGATTGCATCCTCTTTTGTTTTGCAAAATGGAAGTAGAGCTGTTGTAATTGTCTCTTTGGTCTGCTGAAATATTTTGATGATCTTAAAGCCGAGTTTACGGTTACCGGTTAAGATTTCAAGCCAGATAAAATGAAGAATTTTGGCGTTTTGGGGCTCTGATGTAAGGGCAGAGAGAGTGACACCCACAATGTCACTCCCCTTTTTTGCTTTTAAGTCTTTAAGTCCCAAAACTATCCGTTCAGCAACTTCTTCAAAATTTTTCCTTGCAATTTCTTCAATCAAACTGTCTTTTGAGCGAAAGTGATAATAGAGAGTTCCTTTGCTGATTTTTATACTTTTTGCAATATCAGCAAGGCTGGTATCCCGAATCCCCTTTTTGAGGATTTGCGCAGATGCCGTTGCAAGAATTCTATCGTAGGTTGGCTCTTTAGGTAAAGCCGACTTTCCGGTTGGGAGCATCAGTTTACCCCAAGTTCTGCGAGTAAGTTATGGGCTCCACCAACTTTCTCAATATTCCATAACACATATCGAATATCCACACCAATTGATCTGCTGTAAGCCTCGCTCCATGCATAATCATTTATTGTTGCCCCATAGGCACGATCAAAATTTAAGCCGATAAGTCTTCCCCATGCATCAAGAACAGGACTTCCCGAATTACCGCCGGTTGTATCAAGATTATAAAGAATGGCCACCGGAAGATCATCAAGTTTCTCATCTTTAAATCTGCCATAGTCTTTGTTATTCCACAATTCTTTTAATTTTGGAGGTAACACATAATCGGGATTCCCTGTGTAACTTTTTTCAATCAAGCCGGTAAGGGTTGTGAATGGTTTATAATAGGTTGCATCAGCAGGTGTATAACCCTTTATATAACCATAGGTTAGACGAAGAGTGGAATTTGCATCCGGGATAAACGAACTGCTAAGATATAACTTTTTAACCTCAATAAAATCTGCAAGAAGTGAATTAAGATTTCCTTCTGCGTTTTTAGCTATCTCGGCGAAAGAATCAAACTCTTCAAGATATTCTTTGTACATCGCCACCAGCGGATCATTCAGTTTTTCAAATTCTTCCGGAGCCAGATTTAGTAATTCCACAAAAGTTGTTTTATTAAGAAGTCGAGTTTTTGATGTGATCTCTTTAAAGTATTCCTCGGCTTCAACAGAGGCAGGACGATTTGTAAAAAATCTTTGAAGCACTTTGATATCTCTAAATTCGCTTCTTTTTGCAGCATCCGCAACTATAATTTTAAATTGGTTGAGATCAGCTTCGGGTATATAGCCATCAAAAAATTCATCGATTGTGGCCTGAAGCATCGCCTTGTTTTTATCTTTAAAGATATTTGGTCTGCTTTGGTCTGGTAAAGATTTGGCAGACATATACTCCGCCATCAATTCACCAATTTGGTAGGTGGTTGAAAAACGGGAAAGAATAATGCCAAACAAATTGATAGTAGTAACCTGATTGAGGGGCTCATATTCTTTTTTTATTTTTTGCATCAATCCGGAATATTTTGTACGCAGTTCTGAATCACCCGCGATAAACTTCTCTATTTCAACTTCCTCTTTCTCCTTTTGACCAATAATATCCACTTTGTTAAAACCGGCAAGTTTTCCTCTGTAGTTCTTCTCAGTATTTGCCATTGTCTTGATTTGAGGGTCAAGTTTCAACTTCCAGTCGAGGTTCTGTGCACTTAACTCTTCAAAATTTGAGATAATCGATGCAAACACCTGTTGCATATATGGCAATCTTACATCTCTGTGGAGTTTCAGAAACTCAGAGGGACGATTTCTATAGGTCGTTCCGGGATAACCGAGCACAAAAATAAAATCGTTTTCCTGGACGCCATCAGGATTTACGGGAATAAATTTTTTAGGTTTATATGGGACATTCTCTTTTGCATACTCAGCCGGTGAACCGTCCGGAGCCACATATGCTCTAAGAAATGAAAAGTCGCCTGTATGGCGGGGCCAAACCCAATTATCTGTCTCTCCTCCAAATTCACCAATTGCTCTTGGTGGAGCATACACAAGTCTGACATCTTTTAGTTCAAGATATTTAAACAGGATATAGGTTTTTCCGATGAACATTTCGGAAACCTCTGCTTTTATTCCCGGCTCTTTTTGAGCTTCTTCAACCAGTTTTTTCCTCGCTTTGTTTATTGCATCAACCCGGTCAGAAGACTCCTTACCTGCGGCGGCATCAAGAATTTCTTTTGATACATCTGAATAACCAACTGTAATTTGACAGGACTGCCCCTTAGCAGGGAGCTCTTGATCTCTGTCTTTTGCTATAAATCCATTCTCGAGATAATTGTTTTCTGCACTACTGGCAGCTGCGATATCCCCAAAAGAACAGTGGTGGTTGGTTAAGATTAATCCATCCTCAGATACAAATGATCCTGTACATCCCCTGAGTTTTACCAAAGCATCTATAAGACTGACTCCATCAGGATTATAAATCTCCTTCACATCAATTTTCAGTCCCGCTTCCCTCAGGTTAAGACCCGGAATCTCGCTGAGCGGAAACATACCTTCATCAAGAATCTTCGAACCTGATAAAATCAGCAAAAGTGTAAAAAGGAAAAAATTCAATTTGTATCGTTTAAGGAATGGAAACATCTGGTTTGTCCAAAATTTGTTTGAGGATCAATTAATTCATTCTGCAAATTACTAAATTTAGTCAAAATTCTCTCAACCTTTCAGGAGAACCGCAGCACTTAGGAACCTCAAAACCTCTGTGTTTCGGAACCGCAGTACCACTGCGATACAGAAGTTCTGGAACTCTGAAGTTCCGGAGTCCTGAAGTTCTAAAAAAAAAGCTGCCCCGAGATGAGTCAGGGCAGCTTTGTGTAACTTTATTATTGGGTCAGGTGGTAATCGTTTGAGCTTCCACTTTGGCTGTCCAGCCATAGCGGTCTTCAATGATGCCTCTCTGAATGCCTGTCAGTTCATTAAAGAGCCGTTCAGCAAGTTTACCAACTTGTTGATCGCAGAAAACGAGACTTTTTTCTTTGTATTTGATTTCACAAACAGAAGAAATAATTGCAGCCGTGCCTGTTCCAAAAACTTCAAGCACTTCGCCTTTTTCATACCTTGTGAGCAGCTCCTCTAAAGAAATAAGCCGTTCGTTAACATTGTAACCCCAGTCGCTGAGTATTTGAATAGCCGACTTCCTTGTGATTCCGGGCAGAATACCGCCTGAAAGCATTGGGGTTGCAACTTCATCTTTGAACTGTACAAAGATATTCATCATTCCGACTTCTTCAATATACTTCAATTCAACTGCATCAAGCCAAAGAGTTTGAGTGCAACCTGCTTTATGGGCAATTTCGGTGCCAGCCATGCTTGCTGCATAGTTACCGGCTGATTTACATTCTCCAAGTCCTTTTCTGACTGTACGAACATACTCGTCCTGTATCAATATTTTAACAGGTTTAAACCCTTCAGGGTTATAAGCCCCTACGGGTGATAACAATATGATGAGTGTGTAAGTCTCAGAAGGCTTAACACCGAGAAATGGATCGGTTCCAAACATGAATGGTCTCACATAAAGAGTATCACTCTCTCCACGTGGAACCCAGTCTCTTTCGATCCATATCAGTTCTTTGAGTGCCTCAACACAAAAATCCACATCAACTTCCGGCATACAGACTCTTCTGGCAGAATTGTTCAATCTAATGAAATTCTGTTCCGGCCTGAAAAGCTGAACTTCTCCGTTTGGCGTGTAATATGCTTTTAATCCTTCAAAGATCGTCTGACCATAGTGTATAACTGTAGTTGCAGGGTGCATCTGTAACGAATTGACTGCCGTGATCCTGGGGTTGTGCCACCCTCGATCAGGTGAATAATCCATTACAAACATATTATCTGTAAAGTATCTTCCAAAACCCAATTGTTTTGGTAATACCACAGGCTCTGTCCTTTCGAACACATTATATTTAATATTTTCCAAGTCTCCCGTCCTTTCATTTTTAGGGTGAAAGTTGTACGGAAATGTACAAAAAGTTACTGTCTTTTAAAAGTCGAAAAAGTAACTATAAACGCATATACATGGCAACTTCTTGTGCAGCTTTCATGTTAAATTCATTTGTAAGCGTTTTATTGTTCACAAGATCCATGATTGTGCCAATCAGACACAAACCACCGGTAAACAAATAGAGGATTCCCATCCCTATCTGTCCAAGATAAAATCTTTGAATACCACCTGCGACAAAAAATCCAAGTATGGTAAGGATAAGAACTGTCTGTGCATCTTTCCTTTTTTGTGAATACATCATGGAAAATTCTCTTGCTTGCTCATCTGAGATCCTTGAGAAATAGTTATCAAGGAAACTCATCTCCTCAAAGGAAACTGCGGGAAGAAAATCTTGTGCTCTTGCCATTGCTGACCTCTTATATAAATGAATGAAATTGGTTTTAAAAAATAACGGATTATTAAAAAAATATTTTCTAACGACTGCTCAATTGCGCCTGGTTTTTTTGCCTTAATCTGAGTTGATTTACGGATATTTGAATGATCCTGAAAATTATAGTTGCCAGGGCAAACATTCCCATCTTGTGTGTTTCCCAAGCAGCAGATATCTCCCCATGCATCAAATATGAAATTGATCTCCCAAGTCCACATCCCGGACAATGTTCGAAACCAAGGTTATCCAAAACACAAAAACTGAATTCCGATTGTTGGAATGGATCATAGACAAGAAGGTAGAGAAGAGCAATTAGCCATAAAACTGCTTCAAACCAGGGGGTTTTGATGAATTTTAAAATGTATTTTATAAGTGTCAAAAACTTCTCAGATTTTAAAATTAAGTTAAGAAAGTTTTAAACAGTAAAAAACAATAAGACTGTCAAATTCATTGATTAATCGCATTTTTTTTGTGATTATCGAGTGAAAATGGATGTAAATCCTCACTCGTTTCCTCTTTTGAAATCATATAGCTATTTAAAATTTTTATTCTTATTTTAGAGTATGAAACAAAATGCTTTATTACAACCGGTTATTCTAAAATGATATTTGTCATCACTTTGTCATTACCCCTTATCGCGAGCATATAAATGAACAAATTCCACCTCCCTGGTTTCTCCCTGTTGGTGTTATTTCTGACAATTGTTTATGCTGCTCCTGCTGTTTCCTCAAATAACTTTTACTTCATACCCGGGACCGGCGTTATAGTGCCTCTGGAAAAAGGATATGGAGTTGTCCTTCTTTCCGGACCAAATCTTGAGGACGCAAAAAAAATGGGGAAAAAATACTCTGAACAGGGTGTTGCGATAAGAATAGTAAAAAATGACAAAATGAAAAAGAACCGGTATAGAGTGGTTGCAGGTCTCTTTTCTAAAAGGACTGATGCAGAATTTTACAAAAAACAGCTGCAAAAAGATTTAAAACTTAAAAAACTTTGGGTAATGGAATTTACTTCAGATTCAAAAGTTGTAAACACTTATCAAGCAAAAAATGTCCCTAAAAAGAAAGAAGAACCGGAAAAACCTGTAAAGGAAGAAGATGAAGAGATAATTCTTCCATCAGGACAAGAGGCTGAAACTTCAGATAATATGACTGAAAGTGATAAACAAAAAGAAAAACGGATAAGTGAGGAAGTCTCTTCTCTCTTAAATACTTATAACTCCGTGCTTATTGTTTATAATATCGGTGAATTAAAAGCGTTGAATGAATATATCCACCCTAAGACGGGCTTTACCGTTATGGAAAATTCCGGTGCTTTTATCAATTTAACATGGTATAACAGGATCGATTCGATTCTGGATCATCCAATGATGAAAATCCCTCCAAAATCGTGTCAGCCAAAATTTGAATCGGCTCCTCTTTATCGTTGTGAACTCGAAAGTTGGAGCAAAACGGGGTGTTATTTGTCGAAGGTTGATCCACTCTCCAAAGAATTTATCAAATTTCTTCGTCCCGATCATGAAGAAGACCCGTTGGTCATCGACAAAGTAAAAAAATGTGAAACAGCAACAATCTGGATGCTTACCCAATCGGACAATGTCCCATATTACCACAAATACCGCATCTATTTTGGATTCATCGACGGTAAATGGTATATAACCGCAATAGATCTTTCAATTCCCTGTTCCGCGTGAGAGTTTAGGAGTTTTAAAACCTCGGAACTTCGGTGATTCGGAACTTCAGAACTTCGGTAATATTTGTTAAAGAGTTATCCGTGAAAATCTGTGTTAAATCCGTGATATCCGTGGAACTATCCCCTAACGCCATTCATGCTGTAGAGGGCAATCGGGACGATTACCACTCCTGTCACTAACGCTAAAATCCCATCCGTGAAAATCTGCCTCATCCGCTTCATCCGCGTTCTATAAAATCCTCCTTCCGACAAGTCGGAATTAAAATCTGCGAAAATCCGTCTAATCTGCGTGTATCTGCGTCCCCTGCTGTTCTTTATATTCTTCAGTTTCCTTCAACAGTTCGATAGATTTAATTATCGGATTCCACTCGTTACCTCCAAAGAGGAGTTGAAACCATTTTTTATTTCTATTTTCATACTTCACATTAAAAAACAACCAAAGTGAAATTATCGTAAAAATTAAAGTGGCAGTGCCCTGAATTGTCCATTGCAAGAGGTTCCAGTTATTTAGCATTTCGTCATTCCAGTAAAATATGGTCCACAATGGAAGTTGTAAAAACAGTATCCTGACAACCAAGATGGTTGAGGATTTCAGCTTTGCAAATCTGATTTGTGTTTTAATTACAGGTTCTGACATATCAATTGCATAGATAGTGAAAAGTTGATAACCATATAGTATCACAGCAATTAATGTTAATAATATTTGAGCGGTTGCAGAAAACAAGAAAAATTTATTTGTAAATTCAAATTGATTTAGATAAATATTTGTGAGCAGATAACCACCACCTGCTACCCATATAATCCCCATTAATACCGTGAACAACTTGACAGGCTTCATGGAAGATAAGAGGGAATAGACTGTTTGTGCTGAATTGTTGCCCATGTCGGGCAACTTTAGATCTGGTTCACCCTGAATCCCATTGTTGAGTGATTGCCATTCTGTTCTTAAATCGTTTTCATTCATTTTATTACTTCTCCAGGTTCTTAAATTTGTTTTTCAATTGTTCTTTTATTCGACCAATTTTGGTCCCAACATTTGATTTTGAAATCCCAAGGACTTCAGCCATCTCCGAATGATCATAATCCTCCAGATAAAGCAGAATCAATGCTTTGTCAATATTATTAAGTTCACTAATAAATTGCATCAGCTGTGATCTGTCATCACCATAAATTGGTGCATTTTCCTCTCCCGCCAGCCCTGAATAATCATCTATGGGACGAAGAGTATCTCTGCGGATAGTCTGCTTTCGATAATATGATATTGCCACATTAAGGCAGATTCTGTATAACCATGTTGATAGTTTATATTCATTATTATATCTGTCAAGTGACTTCCAGACTTGCAACATCATCTCCTGTAAAAGATCGGATTTGTCGTCGACATTTTTACAATAACTTCCAGCCACTTTGTAGAATATGCCTTTGTGTTCTTTGGACAATTTCTCATAAAATATTTGTTTTTCTGTTTGTGTCATAGATACTTATCCATTGCCCAACCAGACATGATGGGACAAACCTTATTCATGAGATGAACAATTACTGTTGATAAATGAATGTTTTTTCTCATGCGGGTCTCTTTTGAATTAATTAAAATCTGTTACTTAATTATTCGCACGGGAAGTAGAAAAATCACAAGAGGTAAGAAAAGAATATCGGGGAGGAAATAAATTGAGAGATTTGAGAACTGAAGAACTTGAGAACCTCAGTGACTCAAGTACTTCAGAACTTCAGAGAAATATGATAAAAAGCTATATGTGAAAATCTTAGTTAAATTCGTGATATCCATTGTACTACCCCTCTAACTCCATATGCATGTTGCAAACGGCAATCGGGACGCTACGAATATTAATTCCTCTTTGAGGAAAATGGAATATGTTGTCTCACGTAAAACATATCCGCTTGATCCGTCTCATCACCGTTCTATCAAATATTATTGGATTATTGGATTATTGCATTATTGCATTACTGCATTAGCCTACTGTTCCTGCCTCAACGCTTCAATCGGATCGAGGTTGGCAGCTTTGTACGCAGGATATGTTCCAAAAATCACTCCAACAAGCACACAAAGTCCAATACCAATGAATATCCAATCGTAAGGTATGGCCGCCTGAGCACTCAGGAATGAGCCTGCCATATTACCTATGGAAACACCAAGTATGATCCCAACAATGCCTCCAACAAAACAGAGAAGTATTGCTTCAATCAGGAATTGTGTTAATATTTGGTAACTTTTTGCGCCGATGGCTTTTCTAATTCCAACCTCGCGGGTTCTTTCAGTTACTGATACCAACATAATATTCATGATTCCGATACCTGCGGCAAGGAGTGAAATAAACGAAATAACACCCGCCCCAATTTTGGCATAAATGGTTACATCATTGATCTGACTTAACACAGATTCATTACTAAATATCTCAAAATCGCTCTCTTCGCCCGGAGGATTTTTCCTGATTCCGCGCATAACCCCAATGGCAGTCTCAATCACCTTGTCATAGTCTTCTTTAGAGTGAGAAGTAACGGTTATGTTAATGCTATTGCGGTATTTTCCGTAGTAAGATTGATATGTTGTGATTGGTATTGTAACGAAGTTATCACGACTTTGTCCAAACATCTGTCCTTGAGCTTCGTAAACTCCAATCACCTTCATCGGTTTACCGTCAACTCTGATCTCTTTGCCGATTGGATCCAAATTATCAAATATCTTATTGGATACATCTTTCCCGAGGATCACAAAATTTGTGCTGTTTTCAATATCGGATTCACGCATTTCTCTGCCAAGTTCAACTTTCCAGTCGTTGGTTTTAATTGCGGAGGCGGTGATGCCGGAAATACTGACATTAGGATTGGTCTCTTTATTTCTAAACTTGATAATCTTTCCAAAATTCCATTGTTCTGCTCCTATGTATTTAGCAGAAGTCAGTGAGGATTTTAACCTGTCGTACTCTTGTAATGTCAGATCTTTTCTGTTACGGTATTTAGCCATCCCTCCGGGACCACCCGTCCTGATAGCAGGGAATTTTTGTATCTGAAATGTGTTCTTTGCCAGTGAAGCCACACCACTTTCGATACTGGATTGAAGCATGGTTATCACCGTCATGATAACGATGATGGAAAAAATACCAACAACGATACCCGTGATCGTTAATATTGCACGCAATTTGTTCGCCATAAGCGCACCAAGAGCGAGCTTTAATGATTCAAAAAAACTTGTCATTCATACCTCAACGCTTCAACAGGATCAAGTTTGGATGCCTGCCAGGCAGGAGCAAATCCTGCGAGTACTCCCACAATAAGTGAGATTACGATTGCAACTACAACAGCATCATATTGCACTGAAGTGGGCAACCACTGGTTCACAAGCATGCTCAATAACACTGCATTGATAAGTCCTATTAATCCGCCAAGTAAACAGATTGCAGATGATTCGAGCAGAAATTGCATCAAAATTGTTCGGCGTTTTGCACCTATCGCTTTCCTTACTCCAATTTCCCTGGTTCGTTCCTTTACGGAGACAAACATGATATTCATAATACCAATGGCACCTACAAAAAGTGACAGACCTGTTATAAAAAATCCACCAACTGAAATAACTCCTACAGTCTGATTGTAATTCTGCATTAGACCTTCCTGCTGGTTAACTGAAAAGTCGTCAGGTTCACCCAATCGAAGACCCCTTACTTTCCTCATCACACCAATAGCTTCATCCTTCACTTCATTTACCTGCTGATTGCTTGGAGCTTTTACATCAATTGTTACACTTCTGAAATTAGAGTTTACAAAGTGTTTAAACAAGACACCAATTGGTACAAAAACCTGTCTGTCAGGGTTAAAATTGCCCAACATAAAACTACCCTGTTCGTTTAGAACACCAACGATTCTAAAATCGAGACCACCAATCTTCACATAACTACCCAAACTATTCCCCGCAGGAAACAAATTTTTCTCAACTTCTGAACCTAAAACTGCAACATATCTTGATGCTCTTCCTTCGATTTCGCTATAAAATCTACCGGATTTAAATGTAAAATTTGTAGTCTCCAGATACTCTGCTGTTGATCCTGAAACGAAGATGTTTTCCATCGAAAGATCTTCTTTTTTTACAGTTTCATTCGACCAGATGGTTGGAGCAACTGCAACCGGAAGTTTGGCAAGTCGTTTATATTTTTCATAATCATCCATGGAAATGTTTGGTCGTTTACGAATCAACCACCAGTCAGTATTACTGAACCATTCCCATTTATCTATATGCAAAACATCCGCACCGAGTGAACTGATGCCTCTTTCAAATGCACCATCGATGCCTTTAATTGCGGTTGACATCAACACTACCGAAGTTACACCAATCACGATTCCGAGTGTTGTTAACATCGTTCGAATTTTATTGGCTTTAACCGCAGTAAATGCGATCACCAGACCTTCTTTCAGTTCATATAAAAAACTGCTCAAAGCTCTTCAACTCCCTCGTTAACGGTGGTTTTTGAGTGAAGACCGGGGATTATTCTGTTATGAACTTGTGTGTCACTCTCTATCAGACCATCGCGAAGTCTGATTATTCGTTGTGCATGACGGGCAACTTCATCTTCATGGGTTACCAGAATTATGGTGTTCCCTTTTTGATGAATTTCATGGAACAGCGCCATTATTTCTTCACCTGTCTTTGAATCCAAATTTCCGGTGGGTTCATCTGCAAGGATTATAGCCGGATTGGTGGCAAGTGCCCTGGCCACAGCAACTCTTTGTCTCTGTCCGCCGGAAAGTTCGTTTGGTTTGTGATGTATTCTGTCACCCAGACCGACATTCGTTAATGCTTGAGTGGCTCGTTCTCTTCTCTCATGTTTTGGCATTCCTGCATAAATCAAAGGAAGTTCAACATTATGCAAGGAATTGCTTCTGGACAAAAGATTAAATGTCTGAAACACAAAACCGATCTCTCTGTTTCTTATTTCGGCAAGTTCATTATCAGTCATCTGACTGACATTATTACCCTTAAATTCATATCTGCCACTCGTAGGAGTATCAAGACAACCAAGCATGTTCATCAGAGTCGATTTTCCCGATCCGGATGGCCCCATTATTGCCACATACTCATTGGCGTCAATCGTCAATGAGACACCGTCGAGAGCGCGTACTTCCTGAGTGCCGATCTTGTAGATCTTTTTGATGTTCTCAATCGTTATAATGTTCATTTCAAGCCTGGTTTTTCTATTTCTTTTCCTGTTGCTGTCCGCCGTTGTCCACTTTAACAAGCATGTCGTTTTTTAGTTCCCGCGAGATGGCTCTATAAGGACCACTCACAATTTCCTGACCTTGTTTTAATCCCGACTTAATTTCTATAAAATTGTCGTCACTTATTCCGCTCACAACGGGTACTTCTTTAACTTTTCCGCCTTCAACAATAAAAACGATTTCCTCAGGTTTGTCTTTTTTAGCCGGTGCTTTTTTCTTCACAGCTTCAGACTCTTCTCCTGATCCCTCTGCAGGTTTCATCTCTTCAACTTTTGCGGTAACCGATTGGATTGGAACAGCGATTACATTAATCATGGTTTCTGTTTCAATCATTGCATTACACGACATACCGGGTCTGAGTTTCGACTCCGAATCCTGAATTTTGATCTTCACTTCAAAGTTTACAACCTGCTCCTGTGTGCCGGTTCCGGAGGTTTTTGAACTGTTTGAAATCTCGGAGACAGTACCAAGAAATACTTTGTCACCGTAAGCATCCACTTTAATTTTTGCAGTGTCGCCAAGTTTAACGTTAACTATATCATTCTCATCAACATCAACAATCGCTTCCATATTCAACAGATCAGAGATAGTCATAACATTTGTACCCTGACTAAATCCACTTCCCAAAACTCTTTCACCTTTTTCCACATTAAGTTTTGTGACGGTTCCGGTTAAGGGTGAATTGATGGTTGTTTTGGCGAGTTGTTCCCTGGCTTCACGAACTGACGCCGAGTTTTGCATTATATTTGCATTTGCAGCATCTATTCCTGCTTTTGCAGAAAGCCATGAAGCTTTAATTGCATCATATTCTGCCTGACTCGACATCCCCTTCTTAAACAGTTCTTCCATCCTGTTAAGATCGAGCTGAAGTTTCATCATTTCAGCTTCTCTTTGTGCTTTTTGGGCTTTTGAGGATTCAAGACTTGCTTCACTTCTCTCAAGCTGTGAAACATAAATGTCAGATTTTATTCTGAAAAGAAGATCACCCTGCGATACTTTGTCACCATCCTTTACAGCAAGTTGGGTGATTTCACCGGTTACTTCAGGTGTGATAAGAACCTTAAATTCCGCTTCCACTTTTCCTGTGGCGGTTACTGTTTGTGTTACAGTTTTCATTGAGACTTTTTCAGTCTGAACTGTAAGAATCTCCTCCTTTGAGCCCTTTGCAATTACGAGGGCAACCACAACTGCCAACAGTAAAAAAAGTACACTGAAAATAATTATTTTTTTTGAACGCTTCTTCTGAGCCATTGCTTACTCCGGTTATAAATATCTTTTATTCAAAATTTTCTGTATTGATTGATCCGAGATCATACTTAAGTTGTTCTTCAAGGAGTAGAAGATCAAAAAGCGAATTTATGTATTCAACTTGAACTCCTACTAAATCAGCATTTGCGAGCTGTAAGTTAATTAATGTTCCCGCGCCTACTTTGTATCTTGCTTCTTCGAGAGCACGATTAGCCTCTGCCGAAACGATGCTCTTACGGGCAACTTCAATCTTCTTCTCTGCTGTTTTAATTTCAAGATATGATTGAAGAAGATCTCTCTTGATCGTCATTTGAAGATCAGAAAGTTCAAGTTGTTTCGTTTTCACTTGTATCTGAGCAATCTGCTCGTTTGCTGTAATTGAGTATCCGGTAAAAATTGGAATCGAAAGATTAAATCCAAAAGAGATTGTTCGGCTGTCGAGAATGTTCCATGGAGTTGTACCCCCAACATTGTAGGACAATGAGTTGGAAATTGTCGGCATATTTACACTTTCAGCCATCGAAACACTCGATTTTGCATTTTCCAGCTCAAGTGTCACCTTTTGGTAATCTGCTCTTTTTTTAATAGCTTCTGATATCAAATCATCTATCGATAGATCATACCATCCATCTCCCTTTACAGTATCACTTTTAACTTTGGTCAAAAGTTCTACTCCGTCAACAAACTCATATTCGTCAGTTACATCCAATCCCAGGAAATAATATAATTCACGTTTTGCATCATTTAATGTTTGTTCTGCTTGAACGAGGGCGAGTTCTGCCTGGCCAACTTTAACTTCCTGCTGCCTGACATCTGTCATGATGCCGGAACCAACATCCACTTTGGCCTGAATGATTTTCTGGTTTTCAATATTCCAGTCAAGATTTTCTTTTCTGACTTTAAGAATTTCTTTAAAATTAAGAATTTTGTAATACTGGGTAATGGTTCTATAAACTATTTCCTGGTGAATTCTTCTCAGGTCCAGTCTGGCGGCCTCAATATCCCGGGTTTTCATTCCGATGTTAAGGTATTTTGAATAGCCATCAAAAACATTATAACGCGAACTGATCCCAAGCCCCCAGCTTCTGCTCTCACTTGAAAGTGAATTGTCGCCAACCTTAAAGTCGGATCTCGACCAGTCCCATGAAGCATTACCCGTAATTGTGGGGTAAAGATCACTTCGAGCTGAAAGCAAACTGCTTTTGGAAGTTTCCATACGAAACTTCGAATTCTTGATATTCGAATTGTGCTGGAACCCCAGCCGGATGGCTTCTTCAATGGTTAATATTTTCTTCTCTTGTGCATCAATATTTATAAAGAGAATGAGAGCAATAAATGCTGCAAAGAATTTATTCATTAGTCACTCCAAAGTGAGTTTTGTCTATTTTTTGTAATCACCATCACAAATTAGGGAAACGGTTTTACTTGACGGAATTTAGTATATAAACGGTTATATTAATTTATGAGCGGTGGAACAAATCATTAATAAATTGTTTGATTATGAATTATTTTACCAATTTCCCTGCAACTTCAAGCATATACTTGAATGCTGCGTCATATTCGTTAGGTATAATCCCTTCGAGAATCGCTTCTTCGATTGCGGTTTTAACCACTCCAACTTGTGGACCGGGTTTAAGATCGAGCACACTCATGATTTCCTCTCCCCTTACAGGTGATTGAAAAGCCCTGAGTGCATCTTTCTCCCTGACCTCAAGCACCCTCTGCATAACGCGTTCATAGTTCTTAAGGATATTCTTAACTTTATTTTCATTTTTACTTGTAATATCTGCTCTGCAAAGGGTTATCAAATCTTCAAGATCATCTCCTGCATCAACAATCAGCCTTCTCACAGCCGAATCGGTAACCTCCTCTTTTGAAAGAGCAACCGGTCGCAAATGGAGTCTGACAAGTCTTTTTACATAATTAATTTTTGCAAATGGAAGTTTCATCCTCTTAAAAATGAACTTCATCATTCTTCCACCAAACTCCTCGTGACCATGGTAAGTCCAGCCTGTACCCTCCACAAATTTTTTGGTTTGTGGTTTTGCAATATCATGTACCAAAGCTGCAAATCTCAACCAGACATCATCAGTGACCCTCGAAATGTTATCCACAACTTCGCAGGTATGATAAAAAACATCTTTGTGCCGGTATTCATCTACCTGCTCAACCCCGCCAAGTTTTTCCATCTCGGGAAAAACCACCCCCATAACTCCGGTTTCATACATCAATCTCAAACCAATTCCCGGCTGTTTGGTTGCCATTATTTTCATAAATTCTTCAGTTATTCTCTCCTGACTTACAATCTCGAGCCTGTGAGCATTTCTTTTTATCCCCTCAAATACCCCCTCATCAAATGAAAAATTAAATCGCGATGCAAATCTTAACGCTCTCATGATCCGCAAAGGATCGTCGTCAAAAGTTAAATCAGGCTCTAAAGGAGTACGGATGATACCGGCAAAAATGTCAGCAATACCGTTGTAAATATCTGAAATTTCTCCAAATGTATCACTGTTTATTGAGACTGCTATTGCATTTATTGTGAAATCTCTCCGGGAAATGTCATCTTCAAATGTTGAAGGAACCACTTCCGGATTTCTACTCTCCTTGTTATAACTTTCTTTTCTTGCAGCTACAAATTCAAGATCAAATTCCTCAAATTTAAAATTTGCCGTTCCAAAATTGCCATAAACCATCACTTCATGGATTCCGAGTATCTTTCCTAATTCAACAGCAAACCCGGTACCATCCCCAACAACAAGAATATCGATGTCTTTCTTCCCAACCCCCATTATCAGATCCCTGATATAACCACCTACAACATAAACCCTCTCACCCCTTTTGGAGGCGAGTTCTATCGTCTCCTTCATAAATGGGAGTTGTCTCAAGTTTTCTTCTATCCTTTTTCGGATAGTTATTATACTGTTTTCCAGTTGCACTAATTTCCTGTTCTAAATTGCAAATACAGCCCTTAATATACGATATTTCGAGATTTCTTGAGCATAATGCAGTTCTTTTTCAACAATTGAATCAAGAATTAACCTCGCCTCATCAGGCTTATAAGTCTTTATCAGCAAAAGACATAAAGTCAGTTTAGCATCTGCCGGAAGCACCTCGATATAACTATTAAGGTCTTTTAATTCATCAAATCGGGAGAAAGATTCTGCATAAATGTCAACAATTGCCTCAAGAGCTTCCGATTTTTTTAAGTATTCGGGAATTGTTTTTAACAGTTCAATTCGTTTTGTCCCCTTTTGAACAGAATAAACAAAAGGATCAATACCATTAGAAATCAACAGTTTGTTAAATCTTAACCGAGATAGTACAAATTCGGGTGTACCTGATCTTTCAAGTTCATCAAAAATTACCTGAGCACTCAGGGTATCCCCTGATTTGCCAAGTACTGAATATTTTAATAATTTTAGATTTGTTTTTCTGCTGTATGAAAGATTTCCTTTTTCAAAATCTTGAATTGTAGATAATGCCAGATTCTCTTGTCCCAATAGCATCAAACAATTTATTTTTGAGGCAAACGGAAGAAAACTTCCCTCTCGAAAAGCAAATTGATCATATATCTTCAGCGCGTCTGCATAATTCCCGGCTCTGAAGAACCCGGCTGCTTCATCCATCTTTTCAGCATAATATCTCGGACAGCTTTTTTGGACGAGCGGTTTACTATCGAAATAAAAATCCAAAACCTTTTCATCAGGTCGGTTTTTTATGTCCTTTAATTTAAGCTTGAAGCCTTTTACAAATAATTCCGGTTCTTTTTTATAAATCCCTGAAAAATCATTTTCAAAATAATAGTCTTTAAATTTAGATATCCCCTCAGTTTCGATCATAAATTTGCTAAACGAACCACTTATCAGATATGCAAGCGAGGGGTTTATCGAAAAGAAATTAAACCCCGAAAAAAGTTCTGTCACATCTGTGCTGTATTTTGATTCGAATACGGCAGCTGCAAACTGATCAATCGAATATCCGCCAATGAATCCATCTGCTGCCGTGGCTGCTCCTTCAATCAGTGCAGGATTAAATGATCCGGCTATCTTAAAAATACTCCAACCAAATTCAGATGTAAAAAGATGGGCAAGTTCATGTTTTAACGATCGTTCAAGATTATATCGAGTTGTATATGCCTGCCCGAGCCATGGTTTTGCAGCATCTGCATTTTCAATCCCAAGATATTTCTTTTTGGTGGCTGAGCTTGAAAAAATAACCGATTGAAGATGTCTTACCGGTTTTACTTTATAAAATGATTTTAATTCCTCATAATAAGTCTCATGCAGGTGGGCATAATAAATCCGCTCTGAGGGAGTCATAACATCTTCAGATAAAATGAGGAAATGTTTCGTAATTATCGCGTCTTTGAAGTGTTCTGTTAGTTTTTCCCTTGGAGTAACTATCCCTGATTCCTGCGAAATAAAGATAGAGAGAACCGGTAAAACCACTATTACCCCAAACCCAAAATAAAGCCTTTTTTTATAGTTGTCATTCCTCGTAAGATACTCAACGAGTAATATCACTAAACTTACACTTATTATTACCAGTTTGTAAATTACCATTTCCCCGGTGACAGGAATAAATTCATCATAAATGACTCCCGGATAATAAGTCAAAATGGCATTGTAAAAATAGAATTGTGGATGAAAATAAAAGTCAACCATCCAACTAAAAAGAAGGACAATAAACAAAATGGCAAAGATTGTTTTTCGAATGTTGAGGCCGGTCAACTTAACGGTGGCAGCGATTGCCGAACCAATAATTGGAGCAGGCAGTGTGAAGAGAAGATAATACTTTATTCCTGAAAGATAACTGCAATCGGCATGAAATAGAGAAGAGACCAAATAAATTATCGGGGGAATGAGGATAAAAAAAGTGAAATCGACGAGAAGGGAATGTAATTGAGGTTTTGTATCTCCCTGACTGTTCGACCATTTAAAACAGGAAAGTCCTGATAAAAAAGTTATCAGGACTGAATTAAGTACTGCCGATTCGTAGCTGAAATATTGAATAACGGGCAAAAACGCAAAAATGATATTTGCCGCCAATAGAAAAAATATTGAACGAACCGAAAAGGTGAAAAACAACTTCCTAATATTCAGTACCGGGAACGCGCTCAATGTCAGCTCCCAGGGCTCCGAGTTTCAATTCAAGATTTTGGTAACCTCTGTCCAGATGGTAAATCCGTAATACTTCAGTTGTTCCGTGTGCTGCCAACCCCGCCAGAATCAAACTGGCACTTGCTCTAAGGTCTGTTGACATCACTTTCGCACCACTAAGTTTATTGTTTCCTCTTACAACAGCAGAATTATCTTTAACTTCAATGTCGGCACCAAGCCTCGAAAGCTCGGGAACATGTGTAAACCGGTCACGATAAATTGTATCAGTCACGGTTGACACTCCATTAGCGGTTGCCATGTAAGCAATCCACTGAGCCTGCATGTCTGTCGGGTAACCGGGGAATGGTCCTGTTGTTACGTTAACTCCCTCAGGTCTTATTCCCGTGGCATCAACAGTAACAGATCTGTCACCATAAGTAATCTTTACTCCACTCTCTTCCATTTTAGCTATTACCGAATAGATATGGAGAGGATTTGATGATTCAACTGTAACTTTTCCACCTGTAATTGCTCCTGCCACCAGGAGTGTGCCGGCTTCAATTCGATCAGGAATTGTTTCAATATCTGCTGAATGGAGATCGTCAACCCCGGTAATATGGAGAATTGGAGTTCCAACACCATCAATTTTTGCACCCATTTTAATTAACAACTCAGCCAGATTTGTGATCTCCGGTTCCATCGCTGCGTTATTCAAGATTGTTTCACCTTGCGCAAGAACAGCAGCCATAAGCAGATTACCCGTGGCTCCTACGGATGGCACATCAAAATTAATCCTGTTGCCTTGTAATTTTTTTGCCTTTGCGATAATATATCCATCAACAAGATCTATCTGTGCACCAAGTTTTTTTAATCCTTCAATATGTAGATTAATTGGTCTTGGCCCCCAGGCACATCCTCCCGGCAGCGATACCTTGGCATAACCATATCTGGCTACGAGTGGGCCCAAAACATAAACTGAAGCCCTCATTTTTTTTACATGTTCGTAAGGTGCTTCAAGAACCGCCACACCGGTTGTATCAATTGTTACAACGTCATTCTCAAATTGTGCATCCGCACCGAGATGCCTCACGAGTTTCAACATTGTATATACATCGTTTAGACCGGGCGTGTTATACAGTTTTGAGATACCCGAAGTTAGAAGTGCAGAAGGTATTAAAGCCAGGGATGCATTTTTGGCACCTCCAACCTTCACACTTCCTGAAAGGCTCTTACCGCCTTTAATAATAAACTTATCCAAAAATTTTCCTTGTCAGAAATTCATAAACAAAATCGCGCCTCCCGAGGCAGCCATATAAAGTCTTGTCTTCCCGGAAGTAACAGAATTAATTAAATTACCCGCAACCGCCGGTTGATATTTCCAGCTCTCTCCTGCGTCCTCACTTCTAAACAAATCACCTTTACTTGAAATGATGACACCATTGGATGGTGTGCTGAATCTAACAGCAACAAGAGGAGCGGAGATATTAACATCTATCCTCTTCCATTCACGTCCACCGTCGGGTGAGCGGAAGATTTGACCATCACCGCCAACGAGAATATATACACCACCGCCGATAAATTTAATATCTTTCAGGTAGGTATTGGTTACA
The DNA here is from genome assembly GCA_964371075.1 of uncultured Ignavibacteriaceae bacterium. Taxonomy (GTDB): domain Bacteria; phylum Bacteroidota; class Ignavibacteria; order Ignavibacteriales; family Ignavibacteriaceae; genus UTCHB3. Next base: position 146,898 of record CAYJKN010000004.1, on the reverse strand, counting down.
GAAGCACCGAGAATCCAGGTATTCCCACCATCATCAGTCCTGATGATAGTTCCGTTATCACCCACGGCAACTCCACTGTTCCCATCCATAAAGTCAACAGAATAGAGATTGTTCACAATACCGGTTACACTCTTCTTCCAGGTTATTCCCTTGTCATCAGAGATGAGCATGTCGCCATTCGCTCCGAGAGCGATGATCTTACCGTTGCTCAGAACTTCTATGTTTAAGATATCAGACATCGCCGGAGTAACAAGTTTTCTAAAAACAGAATCACCCGGGGAAACAGAGTGCAGTGCCCCATTAGCACCACCAATGAGGAAACCATTCTGCCCGCCTGCTGCAGTAGCGTACCATTCAACGGGTTCCGGCGATACAATCGTCCTCCAGGAAGAACCATTGTCGGTCGAGATAAGTATCTTACTACTGTCGCCAACAACAATTCCGGCACCCGAACCATTAAATGCAACACTTCTTAAATTTATATCAACACCGGTATTTAATCGTTCAAAAACATTTGCACCCTGGTAATAGGGATTTGATGTTGATGAAAAACTGGTATCCATCACCGTTTGCTCTTTAGTTTTAAGAGTATCTTTAAAACCTGATATCAGAGTGTAGAAAAGATAAACAATTCCAACAAAACCAAGAAAAGCAAGTATCGCAAAAATTGTAAATTTAACCGATTTTTTAACTTTTTCTTTATGTTGCTCTTCCATTGGTGAACGATCTTTTGATGGAGTGGTTCCCTGCCTGATGATATTCAGTGCATAACCAATCTCCTGAAGGAAATCGTCACAACTTCCAAATCTTTTTGCCTGATCTTTTTCAAGAGCCTTTGCGATAATTTTATCCACCATCGGGGGTAATCCCGGAATAGTGGCAGCAAGTTTTGGTGCAGCTTTTTTTAGATGCCCTTGCATAATCTCAAACTCAGTGCCTGATTCGTAGGGTGTGATACCTGATAGCATTTCATAAAATGTAATACCTATCGAGTAAATATCGCTCTGTCTGGTTGGCTCTTCAGCGTTGATCTGTTCAGGACTCATGTAGAGCAGCGTACCTATTTTGGTACCTGTTTTTGTTATTCCCTTTTCGTAAATCGATTTGGAAATCCCAAAATCCATGATCTTGGCAACACCCTCAGAATCCATCATCACATTGGAAGGTTTTATATCTCTGTGAATGAATCCCTTTTGGTGAGCATACCCAACCCCTCTAAGAATTTGCTGGAGGATATCCAAAGTCTCACCCAGTTCGAGTGAACCTTTGCGGTCGATGATTTGCTCAAGCGTCTCACCATCAACATATTCCATTGCGATCCCAAGGTAACCTTGTTCATCAATAAAACCGTAAACGGGGATTATATTAGGGTGATTAAGTTTAGCCTGATTTCTTGCTTCTCTTTTAAATCTTTCTATGAATTGAGCACTCTGAGAGGTCTGTGCATTCAAGATTTTAAGGGCAACGAATCTTTCCAGCTTAAGATCGAGTGCTTTGTAAACAACACCCATTCCGCCTTCACCAAGCTTCGAAATGATTTTATAACTGCCTACAATGGCGCCTACCATAATTAATCTTCTATTTGTTACTGATTATGATAAATGTGTAATTATCAGTGGCTCCACTCTCTTCAACTAATTCGGAGATACGAACATCCATGTCCGATAAATCCTTTAGCGATAGAATGTCCACAATATCAGATTTTTTCAGCATTCCGCTTACTCCATCTGAACAAAGGAGAAATTTGATCTCATCCGCGTAATCGATCCTCATTTCTCCCGTTTCAATTTCAATATCTTCTTTCTCGCCAACGGCACGAGTGATGATGTTTTTAAAGGGATGAGTTTCTGCTGTTTTTTCAGAGATTAACCCCTTATCAACCATCGATTGAACTAGTGAATGATCTTTGGTTATCTGAACCAGTTCATTCTGCATAAAAAAATAGATTCTGGAATCACCGGCATGAGCCCAATATGCACCCTCTTTATCGAGGTAAAGGGCTACCACTGTTGTTGCCATTCCCTTCAACCCGGGGTCAAGAGCGGCTTCCTCAGCAATTCTTTTATTTGCAAAACGGATTCCATCACGAATCTTTAAGAGTGGATCATTCTCCTGTGAATCTTTAAATGCAGATATAATCGAATCCACTGCAAGTTCGGAAGCCCTCTCTCCTCCATTATTGCCGCCAACACCATCACAGACAACAGCAAGGAACCCATCTTGTGTTTGAAGGGTACCGGCATGATCCTGATTAGTATCGCGCACTAATCCGCATTTTGATTCGCTTATATAATTAATGTTCATAAAAGATCCAAAGTGTACTCTATTTCTCTGTCGAGATTGGTCAATTTCCAAACTCTAAAAATGCAACTAACAAATTAATCAATTTTACTTCGATTTATCAAATAAAGTGTGTGATTTATTTCAGAAATTGATCTTGTTAAATGAATAGAAATAATTTGTGAAATTAATCACGAACTTGTGCCGGGATCGGTTTTAAAACTGCAATTTTACCATTGTCGTATCCGAGGAAAATAAAATCCTTATTTCCTGCAGCTCCAGTTCTGATTCTCCCTTCGAAATTAGTGGTTTGAATCTGGTAAAGTTTTGAAGCATCCAATAAAATAAGCCGTCCATCTGTAACAGGAACAAGAATTTTACTCCCTGAAACACTTAAAGAATTATTGATCAAACCACCTGTATCATATTTTGCAGTAATTTCACCTGTTTTAATACTTATTTTGAAAACTGTACCTGAGAGAGTACCCACATAAAGAAATCCTCCGGCAATCAGAGGAGTTGCAATAATTTTCCCTGTTTCATGTTCCCAAAATTTATGTCCACTCTCTCCAACATAAACCAACCGGCCACTTTCAAGGGATACAATAAAATTATCACCAATCTTTGTTATGGTAAATACAGGTTCATTAAACTCAGGTATATTTTTTTTGATAGTCTTCCCTTTATTGTCGATTTCATATAACTTTCCCGAATAACTACCCAAATTGATTTTCCCATCTGACTGACTCGTTACACAACTCGATTCTTCAACAATTTCAACCCTTTTTTGTTCAACTAACATCGTATCATAAAAAATAACTTCTTTTCCGGCAACCACAATGATTTCACTTTCAAATTGATGGAGTGAAGCATCACCGGAAATACCAACCTCAATATCCAGCTCTTCTTTCCCCAACCTCAAGTTATATTTTGTCAGGTGTAATTCCGGAAGAAGTTTTTTTCTGTATAAATAATACATCTTATCCCCGGTGAATTGAGGTGGAGAGGTGATTGTCGTATTTCGAATACTTGCATAACCCACTTCTTCAAAATCTTTAAGATTAAATGCATAGACTCTTCCACTAAAATCACCGGCAAAAAGATAATCACCATGGATGACGAGTCCCCCGGGTATCAAACTGCCGTAAGTTTCCATGGTTTCAACAAGAATCAGTGAATCGTATTCCTGATTCCCGGGTGTGTTAATTAATTCAGGATTAAAATCTTTGATGACTATTGAAGAATAACACCCCGAAAAGATCATCAACAAAACAAAAATGATTGCTTTACAGACTCTGTTTTTCATCAAAAATCCCATCCAAAGAAGAATTGGTAAAAGAGTCCATCTTGAAATCTCGTAAAATTTCCTTCAATCTTTTTTCCGATATCATACCTGAAAACCATCAAATTAAAAAGATTAAACCGGAATCCAAATCCGACACTTCCGAGGGTTTCTTTATAGGTTTTGTCCCATAACGAACCTGCATCAAAAAAGAGTGCTCCTCTTAACCCCGAGAAACTTATTCCAAAAAATGGCAATTGAAGTGCGATCCTGTCAATTAATGGGAATCGTAATTCCACGGAAGTCATCCAAAATTTTTGTCCTCGCAAACCAAATCTTGGGTAACCCCGCAAATCCCAACTTCCTCCTGCAATATATCGTCTGGTTGTGGTTCCCTCATTCCAATAAAGTGAACCTCGAAAAGCAAGTGATGTTGTATAAAGTAATCTCTGATAATGTCTGTAATCGACGATTAGACTGTAATAGTTTTCATTACCATATCTGATATCGTGAGTCATTCCAAGTTGAAGCCGGAATCTTGTTCCATCCAGTGGTCCCGAAGGTCCCCATAAGGCATTGTCAAAAATATATGCAACACTGTTTGAAAGTAGAAGTGATTTGGTGTCATTTCCAAAACCGATGATATCTTTATTAATATTGGCAAGAGAAACCGATGTCTCAACCCTGTCAAATGACGAAAAAGGATATTGCAACAAAAAATATGAACCAAAACTTTTTTCGTAATAATATTCATCACTCTCTCTCAGGTCATATCTTCTGCCTCTGTAATTAAATATCCCATAACCCAGATTGGCCCTGTTTTTTGAAATGATGCGAAAAATATCCACATTAAAGTTTTCAAGAAAATCTGACTGGGTCTCCGCTGTATTAAAGAGCAGCATAAAAAATTTGTCGTCTCCCAAAAGATCACTTAATGAAAAAAGAGCCCCGCCTCTTGTTCCAAAAACAGGATCTGTTGAAATCTGACTTTGTGCATAATCGAGGGTATATTCTTTTTCATATTTTAATACTGTCTTTTTCGCTTCTGAAGAAAGAAGTGAAAATTCCTTGTTTGTAAACTTATTCAAACGATTATTTACCAAAGGAGGAATTTTGATCGAATCTCTACCCGAGAGTGAATATCTGTAAATATCGAAACTGAGTTTTTCAATGGAAGTAAAAAAGAGAGTGTTATTATGATAGACAAATGGAGTTTCGATGCCTGAATAAAGAGCAGAGATGGGTTGTGCTGTGTCAGCAATCTTCCCGTCCCTAACATCAAATCTGTATAAATTAAATACCCCATCGGCATCGTTAGCAACTATCAACTCACTTTTATTTTTTACAAGTTTGGGGTAGGCAAAGCTGGAACCGCTAAAAGTTGTCTGCTCTACATTTAAATCGTTTTTGTTCAGCTTAAATATGTTACTGACATTTTTTGAATCCGGAGATGTTCTGTCTGAAACAAAAATTATTTCATTTTCGGAAAATCCCTCTGTTGGATATCTGTCATCAAAATTGTCATTAGTCAGACGCAATAATCCTTTACTTCCCTTACTGAGTGAATATAAATCAGTAGAGCCCTTTTTGTCAATTCCACGAAAAAGAAGGTCGCCCGCAGAAGTAAATGAAGGATCAGATATTGAGACTATACTGTCGAACTTAACCGAATTGATCTCTTTTCTCTCTTTAACATCATAAAAATGAATAACATCACTTCCACCCGATTTTGTCACAAAAGCAACAATCCCCTTTGAAGAAACAGAAAGGGAAGGCTCAAAAAGGTGGACTGCTTCATATTTTGAACCCCTCTCGGCCGTAATTAAGCGGTGGGTATTTATCGTTTTTGAAAATGAAGAGTCCATTTCTGCTGCGTAGAGAGAAGAATAGCCGTCTTTGTTTGCTGTATAAATGAGATAATGTTTATTGGCGGCGGAATCAATCCAAATATTAGGATCAAAATTATACCCCCCTTGAACAATTTTTTTTGCTTCCAAAGCATTTGATGAATGTGTTTGAACAAGCGGAAAATATTTTTTCCTTTCAAATTCTCTCCATTCGGCATCAATTTCTTCCACCGGTTTTCGAAGGGTTAATGCGAGTACTTCATCAAAATCTTCCGATAGGTGAAGATTCTCAAGTATCTTTGCGATATACCACCTTCCATATTTTTCGCTCACAAATTCCATGAAAGATTGACCAAACTTATACATGATAAAACTTCCATAAAAAGCATCAATGTCTTTTAGCCCTGTGAAGTAGTTATTCAACATTGCATCTCTCATAACCATGTTTGCCTGGGCATCCGGTTTCGTCGAATAAAATTCCGCAATCCCCTCAATGAACCATAACGGTGGAAAGTTTCCTGCCGTCCAACGCCGGTCGCGATATATTCTCGAAATCTTTGTTGTCATGAATACATGTGTTAGTTCATGGTTAATCACATGTCTAAACTGTTCCATCGAGCCCAGAAATGGAATAACCACTCTGCCTTTCATAAATTCAAAAAAACCACCAACTCCTTCAGGAATAAACCCGGGAGATACATTGGTTTGTTGAAATTGTATATGGGTATTATAGAAAATAAGGGGGATCGGGTAAGTGATTACATGATTAAAATCGACCTTGAGACGGGAATAAGCATTTTCTGCAATCGCTGCACCAATTTCAGCAACATGTTCCATCTCTGAATTGTAATAGATGTCGAAGTGTTTGGTTTTCAGAACTCGCCAGTCAAAATCCTCATATTGAACCTTGTTTCTGCCAAAATAATAATATTGTGCACAAACCGTCACCGGCAGTGTTGCAAAACAGATTGTTAACAATAAAATGGCTTTTTTCAATAAAGAGTTTCCATGACTATATCAATATGATCTATAACGACTTCCGACAGGATTGAATTTAACTTGATTCATCCTCAGATTATGTGTCTTGTCCTCTGTATATTAAACTCTTCAAAGAACGCCTGTATTTTTTCAATAACTTCCTCCTCAGAGGAACATTTTACACATTCATCTGCAAGTTCCTTTGCCCTGCTATAGCTGAACGATCGAATTGTCCTTTTGATTGAAGGAGCTGCCGCCGGGGAGACGGATAGAGAACTGATTCCCAATCCAACCAGCAAAGGAACTGCCAGCGTATCGGCTGCCATCTCACCACAGATACTGATCTTTATATCAATATCTTTACAGTCTGAAACTATATATCCGAGGGTACGGATTATAGCCGGATGAAATTCCTGATATAAATCGGCAACGAGGTCATTGCCTCTGTCAACCGCCATCATATACTGTATTAAATCGTTTGTCCCGATACTGAAGAAATCAACTTCCAATGCAAGTTGTGAGGCAAGAACAGAAGCAGAAGGAACTTCAATCATGATTCCCAATTGAAAATCAGGTGAAAACTTTTTCCTGTCACGTTTAAGTTCTTCTTTACAGATCTCTATTAGTTCCTTTGTCTCTCTGATCTCTTTTAAAGTGGAAACCATCGGAAGCATAAAACTGATGTTCCTGTTCACAGCAGCACGAAGAATTGCTTTAATCTGTTGTTTAAATAGGTCGGTATTGTCGAGCAGGAACCTGATCCCCCTTAAACCAAGGAATGGATTTTTCTCCGAGGGATGGAATAATCTTGTTTTATCTCCTCCGAGGTCAAATGCACGAATAGTTGCATTATCGGGATATACTCTTGCCGAGAGATCAGAATAAATTTTTGTTTGTGTTTCTTCATCCGGAAACTCACCAAGTTCCTCGATAAGTTGTTCTGTTCGGTAAAGTCCAACTCCCGTCGTTCCGCTTGTCCCAAGTTTTTCGATCTCCCCACTGACATCCACATTTGCCTGAATCTCAATCTCAACTCCATCGAGAGTGACAGATGGAAGATCCATAAGTTCTTTCATCCCCTCATTTACTCTGTTGAGATGTTCAATTTTGTCTTTAAAGAACTCCACTTGTTCTTCGGTGGGATTGATAAACACATACCCATAAAATCCATCAACGATCAGGTCGGTGCCATTTTCAACCATTTCGAGAACTTTTGGTACCCCTAGAATAGCCGGGATACTTAATGACCTGGCAATAATTGCAGCATGAGAGGTAAGCCCTCCATGCTCTGTAATGTATCCCTTTACATCACTTCTTGCAAAAAGAATTGTGTCAGCGGGTGTAAGCATTTCGCTAACCACCACAGTTCCCTCAATCACCTTCCCCGACCATCTCTCTTTTTTTAGATTCCTGATTATTCTGTTTCTGATGTCTTCAATGTCGTTCCCTCTTTCTTTCATATAAGCATCTTCGGCATCATACATCACGGTCATAACTTTGTTAAATTCTTCTTTTACAATGCTTTCAGGTTCGCGCTCCTCTTCAACTATTCTTTGTTCTATCACGCCTATAAGTTCGGGGTCTTCAAGAATCAAAAGTTGTGCTTCAAAGATGGCAGCTCTCTGCTCCCCCATTTTTTCTTTTGCAACATTAAATATTTTGTCAAGTTCTTTTTTTGACCTTTCCAAAGCTTCGCGAAATGCAGATATTGCTTCATTAACATCATCAATTTTCCCATCTTTTATGACGATGGATTCTTTAGAATAGATGTATGCATTTCCGATATAAAGCCCGGGCGCTGCGGGTATCCCCTTTAGCCAATTGTACGAACTTCTTAGAAGTGATTCATAACCTTTCATAGCTCTTCAAATCCTCTCGCAAAAAAAGTGCAAACTTCATCTGACATTTTATCTTCATCTGCCCCCTCAAAATCGAGGTCGAGTTCCGAGCCTTGAGCCGCTGCGAGTGTCATTACTCCGATGATGCTTTTCCCGTTGATTCTGTATCCATCTTTAGAAATGAAAAACTGCGATTTATATTTTGATGCTATCTTAACAATCATGGCGGCAGGTCTAGTGTGTAAACCTGCTCTATTCACTATTTTTACTCTCTTGTTGATCATTTGTAGCGCCTAATTGGTCCGGTTAAGCAAGGCATTTGCCAGCGAAATAAACATTTTTATGTCCCCCGGATGCCTCAATACTTCTAATTGATGCAAAGCTTCATTTGTTAGTCTTTCAACCTCGTTTCGGGCATCTTCAAGCACCCCGAGATTAGAATATAAGTTTTTGAAATATGATATTTCCTCCGGCTTGGCACCTTTGTTTGTCACAATCCTTTCAAGTGAAATTAGATCGTCTCCGGTTGCTTTTTCGAGTGCCTTCAAGAATAAAAATGTCTTTTTCCCTTCGAGTAAATCACCGCCAACGGGTTTTCCCAGAGCTGAAGCATCTGCGGTTATATCAAGCAGATCATCCTGAATCTGAAAAGCCAGTCCAATGAGATATCCATAATTTGAGAGGGCCTCCACTTCGGCATCATTCCCTCCTCCGAGGATTGCACCAACAGCACAACACATCCGGGAAAGTGCCGCAGTTTTTTTACCGATCATATCGATATATTCGTGTAACGAAACTTCCCCTCTCACCTCAAAATCTTTGTCGAGACTCTGTCCTTCACAAACTTCGATCAACCCCTTGGTAAAATGCTCAACAGCTTTGGCATTCCCTTTCAGGTCCCTTTGCAGATATTCGTAGGCAGCGGCCAATAATACATCACCCGTGAGGATTGCAGTACTCAAATCATATTTAATATGAAGTGTTTGCCTGCCACGTCTTGTATCGGCATTATCCATTATGTCATCGTGAACAAGGGTGAAGTTGTGAAGCATTTCAACTGCAAGGGATGCATGGAGAACATCATCCCATGTGCCTCCAACAGCTTTTGCTGAAAACATCACAAGTACCGGCCTGATTCTTTTTCCGGGACTCTCCATGATGTAACCCGCCGGTTCATACAAAGATGCCGGTTCCCGACCTTTCATTACCTGCAATAGCAGATTGTCAATTTTTTCTTTGGCTTCGCCGTATAATTTTTTAAAGTCTTCCATTTCTTAGAACATATCCTGTTTTTTTGCGATTTTATCCATTTTTAACTCTTCAATCGATTGTGATCCTGTTAAAAACATCACTTTTTTAACTGTCTCAAACCATTCAGAAACCATTTTTACAACACCGGATTCTCCGTTTTCGTGCAATTCCTTTAAAACTTTTCTCGCTGAGGCCGTGAGGTCAGCACCTAAAGCCAAAGATTTGGCAATATCCATTCCTGAATTTATTCCACCCGATGCTGTGAGGAGAAAATTATAACTCGCTCTTAGCGAATTAACCCTCCTGATACAATATGTTGTCGGCATTCCCCAATCCCAAAAATCGTGTTGGTTGTTGCCACCATTCCTTAAAATTTCAACTCCCGACCATGATGTCCCCCCCGCCCCGGCAACATCAATCATGTCAACTCCTGTCCAGAGCAATTCATCTGCAACTTTTTCATCAATTCCGGAACCCACTTCCTTCACAAATATCGGAATCGTAAGCTCCTTTTTTAGATTTGCAATTGCTGTTAAAAGTCCTTTGAAGTTTGTTTCCCCTCCCTTTTGGAAGAGTTCCTGGGCAGGATTCAGATGTACAGTTAGTGCATGAATATGAGAGATTTTAATCAACCGTGACAATTTTTTGATAATCCCTGTCTCAACCACCTGTGCAGCACCGATGTTACCAATTAATGGAATGTCTCCGGAATTCTCTCTTATGAGATTAAAATGGGAATTAAACTTGTCACTATCAAGGGCATATCTCTGACTGCCAAGACCTAAGGGAATATTCAGTTCTTTGGCAACACGAGCAAGTTTTAGATTTATATTAACAGTTTCATCAGTACCCCCTGTCATACACGAGATGTAGAAAGGCAGTCGAATCACCTTTCCAAAAAAATTGAAACTGAGATCAATTTCATCAATATTCACCTCGGAAAGGGCATAATGTAAAAAAGAATAGTGTCCAAATCCGGTCGTAGTTTCTTTAAAAGCTACAGCATCAGAAGCACACAAATCGAGGTGCTCTTGCTTTCGTTTTATCAGTTCATCGTCAGGGGTCATTCATATCAAAAATATTATGGTAGAATTTTCAATATAAACATTTTTTTTGAAAATTTTAGGAGGTTTGAACGGGTTGGAACCAAATTAAAGTGTCTAAAGTAAAAAAGATAGAAACAAGTTCCTGCGTCATCAACCGTCGGTAACTTTTTTCAGTCTAAATAACCATTTCAGGTTAGACTCACAGGCGTCAATTAAGGCTGTCTCTCGCAACAGACAGCCTTTTTTATTTATCCGTGACTTCACTTCTCCCCAACTAATAAAAAATAAATTTTGGAAAGTACTTGACAATTGATTTTAAATACCCTATATTTGAATCAGACTTTTTTATCTGATTTAAGAATGAAAAACAAAATGCCCAAAACAGTTCAAAATCGCAATGTCCAAATGGTCGGAATGTTAAAGCCAATGGTTTTAACTACTCCCCCATCAATTTTGAGCTTTCATTTGAATACAAATCAGACTTTTTTATCCGAACTAATTCTGGAGGTATCATGTCTTTAAAGACTTTTTATTCAACAATCTTTACTTTATCCATTCTTTCACTTGTTGTTTTCACCGGTTGTGGTGGTGGAGATGCAGAAGCACCAAAGAAATCGAATGCGGCTGCTACTACTTCAGGTGTAGAGAATACATCAGGCCTTTCCGATTTTCAACTTGAAAATGGAATTGGACCTGTAACTGAAAAACTTACCCTTGGCGAAATTGATCTTGCAAAAGCTTCAAGAGGCGAAAAAGTATTTAACGAAAAATGCGCATCCTGCCATAAACTTGATGAAAAATATGTAGGGCCTCCCCAGAGAGATGTTACCTCACGCAGATCACCCGAATATATAGTGAACATGATTATGAACCCCGACGAGATGGGGAAAAAACATCCTGAAGCAAAAAAGAAGCTGGCTGAATATATGACCCAAATGCCTTTTCAAAATGTTAGCATGCAAGAGGCTCTCGATATTCTGGAATACTTCAGATCTGTAAACCCTAAAAAATAACCATTTATCGAAAGTATCACAATGTTAAAGAAAATTCAAATCCTCGTTCTGGTGGTCATGTTGCTTCCGATGATCTTCATCGTTGGTTGCGGCAAAAGTTCATCTTCGCTTGATACAGGTGATGCAGCACAAAGAGTGTATGTAAAACCCGGAGAATATGACGAATTTTATTCATTTATGTCGGGTGGATTCAGCGGACAACTCTCCGTTTACGGAATCCCTTCAGGTAGATTATTTAAGGTTATTCCTGTATTTTCTCAAAATCCTGAGACAGGATATGGTTACTCTGAAGAAACAAAAGCTATGTTAAATACTTCTCACGGGTTTATTCCCTGGGATGATGCACATCACCCGTCACTTTCACAAAGTGATGGTATGGCTGACGGTAAATGGATTTTTATCAACGCAAACAATACTCCCAGAATCGCAAGAATCGATTTGAAGGAGTTTGAAACTGCTGAGATTATAGAAATTCCCAACTCTGCCGGAAATCATGGTTCCCCTTTTACAACCGAAAATTCTGAGTATGTTGTTGCCTCCACAAGATTTTCTCTTCCTATCCCCAACCAGGATGTTGATATTAAATCATATAAAGAAAATTTTAAAGGCACCATCTCTTTCATCAAAGTTAATCCGGAAAATGGAAGGATGAATCTTGAATTCCAGATTCTTGCTCCCGGATTTAATTATGACCTCGCCCGCGCAGGGAAAGGTCCTTCACACGGTTGGGCATTTTTTACATCCTACAATTCGGAACAGGCAAACACTCTGCTCGAGATAAACGCTTCTAAAAATGATAAAGATTTTATTGCGGCAGTAAACTGGAAAAAAGCCGAAGAATATGTAAAAGCCGGAAAAGCAAAAGCGATGCCTGCTGACTACTACCACAATTATGTGGATGAGAAGACCAGAGTAGCAAAATCTGAGCAACTTAAAACGGTAATGGTTCTCGATCCAAAAGATTGTCCCGGAATGATCTATTTCCTGCCAACACCAAAATCTCCTCACGGAGTGGATGTGGACCCGACAGGTGAATATATTGTGGCCGGTGGAAAACTTGCAACCGTTCTCCCTGTTCACTCATTCTCCAAAATGATCAAAGCAATCGACGGCAAAAAGTTTGATGGCGAAATAGATGGTATCCCCATTCTTAAGTATGCAGAAGTTAATGCCGGTGAAGTTCAGAATCCAGGATTGGGACCTCTCCACACAGAATTTGACGAAAAAGGTTTTGCTTATACTTCGGCGTTCATTTCTTCAGAAGTTGTAAAATGGAAACTTGGTACCTGGGAAGTGGTTGACAGAATACCCGTATATTATTCAATTGGCCACTTGATGGTAATGGGCGGCGATACTAAAAAACCATTTGGTAAATACCTTGTTGCTCTAAATAAAATTACCAAAGACAGATACCTCCCAACAGGACCGATGCTTACACAATCTGCCCAGTTGATTGATATCAGCGGTGATAAAATGAAACTGCTGCTCGATTTTCCAACAATCGGTGAACCTCACTATGCTCAAGGAATTAAAGCCGATATCCTCACAAAAGATTTTATGAAAATCTATAAAAATGAGGATAACGCTAACCCCTATGCAACCAAAGGTGAAAAGGATGCAAAAGTTGTCAGAGAAGGGAGTACCGTAAGAGTTTACATGACTGCCTCCAGAAGCCACTTTGCTCCCGACAATATCGAAGGAATTAAAGTTGGCGACAAGGTCTATTTCCATGTAACCAATCTTGAACAGGATTGGGATGTTCCACATGGATTTGCAGTTAAAGGAATGACCAATTCCGAACTCCTTATTATGCCGGGTGAAACAAGAACGATCTTGTGGGAACCAAAACAACCCGGAATTTATCCTTTCTATTGCTCCGATTTTTGTTCAGCTCTCCACCAGGAAATGTCAGGTTACTTAAGAGTATCCCCGGCTAATGCCAATGTGGAATTAAAGTTCGGAACCGGAAAATAGTGTGATTTATTGAGTGGAACCCATAAATAACAGGGAATGGGTTCCACTTCAGTCTTAAACGGAAACTAAAATGAAAACGAAATCAAAATATCTTGTTATTATCGGATCTATCCTCCTTCTCGGAACTTTCATTTTCCCTATTTGGAAAATTGACATCGAAGCACCTCAATACCCCGAAGGGATGGGATTATATATCTGGATTAACAAGATCACAGGTGAAGGCCCTAACGACCTGAATACTCTTAACGGACTCAATCACTACATCGGGATGAAAACAATTGATGAAGAATCGATCCCCGAACTTGTCTTCATGCCATATATCATTGTAATACTCACCTTCCTCGGACTGCTTATAGCTTATAAAGGAGGCCGTGGAACAATTTTAACTCTCATCATTCTCATTATTATGCTTGGGGCAGTTGGTATGTATGACTTTTATATGTGGGAATATGATTATGGGCACAATCTGAATCCAAACGCGCCGATAAAAGTGCCGGGGATGAGTTATCAACCACCGTTTATAGGGAGCAAACAGCTTCTGAATATAAATGCAACCTCCCTCCCATGGATCGGAAGTGCCTTTATTGGGATTTCTCTCTTATTGTTCGGAATTGCGTATCTTAATGAAAGAAAAAAGAAAGGAATACCCGCATGAAAATCCATCTTATTATTTCGATTATCGCATCATTTATTGCACTTGGCTGCGCCGGAACCGACCCCGTCCCTATCAATTATGGCACCGACAACTGTTCTTTTTGCCAGATGCTGATTACTGATCACAGATTTGGAAGTGAACTTATCACCCCAAAAGGGAAAGTCTTCAAATTTGACTCAATTGAGTGTCTTGTTCAATATTCACAAATGCCAAACAATTATGACAGTGAAAATACTGCCGTATATGTAACATCCATGTTACAACCTGATGTATTGATTGACGCAAAAAGTGCAATGTTTGTCATCAGTGACGAAATTAGCAGTCCAATGGGCGCAAATCTTGCTGCTTTTACCACGCATGAGAAAGCCAAAGCTACCGTTAAGGATGAAAAGGCAAAACATTACAGCTGGGATAAACTTTTAAAAGAGCTCAAATAAAATGAGATTAACTTCACTTTTCACCGTGATTCTCCTGTTTTCGATTTCAACTTTTGCAACCACAATTAAGGTTGGCAAAAGTGAAAAAATTAAATCGATTTCACAGGCAGTTAACACCGCAAAACCCGGTGACACTATTATGGTGAATAAAGGTGAATATTTTGAAAGAGATATTGTCGTTCAGAAATCCCTCATGATCACAGGAATTAATTTTCCTGTGATTAATGCAGGGGGAAAAGGCTCCATTTTTCTTGTGAGATCAAGTGGAGTGAAGATCAATGGATTTCGACTGATAAATTCTGAAGTCAGTTATAAATTTGAAAATGCAGCTATACGCCTTGAAGAGGTATCCAACTGTTTAATTGAGAATAACGACCTCTACAACAACTTTTTTGGTATTTATCTGCAAAGAACCACCTCAATTA
Organism: uncultured Ignavibacteriaceae bacterium; assembly: GCA_964371075.1. Taxonomy (GTDB): domain Bacteria; phylum Bacteroidota; class Ignavibacteria; order Ignavibacteriales; family Ignavibacteriaceae; genus UTCHB3. The sequence goes on along the minus strand of CAYJKN010000004.1, from coordinate 131,872 downwards.
AGGTGATGAACAATAAAATCCACTCTTTTGCAAAGTCGGAGACAAACTCCGGAAACGGGATACATCTCTGGAATTGTGATTCAATTCAGATTATCGGAAATAAAATCTCAGGTCATCGCGATGGAATTTATCTCGAGTTCAGCAAAGAGAACCTGATAAAAGGAAATTCAGCTAAAAACAATATCCGTTATGGATTACATTTTATGTTTTCAGATAATTGCTTTTACATTAAAAACAGATTTTCAGAAAATGGTGCCGGGGTTGCGGTAATGTATTCTTCAAAAATTGAGATGGTTGAAAATTTATTCCTCAACAACAAAGGTCCCGCCTCATATGGACTTTTATTAAAGGATATCAATCAATCACATGTCGCCAAAAACACTTTCTCCGGAAATACCAAAGGTATTTATATGGAGGCCTCAGGAAGATCAATAATTGAAAAGAATATCTTTGTAAAAAATGGATGGGCGATTGATCTGATGGCTAATTCGATGGATAATCAATTTACCGGAAACAGTTTTTACTCCAATAATTTTGATGTAGCAACAAATTCGAAACAAAATTTTAACACCTTTACAAAAAACTACTGGGATAATTACGCAGGATACGATCTCAATAAAGACGGTTTTGGTGATGTTCCCTATCACCCAGTTTCCCTCTTCTCGGTAATTGTTACAGAATATAAACCCTCCCTTATCTTGATGAGAGGATTGTTTACAAAGTTGCTCGACCTCGCAGAAAGGGTTTTCCCCTCCCTTACACCTAAACAACTTATTGATGAAAAACCGATGATGAGGAGGACAGGATGATAAGCATCTCAGGACTAAAAAAATCCTACAAACACCATCAGGTACTTAAATCATTAGATATTGAAATCCACTCAGGTTCGGTCACAGCAATTGTGGGACCAAACGGATCCGGGAAAACAACCCTGCTAAAATCAATTCTGGGACTTGTAATTCCCGATGCCGGTTCAATATTTGTTGGTGGATCAACCATCAAAAACAGTGACCTGTACAGAAAAAAAATTGGATATCTGCCACAAAATCATGGCTTCCCCGCAAACCTTAAAGTGAAGGAATCGATTAAACTCCTCCAAGACCTAAGAACTGATGTAACAGATTATGATCTTGAACTCTATGAAGATTTTGGCCTGGAAGAGTATAAAAACAAACAAATTAAACATCTCTCGGGTGGCACTCTGCAGAAATTATCTGCAACAATCGCCTTCATGTTTAAGCCAACACTGTTGATTTTGGATGAACCAACTTCATCTCTTGATCCTTCAGCATCACTTCTTTTGAAAGACAAAATTCGGAAAGTGAACAATGCCGGGGTTACTGTTCTTCTCACATCTCACATTATGCCTGAGGTTGACGAACTCGCTAATGATGTAATATTTATGCTTGAGGGGTGTGTACGCTACAAAGGGAGTGTAACTGAGTTAAAAAACATCCATGAAACTCCTTCCCTTGAAAAGGCAGTTGCTAATATTATCACAATGGAGTTTTCACCATGTCTGACATGATCAAGATTTTTAAGTATCAAACCCGTGATGTGATGCGATCACGACTGGTGATTTTTTATCTCCTGTTTTTCTCCCTTTTCACTTCCTTGTTGTTTTATTTTAACAGTGAAACTTCAGGTGTGATTGCAAATATTTTGAGCATAAATGTCTCGTTTATGCCCCTTCTGACTCTGCTTTATGGAACCACATTTTACTACAACAGCAAAGGATATATTCTTTTTATGCTTACACAGCCTGTAAAAAGGGTAAATCTTGTTACAGGTATCTGGCTGGGTGTGGCAGTTCCATTGGTATTATCCCAGCTAATTGGGATTGCAGTCCCCTTTTTAATTTTTTCAAATCTCGATCTGGAATCTCTTCCGGCTATTGGAGCCCTGCTTTCATCGAGCATTTTTATGACATTAATTTTTCTTGCCCTCGCTTTTTTTATCGCAATATTGCAGGATGACAAAGCTAAAGGTTTTGGCCTCTCGATAACAGTCTGGTTTTTGCTCGCCCTTCTTTATGACGGATTTATACTCGGAATCTCAGTATTCTTTGCAGATTATCCGTTGGAACTGCCATTGCTGATAATAAGTTCTTTTAATCCAATCGATCTTGCAAGAATCTTTTGCCTGATCCATCTGGATGCTTCGGCTTTAATGGGCTACACGGGAGCAATTTTCCAGGACTATTTTCAATCAATCACCGGCTCCGTTGTCTCTCTTACTGCCTTAACTCTCTGGACATTGTTGCCTTTGAGTGGTGCACTCTATAAATTCAAAAAGAAAGATTTTTAGGACCAAAGTGATATTTTCGAAAAAATGTGAATACGGCTTACAAACCGTTCTACTCCTTTCGACACTCCCATATGGAGCGACCCTTTCAACAGGTGAGATTTCGTCTGTCCTTACTATCCCTAAAGATTTTACAGGAAAGATTTTACAAGAATTGGTCACTGCAGGACTTGTCGATTCAAAAAGAGGTAATGGCGGTGGATTTGGTCTTGTACTTCCCGCATCCAAAATCAAACTCCTGGATATCATAGATGCACTCGACGGACTTGATATCTTTAACTTTTGTATCCTTGGTTTTAAAAGATGTAACCCCGATAATCCTTGTCCCGTACATCATGAATGGGATGGATTGAGGCAGATGGTTTATGATCTTTTTTCAAACACAAGTCTTGAAGATATCAAGGACAGATCGGTTAAAAAAATTGAAAACCTCTTCAACGATGAAATTAAACTTAGAATGGAAGAGACAGAAGCAATTAACAAATCAAAACTCTCAGCTTAACATACGATGGAACAAATGATGAATACTACAACTAAACCCGATTTTATCAACTCAGCACCAAAACTTGAACTTGATGTAAGACCCTCTTTAGCCTCAGGTGTTGATCCATTTTCACTCATAATGAAAAATATCGACACTCTTAAAGATGGCGAAATTCTTCATCTGATAAACACCTTTGAGCCACTTCCCCTCTACAATGTACTTGCCAAACGAGGATTCAATCATTTTACCGAAAATGTTGATGGTATCTTTAATGTCTATTTTTTTAAGGATAATCAAAGCTCAAATATCCCTGCGACGCAAAAACCAACAGTTGCAAAAATTGAAACCGTTGTAGAAATTGATGTTAGAGAACTTACGCCCCCTGAACCGATGATGGTGATTCTCGAAAAACTTCGTGATATGGACGAAAAATCAATCCTCCTCGTCCACCACCACCGTGAACCAATGATGCTTTATGAAAAACTTGACGAAATTGGCTGGGAAGCTGTTACCAACAAGATTAACGAAAACTATTATAAAGTGGTAATAACCAGGAAGCTTTAAAATGGTACCCGGATTTGCTACAAAACTTTCCCCGTCATTTAAACTAGTCTCTCTCTACTTCTTGACGGCTATTGTATCGTTGATCGCAGCGGTGGTGATGATGGTGATTGACTATGGCGGGTTGCGTGGTCATCATTTTTCTCCCGTTGTGTTAGCGGTAACTCACCTTACAATTCTGGGATGGATCGCACTCACAATCTTTGGGGCAATCTTTCAATTAATTTCGATAATTCTTAAAGTAAAACTCCACTCTGAAAAACTGGCATATATCCAATACTTCTTCCACATGGTGGGAATGATTTTGCTTGTCACCTCATTTTATATGTTTAACTTTGGCACAATGATGGTGGTTGGTGGAAGTATGCTGATGTTCGCGGTTATCCTCTTCCTCATCAATCTTGGAATCACACTAACCAAAGGTGAAAAAAGGAATTTAACGGGAATCTTTTTAGTCGCATCAAATATTTATCTCTTCCTGACCGTTCTTTTGGGGCTTCTGCTTGCGGTTAATCTCGGTTTTCCATATATCTCAGGTGACCATCTGGCTCTTTTAACTGTACATGCTCATCTTGGTGTTGCCGGGTGGATCGGAATGGTTATCGCCGGTGTCTCGATGAAATTAATTCCGATGTTTACCCTTTCACATGGATACTCTGTTAAGCCTGCATGGGGAGTTTTTATTTTGCTGAACGCCGGAGTAATGGGATTTTCATTATTCAGAATTTTTGGTTTGTCAGAAGTGTCGGATTATATATTCGCTCCAATGATTGCCTTGGGATTTATCCTCTTCTTTTATCAAATCATTCTGATAATCAAAAAGAGGATGAAAAAGAATCTTGACCTTGGAATCAAATTTTCACTTTTTGCTTACACTGCACTTGTAGTTGGACTGGCACTCGGAATCTCAATTCTCTTCAGCAGTGGTGAAGGAATTTATGCAGATATGAATCCCAATATCATTTATGGGTTTATCTTTATCTTTGGTTTTATCACCCAACTGATTTTTGGACAGATGTATAAAATCATCCCGTTTCTGATTTGGTTTCACTACTATAGCAGTAAAGTTGGACTGAGTAAGGTTCCTCTCCTGAAAGATCTGCTCAATAATAATCTTACAAAAACACAATATTATGTCACCAATTCTGCTCTGTTTATAATATTTGTTGGTTTGATTTCTGGGATTGGTGAGGTTCTGTTTGGAGGATTGATCCTCTATCTTGCAGGGGTACTACTATTTTCATACAACATAGTTTCAATTTATGTCAAGAAAGATTCAAATGGCAACTAAAGAAGAAGTACTGGAACAACTGACGAATGTAATTGACCCCGAATTGGGTCTAAATATTGTTGAATTGGGTTTAATTTACGAAGTGATCATAAGAGAGGATGTTATTCTTGTGAAAATGACTCTCACTACTCCCGGATGTCCAATGCATGACAGCATTCTTGAATGGACAGAACGACAACTTCAACAGTCATTTCCACAATTACGAATTTTTATCGACCTCGTTTGGGAACCTGAATGGAACCCCCACATGATGTCACCCGAAGCCAAACACAAACTTGATCATATGTTTGGATGAAATTAAATCATATATCTCTATAAAAGAACTTTAGAACTTTAGAACAAGAGAACTTTAGAACTAGAGAACTCAAGTACTCGAGTTACTCAGGTCACTCAAAAAAAAAGGAATCAATCATGTCAACTACAGACTTAAATGGATTAACATCTGAATTAATTAACTATTCAGAAAAATCGATAGTAAGCAGACAATTATTAAAAAATCCTTCCGGAAATGTAACTCTCTTCGCCTTTGACAAAGATGAAAATCTCACAGAACATTCTTCCCCGTATGATGCGCTTGTAAATGTTGTTGAAGGAAAAATGGAAATCAAGATTGGTGGAGAGCCTTATGTTGTTGGGACAGGAACAATTATTAAACTGCCTGCCAACATCCCTCATGGTCTAGTCGCCCTCGAAAAAACCAAGATGATCCTGATTATGATCAAGGGATAATTTTAAGCGAATTTTAAGCGTAAGTGTGAGGAGTGGTAATCGTCCCGATTGCCTTCTGCAAGGCGAATAGCGTGAGAGTCAGGAGTGGTAATCGTCTCGATTGCACTATGCAGAATGATTAACCGTTAGAGAAGTATCAAGCCTGCCTGGGCTGGTGATCTGTTCTTAGAAATAAATGCGCCCCGGATGGGGTGCCCTATGGGTAGAGAATAATTGAACAATCAAAAGCGCCCCGGATGGGGTGCCCTATGGGTAGAAGAAAAATTGTACAATCAAAATGCGTCCCCGGAAGGGGTACCCTATGGGTAGCAATGTCCAACAAATGAAGAATTTGGCCCCGGATGGGGTGCCCTATGGGTAGAGAATAATTGAACAATCAAAATGTGCCCCGGAAGGGGTGTCACATGGCTAGTTCTCACAATCCCCTCTTCCACGGAGGAGTATCTAAATTCGCAGAGAAAAAAACCAACCTTCTCAGCAGTCCTACAGTCAGATTGTATGATCTAGCTGACTAAATAATTTTTCAATAAGCAATTTCAAATTTGTTAACAATACAAGTTTGAGACTCAGCAAGATGTGTTTACTGTTGTTTACTCTTAATACTATCGGATGAACGCATCAATGAGTCTGACATTAAATAGGTAGATTCGTTCTTTTTGTCAAATCCTGCATCAAACAACTTTCGCTGCTCATAATATTCAACTTCATTTCCCAGTTTATTCGGTGCCACTTGCACAATTTTATCACTACCCAAAAATGAAAAAAATATTCCAGCCAAAAAGCAAATTCCAAGTACCATGTAAAGAGTTTCAACTTTATTTTTATCTTCGGATGGTGGTAAATGCGATAAGTGATAAATTACAACATTAAACAGAAGCATCAACGACAAAAAAATCATTGATAAACCAGTTAACTTCCAAAAGCTATGAACGGTTTTGAAAATCTGTAACTCTATGCTAAAGAACGAAAGAATTGAGGCAAATAAACCAAAAAAAAGTAAATAAGATGACTTTTCATTCGAAAGTGTTTTAATTTTTTTTTGAAGTTTTATAAGTGATTTATTTACCTTATCAACCTCTTTTTCAGCATCGGATAAGGATTTTTCATATTTTTTTTTTATTTCCTCAATCTCGTTGTTCATTGAATCTATTGAAAGACTCAAAGTGCCAAAAAGTTGATTCTCTTCGGTAGCCTCATAATTATAATCATCTTTACCGTTGTTAACGCTTGTTTCGTCAGTATTTTGAGTATTATTACTTTCGTTATTTTCTAAATTATTTTTTGGTAGCATCTTCAATTTCCCTTTCGGAAAGTAAATGTCTCAACGCAAAAAAATAAACACGACCGCTTTTCCCCAAAAGTGCAATTAAGGGAAAACCCATACCTCCAAGGAAAAATTCTGTTGTATAATGTGGGGTAATAGGTAAATTTATAAAGATATCTAGGATTGTTACGTCTTCATTAATCAATCTTTTTGCCTCAAGCCTATTAAGAGAGGCCATAATCTTATTAAACAGATTCTTCTTAATTCGTTCTTGTTCTGCATCCATTTTAGTTACTCCAAAAATATTGAAACAATAAATATTTAATTTTAACTGAATCTGAAAAATATAGTTTCAGTGGTAAATTAGCAAATTTTCCTGCTCAATGTCCTGCATAGCAGCGAAATGCTTCATCAAAATTCTTCTTCCCAAAGGTTAATTCCGCAACCCATTATTATTGATAAAAATATCAATCTAAGATTTGGACTTAAAAATTATAGATTTTAGGTCGTGCAATTTAGATTGGTCTTCGAGGGCATGTAATCATATTCAGATGATGCTCCATTTGTCATTCTCCATATCTCGCAAATCCATAACCGCTAAGATCCTCATTTGTTACAACAGCAACACTTTGAGAGGCTCTTGTAAATGCTACATAGAATTTTGCATTAGTAATTGGTTCAAGGGGTAAACCGACTTTCAACCAAGAAAAGAATTTCTTTGTGGGATAAATAAGAACTCTCTCAAATTGCAGTCCCTTGGAATTACCAAAATTAATGACTGGGAAATTCTCATTCACCTTCACTTTCACATCATACCTTAGTTGCATGGCTGAAAATTCATTAAGATATTGAGTAATCAACTCTTTTGGTACAGTGAATAGTCCATCATGGCCGGTAGTTCTTAAATTACCTGATTGTGATTTGCTCAGTTGGGGATTGAACTTATCAGAGAATTCACATATCTCGTTTGTACAGCGATAGTTTGTGTTTAGGGTTGTATCATCAAAAACTAGATTTTTACCTTTCTCTGGGGCAAAGTATTCAACAATATTAATTCTGCGAAAATTCTTATTCTTTTGGGCACTATTGGTCGAGTAGGTCCCCTGTCTCGGATCCCCAACAATTACGACCTCAATTTCACTCTTAAATAACAGAGTAAGCAGGTTGAGGTCATATCCAGCCAAATCTTGAAATTCATCAATGAGTATCCTATCATACACCCTTGATATTCTATCGACAACAGCACCGGCAGAAAGTTGATCGCATTCAATGACAAATTTTGCAATTTTATCTGTATAAATTTGGTAGCCACCATTGAAATAATAATTTCTCGTATCGGATTGCTTAACAAACTGAGTGGACTGACTTTTAACTAAAAAGACTCCTTTAATTTTTTCGTTAAAAAGAGTACCTTGAAATGGTTTTACTCCATGTCTTAACAAAAATGTGAACCAAGGTAATATATCAAGATTATTAGGTATTGATCCGAGTTTATTTATGATTCTATATTTAATTTCATCACAATTCGATATCGTATATGATGTAATAAGTGTATTGCCTGGATGTTCCTGGAGCGCATGATCAATCAGAAAAGTAGTTTTTCCTGATCCAGCAGCTGCCAGGATTAACTTATTCTTTTCTAGTTTCATTCACTAATACCATCGATTATATACGCAGGGTAATCGATTTTTTCTTTACTTGAAAATATCTTTAGGGCACACTCAGTTTTATTTTTCTGCATATAATTTAGAAGTTTTTGGTCCTCCGTAAAGGATTTATTCAATATTCTATTAAGTACTTCCAGGCTGTTTGCTTTAAGTATTTTAGGTTCCAAGGTGTTATAATTAAAATTTGCGACAGCATTCTCTGGGATATCCATAATGTCATCAAAGCATATTTTTATATTTGAGTCAGGTGTTAAAAAATCACTGTATTTACTATTAACCGCCTCTACATCCCCATCATTATCAGTGATAACCGTAACATTTTTGTTAAGATGTTTCGCGATTTCCAGGAATCTGAGAAAGGCTGTGCCAACCGAGATAACTTCAATTTCGCATTCAATTGGCAACCTGTTTTCATTGTTATCCATAAATGCTCTTTGAACGACTAATTCGTCTGAATCCCCTTCGACTAAAATCGCCTTTTTGCAGAGCACAAGTCTTAAGGTATCATATCCAGACAGTTTTTCGAAAAAACTTTTTGTCTCAAGTTGCAATTCATGAAGTCTTAGTAATTTTCGATGATTTAGCAAAATCAAACTATCAATTCCCAATTTATTTGCAACAAAACTGCTGTGAGTCGAAATTATAATTTGCTTTTGTTCAATAAATTCTTTAATGCCACAAAGCAATTGATTGAGTTTGGAGTGAGAAAGATGGTTTTCAGGCTCTTCTAACAGTATAACATTGGCTTCTTCTGCTTTTTTGTGATTCAATGCTATTTTCGTTTTTATTATGCATTGTTCTCCTTTCCCAATTTGCTGAAATGGAATTTCATCAAAGAAAGCTGCCAAACTCCCCTCCCAAGAATTTTTTGTTGATAAATCAACAGCAACAGATATCGATTTACTGGATAGGTTAATAACACCATTTAATTTTTCGTTAATATTTTGAACCGTTTCATCAGAGGCGAATGTATCCTGCATTTTTCTATGAGCCTGAAGTATAGCAATAATTTCCTTAGGTTCTAAATAATCCTTAATGATACTCGTAATGTTCACATCAGAACCACTCTTAAAACGAGAATTGGCTGAGTCAATAAAGGCAGATTTGAGCGGAATATTTCTAACTGTAATATTTTCTCTGGCAAAGGATGTCCAGGTCATTTCATAATACTCGATTGGCAAAGCAACAATTTCTTCAGCACGAACGAACTCCTCATATTCGGCTCTAAAATTTTCATTGAACCCTATTTTTAGTGATATACCACTTGCTTTTCTCCTAAATGAATTCCCATCACCTTCGAAAATGGGAAGATCATCTCCACCAAAGAAAACTTCAATAGTTATTTCAGGAGGAGTTAAATAATTACGATTTTTAATCCCATCTAAATAATTGCGAACCGTTTCAACATTAAATAAGTACTGATTAATTTCGTTTTTTAAATACCTGCCATTTAGCATTCCCGAGAGGGCAAGATGAATTGCCTCAAGGATGGTTGATTTCCCCGCTTCATTATCGCCCACAATAATATTTAAGCCTTTATTAAAAGAGATTATGAACTCATCCTTAAAGCATTTGAAATTTGTGATTTTCACTGCTCGAATAAATATTTTCCTATACATACTAAGCTCATGTTTTTTTATTGGATAAATGAATAATTAAATACTACTTTAAATTTCTCACCAAATTCAAAAGAATCGAATACTCTATAATACCCTTACTCCAAGAGTATCTCCTGATATTCCTCTTCCGTCAAAGAAAACTTAGGGTCAATCACTTTTACCTCCTCATATGTCAGGTCAAATAGGCGGTAAACCAGATTGTCTATTTGTTGCTCAAAGAGGCAAATATTCTGATCGAGTTTAATATTTGTGAGAACCTCCATTACAAGATTCTGTATTTTGATGTTATTTACTAAATCTCTTGGTATGGGAATTGAATTAAAAAACTCAACAGGGTACTTTAACGAGCCTTGTGGAATACGAATAGAGTAATAGGTTTTTAGGTGTACCCAATTAATTAATTTAGAATTGAGGATTCCCAACAACAAGTAAATATTAATTTTTGATGGAATAATTGAATGAACTGCAACAAGTAAACCACATCCTTTGTGATCTATTATACATGATACCTGCTTAGAAACACCCCTAACCAATATCTTGGGCGCCTTTATAAATAATTCAATCGTATTTTTATTTAAGAACAAAGGGTCTAAACTGATTGTTGGAGCAATATACTTACTTTTATACAGGGTTATTTCATTTGTTTTCCAGTTGTCTCGATATTTAGTAAAATTCCCATTGGTATAAATTGGGACATTCTTACTGTTGATTTTTCCTAAAGACTCAATTATGGGCTCCATTTTCCAATATTCGAACCCCATTATTCCTGTACGTATTTCAGAAACTAATTTGAGTGGAGTTGTATTGTGGAATATTTTGTTTAAAAAATCTTTCTCACCGTCAGAAGATTCAATCTGAATTTTATTCGTGTTATCAAATATGTTATCAATTGTTAGAACGGTATCGTCTTTTTTAATTTTTGTATTATAACCTGTTTTTTTATCCATACAAATAAATACGATAGTAGAGATTTGAGCATTCTCAAAAACCTTTATGTCTTTTAAGTCCCAAATAGTAATTATTGTTTTACTCTTGCGGATTTCTTCTCTTATAGACTTCCCATACGCTGCTCCGAAAAATTTATTTGGTATTATGAAAGCTAATGGTTTATTTTTCCCCAATAAGCTAAAACCAAGTTCAATAAAACCAACATATATGTCAGCACCTCTAGAATTTTTGAATTTTTCTTTTAATATATTACGTGTTTCTTCTGTTTGATTCTTGATGTTAATGTATGGGGGATTTCCGATAACAATATCAAATCCCGGATTTTGATTTATGGATGCATTCAAGATTTCCGGAAAGTTTAATTTCCAGTCAAAGAAATTGAGTGGTTTTTCTGGACTTTCTTTAAGCCTCTTTAACTGTTTAATACTTTCATCCCAGCCTAGACTTTGCAACCGTATTCCGGTTTGTGTGGGCATTTTTTTTACTGAGAGTGCAAGTTTATTTTCTCGCCTGTTTGTGGCTTTCAACAATTCCAACTGAGTGATTAATAGATCAATTTTCAGGTTTCGGATGTTTAAAGAGAGTTTTTTCTTGGTTGTGTCAGAATAAAAGAATTCTTTCTGTTCCTGATTGATTTTCTTGATCAAATCAGTTTTGCGATCATAAAGCTCACTCTCAAAGATTTCAAGATTGGCTTTGTCTATATTCCAGTCAATGTCAACGATATCTTCCCCCAATTTGCTCACAAGGCTGTTTCCAACGACAATTTTATAATCCAGGTTAGGAAGGGCTTTAGGCTCAATTTCATCCACAACCAGGCTTAACCAAAACCGGAGTCGGGCTATATCAACAGCTCCCTTTTCGATGTCAACGCCATAGATACTGTTTTGAATTATGTTAAGTTTTATTTCTGAAGCCGGAAAGTCAATCAAATTCTTGTGTTTGAAGAACCAGAGGGTCTGTTTCGCTGAGAAAATCTCCTGTAGGAGTCCCATAGGAAAAGCCCCCGAACCAATTGCAGGATCACAAATCTTTACACTATCTAGAGCAAGGTTAAATTCATTTATATAATGTTTAATCAACCCTATATCAGACTCATCCAATGTTTTTATAAGCAGTTTTTCGATCAAAATCCTGTCTATTTTTTTTTGATTGTCATAAACAGGAAGTTCAAATTCCATTTGATCGGTGGTATAATCGTTACCTGAAAATAATCCAGGTGTATTTATATCTTTAAAAGAAGCATAACCGATTACCTCATAACCTTTGTTTTCAAACCATGTTGTGAGGTATTCAATTAAACTTTCCTGACACATGTAGTGGACAATTTCTTTTGGAGTATAAAATGCTCCCTTGTCCTTGTTATCCTCCAGGAGATTTTCAAATATATGACCAAGCATTTCCGGATCGACAGCAACAGTATGCTCGGTGGGGTCGTCTTCGTATATTGTAAAGTTGTATTGGTTAAAAAATTCGAATAGTTTATCAAATAAATGTTCATCAAATACTATCTCACGGTATTTAACATTCTCCTCCTCAAACAATCCTCCGTTAAGGAATGGAATTTTAATTAACTTACCCTTCGTTAACTCAATGAGGTCATTTTCTCTTGGGTTATTCAGGGAATCAAAAAACAGTCTGGTTAAAACATTTTTATAAAAGAGGGATTTAGGTTTGTACTCTCGATACAAATTCCAGAGAAATTGGGTATCACCCTCTCCCCATTTTCCGTCGGGAGGAACACCCAGCCATCCCTTCTTCTGAATAAAATAGATGAATGTTATTCGGCCGAGCAACAATTTAGTGAAGTCTCTAAGTTCTTTATCATCTCCATTAAATATTGGCTGAAAGATGCTCCTTTTATTCGTCAGATAAGTACAAAACTCCTCATAGATTATTTTGTAACTGTCAAAAAATGACTTTGAAAGTTTTTCGACAGAAAAAGCCTCAATTATATCATCAATTGAAACTTTGCTCCCCTTCGTTTCAAGGAATAAGAACCTTTCAACGGCAGTTTTGCAACTTTCACCTTCACCAAAAATATAAGTGTATCTTTTAGGGTCGGTTTTGATATTTACATATTCTCCCGAATCATTAAAACCTGTCAGTTCAGAGACATAAGTAAACCGCCAAATACTCGTTGAATCCTGATAGTAAACAATAAATGCCCCATCAAGATTTTTCCAATGTTTTCGCAAAAGATTCCTAAGCCCAACTCTGTTCCTTTCGAGAACAATACCTTCGTCAAGTTTAACTTCAAAAATTCCGATGTTTCGGTTTATTCCATTTTCATTGGTGACGATATATCCAAGTCCTAGGGCCGTTGCCATATGGTTAAAGCTTGGATTTTCCAGCTTGTCAGGAGAGATATTAAATTTGACTCCCGGAAACAATTTTTTTAGAAATCCCTTCCATATATATTGATTGTACCCAGAGGTTAATATTCCACTTATTTCACTGTGTGTCATAGCTATTCAAAAGATTGTGATAGAATTAGTTGTGGTTCCGAAATTTCTTTTTTGTTGGATATAAGAAAATCAAGAGTATTAAGATCGTAGATATTAATTATTTCCTCAAGACCCTCCAAACAATCATTAAGGTTCAAATTTAATTTACGAACTTTTTTTTGCAGTTTATCAACATCTGAAGCAAGATTTGTGTATTTTCCTATATCTATCAACCTTACAAGTTTAAGGAGATTATTGTGCAACTTCTCTTTCGAAGTTGTGTGTTTGGAAACTTGAGTTAAAAATAATTTTGCTCTCTGGGCAACACCACCTAAAGCCGTAGGGTCCGTCTGCGAAAGATTTGCTTTCTGATCTTCTCTTAAGAAAAATGTGAGAGCAGCCTGAACATGTTCATGATGATTTTCGATCAACGGTGCTGCGCGTTCGTCAACTTTAGCTTCAAATATTTTGATTGCGTCTATTGGTGTAATTTCTTTGGGGTAATCGGTATCATTAACAAGATAAAACTCATGTTTTATATCTGTTTTAAGAAAAGCTATGGTTTGACCGCTTAAATGTTCTTTTTTACAAATAAGGGAATTGCGTCCAGTTCTTGCCTTTAAAGGTAAATTACTTACCTTTTCAAAAAGAGCAGGTTCTGTTTTTTTCAGCTTCCTTAAAAAGAAAAGGTACTTGAGTTTTTCATCCTCTTCCTCCTTAAATTGCCCGCTAAATAATTTAACATCATCAAGAATCTCATCTACTGAAAAAACCTGGTTATCTTCTCCAAAGGCACTGTGGAACGCCTGAATTTTCATAAAGGCTGTTCTGTTGAGCCTGATTTGTGAGTCTCCTTGAGCAGAAGGATAAAACACATAGTTATAAATCTCAGGTGATTTTGTTCCAATTCTGTTCACCCTACCAATTCTTTGCATCAGCCGGGTTGAATTCCATGGGGTGTCATAGTGAATCACCACATTTGATCTGTGAAGGTTTACTCCCTCTGCGAGAACTTCGGTTGTTATAATAATGTTGTAATCATCAGTTTGCTTATCTCCCGGTATGTTCGCATCGAAGTTATTTACAATAAGATCGTAGCTACCTCGTCTGTTTTCACTCGAAATGCTAAGTATATCATTTCTGTTTTGCCCCTTAAGAGCTTCCGCCAGATATTTGACTGTATCTTTAGATTCTGAAAAAATAACCAGTTTGCTTTCAAGATTTATCTTTTTATCAAAAAACTCATCGTTAAGGTACCGCAAGAATATCTCTAATTTTGGATCTTTGGAAATTCCATCCCATTTTTCGACTAAGTCCTTTAATAATGTGGCATCTTTTTTAAGATGTACAATGAATTCAGGTTTAAAGTCACTGCTCTTAAATATCCTGTTTTTGGGATTCTTTTCTGAAAGTCTTTCAATTTCATTTTCAATCTCCTCATCTGACCATCCTTTGTCGAGTAATTTGTTAACATCTGTATCGGGAGCAATAAAAATTTTATCGTTCCCAAACATTTCTATCATTCTGTCAGTGGCTTTTTGAAAAGCAGAGAGGGATTTTTTGAAAGAATAAAAACTGCTTTCCAATCTTTTGATAAGCATTGTTTTCATTATAAAAGCCAATGATTTAGAAACCCGTTCAGCGTTTTCGTAATACTTAATCTGAACTTCATTTTTTAATCCGTAAATAGCCTGGTACCGGTGATATTGTATTTTGTCAGGGTCGGTCAAGTAAAAAACTGTTCGATAAAAAAGTTCGTTCAGTTTTTGGTCCATGATATACTCAATTTTCCTTGGAGGATTCACTTTTGGGAAAACTATTTCTTGTTCCTTGATATCTTTTTTATAATCTTCAATATTTTCAATATCTGTACGGGTACGCCTGATGGTTATTGGCTCAACAATATTTTTTCTAATTTTTGCATAAATTTTCCTAAGTTTTTCGATATCCAAATTATCATACCTTTTCAGATTCTTGTATTCTTCAATCAAGGGAGAAAAAAAGGAGGTCAGATTACCAATCGGTAAGGTTGATTGCCTAAGATCTTGAAACATTGATATTTGGTGAAGGATATCATCGGGTTTGTTATTCAGTGGAGTAGCTGTGACCAGAATTACTTTTTTCTGCAAGCCGGCAATTTTTCCTTTATTTTGACGGGGTGACTTGCAAATTAATTGCAGGTCATTAAAAGATTCTGTTTGGTGACTTCTAAATTTATGGGCCTCATCAACGATTATTAAATCATATTCTTCCTTGTTCCAATAATCCGTATTTCCTTCAAGTATCTTACTCAGACTGCCGTTGGAAATGAATTTGGTATATCTGTCGAGAGTGAATGATTTAAAAGTGTTTTTCCAGTTTTTCTCAATTGCAGGAGGATATACAACCAGGATTCTGGTGGTTTCTCTCCCGTTTTCGATTAGAAATTTTTTCGCGACCATTGCTGCTATTACTGTCTTGCCAAGACCAACCACATCTGCAAGAATAAATCCGTTATGCTTAACAAGCATATTAAAGCCTTCATTTACCGCATCAACCTGATATGAAAGCTTTTTGAAATTGCCCGGGAGGTCACCCATCGAGTCAGGATCATAATCAATACTTGAGCCAAAGTATTCAATTAAAAGCTTAATGTAAAGTTCAAAAGGTGTTATCTCTTCATTTAAGTGGGTTAGCTTTTTAAGATTACTCACATCTTCGGGGAGTATCTGAACCCCCTCATTCCACAGCTTTTCAAATTCCGAAGTGGCAAAAACCACATCAGAATAATCATTTAATATCACATTAAATTCATAGTTGTATTGATTGCCAAAACCGAGGCCAGCATCAGTAAAATTGGAAGAACCTGTAATTACGGAAGCAGGTGTATGCTGATTAAAAGGCTCAGGTCTAAATATATATACCTTTGCATGAAGTTTTTTGTCAGGGTGGGCTCGAATTTCAAGTTTTTGATCCACCAAATCACGAATGAATTGAATAATTCCTTCTTCGGTTGGTTTGTCATATTTAGAGTCTTTTATATCCTCAATAACCTTTGCGACAAAATCTTCCTTTGTAGCTTTTTCATCTTTAAAGAACTCCAAACCCATCTGAGTGGCATCATTAAGGAGCTTATCGACATTGATGCCGACCAAAATTCGAACTTTTGGTACCTTATCTAAAAATGGTCTTACCCTAAAATAGCCTGAGGAGCGAAAATAGCCCACAAGTGCATCAAATTGATGGACATTATTGTATTGAAATACCCCTTCAAATTTTTCAAGCAGGGTGTTTTCGGGATCATTTGTAAAAAATTTGGTACTCATTGATTGCCGTAATATGAATTGGAATAGTGAAGGTTTTGAGATGTTAAAATTGGAAGAGATTGTGTTTTGATTTTATAAATTTTGGCATGTATGATCTGGTTGGGGCATGGTTTTGACATTCCGCTGGCGCGGAAATAACCAACGAGGATATCGAAATATTTGGTGGTTTTTAATACTCTTTTGAATCTATTGAGCAGAGACCCGTTTTCATCATTGGTAAAAAAAGTAAGATCCAACTGGTCTTTGTATTCGGTGCCCATCTACAGCCTGAATTTAATAAATCTGTGTTTGAAGTTATGAAAAGTTTTGATTACAAGCAATAGGGATTGGCGAAAATTTTATTTGGGGGGGAGGAATAGGGCACCCCTGCCGGGGGATTTTTTTGATTGTTCTTTACCCATACATGACCCCATCCGGGGCCAAATTCTTCATTTGTTGGAAATTGCTACCCATAGGTGACCCCTCCGGGGCCAAATTCTTCATTTGTTGGAAATTGCTACCCATAGGTGACCCCTCCGGGGCCATTGGCATTTTGGGGATTCCTTCTACCCATACGACACCTGCTACCCATACATGACCCCATCCGGGGCCAAATTCTTCATTTGTTGCACCTACCCATAGGGCACCCCATCCGGGGTGCATTTTGATTTTGCAATTATTCTACCCATAGGGCACCCCATCCGGGGCGTTTTTTGATTGCATAATTAAAAAAATATCCGCGAAAATCCGTTTAATCTGCGTGTACCTGTCCGCAGTGGTGGATCTGCGTCCCACCCTTATCCGTGGCAATCCGTAATGATCCGTGATATCTGTGTAACTATTGCCCGTTTCATCTTGCATAGGGCAATCGGGACGCTACGAATATCAATTCCTCTTCGAAGAAAATTTGGATATTCTCTAACGGTTTTTCATACCGTATAGGGCAATCGGGACGATTACTGCTCCTTACTCTTACGATCAAAAATCTACATAAACTGAGTTCATCCGCATCGAAAAAAAAGATTATTGGATTATTGCATTATTGCATTACTGCATTAAATAATAAGTTTCATTTCTTTGACAGCGGTGAAGGCATCGATGGAATCGATAACGAGAGGAGAGAGTTTTTCAGTGACGCGGGATTCATTGACCATGAGATCGGCAAGGGTTGTTTGTTTGAGGACACCGTCAACCACCCTCTGAATCATGCTCCAAAGGACTCTAACGGAACAATCGATGTCGTGTGTGCAAGAGGTTTCGGTACCGGAATGATCGGTGCAGAATGTGTTGTTAAAAAGTCTTCCACCAAGATCGTTTAAGATATCAGCGACGAGAATCTCACGGGGATGGCGGGAGAGTTTGTATCCCCCGCGCATTCCACGAACAGAATCGATATACCCACCCATTCGAAGAAGCCGCAAAAGTTTTGCAGTGTTTGCAGCGGTAAGGCGTTCAGCTTCGGAAAGTTCGGGTATCGTCATTCCGGCTGCTGACGAGGATTTTGCAATCCTCAATAAAAGTCTTAAACCATATTCTTCTTGTGAGCTGAATTTCATTTCTAAAGGTTATCCCTGATAGAGAGGAATTTTAGAACCACACATTTTTGCATAGAGAACTTTTTCAAATTGATCAGCAGGAACGGAAGGACCTTTTGCTGAACAGAATTTTTCGAAAGCAACCATAAGATCCTGAGAGATTTCAGCGGCAGTTCTGCCTTCTATATCAAGACGCGGCATAAAATATACAAGCTGTCCATCTTTGAAAATTGCAGCTGATGGAGATGAGGGTGGAAACCCTTTGATATAGGATCTTAAGCGGTCGATTGCATCGCGTTCCTGACCTGCAAATACTGTGTAATATTTATCAGGAATTGTATCATGTTGCAGTGCAAGAGAAACGCCGGGTCTTGCTGATCCTGCAGCACATCCACATACTGAGTTGATTACTACAAACACGGTTTTGCCGGGATTGTTAAGGATTGCGGCATCTACTGCCTCAGGTGTTCCTGCTTCTTCAAAACCTACGGCGACCAGTTCGTCACGCATGTGCTGAACTGATTCATTATCATAAAGTGGTGGTCTAAGTGTATTTAACATTATTGCTCCTTGTTAGCTTATTGCTATTCGGGTTTGTTCTCTGTCCTTATGTTGACAGGTTGGTTTTTATAAAAATCCTAATTCAAGTTGAGCGACTTCGCTCATCATGTCTTTATCCCATGGTGGATCCCAAACGAGTTTTATCTTGACATCATTTAATCCTTCGACAGTTCTTAATTTTGCCTCAACCTCTGAAGGCAGACTTTCTGCGACGGGACACATCGGACTTGTAAGGGTCATCTCAACGATGAGATTTCGCTCCATGTCAAATTTGAGGTGGTAGATAAGGCCAAGCTCCCAGATATCGACGGGAATTTCGGGATCATAACACGACTTAAGCGCATTAATTACGCGTTCCTGCAATTCTTCAATTTCTATTAATGCCATCTGTTTACTCCGTGGTTACTACTGTTTCGCTGTGAAGGGCTGCGTGCATTGTATGCCAGGCAAGAGAGGCACACTTAACCCTTACAGGGAAATCTCTGACACCCTGAAAAACTGAAAGCTTTCCAAGGTTCTCAATTTCTTCTTCGTCTGTTAATTTACCGGTTACCATTTCGTGGAAACTGTTAAAAATTTTCTCAGCTTCATCCACCGTTTTGCCTTTAAGTTCAGCAGTCATTATTGAAGCTGAAGATTTTGAGATGGCACATCCGTTCCCCTCGAACGAAATATCTTGAATAATACCATCTTTGACATCGAGATAGATAAAGACATGATCACCACAAAGTGGATTTAACCCTTCACTTGAGTGGGTTGAGGGGTCTATCTTTCGGAAGTTTCTGGGGCTTTTGTTATGGTCGAGGATTACCTGCTGGTAAATCTCTTTTAATTCATCATTCATCAGGCAAATATCTCCAATACTTTTTTGATTCCTTCTGCAGCACGGTCGATATCGGCTTTTGTGTTGTAGAGCCCGATTGATATTCTTGAAAGAGCAGGAACACCAAAATGTTTCATTACGGGTTGAGTGCACATGTGCCCGGTTCTGATAGCGATTCCTTCCATATCCATTATGGTACCAACATCGTGTGGATGTACATCTTTTAATTTAAAGGAGAAGACACTCCCCTTTTTTTCTGCACATCCAACCAGAGTAACTTCATTGATTGGTAAAATTGTCTCTTCGGCGTATAAGTAGAGTTCACTTTCGTATGAGGAAATGCGATCGATTCCGATTGATTCGATGTAATCGATGGCTGCGCCAAGTCCAATGGTGTCTGCTATATTGGGAGTTCCGGCTTCAAATTTATATGGTATATCATTATAAATTGTTTTGTCGAATGCAACGGAGAGGATCATGTCGCCACCGCCCTGGTAAGGAGGCATTGCTTCGAGGAGTTCTTCCCTTCCCCACAACACTCCGATTCCGGTAGGACCGTAGAGTTTGTGTCCGGAGAAGGCATAGAAGTCGCATCCGATTGCCTGTACATCCACTTTAAAGTGTTGAACAGCCTGAGCACCGTCGATCAAAACTTTTGCACCCACTCCATGAGCGAGACGGGTTATCTCTTTTACAGGGTTTTCTGTTCCGAGTGTGTTTGAGGAATGAACCACCGATACTATTTTGGTTTTTCCTGAAAGAAGTTTTTTATACTCGTCCATCATCAAATCACCAAGGTCGTTTATGGGAATAACCTTTAAAACCGCACCTGTTTGTTCACACAACAACTGCCAGGGGACTATGTTTGAGTGGTGTTCCATTTCAGAGATGATTATTTCATCGCCGGAGGTTATGTATTTTCTGCCATAACTTGCAGCAACGAGGTTTATCGCCTCGGTTGTACCTCTTAAGAGGACTATCTCGCGACTTTTTGGTGCATTAAGGAACTTTTGAATCTTAACACGGGCCTTTTCGTATTCATCAGTCGCTTTTTGGCTTAATTGATGCACACCCCTGTGGATGTTTGAGTTGTAACCTTTGTAATATTCGGAGATTACATCAATTACCACTTGTGGTTTTTGGGTGGTCGCGGCATTATCTAAATATACAAGCGGCTTGCCGTGGATATTCTGATGCAGAACTGGAAAATCTTTCCTCAACTGTTCCGGATCAAAATGTGTGTGTGCCGCCCTGGTTTTTTCTTCAGTCATTTTATTAACTTCAATTTTTTGCAAGTTTTATTGCTACCCGCTCTTCGATTCGGTCTCTGACATCAGGTATTGAGATGGAGTGGACGGCATCGTTTGCGAATGCGTTTATAATCATTGTTTTTGCCAATTCCTCGCCTATCCCGCGGGCTCTTAGGTAGAAGAGTCCTTCTTCGCTGAGTTTGCCAATTGTTGCCCCGTGCGAACATTTTACATCATCTGCGAAAATTTCAAGTTGGGGTTTTGTATCAATTCTTGCGTTGTCCGAAAGGATTACGGTTTTATTTTCCTGGAATGCATTTGTTTTTTGTGCGTCTTTCCAAACATGGACTTTACCGTTGAAGACCGCACGACTTGAATCGTCGAGGACTCCTTTGTACATCTCATGACTTTCACAGTTTGGTACAGCGTGATCGATCAGGGTGTGGTTGTCTATATGTTGTTCACCATCCGTAAGATATAATCCGTTTAATGTGCAGTGGGCGTATTCTCCGTGAAAACGGGCATTAAGATCGTTTCGCACAATTTTCCCTCCAAAATTGATGTTATATGAGGAATAATTGCTCTCTTTTTCCACATCGATTTCAGTGGTTGATATGTGAAATGATTTGAGACTCTCTTCTTGAATTTTAACATGTTCAAGGATACCGTTTTGATCAACATAAGTTTCTGTGACCGCATTTGTGAAATATTCGCTGTCACCTTCAGCATAATAGGATTCAACAATTTTTGCTTGTGCATTTTTGCCAATGACAAAGAGATTGCGGGGTTGAATAAGGAGGTTTTCGCCGCCTGAATTGACATAGAGCACCTGTACAGGTTTGTCGAGGGCTTTTCCCGATTTTACTTTGAGGAATACGCCATCGTTCAAGGAAGCCGTAGAAAGTGCAGTGAAGATACTGTCTTCAGCTTTTGCAAATTTGCCAATGTGGAGGTTTATTTCTTCAGGATATTTTTTGATTGCGGTTTTCAGGTTACAAAGTGTTATTCCCGGTTCATCAAGTTCCTGAGAGTTAACTTCATCATATACGCCATTAATAAATACTATTGTGTAAAAGTTCTCTCTGTTGAAGAGGTATTTGCTGAGGTCAACATTTTCACCCTGGAATGTTTTGCCGATTACATCATCAAACTTGTAGTTTAGAAGTGAGGATATATTTGTGTATTTCCACTCTTCATCTTTTATTGTCGGGAAATTTGCATTTTGGAATTCCTCGAGCGCAGCTCTTCTTGTCTGGTGCAAAGCGAGCTTTGTTTCACCATTAAGGCTCTGCTCAAACTTCTTAAAGTTCTCGGAATACCATTTTTTAAATTCTGTTGTGTTACTCATTTATTCCCGCCTTATACTGCAATGAATTCGTCAACATGATCTTTTACCCAGTCGTAGCCTTTTTCTTCGAGGAAGAGGGCAAGTGATTTGTCGCCTGATTTGATTATTCTGCCTTTGTAGAGGATATGAACAAAATCGGGGACGATGTAGTCGAGCAGTCTTTGGTAATGTGTTACAACGATAAATGCGTTGGTTGGTTTTCTCAAAGAGTTTACACCGCTTGCTACGATACGGAGCGCATCGATGTCAAGGCCTGAATCGGTTTCGTCGAGGATTGCGAGTTTGGGATCCAGGACTGCCATTTGGAAGACTTCATTTCTCTTCTTCTCACCACCGGAAAATCCTTCATTCACTGAACGGTTCAACAAATCCTGAGGCATTTCAACCAATTTCATTTTCTCTTTGATCATTTTGAGGAAATCGAGGGCATCAATCTGCTCTTCACCTCTGTATTTTTTGATTTCGTTAACCGCTGTCTTTAAAAGATTCACATTTGAAACACCCGGTATCTCTATCGGATACTGAAATGCGAGGAACATTCCTTCTCTTGCTCTGTCTTCAGCTTTAAGTTCAAAAAGGTCTTTTCCGTTAAAGGTCACACTCCCTTCAAGCACTTCATATTCTTCCCTTCCGGCAAGTACCTGTGCAAGGGTGCTTTTCCCTGAACCATTAGGTCCCATTATGGCATGAACTTCACCGGGTTTCACGGTTAAATTAACGCCTTTTAATATCTCTTTGCCATCAATGGCGACTCTTAAGTTTTTTATTTCAATCATTGTTTTGCGTTCTTTCTAATTTATTTTAACCGACACTGCCTTCAAGGCTTATGCTAAGGAGTTTGGTTGCTTCTACTGCAAACTCCATGGGTAATTCTTTAAATACTTCTTTACAGTAACCATTTACAATCATACTTACCGCGTCTTCAGTGGCAAGTCCTCTTTGGTTCAGATAAAATATCTGGTCTGCACCAATTTTTGAGGTGGTTGCTTCGTGTTCCACAATTGCTCCGGGGTTGCTTACTTCAAGGTAAGGGAAGGTGTGAGCTCCACATTTATCGCCAATCAGGAGTGAGTCGCATTGTGAATAATTTCTGGCATTGGTTGCTTTTTTGCCGATTCTCACCAAACCTCTGTAGGTGTTGTTGCTGAATCCGGCGGAGATACCTTTGCTAACTATGGTGCTTTTGGTATTTTTTCCGATGTGGATCATCTTGGTGCCGGTGTCGGCCTGCTGATGATTGTTGGTAACGGCAACGGAGTAAAATTCACCAATTGAGTTATCCCCTGTCAAGAGGCAACTTGGATATTTCCATGTAATTGCGGAACCTGTTTCCACCTGAGTCCAGGAGATTTTTGAGTTTACGCCTTTACAATTTCCTCGTTTGGTCACAAAATTGTAGATACCACCTTTGCCATTTTTGTCGCCGGCGTACCAGTTTTGAATAGTCGAGTATTTAATCTGGGCGTTATCCATTGCTATGAGTTCCACAACTGCTGCATGCAACTGATTTTCGTCACGCATAGGCGCTGTGCAGCCTTCAAGATAACTTACATAAGAGTAGTCATCGGCAATGATCAGGGTTCTTTCAAACTGTCCTGTGTTGGCGGCATTTATTCTAAAATAAGTGGAAAGTTCCATGGGACATCTGACACCCTTGGGGATGTAAACAAATGATCCATCACTGAAAACTGCGGCGTTGAGGGCTGAATAATAATTGTCGGCGGCAGGAACAACCGATCCGAGATATTTTTTGACGAGGTCGCCATGTTCTCTGATCGCTTCAGACATCGAGCAGAAAATGATTCCAAGTTCGTTTAATTTTGCTTTATATGTGGTAGCCACAGAGACTGAATCAAATACGGCATCCACTGCCACATTTGCCAATATTTTCTGTTCAGCGAGGGGAATACCAAGTTTTGCAAATGCACTTAATATTTCAGGATCAACCTCATCAAGGCTGTTAAGTTTCTTTTTTTGTTTGGGTGCCGAATAATAACTGATCGCCTGGAAATCCACAGGAGGATAGTTAACATTTGGCCATTGAGGCTCTTCCATCTTAAGCCATTGGCGATATGCCTTTAATCTAAGTTCAAGCATCCATTCAGGTTCTTCCTTTTTTGCAGAAAGTGCCCTGACTACATCTTCATTTAAACCCGGAGGAAATGTATCAGCATCGATATCAGTTACAAACCCATATTTGTACTCCTGATTCGCTAATTGCTCTATCTCATTTAACTCGGTATTACTCATTAATTTTCCTTGTTTCAAAAAAATTTCAAATTCAATGTTTAAACTTATTGAATCTGTACAAAAAAGTCAAGATTTATTATAAAAATTTAACAAATCTCAAAAGAAATCAGTTCCTTAAGAGGAAAAAGTTGGATTTGGGAAGGATAGTTCCACGGATTTCACGGATTTTCACGGATGGAGGGGATTTTTGACGTTAGTGTGAGGAGTGGTAATCGTCTCGATTGCCGTCTGCAGGATGAGTGGGAGGATTGAACACGGATGATACGGATTTTCGCGGATGACCACGGAAGGAGGGTACGCGGATGCACGCAGATTAAACAGATTTTCGCAGAGGAGCTTTTAAACAATCAACAAACATGCGCCCCGGATGGGGTGCCCTATGGGTAGAAGAATAATCGAACAATCAAAAAACGCCCCGGCAGGGGTGTCCTATGGATAGAGAATAATTGAACAATCAAAATGCGCCCCGGATGGGGTCATGTATGGGTAGAGATGCCGTTAAATCAAAAATGCCCACAACACGAAAAGAATGAAAACGGTAATTATCAATACAAAATCATGCATTTTTCTGTTAGATATTGTATATTTAGGTGCAACAAATATGGATAATTACTGATTGTTTCGCGAGAATAAATGTCCTGAATTTTGGAGGTATTTCTAAATGATACGAGAGAAAATTTTGGGAGAATACACATTCACTACAGACAGTGAAAAAATTGATTATGCAGTAGTATTGGATTATCTCAAACGAAGTTATTGGGGATCACATCTTGCTCCTGAGACGATTATCCGGGCAATTAAAAATTCCCTCTGTTTTAGTGTTTACTTTAGTGATACGATGATAGGATTTGCGAGAGTTGTGACTGATTATGCAAGATTTGCATATCTTGCTGATGTTTTCATCCTCGAAGATCATCGAGGAAAAGGAATTTCAAAAAACCTTATAAAGTTTATTATCGATTATCCCGGTGTAAAAGGATGTAATATCATGCTCGCCACCAGGGATGCCCATGGACTCTATGCAAAGTTTGGATTCAAAACCCTTGACGAGACATGGAAGTATATGATATTGAGAGACTAAAATGTTAGCAGAAACCCTATATCCATAGGGCACCCCTGCCGGGGCGCATTTTGATTTTGCAATTATTCCTCTATCCATACATGACCCCTTCCGGGCAAATGACAAGATACACAAAAAGGCTGCCCTTTTGAGACAGCCTCTCTTCACGATGGAAATTTAGATTTTCTCTAACGATATTTCGTACTACAGAAGGCAATCGAGACGCTACGAATATTAATTCCTCTTTGAGGAAAATGGAATATGTTGTCTCAGGTAAAACATATCCGCTTGATCCGTCTCATCACCGTTCTATCAAATATTATTGGATTACTGCATTATTGGATTATTGCATTATTTCACGTATTCGTCGATTTTGTACCAGGGATCAACATATTTGGTATCGGTTGCATGTTTGCCAGGGAAGAAAGAAAGTTTGTCATCTTCATTTAAGACAACAAATGTTAATCTGTGTGCCCAGGCTTTGTTTTCACCATAGATGGCGACAACTACATTCACTGAATTTGTAAGATCGGGTGACGGAAATACTTGTTCGATAACATAAGTTTTTGGATAGTAGGTGTTGACCGAGTATTCGCTTGGATTTAGTCCCGCTGCTTTCATGTAAGAAGGCGAGATAAAGTCAATCATGGTAGCAGGTCTTTCTTCTGATGTCATGATTGTAAGAAACTCGTTAACTTTTGCTCTTGCACCGGCTTGAACATCCATTTGGTCGGTTCCGGAGGATGCACATCCTGCGAACAAAACCACAAGTGCAATAATTCCAATTATAGAATATATCTTTTTCATTTTTTTACCTTTTGTTTGATGGTTGAAAATCTATTTATCCCGAAACTGCATCTCATACAATTTTTTGTAGAGACCACCTTGTTCGAGCAGTGAATCGTGACTTCCGGATTGGATTATTTCACCATCCTGGAGTACTAAAATTTTGTCGGCATTTTTAATGGTTGACAGCCTGTGTGCAATAACAACCACTGTTCTGCTTTTCATAAGCCTGTCGAGAGCTTCCTGTACAAGTTTTTCGGATTCGTTATCCAAGGCACTTGTCGCCTCATCAAATATCATTATTTCCGGATTTTTCAGAAGTGCCCGGGCGATGGCAAGTCGCTGTCTCTGGCCACCCGAGAGTTTAACTCCCCTCTCCCCAATCTCTGTATTATATCCATTGGGCATCTCAATAATAAAATTGTGTGCATTTGCAATTTTAGCAGCCTCAATTATTTTTTCCTCACTGAAGTTGCTGCTACCATAACAGATATTATTTTTGATCGAGTCGTTGAAGAGAATTGTCTCCTGAGTTACAATCCCGATAAATTTTCTTAGGTCTTCTATTTTTAGATCACGGATGTCGGTTCCGTCAAATTTTATGGTTCCTGAAGTGACATCATAAAACCGGGGTAAAAGATCTACAAGTGTTGATTTTCCGCCACCACTTGGTCCTACAAGTGCCACCACTTCCCCTTTATTGACAGAAAAATTTATTTTATCCAATACCTTTTCACCGGGTTCGTCGGGATACGCAAATCCTACATTATCAAATATCACTTGCGATTTAAACTCTTTTACAGGAATAGCGTCTTCTTTATTCACAATATCAGGTTGTGTATCGATAATTTCAAAAATTCGGTCACCGGCAGCGGATGATTCCTGAATACGGTTGTTTACTCCACTCAGTTCTTTAATTGGTGGTAACAACTGAAAAATTGCAAAAAGGAATCCAAGAAATTCGCTCGCTTTAATCTCACCATTATTGAGCACCATTGTACCTCCATAATAGATGATAACCACACCAACACCCACACTAAGGATTTCAGTTATAGGAGATGAAAGATTTCTCACTCTGGTGATCTTGAGAACCATTCTGAAATAACCCTCAGTCTCCTTCTTAAATTTATTATTTTCATAATTCTCTGTTCCAAATGCTTTTACTATCTTAACCCCTGAAATTGTTTCCTGGATTACACTGGTAATATCAGCAATTTTTTCCTGTATTCTTTGACTGTATTTCCTGAGCTTGATTCCAATCCATGAGATAATCCCGGCACTAAATGGCAGGGTGATGAGAGAGATGAGTGTAAGCTCCCAACTTATGCTGATGGCAATTCCAAGAAAAACTATTATTGAAAGGGGTTCTCTGATTAAATTTAAAAAAGTTGCAGATACACTGTTTTGGACAGCAGTTACATCGTTAACGATTATTGATATCAGATTTCCAACCCGCTCACTTTTAAAATAGCTTATGGGGAGTTTGTGCAACTGTTCATAAGCTGCGTCTCTTAAATCTCTGACAATGCCTTGCTCAACATAATTGAGAAAATATGCCTGAAAATAACCCGCTATATTTTTAAGGATAAAAGCAAAAAAGATTATTATACAAATTCTGAAAAGAGCGTCTGTTTTACCACCGGCAAAAATAAAATCATTAAAAGAGTTTGAAATGCCATCCTTGATGTCAATTATAAAATCGGGTAAAATTGAAGTTGAAACCTTACCAACAGTTCCTTCGCTAACAGCAGAACTGGTTGTTGCACCCGAATTAAACAGAGTATCGAGCAGAGGAATTGAGAGGTAAACCGAGGCACCATTCAATAGAGCAAATATAATTGTGCAAATAATTGAAAGGGAGAGATACTTCCAATATTTTGATGAATAGCGTAATAATCTGTAATATGTATTCAAAGTTTTGTCAATAAAATGGTAAAAATCTGATACTACAACCGTTTTTCATTCGAATTTGCCTTAGCTCACGCATGCTTTTCAGATCATAAATTCTCACATACCTGGTTTCGTTCTCCAGGTCATCAAAGACAAGTTTATCCTTTTTAACGGAGAAGGTCCTGTATCCCCTTCCTGAAAATTTGGCGATATAATCCATCTTTTTCAGAGAATAAACAAGGAGAGTTGACGAAGTGTCGTGATCCTGTTTTTGAACATCAAGGTTGGATGTAAGAAGAATTAATGACTCTTTATCAGGTGTCCAATAAACTCTGTCAATTTTTTGAGTGGTTGACAAAATCTGTTTCACCTTGGTTGTTTTGTTATCAGTGAGGAGAATTTTGTTTTGTTCACCATGTTCGATGGTAATGGTTTTTAGTCCATCCGGGGAGGTGTTGTTCACTTTGATTGATGGAACATCAGGAATTTGTCCCTGCAAAAGATCAAATTTTTCTTTCCCTTTACTTACAATCCTGCCGGTGCTGTCTATTAAATAATTATCTCTGTATATCCTTTGATTCACAAGTTCAAGATGGTAAAGAACCAGATTCATTGTGTTTCCGTCGAGGATATTTGAAAATATCTTTGAAACTTTTGGTGATCCAAGAACAACTCTTGTTCCCTGATAATTGTGGATATGAACCACTATTGAATCGATGTATCCTTCCGTCTTGTTATACTCATTCCCCGTGACAAAAAAGTAGTTACCGCGTTCACCAGTTCCGGTTATTAAAAAAGGAGTTAACTCTTTCAGGGCTTCAAAAACTTCCGTTTTTCCTTCGGCGAGAGAGTGAACAAAAACTTTTTTACCCGATCCTTCATCTCCGACAATTGGAATGACATCTTCGCCAATCAATCCGGAGTTACCTTCGTTTCCATTTCCACAAGAATGAAGAAAAAGGACAAAGAGAATCAGGACCGGTATTAAAAGAATTTTTTTCATTCGGAATTCAGATTGTGTTTGGAATATTTATTAAAACGGTTTATCAACGATCAACACAAAACAAGGTAATTTGAAGTTTAAAGTTAATAATTCTGAGATGATATTCAAGGTGTGTAACTACCCTCGCGGGTGGTATTGATGCACAACTTCGCGGATGTAGGTGATGTCGATGTGAGTATATATTTGAGTCACTGAAATATCGGTATGACCAAGCATTTCCTGTACTGCGCGGATATTTGCACCACCCTCGATTAAATGAGTGGCGAACGAGTGTCTGAAAATATGGGGATAAACTCTTTTTTCAAGTCCGGCAAGCTCCGCATAATGTTTTATAATCTTCCAGATTCCTACCCGGGTTAGTCCCCCACCCCTTTTCGAGTTTATAAAGAGGGTATTTCCACCTCCCGGTTTGGCGATTATTGGTCTGCCAAAAGTCAGGTAGTTTGTTAGAGCATTTATAGCTGAAGAACCAATAGGGACAAGACGTTCTTTACTTCCCTTACCTAAAACCCGAATCATTTCGTCATCAAAAAAGATATCGTTCTTTTTCATTCCGGCAAGTTCTGAAACTCTTATTCCACAAGCGTATAAAACTTCGATGATTGCCCGGTCTCTTAGTCCCGAAGGGGTTTCATCGTCAGTTTTGGAGATCAGAGCATCAATTTCTGCGGGGGAAAGAACCTCCGGAAGTTTTTTCTTTAATTTTGGGGGTTTAATTCTGGCGACAGGATTTTTGGTGATATATTCGGAAACAACAAGAAATGAAAAAAATCCTTTGATGGAGGAATGAAAACGGGCCAGAGATCTTTCATTTAGACCTGATTGGGAGAGGAGTAAAAAAAACTCCCTGCCGTTTTCAACGGTTACATCACTTAGATCATTTATTGATGCATCTGAAAGGAAACGGAGGAAAGATTTTATATCCCGGCTGTACGACTCGAGTGAGTTTTCAGCAAGATTTCTTTCATAACGTAACTCGTTAAGATAATCACCAAGAAACTGATCAAGTTGATCAGTCTTTTGATTCTTTTTCAAGTTTTTCCTGTTCAGGATATCTGATTCTGCTGTGCTTGGAAGTCATTAACGAATTAAAAAAGACCTTTTTAATCTCTTCCACTTCAGATAATGTAATCGGAGCTTCATCAAGTTCCTTTTCGTGGAGAGTCTGATTTATGAGATTATTAATCAGATTTTCAAGAGTCTGTGGTTCCGGTGTTGTGAGACTTCTTGAAGCAGATTCACACTTATCAGCCATCATTAAAATTGCCTGTTCACGGGTATGGGGTTTGGGACCCACATATCTGTAATCATCTTTATTTACATTTTCCTTGCCATACAACTGAACAGCTTTGTCGTAAAAAATTTTAATAAGTCCTGTTCCGTGATGTGTCGGTATAAATTCTATTATCTCCTGCGGGAGGTGCTGTCGTTTAGCCAGTTCAATTCCCATCGTCACATGATCTTTTATCACTTTTACACTGATCTCGGGAGTTAGCTCGTTATGAAGATTTTGTGCAGGTCCCTGATTTTCAATAAAATAGTAGGGAGAAATCGATTTTCCGATATCATGATAGAGAGCACCAACCTTCACTAAAAGCGTGTCAGCCCCGATTTTTTCTGCAGCTGCCTCAGCCAGTCTCGCAACCGATTGTGAGTGGTAGAAGGTACCGGGCGAAGCGTGGTACATCTCTTTTAACAAAGGATGATCAGTATTGGAGAGTTCAACCAGTGTAAGATCGGTTGTAATCTTAAATGTCTTCTCAAAAAAGATCAACAAACCATAAGTGAGAATAGGACTTAAGAGCGAATTAATTCCTGAATATAAAACACTTTCAAGCAATCGTGACCATTCACTCAGACTTTCAAACGAGAGGAACAAATTAACCAAAGAATATCCAAGAAAGATGAATATCATTCCTCGATAAATCTGTTGCCTGTTTTTTATATCCCTTACAGAATAAACGCCCAGTGTTCCGGCAACAACATGTAACACAACAATTGAATAATCATTACCGCCAAGTCCCGCACTAATCAATGAAATTATCAGAGTGGAATAAATTCCGACTCTTGAATCAAACATTATTGTAAGGAGGAGGGAGACCGTTGGAATAAGTATCAACAAATGCCACGACCCACCAATATTAAATGCATTTGTGAGATAAGTTAAATAGGAAACTGAAAGGAAAAGGACAGAAAAAATCGCAAGTTTGATATTGTCTTCAAAAATCGTTTTTCTAAAATTGTACAAAAAAGCACCCAACAGCCCAAGCAATACTGCTATGTGAAGAAATTTTCCCGAATATTGTCGTGCTTTGTCAAAGAGATTAAGGTCCTGAACCCTTGCAGATTTAAACGAATCGAGCTTCATTTTTGTTTCAGGAGTAATTCTCTCATGTTTGCTGATTATCCTTTCATTATTCACCACGATTCCAGAGTTTTTGCTAACCTTGTTTCGAGCGATATCTGTCTCTTCTGCAGTAAGTTCACTGCTGTATGCCAGTTTTGCTACAAAAAGTTTTGTCGCCACTTCTGTCAGGGCTCGATATTCAAGTGAATCGGTATAATAATTGGCGAGATCAACCGCAATTCTTTTGTTGGCAATATTCAGTTCAGCATAATCATATTTGCTTTTATTCTCCTGGAAGTTACCCCTTCTAATTGCAATAGTATCTTTGGGAATTTGATCATAATTTAAACTGAGAGTACCCGATTGGCTCACCCTGATCATTATGGCTTCTATGTTATCAAGATTTTTATATATCTGTGAAGTTTTACCCGAGGTTGAATCATAAAAACTGATCAGATATGCTTTTGTGGCAGGAGAGAAAATTGTGAGAACCCGATCGGTTTCGAGTCGGGAATGATCCATAAATGCTCTGTCGAGCGCTCTTTGTAAACTTCTTATTGTATCTTTTATTAAACTGTCGGACTCAGTAACGACAAAAACCTGTTTTACAGCTTTAATGGCACTGTCAACTTCCGCTGCGTACACCTTCTCATTTTTTAAGATGGGGAAACTTCTATCTGCAATAAGATCTTCTTTTAACCATATATTTCCCGATTCTGCCTCAATATCCACCACTTCAGCCTTGGGGAACAACAGGGCAATAAGCAACGCTGTACCAAACCAGAGGATCAGTTTTATATAACGGCTTGATTTAAACTTTTCGTAAGTCACACGAATGCCTTATGGTATTTGACTGTAAATTCTTTCAAGCAACTCGCCTACCCCATCTTCGTTGTTGCTTTTTTCCAGCTTAACATCTGACAAAAATTTGATTTCCGGAACAGCGTTTGAAAGTGAAACTTTAATTGCATTTGTTTTAAAGAGTGCAACATCATTATACCAATCACCAACCACTACGGTGTCTCGAATGGAAATCTTCAGTTTTTTTAATAAAACTTTGAGAGCTGATGCCTTGGAGATTTCACCCTTTTTCACTTCCAGATAATATTGAAAATGCGACTGACTTTTTGAGTAAGCCAACTTAAGGCCAAATGAAAAGGGAAATGAAAAATATTTTTTTATTTCTTGAAATGATTGCCGGTTCTCACCGACATAAACGAGCTCTATAATGTCCCCTGTCACATTCCGGTAGTTGTCAACCATTTTGAATTTAGCACCAAATCTATCGATAAGCTGAAGGGTAGCTTCATTGTGTTCGGTGTATAAAACTTCGGATTCAGTACACATCACCATCTTCACCAGGTGTCTTTCAGAAAGATCAATTCCTTTCTTCACTTTGGAATCTTTTAAACCAATTTTCAGAAAGACTTCACCACCCGGAAAATTTTTTATAACGGCTCCATCTGATGCAATCAGTGGACCATTAACCGAAAGTTCTTCAGCATATTGATCGAGAGCTGAAAACATTCTACCGCTGGCAAATGTAACAATTACCCCTTTTTCCCTCAATAAACGGGCATATTTTTTACTCTGCGACCCAATATTCCCCTGATCGTCAAGCAGTGTGCCGTCGAGGTCTAATAATACCAATTTAACTTTACTAAAATTCATTCGTTACTTTTTTTGTGGCTGTCATTTTATTTAGGGTGTAAATTACACCTGTAATCCCCAATATAAGAAAAACTCCGTATAAAAGAGCGTTAGCCACATCACCAAAGATAAAACTACCACTTCCAAAGAGGAGAGAGTAAATTGCCACCACACCCGATAACCAGCCTAATAACTGATATTTGATCATCGTTGGCGCGGGAGGAAATCCCCCTTTGATTCTTATTCTATCCCACAATTTTCCTTCAGGTCTCACTTTGTCGTAAAATGAGAGGAGAATCCCGTCGGGTTCGGGTTTTGTCAGGAATGTAACCACTACCCACACAAAAGTAGTTCCAAATACAAGGACATATAAACTGTCGGGGAATGGAATTCCCAAATATCGAACAACGGGAAGCAGAATAAATGGAGTTGCCATACCTGATATTTCACTCCAGGCATTGATACGCCACCAATACCATCGAAGAATAAGTACAAGTCCCAATCCCGCTCCACATTCAATTATAAACTCCCACGCACCCGATATACGGTCGATATACAAAGTAACAAAAGCTGAAACGATCATCAAAAGAATTGTTACCACTTTTGATGCAACTACATATTGTTTTTCTGTTTTTCCCGGTTGAAGGAACCGTTTATAAAAATCGTTTACGATGTAGGAAGTGCCCCAATTTAATTGTGTTGCAACGGTACTCATATATGCCGCAAAAAATGCCGCTAACATTAATCCTTTTAATCCCACAGGCATAAAGTCGTTAATCAACATAATGTAACCGTTTTTGGAATTTGAGGCATTTAATTCGGGGTATAAAACCACCGCTGCCAAGGCTGCCAGAATCCAGGGCCAGGGTCTCAGAGCATAATGTGCACCCTGAAAAAAGAGGGTTGCAAAAATTGAATGTTTTTCATTTTTTGCAGACATCATCCTTTGGGCTATATATCCACCTCCACCGGGTTCTGCTCCCGGATACCATGATGCCCACCATTGAATGCCAATAAACGCGAAAAATGAAAAAATGGAAAGAGAAAATATTTTTGCACCTTCAATAGGAGAATCGCCGAGATTGGGGAAAAATTCAAATGCTGAGGGGGGTAATTTTGTTTTAAGTCCATCAATCCCTCCAATTTCAGGAGAGTTAACAACTATCACTGCAAGAATAATGCAAGCGGACATGGCAAGTACAAACTGGAAAGCATCGGTTACAACAACTCCCCACAAACCGGAAAGAGCAGAATAGACAGCCACGAGCCCCATGCAGAGAAAAACATAAAGAATAACATCTTCAGGGGGAACACCAAAAATGCCTGTGAGTACCGAAATCATTGCACTGTTAACCCAGCCAATGATGATAACATTCATAAAGAGACCAAGATAAATCGCTTTAAATCCTCTGAGGAATTTTGCCGGCTTTCCTGCATATCGAATTTCAGCGAATTCCACTTCAGTCATTATTCCCGCTCTTCTCCACAGTTTGGCAAAGAAAAAGACGGTTAATACACCACCAAAAGCAAAATTCCACCATACCCAGTTACCTGAAATTCCATTTTTCCAGACCAGTTCTGTAACTGCCAAAGGAGTGTCGGCTGCAAATGTAGTGGCAACCATTGATAGCCCGGCGAGGTACCAGGGAAGATTTCGTCCCGAAAGGAAAAATTCTTCACTGCTTTTTGAAGCTCTTTTTGAATAATAGAGAGCGATTCCCATACTCGCAAGAAAATAAACTGCTATAATTACATAATCAATTAATTCCATATGTGAACTCTCTTAAAACGGAATTGTCTCTTTATAGTTGGTAAAATTATGAAGAATATTTCAATTTAATTCATTATTTTCAATTTTATTTCGATTTCTGATTAAAGCAGAGATACTCCCCACGAGTAAACATACCGAAACACCAATCAAAGTGAACCATGTCCACGCCATCCATTTAAACGAAATCACTACAACCATCGCCGCAATTGATGTGAGAAAACCTGTGATGGCATCTCTCTGATCGGCTCTTTTGTTTATTATTCCAAGCAGGAAGGTTCCTAACAGGCCACCCGAAGTGAATGATGCAATACTTAAGGCAACCTCAACCGCAGCCCCCTTGATCTCAAGAAAAAAGAAAGCAGAAACAGCCAGAACTGCTGCCCAAAAGATGGTTAATCTCTTGGAGATTAGAAGTTGCCTCTCCTCGGTAAGCTTTTTCTTTCCCAGGATGGAATAAACATCATAAAATGAAGAGGAGGCCAATGAACTGACAGATCCGGCAAGAGTTGAGAGTGCCGCCGCCATAAGTCCTGCAACAAGAACACCTTTTAACCCCGCTGGAAGGTGATTAATAATAAAAAACGGAAATACTTCATCTGCCTTGGCAAAAACTCTTCCTTCAAAATAGATGTGAAGCAGAACCCCAAGAATTAAAAAGATCGCAAACTGTATAACTATTATCACACCACTTGCAATAACAGCCTTTTGTGCACTTTTTAATTCACCCGTTGCCAACAAACGTTGCACCACAAGCTGATCTGTACCATGGGAAGCCATGGAGAGGAATGCGCCACCCGTCAACCCCGCGATCAGTGTATAAGGGGTGTTAAAAAAGGTTTTAAAATCGAGGTTAAATCCGGGGTTTAGAAAATCCAATTTCCCGGAAGCGGCTTCTGTTCCAAGTTTTGCAAACAAATCACCCGGAATTAGATACCAAAGAACAAGAGATGAAATGACAGCTCCACCGAGGTAAACAAACATCTGCATGGCATCCACCCAAATCACTCCCTTTAATCCACCGGTATAGGTGTAAATGAGTGTTACAAAAACAATTATCAGGATGGCATAAGGATAGTCGATATCAAGAAGCAATTTTACGGGGACGGCAGTTGCAAAAAGGCGCACTCCATCACCGGCAACACGGGTAAAAATGAAAACTATGGAAGCTGTAGTACGGGTGTTTTTGCCAAATCTGCTCTCTAAAAATGCGTAAGCAGTGGAAAGATCACCTTTAAAATATTGTGGAAGTAAAAGATAAGCAACGATGATTCGGCCCAGCAGATAACCAACTGTAACTTGCAGGAAGTGTAAATTGGTTAGATATGCCACACCGGGGATTGAGATGAATGTAAGAGTACTGGTCTCGGCAGCAACAATAGAAAATGTTACCAGCCACCATTTAACTTTTTCCGTTCCCAGAAAATAGTCTTTTACACTCCTCTGCTTCCCACCGACAAACCTGCCCCAAAGTGCGGCAAATATCAGGTAGATTACTACAATTGAGTAGTCAACAAATGTGAATGAGTTCAATAATTATTCTAAGTAACCGGCAGAGTACCGGTTCAGATCCCGTTAGTGCAAAAGTTTTAGCTCAGACATTGCCTCATCAAGAGAGTTGCTCAGTTTTAACACCTTGTCGAGCTGTGTTATCTTTATCAGGGTTAATATCTTTTTGGATGGACATACAATGCGCAGACTACCACTGACACTCCCCATCAGCCTGTTGGCTACAAGGAGGGTGCTTAAGCCGCTACTATCGCAACTTTCCACGGAAGAAAGGTCGATCACCATTTTTCGGACTGAATTCTCTTTTACCATACCGGTAAATTCACCCTTAACCAGACCTGATATATTGGCATCAAGTCGAATTTCATCAAGTGTGAAAATAGAAATTCCGTCGATTTTGTTGATTGTATAGTTCATGTAACTCAAATTTATTACGGAAATAAATGAAAAACTACCCGCTAATAAATTCCAAAAGATATTAATGCGATACTACAAACTTATTATAATTTCTCTGCCGATAAAAGTTTTTCTAAAAAATCTTCTTCAGTCAGGATACCAACACCAAGTTTTTGAGCTTTATCGAGCTTTGAACCGGCGCTTTCCCCGGCAATTACAAAGTCAGTATTTTTACTGACAGAGGAGACTGACTTACCCCCAAAATTTGTGATTCGCTCGGCAGCTTCTTCTCTTTTCATTGATGAAAGGGTACCAGTGAGCACAAAGGATTTGTTTTTGAAAAAATTATCAACAGCCTCTTTCTTTTGTTCACCCTCAAGTTGAAGTCCAAATTCCCTGAGTGAAGAAATAAGATGAAGGTTGTGTTCATCCGAGAAAAACTTTACAACACTTCGTGCTATCGCCTCCCCTATCTCATACACCCCTGTTATCTCTTCAACTCCGGCCCTCTGCATGTTGTCAAGTGACACAAAATGATCTGCCAGTTTTTTAGCAGCACCGGCACCTACATATCTAATTCCAATTGCAAAAAGGACTTTATGAAATGGTTTGGTTTTACTCAGTTCAATCGACTTTAACAGGTTGTCGATGCTCTTTTCCCCAAACCGCTCAATACTTTTTAGCTCTCTTTCTTTATCTTTTAATCGATAGATATCGGCATAAGTTTTGAGGTAGCCTAAATCCACAAACTGATCGATGATCGCAGTTCCCAATCCTTCAATATCCATGGCACCACGCGAAGCAAAATGTTCGATGCGACCCTTTACCTGCGCAGCACATTCTCCATTTTCGCAATAATATGCAGCTTCATTTTCAGGACGGAACACACCCGAACCACAGACGGGACAAGTAAGGGGTGCACTTTCAGGTTTGGTATCGGTTCCTCTTTCTTCAATCACAACCGACACAACTTTTGGGATAACATCTCCCCCTTTTTCGATGATTACGGTATCACCCCTTCTAATATCTTTTTTTGTTATCTCATCAAAATTGTGAAGAGTTGCCCGACTAATGGTTGAGCCTGCAAGAAAAACTGGTTCAAGTTCAGCAACTGGAGTGATGGCTCCAGTTCTTCCAACCTGCCAGGTGATATCATTTAATTTTGTTTTTGCCTGTTTGGCTTTAAACTTAAAAGCACATGCCCACCTTGGTGATTTGGCTATACTTCCAAGAAGTTCCTGATGGCGGAATGAGTTAACCTTAATTACCACACCATCTACTTCATATGGTAGATTATCCCTCTTCTCTTCGAGTTCTTTACAAAAATCGAGAACTTCCTGAATTGAGCTACACAACGCATAACTCGGATTTACTCTGAAACCAAGTTTGGTCAAAAATTGAAGATTTTCATATTGAGTTTTGTGGGAAGAGATATTGCTGAGATAATAATATGTAAATATCTGAAGTGGTCGTTTTGCGGTATCAGCAGGATTCAGAAGTTTTAGAGTGCCGGATGCAAGATTTCGCGGATTGGCAAAAAGTTTTTCACCTTTTTTTTGTCTCTCGTTGTTGAGTCTCTCAAAAACAGATTTTTCCATGTAAACTTCACCACGAACCTCAAAATTTCCATCACTCTCACTTGCGAAGTGTGTTGAATCTACCGAGAGAGGAATTGATCGTATGGTTTTTACATTTGCTGTAACATCTTCACCAGTGACTCCATCTCCACGGGTGGCTCCAGTCACCAATCTGCAATTTTGGTATCTTAAACTTACTGATAGTCCATCAATTTTATATTCAACAACATATTCAATTTTTTCACTTTGGGGCAGTCCTTCTCTCACCCTTCTGTCAAAATCAAAAAGTTCTTCCTCGTTATATGTGTTAGCAAGACTGAGCATGGGGTAGTTGTGAACAACGGGTTTAAAATCGTTTTCAAGGTCACTCCCTACCCTGCGAGTGGGGCTGTCGGGTAATACAAGTTCAGGGTTCTCCCTCTCGAGTCGTTCAAGCTCTTTGTAGAGCATGTCGTACTCGAGATCGGTTATCTCCGGATCAGAGAGAACATAATATCGGTGGTCGTGATATTTTAATTCATCACTTAGCTGTTGTAGTCTTTTTCTTAGGTGGTTTGGCATTCTTGGTTGTAGCCTTGATAAATCCGTTTTTGTCAATGTTTAAAGTCTGAACACCTTTTTTCTTTGGCAGTTCAAGGGGTTTGTCGTTGAGGGTTACACTAAGAAGTGAAGCATTTTCTATCCGCAGGTCGATTCTTTTACTTGCGTTATAAGTAACAGGTTGAGTAGGATCAACAATTGTGGATTTTAAGGTGTCCTTTTTGTCGATTATTGCTCTGATTTTTGTGGTATCTTTTGAATTGATCACAAGAATCACAGTATCGGCATCTGGTGGAAGTTTTATATCTGCTAAACCATTTGCCTGAAATTTGTTATTGGTATCCTGCACACCATTTAACAGTTCATCAACCTGACGACCGTCGGTTCTTATTTCATTATCGCTCGATTTACCCGAAAAAATAACATACAAAACAACTGCAAGTACTACAATTACTGCACCAATAGCAAGATAACTTTTTTTCATTGCAATCAGCTTCTTGAAGAAACTTGAATCCTGATTTGCCATGAATGACTCAATCCAGTTTCTGAGTTTCTGCTGTAAATCTACTTGAGGTTGTTGCGGTTTTGAATCCACCGGATCATCAAAATATGATTGTTGCGCCTGCGCCGGTGAGGGTGGTGGCGGAGGTGGTGCTTGAACAGGAGTTGGAGGTGGTGCCTGAACCGGAGGATGTTTCACTTCGGGGGCTTTTCTTAATCCTTTATATGCTTCAAGAACTTCATCGGGATCAAGATGCAACACCACAGCATACTCTTTTAAGAACGAGCGTACATATACATCGGGAAGAAAGGTGAAATCACCAATTTCCATTTTTTCTACAAACTTTGCGTCAATTTTTATCGAGGCGGCTGATTCCTTGATCTCGAAACCCAATTGTTCACGGGCTATTTTAAGTTGTTGACCTAATTCTTGATGGGTCATTTGTTCCTCTAACTATTCTATTCTAATTAACCTTGCAGAGAATGCACCGTCCATCTTGTCCCTGTGTGGCAGAGACTGGATGCACCCATTCCCGTCAACTATGTTTTTATCCACAAACTTAGACGCATCATCAAGTCTAAAGTTGTCGTGGGTTTCAAGAAATTTTGATACTATCTCAAAATTCTCTTCCGGTTCAATTGTGCAGGTGCTGTAAACAACCACACCACCGGGTTTTACGAGTTCCGCTGCCTTATTCAACAGATCACTCTGAAGTGGAGTCAGTCGCTTAATATCGAGCAAATCTCTTTTCCATTTAATGTCAGGTTTTTTAGAGAGAGTGCCCAAACCTGAACACGGAGCATCCACCAAAACACGATCAAACGGCTCAGCTTCATATTCCAGTGCATCAATATGCACAAATTTTACTATAGCAACCCCAAGTCGTTCGAGATTACCTTCCATTACCCTTATCCGGCTCTCAAATTTATCGGTGGCTATTATTTCACCCACATTACACATTATATCAGCGAGATAAGCACTTTTGCCGCCGGGAGCTGAACACATGTCAAGCACTCTCATCCCCTGTTTTACATCAAGGAGCAGACACGGATTACCTGTACTTTCATCCTGAATTGTAAAAAATCCTTCAGCAAAATATTGCCAGTTTTGGATATTTGTTAATATCTGCAAACGATAAAAATCGTTATTGTAGAGCCCCGGAGAGTATTTAAGATTCACCGATTGCAGAAGTGATTCAAACTCCTGTTTGTCAATTTTTAACTGATTTATTCGTAATGTGAGCACCGGTCTCTCATTGTTCGCTGCCATCAAAGCTTCTACATTCTCCCTGCCATATCTCTCAACCCACCTTTTAGCCAACCAGGTTGGATGCGAATAATAGGCAGCGAGATAACTCACTAAATTTTCATTTGGATCGGGATATCGCAGACCGTTTTTTGATCTGATAATGTTTCGAAGAACGGCATTAGTGATATCTGCGGGCTTTTGTCCTTGGAGTTTTTTAACAAAATCAACAGCTTCATTAACAATGGCATATTCAGGAATTCTGTCGAGAAACATCACCTGATATAATGCAACTCTGAGTGCATTTTTTAAGACTGGGATAGCCTTCGAGAATTGGCCTTTATAAAATCCACTGAGAATCCAGTCGAGTCTGCCCATCCATCTAACCACACCATGAACGAGTTCATACAGCAATGCCTTGTCCGGACCCTCCAGATCAGAGTTTTTTAACTCATTATCCAATAATTTATCCAGATAAGAATCGGTTCTCTCAATCCTGTCAAGAATTTTGACTGCGGTTCCCCGCACTCCTGTATAAAGGTCTTTCACTTTGTGTTCTTCAATATCCATTCGATTTCTGTTTCATACTCCATTCTCATTGTCCAATCTCTAACTTTATTATCCCCTCAAATAAAATAATACCTGATATTTAATACCTGATACCTAATACGGGAATCCCATTTTTCTTCTTTGTTTGTGGGTCAAATCAAAAACTTTTCTAAAAAGTTTCTCCTCTGTTTCGGAGATGGTTTTGTTTCGACGCTGAACAACTCTTTTGGCTGTTTCAATGCTCTTTTCGATATCATAAGTGGTCATCATGTCAGCCCCACCCCAGGCAAAACTTGGGATTGACTTCGACGGGAAACCCGGCCCAAAAATGTTGCTGGAGAAACCAACCACAGTTCCTGTGTTAAACATCGTGTTAATCGCAGTTTTTGAATGATCCCCCATAATCAAACCAAGAAATTGATGCCCACTGTCGATCTGTTCACCATTTACGGTAATCTTTACGGTGCCATAATTGTTTTTAAGATCACTGTTATTTGTGTCGGCACCAATGTTCACCCAACTGCCAATATATGCATGCCCCATAAAACCGGAATGCTGTTTATTCGTGTAAGGTGAAATGATGCTTCCTTCAATCTCTCCACCAACTTTGCAAACCTTCCCAACGGTTACACCGTGGTAGATACTTGCTCCCGATTTAACTTTAGTTCCTTTACCTATACAAACAGGCCCTTCGATAACGGCATTTGGGAAAACTATCGCATCTGAATTTATAAAAACGGGTCCATCAGAGGCATCGATCACGGCCCCCGGCATTATCCTTGCAGTTTCGTGAATATAAATATTTTCTCTTTCGATGAGCACTGCACTTTCATGGACATTCCCTTTTACACGTTCCTTCGGTTTAAATCCATGAATATCCATATAAGCAAAAAAGTCGTTTACGATTTCTTTATCGTTGTTATGGATCAGGTCCCAAATATAGGTGGCATATTTAACTTCAACCTGTTCAACGGGAATTCCATCAAAATTGGAAAGTGTAAGAAGGTCATCAAGTCCTTCTTTCATCCCCTCAAGTTTTTTGCCTGATACTTTGGCTGCGATAATTGTTTCACCATTCAAATAAAGTCTGTCACCGGGTACATCTATTTTGACTATGTCCGCAATATCGGGTGGAGCGATCACTCTGCCGTTTATGAAAAGACACTCATCGTGCTCTATAACATTCACTTTATATGTTGGATTTTTTAATCCGATGAATGCTTTCAGGTAACCTCTGGTATGAAAAACCACTTCCACGCCAGGATAAGCCCTTTTTACTTTATCTCTTAATGTGTGAATTCCACAAAAAAGGTTGTAAGTGGGCCTCGTTAAGATCATTGGTTCAAAATGATCAAAATAAATATCTTCGAATAGACAAATCTGCATTTAATAACTCAATTAAAAGATTCTAATAAAAATGCAATATAAATAAACGGAAGCAAAGAGTTTAGATGTTAAACAAAAAAAGCTATCCCGAATTAACGGGATAGCTTGATTCAAAAACCTTAATGGGCTTAGTTCCCTGGTTTTGAGTATTTTCTCATAAACTTCTCCACTCTACCGGCGGTATCAAGAAGTTTTTGTTTACCGGTAAAAAACGGATGTGAACCACTGGAAATCTCAAGCCTTACTAACGGATAAGTATTTCCATCTTCCCATACGATCGTTTCAGTAGCTTTTATTGTGGATTTCGACAAAACTGCGAAATCACAAGAAAAATCTTTGAACACTACCGGCCTATAGTGAGGATGAATGCCTTTTTTCATTTTACTCGTGTCTTTAGTTAACGAATTTTACAAAACAGTTTTGCAATATAACTATTTTTTTGTTTGTGATAAAATATAATCTTCTATATGGCAGCCACAAAATATTTGAGCTTGTTCTAAGCTCCTGTTGCTGCATGCCTGCTACTAATTCTGATTATCATATACCAGGCAAAAACCAATAATATCGGGAATTCTTCTGCACTGATAAAAGTTGGCTCGGGCTTAATTTCACATTCAGTCTTGAACCACCCCACCATGGCAAATTCAATCAATGTTGCTCCAGTCTCACTTTTAATTAAAAACCTTTTTTGAAATAAAGTAGTTGCAAATCGGAAAGATTTGGTACCGATTGTTATTTCACTATCCCCCATAAATTTTTCAACTTTTAATTCTGCGACCAGTTTCCCACTCTTTTTCTCGCGCATTTCCATTCGCGACTTCCACATACTCGGGGAATCTGCTTCCAGTTCATGTCCAAGAATGGTAATGTCACCTTTTGTGCTTAAAAATTTTAGAAAATTAATTGTACCAATAAGGTCATTGTCTGCATACAATTTGTAATCTTTGGAGAAAAAACTATCCTGTTTCCATCCAAGCTTTTTACCACGAAAAGTTTCTGTGAGAGTCATTTTGTTGTTCCGATTAAATTAAAATCAGTGTT
Source organism: uncultured Ignavibacteriaceae bacterium (assembly GCA_964371075.1). Classification (GTDB taxonomy): domain Bacteria; phylum Bacteroidota; class Ignavibacteria; order Ignavibacteriales; family Ignavibacteriaceae; genus UTCHB3. Next base: position 88,258 of record CAYJKN010000004.1, on the reverse strand, counting down.
AACAAAAATATATTATTCATACCAATTTATCTGAATTTCAGAAAATCTTCAAATCATATCCACAAAAAAAAGGCTCCCGATTTCTCAGGAGCCAAATAAAAATTAATCATCCAATCCTCCCCTCGCCTTTTAGGAAAGGAACCGGGGATGAGGTACTCTACTTCATCAAAAGCATTTTCTTCACAGAAACGTATTCACCGGCTACAAGTTTATAAATGTAGAATCCGGAAGCGAGTTCACTGCCACCAAATTTTACATCATAATATCTTCCTGCTTCTGCAGTACCGTCGAAAAGAGTAGCTATTTCAGCACCGAGTGAGTTGTAAACTTTTAAAGTTGCTTTGGTATCCTCTTTCAGAGCAAATCTGATTGAAGTCTCAGGATTAAATGGATTAGGATAATTCTGCTCCATAACAAATCCATTTGGAAGATTGTCAACCAAAACTTCAACCACGGGACTATATTCAAACTGACCATCATTGTCAATTTGTTTTAATCTGTAAGCAATCTTTCCTGTTCCAACGGGTTTATCAGAGAAGCTGTAGTATTTTGGTGAGTTGGTGGAATTATGTCCCTCAACAAACCCAATTTTACTCCAGTCAGCATTTGTCGATTTTCTCTCAACCTCAAAACCGTAGTTGTTAACTTCGGTTGCTGTTTCCCATTTTAAGTTAATAAGTCCGTTTCTGATCGCTGCATTGAAAGAGGTTAATTCGACAGGGAGGGGACTGTTTGACCATGTCCCTGAACCGCTCAGGGTTCCATTTACAGTCAAACTGGCAGCACTAATATCGCAGTTTTCTTCGATTGTTATAGTTGCACCGGCATCTATAACTACGCTTGACTGAGGAAAGACTGTAAGACTGTAAAACAATATTAATAAAAATATTCTTCTGAACACATTACCTCCATTATTATTCAAATACGACAGTCACCGTAGCACCATTAATAGCTCCGGAAGAATTAAATAACTGGAGAAGAAATATATCACCGGCAGTATAACTCCACGTACCCGTACCGAAGGCGGTATACTCAGAAGAAAAATCAGCGCTTATGTTTATACTGTATGGTGTAACAATGCCTCCTGAAATTGTAGCCATATACACTCTTATTTGGGTTGAAACATTAGTTAAGCTTGTTGTGGCGGCATATATTGAAATTTTATTGCCGCTTCGTGGAATAATTTGAATACAATTTTTTGATACATTAGTACTACCGGAAGGGCTAAGGTATTGTCCGTTGCTGATACTCGTAGGCACGCAGTACGATACTATAAATGGGGCACTGGTTGGAACATTAGTTCCATTTACCATAAAGTTTCCACTTACATTTACATCTCCACTAACATCCACTTTGTAAGTGGTTGGAGTTTTCCCGATTCCAACATTCCCGTTAGATTGTTGTATCGTAAAAATATCGGTGGTTGCATCTTTTACTTTATATTGACCTCCAGTACCGATTGTATTAGTAATATCATTTTGGGCTTGTAAGGAAAATCCTAAAATAAGACAAATTGTAATGAAAGTTTTGATATGAGGCTCCTAAAACTGTGGAGAATGAATAAAAATAAAGTGAAATTTAATTTTGAGTTAAACTATAACTTATTTTGTGGGTGAACTAACCAATTAATAAATTAACATTTATTATGTTTAATAAATTAATTTAAGCAAGTCATATTAGAAAAGAGAGGATGCTAACTTAACCTTAGCATATAAATTAATACTCAAAAGCTAAAGCGTATGACTTCAATGATATAGTATCATGAGATGCTTCTATAACAACCTATCGGATATATAAGTTCAAATTCTTAATATATCCTATTTTTGTACAGTTAAAAACGAGTCTGCTGGATGATAGAAGTTTGTTGCCGAGAGACACAATGGCTTCCCTCCAGTAACAGTCGTATTTTGAAGATATGTAATTTGGTTAACAATTATCGCAGTTAAAATCATCGTAAAAAAGGCATAATTACTCAGCCTCTCGTAATTATCTGGGCTTAAAACGGAAATGATAGTGTCAATTATTCATTCCTCACTCTCACATCAAAAATCCCATCTGTGACCAACCGTTTTGAATTCGTGATTTCCGCGGGACTCTCAAAAAAAAGGCTCCCGATTTCTCAGGAGCCATAATAATTATTGATCACTTATCCTCCCCTCGCCTTGTAGGAGAGGGGCCGGGGGTGAGGTATTCTACTTCATCAAAAGCATTTTCTTCACAGAAACATATTCACCGGCAACAAGTTTATATATGTAGAATCCGGAAGCGAGTTCACTGCCACCAAATTTTACATCATAATATCTTCCTGCTTCTGCAGTACCGTCGAAAAGAGTAGCTATTTCAGCACCGAGTGAGTTGTAAACTTTTAAAGTTGCTTTGGTATCTTCTTTCAGAGCAAATCTGATTGAAGTTTCAGGATTAAATGGATTAGGATAATTCTGCTCCAGAACAAATCCATTTGGAAGATTGTCAACCAAAACTTCAACTACGGGACTGTATTCAAACTGACCATCATTGTCAATTTGTTTTAATCTGTAAGCAATCTTTCCTGTTCCAACGGGTTTATCAGAGAAGCTGTAGTATTTTGGTGAGTTGGTGGAATTATGTCCCTCAACAAACCCAATTTTACTCCAGTCATCATTAGCTGTTTTTCTTTCAACCTCAAAACCATAGTTGTTAACTTCAGTTGCTGTTTCCCATTTTAAGTCAACAAGCCCGTTATCTGAAACTTTCGCATTAAAACTCGTGAGTTCAACAGGGAGAGGGTAATTCAACCCACTATTGTTTGTGAAGTTTATTGTCTGCATGTCAGCATCAGCATGATTGGGAGTAGCAACTGTTGTGGTCATAACATAAAAATGATTATCAGTAGTTCCGGTATTCCCTGCGCCTGGAATAACTGCACTCCAAGATGTGCCTGATCCTGTTGCTTGAACAAAGCTGGAGTTAGCCCAGTTGTCGGTTGTGTATCTTACATATATTTTCTCTTCTGTGGCAGGAGTCGCACTGGTAGTTATATTTACGGTAACCGGGTTTCCTGGTGCTGGAACAGGAAGATAACTAACTCCTCCGTCAGCAATTGTAATTGGTTCGCCAGTAGTTTCCATCCAAATTGCTTGAGTATTTACATAACCTACGTCTTTAAAAATCACTGTATACCATTTACCATTAGTGACTGTAACCGAATTATCAGAACCTCCGGCTTGTTTCGTATATGTTTGTAAAGTGTTCATGGTAACGGTTACATCGTTCCATTTATTATTATAATAATTAGAAGTTGGCCCACTAGTAAATAACCAAGTGTAGGTTCCTCCAGTTATATCACCCCCGCTTGCGGCAACATTGAGAGTTGTCTTATATCTTCTGGTACCTGTTGTTATAACAAGTAGTTCACCACCTGTTTTTTGGATGCCAGCAAATGCATTTATACTCGGAGGTTGTGTATAACCATCATAACTACCAGGCATGTTTAAACCTTCTGGTGCAAATATCTGCCCAAACGCAGTTACTCCAAGTAAAATCAAGATTGTAAACAATTTTTTCATATAATATCTCCGCTATTAAAATACTGAATGTTCTGTAAATTTTCTCTAAAATCCTAAATGATAATGGTAACTCACCGCCAACCAAACCTTTTTTTCAAAAAAGTTAACGATTTGATGATAAAACGCTCTCTTTTCCGCATACTAAATTACAATTATTATTGATTTGTTGCAATAGGTGGAAATATTATTTTTTCTAAAAACATGCCATTTGTGACTAAAAACATGGTTTTATTTTAAATTCGACTTGTAAATATGATGAAATCCCATTATTATAATTAATAAAGATAAATTTTATACATTATCGATTTTAAAATCTTTATTTCAGCTAAAAGAATTTGGAGCCTATTTATGGGATAGAGGGGAGGGTAAATCACCGGAAGTTGCCTTCGACTTGCGATATCTCAGCGATCATTAGAGAGTTCACCGGCAGTGATTCATAAACTTTTTACCAACCCCTCATCAATCTATACCCTTTGCTTTAGGGGGCGATTGTTAATCAATAAAGGCTCCCAATTTCTCAGGAGCCATAATAATTATTAATCACTTTTCCTCCCCTCGCCTTGTAGGAGAGGGACCGGGGATGAGGAACTCTACTTCATCAAAAGCATTTTCTTAACTGAAACGAATTCACCTGCCACAAGTTGATAAATGTAGAATCCGGATGCAAGATCACCTCCACCAAATTTTACATCATAATACCTTCCTGCTTCAGCGGTACCGTCGAATAAAGTCGCGATTTCAGCACCAAGTGAATTGTAAACTTTCAAGGTTACTTTGGTATCCTCTTTTATAGCAAATCTGATTGAAGTTTCAGGATTAAATGGATTAGGATAATTCTGCTCCAGAACAAATCCATTTGGAAGATTGTCAACCAAAACTTCAACAACAGGACTGTATTCAAACTGACCATCATTGTCGATTTGTTTTAGTCTGTAAACAATTTTTCCTTTTCCAACCGGTTTATCAGAGAAGCTGTAGTATTTTGGTGAATTAGTGGAACCATATCCCTCAACAAATCCAATTTTACTCCAGTCAGAGGAAGTTGATTTTCTCTCAATTTCAAAACCGTAGTTGTTAACTTCTGTTGCGGTTTCCCATTTTAAGTTAACTAATCCGTTATTTGAAACTTTTGCAGTAAAACTTGTGAGTTCAACTGGGAGGGGGTAATTTAAACCATTATTGGTTGAGGAGTTTATCGTCTGCATATCAGCATTAGCGTGATCAGGAGTTGCAACCGTTGTTGTCATAACGTAAAATTCGTTACCCGCAGCGCCGGTATTTCCTGAACCAGGGATAACTGCACTCCAGGATAAAGCTGCTCCACCCGCCTGGACAAAACTTGAGGAAGTCCAATTGTCGGTTGTATATCTTACATGTATTTTCTCTGTAGTTGCCGGTGTAAAACTGACAGTTATGTTTACAGTAATCGGGGAACCAGGTGCAGATAGCCCATAATTAACATTTGTAATCGTAATCGGAACAGCATCAGTCTCCATCCAAATTGCATCAGTATTTCCATAACCCGCGTCTCTGAATGCCACAGTGTACCAATATGCATTGGTCAAAGTAACTGCGTTATCGGTCAAACCCTGATAAGTATATCCTTGGATTGTATTCATGACAACTGTTGTACCCGCCCACTTATTATTATAATAACCTCCTGCGGGACCACTGGTAAATAACCACTGATGTGGTCCTCCAGTTATATCGCCTCCGGTAGCAGCAACTTTAATAGTAGTCTTATATCTTCGAGTTCCGGTTGTTAAGACAAGAAGAGTTCCACCACTTTTTTGAATTCCTGCCAATGCATTAACTGTTGGAGGGTTCGAAAAACCGTTATAAGTGCCGGGCATATTTAAACCTTCAGGCACAGAAATCTGCCCAAAGACAGTAACTCCAAATAAAATCAAAATAATAATAAACTTTTTCATAAAATATCTCCAACATTCAAAAATTCGAATGTGTTTAATTTCTCTTTAAATTTTTAATTAATGACGAACTCTAACTGCCACCAGATCTTTTTATCAGAAAAGTTAATGATTTTATATTAACTCTCTCTTTACCGCATATAATATACAATAATTATTGATATATGCAATAGGTTGAAGCATTTTTTTGAGGAGAAATATAACATTTGTGACTAAGAACACTGTTTTTTTTGATTCGGGCTTTGGAAATGATAGCTCTTCATTATTAGAGTGGGGAGGGCTAATTCCATAAAAAAAAGCTGCCATTTCTGACAGCTTTAAATAATACCTGATACTTGATACCTCTCTAAAAATCAGTCCCCAGCGAAAAATAGAAAATGGGTTTACTAAAGCCATCCACATTGTATGCCCATGCGAGATCAAACCGAAGCAGGAAGTAAAGGAAATAGGTTCTGAGACCAAATCCGGTGCCCATCAGAAGATCTTTGGTGATGGTATTTCCTTTTTCATCCTTTGTGAAGAGTTGGAGTTTATTATTGTCGTTCCAGGCAGCTCCGGCATCAAAAAATATGGTACCCATAATATTGCTGAAAAATAATGGAAGTCCACCTGTTAACAGATATCGGATAAATGGGAAACGAAGTTCAACATTTACGAGTCCATATTTTGTCCCAACAACCTCTGCATAATTGTAACCACGCATTGGCAGTGCAGTTGAGAGAAACACAAAATCGCTTGGCGAGTCGAGTGGAAGTCTTCCGGTCGACCAGTCTCTGTTGATCCAGTTTTCAGTTCCACCGATAAAAAATCGTTGAGGATTGTTACCCCAGGAATAACCAAATGAACCTCTAAGAGCGAGTGAATAATCACCCCAGAACCGAAGATATCTTCTGTAATCTCCGAGAACAGAATAAAAGCCATACTTATCAGCTTGAACAATTGGGTTTGCCATCACCTCGAGGCGATAGCGGGTACCATCAATCGGGGCAGTGTATCCAAAGATTGTATTATCGTGAACAAACGCAACAGAAGGCACCAGGAATGTATTTTCCTTCTGCTCTTCCAGGGTATTGTCGAGATTTGATTGGGTGGCATTTGTTAACCCAAGATTAAAATCGAACCGGTAAAATCTGTTTAACGGGTAACTGGCATTAACAACCAAACCAAAATTCCTAAATCTGAAGAAATTAAGGAATTGTCCTCTTTGTAAATAAACAAACCGGGCGGTGTGGAAAGCCGAAACTCCAATATCCCACCTTCCTTTAAGGTAATAATAGGCAAGTCCGTAATCGCTGTTTTTTAGATCAATTTGAAGTGAAGTAAATCCAATTAATCTGTGATCCCCAAGCACATCACTGAAGGATAATACTGTGGTTCCGAGTAAACCATAATAGGTACTGTAACCGGCATTGGCGTAAACGAGATCGGGTGAAAAATTAATTTTATATTTCCTGATCTTAAAATCACCATCATCTTCAAGTCTATCCTGGAGAAGAAACTCAATATTTGGTACTTTTACGGTATCCTTTGGTTTTGGAGCATCTTCACCAAAAACCAGTGTGGAATAATCGATCATTACAGAATCACCGTAACTTTTTACAGTATCACTATAAACACCGGTAAACACTTCAACTTTTGTTTCTGTTGAGTCGGTTTTTAGTGAGTCTGAACTGTCGTTATCCAATTTCAGCACAACATGAGTGGTGTCGAATGGATCTTTTCGGTTACCACCTCTGAATTTTGTTCCGCCATTCACTACTTCTTTCATATACTCTGTGAAAGGGATGGAGTCGGAGTCAGTAGTCATGCCAAACGGGTTGTTCAGAGTAAAAATGTTGTATGATGATTTATACATTGCAGTTAATGCAAGTTTTTTGCCATCATAGGAAGTGCTGATTTGATCCAATCCATTAAGTGAATTGGTAACCGGAGTTGGAGCTGTTGTTGGATTCCAGTTAACATCAGGTTTAATTTTATAAATATTGTTGATACCATTATAATCGGAAACAAACAATAACTCGTCACCCGATTGTGATGGCAGTGCATATTTTTCATCACTATAAGGATAATCGGTAAGTCGTCTAACCTGTTTTGATTCAATATCATATTCAAAAATATCCATCTGACTATAGTCGTGCCGGTACATTTCATAACCTTCATAATCATTGATTCTAACGGTTATTGTGTCACGATCAGATGAAAAATAAACCTTTTTACCGTCATACGACCACCTTGGATCAGAATCGGAGAAGAGGTCATCTGTCAGTTTTTCGATTTTACCTGTTGCAAATTCATAAGTGTAAATGTTGGATGCATCATAATTTTGCGCAGCAAAAACAAGTTTTGTGCCATCTTTCGACCAATCAACAGTCTCAACACCGGGGAATCTCACAGCAGGCACATCATCAGCAGAACCACTCTCTGCATCAACAATGAAGATGGCATCCTCGAGCCCACTTTTTGCAGCGATGGCAATCTTTTTCCCATCCGGAGACCACGAAATGCCAGGAGTTAAAATGTTTAACTCCTCAAAGTCAACTGTCCTGTTTCCTTTTACGAGTCTGGTTATTTCCTTTCCGGAGTTGGCATCCATCAAATAGACATCAAAAAAGTAATCTTTGTTAGAGATATAAACTATTTTGTCCCCCTGCGGTGAAATTGCAGGTGAGATGTTGTAAGAAGAGTTATCCTTCTTGGGATCGGTCATTCTTTTTGCAAACTCATCGGGGTCTTTGCGTTCAGTTATATCAGGCCAGAACACCCGCTTAATATCCTTTTTCCATCTTTCGCTGAGCTCATCCACGGTGAGTCCAATCGAGGCTTTAAGACCCTGATCAACACCTCCCTTCCCTTTTACATTCATTACAATCTCGGCCACTTTTTCCCTGCCATATTTTTTTGCGATATAGTAGAAAACAGCCTGACCGCCTCTGTAGGCAAAATAACCATCAAGGTATTTGATATCAGGGAGATACTCATTAATTGCAGCATCGCGGATGAACTGGTCGGTGTTTGTATCCCACCCAAGAGCGAGATATTCAGCAAGACCTTCTGAAAACCATAGAGGTAGATTAACAGCTGATGAGTTGGAAATGATGTTTTGCAGAGCACCGCCATAAAACAGATCGTTCATAACACCATGAACAAGTTCATGATGAATTACATGCCGGAACATTTTATAGTTGCCTGAGAAGGGCAGAACTATTCTGTTTTTAAACAATTCTGTGAAACCACCGGTCCCCTCTCCAAGGTAGGCATCAATTACATTGGTCTCCTGAAATTCATTTTGTGAATCGTAAAGAACCACACTGATCCTTTTTTGAATCTTATAATTAATCGAAGATTGGATCTGAGCCAGTGCATCTTCAATTGCAGTTGCGGCAAACTCGGCAATATTCTGCCCTTCTATCGTGAAATAGATATCGAAGTGTTTAGTTTGTATGTAATACCAGTCATAGTCTTTGTATTGAACCTTGTTTCGTCCAAACTGACCAAATGACTGGGATGCCAAAATGAGAAGGAAAGCAAATAAAATTGCAGTTTTTTTCATCGTCTCTGCCTCAACTGAATAGAACTTTATTAAGCAATAGTAAAATCAACATTTGATTTTTCAGGATTAACCCGGATGAGTTTTACCCTCACCTTGTCGCCAAGGCGGTAAACTTTTCCGCTCCGTTCTCCTCGCAAACGATAGTTTTTCTCTTCATATGTAAAATAATCACCATCGATATCTCTCACATGAACCAAACCTTCTGCCAGGGACTCCGCAAGTTTAACAAAAAATCCGAAACTTGTAACACCGGAAATAATTCCGTCAAATTCTTCTCCCACAAGTGGTTTCAGATATTCAAAATACTTTTTCTTCACAGAAAGTCGTTCTGCTTCTACCGCAGTTCTTTCGGTGAGCGAAATGTGTGAACACATCCCTCTAAGGGCGACCTCCAGATAAAGAGATTTTCCTTTGGTTTCAGCATAGTAGTGTAAAACTCTATGAATCAACAAATCTGCATATCTTCTAATCGGTGAAGTGAAATGGGTGTAAAAAACAAATCCCAATCCAAAGTGTCCAATATTCTCTGTAGAATAAATTGCTTTTGCCATCGATCTAATAGCAAGTTCACTTATCAATACTTCCTCTTCTTTTTGTTTCACAGCTTCCATCAATGCATTTATCTGCTGAGGAGTTGGAGAATCGGAAAAATTAACAATGAACCCAAGGGATTTTACAAATCTGCCAAACTCTCTAATCTTTTCTTTGTCAGGTTTGTCATGGATTCTGTAAACATAAGGGATAGTCTCGCTTTCGCGTTTCTTTTTATTTACATGTTCAGCAACTATTCTGTTGGCAAGAAGCATAAATTCTTCAACCAGTTTGTTGCTTTCTTTAAGTTCTTTTCTCTGAACTCCAAGAATTTCACCACCGCTGCCCACAACAAATTTAACCTCATCAGAACCAAACTCGATACTCCCCGACTTCATTCTTTTCGCCCTGAGAGTTACTGCAAGTTTGTTGAGTGTGGTAATTTCTGCCGCCAAATCACCCACTCCGGTTTCAATCACTTTTTGGGCATCATCATAAGTAAACCGTCTTTTACTGTTTATGACAGTTTTAACGATGCGATAGTTTAATACTTTCCCTCTGGGACTCATCTCTACCACAACCGAGTAGGTTAATCTGTCTTTATAAGGTACCAACGAACAAATGCCGTTTGAAAGTTCCTCAGGAAGCATCGGAATTACACCACCAACGAGATAAACAGAGTTACCTCTCTCCAGGGCCTCTTTATCGAGCGAAGAATCCTGTTTTACATAGTGACTTACATCAGCAATATGAATGCCAATCTCATAATTTCCATTTTCAAATTTTTCGATGGAAAGGGCATCGTCAAAATCTTTAGCATCGTCCGGATCAATTGTAAAAACATTTTTTGATCTGAAATCTTCTCTCTTTGCAATCTCTTCTTCAGGAATTTGATCCTTAATTTCTTTGGCTTCCTCCATCGTTTTTTTGGAGAATTTTAACGAAAGATTGTATTCACGAGCGATGGTTATTACATCAATATCAACCCCTTCGTCTTTTCCTACAACCTCAATCACTTTTCCTTCGGGATTGATTTTGGGATTAGACCACTCTATCTCTCCAACAAAAACCCTGTCTCCTGGAGTTGCACCGTTTAATCCACTTTCCGGAACATAAATATTTCTGTGAATCTCAGGAATATCAGGCTTTACGATGTAAAAAGAGCCTTCTTTGGTAAGTTTTCCCGAAATTTCATGCCATTTTCTCTCAATTACCGAGATTATCTGGCCTGTCATCAGAACTCTGTTGCCACCTCTTAATTCTTTGGCTGCCACAGATAATTCAACAGTATCACCGTGAAATGCTGTGTTAAAATAGCGGGAGGAAATGTAGTAACCTCCACCCGGAACTTTATCTTTATAGACAAATCCTGAACCATCCTGCTGAATGTTGAATTCACCTTTTACGGTTTTGTCAACCGTCCGGGGAATATATTTAAATCTCTTTCCATCCTGTGCAAGGAATCCTTCTTCGGCAAGCTGATGAAGAAAGGCTTTCATAGCCTCATAATCCTGCTCGGTAAAAATGTCGAGATGTTTTGCTAATTGCTTCGCCTTAACGGAGAAGTTTGCATTCCTTTGAAAGTATGCTTTTATCTTGTTTTTCATTAAAACTCAATTTTATATTTAAGACCCATTTCATTTATCATCGTGCTGCTTGATGATCCATCACCAACCGATTCTCTCCGTTCAATTCGTATTAAAAAGTTTTTAATAACAGGAATTTCAAACTTAAAAGTGGCTGATGAGAGGTCCTGGAAAACATTAGTTGTACCACCAAATGAATATTTGATGTTGGATATTTGACCGGAAAGGCTAAACTTGGTCTGACCACCTGATGCTCTCACATCGAGGGATTTTACATAATCGCCAAGATAATTTGAAAGCAGTCCTCCGAGTAATGATCCCGCAACTGTAGTTGCAGTTCCCTGAATCGTGCTAATTTGCCCTTCTGCAGAATTTTTATCTGCTTCGGTTAAATCAGATTTAAACTTTCCGGTAAGGATGAACCAAACAGCATCCGCCTTGTCATACTGTGGAGAAGGAACCTCATTTCTGATATTATCTTCACCCACATAGACTGCTATATTATCACTCGCTTTCGCAAATGTTGTGGATAATTCGTCCAAACTCCCCTTAAGTTTAATCTTAACCTGGACAGGTTGTTCATTACTGGCTCCCTTGGTCGAAAAGACATAGTAGGAGTTGTAGTTTGCAACGATATCGAGATATGGATTAAATATCTCCTTTTCAAATCTGAGTATTCCAGTTGCAACAAATGACCGTATATTAAGGAATTCAAGCCGTGATTCGTCAGAAACCGTCAGTTCACCCTGAACATTTTCATAGCCCCTTATTTTTTCGTAGATAAGTTCTCCCTCAAGATAAGTTGTCAGTTTCTGATTCGACTCCTGCGAAAAAATCATTGTCATTTTTGAGTCTTTTGACATCGTTATTTTGACCTGATAATCAAAATTAAATGGCAGACCCTTTTCTGCAACTATCACAGTAGTGTCGTCCACAACTTCCACATCGTTAAAAAGAGCTATAATAGCCGAGTCGCTTGCGTTTTCGCCGGGTAGATTATATCTCTGATACTTGTAGATGTAGTTGTCCCCTGCATTCGCCACACTATTCTGTGAGGGGGGCATTGTTACATCCATTTTATCAATATTTATCGACGCATTTACGGTCAGGTTGTTTGATGCCATTTTAACGGTGATATCCTGATTTGTGGATATAACCATCTTTCCAAAAACCGGCAGTTCTTTTGTTCGTTGTAAATTTTCCAACACAGTCAACTGTCCACCAAACTTAAGATCACCGGCAACAACTTCATACCCGCGAATTCGGAGATCTCCCGAACCCTTTAACTTCCCATAAATCCCCACCTCTCCTTCGTTTGAAAGGACAAATTGGTTCAATACAAGACTTGAATCTGAGAGTGTTATCCCCATTTGCAACCCGTAGTAGAGTTTGGTCATGGATACTTTAAACAGTCCGTTTTTTATTTCCGCACTACCGCTCCTAACAAGGTTAGGATAAAATCCCTTCATTTGGATTCGTGACTGGAGAATACCCTGAAGTTCTTCAACATTTGGAACAAGTCCATTTAATGCAGAAAGTGAAAAATTATCCGATGCAATTTTGATATCGGTCTCTTTATCTTTCACAAAATCAAAGATTCCCTCGGAGAAGGAAATTTTATAAGGAATCACACCGGTTAGTGATAAAAGTGAGTCGTTTCCTGTGGTGCTACCACTATAAAACTTACCTACCGGAGTGATTACTTCATCTTCATAAACGGCTGTCAGGACAAATTTACCCAACTGTTCATTTTTATACTTAAATTCATTTATCGTAAAATTGGTTGTTATAAGAGGATCATCGTAAGTACCTGTTGCCACCACCTCAAAATTTAGATTGGCATCAACCGGCTGATTAAATGCCTGCTGAAGAACATCTTTCATCAATTCCTGAAGTGTAAGATTCTCCAGTTTCATTTTTGTGTCGAGAGTTGTGCGGGTTATTCTTGCGTCAAGTGTCAACATTTTTTTTTCTCCCCGACCAAGAGAAAAATTCTTAATAAAAAATGCATCATTACTGAAAGCCAAAACCGTGTTTTCTATATTTTCAACTTCATACCCTTTGTAGTTGACTTTGGTCTCATACATATCTAGTTCAAGTGAATCTTTCATAAAATCAACAACCAATGCCACTCTTGCTTTTAACATATCATTATAGTTGATATCCACTCTTTCCAGGTCGAGCATCGCTTTTTCCAGCGTCATCACCACTTCGGTGTTTGTCAGAGTATCCGTTTTTCCGTTATTGAGCAAAAATATCTTTTTTGTCAAACTTTTAACTGAACCATTTAAACTGCCAATGCTGATGTTATCCGATGGATGTTCAAGTTTTATCTCCGACTGCGACCCCCATAAAATAAATATACTTGAAGTGTCTGATGCTCTGAACCGGAACCTGTCCAAATCGTTTTTGAGATAATAAGAAACCCGCTGGGGATTAAGTACAATGTGCCCCGAGACAGACCCCTCAATATCAAAAGTTTTCAGTTTAAGGAAATTCCGCAATGGACCCAGGTCTTTTACCTGAAATGAATATGCCAGTGAGTCATTTGTTGTAATGCTGAAGTTAGTTGGTGAATTAACGGTTGATCTGCCGGCAACGGAAGCGCTACTGTCTTCAAAAAAATCGGGATAATAATTAAGTAATATCCTGGATACATCTGCAACAAGTTTCTCTGACTCTCTTGAAAGACTGTTCCCCAAAGTACTATAATCAAAAGTTCCCGCGGCAGAGATGGTAAACAGGTTCGAGGAAATCAAGATATCTTTCTGCATGTCAGGGGTGGCAAAAAGTTTTATTGATGCATCTATTTCACCAAGTGAATCACCCTTGATTCTTGTGTCAAGCAGGTTTAGATTTGCAGAGAGTACCATGTCATTGGGATCAAATCCCTCACCTTCGGCATCAAATGTAAAGTTGAGAGCGGAAGACAGGGAAGAATCACCGATAAAATATTCAAGATCAACACTGTTAAATGCAGATGTTATTGAATAAACAGGTCTCTTCATATTTGAAAAATCTATCTCACCGCTTAATTCGCCGTTTTGGACACCAAGCACAGTCTTCAGTTCAAGTCCAATTTTTCCGGAAGCGCCTTTTGTTTTTATTGAGAGACGGTCGAAGAGATACTTCCCTGCAAGTGATTGAGTTCCATCAAAATCCAATTCAAATATCGCATTTTCGGGATTAAAACCTGTTCCCTTTGCTCTGATTTTTGATGTCAGGTTCACAGGGAAATTGATATATTTACTGATATTAAGATTCTGGGTATTGAGATCTATCTCGTAAAGCGATTGAGGTTTTGAAAAATCGAATGAATAAGTTCCGTTTATATCACCGTTTGCCGAACGGAGTCCCAATCCCCCTGTAAAAGTGAGTGGTGCGCCATAAAATCCTATGCTGTCAATCGTAACCGTTGGGAAATCAAGATATTGTTTAATATCGAGAGTTGGCATAATCGTGTGAATATCCATCGGATTTAACACAGATTTTTTAATATCTGCGAGTATTCTCATCTTTTCATAATCAAGAAGATTTAGAATTGTGCCTGTTAAATAGAGTTTGGTTGTAAGTGCCTCAACTGAAAGATTTGCGACCTTTGTGTTTTTCATGTCACCCGAAGCCTGAAGTTCAAGGTCCATCGGTCCTTTTATCAAATCAAACCCATCCAAAACTGTAGTAAGATCATCAAAATGGAAAGGTTTACCCTCAAGGGTCATTGCAAACTTGGCTGCCTTGAGAGAGTCCATCGTAAAATTGTCGAACGGGTTCAACTCATCTGTAAAATAATCGAGAGCAATTTCGCTTTTGTTGGTTATGATACTTAAATCATTTACATCGATTATTCTTCCGTCAAGTTTCAATTCCCCGGTCATTGATATTTTTGGAGTATTGGTGCAGTTGGGCTCAATCATGAACTGTTCGATATCAACGGCGTAAATTCCCTTTGCAAGATCAATCTTAATGTCATTCAGTTTTATATCAAGTTTTGGGATTCTTAAATCATTCATATTCATTGAGACAAATGTCTCCTTTGAATAAATTTTATCCCACTTTCGGTAATAAACACTGCTGTTTACAATTTCAACTGTACCCGCCATCAACACATAAGGAAATGGTTTCGAAACAGTATCTTTAACTTCTTCCTTGCTTTTAGGCAGAATCTTCATCAGATTTAAGACTCCGGATGAATCAACGACCAGATCAGCCCATAGTCCCTCAATTCTTATCTTATGCACATGAATTCTGCCACTGAGAATTTCAAGCAGTCTCGGATAGACTTCCAACCTTTTAATAAAGGCAATTTCATTGTGGAGTGTGTCTGAAACCCTTATGTCATTCACTATCAAGGAGGTGACAAGAGTTCCCTCAATACTTCCAATCTCAACTCTGCCCTGTAAAGATTCGTTGATGATTGTGGTAAGTTGATCTTTTAAAATGGAGCGGAAAAGGGAGGTTTGTGAGAATACCAAAACTGCTACAATAAATATCAAGAGGAAGTAGAGGAAACCTCTCAAATATTTAAGTACCTTGGCCGGTATCCGTTTCATCATGATCTTAACGGTATTTTTCCAGGATTAACTCAATTATGCTTGAAGTGGATCGGGAAACTACAAACGGGATGTTAGTGGTTAGGCCACCATTTTGTTCAACAATGTCTCTACCAACAATATTTTCAATCGACCAGTCGCCACCTTTTACTAAAACATCTGGAACAATCATTTTTATCAATTCGTAAGGAGTGTCCTCGGTAAATATTGTAACATAATCCACAGGTTTAAGACTGGAGATTGCAAATGCTCTTTCTTCATGAGGAAGAAGAGGTCGTTTGTCCCCTTTTAATCTTCTAATCGAATCGTCAGAATTTATTCCAATTATTAACACATCTCCAAGCGCTTTTGCTTTTGTAAGGTAATCGATGTGTCCGGCATGAATTAAATCAAAACAACCATTGGTGAAAACGATCTTTTTCCCCTCACTTTTCAGTCGGGAAGTTATTTCTGCAAGGCCAACCCAGTCGTAAAGGTATTTCATTTGTTACCTCCAAGAACTGTTTCAAAAAGATTCTCAATTTCGACAGGTACAATCCCGACTTCAGCGCACACGATGCCTGCAGCATAATTTGCTATGTAAGATGCTTCATATATGTTAGCGCCTGCACTTAACGCAAGTGTAAGTGTTGAGATAACCGTATCTCCGGCACCCGAAACATCCGCAACTTTTCTTGCCTTTGTAGGCATCATTTTGGGCTCATTTTCGCGGTTAAAAACGGCAATTCCGTCTTCTCCAAGTGTTAATAAAATGTTTTCTGCTTCCAGTCGATCAAGAAGTATCTCGCCTGCTTTAATGGCATCTTCAACTGTCTTTATCCTGAATCCCAGAATATCACTCGCTTCTTTTCTGTTTGGTTTAAAAACTGTGACACCTTTATAAGAGAAAAAATTGTTGAATTTTGGATCAACAGTTACAAGTTTGTTATTTTTCCTACATAATCCGATAATTTCAGTTATAAGGGTCGGGGTTAATACACCTTTGTTATAGTCCTGAAGAATCACAGCATCAATCAATGAGATTTCACTCTCGAGTATCTTAAAAAGTTGCTCCTCGGTTTCTTTACCGATATAGTCCTTTTTTTCGCTGTCAATTCTTACAACATGTTGTGAACCCGCTATCACTCTTGTTTTTAGTGTTGTTGGTCTTGAACCGTCTACCACAAGTCCACCCGGATGAATATTTAATCCTGACAGAAGTGAAGTAAAAATCTCACCGGCTCTGTCATTGCCAATTATCCCCAATGGAAACGGCTCGGCATTAAGATGTAATATGTTGTTGGCACAGTTCGCCGCGCCACCAAAACGGTAAAATTCGTTATCAACATCCACAACAGGTACGGGTGCCTCGGGCGAAATACGCTTTGCGCCACCCATAATATAACCATCGAGCATCATATCACCAACAATGGCAATTCTTTTCCCACTAAAGGCTTGTTTTAATTCATTTAGTCTTGTATGTTCTATATTTATCATTCTTTAAGTCTTTATCTCAGATTTATTTTTTCGGTTTGTTCCCTTTGGGTTCCTTTTTTGGATCAACTTTTTTCTTTCCTCCCCATGAAGCAAGAGGGGTGGAAACATCGATCCTCCACAATCCGTTTTCGGATGCCAACCAGATATACTTCTGGTCAAATTCCATCGCATAAAACTGATTTGCGGGAATATTCAAGTCTTTTGGATTTGAAGAAATTACCTTTGCAGTGTTACGGTCAATTATCGTGACTCCCCTGCCATATTCTTTTTTAATCTCTTTGTCAAATTCATAAGTGGCTGCCCAAACTGTATTGCCAATCCTCATCATGGAGTAAACACCATCACCCCGGAGACCGGAACGGCTGTCGACTTTATCCCATTTTGCCATTCGGTTAAAACGGTAAACACCACCAACATTATAGTCAGGCATTTCAAGTGAACGAAAATCCTGATTCCCAAACCAGATATATTCCCTGTCAAACAGGATGGAATTTACAGATACTTTCATCCCCTCTGATCTGAAAGCTCCATCTTTATTGGAGATGAACTCACACCTCGAAGGTTCAAAATCACCAAAAGTTTTATCAAATTTGTAGATACCACCTTCGGTGAGAATCCAGACATATCTGTCTTCCTCAATAAAAAACCTTTTCACATTATTGGTTGAAGATTCTGTCCCTCGGGCTAAATTAAAGTCTTCATATTTTTGTCTTTTTACGTTAAGTATGGTCATATTAATAAATCTACCAATCCAAAGCAGACCGGTTGATTCATCATATTTTAAACCTCTAATCCAGTTTCCATACTCGCCCCCCTCAGCAAATTTTCTCTTTTTCCAGCTTTCTTTCTCTTTGTCATAAATAAGCAGGCCGTCACTGGTTCCCGCCCAAACAAAGTCATCATTCACTTCAATGCAATCGATTAGTCTGTCTTTGGGTCCCCCCTCTTCCTCATTCATGGAGATCAGTTCATTCGAGTTGGTATCATATTTAAAAATTCCGTTTCCATAAGTGGCGAGCCAAAAGTTGGTTCCGTCTTTAACAAAAGCGGTAACTTTTGCTCCACCTGCAATTTGGAAAAAATCCGGAGGTCCTGCAAAAACTGAAGATAAAAGGATAACTGAAAAAATAAAACTTCTGATAATCGACACCATACTAATAACTCTCTGCATCGGTCGGGAAATGACTTTCACGAACATCGTCGATATAATTTTTGAAAGCTCCATCAAGAATATCAGCCAGATTGGCATAATAACGAAGGAACTTTGGGTGAAACTCTTTATTAAGACCAAGCATATCAGGGGTTACGAGTATCTGCCCGTCGCAATAAGGTCCTGCACCAATTCCGATAGTTGGAACTGAAACACTCCCGGTTACCTTTTTGGCAAGCTCTCTTGGAATTTTCTCCAGAACAATCGAAAAAGCTCCTGCCTCTTCAAGGATTTTTGCATCCTTTAATATCTCATTTGCTTCATCCTCATCGGTTCCCCGTTGTTTGTAACTTCCAAACTGATGAATACTCTGCGGAGTAAGTCCCAAATGCCCCATTACGGGAATTCCGTTTTCGGTTATCTTCCTGATGGTTTCAGCAACCCGTTTGCCGCCTTCAATTTTAACTCCACCCGCCGGGGTTTCTTTTAATATTCTACCCGCATTTCTGAAGGCTTCATCAATACTCAACTGGTAAGACATAAAAGGGAGATCAACAATAAGCATCGATCTTGAGACACCTTTTGCAACAGCTTTTGTATGGTAAATCATCTCATCCATGGTAACAGGGAGTGTTGTCTCATTTCCCTGGAAAACATTCCCGAGTGAATCACCCACCAGAATCAAATCGATTCCGGCTTCATCAAGTAGCTTTGCTGTGATGTAATCATACGCTGTAAGAGCGGCAATCTTTTTCCCTTCTCTCTTCATCAAATTAAGCGTTTTGGTTGAAACGCGTTGAAATTTACCAAATGTGCTCATCTGTTTTCCAAACTTTCTTCTAATTTTATCAATTTCTCAAAACCAAGTTTAAATTCCTGCCTGAATCCCTTCACTATCGCATCGCCTAATTTTTTCATGTCAACTTCCTGACCTGTTATACTTCTAATATCAGAAGTTTTATCGTCGAGAAGTGTATGAAGGTCCTTTTTCTCATCAGGAGAAAGAATCAAATAATCCACTATCCTTTTATGAAAATCGCCTGTATTTATCGAACCATGTTGTAAAATCACATTCCCCGTTTTACGCTGTGCACTTCCGATAAGTTTCCTTCCGTCAAATTTAACTTCCGATCGGGAGGGGACTGAAAAACACGCAGCACTTAAACCGGAGCTGTAATGTTGTTTAAAATTCACTTCCTCATTTTCAAGTCCGGCATCAGTAAGTCGGGGATCATAAAAAGAGAGTCCAAGCAACAATGCTTCATTTATCTGTTTATAAGCCCCTTTTGGGGTGAACGACAATGAATTGATCACAACTGAATAAGTCAGTTCCTCCGAGTGAAAAACTGCCCTTCCACCGGTTGGCCTTTTTACAAAATCAACACCATCAGCACTCAACTTTTTAAGGTCGAGACTTTCAACCGCCTGATTTGCTCCAAGTGAGATGCAATATGGATCCCAGGTGTAGAGCCGCAGGTAAATCGATTCAGATTCACTCTCATCCGCCAAATGGAGATCAAACTCCATATTATAGTCGCCGGTGTTTGCTCCTGTCTCAAGAAAAAAACTATTCATCAAACTAATTTTGTTACCTGATCAACCCACGAGTACTGTTTGCAATAAACTCGAGAATCTCGATTGCGTATTTATCACCGGCAAATTTATTGTTAATCTGTTCCTTTGCCTGCGTAAGATTCAGATTCGACTGATATATGAGAGCATAGATGCCCTTAATTCGCATGATTTCATCATTTGTGAAACCCCTGCGTCTTAGTCCTACAAGATTTAACCCTTCATATCGGAGTGGTTCATGCCCGGCAAGAATGTAAGGTGGAACATCCTGAACGGCCCTGTAGTGGCCTGCTATCATTACATGTTTACCAACTTTACAAAACTGATGCACCGGTGAACATCCGCCAATTATCGTGTAATCATCCACTGTTACATGTCCACCAAGCTGCACGCAGTTTGCAAGAATTACATTGTCACCCACTCTGCAATCATGTGCCACATGTGCATAAGCCATCAATAAACAATTTTTGCCAATTGTTGTAAGTCGGGTCTCAACTGTTCCTCTGTGAAGAGTTACAAATTCATGAATGGTCGTGTTGTCACCCACCACACAGTGTGATTCCTCACCGGCATATTTTAGATCCTGCGGAACATTTGAGATGGATGCCGACTGAAATATTGTGACATTTGAGCCAATCCTTGCCCCATCGTAAATACAGGTATGAGGTCCGATGTTTGTATTATCTCCTATCTCCACATCACCTTCAATTACCACATAAGGAGCAATTTTAACATTTTCTCCAAGCTTTGCCTTGGGATCAATAATCGCAGTGGAGTGAATGTCAGTCATTTTTCACCCTGTCAACTATTGCTGCTGTGAAATCTGCTTCGGCGACAAGTGCACCATCAACAAAGATTTCTCCACGCATCATTACAAATTTTTTCCGCATCTCTTTCATCTCCACTTCTATGCGAAGAACATCCCCCGGCGTAACGGGTTTTCTGAATTTCGCATTATTAATCTGCATAAACAATGCATTTTTATCTTCGGGCGATTGAAGTGAATTCAACATAAGAAGTCCACCTGTCTGCGCCATCGACTCAATCAACAAAACTCCGGGCATAATTGGATTTCCCGGGAAATGTCCATCAAAAAACGGTTCGTTAATCGACACACATTTTTGTCCAACAATTTTTTTATCAAGCTCCATGTGAATAATTCTGTCAACCAGAAGGAAAGGGTATCGGTGAGGCAGTATTTTTCTAATTGCATTGATATCAAATACAACACCTTCTTTATTTGCATGTTGATATTTTTTAACAAGCTTTTTCTGTTGATACATTTTGCGAACCATCTTGGCAAATTCAACATTTGCTTTGTGCCCGGGTCTCGCAGCAAGAATCTGTGCTTTAATCGGAACTCCAATAAGAGCCAAATCTCCTATTAAATCGAGCAATTTATGCCTTACAGGTTCATTTTTAAATCTAAAAGATTTGTTGTTCAAAATACCGGTATCCCCAAGAACAAATTTTTCTTCGATACCAAGTTTTTCGCCAAGTTTGTCGAGTTCATCAACTTCAAGGTCTTTGTCAACAATCACCACTGCATTTTCAAGATCACCACCTTTAATCAAACCCTGATTTGCAAGCATCTCCACTTCACTTAGGAAGCAGAAAGTCCTTGCCGGAGCAAATTCTGAAACAAATTCCTTTTCAAGGTCAAAAAGTCCCGAATGTTGACTTCCAAGTGCAGGATTTTGATAGTCCACCATCACAGTAATTCTATAATTATCAAGCGGAAGAGCCACAATGTCAACTCCCCTGTCCTCTTCGTGATAAGTAACAGTCTGATCGATAATAAGGTAATCCTTTGGTGCATCCTGTTCCACAAATCCCGCTGAAAGAAGTCGCTCCACATAAGGCAACGAACTTCCATCCCCTATCGGGGGTTCAATTCCGTCGAGCTCGATCATCAAATTATCAATCTGAAGACCGTAAGCAGCAGCCAAAACATGTTCAACTGTATAAACTTTTGCTTCCCCTATTCCCAGTGTTGTCCCTCTGGAAATATCGATTACATGGTCAACTACTGCCGGAATTTCGGGATTCCCTCCCAAATCAGTACGAATAAACCGCAAACCGTAATTTTCGGGTGCCGGCTTAAATGTCATTTTACATTCGTGTCCTGTATGGATTCCAATTCCGGACATCGAAACTTCTTTACCAATAGTGCGTTGTTTTATTAACATTTGTTCCTTTTAAGCACAATACTGCCAAGTTATAAACAATAAAAAATTAAACTTTTAATTTACTATATATTCATTTCTTATACAATTGAGAACTTGAGAGACTTGAGAGACTTGAGAACATTAGAACCTCAGAACTTCAGAACTTGAGAACTTCAGAAATTGAGAACATTAGAACTTTGGCACTTGAGAACCTCAGAACTTGACTGCCTTTCCCGCGGAGCGGGATGAATATTCGTAGCGTCCCGATTGCCATCTGCAATTTGAATAACCGTAAGAGAGGGATCAACCTACCAGGGGAGGTGGTATGTTCGTCGGCCCAACAATGCAATTTTCGGGTGGAAAGGGATCAATATTTGTAGCATCCCGATTGCCATCTGCAACATGAATAACCGTTAGAGAGGGATCAACCTGCCGGGGGAGGTGGTATGTTCGTAGAAAAATGTGAATCCTAACCCAAAAAAACGCCCCGGATGGGGTGCCCTATGGGTAAAGAACAATCAAAATGCGCACCGCATGGGGTGCCCTATGGGTGGCAATGTCCAACAATTGAAGAATTTGGCCCCGGAAGGGGTCATGTATGGGTAAAGAATAATCGCAGAATCAGATAACGCCCCGGAGGGGTGCTCTATGGGTGACAATGTCCAACAAATGAAGAATTTGGCCCCGGATGGGGTCATGTATGGGTAGCAATGTCCAACAAATGAAGAATTTGGCCCCGGATGGGGTCATGTATGGGTAGCAATGTCCAACAAATGAAGAATCTGGCCCCGGATGGGGTCATGTATGGGTGGAGAACAATCGCACAATCAAAAAACGCCCCGGAGGGGTGCCCTATGGGTAGAAGAATTTGAATCGTACCTCACAATTCAATTTTCCCCGGAGTGGGAATATATATTCGTAGCTATTGGATATCCTCTTATGGGTTTTCCCGTGGAACGGGATTGATATTCGTAGCTCTTGGTCGTTCTCCCCATTCAATTTTCCCCGGAGTGGGAATATATATTCGTAGCATCCCGATTACCACTCCTGTCACTAACGATCCAAATCACACTACCTTAACAACACCATTTTTTTCGTAATTGTCGTGTTTCCACTTGTTAGCCGATAAAAATAGACTCCTGAAGAAAGCCCATATTTTATTGTCTCAATTACGAGTGAATGGTTCCCTGATTCTTTGTATTCATTTAAAATTGTTGCCACTTCACTCCCCCGGATGTCATATAACTTCATTGTTACCAAACCACCTGCGGGTAAAGAGTAATTGACTACCGTTGACGGGTTGAAAGGGTTTGGGTAGTTTTGGGAAAGGTCATACTTTTCCGGTAATTCGGTGGATGATTGTTCAACCGAGGTGACACCACCCCCGTTTGAAGTTTTAAATATTCTATTACCGTATCCGGTAATCCACGCAGTTTTTCCATCCGGTGAATGGACACCTGTGAGGGAGAGTGTTGTATTAATACTTTGGTGCCCCCAATTTTTTCCACCGTTGGTTGTTTTCATTACCGTGCCGGCCTCACCCACAGCCCATGCTGTAAGAGAGTCAACAAAGCACAATTCTACAAATACTGCCCCGGTGCTGCTGTAGTGATTAATCCAGGAGTATCCCCAGTCTTCGGTTTTATATATTTTACCGTATCCGTATGTCACCCAACCCGTGCGAGAGTTGATAAAATCAATCGATCTGATTAAATAGGGGACATCAAAGTATATAATCGACCATGTCACTCCGCCGTCTATTGTTTTCAGAAGTTTGCCTTCACAACCTATATATCCAGTCAGGGAATCAGTGAATTGAATATTGTATAAAGTGGGGTTCCCGGCAATAGTTGTCGAGCCCCAACTTACACCTCCATCTGTGGTATTAAGTATTTTGCCCCCGCCCCCGACCGCCCACCCTTTCATTGAATCGAGAAACCAGACACCATACAGCGGAGTGGAATTGGAACCTGTAACGATATCCCAGCTGACACCGCCATCAGAAGTTCTAAAAATAATCCATCCACTGCCTTCACCGCCGACAACCCAACCATGCTCGCGATCAATGAAATGAATATCATTTAAATATGAACCAACTCCACAGGCTTCCATTATCCATTTTTCACCGCCGTTGGTTGTTCTCAGGATGCTGCCCTTAAAACCTGCCACCCATGCGTGAAGGGAATCAATGCTGAAAACTGATAGAGCACGTTCGAATATGTGCCATCCCCGGAGTTCCCAGGATAAGGCTCCGTCAGTTGTATATAGCATATAGCTGTTATCACCCACAGTGAACCCTGTCCCGGATTTTCTGAAGTGCATCCCTCTCATCGGGTGGACATTTACATTGGCCTGAAGGCTCCATGTGGTTCCTCCATCTAGGGTTCTAATCACTCTGCCTCTTGCTGCCATTGCCCATCCTGAAAGGGAATCATGGAATTGGATCACTTTCACATCCTGACTGAGTCCACTTGTCTGAGGTAACCAGGTTACTCCGCCGTCTGTTGTGTGAATTATCGCACCAAGAGAAGAACCCGCCCATCCTGACTGTTGGTTTACAAAATAAATTGAGTTGATATGGGATGAAATTCCGGTGTTTTGTTCAAGCCAGATGGCTCCACCATCAGTTGTTTTAAGAATCTTTCCGGATTTGCCTGCGATCCATCCCGTTGTGGTATCTACAAAGGAAAGAGAAGAAAGGCTGTCGGTTGTTAGGGTGGTTGAAACTACCCAGCTGCTTCCGCCGTTGGTGGTCTTTAGAATTGTACCGTTATCACCGACTGCCCAACCATGACTTTCATCGATAAATTGAACTGCCATAATTGCATACTCAGTGGATTTCTCCATTCGTATCCAGTTGGTACCACCGTTTGTAGTTTTAATGATTGTTCCCGAATCACCCGTCACCCATCCTGTTAGAGAATCGAAGAAGCATATACCATAAAGATGTGACTCTGTACCGTTTTTTTGCATCACCCATTTCACCCCTGAATCGGTGGATTTAATCATAAGGCCAAATTCCCCGATTGCCCAGCCTGTCTGGTCGGTGGCAAAGGTGATGTTGTTTAATTCGAAACCCTTGCCATCAGGATACTGGTCTATCCACTGGGAGTTTAAAATTGAAGTAGAAACTAAAATCAGAAAGAATACTTTTTGTACTGACATGTCAATCCCAATTGATTTGGTGTTGTGTGACAAGAAAAACAGTAGTTTAATAAGTTAATTCAAAAAGAATATCAATAGTTTTATTAATAATTCCTTTTGTAATATAATTGTCGAATTCAATTATTGTAATATTAAAATATTTCTTGATATTTCCTAATTTGTGGAATCCGTATAACTATCCCCATTTCATTATTTAGACGGCAATCGGGACGCTACGAATATCAAACCCCGCATGCGGGGTAATTTTGGGGGTTGCGGGATCAATTATGGCCACGAATAACAAATCCCCTGCCGGGGTGTTTTTTGATCGTGCGATTATTCTTCTACCCATACATGACCCCTTCCGGGGCCAAATTCTTCATTTGTTGGACATTGTCACCCATCGGGCACCCCTGCCGGGGCGTTTTTTGATTGTTTGAAATCTCTTCTGCGAAAATCCGTCTAATCTGCGTGTATCCGCGTCCCACTCCTATCTGTGGCAATCCGCGATAATTGGTGATATCCGCGTCCCACTCCTATCCGTGGCAATCCGTGATAATCCGTGGAATCAGTGTCCCACTCCTATCTGTGGCAATTCGTGATAATCCGTGGATTCCGCGTAACCATCCCCCTGGTAATTACTTCTTCATTTTCCTGTTGTCAACCAGCAAAACAAACTCACCTTTCAGGGAATTTTTTATCACCTTATCATATATTGATCCGGCTGAGCCGCGAAGAATTTGTTCGGTGGGTAGTGTAAGATCATAGGCAAGCACAGCCTCGGTTCCCAGTCCAAAATTGTCAACAATATCTTTCATGATATTTTTTAATCGATAAGGGGTCTCAAGAAATATTATCAGTTCATTCATTCTGGAAAGTCTGTATAACTCTTTTTTCCGCATTTCCGTTTTTACGGGAAGCCAACCATAATAATAAAATTTTTCGGCTCTGAGTGCGGAGACACTTAAGGCAGTGGTAAGGGAAGAAACTCCCGGTACCGGGATAATCTGAATTTGATTTGAGAGTGCTGCATCAAGAAGAATATGCCCCGGATCTGCAAACATCGGAGTGCCACAATCGGAAATCAGAGCAACATTTTCTCCCGCCAGGAGTCGATCAATTATCCCGGGCGTGTTGTCAGCTTCGTCATGTTCGTTAAGAGTTACAAGTTCTTTTTTTATATCAAGTTTGGAAAGTAATCTTCTTGCCTCTTTAAGGTCTTCACAGACAATAAAATCGGCTCCACTGAGAACCTTAATGGCTCTTAAAGTGATATCCTCATAGTTGCCAATTGGCGTGGCGACTATGCTTAGAACTCCACTCATTTTTTCTCCAACATGTGTGGAGGTTTAAACCCCCTGTAAGTGTCGTATTTGGGAAAATACTCAATAATATTGTATTCTTTATCGCGTATTGTTCCACCACTTGGATAAAAATAGAAGGTATCCACCACTTCAGTGGCGACCGAAGAGGGTCTGCCATTTTCTGAATAAAATTGAAGTTTATATCTTCCACCAACATATTCACCCGTTGAGAGTTGGCTCAGAAAATTTTCATCATTGAAAATTAGAATGTCGTTCATCAAAGACTTCTTTTTTTTATTGGATTTTATGATTATTTTAGTGCAAAGATAGTAATCATTTATTAAATGTTTTTATCTGATCATTTATTTGTATTAGTCGATTTCCTAAAGTGAATTTACCACACACCCATTTATGACACAAATCCCTGATAAACATCTCCCAAATTCAAAGGATGATCAATCAATGAAATCATTGATTAGCACGATGCCTGTAATGGTAACTGCGATTGATGAAAACAACCTTTTTATCGAGTGGAATCATGAATGTGAACGGGTTACGGGCTATACTGCAGAAGAAATGATCAATAATCCCCACCCCGATAAAATCCTCTACCCCGACCCTGAATATATAGCAACACTAAGAGAATTCTGGGCTGAAAAGCAGGATGTTTATTATAATCAGGTGTGGAAAGTAAGATGTAAGGATGGTTCCGATAAGGCTATCAGCTGGTCAAACATTTCAGGGAAATATCAAATCGACGGTTGGGCTTCATGGGCTATTGGTCTGGATGTGTCGGAGATCACAGTTGTCAAAGAAAAACTTTCAGACAGTGAAAATCGATTCAGAACAGTATATAACTCGGCCGACACCGGTATTGTACTTTGTGATCCAAAAGGGGTTTTCCTCGATGCAAATCGTGGTTTTGCCAGAATGTTGGGTTATGAGCCCGATGAGATAATCGGCATTAATTTTTATGAATTGACTCACTGTGACGACAGAGATGAGGAGTTCTCTAAATTCCTCGTTGCCATGGAGAACGATGCAGGAAATAACATTACCCTCAGAAAGAGATACATCCATAAAAACGGGAGTGATGTTTGGGTAAAATTAAATGCAACCATTGTCAAAGACCGGGAAGGAAAACCATCCGTCTGGTTGGGGATCGTCCAAAATATCAGCGACGAGCTGCGTTTTCAAGAGGAACTTGAAGAACATAAGGGTTATCTCTACTGCGCCGCAAAAGTTGCAGAGATTTTGCTTACCGAACAGGATTTCGACACTGCAATAAATAATTCCTTCTCTCTTATGGGTTCCACTTCATACGCAGACCGCATCTATCTTTTTGAAAATGATTATAATGAGTTAACCGATGAATGGTTCATGAGTCAAACATTTGAATGGGTGAGGGGGGGAATTACAAAACAGATTAATAACCCCGTTTTACAGCGATTAAACTATAACGATACCAATCCTCGCTGGCGTGATATCATGTTAAAAAAAGGGTTCATAAATGAATTGGTAAAAAACCTTCCGGATGACGAGAGATCTGTGCTTGAACCACAGGAGATACTGGCTATTCTTGCAGTACCAATCTATTTGCAAAATGAGTGGTGGGGATTTATCGGATTTGATAACTGCACAACTGAAAAAAAATACAGCACAGCCGAAGAATCGATGTTGCAATCAGCAGCCATCGCCATCGGGGGTGCAATTCAAAGGGAAAAAACCAACCGGCAGCTCTATGAGGCAAAAACCAAAGCCGAAGAGATGAACAGACTTAAGTCGATTTTTCTGGCGAATATGTCTCATGAGTTGAGAACTCCTCTCATTGGTATCCTTGGATTTGCTGAGATTCTTTCTGAGGAGGTTGACGACCCCTACTTTAAAAAATTAACCGATAGCATCTACAAAGCAGGACAAAGACTGAGCAATTCCCTGAGTCTGATTCTTGACCTATCAAGGATTGAAGCTGACAAACTGACTCTGAATCTTGAGGAAGTGGATCTCATTGATGTTGTGCTTGAATCTACGAGCTATTTTGATCAGGAGATTGTTAAAAAAGGGCTTTTCCTCAATATTGATACTCCGGAAGAAATCCCCCTGCTCAAATCTGACAAACGAATGCTTCTTACTATAGTGGATAATCTGCTCAGCAATGCAATCAAATTCACACATGAAGGCGGAATTGATGTTATTGTCAAAACAGAAAAATCAGGTTTGTCATGGGTGGTAAATTTGATTGTAAGGGATAGCGGGATAGGAATATCACAAGATTTTATGGATGTAATATTTGATGAATTCAGACAGGTTTCTGAAGGTCTTGATCGTGCTTTTGAAGGGGTTGGACTTGGCCTCACCATAATTAAAAAATTCACTGAAAAACTTGGGGGTTCCCTTTCGCTAAACAGCATGGTCGGGTTGGGCTCAACCTTTACCATCAGCTTCCCGGTTGTCGCCCAAAGGACTGCGGTTTCGTCAGAGGAGGCGTTTGAGCACATTCAAAAAATCCAAATGGATAGTCAACTTAAACGAATATTACTTGTGGATGACGACGTCCCCACTCACACTTTAGTTAAAATTTTCTCAAAAAACATTGCAAATGTTGATTTTGCTTTTAATGGTGAAGAGGCAATCAGGATCGCATTGAGGAGGAAGATCGATTTGGTGCTTCTCGATATAAATCTTGGAAGCTCACCTTCAGGTATTTCTGTCCTGAAAAGAATGAAACAAATGAAAGAATTTGCAGGGGTTCCAATTCTGGCTTTTACAGCATACACAGCAACCTCTGATAAAAACAAATTCTTCGAAGAGGGTTTTGATGGTTACATTTCAAAACCTCTTATCAAATCTGATTTTCAAAGGTCAATTAAAAAATATCTCTCCGGCAGTGATTAACTTTTTTTAGCTAAATCTCTTCGTCGATTTCTCTCAAATATTCAATAGCCGAAATATCTTCGATTGAAGAAAGGTCACCAAGAACCACACCTCCGGCTGCAATCTCTCTTAAAAGTCGTCTTACTATCTTTCCATTTCTGGTTTTAGGCAGAGCTTCTGTAAATCGAATTTCATCAGGTCTGGCGATATGTCCAATTTCCACCATTACATGATTTCTCATCTCTTCTTTAAGAAGTAGTGATGCCTGAACATTTTCT
The DNA here is from genome assembly GCA_964371075.1 of uncultured Ignavibacteriaceae bacterium. GTDB lineage: Bacteria > Bacteroidota > Ignavibacteria > Ignavibacteriales > Ignavibacteriaceae > UTCHB3. Next base: position 58,602 of record CAYJKN010000004.1, on the reverse strand, counting down.
TTGAGTGTTACAAAAGCTACGATCGAATTTCCTTTGAGATCATCGGGTCTTCCAACCACTGCAACTTCCGCTACATCTTTATGTGTATGAAGTGCATTTTCAATTTCGAGGGTGCTTAAACGATGGCCGGAAACAGTTACAACATCATCAACTCTTCCGAGAATCCAGAAATAGCCGTCTTTGTCTTTTCTGGCACCGTCACCCGTGAAAAAGTCACCACCAAAACCGTTCCAATAGTCATCTTTATATCGTTTTTTGTTTCCAAAGATAGTTCTTGCCACAGAAGGCCAACTGTCTTTGAGAACCAGAAATCCATTTTCACCCGGTTTAACTGGTTTGCCGGTTTTATCTACAACATCCGCTAAAACACCGGGTAGTGGTAATGTAGCCGATCCCGGTTTTAATGGAGTGACACCTGGTATAGGGGCTATCATGAATGAACCGGTCTCTGTTTGCCACCAACCATCGATGATGGGGCACTTCTCTTTTCCAACTGTTTTATAAAACCAGTACCAAACTTTTGGATTAACAGGTTCTCCGCCCAAAGCCAAAACTCTAAGTGAATCAAGTTTGTGTTTGTTAACCCAACTGTCACCCTGCCTCATTAATGTTTTTACAAAAGTTGGGGCAGTAAAGAAAATGGAAATTTTGTGGTTATCTATCAGTTTCCAGAACCTGTCGGGTTCAGGTGTGGTTGGGGCTCCTTCATACATAAAAAGTGTTGCGCCATTAAGGAGAGGTGCATATAAACCGTAGGTATGCCCCGTTGAAAATCCTATATCGGTTGTGCACCAATAAACATCTGTTTCCTGAATATCAAATATCAGTTTAAAGGAATAATATGCAGCTGTCATGTAACCCGCAGTGGTGTGCATTATCCCTTTGGCTTTTCCGGTTGTTCCACTGGTATAGAGGACAAAAAGTGGATGTTCTGAATCAAGATGTACCGCAGGACATTCATCTGAAACATTATCCATTGCTTCGTGCCACCAGATGTCGCGTCCCGGAACCATTTTAACTGAAGATTCGTGCATTCTTTTAAATAGAATTACCGTTTTGACATCGGGACAACTTTCGAGAGCTGAATCAACTGCAGGTTTAAGATAAATATTGTTCCCTCGTCTTACGGCAAGATCACTTGCAATCACAATTTTTGCTTTTAGTCCAAGTATTCTGTCCTTCAGAGCTTCCGAGGAAAATCCGGCAAAAACAGCAGAGTGTATGGCGCCAATTCTTGCACAAGCAAGAAGAGCAACAGCGGTTTCAGGAACCATTCCCATATAAATAATTACTCTATCCCCTTTTTGAACACCCCTTGAACGAAGGACATTTGCAAATTTGCAAACTTCACGGTGAAGCTGAAGATATGTCATCGTTCTTGTGTCGCCCGGTTCTCCTTCCCAAATGAGTGCCGCTTTGTTGCGGCGGTGGCCCAAAAGATGGCGATCGAGACTGTTATAACTGATGTTTGTTTTTGCTCCAACAAACCATTTGGATTCGTAGGATGACCCCTGCCTGATATAGTTCCAGTATTTAAACCAGTGAAGTTCATCAGCTACTTTACCCCAAAAAGCCTCGGGATTCAAAACCGACTCTCGATAGAGTTTGTTATATTGATCGAGAGTTTTAACTACAGCTCTTTCACTAAAATCTTTCAGGGGGCGATAAATCTTTTTAAGTGATGAGTTCATCTTAATGATCCGTCTGGTTTCTTTATTGTCTTTCATCTTCTAATGCCAAATTCTTAAATTCAAATTTATGTGTGTTAAATTAACCGGAATATCCGGTTGGTTTAAAATTTATTATTTTCCAAAAAAATATTTTAACGGTCTTTCAAGGCGATTTGCCCACGACCATTCATTGTGTCCCGCACCTCTGTCGAAGTAATAATCAAAATTTTCACCGAGAACAAGTCCCTTTTGTGAAAGCAGACAAAACATCCTCTGAGCATCTTTTTTACCATCCTCACCACTGTCAAAGTAGATTTTTACACTCTTTTTTTCGTGAGTTGATTCAATCAGGTCAAAAATTGCATCTTCACCATAATAAAAGGAAGAAGAAAGGCAACCAGCTTTTCCAAAAACATGGGGATACCTCCAAACCATTCTGAGAGAACAAAGCCCTCCCATGGATGAACCCATAATAGCTGTTGCTTCTCTGTCAGCCAGAGTTCTGAAGTTGCTGTCAATAAAATGTTTTAACTCTTCCACAATGAATTTGAGATAATGATCACCTTTTTCGGAGACACTATACTCTTGAAGTCTGTCATGTGTGTTATATATACCCACAACAATCGGTTCTTCGATTTGGTTACCTTTGATAAGTTTTGTTAAGGTTTCATCGACTCGCCAGTCTTGGCCGGCGTATGATGTAGTAGGATCAAGTATGTTCTGCCCATCGTGCATATAAAGCACCGGATAATATTTGCCCCTCTCCTTTTTGTAGGAGGGTGGCAGCCAAACCAAAATATCTCTCTCTAAAATGGGATAACGGCTCCGGAAACGACGGTAGTAAACAACCGTACCAACTATGTCATGTTTGCCGTTGTTTATTTTATTTGCCAATACTTATATGTGATTTCTTTAGTTATTGAGAAAATAATCTTTCAACAAACAAGTTAAGAACCTTTTTGATTATAAAAAAGTGATTTTTCACCTTTTTTTTATGTCACTTTTTTGATTCTTTAACATTGTTATTATTTAAAATTATATCTTAAACCACTAAAAATCAAATTATTGGATTTGTTGAATGAATAAAAACGCCATCCTCTGGATCGTTTCTGCAGTTATAATCTTTGTTTTTGGTCTCGCTCACTCAGTTGTGAATCAAAACTATCCCATTTCGGGCACAATTGGAATTGAAGGGAAAAAAATAACCTATCTTTTCCCCAAAACAATACAAGCAGGTGAACCATATTCTTTCATAATCAGAAATGATCACCCCACAGTTACAGGATATTTTATCTATGATTTGGGGAATGGGAAAAAGCATAAGGTTGAGTTAAAAAAAGAAAAGGAGCTTTTGACGGGCACAATAGGCGAACTTCCGCCCGGGACAAAAATTAAATACTCGGTATTTCTGAGATATGGCGACAAAACAACCCAAGTACCTTACAATACGGAGGTAACAACTCTTGTGACGGGGAAAACGGGGATTATAATCGACACTTTATACCCTTTTATGCTCTTTTTAGGGCTTTTGCTTGCAGTTAGAGGCGGGCTCGAATATTTTAATCCAAATCCCAAATTCAGACTTTATGCACTGATGCCTGCAATGGTGTTTATCTGTTTTGGATTTTTTGTGATTCCTGTGAAGAATTTTTTGTTACTTGCTCCACCACCGGGAGTGATTTTGCAACCCTCTCAGATGTTTTCCATCGAAAGTATCTTTTATCCTCTCTTTTGGATTGGCATCACAATTTTGGTTTTTTTCAAAATAAAACCCGGTTTGTTGCTCCTCTCCGGTTCGGTGATCACAATTTTGGTCTTTATGTTCCTGGGGTGAGGTTATCTCACCCCTGAAAACACCTGTTAATAATCTTTAACAAGTTTAATTCCTCTGTAATAGTGAGTAAGAATCTCATCAAATGAGAATCCTTTCTCAGACATTACAGCTGCACCGATCTGACACAGTCCAACTCCGTGCCCCCAACCTGCACCTCTGAGACGAAAACTTCCTGGAATTCCATCTTTTATATCTTTCTTTTCTACGATAAAAGCCGAGGAATAAAGATGTGAATCTGACAAAGCCCTTCTGATTTCAAGCTCCTTACCGATAATTATACTCTTTTTTGTACCTGTTATCCTGAGCCTGTAAATCCTGCCGGATTCACCCCTCTCCAGAGGTTCGATCTCGGTTATATCTCCAAGATCAAGGTCCATTTTTGTTTTTAACAATGATTTGACTTTTTCCTGCGGAATATCCAACTTCCATCTGAAAAAATCCACTGTTTCCTGGTCGTAGTGGAGCAAAATCTGCGAAAGCACCGTTTTGTCTTTTGTATTACAATAGGATTCGGGCTCCCCGAGTATCCATTTTGTTGCGTTTTTTTCATCTTTTAGATTTGTGTCGAAATTTTCCGGCTCAAACTTGTAATCGATTACTCTGTCCAGATATGGAACTTTTTTATCCTCCCAGACATGTCCAAATGATTCGGATACTCCGCCACATGATTTTGAGAACCTGGCATCACATATTTCATCACCATATTTCATTACGAGCCCGTGAGTATCTTCAACCGCCTGCCGGGCTGATTCACTAAATATCTTTGTGATTCCCTGATATCTTTGACAGTGATCATCTGCACAAACATCAAAGTCATCGTGATCTTCCCTGTCATACCAGCGGACTATCTCATCGTCCGAAACAACTATTCCTTTTTCTTCAGGAGTAAGTTTTTTCTTCCCCTCAGATTGTGCAATCTGTGAAAGAAGCCAGCTTCTTGAAATAACTGCGTGTGCTTTAAGGAGTGCCGGACTGCTCTTTGCACTCATCTCAGATGAAATTACACTTTTGAGATATTCTTCAATGTTGATAATGTTTATCGCTGTAACTTTATTTCCTTTTCGGAGCAGCTTTAGTGCTCCCTTAAAGCTCTCTTTCTCTTTTCGCTCCCAATGAAATTTTACGCCGATTACAACATCTCTAATCATAAAATGTTCACTCTCGGGAGAATTCGGGGTAAAAACCAGGCTGACATCGTCACTTAGCTTTTTGCCGGAACCCTCAACTACAAGTTTACCATTCTTCACTGATGCTTGAAATACTCCACTGAAAAAATCTTCCTGATTGTTTGCGTAATAATCACCATAAAATGTGAAGTTTATTACCTCTTCTGTCAGTATCCCGACAATAATTAGAGGCTCGTCCATAAAATGTTCCTTACAATGTAAATCGAAATTAATTCGTTAATATACAAAACCGTTTATAAAATTTTAATTACTCTATACAATTATCTTTTTTATTTTTGTAAACTTCAAACAAAAAGTATTTTAAATGAAGAAAAAAGTCAATATCATCGGTTTTCCGATGGACCTTGGAGCCGGAAGACGTGGTGTGGATATGGGTCCATCTGCCATGCGAATCGCACACCTTAATGAAAAACTACAACAACTTGGTTATGAAGTTGAAGATTTAGGGGATATTTCCATCGAAATTATGGAAACACAGAAGGTTGGAAACGACAAACTCAAGTATGTGGATGAGATTGAAAGAACTTCTCTTAAACTTGCCGAAGTTGTGGAACATACTCTCGAAAATGATGAATTCCCTCTTTGTATAGGTGGTGATCACTCTATGGCACTTGGAACGCTTGCCGGGATTTCTTCCTACTGCATCAAAAGAGGACTAAGGCTCGGAGTTATCTGGATTGATGCTCACTCTGACATGAATACAGACGAAACCACACCTTCAGGGAATATTCACGGGATGTCACTTGCAGCTTCAATCGGGCTTGGTTCAAAGCGACTTACTGAAATATATTCCCCCTCTCCAAAGGTGCTCCCGGAGAACACCGTGATCATCGGAGCACGGAGCATCGATGCCGATGAAAAAAATAATATTAAAAAAACGGGGATTACTGTCTATACAATGTCGGATATCGATAAGATGGGAATCCACCGGATTACTTCAAAAGTCCTTAAACAGTTTAAAAACAATGTGGATCATATTCATGTGAGTTTTGATGTTGACAGTGTTGAACCCACCATAGTTCCCGGAGTGGGCACTCCCGTTCCCGGAGGATTAAGTTATCGCGAGGCTCATCTTCTTATGGAGACCATAGCTGAATGTGGGTGTATGTCTTCTTTGGAAATCACAGAAGTTAATCCAATTTTAGATAATCGAAACGCAAGTGCCGTTTTTGCCGTGGAACTTGTGGCTTCAAGCATGGGAATGAGAATTCTTTAAACATGGATAATATCAAGCAGTTTCTTGCTTATGTATTATTGATCGGCTCAGTTATGTGGGGGCTCAAAGCATTTGAGGTGCTCGACATAACTTTCCCGTTCATTTTTTCTTTTTTGTTTATTCTTGTCGGTCTGGCTACTGTAGTGGTTGTTTTTGGCAAACATGATGTACCTGCGATAATTATAGGCACAACCATGTTTTTAGTGGGTATATTAATCTATTTAAATCAGAATTTTGATTCAGTCCCCTGGGCAACCCTGCTTCTTCCAACAGCCATGTTTATGATAGGGATAAATCTGATAGTTTTGTTCCTCGATAACCCCAGGGTGCCGGCTTTTTTGTTGGTTTCAGCCGTATTTGTTGGCTTCCCGTTCTTCTTCCTCTCAATAGAGGGATCGATGACAATGATTTCACTCCTCGAGGCTATTGTCTCCATGGCAGAAAAATATTGGCTGATTATCTTCCTCGCTTTAATCTCAGTTATACTGCTGCTACTTCAGAATCAAAGCCCTAAAAAAGAAGAAGACGACCTCCTTAATTAGCCTGTGCTTTCATAATTAAAAGTCCGGTTAGAATAACATTATTTGACGGTGTTGCAGCACCGGATGCATTCTCCTCAGTCATCAAAATGTTGAATGTTCCAGTTTGTGATAAATCAGGAAGATCATTCAATTCAAAAAATTCGACATTCTGCTTGGGAAGATTAATCCCCCCGGCCTTCATATATTTACCATCCTGCTGTATCCACAACTGGAATCCCTTACCCGAATTAAATGACATAATATTCGAAAATTGAAGAAATCCTTTTTTCTCCTTAACTGCATAAAATAATTTACCATATGCTTCTGAATAATCCTCAGTACCATATAAATTGACAATTCCTGCAGTTTTTACAGTACTAATAAAGAGCAACAGGTTCTGATTCATCATTACTGTATTGCGCAAAAGTTCGGTTTTTGCCTGTGTGGCTCCCAACTCATTCAGCTTGGCATCAAGCCTTTCTTCTGTACCTGAAAACATCGAATAAAGGAAATAAACAACGATAGAAAAACAGATTACCATTATCCCAATCACCCCCCAAAAGGCTGTGGCGGTAACGCTACCGGAGACATCAATAACCGCCCCTCTGATTGGATTCAATTTTCGTTTTTGCTTTTCTACTGCGACCAGATTATCATCATAACCAGCTGTTAAATCTTCAACTTCACTCTCAGCAGAATCGGTATCCTCTATCACCTCTTGTTCAATTAACTGCTTCCTTCTGGCTCTTAAAGGACTTATCGGATGAACCGGGGCATCCTCTGAGGATGGTTCATTAATTTCCATTTCAAGATCGCTTGCGATAATCCCGTGTTGAACTTCGGGGATTTCATTGTAATATTCCGATTCGGAGGGAATCCCCTGCCTTCCAATGTGTGGAATCAAACCTGAATCTTCATCGATTTCTTCTGCAGATTTTCCGGGTATTGATGAATCAGGAGATATTTCAGGAGCTCCCGGCTGACCGGGTCTTGGTGGAGTATCTCCCCCACGTCCTGAAATCTGGGTCATTGGAGCAGGCCTCTGAAAACCGGGCTGTCTGTTATTGGAAGGTCTCGACTGCTGACTCCGTATCAATGAATAAGGATCAACATCCTCCTGGGCATCAATGTCATTGGTGCTCCCGGCAATCTCTAAACTCTCGGGAGCATCATTTTCTTTGGGAGCATCAGGCTCATCCACAAAACTTGTTAATTTTGTAAAACTGATTGTTTTTCGGTCACTCGATCTTGATGTCGCGGTAACGCCTATTTCATCAATTTTTGCAAGGATTCTGTCGAGGGAGTGTGAGGGTACTTCCTTTGGATTGATAAACGACACCAAAAGTGCAGTAAGATTCTGATATTCACCCAACTCCTGTGTCGCAAAATCTTCATTTGTTTGTAAAACATGTACAATCTCGATAAAGTCATCTTTGTCGAGAGCCCCAAGTGCAAACGCCTGAATCAGGTTTTGATATCTGTTTTTTTCTTCAGTTGTCATGCTTCACCATGCAATAAATTGTCTCTTAATGAACTTAGTGCCAGTCTGATTTTGGAACTGACAGTCTGGATGGGAATATTAAGATTTTTGCTGATTTCTGACTGAGTAAAGCCGTAATACATCCCCAGATAGATTACATGCTGTTGGGCTTCGGTCAAATTCATCAATGCTTTTTCGATGTTTTCACTAATATTTAACGCCATTTCCAGGTCAAGAGGATCAATATGTGGACTCAGATGAGGGATAACCATGTAATTTTCATAATCATCTGTATATTCATCCATCGTGGTGGAATTTAATTTCCGTCTCTTGGTGTCAATTGCCTTGTTTCTTGCTAAAGTTATTATCCAGCAATAGGCATTTTGAGAATTTCTGTCATATTTTCCGGCTTTATTCCAGATTATCAGAAATACTTCATCGAAAGTCGTGTCTGCAATTACCTCATCTTCAACGATCTTTGTAACAAGAGCATATACCAGTTTGGAATATCTTTTGTAGAGATCTTTGAATGCATCGACATCTTTTTCGGCGATTTTTACAAGAAGTTCGTGATCACTCAATATCAATCCGATTGATTAAATGCTTGAAAAAGAAATGAATTGTTATTTTATACAATCTTAAATTACAAATTTACCAATTTTAACACCCTTGTCAACACTTTTATAAAATTTATGGAACTAAAACTTACACCTTTTGAACCAAATTTCGATTATGATATCACATTTAATATCAAATCGAGTGGTGAATCACTTCTTTGCAGTTATATCATCACAGGGAACATAACAAATTTAAGTCTTAAAGAAGGAAAAAGTGCCAAAAGACAATCTTTTTTATGGCTGGATACGTGCTTTGAATTTTTCCTGAAAGAGACAAATTCTCCCGACTATTATGAGTTTAATTTTGCGTCAAACAGTGACTACAACATCTTCCACTTCCCCGAATATCGTGCTCCATTAACCGAGACAAATGATTTTTTGGTTGATTCCAGAATGGAAATTGAGTCAGTCAACAAAATTGTTTTTGATTTTGAGATCTTCCCTCACACAGATGTTGCAGGTAAAGAGTTTACTTTTCTTGCATCAATGATTCTGAACACCAACGACAAAATAGTCTCACTTTGGGCGGTTGATCATGCTCAACCAAAGGCTGATTTTCATGATCCAAAAACTTACAAAAACAGGATAAGATTTTAAATATTTATATTAAACCATCAGCTTAAATAAAACGAGTTAATTTATTTCTTAAAAATTTATTAACTCATTTTATAAAAAGTAACACTTTAATATGTTTTTAAAAATTTCTGAATCTATTTTTACAGACTCTGTTCTGTGTTGTGAAGGTTAAATCGTTGATTTACTCCGGTGAATCCCGGTAGTGTTGCTTAAGCATAAAAAAAAAGCTGCCCGTTTTTTGGGCAGCTTTAAGAGAATTTTGGGTAATCTGTTTAGGTAAGATCATCAAGGATAGCCTGAAGTTTAGCTATGTTTTCCTCCCAGTCACGCTTCTTGGCTCTTTCCTTTTCGATTATGTCAACGGGAGCACGCAATACGAACTCTTCGTTAGAGAGTTTCTTTGTGAGACCAATTAGACCACCATTAAGTCTTTCAATTTCCTTCTCGAGACGGGTTCTTTCAACTTCGATATCGATCAGTCCTTCAAGAGGTACAAAGATTTCACAGTCTTTTATCACTGCTGAGGCGCTTTTAGCGGGGCGAACGGTATCCGTTCCCGAGGTAATTTCCTCAACTTTAGCCAGTTTCTTTATGAGATCGCCGTACAGCGGGTCGTAAATTGTGGTTTTTAGATGAAGTTTAACAGGTTTAGAGGGTGCAATTTTCATTTCACCTCTAATATTACGCACTGCTGTGATAAGATTTTGAAGGAATTCCATCTGTTTTTCCCCTGCAAGATCAACTTTTGAATCGTTAAACTCAGGGAAAGCAGCTACTGAAATTGATTCTCCATCAGCTCTTGTCTTTATGAGGTGCCATAACTCTTCAGAGATGTAAGGCATAAATGGATGAAGCAACCTTAAAATTTTATCAAAAAGCCCAACTGCTTTTTGTGCAGTATCAAGTTTAACCTTAGGATCGTCACTGTAGAATCGATTTTTTATCAGTTCGATATACCAGTCACAAAAATCGGTCCAGATAAAACTGTAAATTATTTTTGATGAGTTGGTAAGCTCAAAATCTTCAAGAGCTTTATTCAGGTTTTTGACAGTGGAATTTAACCGTGAAGTTATCCATTTGTCAACAAAATCCTCATTCTCAGCTACATAATTTTCATCATATTGAAAGCCTTCGGGAGTATTCATCAAAATGAATCTTCCGGCATTCCAAATTTTGTTGGCGAAGTTACGACCCAAATCACATTTATCTTCACTGAATCTGACATCCTGACCAAGTGGCGCAAGGAACATCATGGTAAACCGTAGAGCATCCGCTCCATACTGGTCGATAACATCCAATGGATCGGGTGAATTACCGAGTGATTTGCTCATTTTTCTTCCTGTATCATCTCTGATAACAGAAGTGAAATAAACATGTTTAAATGGAATTTCACCCTGGAAATAATATCCTGCCATAATCATTCTTGCTACCCAGAAGAAAATTATATCGGGAGCAGTAACAAGAGCATCTGTTGGATAATAATATTTTTGCTCTTCCTCTGTCTTAAAAACATCATGAGCCCAAAGCCAGCTCGACGACCATGTATCAAGAACATCGTTGTCCTGCACCCAGTTTTCAGGATCTTCAGGAGGATTTACATCACAATAAATTTCTTTGGTTGTTTTGTTATACCAAACGGGTATCCTGTGTCCCCACCACAATTGACGGGAGATACACCAGTCTTTAATATTTGACATCCAGTGTTCGTATGTTTTTACCCAATGTGGAGGATAAAAGTTGATTTCGCCACTGGTTACTGCGGTTAGAGCAGGTTTTGCAAGTTCATCCATCTTCATAAACCACTGTTCCGACATATACGGCTCAACCTGTGCATGTCCCCTTTGTGAGAAGCCAACATTGGTTGTATAGTCTTCACTTTTGAGAAGAAATCCTTGCTCTTCAAGCATTTTTACCGCTTTTTTGCGGGCATCATAACGATCGAGACCCCTGAATTCTGCGGGAGCATTATCGTTAAGTGTTGCATCGGGATGAAGAATATTAATTAATTGCAGATTGTGGCGTAAACCAACTTCATAGTCATTTACATCATGAGCGGGAGTTATCTTTACTGCTCCAGTGCCGAATGTTAAATCGACATAATTGTCGGCTATAATTTCAATCTCTCTTCCAGTCAACGGGAGAATAAGTTTTTTACCGATGTAATCACTGTATCTTGGATCATCAGGATTCACTGCAACGGCGGTATCACCAAACATCGTTTCAGGTCTGGTAGTGGCAACAACTATCTCGCCTCTTCCATCAACCATCGGATATCTGATGTGGTAAAGTTTGATGTTCATTGTCTGATAATATACTTCTTCGTCAGAGATTGCACTCTGAGTTACGGGATCCCAGTTTACCATCCGGTATCCACGATATATCAAACCATCTTTGTATAGTTTTACAAATGATTCGATTACTTTTTTATAATAATCATCGTCCATTGTGAAGCGAAGTCTGTCCCAATCGCAGCTTATCCCAAGTTTTTCAAGTTGGCTGATAATTATTCCACCGTATTTGTCTTTCCACTCCCAACAATGTTTCAGGAACTCATCCCTGCCGATATCTTTTTTTGTTATTCCTTGAGAAGCGAGGTGGTTTACCACCTTTGCTTCAGTAGCAATGGATGCATGATCGGTACCGGGAACCCAGCAGGCATTATACCCCTGCATTCTTTTGTACCGGATCAGGATATCCTGAATTGTGTTGTTTAAGACATGTCCCAGATGGAGCATTCCCGTAATATTTGGGGGAGGGATTACTATTGTGTAGGGTTTCTTTGTATTGTCAACTTCAGACTTGAATAATTTATTATCCTGCCAGTATTTATACCATTTGGCTTCCACCGGGGAGGGACTATAAGCTTTGTCTATCTCTATCATTAAGGATCCGATAATTAAAAAAAATCTAATTCTAAATATACGATGAATTCAAAGAATTGTGTGGAGTTGAGAATTGAGGTTGGAGATTCGACTCTATCTTAGTTCAGTTTTCCTTAGGAAATCTCTAACAATTGTGAGAAATTCTTCCTTCTTTTCTGCATGATGCATGTGGGATGACCCGAGGATAACACGGAATTCTGAGCCGGGCATCCTGGAACTATAATATGCAGTGGTCTCAGGTGTTGCCTCATCAAATTCACCACAAATGAAAATTGAGGGGATATTAATCTGATTTAAGCTGTCGACAAGCTCCAAATTCTTGAGTGTGCCGGTTGCCTTAAACTCGCTGGGTCCCCACATGTGATTATAAACAGCCACCCCCATCCTCGCGAAAGTCTCGTTGACATAATCTGGCCAGGGATCGAGACGACATACATGCCTTTTATAAAACTCCATCATTGCCGACTGATACTCTATACTTGAATAATTTCCTGATATGTCAGCCTCCTCAACTGATTTTTGCATCTCAACGGGAAGATTTTTTAGATATTTTTCTTGATCTGCTATCCATTTTGAAACGCTAAGAAATGGTGCATCAAAAATCAATCCGACCACTCCACTACCTCTTCCATCAAGAATATACGAAGTCATAAGAGCTGTGCCCCATGATTGTCCAAGGATGAAGAGGGTATCGAGTTTTAATGTTTGCCTTACCGCATCCACCTCATCCATAAACCTTTCCACTCTCCAAAGTGAAGTATCGTCAGGAGTATCTGAATTCCCGCATCCGAGCTGATCATAAAAGATTATGGGGCGTTCTTCAGCCAACTTCTCTAAAGGTTTAAGATAATTGTGGGGAGCACCCGGCCCCCCGTGTAAACATAAAACCGGGATGCCGGGTTTATCGGCGCCTGTAATCTTATACCAGATTTTTCCCCCTTCAACAGGGATATAACCTGAAAGCTCAGATTGAGGAAGTATCGTTATACTCATAAAAATCACCATCAAAATTGGTGGTATAAAATACATTACCAAAAAGTTTACTTTTAATGAATTTTTGTGATTGTTTATTTACTCCGGTGATTGTCGAATTTATCAACCAATCCACCATATAACAAATCGTTCGCTTGTGCACTGTGTAACAGATCATGTGGGAAGCCCGGTTCAACCCGTGTCAGTTCGTCAAGAATTAACAGTTTATCTGCAGGAATTTCAAAATCGAGGCACCCAAGACTGTCAATTATCTGTGACTCTTTTCTTGCACCTATTACAGGAATTATTCTAAATCGGTTTTGTCTGTGCCAGTTCATGGCAACCTGAGTAGCAGAAACTCCCAACTCATTGGCAATTTCGATCACTTTACCAACTATCTTGTTGCTCCGTTCATTGCGTCTTACACTTTCAGGTTTTATTCTTCCCTCGGCATCGGCATCTTTAAGATATTTCCCTGAAAGTGCTCCCCCGGCTATCGGTGCCCATGAAGTACAGGTTATGTCAAATTGTTCACACATTGGAAGAATATCTCTTTCAGCTTCTCTCTTAATTAAGTTGTACTCAGCCTGAAAAGCGACAAACTGTGACCATCCTTTTAGTTCCGCCATTACCTGCGATGCAGAGACCACCCATGCCGGAGAATCTGAAACAGCTATATAAGTTACCTTACCCATCCTGATGAGATCGTCGAGACCCCTGAGAACTTCGTCCATTGGTGTTGTAAAATCCCACATGTGAACATACAACACATCGATATAATCAGTGTTTAATCTCCGCAGACTTCCTTCCACCGATCTGAACATGTTTTTACGGCTGTTACCGGCATCGTTTAAATCACCCCGTTTTGTAAAGAGGCTGTATTTTGTTGCAACAACAAACTTATCGCGTTCTTTCCCCATAAACTCACCCAGGAATTTTTCGCTCGTTCCCTCGGTATATCTGTTTGCTGTGTCTAAAAAATTTCCACCTGCTTCAACAAAACGATCAAAAACTTTTTTACTCTCTTCTTTTTCGGCTCCGGTTCCCCACTCGGTTCCAAATGACATGGTTCCGAGACAAAGTTCTGAAACTTTTAGTCCACTTCTGCCTAATAATTTATATCTCATCTTTTGGTTCACTTCTAATAGTTAAAAATCAATTTTTATTTATAAGATCAGGTGTAAGTTTCCCGGCACCCGCTCCAAAATTATTTTATAATCTCGTTAAGTCTTTCTCTAACGCGGTAATTTGGCATTAACAGATCAACCTCGCTTCCTCCAAGAAATTGAAAGAGGAAGTAGTCACCTTCTTTTTTTACAACGCCCAAGCCTTCAGCATACCAGACTTCACCTGTATATTGTATATTAACTGCGGGCTGCCCCGGGGTTGGAATCGTTATCGAGAGTGTATATTTGATTCTCTCGGCAGTCACGTTACCTGTGTGACCTTGAACTGTGTGGTCATAGACTACACTTCCTAAATAACTTGCGGTGCAATTGATTACCGGAATTATGACAACATTAAATTTAAAAGCCGACCATGATTGTCCCGCAAAAAATGGGAGTGAAAATGCTGTAATTTCTCTGTCGATCTGAATAAATGGTTTCGCTGTATCAGGAATAAGTGCAGAAAAGCCGGTAGTGTCGAGATAATAGTATAAGCCCCGTTCTGTTTTCCTTACTTTCATTCTCTGCAGAGTACCTCCCCCATCTGTGTAATCCAACTGCTCAATCTGTGCGTAATAAGGAGTACCAGCCGTGACCATTTCAGGTCCCCACATAACTGTTTTTATTCCAATTGGGAAATACTCATTTCCGGTCGATACTGAATCGACAAGGTATTTATTGATAGAATTGTTTGGGAGAGTAAAATAATTTTTGATCACTTCCGGTTTTGGCGGATCAATACTTTCTTTACAGGATGTTAAAAATAACATACTCCCCAGGAGTGTTAAAAGAAATATATTTTTTCTAAACTTCATTTTATGAGTGCCTCTTTCATCTTTTCAACCGCTTTAAATCTGTGACTAAGTTTGTTTTTTATATCAGAGCTTAATTCCGCCATCGTTTCATCGTATCCTGTTGGTTTAAAAACAGGATCGTAACCAAATCCATTTACCCCCTTTTTTTCAAGAATTATTTCACCGCTGCATTCGCCTTCTGTGATTATAGTTTGTTTTCCATCGTAATACGCCAAAACACACACATATTTTGCGGTGTATGGTGGACTAAAAGCTTTAATTTCCTTCAGGACCTTATTGGTATTTTCATCATCCGACGCATTTTCACCCGCATATCTCGCTGAATATACTCCCGGCCTTCCTTCGAGACAATCAACCCACAGACCCGAGTCATCCGCAAGAGCCGGAATTCCTGTCAGTTTAAAAGACTCTTTTGCCTTTATTATCGCATTTTCCTCAAAAGTGGTTCCCGTTTCTGGAATTTCGGGAAACATTCTTATGGTATCCACCGGAATAAATTCAAAATAGTCGGTTCCAAGGATAGCCCGTATCTCCTTAAGTTTCCCTCTGTTTTTTGTTGCCAGTAAAATTTTCTTTCTGATAGCCATTTTAAACTCCTGATTCAAAAACCTGCAAAATTCCAAATTTATTCCCTTAAATTTAGTCTATTCCTTTATTATTTTTCGGGCAAAAATGGACAGAGCCAAAGCAGAGTCATCCCTCCAGGATCATTTTGGAATTAATTCTTTTTATGATACTCAGTGGTTGGTAATAGAAAAACTCTTCAAAGGTGAGAGAGTGCTCCTGATCGAAAAAACGGGGTTTGGGAAATCACTCTGTTTTCAGTTTCCGGCTATTATTTTTCCGGGAACAACAATTGTTTTCTCCCCCCTCATAGCCTTGATGCGGGATCAGGTTCAGAAACTACAGTCACTTGGGATTTCCGCAAGATGTTTAAACTCAAATCAGACTCCTGAGGAGAATAGAGACATCCTTGAAGATGTGGAAAATAATCATGTTAAGATACTATATATTGCTCCTGAAAGAATGGATAATTTAGACTGGGTTGAGACCGCAAGAAAAATTAACATTTCGATGGTTGTAATTGATGAAGCACATTGTATCTCCGTCTGGGGACATGACTTCAGGCCATCATTCAAAAGGATTGTAAATCTTGTTAAATTGTTGCCTCAAAATTTTCCTGTTCTTGCAACTACTGCTACGGCAACAAAACGGGTTGAAGAAGATATTAAAATTCAAGTTGGTGGAAAAATTTCATCAGTCAGGGGAAATCTGTTGCGAAACAATCTCTCCCTTTATGTGATTAAAACAAATTCCGAAGATGAAAAAATGCTTTGGTTGGCTGAAAATCTGAATAAAATAAAAGGAACGGGTTTAATCTATACGGGTACTCAGGTTGATACACTCATCTATTCAAAATGGCTGAATTATACAGGAATATATTCAGCGGCATACAATGGAGGTATGGACAAAGAGACAAGGGTGAGCGTTGAACGAGCTCTGATTAACAATGGTTATAAATGCATCGTGTCAACAAATGCGCTTGGGATGGGAATTGACAAACCTGACATCAGGTTTATAATTCACACCCAGATACCGGTTTCTCCTATCCATTATTATCAGGAGATAGGAAGAGCCGGAAGGGATGGTGAAAAAACATTGATACTCCTCTTTTTTAATCCATCAGACGATCTTTCATTGCCCAGAAAATTTATTGAAACTTCGAAACCTGCGATAGAGAAATATGAGAAGGTAATTGACATACTTCGAAAAGAGAGTCTTGGGGTATATGATATCGCAAGAAGACTGAATATTACTGTAACTCAAGTGAATGTTATAAAAGCCGACCTCATCGATCAGGGAATTATTAACGAAGTGATGGTTGATCACAAGAAAAAGTATGAATATCGGTTTGGAGCAGCAACACTCAGCACCAAAATATTTGAACAACAACGCCGACAAAAATTGCTCGAATTTGATAAGATGATCAAATACCTCGACATCAATGATTGCAGGATGAACTATTTATGTGAGTTCCTTGGCGATGAACCGCAACATAGTTGTGGGAAATGTGACAATGATACCGGAATTTCGATCACTCCTCCCATCTCAGATTCTATTAGAGATAAACTTGTCGGGTTTAAGGAGAGTTTTTTCCCTGTTCTGGAGTTTGAGTCAACCAAAAGCAATCTTACAAATGGAGTTGCAGCTTCGTATTACGGTTTATCTAATGTAGGTGAAACAGTGCACAATTGTAAGTATGGGAAGGGTGGAGAATTTCCGGAATTCCTTGTGTCTCTGACACTTAAAGCCTTTAAAAGTGTTTTTGGTGTCTCAAAATTTGATCTTATTATGTTTGTCCCTTCGACCATGTCTGGCGACCTGGTGAAAAATTTCTCGATCAAGATTGGTAAAGCCCTTAAAACACCTGTCTCCGATGGGATCATTAAAACACGAAAAACCGATGCTCAAAAATCATTCAGAACGGGACTTCTTAAAACTGATAATGTTAAAAATGCATTCAACCTGAAAAATGAGACTGAAGTTGATGGGAGATCAATCCTCCTCATCGATGACATTTTTGACAGTGGAGCAACCATAAAAGAGCTCGGAAGAATGCTTACTAAACACGGAGCAAAAGTTATTTCACCCCTTGTAATTGCAAAAACGATTGGACACGATTCATGAAATTTGAAAACGAACTCCCATATTGGCTGGCTTTCACCCACTTCCTTCCACGATGGGGAAATGAAAAAATAAACAAACTTTTAGTTAATATTCTCCACTCTAATAAAATGTCTCTTTCAGACTTTTTTGAGATGGAGGACTCTCAAATTGCCAATTTGTTTCTCTTGAATGAAACAGAAATTGGGACTCTTCGCAACGCGGAACAGGAACTGCCAAATCTCGCGTTTTTGGTTGAAGATATTCTTTCACAAGGTTTTGAGATTATCACTCTTAATTCCCCTGACTATTCCAAAATCCTCAAAAACAATATGAAAGTGAGCCTTTCTCCCCCACTTCTTTATATCAAAGGTGACAAACAAATGCTTCAAGAAAGATCAATTGCTGTGGTGGGTTCAAGGGATGCTTCTGAAATTTCTTATGAATTTACGGATAATGTTTGTCTCAACGCTACAAAAGAATTTAAGGTTGTTGTGAGTGGTTTTGCGAAAGGTGTCGATCAACGGGCACTCGAAAGTACACTCACGGTGAAAGGAAGAAGTATTATAGTGCTTCCTCAAGGAATCTTGACATTTGGCACAGGTATTAAAAAATATTATCCTCAAATCGTTGAGGGAGATGTGTTGGTGTTAAGCACATTTTTCCCGAAGGCTCCATGGAGTGTTGGGTTGGCGATGGCAAGAAACCCGATAATTTATGGACTTGCAGAGTATATTTATGTGGCTCAATCCTCTAACAAAGGAGGGACATGGGAGGGAGTTCATGATGGACTAAGAAGAGGCAGAAAAATATTTGTTAGAGTTACTCAGTCCGGTGAAAATATTGCCAACAATGAGTTTTTTAACAAAGGTGCAATCCCTGTGGATATGAATGGAAACGAAACAAATCTGCCCCAAGGAATCATACCTACCGAACGCAAAAATCCAACTTTGGAAACTCCTTCACTTTTTGATGAGGAGTGAGATATTTTATATTGAGAAATGCTGTAGTCCGTTTTCAATTTTCTGGTGCGGTATTTTTGATGTAAAAACTGACTAATTAGGCTATTTACTTCACTCAATCCCAAGAATTAATAGCGGAACCGGAGGATTACTCCTCCCATGACGAAGTACATTATAAACTTCTCCTTCAAAATAGGCTACCCCACTACTCATTTGAGACTGCATTTTTTTTGTAGGTAATATTTCAATTCCGAGATTAATCAGACCACCTGAATAAAACAATAAATGTTTCACAAAAAGATCGAACGCAACAAATGCATACTTTCCAAACTGTACCTCAACAGCAATTTCATCTTTTACAAAATCAGTTTGTTTATACGAATGGATCGGTGTGGTTTCACCGGTTTCAATCAGATAAGCTTTCTGTTTGTCATAAGGGAGTTCCAACAGTTTCGGAATTTTGTTTCTATCGGTGGAAATGTAATACTGATACCTCTTTTCATTCCATCCCAATTTTACAAATTTCTTTTTAAAAGCTTCGTTTAATTCAGCTGGACTAAAAAGCACTTTCCCTGGCATGGTTTTTTCCTTACTGATTTTTGTAAGAAATGAATCAACTTCGATGGATTCAATTATCTCAATTATCTCTTCATAATTCGATTTGTGATGAACAATAAGATACTCTTCCCCATTCAAATGCGAGTATTTTTGAGCGATTTTCATTGTATACCTCCTCGATCATTGGTTCCAAACAGAGCCCATTCGGGTGGGAAATTTGACACTTTATCATTTGAAGAAGGAACATGAATTGGTTTATTAATAGGTCTCACCTTAAGATTTCCCTCATATAAAGCTTCAATCCTCTTCTGTGCTGATTTACAATATTCCGATTCCTTTTCAATCAATACCACATTCCTATTATTTTTCAATGCTGCGATTGCTGTGCTTCCTACACCTGCATATGGATCAAGAACCCAACTGAATTCGTTTGTTAAGGCAAGTACACATCTTTCGACCAATTCAACAGGGAATTGGCAAGGATGATCAGTTTTCTCGGGATGATTTGATTTTACATTTGGGATATCCCATAGAAGATTCTGCCAGTCCTCAACTATAATTTCCCAAATATCACTTGGATTTTTCCCCATGGGGTTCCCGGAAGGCAGTCCTTTATTTGGACCCTTAAAATGCCTTTTACCCGGATACTTTGCAGGAACGCGAACATCATCCAAATTGAAGATGTAGTTGTCTGTTTTGGTGAACCACAGGATTGTTTCATATCTCCCGCTGAACCGTTTTGAAGCATGTAATCCATGACCAAAATGCCATATAATCCTGTTTCGTAATTTCAATCCATGTTTTTTGAATATTTGATAATAGTAGATATCTAATGGAAAAATTTCGCCTTTGTCAACATAATTCCCGACCTGCCAACATATACTTCCATTGGGAGAAAGTACTCTTACAAGCTCTTCAATAACCGGCTCTTGAGTGGCAAGATACCGCTCAATACTTGTTTTAACTTCATAAGATTTGCCAACATTGTATGGTGGAGAGGTAATTATTAAGTCAAATTTTTCGGTTTCAGCATTAGAGAGATAACTTAAACAATCCTTATTTTCAATCGAATATTGTAATTTCGGGTCCACATATTCAAAAAGTGGTTCTTTCACCTGATCTTTGTTTTCCAACGTTTCATCGTTCATTTATGTAAAATTCTAAAGTGATTTTAAATAATCTATTGAGGTAATATAATAAATTCTGGAGCAATTATGGCGACAATTGAAGAGAACAAAATCCACGAATCTGGAAAATTCTTCACCCCTAAAAGACACGATATTTTTCAGAATTACCCTAAATATATTTCATTGATCAAATTTTAAGCTTCAGGTATTTTTATTTTATTTCCCACCTGATAAAAAATTCCTAATTTAAACCCCACAACTACAACCTTTTTTTGAACCGCGAGGTCTAACCAATTAAGTAAACGGAAAATATGGCTCAAGACGGTTACAATCTGATAAAAGAGGCTCAAGCAGGCAACAAAGATGCCTTCGAAGTCCTCGTTAAAAAGTATGACAGAAAAGTCCTTACTCTGGCTTTGCGTTACACTCGCTCTGAAGAAGATGCTAAAGATATTTATCAAGAAGTCTTCATCAGGGTTTACAGGAGTCTGCCAAAGTTTGAGTTTAAGAGCGAGTTCTCTACATGGCTTTTTAGAATAGCAACAAATGTTTGTCTTACTTATATCGAAAGAACAGGTAAACATCAAACAGTTGATGCACTTGAAAACATCAATCCTGACGATGAGGAGAGTGCTCCGGCATTACAGATCGTAAGTAATGATCTTAATCCGGAACAAAACTTGCGGAACATGGAGCTTAAAGCAGGAATTAAAAAAGCTGTGGAACAGCTCACGGGTAAACAGAAACTTGTTTTTACAATGAAACACTTTGAAGGTTACAAACTCAGAGAGATTGCGGATATCACCGGACTCAACGAAGGAACGGTGAAACGCTACCTTTTTGATGCAACAATTAAAATGAAAAATGCCCTTCGGCATTTCTACAATTAGGTTATGATTATGGAACATAAAGATTTTACTGAAGATATTATTCTGCTGATAAGCGGTGAACTCACCGATAGCGAAGCACAGAAACTCAGAAAACACATCGATAATTGTGAAATCTGCAAGTCTGAATATGAATTGCAAACACAATTATTTTCCGATATAAATGATGATCTGCCTCAGTTTAATGTGGAAAAGTTGCTTATCGATTCGAGGAGAGAACTCCGACAAACTTTGTATGCCATGGATGACAAAAAGAGTTTTGTTGACAAAATCAAAGATTTTTTTGGTCTCAGGTGGACAGTTCCTGCCCTGACAGGTTCTTTTGGAATAGCAGCCGGTCTCCTGGTCGGGATTTTATTTTTCAGTCAAAAACATTCGGCAATTGATCCATTATTCACCCCTGTTTCAGATAATAAAGAAGCACAACCCCGAATAACCAATGTAAGATTTGACGACAAAGATGCCAAAGACGGGAACATCACATTTACATTTGATGCTACAAAAAGAGTAACAATTTCCGGCTCTCCCGAAGATCCTGAGATTCAAAAACTTTTAACCTACTCAATTCTGAATGAAAAAAATCCGGGAACCAGACTGAATTCAATAAATCTTGTAAGCAACAATTATAATAAAAATGAATTAGCAGGGATTAAAGAAGCACTAATATCGGCTGCGAGCAACGATGAAAATCCCGGGGTGAGGCTCCAGGCTCTAAAAACTCTGGCATCACTCCCGTTTGACGATGAGATTAAAAAAACATATCTCCATGTACTTGTAACCGACAAAGTTCCGGGTAACCGTATAGAAGCAATAAATTCATTGGTAAAAGCCATTGAATCAGGATTCAAAGCCGACGATGAGATACTCTCTGTCTTTAAGAACCAACTTGAGCAAGAAGAAAATCCGTACATAAAGATTAGAGCAAAAACCATTTTAGATTCAAAGGAACTGTAGAAATGCGCACGATAATTTTATTAATAATATTAATCCTGAGTTCAATCACCATTACTTTTGGCGGTGACCTGGATTTTAAGGCAACATTTAATGTTACCCCCGGAGGTACACTTAATCTGAATTCAGATTATGGTGAAGTGGTGGTTAAGGTGTGGAATAAAAATGAAGTTTTGGTTATAGGAGAAGGAGTTTCTGAAGAAGGAACCTCCAGCTTTACCGCCGACCAGAAAGGAAATACGATCTATATAGTTTTTAATAACTCAGTAAAATGGGGGGACTATATTAAGTTCGTTATAACGATGCCGGCACATTTTAATCTCAACATCAACACCGCAGCAGGCGAAATAACTATTCTTGATCATATCACCGGAAATCATGTTTTATTCACCGCCGGTGGAGATATCAGAGGGAAAAATATTAACGGAGGAATGAATGCCTCTACATCAGGTGGTGATATTGTTTTTGATAATGTTTTGGGAGAATGTACACTTAAAACTGCAGGTGGCGATATCCAGGTAAGGGATGTAAAAGGAAAAGCAAACTTTTTAACATCAGGTGGAAATATAGTTTGCGGAAATTTTGCAGAGAGTGCCACTCTTGGAACTGCAGGTGGTGATATTTTTGTGAAGAACGTTGCCGGAACTGCAAACTTCAAAACAGCAGGCGGCAATGTTAAAGTAGCCACTTTACAAGGCAGCAGTGTGTTGACAACTGCAGGCGGGTCTCTTATGGTTGATGCAGCTGTTGGAAAAATAAATGCAAAAACCTCTGCAGGTGAAGTGGTTATTGGTCTGGTACATTCCGATGCAATAATTAAAACTTCTGCCGGAGAAGTGGAAATTGCTGTTGCAGCGGGGAATACCGGAAAAATCAACATTCAAAATTCTTCAGGAGATGTGGAAATTAAAATCCCTCCAACGTTAAAATCAACTATCAAGGGAACTGTAACTTCTTTTGACTGGGGTGACCTGGTGGGTGACGAAATTAAGAGTGACTACCTGGTTGCTTCCAAAAAGTCGGGTGGCAAAGTAAACTTTTCGTGTGTCCTAAATGGTGGTGGTGGAATAATTGATATAAATATAAGTATGGGTTCTCTTAGAATTAAAAAGAATTAATCCATTATCCGCGTGATCTTCGATCGGGAAATACAGTTCTGTTTTTTGATCTAAAACTTTAACAGGATTTTATGATAGCTATCGCCTGATCGAGTTCACCGGTTGTATTATAAAAATGGTGAGAGAGGCGGACATACCCTTCCCTCAGTGAGGTACTGATCTTCTCTTCCGTGAGCCTTTTATAAATCAGTTTTGATTTGGGCGACTTAAAACTGATTATTCCCGAGAGGTTTGCGAGTTTATACTTTCCACAAACCGGTTTGATCCCAATCAGATGAAATTGTTCAATCGTATAAATTGTGTGTTCGATTATACGATTTTCAATTTTAGACGGTCCATAAGATAACAACATATTAAGAGAACCGATTAAAGCATTTACCCCAATTATATTAATCGTTCCGTTTTGCAAAGAATCTGCTGAGTTGTTATGGTCGAGATTGTAGTCAAGCAGAGATGAATGCATCCCGAATGTTGACCAGTGATTAAATTTTAGAGTGATGTTGCGTTGAAGTTCCGGGGTTATATATATAAAGGCAAGTCCCATCAATCCAAATAACCATTTTTGAGTACCACATGAGAGGAAGTCAATCTTACTATCCTCAAGGTCTATTTGAAGTGCTCCAACTGCCTGACTGGCATCAACTGAAAAAATGATGCCATTTTGTGAAGTATATTCCCCTATCGCTTTGAGATTTGTTCTGTACCCGTTAAGGTAGTGGACAGCATTTAAATGCACAAGTTTTGTTTTTGGTGTTATTGCTGCAATGATATTATTTGAACTGGAGACTGTTTTGGTTGAGGGGAGAAAATCGATCTCGACTCCGTAATGTCTAAGATTAAGCAGTGGCATAATATCCGATGGTAGTTCAACATGGTCTATCAGAATACGATCACCGGGTTGCCATGTAATCCCCTGAGCAAGTATGTTAAGGGCTGTTGCTGTAGCTTCAAAAAAAGCGAACCGCTCCGGTTGAGCATTTAATAATGTACCAAGTTTTGCCTTCGCTTCATGGTTATCTGCTGCCCATTGGTTCATATCGTCAATACTGGTTTGGCTTCGCCTTGTCAGGAACAGGTTTGCATGATCGATTACCGGTTGGGGCAGTGGTGAGAGAGCGGCGTGGTTGAGATAGATTTTCCCGAGATTGAGGTAAGGAAACAGTTCACGGATTTCTTCTATACTCATTGCTTAACTCTTTTGGTTCTCTAAATTGAATAAAATCGTCATCAAAATTAATTTTTTATTTGCTTAGAAACAAATTTTTAAGTTTTATTCCCGAATAGCAAGTAACAAGAATTTTTTGTATTTTGGGATTTTTTATTGAGGATTTTATGGGACTGGAGTATTATTCCAAATTAAAGAATCTAGGTTACCTTTATTTGTCTTTTGCCCACCTGGCTGACAGACAATTAAGCGGTTCGGAAACCGAAGAGATTAAGAAGATTTTGTTGGTCAGGTCCGGACAAGAAGACCGGGTTGAGATAGAATCACTTATGGAGGATGTGACATCCTGGTATAACAGATCAGCTATTGACAGAATTCAGGTGATTTATTCGATAGCTGCAAAGCTTAATATGGAACTCGAAACTGAAGATGAGAAAAGAAGTATTCTTGATGATCTCTTAAGGGTTGCAAAAGCTGACGAGGATGTTTCAGAAAATGAAGTGAACTTCATTAGATCTCTTGCCGAAGCCTGGAACCTGGAATTTAATTATTGATTCGACGGGTTTATTAATTTGATTTTTTGATGGATACCGGGGTGATCGAAAGTTATAAACTGAACGTATCACCCGGTAAAAACTTTATAACTAACTCAGAAGATAATTAATCACATCTTTCGCATAATAAGTATCGGAGTTGTGTTTCATCAATATCGGGAGGAAACTTAGGTCATCACCAAGAGTTATTATCGGTGGTTCAACTGAGTCACCAAATCCCGCTGTAGCAAGCAATCCGTTACAAAGACATCCTCTACCTGCAAGTTCTACAGGGTTGCCCCCTTTTTTTGTAAACTTATCTTCAGGTTCGGCAGAGCATCTATAACCAATTCTGTCACCTTCTTTTTCATAAGGGGTGACAAGCAAACCTTTGTTACAAACTCTTACTCTGTCATTATAAACCGTGTTTTCTGCAATGCTCCCTTCAAGTTCCGCCACTTTAAAAGGGAAACCTGTTGGTGAGATTCTTGAATCGGTTCTTATGTTTACATCTCCGTCATATCCAAGTTTTCTTAATCTGGTCCTGAGTTCAGGAACCATTCCTGATTCTTCTGCCAGAGCAAAGATTGAGCCTGCTTGAATTCCTGCTGCACCCACTGATTTCGCGTACCGCAGTTTCTCAGGTGAAGCATGTGAACCACCGATCCAGAATGGAATCCCAAGTTTCGACATCTCGTCATAATCTATAATATCTTTAAGGCCGTAAACGGGTGGTGCTCCCGGAAGGGCACCAGGATCAATTCTTCTGGGCGGTGCGTTATGTCCTCCGGCTGTTGGTTCTTCAACCACAAAGCCATCAACACTTCCTTCAGGGGACTTTTTAAGAAAAAGATTGGCAAGCAAATTTGACGATATTATCGGTAAAAATTTTGGCTTTTTAAGATTTTTTGGTTTCTCACCAAAAAACTGCTCCGGACTAAAATTTATTGAACTGCTTCTGATATTAGTGCCTGAAACAGGTATCGAGTAAGTACAATCATTACCCTCAACAATGTCAGTGATCAGAGGGGGAATTTGAAGAGGAATACCTGCACCCATAGTGATAATATCAACTCCACCCAGAATTGCACCGTACAGTGCATGGACATGCGGCAGAGCAATCTTTTCAAGATAGTTGATGCTTATGGGGTTATCGTGTCCCTCTTTTGCAAGTCTTACAACAGCAAAATTTGCGCAGATCAGTAGTGCAATAAAAAGGTTTGAAGGGTTAAAACCAACATGTGGTATCCCTTTAAATGGAGTGTTTTTTGGAATTCCACCTTTAACATAAAACTTATTCATGATTTCTTTTACCATATCCTGGAATGGAAATCCTGCCAACACACGCCTAAAATGTTCACCCGGGTCACCCATTTGTAGGGATCGAACCATTACCCATTCGAGGGCAGTTCCGGAAATCGTTCCTTGCTGACCAAGTTTGGAAACCATCTTAGCGAGTTCAGGACTCGAGATATTTACTCCCATTCCACCCTGAATTATCTCAGGAAGGTTTTTTATACTCATCTATCACATCTTTCTGACTTAAGATATATCAAGTACTTTTATATCCAAGTCCGGTGCTTCGAAGCACCCGCGTTCATTAAACTAACACAATTACAATCGGAACGGGATTTAAGTAAAATACAGAACCATAACGACAAATTAGAACATCTTAAATTATAAATATTGGGTAAAATTCTGTCTCTATAAAAATTTTGCGAAAAAGTCGATTTTTCACCCCTCATCACAATATAAATTTCGACTTATTTACCAACTGCATCTTTTGCATCTTTATTTCTTTGTTCAATCAATTCACGATTTTCATCAGATTCGAGACCTGTCGGGTGGCCCAAACTGTTTTTCATCTCTATGTAGACTTCATATTCTTCTTGTGTAATCTTATTTTGCCAATTCCCTGTGATGATTCCCAGAGTTATGAAAAAGAAAAATGTTCCCAAAACCAATGGGGTTACATATTTTTTCTTTACTCTTTTCCCCGTAACAACCTGCTGTAAATAAAGTGTATCGCGTACAGGGCAGGCATCAACACATTTCATACACGACGAACACTCATCAGACATAACATAATTCACTTTCTCCACTACTATCCGGTTTGGACAAGCTTTTGTACACAGGTTGCACGAAGTACATTTTTCAGCATCCCTTTTTATTTTTAACGGACTTAAAAGAGACATTATTCCAAGCAAGGCTCCATAAGGACAAAGATATCGGCACCAAAAATTCCGAATTACAACCGAAAGAATAAAAAGCACTGCTATAACCGTGAACGCAAACTGTGAAATATCTGCAAAAAAGTAATACATCTTTACATCGGAGATCACATTATAGGGGCTGTCGAGAAATGCCTTTAATGCGGCTGCAGACATTGACATAAAAATTGCATATACAAAAAATGCCAGGAGAAGATATTTAATACTTCTTAAGGGATAATCGAGAAACTTTGGAATACTTATTTTTCTTTTAAACAACTTCATAGAGATAACGTCTCCAAAATCCCCTATCGCTTCAGATATAAACCCGACAGGACAAATCCAACTGCAAAATGACTTCCCCAACAGGAATGACAGACTTACAATTCCCAGAAATATAAAAAAGCCTGCAGGGTGTGCCTGATGAAGATCACCTGTTATTGCAAAATAATATACACTCATCATTGAACTAATCGGAAGAAATCCTTCCACTCCAGGCGGTCGTGAAAAACTTCCCTCCAATCCACTGGTCTCAAAAAATCTTAAAAAATAGTAAAATTCTATACCAATCCATATACACAGAATTGTAAATGCAGTCTGTACCCAAAACCGTGAGGATTGAAGTTTTCCTTCTCTCTCTTTTTTCACCGGTTTATTTATTTTTTCAGTAGTTGCCATTATCGCTTTCCAAATCAGATAAAATTGTCTGATTAAAATTAATACTTTTTTTTGAAACTAAAAAGAGAAAAATTAAAAATCTTTTACAAAAGTAAACTTTCTCATTTAAATACATAGATTATCAAAATGAGACACAGCACGAAGTGTAATAATAAAAAAGTATAATAACTACGCTCTAAATGGCTAATCTTTGTGGCATGATATTTGCAGTTTAATGAATGTATAAACTGATTTTTTAATCAAAAGAAAGTAAATTTAAGATGCTCAAGACAACACGCTTTTACAGCATTTGTCTTCTGATCCTTTTAACATTCATTCTTCCGAATGTGTTATCTGCTCAGAATTCAATATTCACAAACCAGGTTCCGGTTTCCTCGGGCAATGACAGCGACTATGAGCTGGGGACCAAATTTACTGCTTCCCAGGCTATTCTGGTCAAATCAATCCGCTTTTATAAGATGGCGGGCGAAACCGGAATTCACACCGGGAAATTATGGTCCTCCACCGGCACCTTATTGGGTTCTGTAGCTTTTACGGGTGAAACCGCTTCAGGTTGGCAGGTTCAAGACTTAACATCCCCTGTGATGATTGCCGCCGGAACTGTTTATGTGGTTTCAGTGAATGCTAATTCGGTTTACCCTATCACCCAGAATGGTTTACAATCAGTTGTAACCAATGGTATATTAAGCAGTGTTGCCGATGGAAATAACGGAGTTTTTAACGAGACACAAGGTTCTTTTCCATCACAGTCATTCAACAATTCAAACTATTTTGTAGATCTCGTAACTGCTCCCCTGCCCGGAACAATATTTACCACTCAATTACCTCAGAACTCGTTTAACGATGGCCCCTATGAAATGGGTACCAAATTTACCGTTTCTGAAGTAGCACATGTAAAATCAATCAGATATTACAAAGTGCCCGGTGAATCGGGTGTTCATACAGGCAGATTATGGGATGCTTCAGGTTATCAAATTGCTTCCGTTACTTTTACAAATGAAACAGCTTCAGGATGGCAGATAGCTTTACTTCCAAATACTGTTGAAATTTATCCTGAAAATGTCTATGTAGTAACTGTAAATTCCAACATTGAATATGGTGCTACCCCCGGTGGACTTGCTTCTTCAATCACAAACGGAATTATTTCATCTGTCGCGGATGGAAATAATGGTGTTTTTGGCGCTCCGGGAGTATTTCCAACCAGTTCATTTAATAATGGTAATTACTTTAGAGATGTTGAAGTTGAAGAAGTATTAAATCCTGTTTTGCCTCCGGTTGAACTCTCATGGCCCATTGGTGGAGCTTTAATTTATTCAACCACCGGTCAGTTTTCATGGTATCTCCCTTGGGGAATGGGTGCAGGATTCCATTTTGATCTCCTCATCTCAACTGATCCATCAATGGCAACATACACAGTTTATAACACCGGATCAAACAACCTCTATTCAGTTCCTGGATTAACACCGGGTGAAACTTACTACTGGAGAGTAAGAGTTCGTAATATCCTTGGATGGGTTTATAATACTTCTGCAATTCAAAGTTTTGAGACACAGGGTCCGGCTCCTGCTCCAGTTCCGGTGCTTTCATGGCCAATCGGAAACCCAACGGTTTATACACTTGCTCCAAAACTTTATTGGTACCACAATGATGCAGCGTTTGGGCTGACCTACGAAGTTGAAGTGGTTGCCGGTGAACCTTCTGCACTTACAGGAGTTGCAAATTATCCAAATGTAACAGACAGATTTTTGCAACTCTCAGGACTTCTCAGCGGTACTAAATACAGCTGGAGTGTGAGATCAATTTCCGGTACCGGAAATTCTGCCTGGTCAACTCCACAATCATTTACAACCCACACAGTTGCAAATGTTGTTATTCCAACTCCTTCATGGCCTCTCGGCGATGCTGTTGTTTACACGACAAATCCATCACTCTATTGGTATCTTAGTGCCGATGGAACGGGATTGACATACGAAGTTGAATTGGTGCAAGGTGCACTAACTGCCTTCACAGGAACACCAAATTATCCTAATATCACATTCCTCTCACAAGCTTTGAGTGGTCTGGTGAATGGTGAGGTTTACAAGTGGAAAGTCCGTTCAAAAAGAGGTTTGGAATATTCGGGATGGAGCACTGAGGCCAGGTTCTCAATCGTTCAGTCGGTTGCAAATACACCTGCTGTTGTTCCAACACCTTCATGGCCACTTGGCGGTACATTGGTTTATTCAACCACAACCGAATTAAGATGGTGGCTGGGAGTTTCTGCAACAGGTTATACATATGATATCGAAATCAGAGCAGGTGGTCTAACAGGTACACCAACCGCAGTTGATTTAACCGGGAATTCATATTCAATTCTTTCACTTGCTCCCTCCACAAATTATCAGTGGGCGATCAGAGCTAAAAAGAATGGTCAATATTCTGCATGGTCTTCACCTGCATTGTTTACAACAACCGGTTCAACACCAACCGCCACCAAGCCAATAGCTTCCTGGCCAATTGGTGGAACAACGATTTATACCACCAATCAGCAGTTATCATGGTACTTAAATTCTGCTTCAGCAGGTTTAACATATAATCTTAAAGTTTCAACTGACCCGGGAATGAGCGGCGCCGATGTTTACCCAAATCTTTCTACGAGCTATTATGCTCTCACCGGGTTACAGTTAGGAACCACCTATTACTGGCAGGTACAGTCAACTGATGGTTCTGTTACCTCGGATTTCTCGGATGTTGCATCATTTGTAACCTGGTCAGGTGTTTGGGCTGTAATGCCCGTTGTTGGAAGTCCTGTGGATGGAATTCAATTGAATACCAACGCTCCGGTTCTTTCATGGTTCCTGCCAACAAATGGTAACATCACTTCTTATGAAGTTCAGTATGCAGATAATCCTGATTTTAACAATGCTGTTACCCAGTCTGTTTCCTCAACCAACTTTACTATCACTTCAGGACTTGAGAATTCAACTTACTTTTGGAGAGTCAGATCGTTTAATGAGACAGGTGACGCATCGCAGTTTTCGAACGCCGCATCATTTGTCCCTGCTTCACCAACTTCAGTTGAAGATCAGACAATACCTTCAGAATTTGTTTTATCACAGAATTATCCAAATCCTTTCAACCCAAGCACGGTGATTCGTTTTCAGTTACCTGTTGACGGTTTTGTGAAGGCAGTGGTTTATGATGTTCTTGGTAGTGAAGTTGCAACCCTCCTTAATGGTGATATGGCTGCCGGATCACATTCACTCTCTTTTAATGCAAGCGGAATGACTTCAGGTCTCTATTTCCTTAGAGTTACCTCAGGGAATTTCTCATCAACCATTAAGATGTTGTTGAACAAGTAAATTCTTTATAGTTAAATATCTATTGTAATACACAGAACCCACAGAGCATTAATCTCTGTGGGTTTTGTGGTTTTAAATATATTTTTATTATGTTGCTATAACTTAAATTAAAAAATGATTGGCAACAGTTGTGAAAAAGCTCCTGCTCTCTCTCCTTTTAATCACATCATTCACTTCCCTGTATTCGCAAGGCACAGTTTATCTCGTACTGGGTTCCGATACCGCAATTTGGGAATCAATGAGCACAAGCAAGTATAATTCAACATATAATATCAGTCTTTTCGCTGACGCAACAATGAATGCAGCCAAAGTGATGGACCCTCAATTCAGATCACGATTCACAGATTCTTTTGGCACTCCTGTTAAAATTACCTGGTGGATGATGGCAGGAAACATTTTCCGGTTTGCAACAAACAACAATGTTCCCCTTGCAAACACAATGACATTGTGGTTAATGAAAAAATATCACCAAAACAGAATTACACAATTTGGGGATGAACTTTCACTTCATTACCACACTTTTGGATGGACCGACTATGACATGGATGGTGTTACCTGGTGGAACCAGACAAAAACATTTATGGAGTGTAAAGACGATTTTGATTTAACTCTTGCGCAGTTTCTTATTGAAGAAAACACTTTCCCCGTCTCCTTCAGAAGTGGTTGGCATGCAATGGATAACGATTGGCAAAACTACCTCGATAAACTTTTACCTTACAGTTTGCACAACGATTACCCCGCAAAAAGAACTGACCTAACGGAGCCTTTGGACAATACTTATGACTGGTCACTCGCATCGGCAGAATTTGTACCTTTCCATCCTTCATCTGAAAATTATCAATTGGCCGGTGACCTTAAAGGTTGGAATGTCAGGTCAAAATCAATGGGTGGCATTTCCCAAACTTTAATGAATACAACTTTTCAAAAAGCTAATCAGGGAACAGACCAACTGGCTTGCATCTGGTCACACCTTCCTGATACCGAATTTCCACAACAGATACAGCGGGTTGATTCACTCGCCCACAAAGCTGCTCTACTCTATCCAAATGTAAAATTTAAGTATTGCACGGCTATTGAGGCTTATCAACTTTGGAGAAAGGGAAACGATACAATAAAACCTGAAATCAGTTTTTCGACGATTCCGATGGGTAACCGTACAAAATTTTCAGTTACTTCAAATGAGACCATCTTTCAGGCTCAACCTTTCATTGCTGTGAAGGATATTTATGATCGCTATTTTATTGCAGAATGTGTCTCTACCGGAAACAACAGCTGGGAAACCACACAATCATTTTTAACTTCCGAATTGGGAAAGGCGGCAGTTGCCCTGACTGACACAATGGGAAATCAATCAATAACTTCCATAAAATTCCTTCCTGATGACAAATTTTTTGATAATCACGATAATCAGTATACAGAGATTTCAGGAAACTGGACCACTTCATCTTCAGCAGCCTGGGGTACAGATTCACGAGTAACTTCCCTTAATCCGGGTGATTCTGCAAAAGTAAGATGGAATTTTTATCCTGAAAATTCGGGATGGCATTCTGCACTTATACAGTTCCCTGATATCCCGAATCAGCTCGATTCTCTACAAATAAAGATATATAAAAACGGATTTGTGGTTAAAGATTTAATCTACCGGAACAATGCAGAACGGAAAAAATGGTCACATGTAGCAAGTAATGAACTTGAATCCGGATCGGTTTACACCTTTGAACTAACCGGGAAAAACGGGACAACCTCGGTTAAAACCATGAGTGCAGATGTAATGAAATTCTCTGCTTATGTCCGTGACAGGCAGTTAATATGTGATATGAATGTGCTTGATATGAACGAGCACAACATCGAGGATACACTCTTCATTAATATCCCGATTTCAAACGGCGGAATTAATGATCTTACGATTCTTTCTGCAGGATCAATTGATGGAAGTCTTTCTTCTTTGGGGAATTATCCCGTTACTGTTAGCGGAATGAGCACCACTCACTTATCGCTTATTTTTGTCCCCACAGAACTTGGGCAATTTACTGATACAGTGGTTATTACAAGTAATGACCCTGTTTCCCCTCTTTTTAAAATACCCTTTTCAGTGACTGTTATTCCCTATTTTGAAGTGGTGGACAATGAAGACTCCTCAGGTTATTCAGAGATTGGAACATGGAATAAAAGTGTTGCGCAAGCGTATGGGAATTCAAGCAGGTTTGCAAACCTTTCTGGATCTGGTGTTGTTCCTGTTGCAAAATTTCAGACAACACTCAACAAAACAGGAATTTTTGATCTGTACTTCATAGTCCCAACTACTGTAAATGCGGCAGACAGAGCTCTTTATAAAGTGAAATCGGGTGGTAATTTGCTGGATTCCCTTATCATCGACCAAAATACAGGGAGTGGAATTTGGAAGAAAGTTGGCAGATATAATTTTAACGAAGGAGAAACGGTTTCATTGGAAGTTTTCGATTCCAGATCAGGAACTTCAGGCAGAGTTCTAAGGGCTGATGCCGTTAAATGGGCAATAGTTGATCCCTCAGTTGTTGAAAACGACGGTACTCAGAATTTACCGGGGAGTTTTGTACTATATCAGAATTATCCAAATCCGTTTAATCCAAAAACAGTAATCCGTTTCCACCTGCCTGTAAGTGGTTTTGTTAATGGAGTGGTTTACGATCTGCTGGGTCGCAAAGTTGCAGTTTTGGTAAATGGACCACTGGTTGCCGGTGAACATATTGTTTCTTTAGACGCAACAGGACTACCATCCGGAGTGTATTTATTCAGATTGGAATGTGATGACTACTTCAAAGTTATTAAAATGATTCTGAATAAATGATTACAATTTATCTTTTACTTTCAAGTGAGGTTTCACAGATTTTCTATCTGCAAAATTCTGTTTTATCCGGTTCAGAGGTTGTTCGATGTATAGTTTAATCCCAATCGGGTTTGTTGAATCTCAGCTTAAGGAAAGGTATGAGGCTCCTCATCAGGGTGTTTTTGGTGGTGATACCAATTCGGTAATCAGACTGGAAAGGAACAGAAATTTTGAGCAGGCTCTTAAAGACCTCGAAGGGTTCGAAAAAATTTGGGTGATCTACTTGTTCCATCTTAATGACAGCTGGAAGCCTCTTGTAACCCCACCGCGGAACGATGGTAAAAAGGTTGGAGTATTTGCTTCAAGATCACCACACAGACCAAATGGAATTGGATTAAGTTGTGTCACCCTCAACAGGATAGAGGGACTGGATATCCATATCTCAAATTCAGATATCCTTGATGGAAGTCCGGTTCTCGATATTAAACCTTATCTCCCCTGGTCTGATTCTTTCCCGGAATCAAAAACAGGTTGGGCAAAAACAGGTGAAAGAACCGTTTATGCAGTAGAATTTTCTGAAAATGCTTTAACTATTTGCAACAGGATCTTTGAGGAGGATGGAGTGAATTTGGCTGGTTATGCGAGAGTGCAGCTTGCCTTTGATCCATCTGATACAACAAGAAAAAGAATT
This sequence comes from uncultured Ignavibacteriaceae bacterium, assembly GCA_964371075.1. Classification (GTDB taxonomy): domain Bacteria; phylum Bacteroidota; class Ignavibacteria; order Ignavibacteriales; family Ignavibacteriaceae; genus UTCHB3. The sequence continues at coordinate 23,975 of CAYJKN010000004.1, read as the reverse complement.
AATCAGGTTTCAACGGATGAATTTGGACTGACTTACAGAAATTGGCAAATAATTTATACTATTGATGAATCAAAATCAAGGGTATTGATCACCAACATCATTATTCGCGGTTAGATTTCCAGGTTTCTTTTGTGATCAAATAAATCGAATTTTTTATCGGTTTACCATCTACTGCAGAGTTTTCTATAAAATCTTCTTTTAATGAGAAATGGTGTGTTTTCATTAGGTTGATCGAAGGAGTGTTTGCACTTTGTACATACCCAGTAAGTGAACTTAAACCGAGATCAATAAATCCCAGTTCCATCACCCGGATTAAAGATTCAGAAGCATAACCAACTCCCTGGAATCTTGGAAGCAGTTCAAAACCCACTTCAGCAGTTTTCCTGTCATCAGAAAAATTCCACAGACAAATTGTGCCCATAAAAGCCTTGTCAACTTTCCGTTGGATCACCCAATATGCCCATTTACTTTCGTCGGTACCAGCCAGTGTTTTTGTGATAAAATCCCGGGCTTCGTCAACATTAGTGACGGGTTTCCTGTCGATAAATTGATTCACAACAGGGTCTGATCTTAAATTAAAAAAATTCTCTGCATCATCTGCAACCGGTTTCCGGAGGAAACAACGCTCAGTCGATAAAGTCCGATTCAAAAATGTGTTCATAAAAGTAATTTGTAATAAATAAAATGTTCGATGGCTAAAATCTCGATTACAATATAGTTTCATTTTATCAGAAATCAAAAAATATTTATAAACAAATACTTTTGACAACAAAGAAGACCTGTGTCAAATAAGGGAAAGACTATTTTTGGCACGACAAACATCCTGTTAGATCAGGGGTTTTATCTGAAAACTTTTGTACAATAGAAATTAAAAAGGCTGCCCCTTTCGAGACAGCCTTAATAAATTGCTACGAATATTTATCCCGCTCCGCGGGAATTGGTTGGGGTGTTTGGGTTATAGATCGCTGCGAAGAGTTATGGACTGCAGTTAAAGAAAATCCGCAAACCAATTAATATTATTGCATTATTGGATTACTGCATTATTGGATTATTGCAGTACTGCATTATTGCATTAACAAAAACCTCAGTAACTTACTACAAAATAATAAGTTACCGGTTTAAGTGGTGGAGGTGGCGGGAGTCGAACCCGCGTCCGAAGTTGAGGCTCAGAGAATATACTACGCACATAGTCAGAATTTTAGTTTCATTACGGTTGCTCCGTCTGACTGGATCGCCCGTCTAATATCCGGTGTTAATTCGCCTCACCTACCCGGAGATCGGATCGACTATCGTATCTAAATGGCGTTCACTACAGAGTTGATACGAGAACTCTGCGTAAACGGCAGCCTAACTAATTAGGCTGCGAGGGCGTAAGATTCGCCTAGTGTTTTTTTACCGTTGTTTAACGTGTCCACGGATAACACGGTACGCAATCCAAGGCTCCTGTCAACCCCGTCGAAGCCAGTTTCACCCCCAAAAAAGGGAGCTATTTTTTCCATTTGGTGTCTTCTCTTCCCGTCGTAAAATTTTCAAATCTTGCGGCAGTGAAGAAAAAATCGGAAAGTCTGTTTAGAAATATAACGATATTTAAGTTGATTTCCTCTTTATGCATCAGGTTTACCGTCAATCTTTCGGCTCTTCTGCATACTGTTCTGCATATATGAAGAAGTGATGCCCCTTTGCTTCCACCCGGAAGAATAAACTCTCTGAGCTCTTCCAACTGATTAGAGTAGAAATCTATTTGTTTTTCCAAATCAAGATAAAAATTTTCTTCTGCCCTTGGAATTTTGAAATTTTTTGGTTCTGAGTCAAAAGGTGTTGCAAGGTCGGAACCAAGTGTAAAAAGTCTGTTTTGTATTATTTGAAGATCGTGTTTAAGGTCTTCAGACTGAATTTCACAAAGAGCATATCCGATGAATGCATTGAGTTCATCGATTGTACCATAAGTTTCTATTCTAAGATTGTCTTTACCAACCCTTTTGCCACCAAAGAGTCCGGTATCACCGCTGTCACCGGTTTTTGTGTATATTTTCATTTATCTCGATGATTGTTTATTATGAAAACAATTTGGGGCGATTAAAGTTCCTTTACAACGGCATTAAACTTACCTGTTGAACCATCAACAATTAGTTTTCTTCCTTCTTCCAGATACGATTTACGCACAACCCCAAGTGCATTCACAGACCCAATGTTACCATTCAGTGCAACTGAAGTCAACACCCCTGCATCTGCACCATTTTCGTCTTTTAGAGCGGCAGGCAGCACACCATCAAATGTATGTTCAACCTCCAGATTTACGAGGAGCTTCTGAACTTTGTCGTATGTATCAAGTCTTGCAATTACTTCCTGTCCGATAAAACATCCCTTCTTAAGGGATACTTCAGTCATCAATTTTATTTCATGTGGATTAAAATAGTCGGAAAGTTCATTTACACCCGGTAATTTTTTTGCCAGATAATAATCTCTTACTGAAGTTTCAGCCACAAAATCGACAGAAAATGGCCCGTCATAATTCAGGATGTATGCCGTGAGTTTATCAAATCCGCTGGGATCACCAAAAATCAGATATTTTTCGATTTTATCTGCAAAGCGGGATTTTATAAGGCCAAATGTTTTGTCTTCAAATTCAAAATGATAAATTTTGTTTGGTTCTTCCTCTTTAATTCCTGAAAGGAGAATAATAAAAGTCTGAGCTTGAGGTCCATAAATCTCGAAGCTCCCACAGGTACCTGTGTTATCTCTTACATGAACATCGTCGTTGATGATGTATCTGTTTATCCACCTCGTCAATTTATCTGAACTACCGGCACTTCCAAAGAGGAGCAATCTTGTCCCCTCATTAACAAGCAAAACAGAGTCGATTATTCTTCCCTTATCGGAACAGAAAAGAGTTCTGATGCTCTCGCCGGGTTTAAGTCCCCTTAAATCGTTTGTGGAAATCCTGTTGAGGAAATCGATTACATCATTACCTTTAATTTCGAGAGTGGAAAAGGATGAGGTATCCCTGACCGCCGTTCCATTTTTCAGCAATTGTAGATCTGCTTTACCTCCCTTCTTACTTTCGGTAATTATGTAATTGTTACCAATGAGGGTGAATGTAAAGCCATTTTGTGACAGTATATCTTGAATAATGGAAGTAAAAATTTTATCAGTCATATATCTTGTTTGATGATCGTATTAATAAATTGAGCCGCTGCCCGGAGATAAATATTCCGGGCAGTAATGGGAAGTGTTAAATTTAGTACGGTGTTACTTTTTCAGGGTACCGGGAATTGACATAAAGTGAGTCTTTCCAGATGTAGGTAACCGAGTCGATAACAGAGATGTAATGATCGTTATCAACAAAAACATATTCGATATAATCGGGATATTTATCTCCATTTGCATCTGTCATAATCCTTTTTTGGTTAATACCTTCATAGGTCAGGAGCAGATGTGGCTGTTTTTGGAAACCGTCGATAAAGAAGTAGTTAAAATAGAAAGTCGCATTTTTAAACTGGGCATAAAAGTCAATTTTAGCATAAGGGATATTTTTTGCCGTCCAATTCTGCATCGAAATCGATTTAAAACCGCCGTGAGATGGTGTGTATTTTTCCCATAACCGGCCAAATACTTTTCCATCATTTTTGAACCCGGTCATAAAAAACATCGCAGTCCCAAGTCGGGTTGAGTCGTAGTCAATAAAACTTTGATCATAACCGATCACATTTTTCGATTCTATCAGTCTGTCTCTTTCCTGTCCCTCTCTTGAAGTAGCAATTAATGCAAAGACAAGTTTACCCGCTGACTCCTGACGGTAGATCACGGCTGCAGGGGGAATCCCAACTGAGTTGGGAATATCCTCTTCTATAACATAACTGCCTTTTGGATAGGTCCTGAGTACAGCTTCCATAAGGTCGATTGTATCCCCCGGGAAACGGGTTTTAGTCATCGATTTCCTTTTTTGCAGGTTATACTCCTGTATGGAAAGGTCTTTATCCGGCTGATCTTCAACAAGTTCAGTAGTTGCAGTAGATCCAGTTTCCGTAGGATCTTCCGACACTTCGTCACCACAACCTGCAATAAAAATCGCAAGCCCATAGATTAAAACGAATGTGATTAGATATTTTAATTTCATTTTAGACAGTTCCTTTATTTCTTTGCGTATTCTTCCATAAACAAGGCAGAACTTATTATTCCAAGCCTGAAATGGTTGAGATCAAAGTGTTCATCCGGTGAATGGAGATTTTCGGTGTTAAGCCCGAGACCCATAAGAACCGCGTCGGCTCCCAGATATTTTTTAAATTTGGCTACCACGGGAATACTTCCACCTTCTCTAATGTAAACAGTATCCTTCCCAAATGCACGACTAAGAGCATTTGTTGCAGCAGTAATTGCTTTTGATTCCAATGGCACAAGACAAGCCTCGGCACCGTGGACATCTGTTACTTTCACTTTAACAGATTTTGGAGCAACACTTTCAACAAAATCTTTAAATTGTTGTCCAATTTTTGTTGGGTTCTGGTTAGCCACAAGTCTCATACTGATTTTTGCTGAGGCTTTTGAAGGGATAATGGTTTTAGCACCGGCGCCACTAAAGCCACCCCAGATACCATTACAATCCAGTGTTGGTCTTGCTCCGGTTCTTTCAATAACTGTGTAACCTTTTTCACCCCAAAGTTCTTCAACATCCAGATGTTTTTTATACTCTTCTTCAGAGAATTCGAGTAATGCAAGTTTATTCCTCTCAAGTTCGGTCAGTGGTACCACATCATCATAAAATCCCGGAATGGCAACTTTACCATTCTCATCGTGCATCTTTGCTATAATTTGTGCAAGGATGTTCACGGGATTTGCAACAGCTCCTCCAAATGTACCTGAGTGCAGATCTCTCGAAGGTCCTGTAACTTCAACTTCCATATAACAAAGTCCTCTGAGCCCGTAGGTGAGGGTTGGTAACATCGGAGCAAAAAGTGCTGTATCAGAAACAAGCACAACATCACATTTTAATAATTCTTTATTTGCAATGAGGAATGGTTCAAGACTTGGACTGCCAATCTCCTCTTCTCCCTCAATAATAAATTTTACATTGAGTGGAAGTTCACCTACAGTTTGCATAATGGATTGAATAGCTTTAATGTGCATGTAGAGTTGACCCTTATCGTCAGTTGCTCCACGCGCATAAATTTTTCCGTCAATTATCACGGGGTTAAACGGTTCAGAATGCCACAGTTCCACGGGGTCAACGGGTTGCACATCGTAGTGACCATAGATGAGGACGGTGGGGGCACCTTCAACTCTGAGTCTTTCACCATAAACTACGGGATGACCGGCAGTTTGCATCACCTCGGCACGGTCCAAGCCGGCTTCGAGCATCTTTTCTGCAGTAAAAGCAGCACATCTGTTAATGTCATCTTTGTTTTCAGGGAGTGTGCTGATGCTGGGGAAACGGAGGTACTCTGTTAACTCACCGATATATTTATCAATATTTTGATTTACATGTTGTTCTATGTTGTTCATAACAATCCTTAATTGATCTTGTATTTGTAAATAATGGGAACAAATTTTTCAAATCTGTCCACAGTAGTTACATCCATTTTTCTTAAAATATTCTTAACAGGTATAAATTCGTGTGAATAAGGGTCATCAATCAGATAAACAAATCCTGTCTTGTCGAGGGCTATCGATTCAATAGCCGCAGCATACCGGAAGGCATGATAGTCAGGAATATAGTTGGTTATCTGAAAAACTCTTAGATTCGTGACTTTAAATTTATTATCAAATTTTAAATTAAAAAAGTTCAGTCTGTTTCTATCCACCCCCCAAAGTGAACCATCGTCGCCGGGTGCAAGTCCTGTTATCGTATTAATCCCAAGATGATCGAGCAACATGGTGTTTACAATTTTAAGAGTTTTTTTATCAACCACTCTAATTAATCCACCGTCAAATGTTTTTTCACTTCTTTTAATACCTTCGAGCCCCAGGTAGATGTAGTTGGAATCCACCGCCAACCCTTCGTATCCTATATTGTCGAGGATATCCTCTCGAAACAGTGAATCGGGAGTAATATTAAGCCTCTTTAACCCTGTAACAACAAGTGAAAAAATGTTATTGTTTTTGAAAATCACCTCATATATGCCAAATTGAGGCCAATATTGTTTTGAGGGTTCAATACTTACATATACTTTCCCGGTGAATTTGTCGTAAGCAATATCTTCAAAATCAAGTTGTACCTTTTTAGGTAAACTATCGGTAATACTTGAATCGATAACAATCGATTGAAAGAAAAATTCATTATCCACCACCTTGAGAAGATGAAAAGCCTCTTTATCATCACATAAAATGAAGACAGGTTGCCCCAGTTCATCAGTTTTAATAAATGCCATCCCGGAAGTCTGGTTCGGGAAATATTTGCCGTCCGTTAACCAGGCCGGAAAACCGGTAACAAGCCCCGAAGGAGAGCCACACCTGCTCAACTCAAAAAATAGTGCTGTTATAGTTAAAGCTATAATTGCTATATTTAAGTATTTTAATTTCATTTAGTTACAAAACTAAGCAGTTTTACCATTAGAAAAAATACGAAGGCACTACCCCAAACTAATGATCTTAAGTTTTTATGTGATGAGGAAGTTTTTTATACCATTCCTCTTTTCTGTCTTCTCTCTCTTCTCGATTTTCATCCTCCAGTTTTTGATGAGATTCTCGGAACAATTGATTGGCAAAGGTATAGCTACAACACTGATCATTCAGTTGATTGTTTACAACCTTGCCTGGATGATGGTGCTTGTTGTGCCTATGGCGGTGCTTGTTGCCACTCTAATGGCGTTTGGCGGGTTATCTCAGAATAATGAAATTACTGCCATCAGGGCAGCGGGATTAAGCATCTACAAACTGACAATTCTTCCTTTGATCATGGCAGCAGGTCTTGTTTATTTCCTGATCTATTTCAACAACAACATCCTTCCGGATGCAAATCATAAAACCAAAAACCTGATGTGGGAGATTACTGCTACCCGTCCGGCTCTTTCAATTGTACCAAATGTTTTTATGACAGAGATTTCAGGTTACGCGATTCTTGCTGAAAAAGTGACACAGGACTCAAATAAATTGTCGAATGTTAAAATCTATGACAACAGCAGGAGTGGAGCAGTTAATATCCTCACAGCAAAAAGGGGTGAGTTAAACTTTAATCTTGACCGTACAAAACTGGTGATGAATCTCTTTGAAGGTGAAATTCACGAGCAGGGTGAAAATAACCTTTACAGGAAAATTCAATTTAAACAACATCTGCTTTTGATGAATTCAGAGCAGTTCTCTCTAAAAAAAATTACCGATGACTATCGCTCAGATCGTGAACTTGGGATCGCTGACCTGGAACTAAGAGCAGACAGCATAAAAAAAGTTCTTAACGACCATGTTCAAATCATGAGTAGAATCTCAAGTCCCTTCTTTTACGGAGATTCTGTCGGGAATGCCCTGCCTCCGATGAATGCAGGCGACACGGGAACACCGGTTTATTACGAAAGATTAAAAGGAAAAGTTAAACAACAACTCTCAACCATTGAGACTACCCTTACAGCAATCGATTATCTGATTTTACAGGAGTATGCTTATAAGGTTGAGGTTGAAAAGAAGTTTTCGATTCCGGCTGCATGTCTTGTTTTTTTGTTGCTTGGTGCCCCTCTTGGAATGATGACAAGAAGAGGAGGTTTTGGAGCAGCTGCAAGTATAAGTCTCTTCTTTTTTCTCCTCTACTGGTCGTTTCTTATTGGTGGTGAAAAACTTGCTGACCGTGGACTCGTCTCCCCGTTTGTGGGCATGTGGGCAGCAAATTTTATTCTCGCTATCACCGGTGTTTATCTTTTCTACAGGTCTGTCAGAGATAATGCCACAATAGATTTGTCATCCCTGCAACGCTTTTTGCCAAAGAGATTCAGAAAGTCTGACGGTGATGTTCAAGATACTTGACAAATACATCATCAAAAGTTTTATTCTGTCAATCTTTTATGGGCTGATGGCGTTTACCATGCTTTTTGTTATTATCGATTTGATGGAAAATCTTGATGACTTTATCGATAATAATGTGGGCACATTTATTATTTTGGAGTATTATCTCGTTTTTACTCCTGAAATTCTTAAGTTGATGACACCTGTGGCAGTGCTTTTTGGCGGTCTGTTTACTGCCGGGAAAATGTCGAGCAACAACGAACTGACTGCAATAAAATCGAGTGGTGTTTCCATCTACAGGTTCATGCTCCCCTTTATTATCGTTTGTATCTTTATTTCGGGATTGATATTCTATTTTGGCGGGTTTGTTGTGCCCAATGCGAATGTTAGAAAAACACAGATCGAGGCAGAATATCTTAAAAAGAACGAGTCATCGGCAATCAGTAATCTCTTTTTTCAGGATCCCCCCAACAGAATTATTAATATGTTCTATTTTAACCCCGAAAAACTTGAGGCTTACAAAACAGGAATTCAAACCTACGACACTCTCAATTCGATAAAGATGACACAAAGAATTGAAGCTGAAAAACTTGTGTTTAATCCAAAAACAGGTACTTGGACTGCTTTTAACGGTACAATAAGAAAATTCAGTGAACTGAATGAGAATTTCACTTCTTTTGCACAAATGGAAATCACCGGACTTAAATTTACCCCGGATGACCTCCAGGTAAAACAACAAAGGCTCGAGATTCTTAGTAATGTCCAATTAGAAAAACTGATTGACGATACCAAAAATGCAGGATATGACTCTCAAAGAGTTGAAATTGAATATTATTCAAGGTTTTCATTCCCCTTTACTGCAATTATTATTATTATCTTTGGACTTCCGATATCCACAGTTAAACGAAGAACCGGAATTGCTCTGCAATTTGGAATTAATATTCTCGTGACTTTCATTTATTTAAGTATGATGCAAATCGTAACAGCATTGGGGAAAAACGGTTCTCTGGAACCACTTATAACCGCATGGCTTGTGAATATAGTATTCTTCTCAGCCGCTCTGTTTAATCTTTTTAGAATTAAGGGATAATCATTTCCCCAATTCAAATCTTTTTCTTATTTTTAATTCAAAAGTAAGTAGGAATTATGGAAACAACTTCTGCCGGCAGCTACCAGCTAAAGAACCAAAAAGGATCATGGCAATACTTCGATTATTTCGAAGCTATCCACTCTGATCTTGGTATTAAGGTTTTACTCTTCAGATCAAAAGAAGAGGTGGAACCGCTACATCTCGACAAACTAAAAAAACTTCGAAAGCTGGGTTTTGAGTCTGTCCTGAAAGTTTTTGATCTCTATTATTATGAGAACAGGCTTTATGTTGCCACAGAGTTTCCGGGACAGATGTCACTTTTTGATTATTTCTACACTTTAAACAGACCTCTTGAGCCATATAAGGCAATTGACCTGGTGCTTACAATTCTCCTGGCTATTGAAGACCTGCACAATCTCGGTTATGCTATCGGTTATCTCGATGAAAGTATTATTTTTTTCCTTCAAGGGAAGAAAATTAAAATCGGCGGGAACTGGCTGGTACATTACGAAAATTTAAAAGCAATTGATGAGTTTGAGCTCGCCAGAGAGGACTGCAAAGAAGCAAAATTGCAGGATGTTGCACGATGTGGCGCCATTCTCTTCAGACTTTTAAATCAGGAAACACTTCTTTCTACAAATCTAAGTTTTAGTAAAGTGCTGCAAAGTTCTCCAGCAAGTATTCCGGTGCCAATCCTGGAGATTATTCACAAAGCTGTGAATGTAGAAAAACCTGCTTATAGCGATGTATCGGGGATGATTTACGACCTGAAAACCATCAGACCTCAATATGAACCTGATCTTTCCAAAAACTTTGCCGTACCTCCTGATGCCGGTAGAGTGGAATCCGGCTCCAGGGTGAAAGTAACTGCCATTTTAAAAGGTTCTGATACAATCGCCGAATCTACCGCTGACAACCTCATCAAGGAGAAAAGCCACAAACCAAAACTCTCAATGGTTAATCTTCTGCTTTTGTTACTGATTGTGGTTATTGCTGCAGGCGGACTGTTATATATCTTCAAAGGTTCCCTGTTTGGAAGCAAACCCAACGAACAAGCTGCGGCAATAAGTGAAAATCTTGCCATTACACCAAAAAAGATGCAACCGGGTGATAACCTTACTGCACAGGTGAATGAAACTCTGGAAATTATTTTGCAACACACTGCAACTGAGAGAAATACGGCAACTGCCTCACCTGACCAGAACCACCCCGGGACAAAGTCTTCAATCGAATATTTTGTTAATCTTTATGATGGAATAGTAGCGCTTAAGTCAGGCAATCTCGACTCTGCTTACGCCAAAATTGACAGAGCCGCTGTAATCTCCAACAGATCTGTAACACAACTTGATGCCATTTTAGCTTTGGGATGTTATTCGGTTAAAAAAAATGATGGTGACAATGCATGGCTTTACATTTCCCGATATTCGGAACTTATGGATGCAGCCATAACAAACGCAGGAAATATTTCTCCCGAAGTAAAGGCAGGCATCGATCTGAAAAAGGAAAAGATGGGTAAGATTTTGGAGAATTTTAAATAGTTGTAACGATTATAAGACAGGAATTACAAGGAACAAATTAAAGTTCCACACTCCCCTGTGAAATTTTCTGTTTAAGCTCTTTGGCTGCAAGTGCATAACCACCATCACTGGCATCAATCAGATGGAAATGTTCATCCTCGTAGGTATCAACTATGCAGGTTAATAGTGCGGCATCGGAGATGTGCATGCCGTAAAAAATCAATCCCCTTCTTGTAAAATCCTCAAGAGTATCCACAAGTTGTTTTTTTTCTTCTTCACTGCTGGTAATAATCATTCTGACCATATCATCCATTTTTATATAGTCGGCGTTTTGCCTCACACCTTTTTTATATTGCCCCCAGTGACTCCCCTTTTTGGTTAACAGACCATTAAAGAAAAAACTTCCGGCAACATTAAGAGCTACAAGTTTAATATAATATTTCAATTTGGAGATGGTGTTTCCCCCTCTTAAAATGATTTCATTTTTTAGTTTTTTGTAAGAAAAAACAAGTTTAAGGTTTTTTTCAGAGACAGGGTTAAAATCGTTTTCAGAACCATAAATCCGGAAAATTTCGCTGATGATGGCATCATAGATTTCGGTTTCGCGATCGCCCCTCAGTCTGGCTTTTATCAATAAAGCAAGTGTAAATCCTTTGTGTGATTTTACACTGTTCCATCTGCACTCAAAACCTGTAAGATCAGGAATATCTTCAATTGAATCTTCGATAAGACAAAAACCGGCTGTTTTTAATCCACTTTTTAGAAGTTTTTCCACTTCTTCAAAGCCACTTCCTCTAAAAAGCGCCTGTTGGTAATATTCAGAAAACTTATATTTGGCTGTCTTAAAGACACATCCCTCTTTCCTTAGTTCCCGAATTGAGCCATAACCGATTCTGAGATCAAGGTCAAAACTTGAAAGTGCAAAATATTTCATTTTTTTTAAGACCACTACCACCTCATCCTTGTGGGAATCCGGAATCAGAAGAATTGCACCATCACCTCCAAAAATAAACGGGAATTTCTCTTTCCCAATTGCATTCCTGACTGCAGCTATAACAGCCGCACCGAGAGAGTTTACATCCTTGTAGCGCCCTTCGGATATAGCAATAGTCGAATTGGCTATGTCGGTGATTATAACAAGCCAGTTGTCAGGGACATCTTTATAATTGGAAAGTTTTGCAGCATCAATAAATTTAGTCAAAGAAACGAGCTCCAAAAAGTAACGGTCAAAGTGCATCAGAAAATTTCAATTTAAAAAGCCCCTCACTCAATTTCTTGAACGAGGGGCGGATAATTACAAGATTGTGTTGTTAATGCCTTGCAGCACTATTTTATCAACATCAATTTTTTTGTGAAGATTTTATTTCCGGCTTCAAGTTTATAGATATACACACCTGAAGGCAGACTTGAAGCATCAAAATTCACAACATAGTTTCCGGCGGAATAGTAGTTGGAAATGAGTTCAGCCACTTCCATCCCTGTTGCATCGTAAACTTTTAGTGAAATCTGCCCTGCTTCGGGGATCGCAAATTTGATCGAAGTAGTAGGGTTAAATGGATTGGGATAATTCTGATATAATTGATAATCAGAAGGAATTCCCTCTTCTTTTTCGATGTCAGTTGTCACTTTGGTTTTGAATCTGAAAGGAACCGCCCATTCGCCGTGACCAAATGAATTAACTCCCTTTACTCTCCAGTAATAAATCTTGTTGAGTGAGAGTCCATTAAATGGGATTGATGTATTGGTATAATCTGTAACATCAATCGCCAAAGTTCCGGGTTCAAAATTGTTTGCACTCGAAAGCTGAACACTGTATGAAGTTGCCAATGGATTACTTGCCCATACGAGAACAGAATCGAGACCAACATTGGTTGTTTTATCTATTGGAGCCAATAACACAGGTGCACCAGGAGTGGCTGTAACAAAAGAGAATGTATTAGACCATGCACCAACACCGGCAGCGTTTTGTGCTCTTACTCTCCAATAATACATTTTTTGACCTTTAATACCGGTAAATGTGTAAGATGTATCGATAAGATTATTTACACCCAGTATAACGAGTGAGTCGAAAGATGCATCCTCTCCAACTTGAAGTGTGTAATTTGAAGCTCCTGTCAAGTAGTTCCATTTAACAGTAACTGTGTCACGCTGACCTCCTGCGCCATTAGCCGGTGAAGCCAACACAACTGATGCAAGTGGAGCAACCTGAACTATGTTACTCGGCAGACTTTCATTTGTATTTCTGTCGAGAGCTGTAACAGCAAAATAGTATGTTGTTGGAGTTGAAGCCGGGGCAGGTCTTGCCTCCTTCAATCCATAAATGTCTTGAATGTTGTTACTGTTTTCAAAATCAACTCCCGTGGGATTTGAAGTCGTAAACTTGTAAACAACATATCTCATTGCAGTGTCTCCATCAGGAGCAGGATTTGGTTTGTCCCAAATCAACGCTGAGGTGCCGGTTCCAGGAACTCTTTCAAAATGTAGATTTTGTGGTGGATTTGGAACAACAATATCCTTCCAGTTCATAATTGGCTGAAGTGCTCTTGTTCTGTAAAGATTTCCTTTAAGAGAATCGGCAAATCCTTTAAAATTGGAAACAAAATCAGAGGCTCTGAAGAAAACACTACCAAGTGTTTTAGGGTTGTTTCTGTTGGCTCTGATCTGGTTGTGAATTTCACTTGCATTGTTCCACTGGGGGATTCTGTATGTTGCCTGACCGGGATAAAAATGTCTGCCATTGGCAAAAACACTATCAGCCCACCAGGGCATCAATTTAGCATAATCCTGTCCTCCACCATGAGGCCAGTAAAGTTGTGGAGTGAGGTAATCAACCGCTTTCCACTGAAGCCATGTGATTGCGTCACAATAGATATCGGCATAAGCATTTAGACCGGTGATTCCGGGTGGTACTCCATTTTTCCAGATACCAAACGGACTCATCCCAAACTTCACATGATTTTTATAGAAGTGGGTGCTGTCATTAATTGCTTTTATCAGGATATTGATATTGTCTCTGCGCCAGTCCTGGATATTTGTGAATCCACGGTTATAAAGTCTCCATGATGAACTATCCTGATTGGTAATTGGATTGGGTGGATATGGATAAAAATAGTCATCCATGTGGATGCCATCAACATCATATCTTTTAATCACATCCAGAATTACAGAAAGAACATAGTCACGAACCATTGGTAAACCCGGATCAAGGAATTTTGCAGTTCCTGTCTGAAGTCCCCAACTTGGGTTCTCTACCAAAACATGTGTTGGATGGAGAGTATAGTTGCCGACCGCTCTTTCCGCTCTATAAGGATTAAACCAGGCATGGAGTTCCATTCCCCGTTTATGAGCTTCTTCAATCGCAAACTGAAGGGGATCATAACTGGGAGCCAACCCCTGCTGACCTGTAAGCCAGTAGGACCATGGTTCAATCTGTGAAGGATACATTGCATCACTCTCACTTCGAACCTGGAAAATTACGGTGTTTATGCCGGCGGCTTTAAGTGAATCGAAGAGCAGAAGTAACTCTTTTTTCTGAGCTACTTCGTTTAAACCACGAGTGGAGGGCCAATCGAGGTTTGTTACTGTGGCTACCCACGATGCCCGCATTTCTCTTTTGGGGTTCTGTGCAACAACAACGGAAACTCCGAGAATAAAAACAAGGAACCAAATTTTAGCGTTTTTCATTGTACCTTTACAACATATTTTTCAAAAACTGATAATTAAACTTTTATTTGAATCGACCCGATGAAATATTTTATTACTTATTCCCTAATATCAATCTTTTTTTTCTCAATTACAACTTTATTTTACGGTTGTAAAGATACCATAAACCAGGCAGATGTGGATGCTGTGGTTATTCCTGATAAAGACGTCTCTTATCAATCCCATATACAACCGGTAATGTTATTAAAATGTGCGTTTTCGGGATGTCATGACGACCAAACCCGGGCTTCGGGACTTAGTTTCACCAATTTTTACAATACAGTGGAAGACATGACTGTTGTTGTTCCAAATGAACCACAAAACAGCCGTCTTATCTGGGTTGTTGAAGGAATCTCAGGTGGATCTCCCATGCCTCCGGCCGGCTACCCCAATATGACACTAAATCAGATAAAAGGATTCAGAACCTGGGTCGGTGAGGGTGCAAAAAACAACTGATAAAAATTCAGCTGTTATTTTATCCAACCCTCTTTTTTTGACCATTCGATTGTTCTTTTTATTCCCGCTTCGAGACTTACCTGCTGTCTGAATCCAAAATCTTTCATTGCTTTGGCAGGGCTTGTAACCCAATGACTCTGCACGAGGTCTCTTGCTTTTTCAATGTTTAGAGTTGCAGCTTTGCTGCTGAACGAAGAGAAAAATTGTGCAATACCCGCAACCGTATAAACCATGAAATGAGGGAAAACGAGCTTAAATGCACCTTTTCCAAATATTTTTTTACAAACATCCCCAACTTCATTCCAGGTATAAACCTTCTCACTGCTAAGGAAATAAACTTCACCGGAAGTTTTATCACTTTTTGCAGCGAGGAAAAGCCCGTTAACTACATCATCAACATGAAGCAAAGATATGGTTTTTGTTTCAAACCCAACCTTCGTAAATAACCTTTTTGCATATGTCTGAAAAAAGATTCCAACTTCAGTATCTCTTTCACCATAAATTGCAGGGCATCTTAAAACGGTAACCGGTAGTTTATCTTTATAAGAGATAACAAGTTTTTCCTGTTCAAGTTTGCTGCGGCCATAAGTTGTAAGCGGGTTGGGAGTATGTGTCTCATTAATCGGTTTTCCATCGGGTGAAGGTCCCGCAGCAGTTTGACTCCCTGAAACTACAAATTTCTTAACCGGTGCACCTGATTCTATCGCCGCATCAAGCAGTGTGCGTGTATTTTCAACATTTGATTCAAAATAACCCTCGGGTCTTTTCGATTTTACAGTTCCGGCGATATGGAAAATGTAAGAAGCTCCTTCAACAGCTTTGATTAACTCCTGTTTATTGCCAAGACCGGCATTTATCAATTCTATATTTTTTCCTGTTAACCATTTCAGGTCACTTGTCTTTCTGACGATGCATTTTACAGCGTACCCTTCAGACAAAAGTCTGTCAACCAGATGACTTCCAACAAAACCATTGGCTCCGGTAACTACTGCAATTTCTTTACTCATTTTGTCCAATCCTGTTCATTGTTGAATAATCGCTCATTTAATTCACTTATATCCTTGTAAGTGCATTAAAAATAATGATTTATAACGATTTCTGTTGTATATCTTAAAAAATAAATTTACATTCGAACTTTAAATTTAACGAAATTTTAATTATTTAAATTTGTGTAACTTAAAATCCCTTGGAGGAAATTTGAGCCTGTTCAAAAAATGTAATGAATTTACCAGAGCTGACGACATTAAAAAATTAGGGTTGTATCCATATTTTAGACCAATTGAAGCTAATGAGGGCCCTGTAGTCCAAATCGAGGGGAAAAAAGTTGTGATGGCGGGTTCCAATAATTATCTTGGACTTACCGCACACCCAAAAGTAAAAGAAGCCGCTATAAAAGCGATTGAAAAATATGGCACCGGCTGCTCCGGTTCAAGGTATCTTACAGGAACTCTTGACATGCACATCGAGCTTGAAGAGAAGATGGCAAAGTTTTTTAATGCTGAAGCCGTGCTCCTCTACTCAACGGGATTTCAGACAGCGTTGGGAGTTCTTCCCACTTTGGTTCAGAAAGGTGATTATATTATATCTGACAAGGATAATCATGCTTGTATCGTGACAGGTAATCTGATTGCCAAAGGGTCCATGGTTGAAATGGTGAGATATAAACATAACGACATGCACGACCTCGAAAAGAAAATTGCAAAACTCCCCTATGAAGCCGGCAAACTTATTGTAAGTGATGGTGTCTTCTCAACCGGTGGCGAAATTGTTGACCTTCCAAAATTAAATGAAGTTGCTAAAAAATACAATGCTCAAATATTAATTGATGATGCACACTCTGTTGGTGTTATTGGTAAAGGGGGACGAGGAACCGCCTCTGAATTTGGTCTTGAAAAAGA
This sequence comes from uncultured Ignavibacteriaceae bacterium, assembly GCA_964371075.1. GTDB lineage: Bacteria > Bacteroidota > Ignavibacteria > Ignavibacteriales > Ignavibacteriaceae > UTCHB3. Next base: position 7,386 of record CAYJKN010000004.1, on the reverse strand, counting down.
GATCGATCTTGGTATGGGTACCTTCTCCAAAACTTTTGCTTCTCTCGGAGGATTTGTTTATGGTCCGGAAAGAGTAATTAACTACCTGAAACATCACTCCCCTGCTCTTATTTTTTCCGCATCTCCAACTCCTGCATCTGTGGCAGCAGCCCTCGCAGCTCTTGAAATTCTGATCGCAGAACCGGAGCGCGTAACAAAACTTATTTCCAATGCAAATTATGTTCGTACTAAATTGAGAGATGCCGGATTTACAGTAACCGACGGTAGAACAGCAATTGTACCAGTAATTGTTGGCGATGATGCTCTTGCATTTAAGATGTGGAGAATGCTTTACGATTCAGGCGTTTTTGTGAATGTTTTTATATCACCTGGAGTTCCTCAGGGAAGACAGATGATGAGAACCTCGTACATGTCATCACACGAACCTGAACACCTTGATTATATAATTGATACATTCAAAAAGATCGGTAGTGAGATCGGATTGATTTAATCCTTTTTGGTTCTTTTTTTTCAGAACAAAAATAATAAAATATTTTGCCCCTCTACGAGAAATCGGTTCGAGGGGCTTTTTTTTGTTAAATCGTTACTGCATTATTCCTTATTTTTGATGTTTAACATTCCAAAAAAATTCAAAGAAACAATTATGAGCCAGATCGAAATAAAAAAGATTGAATCCAAAAGTGAGATAATGCAGTTTATCAAACTGCCATGGAAGATTTACAAAGATTATCCTTTTTGGGTACCCCCACTCATAATGGACAGAAAAAAAATGCTCGATAAAGAGCATAATCCATTCTTCATGCATGGTTCAGCTGACTATTTTATGGCTTACAAAAACGGTGAAGCCGTTGGCAGAATTGCCGCCATCCAAAATGACCTTCACAACCAGGTTCACGAAGAGAATATCGGTTTTTTTGGTTTTTTTGAATCAATAAATGATCAGGAAGTGGCAAATGCACTTTTGGATACTGCTAAAGACTGGATAAAAAGTCGTGGAATGACACTAATGCGTGGACCTGCCAGTTTTTCAAGTAACGACGAATGGGGTATGTTGATTGAAGGTTACGATGACTATCCAACCCTTCTTATGCCATATAACCCTCCATACTACCATGATCTTGTGTTAAACTATGGTTTCCAAAAAGTTAAAGATCTGCATGGCTACAAAATTATCAATGAAAAGATAATTAAGGTAAACAAGATACCCAGAGTTGCTGCGTTGGCTACTCAAAAATATAATGTAAAAATCAGAAATCTTGATCTCAAGAATTATAAAAAAGAACTTGAGCTCATTAAACAAATTTATAACGAAAACTGGGAAAGAAATTGGGGGTTTGTACCTCTTACAAATGAGGAGATCGACGCCATGGCTAATGATCTTAAACAACTCGCAACTCCCTCGCTCGCATTTTTCCTCGAGATTGATGGTAAACCTGTAGGATTTTCCTTAACCATTCTCGACTATAATCAGATATTCAGACAAATGAACGGACGGCTCTTCCCATTTAATTTCCTTAAAATGTGGACCCGTAAAAAAGATATTACAAGATGCAGAATAATTCTCCTTGGTGTTGCAAAAGCATATCACGGAAGAGGTTTTGACGGCATTATGTATAAACAAATCATCGATAGAGCTGACGCAATTGGGATCCATTTTGGAGATGCAAGCTGGATCGTTGAAGACAATGAAAAAATGGTGAGAGGTGCCCAGTTGATGGAAGGTGAATTATATAAAAAGTTTAGAGTTTATGATTACACCTTTTAAGTACCTCCTGCTTATTGGTATTATTGCAATAAGTTCTGTTTCGGCACAATACACAATCCGGGACAAAAACCTGATTGAAGCCGGATTTAATCGTGATGGCAGTCATCCGGTTTTCATCGAATATCTTAAATCGAAAGATGAACAAAAAACCAAAGCTGTTCTTCTGGGGTTGGCAAATCTCAATGACACCACTTTTCACGACGAAATAACAACACTCGATTTTGTTAAGTATGGCAAATATATCAGTTTTGCACTCGGGTGTAATAATCCAAGCATGCTCTCACTCGATTTTTTGCGGGAGAAGGCAAAGACAGTGCAAGGAACTACGAGTAAAGATGTTTTTGATGCTCTTGGGAAAATTGGTGATTCAACCGATCTTAAGTGGATCACAGAACTGAATGCAAATAATGATGCCTGGAAGTCAGAGGGTGTCTCAATGGCAATTGCAAATTTTGCTTTGAGGGGCATAAGATCTCCTCAATCCCAGCCTGCTTTGATGAAAATCCTGTCTAAACGCTCCCTCGACAACAAAACCAAATTCGTAGCGGCTTATGCCTTGTTGCGTGCAAGACCCTCAAAGGAAATGGTTGATGACCTAAAAATGCTTCTTTCTGATGTAATGAGTGACGGGGTTTTTGAAGAAGAATATGACTTGATGAAATATCTTTTATTAAATCTTCGGTTTTTAAAGGTCTCACCATATTCCCCTGTCGAAGTTAAAAATATGTTGCCCGGGCTCCCCTACACTGTTCAGATTGACCTGGTATCAACCCTTCAATATTTTAAAGTGGAAAAAGAAAAGGATCTTGATGCTCTTCTTGAATTGACGGGTAATTCAAATGAGAACATCAGTTCATCAATTGCATCGATGTTAAAATTGATAATAATTGAACCGCTGGTGATCGATTCAAAAATGGACTCATTTGAGAAGGCACTTTTTAAACATAAACCCGGCTCACTCACTTTCCATGAACTGGCTGTCTCAATCTTTGCAATTTTACCGCAGAAGAGGAAAGACCTTTTGTCTAAAAAGGAAGTTTACGATAATGATCGATTACAAATATCCCTTCTCAGCGAATACCCGGAATTAGGTCAATCACCATTTGATGACTTAACCTCAATCTATTTTGCAAATCCTGAAAGAATTAAACTCCCTGTTGTTGAAGCGCTTGTTAAAATGTATAAAAAAGAGATGGAACGGGAGAGAATACTAAAATTTGGATTTGAACAATTAAAATCAGGGTATGCATCTGTTGTCTCAACAATCTGCGAAATTTTTGATTCGGTTTATATTTTCAACAATAAAGAGAAACTCTCAAATCAGATTTTGGTTGTTGTTAATGAAGAATTGAATAATGCAGGATTTCTCGAGGCTCATCAGTCTTTAGTAAAACTTGCCGGTTTGATCAATCCTGAATTTGAGTTGGAAATTAAATCCATTTTAACAAATTCTGCTGTTTCCTCAATTCGGGCACTTTCAGGAGTTAAACCTTCAAAAAATTCTTCAACAGTATTTGAATCGATCTGGAATAACGCTTTCAAGTATAAAAAAGCAGTTTTTGAAACCGATAAAGGGACTTTTACCCTTCAACTTTTTCCTGAATACGCCCCCATTTCGGTTGGTAATTTCTCAACTTTGGTGCAGTCATCCTTTTATAAAGATGTGATTTTCCATCGGGTTGTACCGGGATTTGTGATACAAGCCGGCGACCCGACAGGAACCGGTTGGGGTGGACCCGGTTATGACATTATCTCTGAATACTCTCCACTTGAATATTCGACAGGAGCTCTTGGAATGGCAAGTGCCGGAAAAGATACTGAAGGAAGTCAGTTTTTTGTCATGCAAGGAACCTTCCCTCACCTCACTTCAAGATACACCCTTTTTGGAAGAATTACTGATGGACAAAGTGTAGTGGATTTAATTCCCCAATTTTCGATCATTAAAAAGATCAGCCTGTTTGAGTAATTACACAACACCCGTTCTCTTATCAGCCAAAGACCTGGTTGTGGAATATGGTGAACAAAAAGTGCTTCAGGAAGCCTCATTAAGCATTCACGATGGTGATCGAATTGGGCTCGTTGGCAAAAATGGGGCAGGGAAATCAACTTTTTTGAGGATTATCTCAGGGTTGATGGAACCGGATTCAGGGGAAATCGCTCAGCGGAATGGACTTGTTGTAAGCTTTTTATCCCAGGAGTTTACTCTCGATGAAGAAAAGACCGTTAAAGATAACATCATGTCTGGTGCCGGTTATATCAAAGAACTGCTTGACAGATATGAATCACTCGATCCTGCTTCAGAAGAGCGACACATTCTTGAAGAAAAGATTGCTCATGTTGATGGATGGAATCTTGACAGAAGGTTAACTCTTCTTACCACCTCACTTGATGCCCCGGACGGTGACCGTATCGTGGCAACCCTCTCAGGTGGCGAAAAAAGGAGAACTGCACTTTGCAGAACTTTGATCGCACAACCCGACCTTCTTATTCTCGATGAACCAACCAATCACCTCGATACAAATACCATCGAATGGATGGAAAAATTTCTCGGCTCCTGGAGAGGTGCCTGCATTTTTGTCACTCACGACAGATATTTCCTCGACAGGATAGCCAACAGAATTGTTGAACTTGCTCACGGCACTTTTTTTTCCCATCAGGGAAATTACACCGACTATCTTCTGAACAAAGCTGAGAGGGATTCACTCCGCGAAGCAGGTGAGAAAAAGAGGCAAAGTTTCCTTAGAAATGAACTCGATTGGGTTATGAGGGGACCAAGAGCCCGAAGAACAAAAGCTAAAAGCCGTCTCGATAAGTATTTTGAAATTGCAGGTGAAGAAGCTCCTGAAAAAGATATTAACATTGATCTGATCATCCCGACACCCGAAAGACTCGGCAATAAAGTGCTCGAAATAAAAGAACTCTCAGTTGCTATAGAAGGGAAAACCCTGGTGAACTCCCTCTCTTACAACTTTGAACCGGGGAGAAGACTTGGTATCGTTGGTAAAAACGGAGCCGGGAAAACTACCCTCGTGAGAACTCTTCTTGGTGAATTAAAACCTGCTTCGGGTGGAATTGAGAAGGGTGAAAGAACCATATTCAATTATGTTGATCAATCGCGGCTCATCCTGAATGATGAGGAGACAGTGTTTGAAACGATTGGTGAAGGAAGCGAAACAGTAAAGTTTGGCAAGCTGACAATGCCGGTTTGGACTTATATGAGAAGATTTTTGTTCACCGATGAAAGAACCATGACAAAGGTTGGTAAACTTTCGGGTGGTGAAAGAAGCAGATTAACGCTTGCAAAAATTCTTAAAAACGGTGGAAATTTTATTGTTCTGGATGAGCCGACAAACGACCTTGACCTCCCTTCTCTTCGAATCCTCGAAGAAGCATTAATCGGTTTTGATGGATGTGTTGTTGTTGTAAGTCACGATAGATATTTTCTCAACAGAGTATGCACAGGAATTCTGGCTTTTGAAGGTGATGGTATTACCAGATTCAGTGAGGGTGACTATGACTATTATGTCGAAAAAAGAGATGCCGATCTTTTAAGTTCAGGTACATTAACTCCTCAAAAGGAGAAAAAGGGAGATACCCGCGAAAAAAAACAGATTAAAAAACTCTCATACCATGAACAAAAAGAACTGGATGCAATCGAAGCAAAAATAATGGAAGCAGAGTTTGAACTGGAGAAAATAGAGACAATCTTTGCCGACCCGCAGTTTTACGAAAAATATGCATCCCAAACTGTTGAATTAAATAACAAACATGATGATGCCAAAAAACTTGTAAAATCACTTTATGACCGGTGGGAAGAACTCGAAAACAAAAAGTAAGTTTTAGGCTCCCCTGAAAATTTAGTGGCATCGAGATTAAACAAAAAGTTTAAATGGTCTGAAAAAGAAGAAAGCTCGGTCTTGAGGTCCTTTGACCTCTCTTTTTAACTGTATGAATTTACCATGAATTCCAGTACTCGGGTTAACTTAAGAAAAATTTCACTTTTTTTGAAAAACTATTGCCCATTTGAAATATTTAGATTACCATAGGTAAGATTAATTCAGGGGTTTTGGAGAAACAATAAAATGAAAACCCAATAGCGGTTGTACCTTCGAGGGAAGACAATTGTAGATTTCGGCTTTAACACGTGATCAGTTTTTGGAATTAAAACGGAAACCGACTTTTAGTCAACCTCTTGGCGGTAACTGCCGAGGAGTGTGCCTAAGTGTGGGTTTCCGTTTTTTTATTTTAAATCATTTCATCTTGATAAGTTTTTAGTCCCAACATAGGTCATTTATTTTTACCCAAATTAATCCAAATATTAGTTTTAGGTTAAAATCAAAGCTTTGAATTTTTATTTTGATTCAATGTTTTACATTTCTTTGGGAGTAAACTATATCATGGGCCGATTGTTCCATATTTTTGTACATCATCACTACATTAATATGATGGAAGTATTTTTATCGCCAGTTTGTAATAAGTACATAGTTTCATTTATGACTGGCTTCCTATTATCGCTTCTCAATTCCACTCGTGGTTTTTTGAGGTACCCAGTCTCTTCGTGCCTTTCAGTAACCCTTCTTTCTAAATATTTGTTTTTTGATCAACCAACACAAACTTCGTGTGAGGAAAGTCTATGTCCAAACTAAACCAAAACTCAATTCAATTTGGCTTCCTGCTTCTTATGTTTGTTGCGACTGATGTAAGTGCCCAATACTTTGACACATTGATATTTAAGACCTACGGTTACTATTGGGAAGAATCGGTTCTGTACATGGGAGATCAAAACGATGATGGTTTTGATGACTTCCTTGTCTGTGCAATGGATTCAATAAAGGGTCCATACGGAAAAGCTCGCTTTTTTTACGGTGGAAACCCCATGGACACAATACCTGAATTTACTATTCCTTTCTACACACCTAAATCTATAACTGCTTGTGACATAAATCGAGATGGATACAGAGATATAGTTAGCATGCGCTTTAACCCCATTTTTCCGGTATATCTTGATGTGTATTTCGGAGGAAATGATATTGACACAATTAAAGACCACTCTTTTCCAATACCCGACACTTCCCGGGAAAAGCGTGTAGTCTTCAAAGGACATGATGGCCCAATAGACTTGGATGGCGATGGATATGAAGAATTAGTCTATACCTGCCCCACGCTATATGTTACGACGAGGAACAAATATATTTCAGGCATCTACATAATGAAGACAAATACCAACCTCTCTCCGATGAGTTACAAATTAGTTACCGATTACCCCGATACACTCTATTACAACAATGATAATGGGATGTATTTTGGTGATATAGACGGAGATGATAAAGATGACATGACCTTTTACCAATATGGGATTTACACGGAATTGGGATTAAAGGATAGACGCCGGTTTTATTATGGTAATGATTCCCTTGATTTTACACAATACTATGAATTCAGTGATGACACGCTACGAGATACACGGATGATGTTCATCACAAAAGATATGAACAAAGACGGTAAAGATGAAATCGGAACGCTTACCAGCGAGGGTTCACAATATCCAACAGCCATATCGTACGGGACCCCGAGACCACCTGACATAACCCCTGATGTTTTACTTAGAGCGGGAATCCAAT
>CAYJKN010000003.1:6966-440278 GCA_964371075.1 uncultured Ignavibacteriaceae bacterium | reverse complement strand
TAAACCGACTGAGCTAAACGCCCGCTAATAAACTTTTGAATGCCGGACCCCTCCGACAAGTCGGAGTGCATAAACCGACTGAGCTAAACGCCCTTTTCAAAAATTTTAGACTTCAAATGTAGCGATTTCCCTGAATTTATACAAGTGTTTTTTTGAAAATCTTTAAAAAAACTTGAGCGAGCGACGGGATTCGAACCCGCGACATTCAGCTTGGGAAGCTGACACTCTACCGACTGAGTTACGCTCGCTTATAATTCCAAACTTACGAAAAAAAATGGAAATTATAAAGAAAAAGTTTCACGTAAGCGAAATTTCCGTTGTGTAGATACATCATTCAAGTGTCATTTTGTTCGATAGGGCATATTTTATCAGTGCTGAAAAGCCGGTGACACCGAGTTTTTTACAGATGTTTCCTCTGTGGTTTTCCACTGTTTTGCTACTGATGAATAGTTCGTTTGCGATTTCTTTGCTTGATTTGCCTTCGCCGATAAGTCGCAAAATCTTTTTTTCGGATGGTGTAAGGATTTGGTAACTACCCGAAAGTAAATCATTACTGTTGTCTCTGATTACTTCTGATACAGTGTTGCTGAGGTAAATTCCACCATCATAAACGATATTTATTGAGTCAATGATATCATCAATGGCATTTTCTTTTAATACATAACCCCGCACTCCCAGTTTTAATACTCTTTTTATCAGTGATTCTTCCTTAAACATTGTAAGGACGATTATTTTGGTGCTTTTGTTTTCATTACGAAGTAATTCAGCGATTCTAAGCCCTCCGGGTTCAGGCATTTGAATGTCGAGAATTGCGATATCAGGTTCAAATTTCCTGATTAATTCAAGTGCTCCAATCCCGTCTGAAGCCTGTCCGAGTACTTCTATGTTCTCCTCTTCTCTTAGGATAGAGACAAGTCCTTGAATAAGAAGGGGGTGGTCATCAGCCAGGATCAGTCTGATTTTACTCATTATTGTCTCCAAAAGGGATGTAAATTTTGATGTTTGTCCCCTTACCGGGTTCAGTAGAAATTTTAAGTTTTCCGTTAAGGAGGTTTACTCTGTTGACGATGTTTGCCAAACCAAATCCATGTTGAACGGCGGGATCGGTAACATCGTACCCCGTGCCATCGTCATCAATCTCGAGGAGGTAAACTTTTTTTCTTCTCGAAAGAGTGATTGAGGCATTGTTGGCTTCTGAATGTTTTAGAATATTGTTGAGTGCTTCCTGAACTATTCTGTAAATTGTCAGTTCCTTTTCGATAGGGAAAATATTCTCAACCGGTTCAATATCAAGAATAAACTGTATATTGGTTGTTCTGGAGGCTCTGGTAATCAATTCATTCAGGGTTTCAGACAGCCCCAGTCGTTCAAGGTGGACAGGTATCAGACTGTATGCAATATCTCTCGTATGGGCGAGTAGTGTGTCGAGGGATTTATCTATCTCAGAGATAAATGGACCGGCTGCCTGTTCAATGTTTTTATCACGCAACCCCAGTTTAACCTTGTTTTTAATAAAAAGCAGATCCTGTCCAAAACTGTCATGAAGTTCACCCGCAATTCTTTTCCTCTCCTGTTCCTGCGACATGATCAAAAGCTCAGTAAATGACCTTTGAGTGGCGGCTGCGAGTCTTATTTCTTCCTCCTCTTTGAGGTAGGTAATATCCTGAACCGTTCCGGCAATATGAACAAGATCGCCGTTTTCGTCGGTAAGTGCAGAATATTTCGATCGGATCCATTTTATTGTTGAATCACAGATAATTCTATATTCTCTATCGTGATATTCCCGTTTGTTTTTTCCCCGATGCAGATATGTTCCTACCATTTCTCTGTCGTCAGGGTGAACCACAGCGAGAATTGCGGGACGAAAGTTGACATTCAGCTCCTCTTTTGGAATGCCAAAAATTATCGGCATTTGGTCGGAGAATGAAAATTTATCTTCATCTCTGTTCCACTGCCAATTTGCAAGTTTTGCGATTGCCTGTGCATTTCGAAGGTTTAACTCCTTTTGAGATAATTCGGCGTGAAGTAGTTCAAGTTCGGTTTTTTGAGATGAAAGCGTTGTATTCCGAATATTTAGTTCATTAATAACAGCGTTAATTTTTTTACGACTTGTAATAAAAATTACCAGAATGAATGTGGTTGATAAAGCAAGCAGGAAGAGAAGGAAAGTAATTATTCTTTCATTATGCAAAGTGTCAGAGAGTTCTGTTCTCTCGGTTTCCAGGTTTTTAATTCTCGATTCATTCAGTTCAATCTGGAATTTAGCCTTGTACTCTGAAAAGAGGGAGTTGTATTTTTCGTTGTAGATGTTTCCAACCACAAGAATTTGGAGGAATTGATAACGGGTTGCGGTTTTCCAATCGCCTGTGGCACGATGTAACTCTGCCAGATTGTTAAGAGTATTTCTTAGAAGAATTATAAGTCGTTCATTTAGAGCGATTTTGAGTGTTGTCTTAAAAATATCATGAGCTTTCGCGAATTTTTTATTCTGCAGATCTTCATAACCGATATTGTTTAGATAGAGAGCGATCAACCAGGGGTTATTAACTTTCCGGGCTATTGCCAAAGCCTCTTCGGTTTTACCATTTGCATTAAGGTATCGAGACAGGTTTTCATTTGCCTGGATGTCGTTGGGTTTTTTACTGATTACAATTTTTTGTAATTCGAGTGCCTGTCTATATAACTCTTTTGTCTGTGAAGGAACCGTATTAAGTGCTCCTTTGAGGTAGAGCGCCAATGCCCTGATCTCAATATCTTTGCTTTTTATTAGAATATCATAACCCGAATTAACATAGTCGATTGGTATGTCGGTTATATCTGCAAAATAGTAACATCTTCCAATTTTCATTTTCAGGAGGGCGTTCTGAATTGAATCGTTTATACTCAGTGAAACATTGGCAGCTTCCGAATAGGACTTTAAGGCCATTGAATTGAGCCCGGCCTGCAGATATATATCTCCCAGAGATGACAACAACTTCATTGCCGTAAGCGAATCTCCATCTATTCTGGCCTTCTCAAGTTTTTTTGTCAATTCACTTTCAAGTTTGAGATTATTGCGTCCGAGAAGAGAAAATTGGCTTTGGAGTATCCGTCTGATATCAGCAGTATTACTATATGGGTCATAGATATCCAGACTGTCAGCCGCAGATTGAGCACTAACACTCAAATGTGGAAGAAGGAATAACAGAATAAAAAGAGTGATTGAGAGATTTAGTTTCATTTACACAGCATTAAATGACTTTAATTTAATTACACAAAATAATCATTTAGTTTGGTAAATCACGGGTGGAAATCGACATTATTCATAACAAACGGATTCAAACAGAAGAGATTAAAAAAAAACGGATCACTCTACAAGTAAAGTGACCCGTTTGCGATTAAAAAAAAGGGACTATTTAGTAACCGGTTTCACGTTCTGAAAAATCCAGAGAATTTCTTTTGAATATTTATTAACCGACTCAGGAGCGCCCCATGCACCAACCATTAAGCTGGTGTTTTCAACGGGGGTATCAAGAACTCCAAGGGCCAAAAGAACGCCATCGGCTGTGCCTTCAACAAACTTACCTTTCATACCATTCACATCGTACTCAGTAGCTTCGCCAAGTTTTAGATCTTTAACATCGGCTTCGAGCATTTTATCAACTTCTGTAAGAGCGGCATCAAGTTCATCAACTTTTAATGTATTAAAATGAACTACAAATCCGCCTTCTTTTGGGTAAGCGGTGATGCTACCATCAGCGGTTTCATACATCCAGCCTTCAGGGAGAGCAACACTAACCTGAGCAGCTTCGTTGGTGAAAGTTTCACCGGCAACACCGGGTTCTTTGGCGGCAGGTGCATCAGTTTTTGGGGTATCTGCGGTTTTTGGAGCTTCTTTTTTACCACATCCGGCGATAAAAAGTGCAACAAAAAGAATGGCGACTAATGAAAAATATTTTGACATATTGTTTTCCGATTGTGTGAATAAGATTAAATTAACTAATTGGCCGGTGAAATACTGCTGATAATTGACATGATATCCTGCTGATATTTTTGTACAACATCAGGGGCTCCCCATGCACCAACCATAAGGCTGGAGTTTGCAACAGGGGTATCAATCACACCAACTGCCATCAGGAGTCCATCTGCGGTTCCTTCTACAAAAATTCCACTCATGCCATTAACATCATAGTCTTGAGCCTGACCGAGTTCAACACTTTGCATCTGCTCGTTAAGCATTTTGTCAACTTCACCAAGTGCAGCATCGAGTGCATCTGCGTGTATAACTTGAAAATATACAAAAAAGCCACCTTCAGCAGGGTAAGCACTTATTCCGTTGTCAGAGGTTTCATACATCCAACCGGCAGGAAGTGTAACACTTATTTTTGCTGCTTCATGGGTGAAGGTCTCTTGGGCAAAGTTTGGCATTGCAAACAAAACTATCAGGACCAGAAATGAGAATATCTTTTTAGACATACTGTCTCCTTTTGTTTGGATTAACTAAAAGATTAAGAAAAAAATTGGGTTCAAAAAAAAAATTAAAAACTATTAAACAGGGCGATTAGATTCTAATAAAAATTCGATTATCTAACTCAAATTTACTTTAACCATAAATCGTTTGAAATAGGGGATTCCCCTTATTTTACTGAGTCGGTGAGGGGTATGTTGGGGGGGGCAAAAAAAAATCGCACAGACTCTAAAATCTGTGCGATTCAAAAATTTGTAATTTTGCCGGGATAAATTACTTGTTTACTTGTTCAAGAACTTTCCAGGTGAATGATTCTCCATCATAAACAACATCAACCGTGTAGGTGAATTCACCATTTGGTTCTTTTGTTTTGAGGAGTCCATTGTATTCATTTCCGGCTTTGTGCACCAGTGTGAATTCTTTTACCGTAATTTCTCTCTCCTTAAATTCAGCACTATTGGACATATCTTTTTTTACTTCATCAGCGAGTTGTTCAGTTGATAAACTACAAGCGGTAAAAAGTACAGCAGCAAAAATCAGAAGAAGTGATCTTGTAAGAGTCTTATTTATCATGGTGTCTCCGGATAAATTTGTGATTATTGAATTTCATAACTTTTATCATCTATTTGAAGGTATTCTTCAAAGATTGAATTACAACCGACAAATATAATTCAATTTAAGATAAATCCAAGCGGACACCAAATAAATAATCACAATCCCTAAAAATCGGCTGCAATAAAATTGTTACCGGTGTCAAATTTGAAGGGATCGTGATTCTCTTAATACGGTTATTGACTATTTTTTACCGATGAACCTTGTACCATTTTCATTGAGGTTCTTTGAATACTTTTCAGGATTTTTTGCAAATTTTGCGTCGCATCCGGCGCAGCAGAATCCGTAGGCCTTTCCTTCAAAGGTAACTGTTCCAACTTTTGGGTTGATTTTGTTACCCATAACTGGACAAACCTTATTCCATGGTTCTGCCTGTTCAGTGGTTTCACTCACCACACTTGAGTCTTTAACCTGGGTTACCGATTCTTTTGCAGGATGTGAGGATGTGTCAGGTTTTTCCTGAGCAAAAAGGTTAAGACCTGAAAAGGCAACAAACATTGTGATAATAAATAGATACTTTTTCATTTTATTCTCCAAAATTGAGATTGATTAATTATAAAACACTTAAACGGATACCTGCATAAAATTTTCTACCTGAAACAGGCCCCCAAATTTGGGAAGCATCAAAGTAGGTTCCAAACGGATCGTCTGCTGCAATAATAGGATTATCCTGCATAAATCCAGTCAGGTTTTCCACTCCCACATAAAAATCAAAGAAACCGAAATTTTTAGATACTTGAGCATTGATATTCAGATAGGGGTCAAATGAGTCTGATCTTTGATATTGAATCGGATTTGCTGCGGTGGAGGGGATTCTCCCTGGCCCGTTGAGAAGAAAAGATGCATCAAAAGTTAATCCTGCATCTCTGATCAACCAGGCAACGGTTGATAAAATTTTATATCGACTCTGAAGCGGGGCGGTGGAAAGAACTCCATCATATGTTGATTTTACATCTGTATATCTGTATGCCAGTGAGACATTAAAGTCGGATAACAATTCGTAAGCCGCTTCAATCTGATAACTGTTGGAATAAGATGTCCCGTTCAGGTCATAAAACTTCACTTTTCGTGGATCGGAATCAATATCAACCACAGTCTGTTTTACGAAGTCGGTTCTGTAATAATCTGCAGTCAGACTTAACTCTCGTCCGTCAATCATAAAATATCTTGTCAGGTTGAGACCATAGTTCCAGGCCTCTTCAAATTTTGGTTGATCTATCACTTCAAAACTTCTGGAACTTGCAAAGTAGTTCAGGTTATCTGAAAAAAGATTAACCGAGCGATAACCTTTTCCTGCGGATGCTCTTAGGGTTGTATTTTCATCAGCCATAAACTTAAAATGAATTCTGGGGGTGACAAATGTGCCATAGAGATTATGAAAGTCAACTCTTACTCCCGGAACTATCGAAATCAGGTTTGAAGGAGAAAAATTGTATTCCATAAATACCCCCGGCACCGATTCATTTCTGAGCAGTGCAAGGTTATTTAACTCTTCTTTATACTCATCAAAAGCAAATGAAATTCCGGTTGTAATCTTATGAATCTCGTCGACGGTTCCGGTTTCCAGGATCAATTTTCCAAAGAAAGAAGTTTGTCTCGCATCGTATTTACTTAATCCAATTTGTGAATTTTGGGTGTGTCTGTGCCCGTTCAAAATGAGACCCAAACTTGTGTAGGGTTCGGCATTAAAAACAAATCCATTTTTCAAGAAGAGATCAAGATGATCGGAGTTAATATCAAGAGAATATTTTCTTCCGGAAGCCAGTGGAGCCATTTGTCCACCACTTCTTTTTTCTGACATCAGCTGAAATCCCAGTTCGGCTTCATACCCAATGTTGCTGTGATATTTCCAGCGGTTCATCACATTATATTGAGTCGTTTTTGGATCATCAGCGAATGAATCACCGTTATCGTCAAATGATTTGGGAGTAGTGTTCATATGAGCGAGCACCATAGTGCTTAAATGCTCAGAGAACTCAAAAGCAGCATTAGCATTAAGATCAGTTTTCAAATGTGAACTTTGGAAAGCATTAAAATAGTATCTTTCGGCATCGGTCGGCTTTTTGTAGCCGATATTGATTTGTCCGGTAATCGACTCGTAACCATTAATTACGGATGCTGAACCTTTTGAGATACTGATCTGAGATATCCATGGACCGGGGACAAAACCAAGTCCAAATGAACTTCCAATCCCATTCATCGACGGGATATTTTCGAAAAGCATTTGTGTGTATGTTCCGGCAAGTCCAAGAAGTTGAATTTGTCGGGCACCCGTTACTGCATCCTGAAACTGAACATCCACAGATGCATTGGTGGTGAAACTCTCACCAAGATTACAGCAGGCTGCCTTAAGAAGTTCTTTGTTTGAGATAACTTCAATCATCTGAGGTTCGCCTTCATCAATAAACTTTGACGAACGATCCGCGGATATCAATACTTCTTGAAATTCCCTGTTCAGGGACAGGACAATAACGATTGAATCGAGTGAATTTGACACTTCAATTGTATCAGGTTTATAGCCGATATAACTGACAATAAGTTGTGAGCGTTCTTTACCTGTTTTTTTTAAGGAGAAGAAACCGTTTTCATCGGTTGTTGCACCAATTTGTGTTCCTTTCCAGTAAACGTTGGCAGAAAGGAGCGGGTGTTGGTGATTATCCTTCGGGTCAAGTTCATAAACATAACCTTTAAGATTTTGTGCTGAAATTGCACTGCTGATGCATAAAAACATCACTAAGATAAGAATGGATTTCATAGTTAAACTCTTTTTTTTATCCGAATTGAAAATATTTAGTAGGCAGAGGCATTTATTCCTGTCGCAGGGATAAAACAATTCTGCAGGTAAAACGGAATTTTAAAAGAGGGGGTTTGCTATCTTAAGCTGGTGGATTGATTTGAGGAGGAGTTTACCGTAAAGTGGTTCCGGAGAAAATCCGGAATCGTTCAGGAAATAATTTTCATCTTTTTCTGTTGTGTTTGATGTCGAAACAACAGATATTACTGTAACATTTTGCTGGACTTTATCGACGGAGCTAACAGAAAAATCATCTTCTATTTTGATCTGTGTGAGTTGGTCAGAACAGCACCCGATATTTTTCCCATGCGAAAAAGAGGTTTCGGTACTTTTTGAAGCAGAGTTCTCGGTAGAACAACAAGATTCTGTCTCTTCTGCTTTTTGCTCGTCGTTACATTCGCTGCAAGAGACCAAAGACTTACTACCTGTGATATCACACATGTGTAAGATCACCGGGAGACCGGTGGTCGAGAGGAGAAAAGCAAAAATTAGACTTAATGTCAGAAACTTCTTATTCATAATGCCAAATATACATTCAATTTTATTATTACGCAAGTCTAATGAAAATCTCTAAAAGATATTCAGTAATGAAGCCATTACAGAGAAAAAATAATCGCAAATAATTCGGTTGAACAATTATCTGTACATATTTTGTTAAATTAATTTTTGAAGTTAAACAATTTTAATCAACAGAACTGAATCAAACTTACAACATAAGGAACAAATAAATGTTTATTGACTTATTTTATAATGAATTCGAAATGGAATTAAAGGGCACAAGAAGGGTGCTCGAAAATCTGGATTTTTCCAAACTCGATTACAAACCACACCCAAAATCATTCTCATTTAAACATTTGGCATTACATGTTACAAATATGCCGTATTGGGGTTTATTGACCCTGAAATCAAATGAATACCGAATGACCCCTGAGGAAACAAGTCTTGACAGAGACAACCCGGAAACCAAAGAAGATTTGCTTAAATTGTTTGACAAAAATGTCAAATTGTTTTTGGAGGCGTTAAAAGGGATGACAGAAGAGCAGATGTTAGAGACCTGGACATTGTATTTTCAGGACAAAGCATTGTTTGGACAACCGAGGCATATCGTTCTCAGATCCTCTGTGATGAATCACATGATCCATCACAGAGCTCAGCTCACAGTTTATCTGCGAATGAATGACCTGAAAGTGCCCGGGCTTTATGGTCCCAGTGCCGACGATCAGAAGTTTTAAGTTATTACATCTTCGATACCTATTTCAGGAGACTTATCTTCTTAATCGAATTCCCCAACGGTGTATTCAGGTTGAGGAGGTAAACTCCTGAAGGAAGTTCAGAAGCGTCAAATTCCAATTTATGATTGCCTGCAGGTTTAGCCCCACTATCCAGAACCTTAACCAATTCACCCAAAGTACTGTAAACGGAAAGAGTTACTTCTGTTGCTTCAGGAAGGGCATATGTTATTGTGGTTGATGGATTAAAAGGATTTGGGTAATTATCGTAAAGCATCACAGTTGTCGGAATTAGCCCAAATTCAACTGTTTCCACTCTTGAATAGGAAACTGACCCATCAAAATCAATTTGTTTTAATCTAACAAAGACAGATCCATTTTTGCTTAATTCCATAAAATGTGAATATTGGGTGAGGTCTGTTGAGGTTCCTTTTCCATTCACAAAGGCATCGGCTGTAAAAACCACACCATCATAACTTTTTTCAACTTCGAAACCAAAGTTGTTTAGTTCAGAGGCAGTTGACCATGAGACCAAAATTCCATTCTTCTCTTGAACTGTTTCGAATGATGCAAGTTCAACGGGAAGGATATTTGTGAACCTACTGCTTCCTGTGTTAACAACCTCTTTTGTAACATCATCCTGGACTACAGCAATCGAATAAATATTGGTATCATTCCACGCCGATTCAAATTTATAACGGTAAACAAATTCATAATTCCCCGCAGTGGAAGGGAAGAGTTCACCCTCAGAACCGGGGACTGATTTTCTAAAGACATGCGGGAAAAATTTCTCACCATTTGATCCGGGGGCGGTGGCATAGTTTATCGGGTGTTCAACTGCATAAACCCTTAACTTCCAGGTACCGGAAGGTAAATCAGAAAGGAGCGAAGCTTTAACCCTTACTTCAACAGAGTCGGTTGAAAATCTCACATGGCTTACTTCCAACCCAAGCGGGGATGGAACCGCCATTCTGGTATTATAGGCACCATTCAGATTTGTTGAATTGTATGGCCAGACATCAACTACAACCCCATCTACATTTAACCAAGGTGTTGCATTTACATTACCTTTCATGAACTGAATTCTATCGCGGTTTTGCTGGATGTTGTGTTGGTACATCGGATCAGAAACACCGGGCCACCAGGCATGATATGTTATGGCTACGAGTGAATCGGACATCTGTTCAAGGAATGCATTTAGAATCGGATTACTCGAGGCACATGGTCCACACGAGGCGTTTGTAACTTCTTCATACAGAGGAAATCTTCTAAATCCGGAAGTTGTTTGATCAGAAATTCTTCCTCCACTTTGGGCATTTATCCCCAAAACAAAAACAGTAACCAACAGGCAGACAGTAAATAATTTATTCATAGCTATAAGTTTTTCTTATGTAAGAAACATTTAATTAAATTTGAAACAAAATTACTTAAAAATATACAATTGGTTACAAAAAAATGAATTATAAAGAACACTTGGATGACCCTCATTATAAACACAGAACCTCTCATTTTAGAACGTGCCCTGAAAATTTTGGTGCAGTAATATTTCTCGGCGATAGTATAACCGAAATGTGTGAATGGCAGGAGTTTTTCCCCGGGAAAAAGATTTTAAACAGGGGGATTTCGGGCGACAGTACTTTTGGTGTGATCGACAGGCTCCATGAAATTATTAAACTGCAACCTGAAAAGATTTTTATCACAATTGGCGTTAATGATCTTCAAAGGCATTATCCAACAGAGACAGTAATTAATAATATCAAAAAGATAGCCAATACTTTGTTTGCAGAGACTGACAGCAAAATCTATTTGCAATCGATTTTACCTGTGATAGAAAAAAAACTACAAACCGGCATAAAAAACAGCACAATTGACGTTGTAAACGATGAATTGAAGAAATTTTCCCTAGAGAATAAAATTGGATTTCTTGATAACAGCAGCCTGATGAAAGACAATTCCGGCAATCTAAATGCGAATCTAAGCAGCGATGGCCTTCATTTGAATGGCGAAGCGTACTGCCTTTGGATTGAAAATATCCGTATTAAAGTAAATGATTAGATATATCTGTTTTGCTTTGAAAAAGGGGAGCGGTATAAGTATATTAGAAGTTTAAATTATTTATTTTTATGGAATTAAGTTGGTTAAGTACATATTTATAACCGGTGGCGTTGTTTCGTCAATCGGGAAAGGAATTACGGCTGCATCTTTGGGCTTGCTGCTTCAACAGCGAGGCTATCGGGTGACTATTCAAAAATTTGATCCGTACATAAATGTTGATCCCGGGACGATGAATCCTTTTCAACACGGGGAAGTATATGTAACTGAAGATGGTGCCGAAACTGATCTCGATCTGGGTCACTATGAGAGGTTCCTTGGATTAAATACGAAAAGAGCCAATAATACAACCACTGGACAGATTTACTACGATGTAATAACTCGTGAGCGGCAGGGTGAATATCTTGGAGCTACCGTACAAGTTATTCCGCACATCACTGACGAGATCAAAAGAAGGATGTGCAAACTCGGGGAATCTGGTGATTATGATATTATTATCACAGAAATAGGCGGCACAATAGGTGACATAGAAAGTTTGCCTTTTATCGAGGCAGTAAGGCAATTACTCCATGAATTTGGAAAAAAGAATGCATTAACTATTCATGTAACCTATGTCCCTTATATCCGTGCAGCAGACGAGGTTAAAACAAAACCAACACAACACTCCGTAAAAGCACTTTTAGAATTAGGGATTCAACCTGATATTCTTGTATGCAGATCTGAACGGATTCTATCGCTTGAAATTCGTTCAAAAATAGCTTCTTTTTGTAATGTGGACAGTAAATCAGTTTTCTCGGCTCACGATTGTGATACTATCTACGAGATTCCTCTTGTATTACATCAAGAAAAAATGGATTTGGTGGTTCTAAAAAAACTACGACTTCAGGATGCAAAAATTGAGTTGGGTACCTGGAAAAAATTTGTTTCAAAGATCAAAAATCCAAGCCATACCATCCAAATTGCAATCAGCGGGAAATATATCGATTACCATGATGCCTATAAAAGTATTATCGAATCGTTTGTACATGCCGGAGCAGAAAACGATGTGAAAGTGAAAATTAGGTGGGTGAATGCCGAGGATTGTGAATCAGGCAATCTTGATGAAATATTTGAAGGAGTAAGCGGAATTCTTGTTCCGGGAGGTTTTGGAACCAGAGGTATTGAGGGGAAAATTAAGTCGATCAACTATGCCCGCATCAACAATATCCCGTTTTTTGGAATTTGTTTGGGGATGCAGTGTGCTGTTATTGAATTTGCCCGAAATGAATGTAATATGCCAAGAGCCAATAGTTCCGAAATCAAAAAGGGAGCTTTTTCGGTGATAGACCTTATGCCTACCCAAAAGGGAATCAAAAACATGGGTGGAACAATGCGACTTGGTTCTTACAGTTGTGTGATTAAACCGGGGACAAAAGCTGCAGAAGCTTATGGTGTTGAAGAAATTCTGGAGAGACACAGACACAGATATGAACTTAACAATCAGTTCCGCGACAAACTGCAGAGCAAGGGTATAGTTATCAGTGGAACATCTCCCGATGGATTTCTTGTCGAAATGATCGAATTAAAAGATCATCCCTGGTTTGTTGCATGTCAATTTCACCCTGAATTAAAGAGCAGAGCTACAAATGCACATCCACTTTTCAGGGAGTTTGTTAAAGCTTCGAAGATTTATTCTTTGACCAAATAGTTGGTTTTACCATTTTGAACATTGCAGTTTTTGTTTCAGGAAGGGGTTCAAATCTCAGAGCCATCATAGAATGTGAAAAACTGAAAGATCTGGTTAATGTTGTTTTGGTGATCAGTGATAAAGTTGACTGTGGTGCCTTCAAAATTGCAGAAGAGTTTAACATCGACACTACAGTTGTGGGTAAAAGCGGGATTTCTTTTTCAGAACTTACAAAAATTCTTGACGATAAAAACGCCGGCTTGATTGTCCTTGCAGGTTTTCTTAAGCTGATACCTGCTGACTTTGTTCAACATTTTGAAAACCGGATAATAAATATTCACCCTGCACTTCTTCCTGCTTTTGGAGGGAAAGGGATGTATGGTCATCATGTTCATGAAGCTGTCTTTGAATCCGGTGACAAGTTATCAGGACCAACAGTCCATTTTGTGAATAGTGAATATGACCGTGGTGCGATAATATCTCAAAAGTTTGTTGATATCTCAAATGTAAAATCACCGGATGAAATCGCTTCGTTGGTGTTAAAAGCTGAACATATATTATTACCCGAAGTTATTGGGCTTTTTGCCCAAAACAGAATAAAAATTGAAAATGGAAAAGTAAAGATTGTCAGTTTGGAAGAGCGACAATTATAAAAATGGAAGATAAATTGAAAAAATACGCATTAATTTCACTCACGGATAAAAGTGGAGTGAAAGAACTTGCCGGCGCGCTAATAAATTGTGGTTATTCACTTGTTTCAACCGGAAACACTGCAAAAGTGATCAGAGAATCCGGAATGGAATGTTTGGAGATCGGTAGTCTCACAGGATTTCCTGAAATTCTTGGTGGAAGAGTAAAAACACTCAATCCAAAAGTTTTTGGTGGAATTCTGGCACGAAGAGACAATGATCAGGATATGGCTGAACTTCTCGAGCATGGTATAGACCTGATAGATGTGGTTGCCGTGAACCTTTACGATTTTTCGGGAGCCTCACAAAAGGAAGATGTTACGGTTGCTGAATTAGTCGAAAAAATTGATATTGGGGGAGTTTCAATGATTCGGGGAGCCGCAAAAAATCATAAATTTGTATCAATTCTTACTTCGCCAATTCAATATCCTGAATTTATTGAGAGATTAAGTGAAAATAACCTTGATGAAGAATATCGACAATATCTAGCGGTTGAAGGTTTTAAAGTGACAGCTGCTTACGATTCGATGATCTCCAGGGTGCTTGAGAGAAAAATAACAGGGGAAAACACCATCCTCTCTATTTTTGAACCAGAGAGGAGGGTACTCAGATATGGTGAAAACCCACATCAAAAGGGGTATTTCTTTGGGGATTTTAGTGAAAATTTTGAGCAATTGATTGGGAAAGAGTTATCTTATAACAACATTCTTGACCTTTCTGCCGCAACCGAACTCGTTTGGGAGCTTGACGAATCTGGTTGTGCAATAATAAAACACAGTAATCCATGTGGTGTGGCTGTAAAAAAGAGTATATTTGAATCGTTTAATGCAGCGCTTTCCTCTGATCCTGTTTCCGCATTTGGTGGAATTGTAGTTTTTAACGGTCAGGTTGATGAGACAACCGCACTTAAATTAAACGAAATTTTTCTTGAACTTGTAGTTGCTCCTTCTTTCACAGATGAGGCAATTGAAATACTCAACAAAAAGAAACAGCGCAGAGTATTGTTGCAGAAGAAAAGAGCGACAAATCCGTTTGTAATCAGAAATGCTGCCGGAGGGTATCTTGTGCAAGAAAACGACAGATATACAGGGGAAATAGACTCAGCAATTAATGTCACCAAAGCATCGGTTAAAACTGAAAGACTTGACTTATGTAAGTTTGCCTGGACTGTATGTAAAAATGTGAAATCGAATGCGATAGTACTGGTAAAAGATGGTCAAACAATCGGAATTGGAGCCGGACAGGTATCGCGTGTTGATTCCGTGAAAATTGCTATCAGGAAAGCCAGAGAATTTGGTTTTGATATTTCAGGTGCAATTGCAGCATCTGACGCTTTTTTTCCGTTTGAAGACGGAATAAATTTATTAGCTGAGGCGGGAGTAACTGAAATTGTGCAACCCGGAGGGTCTGTGAGAGACCAGGAGGCTATTGAAGCCGCCGACAGACACAATATTTCAATGATTTTTACAAAGATCAGACACTTTAAACACTGAGGAATTGTTAATGGGATTGTTCGATTTTTTAGCAAATGACATAGCGATCGATTTAGGGACCGCAAACACTCTTATTCATGTAAAGGGTAAGGGGATCATTTTAAATGAACCCTCAATCGTTGCTTTCGACAGAAATACGAGAAAAATTATTGCGCTGGGAAATAAAGCAAAGGAAATGATGGGCAGAGAACACCGCGACATCAAAGTTACCAGACCCATGAGAGACGGTGTAATTGCTGATTTTGAAATTGCTGAGGGGATGATTAGAGCGTTTATAAAAAAAGTAAACTCAGGAATAGTTTCTGCAAGAAAAGTGGTAATAGCTGTTCCAAGTGGAGTTACCGAAGTTGAAAAGAGGGCTGTGCGCGACAGTGCTGAACATGCCGGCGCAAAAGAGGTTCATCTGATCTCGGAGCCGATGTCTGCAGCGATTGGAATTGGTATTGATGTATCTCGTCCTGAAGGTAATATGGTAATTGATATTGGTGGTGGAACAACGGAGATTGCTGTGATCGCTTTGTCGGGTATAGTGGTTGAGGAATCGATCAAGGTTGCCGGAGATGAAATGAATGAGGCAATAGTAAGTTTTTTCAGACGAAACTACAATATCCTGATTGGTGAGAGGACAGCTGAAGCCATTAAATGCCAGGTTGGCTCTGCAATGGCACTTCCCGAAGAACTTACCATTGAAGTAAAGGGAAGGGATTTGGTTGGCGGAGTTCCTAAAAAGGTGGAAGTATCATCTGTTGAAATCAGAGATGCTCTCGAAGGTCCTGTGGTTGCCATACTGGAAGCAGTAAGAAGATTGCTCGAAAGAACGGGCGCTGAACATTCTGCAGATATTCACAGTTCCGGGATCATGCTTTCCGGGGGTGGTGCTCTGCTAAAAGGACTTGACAAGAGAATAAGACTTGAAACAAATCTCCCTGTGCATATTGCAGAGGAACCCTTAACAGCAGTTGTAAGAGGTGCCGGCAGGGTTATTGATAATCTTAACGGCTACTCTTCAGTTCTGATAAGGCATCGCCGCTATTAGGATGAATCAATTTTTCCTTGCACTTCTTCGGTCATTCAAAGCATATCTGATCCTGATCGCTTTGGTAATCGTTTCTTTTATGTTGATGTCGATTAGTGAACATGAATCCACCCAGAAGTTGCGCTCACTTGCACTTTCTACATTTTCACAGGTTTCGGGTATCTTTGGTTATGTGAATTTTATTTCAGATTTGAGATCTGAAAATGAAAAGCTTCGCAGAAGAAATGCGGAATTGATGCTCGAGAATAACCAGTTAAGAGAATTTGGACTTGAAAACCGTGAACTCCGTGATATGCTCGCCTTTGCAGACACATCCTCCTACGATCTTATTGCCGCTGAAGTTATTGCCAAATCATTTTTAGCAGATCAAATCAACTTCACGATAAATCGTGGTGCAGCAGATTCGGTTAAACCGGGTATGCCTGTTATTTCACAGACAGGTCTGGTTGGGATTGTTTACACAACCGCAGATAAATATTCCATCGTAAGAACTTACAAAAATGTAAATCTTAAACTCATCGTAAAATTAATCAATTCGGGTACACCGGGTATCCTAAAATGGAACGGAACCGAACTTGTGATGCAGGGGATTCCCAAGACACTTCAGATTCAAAAGGGAGAGAGAATAGTCACTTCAGAAGTCAGCTCACTCATTGGAATAAATATCCCGGTTGGTGAAGTTGCGCGAATTCTAAATCCTGAAAGTGGATTATTTAACGATCTTCTTCTGACGCCAATGGCTGATCTGAACAGCACTGACAATATCTTTGTGATGAGAATGATCCAGAGTAAAAAAGTTGACAATTACGAACTTAATTACCTGAACACAAAATGAACAATAACAAATACTTAAAGTACCTGTTACCGGTTGCTTACCTGATTCCATTGCTGTTTGTTCAAGTGGTGTTTGTCCCTTTTATATCAATAGAAACTATTGTTCCTGATTTGATACTTATCCTAGTTGTTCACACCGCCGTAAAACATGGTCAGATACCGGGAACACTTTTTGGTTTTGGCGCAGGATTGATATTTGATCTGGTAACTGGTAATATGCTGGCAAGTTCTGCACTTGCAAAAACACTTGCAGGTTTTGCAGCAGGCTACTTCAGCACAAACAGGATTGATGTCAATCTCGGTTCATACCGATTCATCTTTATAATCGTTCTTGCTGCATTCATTAATTCATCCACGTTCGCTTTGGTAACAAATTTCGACCTGAATAATAATCTCCTGAAACTTATTTTTGAACAGGGAATTACTCCCGCTTTATACACCGGATTTGTCAGTGCAATCTGGGTATTTACAATCCCTAAAAAACAAGGTGACTGGTTAAAATGACACAACTCTCTTCTGTTAGAAAGAGTGTGCTCGCAGGAATTATACTGGGTCTGTTTCTCATTTACGGTTTAAAATTATTTTCGATGCAAATAGTTTTCA
Source organism: uncultured Ignavibacteriaceae bacterium (assembly GCA_964371075.1). Classification (GTDB taxonomy): domain Bacteria; phylum Bacteroidota; class Ignavibacteria; order Ignavibacteriales; family Ignavibacteriaceae; genus UTCHB3. The sequence goes on along the minus strand of CAYJKN010000003.1, from coordinate 422,823 downwards.
ACCGCAAATTTGAAGATAAATCTACCGACAACAGTATAAAAGCCATCGAGCAGATGCCTCTTCGTGGAGTATTTTACGATCGTAATCTTAAGCTTCTGGTTCAAAATGTTCCTTCATATACAGTAAGAATTACTCCTTCTGAGTATGATACACTAACCAATCCGATGCTTGAGGCACTTCTACAACTTCCTAAAGACACTATCGCCCATATTATGCAAAAACATAAAAAATATGGGAAATATCAGCCTGTGAAAATCAAAAAAGGTGCTTCATTCGAAGAGATTGGATGGCTTGAAGAAAACTCTGAGAGATTCCCCGGGGTGGACTATATTATTGAGATCAAACGGGGTTACACAAACACATTTTCCGCCGCACACGTGCTTGGATACCTAAAAGAAACAAATGAAAACGACTTAAAAAAGGACAGTTTTTATACTCTAGGTGACAATATTGGAATGAACGGGATTGAGAAAAGTTACGAGAAAGAATTGCGCGGCGAAAAGGGTTTTAACTACATACTCGTGAATGCCACTCGGAGGAAAATTGGTCGCTACAAAGACGGTACGGTGGATTTAGCCTCGATAAAAGGGAAAGATCTTGTATTGTCTCTCGATTCTGGTGCTCAGGCCACAGCTGAACAAGTTATGCGTGGCAGAAGTGGAGCAATAATTGCAATTGAGCCTTCCTCGGGCGAAATACTTGCTTTTACAAGTGCACCGGATTATGATCTTTCAAAGTTTTCGGATATTACTCCCAAAGAGTATATGAGGGATTTGATTTCAAATCCATTAAAACCACAATTTAATCGTGCAACTCAGTCAACTCACTCTCCCGGATCAACTTTTAAGGTGCTTGTTGCTCTTTGCGGGTTGGAGGTTGGAGCAATTAATGAACATAGCACTATCTATTGTCCCGGTTCTTATACTTATGGAAACCGGACATTTAAATGTCACGGAGCTCATGGAGCGACTACCGTTTATAGAGCACTTGAAGGCTCTTGCAACGTCTTTTTCTACAAACTGATCTTCGAGATTGGTGTTGACAGATTAAATGAGTTTGCAAAAAAGTTTAAGATAGGGACAAAAACGGGTATCGATCTCCTTGAAGAATCGAGAGGTTTGATTCCATCATCCGCCTATTATGAAAAAGTTTACGGAAATAACTGGCCCCGGGGTATACTGGTAAGTGTGGGGATTGGTCAGGGAGAGGTGAGCGTGTCTCCGCTTCAACTCGCATTTATGACAGCACTGGTGGCAAATAATGGCAAATCATTTACACCCCACCTCGTGAAAGGATATCTTGATGAAAAACGAAAGTTTATACCTTATAAATTTGAAGAGGTAAATACCGGGGTTTCCGATCGGAATGTTCGGATAATCAAAAAGGGAATGTGGCTTGTGGTGAACGGCGGCGGGGGAACTGCTAAAAACATCAGAAGCACTGAAGTTGTCATCGCAGGAAAAACGGGTACTGTTCAGAATGTTCATGGAAGAAACCACTCACTTTTTGTGGGATTTGCTCCCTACGATAATCCAAAAATTGCGATTGCAGTGTTGTTTGAAAATGCGGGTTATGGTTCTGAGGTGGCGGCTCCTGTTGCAGAAGAGGTTATTCTTGCATATCTTCGTTCAACAGGCGATATTAAGCCTAAACCAAAGGAAGAAAAACCGAAAAAGGAAAAGAAGACGAACGATACTTTGGATTTGATGACTGCCATTGAGGAGAACAGATAGTTTGAAATTAGGTGGTAAACTATCAAGTAAGTTTGATTTTATTCTCTTTGGAGCAATATTTATCCTCCTGGCATTTGGGCTTCTTGCTATTTACAGTTCAACTCAAAATGTGATCCAGGTTCGAAACAATTTTGAGAAACAACTCTTTGCCCTCGGATTGTCACTTGTTCTGTTTTTTATAATTTATGGACTTCCAACAACACTTATCAGGACTGTGGTTCCCTGGGGTTACGGACTCAGTATCACACTTTTGATTGCGGTATTAATCTTTGGTAAAACCATTGGTGGTGCAAAAGCCTGGATCGACCTTGGTCCGTTGAATTTACAACCGGCGGAATTTTCAAAAATTGCCACTTTACTTGCCCTGGCGTCATATCTTGAGCTTAAAGGGCAGGATCTTGATGATATTAAAGTCATCGGAAAATATCTGTTAATCGGATTATTCCCTGTGGCGTTAATCATGTTGGAACCTGATTTGGGGAGTTCACTCGTCTATTTTGGTATGCTGTTAACTCTGCTATTTTGGAGAGGGATCAGCTCTTTTGGGTTGTTTGTTGTGCTCGCTCCACCTCTTGTTATGGTAAGTTCTCTCTTTGGAATATGGTATATTCTCGGCGCTTTTGTAATAGTGGCAGGATTTCTGATAGTATTCAAAAGGAATATCTTTATCACAAGTTCTCTTTTGGCGATTAACTTTGCATCTGCCTTTTTTGTAAAATACTTTTTTAACATTCTCAGCCCTCACCAGAAAAAACGAATACTTTCCTTTATTGACCCCAACTCTGATCCGTTAGGTGCGGGGTACAATGCAATTCAAGCTCAAATTGCTATTGGTTCGGGGGGTATGTGGGGAAAAGGATTTATGTCAGGGAGTCAGACTCAATTACAATTCATCCCTGAACTATGGTCTGATTTCATTTTTTGTGTAATCGGTGAGGAGTTTGGATTCTTTGGGTCTATCATTGTAATAAGTATATTTTTGGTTGTTTTTTTAAGAATCCTTAAAATTGCCGGGGAAACCAAAAACGAATTCCTTAGTCTTGTTACAGTGGGAATACTCTCAATCTTTGTTATTCACTTTGCTATAAACATAGGAATGGTTATTGGCATAGTTCCTGTTATTGGAATCCCACTTCCATTTGTTAGTTATGGAGGTTCATCCCTTCTTTCAAATTTTATAATGCTTGGGATCGTTTTTAACATAGCCAGAAGTAAACAGGTAATAAATTAAAATGACTTCATTTGAGAAAGTGGTTTATCAGACCGATAATAAAAAACATGTGTGTGTGGGACTCGACACCGACCCAACTCGCATTCCGGTAAAACTGCAGCAGGGGAATGACCCTGTATTCACTTTTAACAAAGAGATTATAGATGCAACCATCGATGGAGCGGCTGCTTACAAGTTAAATTTTGCATTTTATGAAAGTCATGGAATCGACGGGATATCAACACTTAAACGGACTGTTGACTATATCCAAAGCAGGGATGAGCAGATCATCATAATTGGTGATGCAAAACGAGGAGACATCGGTAATACTTCCAAAATGTATGCAGATGCAATCTTTAATGAGTTTGGATTTGATTGTTCTACACTTGCTCCCTATATGGGGAAGGACTCACTTGATCCATTTTTTGAGTTTCAAGACAAATTAAATTTTGTTCTCGTGTTAACATCCAACAGGGGAAGTGAAGATTTTGAGAAATTAATCCTGATGTCGGGGAAACCGCTTTATAAAGAAGTTCTCTCAAGAATAAAATCATGGTATCCGGCTTCATCACTTGGCACAGTTTTTGGTGCTACCAATATTGAAAATCTTAAAGAGGATCTGCCCGATCTTTCAGGCACAACGGTGCTTGTTCCGGGTGTCGGCGCCCAAGGTGGGAGTGCTGAGCAGGTTACAAAACTCTTTTATACATACGGGCATAAAAGATTTCTTATTAATTCAAGCAGAAATATCATATTCGCATCAAATGGTGTTGATTTTTCTGAAAGAGCTGCTGAGGAACTCATAAAATTAAATACTGAAATTGGTCAGGCATTTGTGTGAGTTTCAATTAGAGACTGACCGAAGACTCTTGGATTTTCTTTGAATACTTAATATCGCGAACCACAAAATTCTCTTTTGTGGGAATTTATTCTTACAAATTGCAAGATAATACTACCAAAGATTATCATAAGAACCGGAGTGTGAATGAAAACTGCTGCGTTACCAGAAAAACTTCTATACGAAATATGGAAGAATCAGGAATTTAAATCCGATATCTTTACCTTCGATGAGGAAAAGATAGTTATCCTCGACCGGGGAGTAGAATCTACCGAGCTTGGTGGACCGGATTTTAAAAATGCCCGTGTTCAGATTGGCAGTTTAACTTATGTGGGTGATATTGAGATTGATAATTTCCACACTGACTGGAAAAATCACGGACATTCAAAAAATCCCAAGTTCAATAAAGTTATTCTTCACATAATTCTTGATGATGGCGACTCAAGACATTTTGTCACCACCAAAGATGGCAGAAAAGTACACTCGTTAAGTGTTATAGAATTCATTGATGCAACACTTAGTGAATCTTTAAGAAAACAAATCGCCCACTATCGTCTTTCCTCAATTAATAAAATTTCCTGTAAACAGCTTACACTCCTTGTCACCGAAGAGGAGAAACTTGAATTCCTGAAAAAACTTGGAATCGAAAGATTTAAGCGGAAGTGTGAAAAAGTTGCATACCGGTTAAAGGAGATTTTATTTCTCGAAGAGATGAAGGTTAGTGAACCTGAGCATGCTTACGATATCCCTCTGGAGTATCTTGAAAGAAAATTGACTTATCGGGAATTGAATAATAAAAGAGTTTGGGAACAACTTTTTTACGAAGGAATTTTTGAAGCTCTTGGTTACTCCCAGAATAAAGATATTATGTTGAGAATAGCCCGTGCGGTCGAACCAAAATTGCTCAAAACACTTGGGACTGATGATGAGTTTTTTCATAATGCCGAATCACTCTTTTTTCATGTTTCCGGTCTTCTTCCCAATCATCCAAACAGCAAGTCAGACGACACATCAAGTTATATCAGGTCATTACATGAAACATGGAACACTCTGGTGGATAAATATGACGGAAAAATGTTTGAAGAGGATGACTGGTCGTTTTACAGAATGCGTCCACAAAATTATCCTCCAGTAAGGCTCGCAGGGGGTGTCAGAATATTAAATGAAATTCTGAATCATAATCTGATCGGAAATTTACACAGAAAATTTGTTGAAATCCACAAAATTGACACATTAAAAGTTTGTATGCGAAGTCTGTTTATCACAAAAGGTTCGGGTTATTGGAGCAGACATTATATGTTTGATGTGGAAGCAAAACCACACATTAAATTTTTTATTGGCAAAAACAGAGCAGATGAGATCGTATTGAATGTGATTCTTCCGATACTTTATCTATATTATGAAATGTTTGGCAAGAAAAAATTTGCTTCCAAAACTTTGAAGTTATATAGTGAAGTGGACATGGATTTGGATAATTCTCTTGTTAATGAGGTATCTGCTGCATTAAATCTTGATACACACAAACATGGTCCATTGATCTACCAGGGAATGCTTGAACTTTTCCGCAATAGATGTTCAAAAGACAAGTGTAACGACTGTATGATTGGTGAGAAGGTTTTTTCAGAGTAAAACTCTGTTAGTTACTACTGCCGCTTAGTTTATTAATCTGATCTCTGATTTTTGCTGCTTGCTCATAGTCTTCACTTTCAAGAAGTTCTCTCAGACGGTCCTGGAGTGCTGCTAGTTTTGTCTCTCTGAGAGTGGATTTCTCCGATGCGCCGTCAATTTCTTCATCTTTGGGATTCTCTTTGGCGGGGTAAAACCCTGCTTCTTCCAAAACTTTTTCAGCTACATAGATAGGTACATTACACCGTAACGCCAGATTTATGGCGTCGGAAGGTCGTGCATCCACTTCATTTGTGAATCCTGAAACATCCAAAACAATATTTGCATAATAAGTGTTTTGAATCAGATCGTGAATGACAACCTCGACGACATTTGCGCCGAGGTTATCAATTACAGATTTTAGAAGGTCGTAAGTGTTTGGGCGTTCAAGTGCATGTTTTTCGATGACATACGCCATCGATTGAGCTTCAAAATGTCCGATAATTATCGGCAATTTTCTTTCTCCATCAACTTCTTTAAGGAGAAGCACAAAAGCTCCGCTACCTGCGGGACTTGTTGAGAGTCCCAACACTTCACACTCTATTTTACTCAATTTGAAATTACTTTCTTTATTTCATCCTTCAGAACAGGCAAAATTTCAAAAACATCACCCACAATTCCATAATCCGCGATTGTAAAAATCGGGGCATCTTTGTCTTTGTTTATTGCTACTATATATTTTGAAGAAGCCATACCTGCAAGATGTTGGATGGCACCGGAGATGCCACAAGCCACATAAAGACTTGGAGTTACTGTCTTTCCTGTTTGTCCAACCTGTTCACCATGAGGTCTCCAACCGGCATCAACAACAGCTCTGGAAGCACCAACTGCCGCTCCTAGAACGGATGCCAACTCTTCAACAAGATGGAAGTTTCCTGACTCTTTAAGCCCTCTTCCACCGGAAACAATAATATCAGCTTCAGCCACATCAAGTTTTCCTGCCGCTCTTTTGATTTCTGTAACAGAAGTGGTCAAATCTGGTGAGTCGATATTTATATTTTCGACATTCGCCGTTGTTGGATTTTCAACAAGTGGAAATACATTAGGTCTGAGAGTAAAAACTTTAACTGCAGAATTTACTTTTACCTTTTGCAACGCTTTTCCCGCAAAGACAGGTCTTACTGCTACCAACTCACCATTTAGTACTTCAAGTGAAGTACAATCTGATGCAATTCCGGCACCAAGAAGAGGTGCTACCCGGGGAGCCAGGTCTTTCCCCATTGCAGTATTCGAAAAGAGCAAAACTTCAACGCCTTTCTCTTTTGCAAACTCAACAACTGCTTTAGCGTAGCCTGATGGCGAATAATTTGAAAAAGCAGAATTTGATAATGTTACAATTCTGCCGATACCATATTGTGCAATTTTTTCAGATTCCTCGACGGTTGCAGCTGGGATAATAGCGAGAGTTTCGTAACCGAGATTCTGCCCTAATTCCGCTGCTTTTGAGACGGTTTCAAGACTTGATTTTTTTATTTTACCATCTCTTTGTTCAATAACTGCTAAGATTAATTTTGACATTCCTAAACTCCTTAAATTACTTTTGCTTCTTCTCTTAAAAGGCGAACAAGTTCGGGAACCGCAGATGAGTCGGTACCAAGAATTCGTCCGGGTGCTTTGGGTGCGGGGAGAGACATCTCCAGAACTTCAACCAGAGTGGAGGGAGCTGTTACAGCTTTCTCTTCCAGTTTTTTTCGTTTTGCATCCATAATACCTTTTAAGTTTGGATATCTGGGGTCATTTAAGCCTTTTTGAGCAGTTATGACAATTGGAAGTGAAGAATTTACAACTTCTCTTCCACCCTCAATTTCTCTTTCAGCAGTAACTGAATTGTTCTCTATTGAAAGAGAAACACATACGGTTATACAATTGAATCCTGCTTTAGTAGCAGTAAGCTGGCCAACCATTGAGGTGTCAAAATCCACTGACTGTTTGCCCATAAATACAATGTCATATCCACCATCTTTGATCTCATTGGCGAGAAGAGTTGCCACTCCATCGGAGTCGAGAGTTCCATCAGATTTTAACAACAAACCTGAATCGATTCCCATGGCTAAAGCTTTTCGCATAATCTCTTTATTCGAGTCATCACCCACGCTGATCACCACAGTTTCACCACCAAATTTTTCTTTGGTTTTAACTGCTTCTTCAATGGCGAATTCATCGTAGGGATTGACTATAAAAGATACGCCGGTTTTATCGATCTCTTTTCCTCCGGCTGAAATCTTTATTTTGGTAGCTGTATCGGGTACATTGCTGACGCAAACAGCTATTTTCATTTGACCTCCGTTATGTATGAATTTGTTTAAGAATAGCTTACAAAAATAATAAAGATGACGGTTTTTTCCTTAAATTTGTATTCCCATTTAAAATTTATTTGGCAGTCAGAGACCCCGCAATAATTACCATGAATCCGATATGCAATAATATGAACGAAGATCAACAGATAAATTTACCTTCAACTCCGGAACCTGAGGTTCTTGAAGATATTGAATCAGGTTCTTCAGTAAAGTACACTGCCCGGGTCATTTTATATAATGATGATTTTCATTCATTTGATGAAGTAATAGAACAACTGATAAAAGCGTTAAATTGTTCCTTTTCAAAAGCTAATTATTTAGCCCTGAAAGCTCACAGCGAAGGGAAAGCTGTCGTTTTTAAGGGTCCCTACCATAAATGTATCAGAGTTTCATCCATTCTCGAAGAAATAGCACTGAGGACAGAAATTGTATTTTAAAAATAATATTCTAAAAGGGGTATTAATAACCCTGAGCCTGCTGGTATCGGCAAGTGGACAAAACAACCGTTTCACAGAGGAAATGGAATCCCTTCTGCAAGATAGCTTTTTTATCTCGTGCAATTCGGGCATTAAAGTTTATAATCTGACAAAAAAACAGGAGATGTTCTCCCGCGATAAATTTAAGTTGATGAACCCTGCATCGAACATGAAGGTAATTACAACAATTGCAGGACTTGTTTTTCTTGGACCGGAATATACTTTCAATACCGGAATCGGTTACAAGGGCAAAATTGAAAACGGCGTGTTAAAAGGGGATATCATCATTCGCGGCGGGTGTGATCCCGACTTTAAACTTGACAGTCTTGTTAAAATAGTTGAAGTTGTTAAAAACGCAGGAATCACGAAAATTACGGGAGGAATTCTGGTGGATGTTTCCCGGAAGGACTCACTTTTTTGGGGTGAAGGATGGATGTGGGATGATGACGGAGCAGTAACTTCACCATTTATGTCGGCATTAAATATCAATGGAAATTATGTGACAGTAGCAGTTTCTCCCGATGCTAACGGTGGGAAACCGATTGTAACCACCTCACCAAATACAAAGTTTTTTAACATACAAAATGAAGCAACAACCGGAGCCGGCTCCACCAATCTTAAGGTTTGGCGCGATTATCTTGGCAGAACAAACACCATTTTTGTCAAGGGAAACATCAACCGTACAACCCAGGCACAAGTATATTATTTTAATGTTTGGCGGCCGGAACTATATATGGCTGAACTGGTTAAAGAAAAACTTGTTTCCTCAGGGATTCAAACTACCGAATCAACCGGGATCATTTATCCCGATTATGAATATCAAAAGATTTACGAATTCAGGCATGCCTACAAAAACCTGATTACCCCATTGAACAAAAAGAGTGATAATCTTTATGCTGAAATGATGCTTTTGGCACTGGGTGGAAAATCCCGTGAAAAAAACATCTCTTTTTCAGACGGGAAAAAGTATATCGATAGTGTTATTGCCTGGGCGGGGAAAACCCCGGGTAATTACAGAATAGCCGACGGTTCGGGGGTATCGCGTTATTCCGCTGTGAGCGCCGATCTGCTTACAGCTCTCATCTCAAAACTGTATTTTGACAACGGTGAATTATTTAACATATTTTATAATTCGCTTCCAATTGCCGGTGTTGACGGAACATTATCAAGCAGAATGAAAAACACTGTCTGTTTCAACAATGTAAGAGCAAAAACCGGATCACTTTCAGGAGTGAGTACACTTACCGGGTATGTGAAGGGGAAAAGTGGTGACATGCTCGCTTTTTCAATTTTAATGCAAAACTTTACCGGGAGTGCTGCAAAGGCGAGGGCCTTCCAGGATAAAATTTGTGAACTTATAACTTTATACAATTAAAGGAAAAAGTCGATGAAATTTTTATTATTTTCAATAGTTACAATTACCTCACTTCTTCTGATATCAGGGTGTGGAAAAAAGGAGGAACCTCCGGTGGTAAAAGAGACAGTTCCTGCATTCGAGATTAAAAAAGGGAATAAAATACCACAATTCGACAGCCTTCTTGCTTATGAACTTGTCGCAAAACAAGTAGCTTTTGGACCCCGGGTTTCAGGAAAACCATCCTGGGCAGTCACAAAAGAATTTTTATCAAACAGGCTTGTGCAATCGGGTGCTATCGTAAAACATCAGGATTTTGAGGCAAAGGTTCCAACCGGAGAGACCCTCAAATTTACAAATCTGATTGCCAGTTTTAATCCTGAGGCGGTAAAAAGAATTTTACTTTGTGCACACTGGGACAGCAGACCACATGCCGATCAGGAATCCGATACAAGCAAACACAATCAACCGATTCCTGGGGCAAATGATGGAGCAAGCGGAACCGCTGTGTTACTGGCTCTGGCAGATGTTCTTGGTGCAAATAAACTTGACTATGGAGTTGATATAGTATTGTTTGATGCGGAAGATTACGGCAGATCAGGCAGTCTTGAAGGTTATTGTATCGGATCAAAATATTTTGCAGCAAATAATCCGTTGCCACAAAAACCACTTTTTGGTATACTTCTCGATTTGGTGGGTGACAAAGAAGCAATTTATATGAGGGAAGAGGGATCGGTCAAATTTGCGGGTGATATTGTTGATCTTGTTTGGAAATTTGCTCAAAGTGAAGGAAATAGCAGGTTTAAGGATTTTGTATCGCAACCTGTTTATGATGATCACATCCCCTTAAATGAAGTAGGGATTAGAACCATTAACATTATTGATGCCGGACTGATAGGGGCAGACTCAAGAGACCCCCGAAGAAACTATTGGCACACACTTAAAGATGATATGAACAATATCAGTGCCTCAACACTTTATGACCTTGGAAAAGTGTTAACGGGATTTCTTTATTCACTTAAGATAAATTAGAGGACTATGTATTATAATTTTCGTGGGATTGATGTACACTATGAACATCATAGAACAGGGAGTAAATATACTCTTATATTGATTCATGGGCTCGGTGGTTATTCGGGTGACTGGGAGAGAATGACGGAAGCATTTACTGACCACCAAAGTTTTCTGATTCCGGACCTTCCTGGATGTGGAAAAAGCAGTTTTGTAGATGATCCATGGTTTTTCTCTTTTGAGGGGCTTAGTGAACTTCTGATAGAACTTATCGAAGAAGTAAATATAAATAATCCGATCCTTTGTGGATATTCAGCAGGTGGCCGACTGGCTTTTTATATGGTCGCCAATAATCTGTTGCAAAATAAGGCATTTATATCAATCAGTTCAACTCCGGGACTTCCAACTGATGAATTGAGAGCTGAAAGAGCTGCCGAGGATATCGAACACGCTGCAAAAATTATGGAATTTGGTATTGATGCCTGGGTTGATAACTGGCTTAATCTTGAATTGTTTGATGGTTTAAAAACTCTTCCGGAGTCTTTTTATAAAGCATACGATACACGAAAAAGGTTAAATTCAACCAAAATCTTAAAAAATTATTTATTAAATTCCGGGTTGGGAGTTATGCCGTTTCTGCAAGACAAACTGCGCACCATTGACCAGTCGGGGCTTTTAATTACGGGTGGGAATGATAAAAAGTATGAAGGAATCGCACAAAGGGTATGTGGATTGAACAAAAGATTTGAACATATTGTTATCCCTGAAGCCTGGCACACTGTTTACATGGAAAAACCGATTGAAACGGCAGAGGCCATTAAAGAGTTTTTAAAAAGAATTGAATGAATTAACCGGTACAAAAATGATGATTGAATGGAAAAAAGTCGGAGATTTCTCTGATATAATTTATGAAAAAGCAGAGGGAATTGCCCGGATCACCATAAACCGTCCTGAAGTAAGAAATGCTTTCCGACCTGAGACGGTTACCCAGATGTTCAACGCTTTTGTTGATGCAAGAGAAGATCAGGAGATAGGGGTAATTCTACTGACAGGTAAAGGACCCGCAGCTGATGGGAAATACGCTTTTTGTTCAGGGGGTGACCAAAGAATCAGAGGAGATCAGGGATATGTTGGAGGTGACGGGGTTCCCAGATTAAATGTTCTTGATTTACAGAAAATGATCCGAAGCATTTCAAAACCCGTTATTGCACTTGTTGCAGGTTATGCAATTGGTGGCGGTCATGTTTTGCATGTGGTTTGTGATCTCACAATTGCTGCAGACAATGCAGTTTTTGGACAAACAGGTCCAAAAGTTGGAAGTTTTGATGGTGGATTTGGTGCTTCTTATCTTGCCCGACTTGTGGGACAAAAAAGAGCGAGAGAAATTTGGTACCTTTGCCGGCAATACAACGCTCAAGAGGCCTTTGACATGGGATTGGTCAACAAGGTTGTTCCTGTTGAAGAACTTGAAGCTGAGGGGGTTCAGTGGGCTCGAGAAATACTTCAACACAGTTCACTCTCCATAAGACTGTTGAAGTCGGCATTTAATGCTGAACTTGACGGGCAGCAGGGGATTCAGGAATTGGCCGGCAATGCAACACTTCTATACTACATGACAGAGGAGGCCCAGGAAGGGAAAAAAGCTTATCTGGAAAAGAGAAAGCCTGATTTTAACAAATTTCCAAAACTTCCGTAGTTTATATGAATAAAACTCTAATTTGGATTCTGGCTGCGAGACCAAAAACTTTACTCGCTGCGTTTGTTCCCGTGATTGTAGGTACTTCACTCGCAGTTGCCGAGGGGAAATATAATCTCTTTGTTTCCGCTGTAGCACTAATTTGTTCAATTTTGATTCAAATCGGGACAAATTTTACGAATGATCTTTATGATCATTTAAAGGGAGCGGATACCAAAGAAAGAGTTGGTCCCAAAAGAGCGTTAAATGAAGGTTGGGTAACTGTGGCTCAGATGAAATTTGCAATTTATCTGAGTTTTCTTCTGTCGTTTTTGATGGGGTTATATCTTGTCTATTATGCCGGTCCATTAATCTTGATGATTGGGATTCTCTCCATAATATCAGGATTTATGTACACAGCAGGTCCATTTCCGCTTGCTTATAACGGACTTGGAGACCTTTTTGTATTCCTCTTCTTTGGCCTTGTGGGAACTGTTGGTACCTACTTTATAAATACAGGTTATATCTCCAGTCAGGCACTCATTTCTGCAATTCCCGTGGGAGCACTTGTCACCAATATTCTGGTTGTGAACAACTACCGTGATATAGAGCAGGATAAAATGGCGGGAAAACAGACTCTTGCAGTGTTACTTGGTAAAAACTTTGCTTTTGTTGAATATTGCACCCTGCTTGCTTCATCTTTTGCAGTTCCACTTATAATGTATATCTATTACGACCTTACTTACTGGATATTTTTGCCATATCTCACTCTTCCGTTTGCATACAAACTGATAATAATGTTACTAAATTACAAGGGGACAGAACTAAATCCAGCTCTTGATTTGTCAGCAAAATTATCTGCTCTTTTTGGGCTCCTATTCTCTCTGGGACTCTGTCTCTAACTAAATTGAATCTTAAACAACCCGAAATTCAATTATTCCTTCTTTTATTCAAACCGGAAAATAATGACATCTACTGATCTCAGATTTAAAATTATTGAATTGATGCATGAATTGAAAATTTATGCACCTGAATCGATGGTAAATAGATTAAGTGATTCCGGAATAAAAAGGACAGTTTTAGCTAATTCAGAAAAACTTGATGGCTACCTGTTGGTGGATAAATCTGTCTTCAAAAACCTTTCGCATCTCACCGTTGATAAAACCACTGACAACAAAATTGTTTTTTTACGGAATTCCAATGATCTGGAATTTATCTTCAATCTTTGTCAGATCTACATTAGTGGACTTTTGCCCGTATTAATTTCACCATTGACAACAGATTCAGAAATAGATGATTTTATTAACAGATTCAGACCAGGGGGAGTATTTGATGGAGGATTGTTTAAACAGATCGTTGATTCAATTCCGTGCCAAAAAGTAGATGACAACGATGCCGTGGTAATTCTCACATCGGGAAGTTCCGGCAAGCCAAAAGCTGTGGTACATACCTTTTTGTCACTTTCGAATGCAGCCGAAAGAGGGAACAGTGAAATGGCTGTAAATAGCAGCAGGGATAGATGGCTCTTAAGCCTCCCACTGCACCATATCTCCGGGTTCTCCATCTTATTCAGGTCAGTTGTTGCCAAAGTACCGCTAATCCTGTCAGAGTCACTCAATCCATCGGATAAAGAGTTTGGCAAAGCATTAAAGTTTAATCCTACTCTTGTTTCCTTTGTCCCTTCTCAATTAAGGGATTTATTAACCTCAGGAAAACACGACAATACAAATTTTAAACATATCCTTGTTGGGGGGAGTGCAGTTGATTCGACCCTGATAAAATCAAGTTTGGAAACAAATTTGAAAGTCTCGAAAGTTTATGGATCATCTGAAACAGCAGCATTTATTGCGATAACTGATTATAACTCTCTAAAAAAAGATATTAATGCAGGGGCGAGACCATTACCCGGAGTGACTGTATTTGAGGAGGACGGTGAATTTTTGGTAGAAACCGACCAGTTGTTCAATCGATATCTTGACGATGCTGCGTTGACATCTGAAAAACTTGCTCACGGGAAATTTTACACCGGTGATATTGCTGAAATTGATGCCCGGGGACTATTTAAAATTACAGGCAGAAAAAACAGATTCATCATCTCAGGTGGACTAAATGTGGATCCTCAGGAGGTTGAAAGAGTTATTTTAACTTTTCCGGGAATAATTGAAGTTTTTGTTTTTTCAGTGGTAAACGAGAAATGGGGAGAGGCTGTTTCGGCTTTACTGAAAACGGATAGCGAAATTGATTTTCAGGATTTTCATTCTTATCTTAAGTCACATCTGATGATTTATAAAATCCCCAAATATTACAGGATTGTTGATGAAATTCCGTTAACATCCATCGGTAAATACGACCTTGAGGGTTCACGCAATCTTTTGTTTGAGCGTTAGTTGCCGAGTTTCAATAAGGCTTTGTTTAGATCATCCGGGATATTACATTTCACAAAATTTTCCTTCATGACGCACAGATGAACTGTTTTTACTACGGCTGAAATTTCACCCGTATTTTTCAAAATTGTGAATAACAGAGAGAAGGCACTCTCTTTCATTTCGACAAGAGTTATATTAACAGTAATCTCTTCACCCGCCCACAACGGTTTTTTAAAATCAGAGCCGGCACTGAGTATCGGAATTACAATCGCTCCGGCACCAAAATAGCTTCCAAGTCCATTCTCAAATAAAAATTTTTCATATGCATTATGGGCTTTTTCAAACGCTCGCGAAAAAAACATTATGCCTGCAGGATCGCAGTCACTAAACGAGATATATTCTTTTGATGAGAACATTATACCGCCAAATCACAGTTTTTTGACATAAATTTCGTAATTTTGTACATTAAATAAAAAATACAGAGACCAAAAATATGAAAATATTCAGATTAATAACGATAGGTTTACTTTTGTCAAGCAGTTTGCTTTTTTCACAGAGCAAGGGTTTTGGTGCCGGAATAATTGTCGGTGAACCTACGGGAATTTCGCTTAAATATTTTATGGGACAGAGTAATGCAATTGATGCAGGAATTGCATGGTCATTTAATAAAGATGGTGCATTGCATATACATGCGGATTATTTATATCACGACTACAATTTTTTTAATGTAAGAACAGGTAAACTTCCGGTTTATATCGGAATAGGTGGTAGAGCAAAATTATCGAGCAATGCCAGGATTGGTGTAAGAATTCCAGTTGGAATGGCTTATGAGTTCCAAAATGCCCCATTTGATGTTTTTATTGAAGTTGTACCACTACTCGACCTGGCACCCGATACCGAATTTGGTTTTAATGGTGCAATCGGGTTCAGATATTACTTCGAATAGGTTAAATGAAAAATTTTGCAGGTGAAGAACTTTTTTGGTGCCGTTTAAACTTTGAAGACGGCACCTGGTTTTTATCTGATGATGATGTTGTTCACATAACCAGGGTAATGCGTCACCAAAAAGGTGATTCTATTTATGTTACAGACGGGGATGGTAAAATTCACAAAGTTGTTATCAGTGATGTCAGCCGGGAAAAAATTTCCGTTGAAAAACTTGAAGAGTTTGTGATTCCCAACCGCTTGAAAAATTTTATTATTGCAATTCCCAGACTGAAGGGAAATGACAAGATAGAATTTCTTCTCGAAAAATTGACTGAAATTGGTTATTCTCGCTTCCTCTTTTTTGAATCCGATTATTGTGTTGGGAAAGGATTTAAACTTGAAAGATATGAAAAAGTAATCAGAGCGGCTTCAAAACAATCGTTTACACCCTTCTCACCTGAATTAATTATCGCTAAAAACCTTAAAGAGGTTTTTAAGAGCGGGGCAGAAGTGATTGGGTTTGATCTGGAAGCCGAAGTTCAATTCACTTCTTTTATTCCTGGACAGGAAACCGAACAGATACTTGTGTGTGGTCCCGAAGGAGGACTGAGTAAAAGGGAATTAATTTTATTCAAAAATGAAAATCTCTACAGATTAACAAAAAACCGTCTCAAGAGTGAGACGGCTATTTTGTATTCTTCAATTCTTGTCAGTTCTCAAATCTAAAAATAATCAACAATCCTTCTTACAAGTCGATTAAACTTGTTCTCAACCAGTTTTGCGGCAATAGTAACATCTTCATGGCTAAGCTTGTGTGGGGAGAGCCCGGCAGCATAATTAGTAATACACGAGATACAACTTACCTTAACTCCGTTTGCAGATGCCCAATACGCTTCGGCAACAGTTGACATTCCAACCGCACTCGCACCAAACTTATCAATCATTCTGATCTCTGCGGGAGTTTCGTATGTTGGTCCTTTATTATACCAGTAAACACCCTCTTTCAGGTGAACTTTCTCTTCCAGTGCCGACCAGATAATAATATCATTTAGATCGGGATCGGGAGTTTTTAAGAAGATGTTTCTTTCCTCGGGTGTTGCCACACGCATCACTTCATCAATTTCATTTTTAATATTAATTCCGATGAAGGAAGTACAAAGCATCAGGTCGCCCGGTTCAAATGAAAGATTTACCCCACCGGCGGCATTTGTGAGCAGGAGATAGGGGATACCAAGACTTTTTGTAATGATAGAAGGGATAATGGTCTCATAGAGTTTGTATCCCTCATAAAAATGAAATCTACCCTGAAAGACAAGACATTTTTTCCCATTAATCTCACCAATTATTAATTTTCCCGAATGACCTTCAACAGTGGATTTGGGATAATTGGGGAGGGTATCTCCATCATAAGTTTTTATGATATTTATCGTTTCCGGAAATTTTCCGAGTCCCGAACCGAGAACTATCGCAAGTTTAATATCATCCTTGATATCCTTTCTAAGAATATCAATCAGGTCTTTATAATAAAAATCGAAGTCAAACATTTTAGAAGAACATTCCCGCAAAAGTTGCTGAAAGTAAAGTTGCGAGTGTTCCACCAATAACAGCTTTTAATCCAAGTTGCGCAAGATCAGCTTTACGACTCGGGGCGAGAGCACCAATTCCACCTACCTGAATAGCTATCGATGAAAAATTGGCAAATCCACAAAGAGCATAAGATGACATGAAAATCACTTTTGGATTTATAATTTCTTTTAATTCGATCATTTTTGCGAGATCAAGATAAGCTACAAATTCATTTAAAACTGTTTTTGTTCCAAGCAGACTGCCAAAGTTTAGCGCATCCTCAAATGGAATTCCAATCGCAAAAGCTACAGGTTGTAGAATAAATCCAATCAACAACTGGAAATTGAGTGGTTTACCATATTGTTCCATTAAAACCGCATTAAGTCCTGTAATCTCACCTGCCCAGGTAAAAATACCATTCATAACAGCTATTAAACAAATAAATGCAATAAGCATACCCGCTACATTCAGTGCGAGATGAAGTCCATCAATAGCTCCGTTTGAGGCGGCCTCAATGACATTTGAACCGTTCTTCTCAACACTCATTTTTACAGTACCTCTGGTTGCGGGAACAGAATCTTCGGGGAAAATAATTTTTGAGATTAACAAAGCAGCAGGGGCAGCCAAAACTGAGGCGCTTAACAGTTGTGTTGCAAACATTTGTTGACCAACTTCGATGGAAACACCCTTGGCGGCGGCATATGATTGCCCAAGCATCTGGATGTAAGCTGCCATTACTCCACCGGCGATTGTTGCCATTCCACCTGTCATAACCGTCAACATTTCACTTTTAGTCATCTTTTCGAGATACGGCTTAATAATGAGTGGTGCTTCTGTTTGGCCGACAAAAATGTTAGCTGTGCAAGAAAGAGACTCTGCACCACTGGTACCCATTATTTTCGCCATTACCCATGCCATTGCTTGCACAACTTTTTGCATTATGCCAAGATAATAAAGAATTGACATCATGGCAGCAAAGAAAATTATAGTAGGAAGCACTTGAAATGCAAAGAAAAACCCGAGGCTGCCTTCTTTCCCGGGGCTGATTGCAAGATTTCCAAAAACAAATGAGGCACCCTGTTCTGAATACTGCAAGAGAATTACAAAGAAGGATCCAACCCACGCAAAAAGATCTTTTACCCAGCCAAGAGGAGCAAAAAACTCAGACATGGCTTCACCTTTTATAAGGAAAAAAGCTAAAACCAACTGAATCGAGAGTCCACCGATAACCAATTTCCAATTTACATTTCGTTTGTTGTTGGAAAGCAGGAATGCGATCCCCAATAATACGCCAACACCAATAATTCCACGAAGTACAGAGACAAGATCCATATATGATACCTAAATAATAAAATTATTTCCAATTAAATTTCATAAAACGAGATGTAAAATAATTAATAATTAAGAAAATTTCATAGAAAATTTGGTAGAAGACTATCTGAAAGGGATTAAAATTGTAATTATACTTTTTTTGCAGGGATAACACCAAAATGAGATCAAAAAGAATTTTAATAAAAAAAGTAAAACTGACTTCAGGGAAAAAGGGGAGTAATAAGATTGAGGATTGTGCATAGAGGTTTGGAAGATGCCAAAGTACCAGAATCCATTTTGATTGTTTGGAATAAAATTTTGAAGCAGCAGTGTGACGAGCCTTTTGCCTGAAATATTGCCTGAATGAATTACTGGTATTCGAAAACACAGCAGATTCAGGGGAAGTTGAGAGATTTATTGTGTAACCTTTGTCCAAAAAGTTTTTTAGTAACAGGTCGTCATCACCACCAAGAGAGCCTACAGTTGGGCTGTATCCACCTTCAGCGTGGAAAATTTCTTTCCTGAATCCCATGTTTCTTGCGGTGGCAGAGACAGGATGACCCCAACCAAACGATGAGGTTATCAACATAAACGAACGCATGTTTTCAAAACAGGAAATTGAATTTACCAAACCACTTTTTTTAATCAGAGGTGCATGTGCAATCAGAAACTGTGTGTCTGAGGTAAAACAATGATCCAATTCACTTAACCAGCCTGCTTGTGTCACACAGTCGGCATCGGTTATGATGATTCGATCATGTTTGGCTATCGTTATCCCTGCCTGAAGAGCAGCCCGTTTCCCCCTTTGTGATTCCGGAGAGGGTGAAACAAGTTTAAGATTTGGGATTTTCTGTTGGAAAGCTTGTACAATCGCAGCCGTGTTGTCAGAGGAATGATCGTCACAAATTATTATCTCATAATTTGAGACCGGAAACTTTATGAGAATAAGAGACTCAAGCAGATTTGAGATATTCTTCTCTTCGTTCCTCGCAGCTACTACAATCGAGAAATAACCAGGTATTCCATCATTATTCTCTTTTTTTAGATTCTTCGGAGCCCGAATCAATCCAAAAATGAAGAATAGATAAGCAAAAAGAAATGTTATGAAAACGGCTGAATAAAATTCTGTCAAGTAAATCTTAAAATAGTTAAAGGGAAAAATAAGAAGAGGGAGGAGATAAAAAAAGGCTGCCCGGTTCGGGCAGCCATAAAAGCTGGTAAATTATTTAAAATTCAGATGAAAGCCTGCATAAAACCAGTAAGAATTATCCTGACCTTTTTTCTCTTTGAAGATATCACCCGGTAAAAACGTGGCGGTTCCAAAATTGAAATTCAGGTATTCGTTATATTTAGCCATGAAACCGAGGTCAACCTCTGTTCCAAATGCATTACTTTCGGTACCGGACACAAGCTTGTAAGCTGTTACCGAGTTGAACAGATGCCCTGTTACTTTAGCAGCAAGCCAGGGAGCCAACGCCATTTTGTAATAGGCATACATATCAGTGATACCAAGATTATAAGTAGAAGCAGGAATTGTTTTGAAATAGTCCATATCACCGAAATATGAATGTTTTGTCGCGTAGGTGTTGTCAAAAACCTCATATTTATTGTCTGCAGCATCCTTATCACCCGAATAATAAGAAAATCCTGCACCAAGTGCCGCTTTTGAAGGGATCTTAAAATCAAACTCAAGATTTATAGCTGCCATGATTGCGGATATATCAAGATTTTTACCGGAAGTGATATTTCCTGTTTGATATGCAAAATCGATATCGTGGCTAAGTGGGCCAAAATAACCTGTTGCATTAAAGCCAAGGGTTAAACGGGCAAGGTTTTCAACCGGCACTTTTCTGTCGAACATTAAATATGGGTTAAATTTGAAGTTTTCCATAAATTTGAATTCGGAGAAAATTCCAAACAGATTCTGATCTAGGCTGTCGCCTGACAATTGTCTGTCAGCCAGTCTGAAAGCGAAGGCACTTAACCAGTAACCTTTACCATAATATTTAACGGTGGCACCATCAAATGTAATGGGCGTATTACCCCAGTCAGAATAACCAATTAATCTGCTGTTGTTATACTTTGCTTGTTGTCTTCCAAGAATGAATTCCCACGAATTCTTTTTAATTTTAAGGTATCCTTCATTCAGATCAAGATTTGAGGAATTTGATTGAAAGGAGGCTTCTGAACCAAATACTCTTGCATCAATGATTCTAACAACAAATTCGAGATCGTCATTATTAGAGATGATTGCACTGAGACGGGCACGGTTATTTATATAATTGTGCATTCCGGTATTGGCGTTAAAATCGAGATCATCAATCTCAAGTCTTGTTCTTAATTCACCTTCAAATTTTACATTCAATTGTGCAAAAGTTGATAATGATGCGAGTGTAAAAACAACAAACAATGTAAACAGTTTTTTCATTTTTCTTCCTGTTATTAAAAGAGTAAAAAATCTGATTCAAAACTAACTAATTTGAATCAAAAACAAAAGAGTAAATTATGTAAGGGCTGCCCAATCTTTTCCGGAATCGTTAAACCGGTTTTTTATTTTGTCAATCAGTTCATCCTGCAATTTCCCTTTGGCCGCAAGTTTTAGATTGGCTTTTAGATGTTCAATACTTGTGGAACCGATCAGGATTGAATCAACTCCATAAGTATATGTACTAAACCTAATCATTGCCTCTTCAAGTGGCATCCCAAAATCGATATTCATCTCATAAATTCGTCGTTTGTATTCTTCCACAACAGGATCAGTGAGATTTGCTTTCTCATGCCAGGCAAAGTTTGCAAGAGGTCGTTTTGCGATAACACCCATGTATCCTTGTTTTGCCTGATGGAGAATTGTATTAACAGTTTTTTGGTCACAAATATTGATAGAGGATTGTATCGAAGCAAATGAACCACTATGAACGGCAAACTCAAGCGCTTCATTGTCACCGGAGTATGCGGGTACTTTAATTTTCCCTTCTTGAGCCATTTTTGTAAGAGCCTCTGTCACTTCACCTTTTTCCAGAATATCTTTATTGCATGAGTGAAGATGAACAATATCGATATAATCTGTCTGAAGAATACGAAGGGCTTTTTCAACTCCCTCTGTTATACATCTAAATGTCCAGTCTTCGACACCTTCAACATCATAGCCAACTTTTGTTGAGAGGATAAATTCACTTCGTCTGTGTTTAAGAAATTTTCCAATTCTGTGCTCGGCTTCGCCATAACTCCTTGCAGTATCAATAAGATTTATTCCCAAATCCAACACGGAATTAAGCAGTATATCAACTTTTTTATCACTTAGCTCGCTACCACCAATCTTTCCGGCACCAAACCCTACAGCAGAAACTTTAAGTCCCGTGAAACCAAAATCTCGTAATTCAATAGACATCAATGATCTCCAAAAATAAAATGAAACAAGCACAAAGGTAAGAAAAAAAAATGAGGGGGAAACTTTACGGACAATAGTTGAATATTTAAAATAAAAAACGGGCTTTTTTGGAGCCCGTCGGGATCTTTTGCACTATTAAAATCTATTAAATGGTGTTAAACTTGAAACTAAAATCTGTTAGAATTTTATGTTAAAACTTACATTAAACTCGATACAAAAATAACGATGCCTTGTATCAGGTAATAACAAATTTCAGTCAAAGTTTAACAGATTTCGGACATGAGAGGTGGAGCACTTATCCTGTTACATCGAATGTGACAGGGACAACAGACAGATGAGAGGCAGTTAACCCAATTATGGATTTTCCGGTTCGTTCCTCATTGAAGGAGATTCACCAAATTCTTCTTTGTAACATTTTGCAAAATAAGAGAGATTGTTAAATCCTGAGGCATAAGCTGCTTCACTAACAGACATCTTTTGTGAAATTATCATCTGTTTGGCTTTAATCAGTCTGAATGAGCGAATGAAATTGTTTGGAGATTTCCCTGCAACAGCTCTGATTTTTCTTTGCAACTGGCGTGGACTCATTCCGATGATATCGCTCAGATTTTCGACACTAAAATCTTCCCTGTGAAAGTTCTCGGTAAGCAGTAAGTTTAATTTAAGTAGAAAGCGGTCTGTAACATTTTCAAGTGCAAGTTTATTATTCATACCTGACTCAAGACTTTTTCTTAGTTTTTCGCGGTTTTCAATCAGCGCACTTACCCGTACTCTTAACTCTTTCATCGAAACGGGTTTTATAAGAATTTCATCAGCACCGGATTCGATTGCCTTAATTCGGTTAGCTTCGAATGTATCGGCAGTGAGTAAAATTACCGGGATATGAGAAGTTTTGTCATCGTTTTTGATTATTTTTGTGAGTTCGATGCCATTTACACCGGGCATGTGAATGTCTGAGAGGATAAGATCGGGGATATATGAGACAGCCTTGCGTAACCCTTCAAAACCGTTTGAGGCTTCAATAATATTAAACTCTTTTTCAAAAGTTTTTTTGAGAAATCGCCCGACTTCGTGGTTATCCTCAATTATTAAAATAATCTCGGCATCAGCAGGATTTTGTGTTGGATCTGATTCAAATTCTTTGGTTAATCCAAAACTTTCTGCGATTACAAAAGTGCTCCAAAGGTTAAAATCATCAAGAAATTCGTCTTCTTGTTGATTATTACTTTCAATCGGGAGCTCTACCTTGTATGAAAAATGTTCTCCATCTACCGCAACTGAGGAGGAATAACCGTAGGTCTCAGAGATTGTATCGATGATTATTGAGTCGATGACATTACCCGGTTGGGAGACAAGAAGATTATATTGATCAATATTTTCATCCACAGGATTCAAATCGAAATTTGGTGTGAAAAGAATTTTGAGATCGAGCTTGTCTTTTGTAAGTTCGCTAACAAGAAGTGTCACCGAAGTTGATGGTTTTGAAGAACGGATAAGAACGGATAAGATATGTCCAAAAAGTCTGTCGAACATTAAAGGGGAGCAAAAAGCGACAAATCTGTTCACTTCCGACAAAAAGACGAGTTCTATATTTTTTTGCGCTGCAAGTGATTTTAGATTTTCAACTATTATGTTTAGAATTTTTATCAGATCAACATTTTTATTCACAAACTCAGGAGTGTTCATCTCAGCCAGATTATCCATCTGTTGCGCAAGGAGTTGGAGATTGTTTAATGAGTTTTTTACATCATGAATCGATTCATCGATGTATTGAACAGAATTACCCTCTGAAATTATGTCCAAATTTCCGAGTGCAATTGTGATATTACTCCGGAGATTTGACGATATCGCAGAAAAAAGGTTATATCGTAACTTTTTTCTGTAGGAATCAGATAAATAAGAAGGTGATCGCTGGTCCGGCATCGTTTAATAATTTCGCAAAAATTTATTAGTACAAGACTAAATATAAACAAACGAGACTTTCTAATTGGAATTACATGGAAATAATTGAAGACAAAATTTTTATACTCTCTTTGATGGTTGTCATTTCGATCTTTATCACAAAGTTGACCAAGAACTACGGTATTCCAACTCTATTATTGTTCATTGGACTTGGGATGCTTGCAGGGTCTGATGGACCGGGTGGATTGGAATTTAGCAATACCTATCTTGCGCAGGCGATTGGAACAATAACACTGGTGTTCATTCTGTTTTCGGGTGGACTTGATACAAGTTATGTATCTGTTAAAAGGGGGATCAAGTCTTCAATCTCTCTCGCCACTGCAGGAGTTATCTTAACAGCTGCCCTTGCCGGCGGATTTCTTTATTATTTTGCAGGATTTTCTTTACAGTATGCCTTCCTTATCGGAGCGGTAATATCGTCGACTGATGCCGCAGCTGTCTTATCTGTTTTAAGGGCTAAGGATTTAAATCTTTCCGGTGACATTCAACCCGTTTTGGAAGTTGAAAGTGGCAGTAATGATCCGATGGCGATCCTCCTAACAACGATGATGATCTCGATTATTACCACTCCCGAAAAACCCTTTTATGACTACATAATATTTTTTATTCTCCAGTTTGGGGTGGGAGCTCTTGCAGGTTATGCCGGGGGAAGAGGAGTGGCATTTATTATGAATAAACTGGATTTCATCACTCCGGGGTTCTATCCTGTGTTTGCATTGGCCGGAGCATTGTTAATTTACAGTGGTACTGTATTAGTCGCAGGGAGTGGATTTCTTGCTATTTATATCGCCGGCATTGTGGCGAACAATCATGAATTTCAATATAAAACCAGTGTAATCAGATTTTTTGACGGACTGGCGTGGTTAAGTCAGATAAGCATGTTCCTGACACTCGGGTTATTAATTAATCCTTTTGAATTAATAAGTGTAGCTGTTACCGGAATTCTGCTTGCTCTTTTCTTGATGTTTTTTGCAAGACCGGTTGCTGTGTTTATCAGTTTGTTAAAAAGTAACTTTAATTTACGGGAAAAATTGTTTATTACCTGGGGAGGATTGCGTGGAGCGGTTCCGATTATTCTTGCAACTTTTGCACTTACCGCAGATATACCAAATGCTCAGGAGATATTTAATCTTGTATTTTTTGTTGTTTGTTTCTCCGCACTGGGGCAGGGATGGTCACTACAATTTATCGCAAAAATTCTGAAAGTTACAGAGTTAAAACAATTAAATAAAAAAGTTTTACTCGATATAGAAACAGGAAAGGGAGACGATAAAACCCTGAGTGATTTTTTCATCGCTCCGGGTGCAAAGGCATGTGGTACAAAGATAGTTGAATTGGGACTTCCCAAAGATGTGTTGATTGTACTGATTGAAAGAAAAGGGAAATACGTGATTCCAGCAGGTGCAACAATTCTTAAAGAAGATGATCTGGTTATCCTGCTGGCTGATAAATCGAAACTTGAAAAAGTTGCAAAATTCTTTCAAGCCAGTTGAAAAAGGAGAGATTTATACTATTTTTATTACATTTCTATTTCGGTAGTAACGATAAATTTTTCTAACATATCTTAATATCCAAAGAAGGAAAGCTGTGTAAAGAGCGATACCGACAATCCTAACCAAAAAAGAGAATGCAGCATTTTTTACGGGTTTATAAGTAGGTAGAATTCCTTCAGTCCTGATTACAGGATTAAGAAACATCGACGTCTTGGGATTATAAATCTCCACCCTCACATAGGCTTTTAGTTTTGTCAATGAAAACAACAGTGAATCACTGTTTGCCAGGCCCGACAGTCGTTCTCCATGATTTCCAATAACCACAATTGAATCAGAAATTGTTGTTAGTTTTAATCTCAGAGTATCGTTTTCTATCTTTAAATATCTCAGTTCATTATCAACCACTCCACGGTCTCCCTTTACCGCAATAGTGTTCCCTTTACGAAGTGCATCGAGAAAAAGATTACTCAGATTTGAGGTAGCCCTTACCATTGTCCAAAATCGCCCTGTTTCATCTGTTTTTGTCTGGTCATGAGAGTCATCATTACCGTAACCAAATGCAGGGTATCCTGCTGAAAGGGCAACATCCCAGTGTTTTAGAGAGGTACGGTAGTGATTTAATATTTCAATGTGAGTATAATTTGAGAGATACTTAAAATCTTCAGGGTCGTAGGAATTAAGAAATTCAGGATGGTTAATCGCCAGCAGTTTTGTAGTAGGACGAAGTCTTTCGATTATATCTTGTTTGTGGTGAAGAGACTGGAAAAGGGGATAATCGAAGTGTACAACTTCCTTGGCACCCAAAGCGTGTTGATGTCTCTTTAAAATATTTAATCCATGCTCATAAATCGGAATAAATGATTCTGAACTTGTTCTTGCAGATTTTGAAATAAGGTGGTAATTCGAAATTCCAACAAAATCGTAACCAAGAGAGAGATAAACTGAATCGAGTTGGTTAGGAGAGAGTTTGCCATTTGTTAACCCTCCCCATGCCGTTGAGTGGGCATGAAAATTGGATTTAAACCACTGACCTGAAGTATCCGCGTATGGATTATACCACTCATTTCCCGAAAAAGGTTTAATATCAGGGAATTTGTAGATGTTCGTAAAAACATAAGGGAAGATTGCCAATGAGGCAACTGTCAAGAAGACAGCCAAAATAATATAAAGGGGTAATAATAGTAGTTTTTTCAGGTTCATTCAAAAAATTTGGTACAGCAGCAGGGCTTGGAAAATGTTATATTTGTAGTTAGCAATTTATGAAATTTTAAGATCATTTTACCGACAATTAAACACAGAAAGGATGAATTTTAATGGAGACAAAATCACAAGAAAAATTTACCTTCCAAGCAGAGATAACACAACTTCTCGATATATTAGTTCACTCTCTTTATAGTAGCAGAGAGATATTTTTAAGAGAGTTGATTTCCAATGCATCTGATGCTCTCGATAAACTAAGAATTATCTCACTCAGGGGTGAGGAGTATCAACAAAAAGATATTCCATTTGAGATAAAAATTTCGTTTGACAAAGAGAGTAAGTTATTGATGATTACCGATACTGGTATCGGAATGACAAAAGATGAGTTGGTAAAAAATATCGGTACTATTGCAAAATCGGGAAGTTCCGAGTTTATCAAGGCTCTGAAAGAGGGAGATGCAGACGCCAAAGAGATTATTGGCAGATTTGGTGTCGGATTTTATTCCGTTTTTATGGTTGCAAATGAAGTTAAAATAAAAACCAGATCTTACCTGAAGGAAGAGCAGGGATATATCTGGAGATCAACCGGAAGTGGGGATTTTACCATCACCGAATCCGAAGATTCCATCAATAGAGGAACCACAATTGAAATTTACCTCAAGGATGATGCCCTTGAATATGCCACAAAAGAGACACTGGAAGGGATAATTAAAAAACATTCCGGTTTTATTTCTTATCCAATATATCTGGCTGCTGAAAAAATAAACACTATTACGGCGCTTTGGAAAGAACCTAAAAATTCAATCACCGCTGAACAGTATTCGGAATTTTACAAATTTGTATCACACGATTTTGAGGATCCCGAATGTCATATCCACATCTCCGTTGAAGGTATCGTTCAGTTTAATGCTCTTTTATTCATTCCGAAAAAGAATTTTGACTTTTTTGGAATGAATCGTGAAAATTATGGACTTGATCTTTACGTGAGAAAAGTATTAATTCAGCATCAAAGCAAAGACCTTCTGCCGGAATTTCTCAGTTTTGTAAAAGGTGTTGTTGATTCCGAAGATCTACCGCTAAATGTTTCAAGAGAAACTCTCCAGGAAAATGCTGTTTTTGGCAAGATTGCAAAACAGGTTACTCAAAAAGTACTTGATGATTTGATTCAACGAGCGAAGGATGATCCTGAGCAGTATAAGAGAATTTACAAGGAACATGGGAAACAGATTAAACTTGGTTTTAATGATCATGATAATCGTTCCAAGTATCTTGAACTGCTACGATTTGATTCACTTAACAACACTGATCCTGAAAAACTTATCTCATTTGATGATTATAAAAACAATCTAAAAGCCGAACAAAAAGAAATTTATTTTGCTTTGGGAACTATGAGAGAATCACTGGTAGCTGACCCGGCAATAGAAATCTTTAAGAGAAAAGGTATCGATGTTATTTTCCTTTATGATCCTGTTGATGAATATGCATTGAGCATGGTAGGGAAGTATGGCGAGCTTGATCTTATATCAGTTGAAAAAGCCGATATCAGCAAACTTGACGCTTTTGTTGATGTTGAAGAGAATACTGCAAAATTGCCTGATCTTTCAATTGAGGATGAAAAAATTCTTGACGAACTCGCAAAGAAGATAAAAGAAGTTCTTGGAGAAAAGATCAAGGATGTTACAATCTCAAAAAGATTAAGTGATCATGCTGTCTGGCTTTCTGGCGAAAATGAGATGTTTTCCGCATCTTTCAGAAGAATGATGAAGGGAAGCAACCCGATGTTCGACAGCTTTGGTGCCTCCAAAGTAATGGAAATCAATAAAGACAGTGCAGTGATAAGAAACCTTCTGACCATCTTCAAAGGAGATAAAGATTCTCCAATTGTTCCGAGAGTTGTGAATGTTCTTTATCTCTCAGCAGAACTCGGTTCAGGTGATTTGAAGGATCCATTTATACTTGTGAAGGAGATGAATTCAATACTCGAAACATTCACAGGTAACTACACAATTATAAAGTAAATATTTATTGAAAAAATAAGGAGGATTTCCTCCTTATTTTTTTATAATTTTGAACCGTTAAATAATTGAAAATGTTTATTCATTAAAAGCAATAACAAATAACCCGGAAAACATATGGCAGCAAATATTTTTGATACAATGGCACACAAGATTGAGTTCTGGCGTTCCGACATGTCAACCTTTCTTAAAGAGAATGGAGACACCAAGGTTTCAGATGTATCCATCTCACAAGTGATGGGTGGAATGAGAGGAGTAACTTCACTTTGGTGCGATACTTCGGTGGTTCCAAAAGATCAGGGTTTGATCATTAGAGGAAAGCCCGTTAAAGATTTAACAGATTTAAATGCTGTTCAGGTATTTTACCTATTACTCACCGGTGAGTTACCGACGGAAGAAGAATATCATGAATTTTCGGTTTGTCTTAAAATCAGAAAATTTGTGCCCTACTATGTTTGGGAAATTTTGAAAGCGATGCCAAAAGATTCTCATCCAATGACAATGCTTTCCACTGCTGTACTTGCGATGCAGAAAGAATCTTCTTTTGCTCATCACTACGAAGAAGGAATTAATAAGAGTGAGTATTGGAGATATACTCTTGAGGACGCATTAAATATCATAGCCAAACTACCTGCTATTGCTGCTGCCATCTACAGGTTAAGATATGAAAAAGGCGAATTGATTCAGCCCGATCCTGATATGCGGTTAACAGATGATTTTGTGCACATGTTAGGGCTTGATGCTTCAGGTGAAGAATTCCTAAAATTGATGAAATTGTTCCTTGTTGCTCACTCTGACCATGAAGGTGGTAATGTGAGCTCATTTACCTCAGCAATCGTAAATTCAGCTCTTTCCGATTTGTATTATTCAATTTCTGCAGGATTTAATGGACTGGCCGGTCCTCTCCACGGTCTCGCAAACCAGGAAGCTCTAAAGTGGATTCTTGATGTAATGAAAAAGTATAACGGAACACCTTCAAAAGCCCAAATCGAAGAACTTGTGAATGAGACATTGGCGGCCGGTCAGGTAATTCCGGGTTACGGTCATGCTGTGTTGAGAGTGGTTGATCCAAGATTTGAAGCATTTTACGAGTTTGGTAAACTTCATTGCCCTGACGATCCTGTTTTTAAAACTGTGATACATACATTTGAAGTAGTTCCTGAGATACTTAAATCAATTCCGAAGATACAAAATCCATGGCCCAATGTGGATGCAGTTACCGGATCATTGTTGCATCATTACGGATTGCGTGAATTCTCGTATTATACAGTGATATTTGCACTTTCGAGATCAATTGGCTTGGCATCACAGGCAGTTGTGAACAGAGCAATGGGAACGCCAATCGTTCGTCCTAAATCTGTAACCACTTCATGGTTGAAAAGTCAGGTAATCAAATAACGATTCCTCTCTTTAAGTAAAACAAAGTTATTCAAGATAAACCCCGGTTGAAGCCGGGGTTTTTCATTTCACATTCTGTTATCCGGCAGGGTTGTATCTTTAACAGAAAGTTATTATAACATTAAAAAAGAAGCTATTTATTGAGAATTAGTTTTAGATATCTGCGAATAATTAATCTCGAGTTTAAATTGAATAAGTTATCCTTGTTTTTGTTTCTTCTCCTTGTGACTCCCTCCCATATCTATGGGCAGATGGGTAAAACTGTTTTTCCTTACATCTCCTTCTTTGACGGGTATGTAAATTACAGGATTCCACCTCATAGTTGGGGCACACCTCTAAATTCAGATTCTCTCGCTTTTCGTGCAAAGGAACTCAGCTCACTGATGGATTCCCTTGGGATTAACCACTCTGTTTCATGGGCAGATTCAATTAACACCATCCCAAGTGATTTTAACCGGCAACGGAAAATTCTTGATATGCATCTGGAGTGGTGTAAGGATACACCTGAAATTCTCGGTGTTGAAACAGGGAAATATATCAAAGCCCAGGGACAGGATAAAAATCGTTATCCTTTTCAGATCGGTGGGGAGAGTACTTTTAGTTTATCACCGATTTATAATTTTGGATTCGGAACAGAGCGCAGTACAAGTGTCTGGTTTATGAATTTACACCCCGACTTGATCCCTGCCTGGGTTGGTACAAATCTTACGGGTCGTGATACAACATTAATGCTCCATTCAGGTGAATTCCTTGTAAAAAAAGCCATTCCATCCTTAAACAATGAGGATGTCAAATCATATATGGTTTATGGGAGACTAAACAGGATGCATTTCACAAATACCGGTGAAAGACACTACATCTCAATCCGCACTATGATTGAACCCGACTCACTTCCTGACTCAACGGAGGTCTTCAGGGTGCGCCTTAAAATTGTACCTGCCTCAGGATATCATGCAACAAAAGATTTTTTTGAAACAAAAAAAGTTGATACGTCCACGGCCGCTAACAAAAGCAATCCCAAAAATCCACTTGTTAAAACAATTGAAATGATTGTAAGGAAAGGGGATATTTCCTCAACAGATATGGGGTGGATAACCTTAACCGACCCGGGCTTTCACTTTAGAGAATATGGTGCTGTTAGTGTTGACAAGATTATTGAAGTGGGTATTCTCTATGAAAATAAAGTAACAGCCTACATCGATGCAATTACATTTAACGATTCGCTCTATGAGGCTTTTTTTAATGACCCGGAACTTCGGAACACAATAAAATCGCAGCTAAATGCAAAGATAGCCGCAGTTGGTGGAAACCCGTTATTTGAATCTTTTTATTATGATGAGCCTGTTACTCTCACGGCAGATGTGAGGAAGTTTTACACAAACCTTATTCGGGCGAAGATGCCTCCCGGAAAAAGCTTCGATTTGTCTGGTGCGGCGGGAAATTACTGGAGGTGGCATTTCAGGTTTGACCGTTATCATGCAAAAAACAATGTGACGGGTTTCTACAAGAACTCTTTAATAATTAACCACTATCCTTTCAGTTTGGCATTAAAACGAGGATATGAGCCCGGTGGTCAGGAAGATATTCAAGCTGCTTTAAATAATCTGATTGAATACAAAGGGGAGAGAGTTTTGCCCTCGGGGAATGAAGACCCTGAACAATTTATGGGGCTTGTGACGGCTATTGATGCCGCGCAAAATTTTGGTCCCGAATTGGAAGAAGACATACCACTGATTCAAACAGTACAAGTTTCCGCAATAAGAGGTTTTGTTCCCGGCATCTCCACATACTCAACCAGTCCATTTGGATTGCGTGTGCCAACGGCTCAGGAAATTACCGTACAGGCAAATCTTGGGCTTTCATTTGGTGCCAGGGGATTTATGTTCTATATGATTCCAACCCGGATTGATCCGTGGGGAATGGCAACTTATGGATTATTTGACGACAGTTACAATCCATACAATGAATCCTCACCGGATGTTGCAAAATCCAGAGCTGACAATCCACAGATACCAAATTCAAGATATTGGGCACTTAAAGACTATATTAGATCTCTGAAGCCGATAGAAAACTGGATTTTGCGCAGTACCTGGGTCGGGGCATATTCAGGTGATACACAAACTTATAGAATGAATTCAAGAAAAAATTGGATTAAATCAGTTAAAACAAAAGTGAATAACAGGGATGAAAGTTTTGAAAATTTGTCATATACCGAAACTGGTATGTTTCAGTTGACAAAGTTTAACAATCCAAATGTCATCGAACCTGATACCCTGTTTTTTTATATCACAAATAAATTAGTGGATGTTTCGGCTCATGATTCAACTGCGAGTACACGAAAAGTAAGAGTATATCTTAATAATCCGGGTTTAAACTATAATAATTATTCAGTGATCGATATGAACGAAGTGGGTCAACCAATAATTGCATCTTTATCTAAAGGAATGCCTGATTCAAGTTGCTACTTCGATGTAAAAATCACCGGTGGTGGTGGTAAAATGATAATGATAACTCCGATAATTTACACGGGCGGAGTTAGGGACAAGGACAAGCCCTTAAATAAATCCGTACAAACGGAGGACTAAAAGAGGGATCAATAATAACGAGGGGATTTAATTCATTAAGTTTATGATAAATTAATTCTTCATAAATAATTATCTTACATGATTATTTTGAAAAAATTTGCAGAACAAAGGATACAAATTATGAGCATTCTTGTTGACAAGAAAACTCGCCTTGTTGTTCAAGGCATAACGGGCAGTGAAGGATCATTTCATACCAGACAGATGGTTGAATATAAAACAAAGGTTGTTGCGGGGGTAACCCCCGGCAAAGGCGGAACTGAATTTGAGGGAATCCCTGTATTCAATACAGTTCAGGATGCAGTTGATGCAACAAAAGCCAATACTTCGGTGATTTTTGTACCAGCTTCATTTGCTGCAGATGCAATACTTGAAGCAGCGGATGCCGGGATTAAAGTTGTTATCTGTATTACAGAAGGAATTCCTGTTGCGGATATGGCTCCGGTATATCACTACATCAGAGAAAAAGGTGTTGTGTTAATTGGACCAAACTGCCCGGGAGTTATATCACCCGGAAAAGGCAAAATTGGTATCATGCCCGGATTTATCCACAAGGCAGGCAATGTTGGAGTGGTTTCCCGCTCAGGAACGCTAACTTATGAGGCAGTGAAACAATTATCTGATCTCGGAATCGGACAATCAACATGTGTTGGAATTGGCGGAGATCCAATCATCGGGTCAAGGTTTATTGATATTGTAAAATTGTTTAACGAAGACCCTGAAACAGAGGGTATAGTTATGATTGGTGAGATTGGTGGCTCTGCAGAAGAAGAAGCTGCTGAATACATCAAAAAGAATGTGAAAAAACCTGTAGTAGGCTTTATTGCCGGCCAGACAGCACCTCCGGGTAGAAGAATGGGACATGCAGGAGCTATAATTTCCGGAGGCAAAGGCACTGCGGGAGAAAAAATGGAAGCATTAAAAAAAGCAGGTATCAAAGTGGTAAATTCACCGGCCGATATCGGTATCACGATGAAAAAAGCACTTGATGCAAAAGCTAAAAAACATTAATTACAGAATATAAATTCAGGAGAATAATTTGGGCAATTTAACTTTTGCAATAATTAAACCGGATGCAGTAAAAAATAATTATGTCGGACAGATAATCACAATGATTACCGAAGCAGGGTTTAAAGTAAAAGCTATGAAAATGACAAGAATGAGTCAGGATTCAGCTAAAGGTTTCTACGAAGTTCATAAAGAAAGACCATTTTATGGTGAATTGGTTGATTTTATGTGTTCGGGACCTTGTGTACCATTGATGCTTGAAAAAGAGAATGCAGTAGCCGATTTCAGAAAACTCATTGGAGCCACTGACCCCGCACAAGCTGATGAAGGCACTATCAGAAAAAGATATGCCGGAAGTAAAGCTGAAAATGCTGTTCACGGTTCTGACAGTGATGAAAACGCTCTTATAGAGATCGCACATTTCTTTTCCCGCGATGAACGACTGAACAACTACACAAATTAATGTCGATTTCACGCTGGAAGAAAATTAAAAGCCGGGAGTATCACAAAAATCCATTTTGGACTTATAAGATTGACGATTTTATAATTCCATCCACCGGATTTAAAGGAGTTTATTACTATGTGCATACTACCGGCTCTTCGATGATAATTCCGGTGACTGAAAACAACACACTTCTCCTCGTTAAACAGTATCGCTACCTGAATAAAAAATTTTCTCTCGAATTTCCCTGTGGTGGAGTGAAAGAAGGTTCAACTCCTGAAAATACTGCCCTTCTGGAACTAAGAGAAGAAACGGGTTATTCCGCTGAATTGCTTGAGAATGTTGGAAAATTTTGTCCGTTTAACGGTGTAACAGACGAATATTGCCATGTTTATCTGGCGCAAAAATTGGTGAAAGCACCAAAAAAGGGAGATGATACTGAAGAAATATCTCTTCATGAAGTAACCCTTGAAGATTTTGAACAGATGGTGGATAAGGGAGTGATTTTTGACGGAATGACTCTTTCTGCATGGACAATTGGAAAGAAAAAACTTTTCAGAAAACTTGGGATTATCCAAAAATGATAAAAATTGTGATATTTTTATTGTTGATTGTTCCCATGGCTGCAGGGTGTCAGACTGTTCAGGAAAAAACTTTACCAACCGGGAAAGCTGATTTTGTAAATGGAATAGATAATTTCCTGAAAAAAGAGTGGAACAGGGTTTCCGAAAAAAGATTGGGAATAGTGGCAAATCATACTGCCGTAACCTCCGATGGGAATCATCTTGTTGATGAAATAATATTTGATAAAAAAGGGAAAATTACCGCTGTGTTTGGACCCGAACATGGATTCAGAGGAGTGGCTGCAGCAGGTTTAAAAATTGACAATACAACAGATGAAAAAACAGGTATTCCTGTCTTTTCACTTTATGGGAAAACAAGAAAACCAACACCCGAAATGCTTAAAGGGATCGATCTGATGATCTTTTCCATTCGTGATGCGGGAGTAAGGTTTTATACCTACATATCCACTCTTTATCATGTGATGGAAGCATGTGGAGAAGCAGGAATTCCTGTTTGGGTACTTGATCAACCCAATATCATTGGCGGGCTTTATGTTGATGGACCTGTGGTGGAGGATTCATTATTCTCCTTTGTTGGGATTACCCGGTTGCCAATTGCACACGGAATGACGATAGGGGAGATTGGCAAATATTTTCAAGCAGATATTAAGGAGCGAAAAGGGATTTTGTGTGAACTTAATGTCGTGGAAATGTCAGGTTATTACAGGGAGAGTGAGTTTGAAGAGACCGGAGTAAAGTGGCTTGATCCCTCACCAAATCTTAGATCTGTTACAGCAACAAAAGTTTATCCGGGCACCTGTTTACTTGAAAATACAAATGTTTCAGAGGGAAGAGGAAGTGTTGATCCTTTTTTGATATTTGGTGCACCATTTATCGACAATGAAAAACTGCTTGAAGTTGTAAAACAGTTCCCGGGGATTAAAAGTGTTGAAAAAATTGAATATATCCCGGTTGAAAGCGAGGCTGCACTTAAACCAAAATTTATGGGAGAAAAGTGTTTTGGAGTAAGGATCAGGGAAATATCAAAGGAATTTGAAGCCGTAAAATTTGGATTTTATCTGTTGGATCATTTATCAACAGAGTATCCCGGTAAATTTGAGATTAAAGAGAAGGGCTTCAGGATTAAATCCGGCAGGAGTGATATTCAAAATTTATTGACCACAAAGGGGTGGAAAGTCGTGGTAGCCAGCTATCAAGAAGAGCTGCGACAATTTAAAGAGCTTAGAAGTAAATATTTATTATACACTAACTTAAGGTAACAAGATGTTATTTAAGAAAATTATTTTTTCCTTTTTCACAATTACACTGCTTATGCTGGTATCCGGTTGTGGATCAGATGGCACCAAGCCATTGGCTGAAGGTGAAGTTGTAACCAGTATCGATACAAATCTTCCAAAACTCGAAGGTGTCACTGCCGCCGAAGGGGAGACAGAGTTTGGTTATAAATTGGAAAAAGGATCGAAGTTTACATACAAGATCGCTTTTATCAATAATATTGACCAGTCAATGAAAGCTGATACTTCAATCAGCCAAAAAGTTGAACAAAAAAATGTTATTGTTATCAATTTTGAAGTGAAAGATGTTGATAAAGATACAATCGCTGAAGTTGAAGTAACAACAACAAGCATCTACATCTTCTCCGATGTGAATGGCGAAAAGAAAGAGTATAAAACAGGCGATAAACTTGACTCGGCTAAAAAGCTCGATTTTGGATTTTATGAAGCCCTTATTAACAATCCTTTTATGGCACGAATTGACAAAAAAGGAGTTATTAAAGAGGTGTATAAAGTTGACAAAATTGTTACCAAAGCACTTCCTGAAAACATGGGAAAAGATACCTTAAACCCACAGCAGCTGGAAGCAGCCACAAAAGACATTTCTGAAAACCTGAAAGGTATGATTATGCAGGTATTCAGAGCTTTTTCACCGGGAACATTAAAAGCTAATGAAACATTCAGAGACAAAAAAGCTCCTGTAAACGATCCTAACGGAATGTATCAGTTGAATGCAACCCAGCTTTATACGCTTAAAGAAAAAGGTAAATTTGAAGGTAAAGATATTTCTGTGATCGAAGCCGGATACGAAGCAAGTTATCAATATAATCCTGATCTTGAAAAACAAGGATACAAAATTGATAAAAGTGAAATTACCGGTGGTGGAAAAGTTTTCTACAACAACAGTGATCGTCTTTTGATGAAATCGAATACCAGATTAACTGAAGAGATTCAGTTTAGTGGAAAAGTACCTTCACAAGCAGGTGCCATGGTAGATTTCCTCAGCAAAAAGAAATCAGTTATTATCAATATCGTTGAGAGATTAAAGTAATATTTAGAATCTTATAATTTGAGGCTGCTGAATATAAATTGGGCAGCCTCTTTTTGTTTTAAACTTTCTCTACTACAATTCTCATTCCTTCAACTTTTATAACCCTGATTTTTGAATCTTTTTCGATGTAGTCACCGGCCGTAACAACATCATAACGTGAGCCATCAATTATTGCCGTGCCTGCCGGTCTTAAGACGGTCATCGAAGTTCCTTCTAAACCAACAAGAGCTGAATAATCAGGTGCCGTTGTAAATCCGGTTTTTGATCCCGATTCCACATCGAGTACAAATGATTTAAATGTGCGTGTGTTGGGTAGAAGCTTATATGCAGCAAAACCAATAAGGAAAAAACCAAACAGGGAAACTCCCAATTGAATGATTGCATTTTGCAGCAGGGAATATTCAAAATAACCCTCAGTATTGAATAATGAGAAGAAAATTGATGCTATCATTAAAAGAATACCCACCACACCGGCTACTCCAAATCCCGGTATTAGGAATATTTCGACCAGAATTGCCCCCAAACCCAGGATAAAAAGCAGAATTTCAAACCAGGTTGCCAAGTCAAGGATTAGAGATGAACCAAAAAAGAGAGCAAGAAAAGTAATTCCCAGAATCCCGGGAACACCAAATCCAGGAGTTTTTATCTCCGTATAGATTCCTGCCAGGCCAAGCATGATTAATAATGATGAAATAATTGGATGATTGAGAAATTTTACAAATTCTTCAGCCCAATTACTTTTAATCACTATGATTGTCGGGTCTTTAAAACCAAAGGCCGCCAAAGCTTCCTTGACACTGTTTACAACGGTATCAGCAATTTTATACTCTCTTGCTTCTTTGTCATCAAGGGAGAGAAGTTGAGTGGAATCAACCAACCCGGGGATGATAATTCTCTCATCAACCATTGCTTCAGCTATTTTTGGATCACGACCATTTTTTTGGGCGGTTGATCTCATTTCAGCACGCATATATGATTGATATTTTTCGGAGCCTTTTTTCCCCTCCTGATCAACAACTGTAGCTGCACCTATGGTACTTCCCGGAGCCATGGCAATTTTTTTACATGCCAAAGTTATTAATGCACCGGCCGAAATGGCTCTTTTATTTACAAAAGCTATGGTAGGAATTTTTGCATCAAGCAGAATATCTTTTAATTGTGTAGCTGCATCAACTCTTCCTCCAAAAGTATTTATTTCCACAAGAAGGGCATCAGCATTGTCTTTTTCTGCCTGTTCAAGGGCTCTTTTGAGGTATTGCACAAGGGGTAATGAGATTTCATCATCAAAAATCACCTTATATACCCGTGATTGTGCCAGTGAGTTGGAACTAAAAGTGAGGAACAGTGTTAAACAAATGAGGATAATTGTGTTTTTCATAAGTCTTGTCTAGATTAATTATCTTTATTAACCACTAATATAACGGGTTTTCTCGGATTTATTTATTAAATTTGTAATCAGAGGAGCCCTCATTTTTCGAAGGTCAGAATTTTAATAATATGGAGAAAATCATGATCAAAAAATTCGCTGGATTTCGTTCAGTATTTTTACTCACCATTGCAGTAGTTTCCCTTTATGGATTTACATTCATTCCTGAAGGGATTGAAGTAGGCCCATTCAGTACAAAAAAAGTTGATATCCTTTCGGACATCCAAAAAGATGAATTATCACAAAGGACTAACGAATACAACTATTTTATGCAATTGGCAGATGCTTATGGCATACTTGTGATGAGCGATGTTCTTTCCGAATCAAATTACGGCAAAAGTTTTGAGGCTGAAGAATACCAGGCAAAAGTTCCTATTTCGGGCAACACTGCTCAATTGAAAGCTTTCGCCAACGCGCTTAAAAATGCTAAAAGTGGAATGGTTAGGATCGCATATTTTGGCGATTCTGCAATTGAGGGAGATAATATTTGTGCTGATTTTAGAGAAGCACTTCAGGAGAAATTTGGCGGAACCGGAGTTGGTTTTGTTTCAATAACAACTCAGGATAAAGCCTACAGAGGGACAACCAAACTGGACTTCTCATCCAATTGGGATTCACAGTTGGTTACAGGCGGAAACCCCAAAAGAGGTGCCGGTATTTCCGGTGGAGTTTTTGTGCCTAAAAGTGGCAGCTGGGTTAAATATGAAACCACCTGGAAATATAAAACCGTTAGAACATTTGACAAAGTTAGAGTATTTTACACCGAAGGTTCGGGATCGTTTGATTACGAATTTGACAAAGGTGGCGAACATTCAGCTCCATTTAAAACCGGAAAAGGTGTAAATGTAACCGATATTACGTATAAAGGATCAAAATCATTCAAATTAACAGCTACAAAAGATAACCAGGCTGCTTTGTATGGTGTAAGTCTTGAATCAGGTAATGGAGTTTATGTTGACAATTTCCCGCTTAGAGGCGATGATGGCTCAGCATTAAAAAGAGTTCCAAAAGGTAATCTAAGCGATTTTAATAAACTTTTAGGTTATGATCTCGTTGTATTAAGTTTTGGATTAAATTCAGTTGACAAAGTGAAAGATACCAAAGCTTACGAAAGAGAATTCGCTGCAACGGTAAATCATATCAAGAGTGCCATGCCGGGAGTACCTGTTATCATTGTTGGTGTTGGTGACAAAGGCAAAAAAGTTGGTTCGAAGTTCGAAACCAATTCAATGGTTCCAAAACTTATTGAAGTTCAGAAAAATGTTGCCAGTAGCACTGGTGTTGCTTTTTGGAATTTATATGATGCAATGGGTGGAAGTGGTTCCATGGAAAAATGGTCAAAAGATAAACTTGCAACAGCAGATATGACACACCTTAGTGCAGAGGGTTACAAAAAAGTTGCACGGATGTTCTTTGATGCAATGATGGACTACTACAGTAAAAATTAACGCGGAATAAATAATTGAAACATTTTAATAATGTTTGGGAACGCTGGGAGGATAACTCCCGGCGTTTTCCCAATAAAGACGCCATTGTCCACTGGAAAGCCGGTGAGGAACCATTCAGATGGTCATTCAAGGATTTGTTGGAAACTGCCAACAAATTTTCTGTTTTATTAAAGGAAAAGGGAATTAAACGAGATGAAGTATGTGCGATAATTATTCGTCACAATCCTTTGTTTTTCCCTCTTTATCTTGGAGTTGCAGGATTGGGAGCCATTCCCGCAGTTCTTGCATATCCAAACCCCCGCCTTCACCCTGATAAATTTAAATCCGGTGTTGAGGGAATGTCACAGAGATCAGGACTCGACTGGATTTTCACTGAAAGTGATCTTGAACCAATAATTGCACCTCTTGTAAGTCATGAGGGATCCACAATTAAAGGACTTCACTTCCCATTGGAATGGAACCGGGATTTTAATCTTACTGGCAACATGGTTGAAGAACTTCAATCAATCAGATCTTCCACAGGTGAACGTGATCCGTTTTTATTGCAACATTCATCAGGTACCACAGGACTTCAAAAACCTGTCCTCCTTTCACAAAAGGCAGTACTCGATCATGTTGACAACTATGCCGAAGCGATCAAACTGACCGAAGATGACAAAATTGTAAGTTGGTTGCCATTGTACCATGATATGGGTTTGATTGCTGCATTTCATCTTCCTTTGGCTTTTGGTATCACCTCAATACAGGTTGATCCTTTTGAATGGGTTTTAGCACCTTCACTTCTTTTTGAAGCTTTGGCAGCAGAAAAAGGGTCGGTAACCTGGTTGCCAAACTTTGCTTACAGTTTTATGGCTGACAGAATTGAAGAAGATGAAATGGAGAATGTTTCGCTTGAGACTCTTCGATTGGTAATTAATTGCAGTGAACCTGTAAGGAATGAAAGCCACAGAAAATTTACAACTGCATTTGAAAAATATGGATTTAATCCACTTGCTCTTTCAGCTTCTTATGCAATGGCAGAAACAACTTTTGCCGCGACTCAAACCACTCCCGGACAACCAATAGTTACGATAGAAGTTGACAGGGAAAGCCTTGCGCAGGGGCAGGTTGTTCCCCCAATACCCGGAAAAACGAGCCGGATTTGTGTCTCTTCGGGACGTGCGATAGATGGTTGTAATGTTAAAATTGTTGATGAAAGTGGAAATACCGTTGAAGAAAATGGAGTAGGTGAGATAGTAATCTATTCTGTTTCAATGTTTGACGGCTACAGAAATTATCCTGAAAAAACGGTCGAAGTTTTAAAAGCAGGATGGTATTTCAGTGGCGACTACGGTTTTAAAAAAGATGGTGAACTTTTTGTAATTGGTAGAAAAAAAGACATCATAATTGTTGCAGGTAAAAATATTTATCCTGAAGATGTTGAAGACGCCATCGGAACAGTTAAAGATTTAATTCCCGGAAGAGTAATCTCTTTTGGTGAAGAGAATAATGAACTTGGTACCGAGGAAATAAGTGTTGTTGCAGAGACATCAATTACCGATGATGTTGAAAAGAGAAAACTGATTCAGCGTGTTAAAGAGAAGGGCAACTCCGTTGACCTTACAATTTCAAATGTTTATCTTGTTCCTCCCCGTTGGCTCATCAAGAGTTCAGCAGGTAAACCGAGCAGAAAGGCAAACAAAGAGAGAATCGCTGAAATGAAAGAACTAAACAAACATTGAAAGAAGAATAAAATGATTTCAGAAAGACTAAAAAATACAATCCTGAAACAGCTTGAACTCGAAGATTATGAGATTCTTGATGATACAAAAGCAAACACTATACCCGGGTGGGACTCACTAAGTCATGCCAATGTAATTCTGACAATCGAGAAGGAATATAACATCAGGTTGAAGCATATTGAAGTTCTAAAATGTAAAAATCTTGGTGATTTACAAAGACTTGTGGATTCAAAACTTTCATAACAGGTAATTAATTGAACTTTAATATCGATTTTTCCAAACTTCTGGGACTATTTGCCTACAATCCGGATAGTCCTCTTCAGTTTGGTACACTCACTTTTTTGTTCATCCTTGCCGGTGGACTACTAATTTACCATATTCTCTATCCCAACCAGAAATTAAGGGCATGGTTCCTCTTGCTCTTTTCTTTCTTTATTTACTACAAGATAGGTGGACTATTCCTGATCCTCCTCCTTGGTGTTGGTGTTGTAAACTATGGTTTTGGTTATATATTATTCAAGACAGCTGATATTGATAAACGACGCTATCTGCTTTGGTTGATGGTAGTTATAAATATCGGGTTGCTTGGTTACTTCAAATACACCAATTTTATACTCGAATCAGTATCAGGAATTGGTGGGGGTGAGTTCACACCTCTTGATATAATCCTGCCGATTGGTATTTCATTCTACATTTTTAAAGTGTTAAGTTATTTATTTGACATCTATTACGAAAAGTATGAAGAATTGCCCGCATTGGATGATTTTATGCTTTATGTTACCTTTTTTGGTAATGTTCAAGCAGGTCCAATCGACAGAGCCGATGAATTTATACCACAAGGTAAAGTAAACCTGCTCACCTCTGAGGAGGGGAAACCGGTTATTGGTCTCGCAGTATTTTACCTTATCTCCGGTGTAATTAAGAAATTGATCATATCAGATTACATTTCTTTAAATTTTATTAATCGTGTATTTGAAGACCCGTTAAGATTTACGGGAACAGAGAATCTTATTGCAATCTATGGATATTCCATTCAAATCTATTTCGATTTTTCAGGATATTCTG
The DNA here is from genome assembly GCA_964371075.1 of uncultured Ignavibacteriaceae bacterium. Taxonomy (GTDB): domain Bacteria; phylum Bacteroidota; class Ignavibacteria; order Ignavibacteriales; family Ignavibacteriaceae; genus UTCHB3. The sequence goes on along the minus strand of CAYJKN010000003.1, from coordinate 380,337 downwards.
ATATGGCAGTAGGGATTGCCCTGCTTTTTGGATATAAGATAATTGACAACTTTAATTCGCCATATAAAGCAACAAGTGTTGCTGACTTTTGGCGGAAGTGGCATATATCTCTCTCCCGTTGGCTACTCGATTATCTTTTTAGCCCTTTACAGATGGGTTTAAGAGGATTAAAAGAGTATGGCAATGCAATTGCGCTGATTGTTACATTTACACTCTGTGGATTGTGGCACGGGGCCACCTGGGGTTTTATAATCTGGGGTGCAATACACGGTGTAATTATGGGCGTCTCTGTCCTCACCAGAAAACTCCGTAAAAAGGGTTTAACTTCAGTTGGTCTGAAAGATAGCCGTGGACTTAATTTTGTAAGAGGATTCATCACTTTTAATATCATAACATTCACATGGATATTTTTCAGAGTGGATACACTTGAAAAAATACCGATGATCTACACTCAGGTGACAGAAAACCTGCATCCGGGTGTTTTTTCGCAATTTTACGGTGGTTTTCCGGGAGTTACAATTCTTGCTCTCCTGGGAATATTAATCATATTTTTCCCTGAAAAAGTGAAAAACAAAATCAGAGAATCGTTGATGAAATCACCTGTTTGGGCATTGGGAATTCTGCTCGGTTTGTTTCTTTACCTGGCATCTCAAATCATGATGGCAGAAATGGCACCACCAATTTATTTTGATTTTTAGAAATTATTAAGTATATGATTAGAAATATTGCATTAACAATTTTGTTCTTAACCTTTGGTTTTAAAATGTCAGCACAAGTTATTGGTCTGTCCCAAATGGATGGAGCCTACATGGCAGTTAAAAGTAAATACGCTCCTGATAAAAGAACCGCAATCCTTGATCTTAAATTTGATGTTCCGGCTTCAGATATTCTTGTAATCACAGGTGAAACAACTGTGCCTGAAGCAATGGATGAGCTGAAATCGATGTTGTATAACTATACAATCAAAGATCAGGTTGTCCGGCTTCCTCTAAAATCATTAAACGGTTTGGAACAGGCTGTTATAACTCTCTCTGTTGGTAACATCAGACAAAAGCCTGACCATTCTGCGGAGCTGGTTACTCAATCGTTACTCGGTACCACAGTTAAGGTATTAAAAGATGCGGACGATGACTGGTTTTTGATACAAACTCCGGATAATTATATTGGCTGGATCGATGGTGCAGGTATAGAACTTATGACTGCCGACCAGTTTTCCAAGTGGATGGCGGCTGATAAAATAATTTATACTGATGTTTATGGATTGGTGTTCTCATCTCCAAAAATGGATGATGGTACAATTTCTGATATCACTGCCGGTGGAATATTATTGCTTCGCGATGCAGGCAAAAAGAGTTATTCAGTTGAATTTCCTGACGGAAGAAAAGGATTTATTCCGTCAAAATCTGCAAAACCACTTAAAAAATGGTTAAAAAACTTAAAACCTGATCCAAACGAAATTATCAAAACTGCTAAAAAATTTATGGGTGTGCCATATCTTTGGGGTGGGACTTCACCAAAAGGGATGGATTGCAGTGGGTTCACCAAAACAGTTTATTTCCTGAATGGTGTGCAACTGGCCAGAGACGCCTCACAGCAATGTTTATATGGTGAGGAAGTTGATATTTCGGGTGGTTATGACAAGTTAAAAAGAGGGGATCTCGTGTTTTTTGGACCTGAACCTCCACCGGGGAAAGATCAAAGAATTACTCATGTGGGGATTTATCTGGGCAATAAAGAGTTTATTCATGCTGCCGGAATGGTAAAAATCAACAGTTTTGACCCAAAAAGCCCAATATTCAGTGAATATCGGACTTCCATGTTAGTGAAAGCAAGAAGGATACTTACGAGTCTCGACTCGCCGGGTATAATAAAACTCAATCAGAAAATATTTTTCAAATGAGGATTTGATGGATTCGCGCAGAAATTTTATTAAAAAAGCCTCCCTCCTTGCGGGGGCGGCTGTTGTTGCAGGAAATGCCGGTTCAATATCAAAATTTGCGGTAAACAGAATGAATACTGAAAAATTAAAATTAAGCTTTAGACCCTACACTCTCGAACTTAAACATGTTTTTACATTGGCAAACAGCTCACGAACAACCACACCGGTGATGCTCACTGAAATTCAATATGGCGATTTGGTTGGTTATGGCGAAGCTTCAATGCCTCCTTATTTGGGAGAAAGCCATGAAACAGCTTCGACCTTTCTTTCAAAGGTAAATCTTGGTCAATTTAATGATCCATTTAAATTGGAAGAAATAATTGACTACCTCGACACAGTTGATACCGGTAACTATGCTGCAAAAGCATCTGTGGATATCGCTCTGCATGATCTTGTGGGTAAGTTGATCGGTCAACCCTGGTATAAAATTTGGGGATATGATCCTGAAAAAACACCTTTTACAAGTTTTACAATAGGCATTGATACTCCTGAAGTGGTTAAAACCAAAGTAAAGGAAGCCGCTGAATATAAAATTTTAAAAGTGAAACTTGGAAGAGATACAGATAAAGAGATGATTGAGACGATCAGGTCTGTAACCGATGTTCCAATTTGTGTGGATGTTAATCAAGGTTGGAAAGATAAACATTTTGCCCTCGACATGATTCACTGGTTAAAAGAAAAGGGAATTGTATTCATTGAGCAACCGATGGATAAACAAAAACTCGATGATAATGCCTGGCTTACCCAAAACAGCCCGTTGCCTACAATTGGCGATGAAGCGGTTCAGGGGCTTAAGGATGTGGTAAAAGCTCACGGTATCTATTCCGGAATCAATATCAAATTAATGAAGTGTGGTGGGATGCGAAATGCAAACAAAATGATCGGGCTTGCAGACAGTCTCGGTTTAAAAGTTATGATCGGATGCATGACAGAAACATCCTGTGCCATTTCGGCTGCTGCTCACCTGTCTCCAAAAGCACTTTGGGCTGATCTCGATGGAGCATTACTGATAAGTAACGATCTTTATAATGGTACCAAAATTATTGATGGTAAAGTTTCCATTTCCAAACTCCCCGGAATTGGGATAGAAAAAATTTAAAAACGGAGCAAAGTAAATTATGACGCGTTATTCAATTATTAAATTGGTTCTGATAGTGTTGATTATGACAACAATCGAAATTTCAGCAGGTGGTGTATTTCCATATAAAGTGCACCGTGTTAATCTAAACAATGGCTTTAAGGCATTATTGATCCCTATGCCGGGGAGCGGGCTTGTTTCCTACTACACAGTAGTAAGAACAGGCAGTCGGGATGAGTGGGAGCCGGGTAAAAGTGGCTTTGCTCACTTTTTTGAGCACATGATGTTTAGGGGTACAAACAAATATCCTCTTTTTGATTCGGTCACAACCACAATTGGTGCCGATGCAAATGCATACACCGACGATGATCTAACAGTTTACCACCTAAATTTTGCCGCTGAGGATCTTGACAAAGTGATGGATTTGGAATCTGACAGATTTAGAAACCTGAACTACCCCAAAGATCAGTTTATGACCGAATCAGGGGCTGTTTATGGTGAATATCGTAAAAGTGTCACAAATCCATTTTCGGTTTTATTTGAGAAATTTCAGGATATGGCATTTGATAAACATACTTACAAACATACTACCATAGGTTTTGAAGCTGACATCAAAGATATGCCAAATCAGTATGAATACAGTCTTTCATTTTATAACAGATATTACCGACCAGAAAACTGTGTTTTGGTAATTACAGGTGATTTTGATCCTGAAAAGGTAAGCAAAATGGTTGAGGATTATTATTCTCCCTGGAAGCCTGGTTATGTTTCTCCCAAAATTGAACCCGAACCAAAACAGACGGCTCCTCGCGAAGCTAAGATTAAATATGACGGGAAAACACTTCCTTTGGTAGCTATTGGTTATAAATACGACGCTTTTAATGTTTACAATAAAGATTATATGGCAATGTTACCATTTGCAGACCTTGCATTTGGAGAAACAAGTGAGTTGTATAAAAAACTGGTACTCGATGAACAGAAAGTTCAGTTTGTCTCTGCCGGAGCACAAACAAAACGTGATCCATTCCCATTCATGATTTATTCGAGAGTGAAAGCGGAAAGTGATATGGATTATGTTATCGCAGAGATCGAAAAAACCATCGAACACTTCAAGAATAATCCGGTTTCAAAAGACCAATTGGATAATTTGAAAAAAAGGATGAAATATCAATTTCTGATGGGACTCGACAGTCCTGAATCTGTTGCATCAGTGTTACCAATGTTTATAACACTTACAGGTGATATCGAAGTGCTTGACGAATATTTTATCCAGATGATGGAAATAACGCCTGAAGATATTCAGAGAGCGGTGAACAAATATTTTGTTAAAGAGAGCAGAAACCAAGTAATTTTGACAGGAAACTAAGATGTTTACAAGAAATATTAAATTTTTAAGTCTTTTATTGACAATCGTAATTATGAGCAACATTTCTGCAATCGACAAAGATAGATTATTCCTTCTGAAAACAGAAGAACCGGTAATTGTATTTAAGGTGTGGTTCAACGCCGGATCAAAAGATGACCCAAAAGGGAAAGAAGGTCTTGCAGCTTTAACAGCAGCCCTTCTAAATGAAGGTGGAACAAAAAATTTCACTTACTCACAGATTCTTGAAAAACTTTATCCTCTTGCAGCAGGTTATTATGCATCTGTTTCGAAAGAGAATTGTGTTTACAGTGGATCAGTTCATCGTGATAATCTCAACGAATATCTTCCACTTTTTATCGGTCAATTGCATGAACCCGGGTTCAGAGAAGAAGATTTTAACAGAGTAAAAGATGAGGCAATCAGTTACCTCTCAACTTCACTTCGCTATTCAAGTGATGAAGAACTCGGAAAAGCCGTTTTGTATAACGAGATATATAAAAATACACCTTACGGACATTTAACAACCGGTACTATCAGTAGTTTAAAGAGTATCACTCTTGATGACGTAAAACAGTTTTATAAAAGATATTTTAACAAAAGTAATTTTGCTCTCGCCATTGGTGGGGGATATGACGAAAATCTGGTTAACAAGGTTTGGGATGAATTGGAAAAACTGCCCGAAGGTGACTTAAATAAAGGCATCGATATTCTTCCGGCGACAATTACAGGTCTTAATGTTGTAATTGTTGAGAAAAAGACAAACGCTACCGCTATATCAATGGGATATCCAATCGATATCTTAAGGAATAATCCTGAGTGGTATCCTTTGGCTCTTGCCAACTCCTGGCTGGGTGAACACAGAAATTCAAGCTCCCATCTTTATCAGGTGATTAGAGAAGCAAGAGGGCTTAACTACGGCGATTACAGTTATATCGAGTATTATCCAAATGGTGGACGACTCTCAAAACCACCTGTTAATGTGCCATTAAAAAAACATTTATTTGAGATTTGGATTAGACCGGTTCCCAACGAAACCAAACATTTCGCTTTGCGGGCGGCTCTTCGTGAACTCAGCTTGCTTGTTGATCAAGGAATTTCCAGGGACGGGTTCACAATGACCCGTGACTTCCTTAAAAAATATGTTCTTCATTATGCACCTAATACTGAGATGAGACTCGGTTATGCAATTGATGACAGGTATTATGGTGTGGAAGCACCGGGGCATCTGCAAAAATTCAGAGAGAGTATGTCAACTGTTTCACAAGATCAAGTGAATAATGCTATTAAAAAATACTTTTCACCCGAGAATATGGTTATCGTATTTGTGACCGATGATGCAGAAGCTTTAAAAACAGCTCTTGTAAATAACTCACCTTCACCTATAAAGTACCAAACACCCAAACCGGAGAGTGTTTTGCAGGAAGACAAATTGATCTCTTCATTTAAACTCAATATAAAACCTGAGAATGTTAAGATCGTTAAAGTTGAGGAGTTATTCAATTAGCACTTTGAATTGCAAAAATATTTGGACATATTATATGTTAATCATTTTAAATTGAGTGAAAATGTATAAACGGACAGTTCTTGTCGTTGGACTTGCTTTCCTTTTTTCGTCTTGTTTTTTCTCTTCATCAAACAAGGCAGAGGACAATGTAAAATTGATCCCTGTTGTTACTGATGAAAGAGGGGAGGAACTTGCAGAATCTTTTATTCGCGTAAATCAGGTTGGTTTTCGGCGAAATGAATTAAAAACTGCTGTTGTTTTAACTAAAACGGACTTTGGGAACAAAAAATACAACATAAAGGATATCAAAACCGGGAAAGTTGTTTTTACCGATAACATTCCTCCGAGTGTGGGAGGGTGGGGTGGTTACAATTTTTGTCATATCATCGATTTCACTGGTTTAAATGTTGATGGAACTTTTGTAATTGAGAGTGGTGAAGCCAGATCCAACAATTTTAGGGTGGGTGAGAATCTTTACGCTAAAGTTGTGGATTCGTTATTGCTCTTCTTTAAAGTACAGAGATGTGGTCCCACAAATCCGCATTTACACAATGTGTGTCACCTGTTTGATTCACCAAATGTGGTCGGTGATCCGGCAGCGGGAAAAGTGGATGTTACAGGTGGGTGGCACGATGCAGGAGATTTCACCAAGTTTTTGAACACAACGGCATTCTCGACCTATATGTTGTTGTTTGCTTACGAGTTTAACCCCAAAAAGGTTGATTTTGACAAAAATGGAGATGGTGCACCCGATATTCTTGAGGAAGCAAGAGTGGGGCTTGACCTGCTACTGAGGATGAATTATCAGCCCGGAAAACTTGTTATTCAAGTGCAGGACAGGCGTGATCAGACCGTAGGATGGAGGATGCCTGAAAATGACACACTTCGTTTTGACAGACCTGCATTTGCCGGGATGGGTAAAAATCTGATCGGAATTTATACTGCTGCGCTTGCGATGGGTTCCAGAATTTGGAAAAATCGTTTTTCTGACACTGAATTCTCGACCAAACTTCTAAATGCAGCCAACAATATTTTTGCTTTGCGGAAAACCGCCCCCGATCTTGATCAAAATCCTATTGGATTATATCAGGATACAAAATATGAAGGTAAACTTGCCTTGGGATCTTTGGAGATGTATCTCGTGACAAACAACAGCCAATATCTTACCGAGGCAATAAGTCTTGCAAAAAAGGCTGATTCCGATTATTGGTGGAGCTGGGGAAATATTAATTCACTCGCTCAATACAGGATAGCAAAATATTCAAACGAGATGAAACAATATCTTGAAAATAACCTGTCGGCATTTAACGAATCACGAAAGAAAAACTCCTTTGGTGAGGGAACAGCGTTTTCATGGGGTACAACCAACACTTTTCTTGGGATAGCATTGCAGGCTATTCTTTACCGGGATTTGACAAAGAGTAACATATATGATTCCGTGGCGGTTTATCAGAGGGATTATGTACTGGGCAAAAATCCTTGGGGAATTAGTTTTATCTATAATATCGGTAGCAGGTTCACAAAATATTTTCATTCACAGGTGGGCTATTTTAACGGTGGTTATCTTCCCGGAGCAGTTGCTGCAGGACCGGCGCCGGCTGAAATGTTAAAAGGTTACAAGATTCAGAGGAGTAATTTTGTTTATGACAAATTTAACTCACCTGAAGTAAAATATTACGATGATCGTAATGATTATGTAACAAATGAACCAACAATTGTCTCAAATGCTACAGCATTGTTCGTTTTTGCGCATTTTTATAAATAGTTGTATCATAACGAGACAGTTAATTTTGATGTCTCATAATGATACATTCTTAATCAATAGCAGGTTAAAATTTTAGAAAAAAGAGCGTTAATTGTGTGATTTGACACTTTGAACGCTTGGCATGATTATTGCACATTATTGCTACACACAATTAGTAAAGAAAATATGGCAAACGGAAAAATCAATCTAATCAATACCGGGATCAGCATTGTTGACGAGTCTTGGGGTGGTTTTTACAGAGGTGGCACCTATGTATTGATCGGGCCCAGGAAGTCAGGCCGAACCACAATCGGGTTGCAATATGCGATGGCAGGTATTCAGCAAAAAGAAGTATGTTTATACTTCACGAGTATGCGTCCAAAAGATCTGATGATCCTCGCAGCATCTGTCGATTTTGATTTACAGACACATATGGACAACGGTGAGTTAATCGTCGTAAAAGTTACACCTCCGCTTGATGTTTATGAGTCAGGTAATCCGGATAATTATCTTGTTGAATATCTTAATGATATCGTGAATGTTGTTGAACAGTATCAACCGGCAAGACTCGTATTCGATGAATTGACCTATTTTGTAGGTTTTGAGAACATTGGACTGCTTCAGCAGGCATTTTTACGTACAATCGAGAGTATTGAAGATAAAAATGTGACCAGTCTTTATGTATTAGGAGAGCCGGCTACACCTTTCGCCCAGAATATTGTTGACAACATAGTCCAATATACAACTGCGATCATCTATCTTCAAAAAGTTGAAGGAGGCAGAGTTCAGGGAGGTAAAGCAACAATAACCCCAAACATTGGACATACCGAAGGGCAGTTTACAACAGATTTTACTTTTGAGCCCTACAAAGGTGTTGTTTTTGCAATTGATAAAAAGCCACAAACAGAGATTTTAGATCCTGGTCAGTCAAATTCTTTTCCCATGGGTATGCCGTCATCAACAGGGTATCCACCTGCACAGCAGCCAATGGCAAATCAGAACAATTTTCAACAGGTAGCCGGTTCTCCACCTCCAAGGTACAAGGCTCTCTCAGAAATTGAAGTTGTTAATGCCCCGATGGCACATACTAACCAGTACAGCAAAGAAGAATTTAATCTGATTTTGAATAATCAGGTTGCGCTTTACAAAAGTACCGGACAGGCATTTACATTAATTGTCTTTAAATTGGATCCTCAGGCTGAGGCGGCCGGGATAATTTCAACCAATCAGTTAAATAATGCCATAAGACTTTCCCTCACACTGAAGGAAAAAGTATGTATTGATGGTTTTACGACCATAGTGCTATTGGGAAAATCTGACGACAGAGCCTTAAGTGTACTCACATCGAAGATCAGATCAAACCTGCAAAGTAATGATCCCACCTATTTACCGAGAGTTTTAAGTATGGTTTATGCATTTACGTATGTTTCAAATGCCACCACTGAGAACGCTGATGGTATCTTAAGAGAAGTTTTGTAGGATAATAGATGATCAGAGTTAGAGTTTCAGTTATAACGGGACTATTCTTTTTAACATTGTTTTTCAGCAATTTTGCTCAGAATTCAGGCGACAAATACAAAAATGACGCCATCAAAATGATGACTGCAGGCAAATATGGTGAAGCAATTGATCTGTTAAACAAGTATGTTGGAGTTTTCCCGGCGCGTCCTGACGGTTATAACCTGAGAGGCAAATGTTATGAAAAAAGGAATCAGCTAGTAAATGCACAAAATGATTTTCGAATTGCTGCCAAACTCGAACCCTCAAATAGAGAATATCAAAACGATTTAAATAGAGTTAACAACCTGTTAAACAACGATCTTAACGCAAAGATCAAGGGTTACCAGCGTGAAATCGCCATTAATCCCAAAAATCCAAAAAATTATCTTGCGATTGCCAACTGTTACCGGTTAATGTTTAACTGGACAGAGAGTGAAGTATGGTATGACAAGTATCTTGAACTTGAAGAACCTTCTGCTGACGAAGTTATCAGATATACAGAAGTGTTGAGTTATCTAAAAAAATATGCCAAATGTGAACCAATTTTAGACAGATTTGTTAAAAAATACCCCAACGACCACAGACTCTGGAGCCGTCACGGCTATATAAAGATGTGGCTTGGAAAGAGTGAAGAGGCAAAAACTTCATTCGAAACTGCTCTAAAACTTCGCCCTTATTTTAAAGAGGCTCAGGATGGGCTTGATCAGGTACTTGGGAAATATTTTACCAATCTTTATAAAGATACAACTGCAACCTGGGAAGCAAAAAATCAGAAGGCACCACCACCTGCTCCTGAATTTGCAATCGACAAATATTACAGATTGCTCCGAAATAATCCAAAAGATGATAAAACCCGCTTTCTACTCATAGATGAACTGATTAAGTACAGCAGATGGGAAGAGGCATACCAACAGTTAATTATCCTTGAAGAGAAGTATAAAGAAGATCCAAAATGGATTGCACTGAATGACAAAGTTCTTAAGATTAGAGAGCAGAATTATACCAAGAGGATAAATGAACTTCAGAAACTGCTTGAAAAAAATCCGAATGATGTAAAATCGTTAACAGAAATTGTGCAACTACTCAATAATCTGAAGCGGACTGAAGAGGCATTTACTTTATTAAAAGCTTATTTTGATGCAAATCCAAACTCGGAAGATTGTAAACTGCGGAAAATCTATGCAAGAATTGCATCAGATTTTCAGGACAACTACACAGCAATCGAGCAACTGGATTTTTGTCTTGCCAAAGATCCTTCTGATCTGGAGTTAAAACTTCAGAGAGGTATCATTTCGGTGTGGCTTGGGCAGGATGAAGAGCTGGCATATCAATATTTAAGCGATGTAGTTGCAGCAAAGCCCAAAGAAGTTACTGCATTAATCGGGCTTGCATCTTTGGAGATGAAAAAGAACAATTTTGACCAGGCGAGTGCATTGATTGATTCCGTAAGAGCAATTGACCCAAATCATCCGGAACTTGAAACATTGCTCTCGAACCTTGAAACTTCCAGGTTGAGAGCTGCTGAAGAAGCTTTATTCCAGAGCCTTGAAGTGGGTCGTGAAAAAATAAGAGCCGGCGACTGTCAGGGAGCACTTGAAGTTTACGATGATTTCCTTGGTAAACACGAGGGTAACAGAACAATTCTTAAAGAATATGCTGATATCAACTCATGTTTAAAAAACTATGAAAAAGCTTTGGCTATTTATGATTCGCTTATAAATCAAGAATATGATTATTTAATCGATCTTGAAAGAGCAAAAGTTTACTTTTCTAAAGGTGATTATCAAAAATCGATTCTTGAATTTGAACGACTGGTTAAAGAGGATAATGCTGATTTTGCTGCCAAACTATTCCTTGGTGATGCTTATGCACAAGTGGAGGAGTATGGAAAAGCGAGAGATATGTATGACAGTCTTTTGGTGAATAACACCGACACAACACAAATAGCACTTATCAATCAAAGAATTGGTTGGTTACCTTTAGGGGGTGTTGAGGCACTTCTGGGAGGATTCCCTGCCTACATTCTATTGAACCCGTTTATCTCTTATTTTGGTGATAATACCGATTTTGGCTATCTGACTTATGGTATAAGTTCCGATTTGGGTGTAACTTCGTTTCTTTCTGTGGGGCTACAGGGAAGCATAGGCAAGTTATCATCTCCCTCAATCACAGTTGATCTTAACACATGGAAAGGGTCGCTATTCATCAGGCCATTGGACCCGTTTTTGATTGGCTTAAGTTATGGTGAACAGGCATTTCTTTCACCCAGGAAGAGTTATCCTCTGTATGAGGCATTCATAAGAGCAAATGTAGAAAAACATTATCATGCACAAGTTACCTATCTTCAACAGGAAGCAGCCACGATGTTATATTCAGCACTTCTTGTTTATCCATTTGGATCGTTAAAGGACAGATTAAGAGTTGAAATGATAAAAGCTGAAGGTTGGTACATAACCGGTTCTAAATACCGAGTTTCCGGCTCTTACACATATCTTATGGTTTCCGACGGAAACAGAGGTGCTAACACTGAGATAAGGGTTGGGCGATATTTTTATCCGGAACTTCTGGCGGGTTATGAATTATATTCAACTATATACGCCAGAAAATCGATATTTTATTATTCGCCACAAAGTTTTCTTTCACACAGTCTCTTTGCTGACTGGAATTTTTACAAAGATGACCAGTTTGAAATTACTGCCGGCGGAAGATTCGGTTTTATCCCTGAAAGTGCTTACTGGTTAAGAGAGGGATATGTACAGGCGGTATATTCACCTCTCGAAAATCTCAGAATTAATGCACGAGGCCAGTTGGGGAGTACTGCACGGGAGACGACAGGTTACAGTTCCAGATCATATAGTGTTTCAGTATTCTGGATGTTATAGCTGTCTCATAGTGAGAAATCCAACAATTTAAATTTTATTAACCTTTATAATCAAACCCTAATCGAACTTTTTTTATCAGGCATGATTTTTGCTAATAGGAAAGTATCACAAAAAAGAATATAAATGTCACAGAACAAGATCAGATCAACCAAGATAACCGTAAAAAACACAGAAGCAACCGAAACGGCTCATGTTAACCGGTTAAATCAGATTCTCCGGAGATTAGTTATCTCGGGTATCTCTTCGGTTGCGTTGATCTTCACAATCATTTTCACTATGCCAATGACCATATTGTCTTATTCAGCACTTTTTGAATATTCGACAATGATCTCTCTTCTTCTTTTTCTTCTGATCCTGCTCATTCGGTATTTTGGACTTTTGGGGATGGCATATCTTTGGCTGAATAATTACACCTTTTCAAAACGACCCGATTTTCAACCATTTGTATCAGTGATTGTTCCTGTGTATAATGAAGGTATTTTACTCAAAGATGCGATAGTCTCTCTTCTTGAGTTGGATTATTCAAACTATGAGATAATAGTTGTGAACGATGGTTCAACAGATGATACCTATGATGTTGCTAAAACGATGGTGGGTTATCAACAGGGAGTGTACGGGAAAGTTAAAGTTTCTTTAATCAGCAAACCAAATGGAGGAAAAGCTCGTGCACTTAATGCCGGAATTAGCTACTCCAAAGCTGAAATAGTTTTATGTATGGATGGTGACAGTCAGTTGTCTCCTGAAACTATTAAAAATGCAGCCAGGCACTTCATCGATCCAAGGATCGGAGCTGTTGCAGGGAATGTTAAGGTATTGAACAGAAAAAGGTTCTACGCCGATTTGCAAGCTCTTGAGTATATAGAGGGCTTAAACATGGCAAGAGCTGCCCAGAGTTTCCTGAAACTTGTTAATATCATTCCGGGGCCAATTGGTCTCTTTCGTAAAAAAGCCATTGAAGAAGTGGGGTACTACTCCAGCGATACATTTGCTGAAGATGCCGATCTCACTCTAAAGATTTTGTCAAAAGGCTGGAAGGTTTATTATGAACCAACAGCAATTGCATGGACTGAAGCACCTGTAAAGCTTCAACAACTTCTAAAACAAAGATATCGTTGGACCCGTGGAATTCTCCAGGCCATACGTAAACATAAAAATTTGTTGTATAACCCTACCATTAATTTTGGTGACACATTCATTCTTTGGACCATGTTCTACGAAGCCCTTATTTGGCCTATTATGAACATAGTGGCAAATTTCTTCTTTATCGTAGTGTCACTTTTTTATGGTTACACCAGTCTCATATTTTTCTGGTGGGTTTTTCTGGCTTTACTTGACGCCGTTACTGCACTATATTGTGTAGCTGTAGAAGATGAAGAATTCCGTCTTGTGCCATATACGCTTGTTTATAGAATGTTTTTTGTTTTTGCAATTGATATTTGTAAGATGATGTCGACAATTGAAGAGTTCCTTGGTTTGGATATGAACTGGGGTAAATTGGAACGCATCGGAACCGGAAAATAGTAAAAAGGATTTATTATGGAATTAGTACCAATATTAGCCACAATCATACTGGTTGCAACAATCAGTACTTTCTTTCTCTCCATCGGAGCATATATTTTGTTTAAGGTGAGGGAGGCGAGAGGGGTGCGCCAAAAAAGTGTTCCTCCTGCAACAATACAAGCAGAGCTTGTAACCCCTGAACTTGCTTCAGAGCATACTGCTTCGTCGACACGAGAATCGCGCAGAACAGCCCCGGCATTTGAGACAACTCATGCTCCTGCTTACCGCACTGCTCAGTCAACCACCACAAACTATCAGGCTCCAGCCAGACCGGCAAACAATCTGACTGCTGAAAATGTGCCTAATGTGCAACCATTTTCTCCAAGAAGAGATGCTCCGATCTCGGCGGTTACAACAAATGCAAAGAAATTTGTGAAAGTTACCTCTGAAGGAGCAAGTGAACAACAACAACAACAGCCCCAACAAGCACGTCAGGGCGGGAACTTGAAGTGGCGCTAAAGAAGAGAAACTTCTTTTTTTCCTTCAGTCTGATCGCGATCATTGGAGGAGTTATGATGGTACTTTCAATATTTATATATAATTATATATTGCAGGGAGTCTTCGGAGCATACGCTTTTTCATCTAATTCCTTCTCTTTTGAATCATTTGCTAAAATTTTCTCACAAGATCAGATAAAAATTGCCATTCTCTACTCGAGACAGACGGAAAATTACCTTCCCAAAGGATCAACCTGGGTTAAAGATAATGTTGCTGCCTGGGAGAGATATGCAGCGGGAAACAAATACCCGATTACAGTTATTACCGAAGATGACATAGAAAAAGGGATTCTCACAACAGAAGATTTCCAGATTTTGATTCTTCCAAGTGTTAAAGCATTAAGTGATAGAGAAGTATTAACAATCAAAGATTATCTCGACCGGGGTGGAAACATTTTAGCTACCGGTGCAACCGGCACTTTTTCATCAGATGGCAAGTGGCGGGGATGGGAATTTTTCAAGGAAGTTTACGGTACCGTTTTTACAAAAGAGATTTCAAAATTTCCTTCCCCAAGATTATTAACACTCAAGGGTGCCTCTCCAATAACTTCAGATATTCCAACAGGATTTCGTTTGAAGATTGCCACCTGGGACAATATGGTTGCGACCAAAGTTTTGGATCCAAGAACTCAACAACTGAGCTTTTGGTACGATTTTAAACTTGATTCAGGCCTGGTGAAAGAAGAAGTGTTAAATACTTCAGGTCTATGTTTTGGCACCTATGGCAAGGGAAGATTTGTTTGGTTTGGCTTTGACATCATAACCGTGGTTGGACAGAGAGAAGAATTTGTTGTTCTCGACAAACTAATCAGGAATTCACTTTATTGGTTGTCGAAAAAGCCAAGTGCATACATTGTGGATTGGCCGGGCAATAAAAAAGCTGCGGCTATTGTAGTGGCTTCCATCGGTGAAGAACCCGATAACATAAAAAATCTACTCCCTCTATTATCGACATCAGGAATCAAAGCAACATTTCTTGTTGACGGTGCATCTGTATCCTCATCCTCAAATTTGATTAAAAGTCTTTCGGGATACGGTGATGTTGCCGGGGTTGTTGATATTGGATTTATGAATTCAGTTAACGACACTGTTAACAAACTTGACAAACTGGAAGTCCAATCAGCTGATTTCAGTGGTGCCATAAAAACATTTAAAACTTCCACCGGTACAAAGGTGCAGGGTATAAAACCACTTTATGGATTGTTTGATGACAATTCACTCATGGCGGCTGCCTCCTCCGGTGTTAAATATATTATAACCGACTCTTTAACCGACAGGTCGGTACCAAAATATGTTGTTAAAGGGGAAGAAGCCATCATTACTGTAACAAAAACAGTTAGAGATGATAAAGAGATTATTGGAAAGTATGGTCTGAAGGATCATGATTTTCAATTGTATACATATCTCGAAGATGTTGACCGTCTTCTTTTTGAAGGAGGGCTTTATGTCCTAAAACTTCATACAAATCTACAATTGAAACCGGAAAATGTTGCAGTGGTAAAAGATATCTTTAAATACTTTAAGGAGAAGGATATCTGGGTTACCAGTATGCCGGTTTTATACAACTGGTGGACAAATAAAAATAAGGTAGAGTTGAGGGTTGAAGCAAGGGGATCAACAAGAATGGTAATTGCAGTATCAAATGTTGGTACCACTAACTTAAAAGAAGTTTTGATTCCGGTGGATTTTACATCAATGCCGGGGACTTATAAGATATCATCTGAGATAATTAATACCCCACTACCTGAAACAGAGATAAACAGAGAATTAAAAAAATTGACTCTGAGGGTGAAAGATTTAAAATCATCAGAGTCCAGAATTTATTATATAGATTACAAGAATTAAGAATTTGGTTTAGAGATGCTCAAAAAAATATTTGTGCCGGTAATATTATTATTTGGTAGTTTTTTCCTTACCTCTTGTGTAGAACCCTTGGGAGGAAGTGACTCAATTCCACCGCAGGTTGCACTTTATAAACCGGCATCCAACGATACTATTATTCTCGGTCCACAGGAGATAATTTATGACGCCTCCGACGATCAGGGAATCGCAAAAGTTGAGTTATATATTGATGGACTGCTTTCCGGCAGTTATCCTGCAGAAAATGGTAACAGACCGGCGATCAAGTTAAATCTGGATTCTGCAACTTTTGTTAACAAAACTTTCAGCTACTATTTAAAAGTTTATGATCTTGGAGGCAATTCAAGCAGTAGTGAGACAAAAACTAAAATTGCCGTGGTTACCTCTAAATCTCCCCCTGAACCACCTTACGGACTTGAAATAATTGAACCTGAAGGAGCCAGCGACATAATCCTCTCCTGGAAAGACAGTTCAAAATTGGTTGATGGTTATGAAATTTGGTTGAGTGAAGTGAACACCGATAATGCATCATTTTTCCTTTACACCACTGTGTCAGCTTCAACAAAACTTATGCCTATTCCAAAACCACCTGTAATAAATTATTACAAAATCAGAGCATATAACAAGATTGGCAAATCGAATTTTAGTGTAATAATCAATTCAGAAGGGGGATCAGGCAGTGGGATATTGGGTCCTCAAGGTCTGACTGCTACAGCATGGGGGCAACGGGAAGTGGAACTAAACTGGTTCAACAGGGCGACAAATGGAGTATATTTGTCTGTTCAGCGAAAAGCTGCAAGTTCTGCGATCTGGTCTTCGATTGCAACTCTTTCCGCAAGCAGAACTTCTTATACTGACAATTCCGGAACCCTGTTTGGAGGCGCGACTTATTATTACAGGGTAAAAGTGATAGCCCAAACAGATTCAGGGGCTTCAAGGGAGGTTTCTGTCGTTACATGGCCATTTGATTTGACACCTGCTTCTAACCTGATCGGTGTCTTTGCTGATACTCCGGCGGTATCAAAGAAAATGGTTAAGTTATCCTGGAAAGATAATTCTAATCAAGAAGAAGGTAATCTGGTTGAGCGAAAAGAAGGTTCGGGAGGCACATACCAAACGATCGCAATTCTGAGTTCGGATATTACAGCCTTTGACGATACTTTGATCACCAAAGGTAAAATATATTTTTATCGAATAAAGCTTTCAAAACAAGGTTATATTTCACGAGCTTCCAACGAAGTGTCTGTGACAGTTACAGAACCTGCAAAAGCCATAATGCGGTACGAACGAAAAAGAAAGTAGATGCAGTAAATGATGACTGCCGAAGAATTAAAATCATTATTTGAAACTTTCTCAAAAACCATCACAAATCCCTTTGTGGTGCTGGATGAGAGAGGGAAACTTGTGACTTTTAACTCTGAAGCGGAGCAGCTGTTCAATATCAAAGAATCCAGCGAATCGTTTGCTGATCTGTTCCTGATTTCGGAAGGAATTAAACTAAAACATCTTATAGCAGGATCCAATTCAAACGAATTTTCTGACCCTCTAAGTTTTTACCTGCGGAATGGTAAGGAGATTACGGTTAATTGCCTGGTCCAAAATTCCGAAATTGGTGGATTTTCTTTAAAGTTACTCCACTTTAAACACAGTTCCGGTGCCAGAATCAGCCACCTTAAAGTGAGTATCACTAAAAAGGAAATTATTGAGATGGCTCTCTCTCCGGAGCTTGAATCATTCCTTCAGGAGATAGAATCTTCGTATCCCTTGACCTACCTCGCCAAATCAAAAATTCAGACTAAAGCAGATTCTTTTTCAGAAATGGTCTGGTTAAAAGATAGTGACGGGAAATATGTACTTGTGAACGACAAGTATGCAACCCACATGAGCCTGAAAACAGGGCAAATGGAGGGAAGACCCGAAAAGAACTTTATTCCTCATTTTATTTATGAATTTTATTCCTCACTCGAAAAATATCTTCGTGATAGTCTTACTGTTGCCACACTTGTTACTGACAAGGTAAAGGGAATTCAGGTTGAAGAATTGCACGAGATTATCGAGATTCCATTACTCGATCTTGAGAATAATCTTGCGGCTGTGATTGGAATAGCCCGACCGGTTAATTCCAATAATATGGTTCCAATTAGACCTGAATCGCAGAATAATCTTATATTTACGAATGCAAATAATTTTAGTTTAACTCTCGAATCCATTTTAAAAACAAAAAATAAAATGTACGAATTTATAGTAAGCAAAAACCCGGATGCTGTTTTTATTTACGATCTTGAATCTTTTAAGTTTCTGGATGTGAATGCAATGGCCCTTAACCTGTATGGATACTCCCGTCAGGAGTTTCTACAAATGGACCTCACTGATCTTTATCTCCCGGAGGAGATACAGACCATCGCAGATTCTGCGAAACATGAGGAGGGGAAATTTCTCGGTCCATTTAACCACAGGAAAAAAGATGGAAATCTCATCCAGGTTGAGATTTGCAGGATATCATTCAACTTCGAGGGTTCTGAAGCTCACTTTAATATAATTCGGGACATCACAAGCCTTCTTGAAAAGGAAGAGCAACTACAGATGATGCGCACCGTTTTTGAGTACTCACAAGATATTTTAATTGTTACCGACAATACCGGTTTTATCAGTTATGTAAATCCCGTTGTTGAAAAATATTTGGGATATAAAAGAACTGAATTATTAAACAACAGTATTGTTCAGCTCGCAAATGAGAGTTCACGAAACGATTTCATCAAAAAGAGTGTCACACCCAATAATTTTATTGCCCGAATTAAAAACAATTCAGGAAATGAAATTGAGACTGAATTTACTTCCATATCATTTGCGGGAGTTGACGGCACCATTTCACAGATTGCTTATATTGGTAAACTGGTTGCACAAGAAAGTGATATTAAAGAAACTGTTGTCGAAAAAGAAGTTGAAAAAATTGTATATGTTGACAAACCCGTTGAAAAAATTGTATATGTTGAAAAGAAATCGCATGGAAATCATGAAATAAAACCAGGTGGAATTGATCCAAGTCAACTTTCATTTATTTTCCATGAAATTCTCACACCGATAAATGTTATTGTAGGATTTATAGCAGAACTTAAAGATACTATTGAAGTTCCAACTGAAGATCAGGCAGAAGCAATCAGCATTATTGATGAGAACAGAAAAAAACTTCTCTACACTATGGATTCAATTTCTGAATATGCTCAGATTGAACAACATTTTGGGGAGATTAAAAAAGAGAATTTCAGTTTGGATTTGCTTCTTGAAAAAGTTTTTAAGGAGATCAAAGAGGGAAATAACCCCTGGAAAAAAGTGCTCGTTGCTGATAGAATTTCGACGGGTGTTGAGATCAATTCGGATGAAGAGAAAGTTGTTAATCTTATTTGCCTGATCATCAAAATACTCTCTCATGTTTCAGAAGAGAATGAACTTTTTATTAGTGGTTATCAACTTGATGAAACTCATTTTATAGTAACTTTTCGTGACCATAGTTTAAAGATTCAACAGAAGCTTCTTTACCTTATCCAGGGACTCTTTTCTGATTCTGATGTATCAAAACTCAGAGCATTTGGAGTTTCAAGATTTACTATTTTTTCTGCTCAGAGATTGTTTAAATTATTGGATGCAAGGTTTGAAATAGTCCAAAAAATGGGAACACCATTTGATATTGGATTGATTCTATCACTTGATGCTCAATTTCAGCAAGAGGTACCGGCGACAGAAGCAGAGAAGGAAAAAGTATTTAAACCGGCATTAACGGCTGAAAAAATTTCAATTTCTGATAGTGAATTTGACCACTTGGATCTGCAGCAGCCCCGCCCCGTCAGAGAGTTTGGAAGGGAGCGATTACATGAAGATCGTAACTCAAACATTCCACAGGATCGAATTCCAAAAGCTGAAGATACCGGTGATTATCGAGATTTTGATTTCGACAGCGAATTAGACTTCCTCACAAGGAGACGGAAAAAAGAACAAGAGAAAAAAGATATTTCAAAACCAATCAGTTCATTTGATGAATCTCTTTCGCAGCGTGATATTTATACTGAAACTCCAAGAAGAAGAGATACACAAGAATTGACGGGGTCATACAGTAGCCCCGGTAAACCTCATCCTGAAACTCCGGTAACACCTGTTAATAAAGATAATTCACAGCGTTATGAAAGAGAAAAAGTTGATAATCAACCGCCTCAGGTTAAGAGAAACGAAGATTATCCTCCAAGGCCTGTGAAGAGTGAGCCTCCAACTCCAATTCATGAGGAAAAACGGTGGGAACAAAGACAGGTACCGACAACACCGCAACCAGAGCCCGAAAAGGTTACCGCTAAGGAACAAACATCCGAATTCAGGGATGCTTCAGGTTCCATTAATCTCTCCGGTATGACCTGCCTTTATATCGAAGATCAGTTGGATTCTCAGATATTGTTTAAAGTGCAGATGAAAGACATGAAATCGATAAAATTTGCACAAAGTTTTGAAGATGCCATTCCACTTCTTGAAAGCGAGAAGTTTGATTTTCTTGTGTTAGACATCAATTTGCAGGGTGAGTATAACGGATTGGATGCTCTTAAGATCATTCGCACGATGGATAGACTTGAAGACATACCGATTTTAGCGGTTACCGCCTATGTTCTTCCAGGTGATAAAGAGAAATTTATTGCAACAGGATTTACTGATTTTGTTTCGAAACCGATCTTCAGGAACAAGATGGTAGAAGTTTTAAGCAAAATATTTTAACACTTCTCTATGCTGAATAAGAAAAGAATAATCGTAGTGTTACCCGCCTACAACGCGGCAAAAACACTTGAGCAGACGTACAAAGAGATCCCTTTCGAAATTGTTGACGATGTAGTGTTGGTGGATGACGCGAGCAAGGATGATACTGCCGAAGTTGGAACACGGCTTGGAATCCGACATGTGATTAAACACGATAAAAACAAAGGGTATGGCGGCAATCAAAAAAGTTGCTACAAAAAAGCTCTTGAATTGGGAGCTGATATCGTAATCATGTTACACCCCGACTACCAATACACTCCAAAACTTATCCCCTCCATCTCCTGGATCATTGCAAATGATCTTTATCCTGTTGTTCTGGCATCCAGGATTCTTGGAAAAGGTGCACTCAAAGGGGGAATGCCACTATATAAATACATCGCAAATCGAATTTTGACTCTGGTGCAGAATTGGCTTGTGGGTCAAAAACTTTCAGAATATCACACAGGCTATCGGGCATTTTCTGCTGCAGTTCTTCGTGATCTGAATCTTGAAGCCAACTCAGACGATTTTGTATTTGACAACCAAATGTTATCTCAAATCATTTACAAGGGTTATGAGATAGGTGAGGTAACCTGTCCCACCAAATATTTTGAAGAAGCATCATCAATAAATTTTAAAAGAAGTTCAATTTATGGAATAGGTGTACTTGTTACCTCAGTTAAACACCGCCTCCAGAAACTGGGAATTGCCAGTTTCGACATCTACAAATAGACTCTCTTATTTTCTTCTCTTCATAAAAATAAAACCGTTTTTCTCAAACATCACTTCGAGATTTGGAATTTTTGTCCATTTATCCCGTTCATTTATTTTGGTAACAAGATAAGCCGGTTTCGAAATATCACCCTTGATTAAAAAATCTTCGATATCTTTATGTTGAATCCCAATACCTGAAGCACTGTTCTCCTTTTTCTTTTCGCTGTAATAGATGTCCGCATAACTTCTGAACCCCACCGACTTCACGTAAACATCTTTACCTTTTAATGATTTGTAAAATTCAACGGGTGCACCCTGCACATAGTTTTCGATTTGTGGCAATATAAGCGGTAACATCAAGGAGAGGGTAAAAGCAGTTCCACCATACAACAGAATAAAAGCTGTTGAATATTGTTTTTTGTTTAATAGATAGACACCATAAATCGTAATAAAGATCAGCAGCACACCAATCAGTGATTCAAATCCAAACCAGACAGAATCAGCCATTAAATTTGCTCTTACAAACTCATCCTGAACATAGGGAATTATATCCTCTTTAAATATACCGATTAAAGCGAGTGCCGATAACAGCAAACCAATAAAAACTCCAACAACCGCTGTGGAATACTTGATAAACCTGATCCTCACCATTTTTCCATTTAGCAATTTATAAGCTGTGAGAGCGGCGAGAAAAGTTAGGGGATAATAGGTCATTGATGAATAATGAACGATTTTTGTTTTTACAATAGAGAAGATTATCAAAACAACAAACATCAAAATCATCATTATTAATCGAAAGTCTTCGTGTTCGGATGTATCAGATTTATCTTTTTTAAAACTGTGAAAGATAAACAGTGAAGCAGGGAAGCAACCGATCAGTACAACAAGAAAATGGTAATAAAACGGGCCGCTAAATCCGGCATCACCTGTGGTAAGAAGTCTAACTTGATATTTAAAGAATGCCTCAAGAAATACAGGTCCGTTTGTTAAAAATTCGATTCCAAACCAAATACCAGCGGTAAGGATTGAGACAATCCCAAAGATCAACATTTGAACTATTTTAACACCGGAAGTTCTAAATCGAAAGATATAAAAAATGATGTATGTTAATCCCGGGAGCAAAAGCCCAACAGGACCTTTAACAAGAATCGCAAGTCCTGCAAAAATTCCCGCATGTATAAAGAAATAATTCTTCATCTCTGAAATCTCAAACGATCGATAGATATACCAGACTGAAATAAACATAAAGAGGTTAAAGAGGGGGTCGAGAATGCCCGATCTAAAATAGAAATAAGGAAGGATTGAACCGGCATAAGCCATAACCCAAAGCAGACCAAAAGACTTATCAAACAGTTTCCTGCCGATTGAGTATAATATCAGCAACGCCGCGATTCCAAACATGGCATTTGGAAATCTGGCGGCAAACTCGTTGACACCAAATAATTTCATAGAGAGAACCTGGAACCAGAAGAAGAGGGGTGGTTTCTCATAAAACGGTTCATAATCGATGTGAACCCTGAGATAGTCACCAGTCTCAATCATTTCTCGAGATGCTTCTGCAAAGTTGATTTCATCCCAGTCGAAGAGGTGAACCTCCCCAAGAAAAGGTAAAAAGAGGAGAGCAGCAATCACGATGATAAAAAGTTTAATTTTCAGGTCTGAAGCGGTTGAGATTTTTTTGAGCATAGTCTGTAAAAATATTTAGTAGTAACTTAAATTTAAGTAAAATTAGTAAACTTTATATACACTGAACTTTGTTACAGTTGTAGTAATAAATCCTTAATCACAAAATAATAGAGGCAGAAATGATCAATGGTTTTGCGGCTTATAAAGCCAAGGAAGAATTGAAACCGTTTTCGTATGAAAACAGTACATTGAAGGCAGATGAAGTAAAGATAAAAGTGACTCACTGCGGGATTTGCCACAGTGATCTTCACCTTATCGACAATGACTGGATGATGAGCAGTTACCCCTTTATTCCGGGACATGAGGTAGCCGGTACAGTTGTAGAAAAAGGAAGTGATGTCTCTTCATTATCTATAGGAGACAGGGTTGGTTTGGGTTGGCAGGCCGGAAGTTGTCATTCATGTGAAGATTGCAACTCAGGAGATGAAAATCTCTGTTCAGGCAGTCACGCAACATGTGTTGGCAGAAATGGTGGTTATGCCGATTTTGTAATCTCTCAGGCGACTTTTGCCATCAAGATTCCCGATGCACTCGAATCTGAGTTTGCCGGACCATTGATGTGTGGTGGGGTGACTGTATTTTCTCCTCTAAGAAGGTTTGGCGTGAAAAAAGGTAGCAAAGTTGCTGTGATAGGTATCGGCGGACTGGGTCACATGGCTCTCCAGTTTGCAAACAAGATGGGAGCTGAAGTAACTGCCATCTCCACAAGTGACAGTAAAAAGAAGGAAGCCGAATCCTTTGGTGCACATCATTTTATAAATTCACGGGAAGATGCTTCATTTGCCCGGCATCTAAATAAATTTGACCTTATATTATCCACGGTATTTGCAGATATGGATTGGCAAGCACTTGTTAACACACTTCGTTCAAACGGTAAACTTTGTTTCATCGGGGCGCCACCACAACCTGCTGTGGTTAATGCATTCTCACTTTTAATGAAACAGAGAAGTGTTACCGGGTCGGTGATTGGAAGTCCGGCAATGATTAAAGATATGTTGGAGTTTTCAGCTGCTCATGGTGTAAGACCTGTAATAGAAAAAATGCCATTAAAAGATGTAAATCTTGCGTTACAAAAAGTTGCAAAAAATACCGTCAGATACAGAATGGTGCTGGAAATTTAGAAGACCACAAAAATTCCAATCTCCCCGTCTTTCGAAATCAAAAAAAAAGGCTGCCCGTTTTCACGAGCAGCCTTTTTAATATCAGTATCAATCTATATCAGGAAAACAATGCCTGATACTTAATATCTACTTAACGAGTATCATTTTCTTGATTGAGGTAAATTTGTCTGCAGAAAGTCTGTAAACATAAGTACCTGATGACATACCATATTTTGCAGCATCAACATTTACAAAGTGATATCCTGCATTCATTTGACCTGAAATTACTGTCGCTACTTTTTGTCCGGAGATATCAAAGATATCAAGGGTTACATTAGCAGGAACAGGAATCGAGAACTCGATTTTTGTTGAAGGGTTAAATGGGTTAGGATAGTTTTGGCTCATGTCGAAAGCGGTTGGTATACCAACTTCAACTTCGATTGCTGAGAAGGTTTCAGATGTACCATCATAATCAACTTGTTTTAGTCTGTAGGAATATTTACCGGTGGCAACATTTCTATCAGAAAATGAGTATGATTTGATAGTGGTTGAAGTTCCTGCAGCTTTAATGCTTGCAGCTTCCATCCATTCACTGTCAGAAAGTTTTCTCTCGATAATGAAGTGTGAAGCGTTGGTTTCGGTGGCTGTTGACCATTCGATGTTAACATTGTTTTTAACTGCGGTAACCGAGTATGAAGCGAGTTCAACAGGAACCATGGTTACAATTGTTGCCTGGTTTGAGTAAGGTGAGAAGAGAAAACCATTGAAAGCTCTGACTCTGTAGGTGTAAGTAGTCAATGGAGCGACAGTTGAATCTCTTGTTACGGTTGCACCGGCAATAAGAGTCTGGATAACAGTATATGGATTAATACTGGTTGAGTCGCCATTTTTCCTTTCAACATAATATCCTGTTTCGGCAGTAGTATTATCTGTCCATGAAAGTTGAACATATGCAGGGTTGTTACTGACTGCAAGGAGTCCTGTTGGGGCGTTAAGTTCAGTTGTGAACTCTTCAGCTCCGATATCAGGTGTTGTAAGGTCTCTTACATTTCCATAAGCATCTGTTGTGATTCCTGCAATCGGAAGAGCACCACCATTAGCAAGAGTAACAACTTCTTTATTCATACGGATGTTAATTGGAGTTGCATAACTCATAAATGGTACCATTTCGGTTACGGCAAATGTATCTCTTGGAGCAACTGCAGCTTTGTAGGCTTGCAGTGTAACAAATTCCGTTGCAAAATCATAAGCAATAACATCATCCACCTGGCTTGTGTCAGCATAGTAGAGGTTGTTGTTTGATGTTGCTGCAAGTTTCAGGAAGTTGGCGTTGGTTGTTGCCATCAGTACCGCATTTCTTCCTGTGCCTGATTGGGTCATATTTACAAATATGTTGTTTCTCAAATCGAGACTACCATTTGCAAAGTTACCCCAGAAAAGGTTAGCCGAGCTCATCGAAGCCAATCCGGGAGCTGTGTTTCCATCGAGTAATATTGTGTTATAGAATATTTCATAAGTACAAGCACCAACTGAAGCCTGAACATTCATACCCTGAACCGGAGGACCGGTAACTGTGGTTGCAGCGGTTGAAAGTGGGGCTCTTAAGTTATACATGTTGTTATTGTACAATTTTGCGGTTACATTACCCTCAACAGGACCAACATTAAGAAGCATTCCGATAGCTCTTCCTGATGTGGTGCCACTGTTGAAAACATTGGAAATTTTGCAGTTCTCAATTGTTAATGTAGAACCGGTAACCAAACGATTCATCCCGATAGCAACAGTTAAACCTGTAGTAAGCAGTGGATTTGAACTCGAAAGTCCATCGATGGTTACATTTCTGATTATAACATTTCCGCTGAGTCCATCATTTGCACTATTTGCCGGGTTACCCCAGATACCATAGGTCTGGTTGGTAGTAGCAACCTGATGGTCAATATTCATGATCTTTACATTTTCGATTGTGATGTCATATTCGGCATTCAACTCAATGCTTCTTGAATCATTTGAAGTACCTGAGTTAAGCAAAACATTTTTCAATTCGGTGAATACACCATTTGCACCGATAATTTTGTTTCCTCTATCAGGATTGGTCAGGCCATGGAAACCATACATCTGGATTCCGGCTCTCCAGTAATCTTCAATCGAACAATTCTGAATGGTATTGTAACTGTTTGCACCGAGAGTATCAGTAGCATTTGTTCCCATTGTCCCAAATCTTATGCCGATTGCACCAACATTGGCAGCGCCATTCATAGCGTTAAGATCTATCATAAGATTCTTAAATGTATTGTATTTGGCACCGATAAAAGTAGCTAACCCGGCAACAGGGTAAACCGCATTACGATTGAGAACTCCCATGTTAAATTTGGTTTTGGTTGTTATGTTATCAAGGTTTTCCATCAAATGGAGACCATCGATTGTAACATATTGTGTTCCTTCAAGTCTGATGAAAGCATCACCCGAAGCAGCACCGGGAGCGGCTGTAGCATAACTGCCATTGCGAGGTGACAAAACAACAGTTCCACCTGACACCAGGGTTATGGTGTTGGTTGACGATGTACCTGCAACATTTATAAGATGAAAAACATCATCATAAACATTTGAATTGACTGTCATGGTAACCGGTCCGGAGACACCATTACGATTTAAAGCCATTGCTGCGTCGCTAAGAGTTGCAAAATTTGCACTCACACCACCAACAGTATATGAACCTGAAAGGGGAGCAGGTGTTTGAGGTGTAAATCTTAAAACGATGCCTGAATCAGGAAGAACGCTGATTCCGTTAAATTCTTGTCCCATCGACTGATGAAAGGCTCTTGCACCGGCAACTCCTGCAACATTAATAGAGAGAAATTGTCCGGTTGCCTGATTGGCTATGAGCGTCGTAGTCGAGTTGGAAAGTCCAATCGATGCAGAAGTAGCTGTAGCTGAAGTTTGGACGGTATAGCTACCATAAACAAATTCTATAACATTTGTTGTCTCATACAACTTAACGATGAAGTTTGCATTTGGATCAGGATTATTGTATGGGAAATAAATTGATTTCCACTCAACAGTTAATATCCGGTTAGGTGAACTTCCGGTTACCTGATATGTAATTAAAGATGAATCAGATGCTTTGAGATCGTCCCAAAGTGGTGCAACAACACTTCTGGTAAGACCATTAAGAGCATTTGTTAATGTAGCACTCGCTAAAGTACTACCAAAACGAAGTATCCCATTAGTAGTTACTTGAAAAGTATCTCTTACGATGCCATCGTAAGTAAATGGGAATCCGATGAGAACAGGGGCAGTATATCCTTCATCAGGGGTCCCTGTCCAGGTAAATTGTTGACCGCTGGCATTTCCTGAATAAGTGGCAGATGCCGTGGTCATATTGTATTGAATCTGAGCAAAAGCGAAACTTGATGCCATTGCCAAAAACAATAAAATTGTAACAAGTCTTTTCATAACTCGTTCCTTTGTGTAATTGATTTTAATGAGTAACTATAAATCTTTTTGGGATAAAACTAATCTATTCCGTAACATGCAAATTAAACAATAATTTGGTTGTACCCAATGATTAAAATAAAAAAGCTGCCCCATTTCTGAGACAGCTTTAATATTAATCAGTATTCTGTGATCAGTTACAGGTAAAAAAACCTGATATCTGATATTTCATACCTAATCTCTATTTCATCAGAATCATTTTCTTTGTAGAAGTAAACTTTCCGGCAGATAATTTATAGATATAAATACCTGAAGAGAGTTTAAGTTTCTGAGCATCGATATCAGCGGTGTGGTATCCGGCAGTCATATATCCTGAAAGGATAGTTGCCACTTTTTGACCCGAAATATCAAACACTTCGAGAGTAACATTTGTTGGTGTTGGCAACGAGAAGTTAACTCTTGTGCTTGGGTTAAACGGATTAGGATAGTTTTGGCTGAGATCAAATACTGCAGGTACACCAACTTCAACTTCAATTGTATTGAAAGTTGCTGAGCTGCCATCGAAATCGATTTGTTTTAGTCTGTATGAATATTTACCTGTTGCAACATTTCTGTCGATGAAAGAATATGCTCTTGATGAAGTGCTTGTGCCTGCGGCTTTTACTGAGCCTGCAGTCTGCCAGTCACCGTTTGAAGCTTTTCTTTCAATGATAAATTCGGCCGAATTTGTTTCGGTTGAAGTTACCCAGTCGATATTAACGTTGTTAACATTTGCGGTTGCATTAAATGAAGCAAGTTCAACAGGAACAGCATTAAGCAGTTTGTATGCTCCCAATCCATTATTGGAGGAGAGAGTAAATACTGTAAGAGTTCCATCGTTATTGTTCATGTAAGTAACATCACCTGTACCATTGCCGTTAGCATTGACTCCAAGTGTTGGTGTTTTTCCATAGAGCATGCCAAGATTTGGGTCTCCATCAGGAACGTTAGCCATGAATCCATTTTCATTACCTGCGCCGTATGCGAAAGTAAGAACATATTCATTCATAGTTCTGTTGATACTGCCCAAATACTGAATCGAGTTTGAACCTGTTGCAATAACAGTACCCGGGATAGTGTCAATTATCATACCGGTGGCAGAATATTTCATAACATTCTTGCCGGCTGCGTTATAATAGAATGAACCATCAGGAAGTGGACCAACAGAAGCTGACCCGCCGAATGCACCATTGCTAAGAGTAATAACTTCAGGAACAGGGTTGAATGCACCACCACTCATCGAGAATTTATATACCTTGGCATTGTTGGCATCTGCCGCCCAAATAACTGCAGTGTTGTTATAGAAGTTACCTGTAACTCTAAACTTGTCACCAAGTCTTGTTGCCGGGGTAACAGCTGGTACAACATAAGTCATAGCTAAAACAGGAGTTGAAGTGAGGTTATCCCACATATAAACTTTCCAGTCTTGAGCTGTAACGCTTGAACCAACAACATTGGAAGCAAGAATTTTACCATCATAGGTAACTTCAATATCGTTGATAACGATAAGTCCACCTGAGATAATTGCATCCATTGTGAGTGTACCGGCATCATCACCGGTAGCAGGATCAACAACTCTAACGGCATTACCGGCACTTCTCGAAACGACAAACAGTTTGTCGACCATGTTGTTGCTACCGTCATTTACTTTACCGTAAGCAAAGCCTCTTTCGGTATTTGAACCAAACCAGGTTGGGAGTGAACCTTGTGCTGCTGATTTCTGCCACAAAGTGCTGTACACCGGTGGTGGGGGAGCAGTATAAGGAATACCAACCGGTCTCATTACCCATGCGTAAGGTACACTGCTGAGAACTAATGGGAACCATGTAGTACCACCATCAGACGAACCAAAACTTCTGCCTGCTACAGGAATAACTCCTGCATGAGCAGCCATCGGGAATTGAATAGTGGCAACAAAACTGATGCTTACCCAGAAATCACTTCCGGCAGCAAAAGTTGGAGCATCATCGCCAAGTGGTAATGTCACGAGTTGCAGTCCGGTTCCGGGGTTGATGTAGTTTTCACCGGCAAAGCTCTTTGTGTAAAGAACAGCACCGGGAGCTAAAGTATCAACTCCTGCAGCCCAAACTTTAACTACGATAGAGTCGGATGCGCCTTCATTTCTGTAAACAGCATCAACATTTGCAAGTCTCATACCTTGTGAGGCAGTAAATCTGACACCTGCGGTCATTGGAAGATTGTTTGTTCCAAATCCAATTGATGTTAAAGCATTGTTTTCAAAGTCATCATTTTTCAGAATAATCGCTGAATCAGGATATACTCTTACTTTATGATTAACTAATGAATCGTTTGACGTAACTGAATCACCAACAGAAGTTACATGTGTAAATGCAGAGAAAGTTCCTCTTGCAGTTGGGTTGAATGTAAAGATGAGGTCTTCAGTTCCACCGATTGTTCCGATGCCGGGTCTGTTAACAGGTGTAGCACTAACATTGTTGAACGATGCATTTACTGTAAATGCAGGTCCTGTGCTGCCAAGTCTCTTAACTGTGGTCATCATGTGAACAGGTTGTAATCCAACGAGTTCGGTAGTGAGCAGGTTGGAGGAGATAATTGTACTGTTATTAATGTTGGAAGAAGGAACACCAGCGCCCTTAATATCCAATCTCAATTCAGGATTGGATTTTGAGAGTCTAAGTTGTGTTGTTTTTTCAACAGGAAGTGACATCAATTGAGAAAATTCAACAGCTGCATAGTCAACTTCTTTTGGAAGTGAGAATGTGATATCATCGAGATCGAGATGCCATTGATCAGGAATTGAATATGACTGGAAACCGAAATAATAAACTCCGGCAGCCGGGGCGGTAAAGAAAACAGCATTATTTTCATAAACTGAATTCGTAATATTTGAATGATCAGCAAGACCTGTGGTCAAACTGTCAGGCAACTGTCCGCCTGTACCAACCCAAACTTTCAATCTTTCAGGATAACCTGATTGTGCTTTGTACCAGTAAGACACTTCAATTACCTGTCCGGCATTCAACTGAATTCCAGGAGCAATTAACCAGTCATCACCGGGGAGAGTACCGCTATAAGAATAACGGGCATGTCCGGTTCCGGTTCTTGGTTGAGCAGTAGATCTAATCCAGGTTGTCCCACCATTTCTATCAACCTTTGCCCAGGCAGTTGGAGGAAAGGCTGCATCTTCAAATCCCTGGAAGTAAGGGAATGAAGTGATGTAGAATGGATTAACCGTAAGGACACCGGAAATACTTGTTGTACCGTCCCAGAAACCGGTTGTTCCACCGTATCTGTAAGGGCCACCAAGATATTCATATCTGTAGGCATAATAGTAAGTACCAACTGCAAGATTTTTGCCAAACGAAGCCATGAACTCGTCATTGTTGCCTGTCTGAACATTAAATGTTGCTTCTGTCCAGCTTGTCCATGTTGAAGGGTCTGTGTTTGTAGCACTAACGCCAACCCATGCTTTCAAGCCAAATGCCTGTCCGGTTGAATCCGTGACACCACCTTTATATGCCTGACCATAAGCGGTAAGGGAGTCACCCTGGGTGATGGTAGCAGTAAGTGGCCATTGGAGGTTACCCCAATCGATGGCTACCTGAGCGGGAGTTCCCATGAACCAGTCGTCGAAATCAGAATAGAAATCACCGGCTAAAAAATTACCGTCAACTTTTACCTGAATAGTCTGACCTGCATACGCGGAAAGGTTCCACATTTTTTCAACGTAATTTGTATCGGCAACATGGTTATGTGCACCGATTGAATCGACAACAGTAAAGCTGCCACCATAATTTGTTGAAACAGAAACATAAATCTTAAAGGATGTGGCAGGTGTTCCGGTTGCAGTTCCGGTACCATAACCTGAATAGTTAACCGCTCTGTATTTAAATTTTAATACAGAAGTTGCAGTTGAGGCAAAGAACGGAGAAGTGAAAAATCCGGTCGGGGTAGATGACCAGAGGTTTCTCGTAAGTCTCTTTGACCAACCAATACCACCACTAGCGTTAACGGTATAGTTTCCAGTCCAGTTTGCGGGAATTGTACCTGTTGATGTGTCAAAATTTTGAACAACTTCGTTTAAGATAAATGGAGTAACGGCAGTTCCGGTTAGTTGGTAATAAAAATCACTGGCTGTGGCATCATTTGTTACAAATCTTATTGAATCACTGAAAGCACCGGGTGTGGTTGGTGTCCAGGTAAGCAAAAGATTAAATGATTGTCCATTTGGTACGTTTAATGAGGTAGTGTTTGCTGTAACACCTGCAGGAAGTGTAAGTGTTCCTGTTAAGGCAGCGCCACCATTGTTGCTCACCACAACTGTTTTCTGCATGTTTCCACCAATATATGCAGAACCAAAGGCTGTTGAGGTTGGATTAAGAGATAAAACAGGAACCATTGGGATGGCTTCGATAAGGACATCATCCAAACCAAATCCGTAAGCAGCACTTAGTCCATTTGTCCTGTCTCTCCATCTCATTCTAAAATTATTGCTTGCATAAGCACTTAGATCGAAAATCGCTTCCTCGTAAGCGGACATGGAACTCGCTCTGGAAAGAAAACCAAGAGTTGACCATGTAACACCATTATCAGTGGAAACTTCAAAATATGTTGTATCCTGACCAACAACGGCTGTAATATCATCATCTTTCCACCAGAATTTCACTCTGTGATTAGCAGGAAGTTGAGTCTTAGGTGAAGTAAGGTATCCAAAAGTGATACCGGTTTGAGCGGCGGGCGTTGAATTCCACAAAAACCTGGCCGCAAAGTTGGTTTTTGATTCAGTTCCTCTGTCAACAAAGTTACCTGACCATCCACCATCGGTGATTAAGCCATTGGCAAAATCGACAGTGTATGGGAAGGAACTGACTGTTGTAACATCGGGAAGACCGTTAAAATAATATTTATATTTTGCCAATCCGTTATTGCTGGCAAAAACATAGGCATCGTAAGTACCATCACCGTTTGAAACAAGGTCAACATCTCCGGTACCATTGGTATTTGTTGTTGTACCAAGGCTCGGTGTATAATCGAGGACCAGATGTTGAGTGCTGTATTGATTGGTAACATCAATAAGTCTTAACCCGTTTTGAGTGGGTGTTCCGGTGTATTGATAAATCAGGATGTACTTTTTCCCACCTTGAGTAAAATAAGTGAGGGCATTTGATCCTGTTGGAAGAACATTGGTGTTAACTGAGTCAATTACTGATCCATCAGCATTAAATCTTCTCAACTGTGTTCCGTTTGCTTTCCAGGCGAACTCGGAAATACCGGTTGTAAGAGGATAAACTGCCGGGGTTGCACCAGGGGCAGTGGTTGAAACACCTGTTAACACAATTGAATCACGAACAAACGAAGCACCAAAATCGGCTGTTGTCCACCTGTAAACTATGTTAAATGGCACACCGGTTGTACCGGTAGCTGCAGCTGCATAAATAGTTAATGAGTTATTAGCAGCCGAACCCACCACCGTGAACTTGTCGCCAAGACGTTGTGGTGAACCATTGAAGTTAATAACTTCAACAGGGGCGGCGGCATCGTTTGCCCACCTGTAAATTTTAAATGCCGAAGTGAGGGCATTGGTTGTGACATTAGCAGCATAAATTGCGCCATCGTCAGCAACTTCAACATCGTTTAGTGCAAATGTTCCACCGGTAACTCCGGTAACATTTAAAGCTCCCGTCGAATCGCCCGTATTAGCATCGACAGTGTAAACATTGGCGACATACTTTCTGGATACTACATATAATTTGTTGTTCCCATAAGCTGAGCCTCTCTCTGTGTCTGTTCCCAGCCATAGAGGTTTGGTTGTTAGTTTGGCACTTTTTTCCCAAACTGATGTCCTGTATTGTGCTTGTGTCTGTGTTGATCCTATAACAAGGAATAACACCAACATAATTGCACTCAAGGAGAAAGTAAGTTTATTTCGCATAAACCACCTTTTTTATGATGAATGAATGATAGTCACATTTTGAGTTTACTTTAAAGATAACCCGTATGCATTAATGATTTGTTAATGAGTAATTGACTCAGTTTTGTTAATCCGAATCGTCCGTAAATTAAGGAAAATTTCCGAGTCTAACAAAGTAAAAAGTATTGAACTGTTATAAGTTCAATTATATTTTATGCTAATTTTAATTCTTTTGAGACCACCTCAAACACTTTTTCAACGAGTGTATCATAATTATCACCTTCAGGATAAACCGGTGGGTGAAACTTCACTTTGATCTTTTTCCAGGGTTTTGGAAACTTTGAACCTGTCGGCAACGCCTTGATAGCTCCAACAATGGAAACAGGCACAACAGGAACATTTTTCTCGTGTGCTAAAATTGCAAAGGCCTTTTTAAATTCACCAAGTTCACCTGTTCTGGATCTGGTGCCCTCAGGGAAGATTATGATATTTTTCCCTTTTTCGAGCAAAACAGCAAGTTTTTGAAGAGATTCTTTCAAATCCTTATTTATATCCATCACCACTATGTTGTTTCTGTTCGCCAGTGCCTTAATAAACTTACCTTTAACATGTTTTTCTTTGGCATAAAAATATGTGTTTTTGAAGATCGAATTTTTAATAAAGGCTGACACAAACAAACCGTCAAAAAAGCTTTGATGATTTGGGGCGAGAATAAATGGCCCGTTTGGGAGATTCTCAATACCCTCACCGGTGATTCTAAAATAGAGCTTAAAAAGGAGTTTAGAAGTGTTTTTAAACAAGTTCTGTGTAAACCAGCTTTTTGGCAATTTGAGGTCAACTTTTTCTTTAAAAATCTCACCCCATTTCACTGCTTCTACACTGAGTTTAGACTTGTTTTCTTTCATAAAAAGTGCAAGTTTTTCGACAGTGGGGTGGGTGATATGCATGTCTTCTTTAAGTTTCAAGCCAAATGTTGACTCAAGAAAAACCTGGAAATTCACTTTGTCGAGGCTGTCCATTCCAAGGTCCATTTCAAAATGATCTGACGCAAAGATATCCACTTTTTTTAAGTTGTGAAGATAGTCTTTTATCACGATGTACTCTTCAAAATCAGGTTGTGGTTTTGGATCAATACTTTTGTCTTTTCGATTTTCTTCAACCAGATTTGCAAGTTGAAATCTTTTGATTTTCCCGAGTCGGGTTTTGGGTAATTCCTCTTTAACGAGAATAAACTTCCCAATTTTTTTTGATGGGTGAGCAGTTTTATTGTATTTATCGACTACTTCCCATTTAAAAGTTTCCTCAAAATTGTGAATGTCTTTTTCAACCAGTTTTTTGAATTCAGGTAGAATAGCTACAGCAATACTGTCGTTATCAGCATATGCAGCAACCTCTGCGATATAATCTGAACTTTCCTTAAGTTTACCCTCAATTTCCTCGGGAGAGATGTTTTTGCCGTTAGAGAGGATAATAATTTCTTTTGCCCGCCCGGTAATATGAATGTAACCTTCCTTGTCGAGGTGTCCAAGATCTCCGGTGCGTAGCCATCCATCCTGCAGAACTTCGGCAGTTTCTTCAGGCTTGTTATAATATCCTTTCATAACATTTCTGCCTTTTACGAAGATTTCACCGTCTCTTGTTTCGAGTAATACACCGGGTAGCAGTTCACCTGCCGAGCCAATTTTCCATCTTCCGGGTCTGGTAAAGGTGATCATTGGGGCACACTCAGTCATTCCGTAACCTTCAAGCATTTCAAACCCAAGAGTTTTATAATCGTTTGCCACCTCTTCATTTAATTTAGCGCCACCACACACCATAAATTGGACATTACCCCCAAATTTTTCGTGGACAGCTCCAAACACTTTTCTTGAGAATTTTTTTGATTGGACTGATTTTGCAACTTTAAAGAGCATGGAGGCAACATGATTTTTGTGTATTTTGTCCATTACTCCTTTTCGGATCGCCTCATAAAGTCGGGGCACACCTATCATAATAGCAACCTTGTTGTTTTGTAGAGTTGCTATAATATCTTCAGAAACCATAGATGGGGAAAAAGCCATCGTTCCACCTGCAAAAAGTGGAGCAATAAAGGAACCGATCAGCGGGAGAATATGGTGCATTGGGAGTAGAACGAGAGTTGTTCTATCCGGGGTGTAAATTTTGACATAATCGCATACACCCTCGAGGTTTTTTAAGATATTCTCAAACGTCAGCATTACTCCCTTTGGATTGCCGGTAGTTCCGGAAGTGTAAGTAATGACCGCCGTTTTTTCCATATCCGTTTGTTCGAAGTCGAGAGCTTCAAATTTTTCAAAGTCTTCAGTTATTTCTTCAAAAACTATTACTTTAATGTGATACAGCAGCTCTGTCTCAACTTTATCGAAAATTTCTTCATACTCCTTTGGGATAAAAATTACTTCGGGTCTGCAGTCATTTAATATATAAGCAACTTCACCTGGCAGCGACATAAAGTCGATGGGCACTGCGGTTGCTCTGTTCATCCAGATCGAGAAAAAAGCGAAAATCCACTCCGGACGATTGGGTGAGAAAACAGCAACTTTATCAGGTTTTAAGTCTGCATAGAGGGATGCATACATAGCTGATTGTTTAAAGAATTCAGTATAGGAAATTTTTTTATCTTTCCAAATTGCTGCAATTTGATTTTGTACAGTAAATTTCAAGTTAAGTCTCCAGTTCTAAAAATTATAAGTAGCAAGATAAGGAAAATATTTAAGTAATAATTAAATAAAGTTGAAAGATTTTCTTTGTGGTGGGTGAACCGTTTGTTATATTTGCAGACTGACAAAAATTCATTTTTTTCTATAAACCAAAAGGACCGCAAATGTTTGCAGTTGTTGATATAGCAGGACAGCAGTTTAAAGTTTTAGAGTCGGAGAAACATTATGTTCCCCGCCTAAACGCTGAGCCTGATAGTGAAGTAGTATTTGATAATGTATTACTTTACTCAGATGATGCCGGTGTAAAAGTTGGCAAGCCATATGTGGATGGCTTAAAAGTTACCGCAAAAGTGTTAAGCCATCTTAAAGATGAAAAAGTTCTCGTGTACAAGAAAAAGCGTCGTAAAAATTACGAAAAGATGAACGGACACAGACAGCATCTGACCAGAATAGAAATAATTAAAATAGGATAAGGAGTTAACAATGGCACATAAAAAAGGACAAGGATCAACCAGAAATGGTAGAGACAGTAATGCCCAAAGACTTGGTGTAAAAGCTTTTGGCGGACAATTTGTTGAAGCCGGCTCCATAATCGTTCGCCAGAGAGGAACTAAATTCCATCCGGGACTTAATGTTGGTAAAGGCAAAGATGATACTTTGTTTGCATTAACAGACGGCACCGTAGAATTCAGAACCCGTGCTAACGACCGTCAGTTTATTTCAATTGTTCCTCCAACCGAATAGATAAGAGGACTCGATGAAGAAGATCACCGTAGTAGGTGCCGGAAATGTCGGTGCCACTGCAGCTCAAAGAATAGCTGAAAAGCATCTTGCTGAAAATGTAGTATTACTCGATGTTATCGAAGGGATTCCACAAGGAAAAGCCCTCGATATGTGGGAGAGTGGACCTGTTGAAGATTTCGACAGTGCCGTAATTGGAACCAATGATTATAGTGACACCGCCGGTTCAGATATCGTGGTGATCACAGCAGGACTCGCTCGTAAACCGGGGATGACCCGTGATGACCTTCTGATGAAAAATGCAGAGATCGTCCGTTCAGTTACTGAACAAGTGGTTCCCGTTTCTCCGGATGCTGTAATCGTTGTAGTTTCGAACCCTCTGGATGTAATGACCTGGGTTTCAATGAAAACCAGCGGTTTCCCAAAAAATCGTGTTGTTGGAATGGCAGGGGTTCTTGATTCCGCCCGTTTCCGACTTTTTATTGCAAAAGAACTGAATGTATCCGTAATGGATGTTCAAGCTCTTGTTCTCGGCGGTCATGGCGATTCAATGGTTCCATTGATCAGATATTCAACTGTTTCCGGAATTCCAATTAGCGAACTGATGTCTGCTGAGAGGATTGACCAACTTGTTGACAGAGCTCGCAACGGTGGTATCGAAATCGTCAATTATCTTAAAACAGGTAGTGCCTATTATGCCCCTTCATCATCTGCTGTTGAAATGGTGGATGCAATAGTTAAGAACAGACAAAGAATTCTTCCTTGTGCTGCTTACCTCGAAGGCGAATATGGACTTAATGGAATGTATGTTGGTGTTCCCGTTAAATTGGGAAGAAACGGCATTGAGAAGATAATTGAACTTAAGCTTACCGATAAGGAACTCGCTGAGCTCCACAGATCGGCTATGGATGTAAAAACGAATATTGACAAACTGGGGATGTAAAACCCGGTTGACAATTAAAGTTAAATAATATTAGAACCCCTGGTCAGAACTGATGAGGGGTTTTTTATTTTAAAGGTCGAACTCTAAAACAGTCTCGGTGCCGACAGGGGAGGGATTAAAGCTTAAAGATTTTGAGTAGATACGCATCAGGAACAGTCCTCTTCCGGAATCTTTCAGCAGGTTTTCAGGTTTTGTGGGGTCGGGGATTGAAACAGGATTAAATCCTGTGCCTTGATCCTTGATTGCAACGGTAAAAAGTTCTTTATCGGCAGTTATGGAGATCGAAACCGTTTTTTCAGGATCTTTTTTGTTGGCATGGAATATGGCATTGGTAGTGGCTTCTGAAACAGATAGCATAATACCATAAAGTTTATCCTCTTCGATTGCCAATTCGGAGGCAATGCCGAGAATAAACTCCTCAACCGTGTAGAGGCTGTCCGGAATACTTTGTACTTGTAAGAAAAACTGTTTTTGGTCCACTAACTTCAAAATTTTTATTGCAAAATAAGAAAAAATTAGATCAATTCACTTGAAATTAATCAAAGAAACCACTTAACGGCAAGATTTAAAGTGGTCAGATACCTTCTGTCGTTCCCTTTCGAATCAATTCGTTCATACCAGCCTTTTAAAGAAAGCATAAATGCATCGTAAAAAAGTGCACTGATCTCAGAGAGAGGGGCGATACCTTTATAATAGTTCTCCTCTTTTTTCACGCCGTCGATTATAATATCAGAGAAATAGGAGTAATAACGAAGTCCTATTTTGAAAGAAAACCTGCCGATGGAAGTGCTGATCGCGGGAAGCAGAAGCAGTTCGGTAATCTCACGACTTGGTTTGATTTTGTAGTCGTTCCACTTTAGGTCACCCTGTTCACTCAATTTATAAAAACCACTAAATTCAAAATTTAGTTCTTTTGTGAGTACAACAACTGCTGAATCAACGAGCGAAATCTGTCGAAAGCTAAAACTTTTAAACCCCGGATTTAAATCTTCAAAATCATACACCATATAGTTCGCCAGTATCTCAAATGTTCCATAGTTTTTTAACCTGCGTCCGGAGTAAGCGTAACCGGTGTTTAGTCTGAATATTCTATTGGTGTTATTATTTGAACTTCTTGCAGCGAGGATGTAAACAAGTTTTCCATACGAAAAATCGAATCCTGCAA
Organism: uncultured Ignavibacteriaceae bacterium; assembly: GCA_964371075.1. Lineage (GTDB taxonomy): Bacteria > Bacteroidota > Ignavibacteria > Ignavibacteriales > Ignavibacteriaceae > UTCHB3. The sequence continues at coordinate 341,246 of CAYJKN010000003.1, read as the reverse complement.
AAAGGGAGAGATTTGAGTTAAGCTGTCTGGTGTATCTCAACCTTAATTGGGAGAGAAGTTCATCCCTTTCATCAATATTTTCACTTGAAGGGGTATCATATCTTAGTTTAAAGTGAGATAAACTTACATCCACTCTGTCGTAATTGCTTAAAAGGAAAATACTGCTTAAAGAGAGGAAAACCTGCGAAGCGACATTGTTTTTTATCCCTTCATTTTTCTGCCTTTGCTCAAAATAATCAGGATTTGAGTTTTCAGGATTGAGCAAAAGAAATTTCTCGTTTCTTTCGGCAAAACTTGAAATAAATTTTATGTCCATCGATTCAGAAGTGTAGTTGATTCCGGCTGCCAGGTCAAATTTAAGTTCTTCGATCTGAGAATCGAAGGAAGTGGGGAAGAGATCGTTGGGGAGTTTATACTGAGTGGTTCTGGCAACTATCCGGTCAGAAAAGTTCACTTTAAAGTTAATAGATGTATTTTTGAGAACATTACTGTAATTGAACTCATCTGAGAATGAAAAGATTTTGTCATTTCTTCTTTGGAGATTTTTTTCAATTCCGAAGATATTTTGCAGAAGTGAATCTGAATCAAAGAAAAAATCTCGACCCGATTCGTGGTAGTTAACAAATAATCTGTTCTGAATTCCCGGATCGATGAAATTCTCTATAGTTGCGGTAAATTCTCTAAGAGTGTTTTTCCTTGGACTGATATCCTCATTTCTGAAAATGAAATTTGAACCGATCAGAAATTCAGAAAAGAGAGTCCTGTCGATTCCACCCTGGATTCCGTAGATTGCACCGTTGTTCGAAATTCCTGATTGAACATCTTCCGTATATCCGCCAAATGGGAGCAGACTTACAAGATCCTCAATTAACGTCCTGTTAAAGAGAATTCCAAAATTGGAAGCTGCAGTGTTAATGTCGGTAGTTCGCGAATCACTGTAGATTTTACTGCTCACAAGAGCTCCGGGATTAAAATAATTATTAATCCTGTACTCTCCCGACAGTCGTAAAACATTTTCATCTCGAGTTGTATTTGCTCCCGAATACTTAAGAAGCGATGCATGAAGTTTTTCGGTTAGATTAAAATTAAATCGTCCAATTGCCAGCGAATAATCCACATTTGTTGAGAGTGAATAGATACTCAGCTCTTTGTTAAATATTGTGGTAATGGAATTTTGTTTAACGACGGGTAACAAATATGTTTGTGAAGAATCACCATCATACTGCGAAAACAGAGGAATAGAAAGGATTAATATAAGAACTACAGTTTTTAAAGACTTTCTCAATCGAACCGTGTGATTTGAAATGAAGAAAGATCCGACCAAAAAACGGGCGAACTGCCACCCGGTTGGTAAACAGCAACCCGCCAAAAATATTTTTTATTCAACGATATGGAAGGAATATAATTGGGGATAAACAATTCACCGGGAGATGTTGAACGATAACGCACAGACCGCCAAACTTCATTAACAACAGGAGAATCATAAACCACAATTTCATACTCAAGGTCAAAAGGAAGTGCTTCTACTGAATAAACATCAAAAAAGGGGATTACGGCACCGTTTTCTGGGAACAACTTCTCCACAACCGGGAATAAAAAGGCATTGTAATCGTTCGAAAATGCACTGAATCTTCCGCCGTGGTCTGCAGTTCGAAACTTATAATAATAATTAACTGAGTGAGAAAGTGCGAGTGAATCGGTATCATGAGTATCATCAAGAAACAATACAAAGTCATTTTGAGTAGGTGTAAACCCCGGGGAGGTGGAACGGTAAACTTCAAGTCCTTTAAAATCCGGATTGTCATCTTTGCTCCATTCAAATGAAACGAGCAGTTTTCCTTCGTAATTTACCGGTGTAACATTTAAATAGGCCGGGAGGACGGGATCAAAATTATTCCCCGGTTTGGCAGCCACCGGGGTAGATTTCCTGCTCTCTTTACCGTTTCTTCCCACCGCTGTGACAGCATAATAATAGACTGAATCGTAGAACAAATTTTCATCTCTATAAAGGGTGGAAAAGAGCTTTTTGTAAAAGATGAGATTCACTGAATCATTTACTCCCCGATAAAGGTTGTAGAAAGAATATTCAGGATCGATATTTTCCCACCACCTGACAATTACCACTCCGTCAGATGCTGTTGTAACTCTGATATTCTCGGGCACAGCTGGAGGAAGCCCTGAGTTATATGGAGCCAGGGGGATATTCTGCTCACATCCGATGAGCAAAATCAAAGAGAAAAGTGAAAGTGAAAAAAGTTTTCTCAAATTATCTGTTTTTGTTTCGAAATTACTCTATTTAATCGAAAAAAGCTCTCCTCTTTTTGGTATCTTAACTGATTTAAAGTGATTTAAGAGCAACCTGTTCTTAAATTTCTCCTGCTGGTCGGGTTCACCGTGAACAAGGAAAATTTCTTTCAATTTTTCACGGTTGAATTTATTAACGTAATAAATCAACTCATCAGAATCGGCATGAGCAGACAGGGAGTTGAAAACAACCACTTCCGCTCGGAGTTGGTATGGTTCACCAAAAATATTAATTTCAGGATTCCGTTCGATTATCCTTTTCCCAAGAGTATGTTCAGCGCAATAACCTGCCATCATAATTATATTGTTAGGATTTTGGACGTTATTCGCTAGGTGATGAAGAATTCTTCCCGACTCAGCCATTCCGGAAGCGGAGATAATCATCATCGGTCCCTCGAGGTCATTAAGACGTTTTGAATCCTCAACATCAGTAATATAAGTTAACCTGTTGAACCCCAGCGGATCCTCATTTTTAAGAATATGGGCCGATGTTTCAAGATCATAACATTCTGTGTGCCTTCTAAAAACGGCGGTAGCATTAAATGAAAGAGGGGAATCAACATAAACAGGGATTAAAGGAACAAGACCTTTCTCGAAAATTGTATGCAGAAGATATACAATTTCCTGAGTTCTACCGAGACTGAAGGCAGGAACGATAATTTTTCCTTTTCTTTCTACAGCGCGCTTTATCAAATCAATAACTTTTGCCTCTGACATGTCAAAATCTTCATGGAATCTGCCACCATAGGTGCTTTCACAGATTAAATAGTCAACATCCGGGATTATTTCGGGGTCTCTGAGTATCGGCATATTTGGTCTGCCAAGGTCACCTGAGAATCCCACTTCAAAAGTTTTGCCCTCCTCTTCAATTTTCATATAGACGACAGCACTTCCAAGGATATGTCCCGCATCATAAAATGTGGCGGTAATTCCCGGCAACACTTCAAACTCATGGTGGTAGTTTACACCTCGCATTAGATTTAGAGTTTCATCCACATCCTGTTGGGTGTAAAGTGGTTCAAAAAGGTTTTTGCCTTGTTTGGCTCTTTTTTTATTTACAAATTCCGTGTCTTTTTGCTGTATATGTGCAGAATCGGCAAGCATTATTTCACACAAATCTTTGGTTGCGTGGGTGCAAAAAATTGTACCTCTAAAACCCCGTTTTACGAGATTGGGAAGATTCCCGGCATGGTCGATATGTGCATGGGAGAGAATCACAGCATTTATATCTTTAGGATCATAATAATCGAAAGTACGGTTTAATTCGAAGGCTTCTTTTCTCTTACCTTGGAACATTCCACAATCCAATAAAATCGTACCTGAACCGGTTCTTAGCAGGTGATTTGAGCCCGTTACTGTCTCAGCTGCTCCGATAAATTGAATATTCATAAATCTCCTGTTTGTATAGTCTCCAAACTTACAAAAAAGTTGTCTCAAAAGAAAATGGGAACCTCAGAACCTCGGAACTCCGGAACTTAGGAACCTCAGAACTTCAGAACCTCAGAACTTCAGAACTTTAGAACTTTAGAACTTTAGAACTTTAGAACTTTAGAACTTCGGAACTTTCTTGCACTGAAACTCTGAAACTCTGAAGTTCCGAATCTCTGAATCTCTGAATCTCTGATTCTCTGAAATAAAAATTGACTATAATCAAAAACTTTAATAAATTTAAAGTTTGAGTTTTAAGAAATAATTTCCGGATGCATAATGCTTGAAAATTATATCCCCGTTCTTGTAGTGATGGGATTTGCAGTTATCTTCTCGGTGGCTGTTGTAGCTTCTTCATCGCTGTTTGGACCACAAAGACCAACCGCAATAAAGAGTTCACCATATGAAAGTGGAATGAAGCCTATCGGGTCAACCGAAGAGAGGATATCGGTTAAATATTACGTTGTGGCCATGCTATTTATAATATTTGATCTTGAGGTTATCTTTGTTTACCCCTGGGCGGTGGAATTTATTGATTTGTTTAAGGAATTTGGAATTTCGGCTTTCATTTCGATGTTTATGTTTTTGGTTGTCTTCGAGTTAGGGTTTTTGTATGCATATAAAAAAGGAGGATTCAATTGGGATTAGAAGCTAAACTTATGAGTGATGGTTTCATTACCACCACCATCGATGCACTCGTTGGGTGGGCAAGGGAGAGTTCTGTTTGGCCAATGCCGTTGGGAATTTCTTGTTGTGGAATTGAAATGATGGCAGTAGGTGGACCCAAATACGATATTGCAAGATTTGGTTCCGAAGTTATGCGGTTTACTCCAAGACAGTGCGATTTGATGATTGTAGCCGGTACAGTAACCTATAAAATGTCACATGTGGTAAAGAAAATTTATGATCAGATGCCCGACCCAAAATGGGTTATTGCAATGGGTGTCTGCACTTCAACAGGTGGGATGTACCGTTCATATTCTGTTGTTCAGGGTATTGATCATTTTCTTCCGGTTGATATCTATCTTGCGGGTTGCCCCCCAAGACCTGATAACTTGCTTAACGCTTTAATGTTAATTCAGGACAAAATAAAACATACAAAAGCAAGAGATTTTCAAAACATACCTCTTTTGGAGCCTGTGAAAGTAAATGGAAATTAAAGATAAAATAGTTCCTCTTCTTCAAGAGCAGTTCCCTGAAACCAATTTTGAGGTGACTGATTTCAGAGGAGACCTTAAAATTAAATTTGATGCCTCGCTTATCTATTCTGTATGCAATTTTTTGAAGCTTCATGATGAACTCAAATTTAACATGTGTGAAGATGTAACTGCAGTCGACTGGGCAACAAAGAAGAACAGATTTACGATTGTTTATCACATCTATTCACTTGAAAACAAATTTCGTCTCCGTTTGGCATGTGATGTTGAAGAAAATCATCCACACATAGCATCTATTGTACCAGTCTGGAAATCAGCCAATTGGTATGAAAGAGAAACTTATGACATGTATGGGATAAAATTTGACAATCATCCCGATCTGAGAAGGATGTATATGCCTGAAGAATATGAATATTATCCTCTACGCAAGGAATATCCTCTGATGGGGATACCGGGCGACTTAACCCTACCGAAGAAATAGAGAGATTATGGAAAGATTAACTAAAGATGATGTGCATCCAAGTATTGTAAAGGCACTTCTCGACCAGGAAACAAATATTACTTTTGAAGATGCTCTTGAAAATGAGATGATCCTGAATATGGGTCCTCAACATCCTGCAACGCATGGTGTGCTGAGAGTGCTTCTCAGACTTGACGGTGAAACGATTGTAGCTGCTGTTCCCGATCTCGGTTATCTTCACCGGGGTTATGAGAAAATGGCTGAAAATATGTCGTTTTATGAGTTTATTCCTCATACTGACAGACTTGATTACCTTTCTCCACCTGCGAATAATACGGCTTTCTGTTTGGCAGTTGAAAAATTATATGGAATTGAGGCTCCTGTAAGAGCACAATATATCAGAATGATTATGACTGAACTTTCACGCATAACCTCCCATCTGGTTGCCGTTGGAGCTTTAGCCATGGATGTGGGTGCATTGACGGTGTTCCTATGGTGCCTTCGCGAGAGAGAAAAGGTGTTGAATGCATACGATATCATCTGTGGTGCAAGATTTACAACAAGTTACACCCGAATCGGTGGAGTGGCTTCCGATATGCCTGACGAGGCGATCGCAATTGTAAAAGAGTTTATTGCTCAGTTTGAAGAAAAACTTGATGAAGCTGAACGACTTCTGAATACCAACAGGATATTTGTTGAGCGACTTGAAGGCGTTGGAGTAATTTCAGGTGATGAAGCAATTGATATGGGACTTACTGGTCCAAACCTGAGAGGTTCGGGAATTAATCACGATCTTAGAAGGGCAAACCCCTACATGCTTTATGATCAGATCGATTTTAATGTTCCTGTTTACAATGAAGGTGACAGTCTTGCCCGTTATTTTGTAAGAGCAGATGAACTTCGCGAGAGTTGCAAAATTATCCTCCAGTGCCTTGATAAGATGCCAAAAGGGGAGATAATGTTAAATTCTCCTAAAAAAGTTCTTCCAAGAAAAACTGAAATCTACACTAAAATGGAAGAATTGATTCATGATTTTATGATCGTCAATTTTGGAGTGAAACCACCCGTTGGTGACATCTACTCTGCAGTTGAAAATCCTAAAGGTGAACTTGGATTCTACATCGTGAGCAAAGGTGAAGGACATCCATGGAAGATGAAAATCAGATCGCCTTCATTCTGTAATTTACAGTCTCTTGGTGGTTTAATCAAGGGACACATGATCTCTGATGTGGTTGCAATAATCGGTAGTCTTGACCCCGTAATGGGCGAAGCCGATAAATAGGAAGAGGAAATTAATGGAATTCAAATTTACAGTAGAAAATCACGAAAAAGTAGTTAAACTCTTCGATAATTATCCGACGAAAAAAGCAGCCATTATGCCTGTGCTCTACATTGCCCAGGAACAAAACGGTTATATTTCCGGCGAAGTTATTAAAGAGGTATCGACAATTCTCGAAATTACCGAAGAAGATGTAATGGGAGTTGTTACTTTTTATACAATGTACCATCAACACATGCCGGGCAAATACCACCTTCAGGTGTGTACCAATGTCTCATGTATGCTGAGGGGTGCTTATGATATCTGGGAAGCTGTTAAGACAAAAACCGGTCTAAAAAATGGTGAAACCTCTGCTGACGGACTTTTTTCTCTCGAAGAGGTTGAGTGTATGGGATCATGCGGCACCGCCCCTATGATTGCAGTGAATGAAGATTTCCATGAGAATCTCACCAAGGAAAAAGCTCTCGAATTAATTGATTCCCTAAATTAGAAGTGATGACGATGGAAAAAATTGTTTTACCTGAAATAGAAAATTTACATAAAATAGATGTTTACCGTGCCAACGGTGGATATGAAGCGATTAAAAAAGCACTTGCTTCAACTCCCGATGAAATCATTGATACTGTTAAAAAATCGGGATTAAGAGGAAGAGGAGGCGCAGCCTTTTCGTGTGGACTTAAATGGTCGTTTATGCCTAAAACCACCGATAAACCCAAATATCTATGTGTAAATGGCGATGAATCGGAACCCGGATCATTTAAGGACAGACAGATATTTGAATTTAATCCTCATCAGTGCATAGAAGGAATATTGATTGCTTCTTATGCAATCGGAGCCAATTCAGCTTATGTTTATATTCGTGGTGAATATCATAAATGGATAAAACTGTTCCAAAAAGCCCTTGATGATGCTTATGAAGCTGGACTTGTTGGTGAGAAAATGAAAACCACCTTTGGTACCAAATTCCATGTGAATATTTATGTTCACAAAGGTGCCGGTGCTTACATTTGTGGTGAAGAGTCTTCATTAATGAATTCCATCGAAGGAAAAAGAGGCTACCCGAGGGTAAAACCACCATTTCCTGCACAGAATGGTCTTTGGGGAAATCCAACCACCATTAATAATGTTGAGACATTAACAAATGTCCCTGCAATTATCAATAAGGGTTGGGAGTGGTTTTCGAAAATCGGTGCCGAGAAACACCCCGGTACAATTTTATACGGTGTGAGTGGACATGTTAATAAACCGGGTGTTTATGAACTTCCATCCGGAACACTTCTTACTGATATAATTTACAATTATGCAGGTGGAGTGCCGGGAAACAAAAAAATTAAATGTGTGATCCCCGGTGGCTCGTCGATGCCTCCACTCCGCGGTGACCAGCTTGAAGGAATTGCAATGGATGCCGAATCGCTCAAGGCCGCAGGTAGCTCTATTGGAACTGCAGGTATCATGGTTATGGACGAAGATACCGATTTGGTAAGAGTTCTTGCGAGAATTTCAAAGTTTTATTATCATGAGAGTTGTGGACAGTGTACACCTTGCCGTGAAGGTACTGGTTGGATGCTAAAAATTCTTAACAGAATGGCTGCCGGGCACGGGCAAAAAGATGATATTGAACTTTTACTCAGTGTAGCCAACAACATCGATGGCAATACCATCTGTGCCCTTGGTGAAGCCGCTGCATGGCCTGTTAAATTTATGGTGAGCCGTTTCCGCGAAGAATTTGAGGCAAGAATGAACAATTCGCTCGATCATCCTTCGCTTAACAAAGTTCACTCAATGAGGCATTCCAAAATTACAGTGGAGTGAGAACTTCAGAACTTCAGAACCTCGGAGATTCAGTACTTAAGAGATTCAGAACTTCAGAACCTCGGAGATTCAGTTCTTGAGTACTTGAGTACAAGAGTAATTTTGATTTAGTGACGATTTGTATTATTTGACCCGTGGGGATTTCTTCACGGGTTTTTTATTTTAATTGGATATAAGTTTCGAATATTTATCCCCGCTGGGGAAAAGAGGTTTTGGGGGACCAATCTGCTACGAAAATATTACCTGCCCAGGCAGGTTGCTCAACCAGCCATCCGGGTAAGTACTTAAGCACTTAAATCTATAAGCACTTAAATACTTACCCATGGACATATGCTCAAAAACTCAATCACCGAAGTTCCGAAGTTCCGAGGTTCCGAATCTCTCAAATCCTCAGGTACTCAAGTTCTGAAGCACCGAAGCTCCGAAGTTCTGAATTTCTTCAGCACTCAAGTACTCACTCACTCTTCACCAGGTATCTCTTGATCTTCTGCGTGGTTGTTTTCTCAAATTCTTTTTCGCGGACATAAAACTTCTGGATTTGTTTGTAAGGAGCAAGGTGTTTGTTTGCTTCTTTAACAATTCCGGCAGCGATTTGATCGAGAAGAGGTTCTTCAATTTTTACATGATGTTTTTCAGAGTATTCAATTAATGTTTCTGCATTCAGAACAAGTTGAACCGCAATAATCTCTTTATGTTTTGCATCTTCTTCTCCATAAACAAAACATTCGAGAACCAATGGATTTCTATTAAGAATATCTTCAACTTCCTCAGGAAAGACATTTTTTCCGTTGCTTGCGATGATTACATTTTTCTTTCTTCCTCTGATGTGAAGAAAACCGTCTGAATCAATATATCCCAAATCTCCTGATCTAAAATACCCTTCGGGATCAAATGCCTCAGCTGTGAGTTTCTCATTTTTGTAATAACCTATCATTACATTGTCACCCTTTATATAAATCTCACCTACGCCATCAGAATCGGGGTCAACAATTTTCAGGGTTACTCCGGGAAGTGGCAGACCGGCAGAATCATCTTTGTATGCCATAAGTCTGTTTAACGCAGTAATCGGTGCTGTTTCAGTAAGTCCATATCCTTGTAGGAAAGTGAAACCAAACTCTCGCAATCCCTTTGCAACTTCCGGATCGGGAGCAGCACCACCAGCGATGAATATTCTTACATGTCCACCAAATTTGTGATGCATCTCTTTAAACACTTTTTGTTTAATCTCTTTCATTCCCAATTTTTCGAGAAATCCGGTGATCTTTACCAGTGGAGGAACGACCTTCGATTTTACTTTATCTTCTTTAATTGTTTTGGAAATTCGCTTAAACATTTTATCAAAAAGCAGAGGAACCCCAAGCAGGATCGTGGCTTTCACAACCTGTAAATCATCAACAATGGTTTTTAATGATCTGGCGAAGTGAACAGAGCCACCTTTGTAAAGAGGACATAAGACACCACATGTACATTCATAGGTGTGGTGCATCGGTAATACAGAAAGGAATCTGTCATCTGAAGTAATTTCGATCATACTTGTCATCGCCATCAGGTTTATTGCAAGATTCCGTTGACTAAGCATCACACCTTTTGCTCTTCCAAGCGAACCTGATGTAAAAATAATTTCAGCCATCTGTTCAGGATCAATTCTCGGGAGTGAATCAATTGTTGCAGGGGGAGTTGAGTCAATAAGAGCAGACATCGAAATTCTGTCATCTTCATTGGCAGTGATGTCCATACTGATTTTAACTTTTAATTTACTGATTGCTGCAGCTTCTTCATCCATCAAATTGTTATAATTTTTGGAGAAAACAATAACTTCAGATTCACTTTCATAAAGGATGTTTAGAATCTCGTTTTGGGTAAGATTTTTATCGATTGGAACAATAACATAGTCAAAGGTCATGGCGGTGAGATAGGTAAGCGCCCACTGAACCCGGTTTTCACCAATTACAGCAATGTGAGTCCTTTCCTTAATACCCAACTTTCGAAGACCTGCACCAAAGCGCAACACATTATCGAGTAATTTTTCAAAAGTGAGTTTTTTAATCGGAGTATCGTTAAGATCCTCCAGAGCCAATTTTCCAGCATGGTCTTTCCCAATCATCAGCACCATATCCTGGATACTGGAGATTTTAGGAACATCAAAAAGTTTGTGTTTTAAGTCCATAATACTTCCTCAAAAATCTAAGTTTACTAACAGGAAACTTAGTTAATATTTTAATAAGTATTATATAAATCGAAAAAAATGTCCTCGTTTTCTTTGCAATATTATTTGTAAACGTTATATTAAGCAGTATTTTTAATCTGATTTGCAAACACCACAAACCAAAGAGTAAAATGACGGTAATATTCTCAAAAAAATGTGAACTTGGAATCCAAGCAGTACTTTATCTTTCAACACTTGAACCGGATCAAAAAGTGAATGCCAGCCAGGTAGCTGAAAAACTTAAAGTGCCAAAGGAGTTTGTGTCGAAGGTGATGCAGATACTCACAGATTCAAAAATTGTAGCTTCGAAAAAAGGAAAAAACGGGGGATTTTACCTTGGGAAAAATGCCTCTGAGATAAAACTAATCGATATTGTAACAGTTTTAGATGGAATGGAAGTTTTTAATTCGTGTGTTTTAGGTTTCCCGGGTTGCTCGGTTTCCACTCCGTGCCCAATGCATAATGAGTGGGGACGAATCCGAACAATTGCGTATAACATGCTCAGTACGGAAACCCTTGAAACAATGAAAGAGAAGTCAATTAATAAAATTGAGTCGATCGCAAAGGGGGATTACTAATCCTCCTTAAACAGGTCAATAATAGCTTTTCCCAATAGTTTACCGATAATTCTTTGGCCTTCACTCGTGAAATGTATATAATCTTTACTCCCGAGTTCCGCTTTAACCCATTTAATCATTGAAGAATCACCTCCCATAACGGCCTTTAAATCCCAGACTGCCAGATCATGTTTTGTTGCAAGTTTAGTGATCCCTTCTTTCATAACACTTGTCATTTTGTTGCTGCGGTATCTACCGCCATTAAAACCGAAAAAATCGGGTGGTGAGATCAGGATAAAAGATGCCTTTGGGGCGTTTTTCTTCAATTTAAGGATAAGTTTATCATATTCAACATTAATATATTGAAGATTAAAGTTGGGGCCCGTACAATCGTTTGTGCCCAGATTAACAATCAAAATATCTGGATCAAACGCTTCGAGGAAAGGATAAATGTAGTTCATCTGCACATTGTAACTTAAAAGTGATGCACCTATAACCCCAAACCATGTTGTAGCTACACCTCCCCCCTTTGTGGTCGTAATCAATCCTTTTGAGTGAATTGGTGGAACATTTTTCCCTGATGAGATGTAAAAACCGGGTAACTCTTCAGCAAATTTTACTTGAATTGTATGGTTGGTATTAATTTGTGATGAGACAATCTCCACATCATTTCCGGACATATCCTTGATGGATAATTTGTCGATGGTGGTATTGGATAAAAGTGTAAATCCGTTGATTTCTTCACTGGGAGGGGATATTTTTACCCCTGAGTATCCAATAGATGAAGGGAACGACTTGTTTAAAGTCAGGTAAACTTTACCACCATCCCCAAATTTTTCTGCAAGTTCAGAATTTAGAGATTTGGCAATTTCTCCTGATGAAACATGTGAATCACCGATGATGAAAATTTTTAATTGTGAACCTGATGAGTCACTTTTAAATTTTTGATTGAATATTTTTTCAATCGAAAGGGGATTTTCAATTTTATTATCGTCTAATACCAGGAACGGATATCGATCAAAATCAGACTGTGCGTGGTAACATGTTGAAAATATTAGAGTTATAAATAAGATATAAAGTGGTTTTGCATTCATAATGAGGTTTGGTGATAGATTATTATACCTGAGAATCACTGATTATTAGTTAAATTTGAAGTTTTAATATCTCTAAATGATGAACAAATACACACTCCAGATCTTATTCAGTATCATATTGGTGAATGGACTTTTATTAAGCCTCTCTCTACTGGGACCCGATTTTGTTATAAAATCTCCCATTGATGGGGAAGAGTTTGTTATCAGTTTTCCTGATGTACGGGAGAGTTTATTTAAGTCAGCCCAGCAAAATAATGAAAATGCTGAGAATTTTTTAAGTAAATATGATGACTCAGAAGAGATTGAACCGGAGACAACGACAAAAGACAATGGTGATGCCGGATCTGATGAATTTTTGACAAACCCCGAGATTGATGGTAAAAAAGCGCTTGACAGCTTTTTTAAAGCGCTTAAAAATGAAAGCGAAAGCAGAATTGTAAGAGTTGCCCACTATGGAGATTCCCAAATTGAGGGAGACCGTATAACTTCCTTTTTAAGGGAATTTTTTCAGAAGGAATTTGGTGGTGAGGGAGTTGGATATGTACCTGTTGACGATATTACCGATAATGTAAATTATTTCAGGTCCACATCCGGCAACTGGGAAAGATATAATGTGTTTAACCACGGTTATTCCAACGGGAAATATGCTCTTTCCGGACTTGTTTTTAAATATGGGAATGGGAAAAAAGAGAAAAAAGAAGACAAGGGAAAAGATAACGGGAACGATGAAAAAATAACGCCTGAAGAGGAAGTGATTGATGAAGAATTACCGGTCGAGGAAAAAATTGAGCCGGAGAAAACACTACCCCCTGACACCTCCGGAGGATCACTGCTTTCATCGAAAAATTCATTTTACCTTGCAGACAGTTACAATTTTTTAAGTTCAGCCGGTAAACAAAAACCTAAAAAGAAAAAAACCACTTCTTTGAGGGGAAATGTTACCATAAATTTTGGTAAAGCAGTAAAGTTCAGTAAAATCGGTGTTTTTTACGGTAAAACCGGATCAAATGCTCAGGTAAAAATCAGCGACCTTAAGAACGGGGGTGAGATCACAACACTTGATCTTGATGGAGGCGATCCGTTTGGTCTGAAATATGTAAAATATTCCGGGAATGGCAGTACCATCCGTTTTGATATTAGAACCGGGATTAATCCCGAGCTATATGGATTCTTTTTTGACGGGAATAACGGTGTGCAAATAGATAATTTAGCGATCAGAGGTCACTCAGGTGACGGACTATTAAAGATCGATAAAAATTATTTACAGTCACAATATGATGATTTAAATGTAAAACTGATTATTTTGCAGTTCGGAATGAATGTTATGCCGACGATTAAAAAAGAATCTGATCTTGCAAGAGTGAAAAAATATTATTCAAACCTTTTTTCAGGAATGAAAAGCAGGGCAAAAAATGCTTCAATACTGGTAATAGGACCCGGTGATATGGGGGTAATCAGGAGAGGCAGTAATGTTTCCCACCCTTATATTGGAAGAGTTGTTGAAATTATGAAGCAGTGTGCCATCGAGAATGGATGTGCATTTTGGGATACCTACCATTTGATGGGGGGAGAAAACTCAATTGCTGCGTGGGCGCAAAAAGGTTATGCTGCAAGAGATGGTCATTTTATTAACCGTGGGCAAAAAATTATTGCCGCTGAGTTATTTAAGGGCATTAATGGCGCATATAAAGAATATTTGGACAGAATTAAAATCAATTAACCGTTAACCAACAGAACGGATGGCACCATGAAGAAAAGTTTACCAGGTCTGTGTAATACGATAAATAAAAGAAAAAATCTTTTATTTATCGTTTTGTACAGCAGCTTAGGGACTCTACTCGCAGGAACAAGCCCCGCAAATTTACCCGATGGGATGCTCTTCCCGCCGGATTCGATTGCGGTGATACAAAATGACACATCTCCGGGTGTGTCGAATACCCCGAACTCAGCAATTGAAGGATTAACCCGTCTTGGTTTGTTTCCTTTCCTTAGAACCAGTCAGAATTTTATTGAATGGCAGGATGAAAAAGCTGCTGAAGTGTTCTTTTCAAAACTCGCAAATGCGAGCAACAAAAAGCTCAGGATTCTTCATATAGGTGACTCTCATCTGCAGGCTGACATCTACACGGGTTATATTCGTGAAGAGCTGCAAAAAATGTATGGAATGGGTGGAAGAGGAATCGTTTTCCCTTATTCTGCAGCAAAAACCCACTCAGCCTATGACTATTTCACTTATTCAAAAGGGAAGTGGCTGTTCTCAAAAAATACTGAGACATCACCACTGCTTCAGATTGGCCTCGCCGGTTATTCAATTTCCACAATTGATCCAAATGCTAATTTTAAGCTCGTTTTTTCAAAAACCACATTAAAATCACCCAAAAACATAATTAAAATCTACACCGAGAAGGGTGTGTCGATGTTTGATGTTGTTCTTAAGGTGAATGGCGTTTCAGAACCCATAATTCTTACCTCGCATGATGACGAGAATAGAACCGTTCTTAAAGCCATAGTTGATTCCGACCTCGAAAGCATCGAAGTTTCCTTCAAAAAATCAAATGATCAACAGACCGCATTTATATGTTACGGTATCATGCTTGAATCAACAAATGAGAATGGAGTGCTTTACGCAAGCACGGGGGTAAATGGAGCCGGTCTTGGCAGTATTTTGCGACAGTCACGATTTGAAGATGAAATGAAGGACTTTAACCCTGATCTCTTCATCCTTGATCTTGGGATTAATGATTTTTTTGCCGGTGGATATGATGAAGCCTCAATGAAACAAAATCTTGTTGCGATCGTGAATAAAGTAAAAAATGCTGTTCCCGGTGCTTCCATTATGTTGTTTAATATTCAGGATGCCTTTAACAAAAGAAATAATGTAAGTGCCTGTTTAAATTTTGCTCAGTTGGTAAGAGATGTGGCATTCGAAAATGGATGTCTGTTTTATGATATCTATAATGTGAGTGGTGGAAAAAACTCGATGTTGAGCTGGCGGGCAAATTATCTTGCAAATGTTGATCAGATTCACCTTACTTCAAAAGGTTATAATCTAAAAGGGGAGCTCCTGCTGACAGCATTGCAGAACTCAATGAAGAGATTTAACGAGGGAGAAAAGACTCTTGTTGTAAACAATAAGGTTCTTGAAGGGGCAATTCCCGGTGAACTCGCTATTTATGTTGATAACAATGAAAGTCAGAGTGTCTCTGCCTCAAATACCACTGTTATCACCGGAGGGAATGCAACAACCGCTCTAAAAGACGCCAACGGCGAATTTAAGATGCATAAGGTATTGGGTGGAGAATCGATCCGTTCAATTGCAAAACTGTATAATGTCGAAATTAGTGACATCCGTGAGTGGAACAATTTTTTTGGTGCCTTATCTGTCAATCAGGAACTTAAAGTATATACCAAAAGAGTTAAAACCCCGGTTACTGCTTATACCAACAGCACAACACCCACAACAACCACGACAAACAAGCCTGTAACCAAAAGTTATTCTTCACGAAACACATATTACGGGAATAACTATGGTTATAAAACTGCCGCAAAAAAAACAACCACTCCTGTAATTTCCAATTACAGCGTCAGAAATGGTGACACATGGTATGCTATTTCAAAACGCACCGGAATCCCCGTCAACCAGTTGAAAGCTGCAAATGGGATAAAGGGCGACATTATCAGACCGGGACAAAAAATCAAAGTCCCACAGAAAAACGCCTATGTTGCTCCAAAAACCACAACAAAATATGGGAATAAGTATGCGAACAACAAATCAAACAAAAATGTAACAACAAAATCAGGGAAAACGACCCCGAAAAAAACAACAACAACGGCTACAGGTTCAAGTTACAGCGTGAAAAGTGGTGATACATGGGCAGGTTTGTCACAAAGAACCGGTATTCCTGTAAATCAGTTAAAAGCTGCAAACGGGATAAAAGGGGATATAATAAGACCCGGACAAAAGATAAAAATTCCGGCAAAGAAGAAATAATGGGGGAACCGGTCTAACTATTGGAAGCAATTGAACTATTAAAATACAACCAGGGTAACCCCTTGTTGTTTAATTCGGTACTGTTTTTCTTTCTCTTCACAGTACTATATATTTTATTTACGGCATTCGCGAAAAATATAAAAGCGCGAAATGCCATACTTCTGGTTTTTAGTCTTTATTTCTATTACAAAATTTCCGGTGAATATATCGGTCTGCTCATTGCAGTCGGTTTCATCGATTTTTTTGTTGGAAAATATCTTGTCAAAGAGACTTCTCTAACCAAACGAAGGATTCTGCTTGCAATTTCCGTAATTGCAAATGTTGGGATCCTGATCTACTTTAAATATACCTTCTTTATCGTTAATCAGTTTGGGCTACAATCTTCTCAGTTCTTTTCTTATTTCACCAGAGAAATTTTAACTCCTGTCGGAATATCATACTACATTTTTAAGTCACTCGGTTATATTTTATCGATTTACCGGGAGGAATTAGAGGAAGCCGAAACAAACATTGTTAACTACCTCTTGTATGTTGCATTTTTCCCCACAATTGTGGCCGGGCCCATTTCAAAAGCCGCTAATCTCTTGCCACAATTTAGAGCTGAGACAAAAATCACACGTGAGAATGTCAGTAAGGGACTTTTCCTGCTCATCACCGGAATTCTTAAAAAGGTGTTGATTGCCGATTTTATAGCTTTAAATTTTGTGGATAGAGTATTTGAAAATCCCGATCTTTTTACCTCATTTGAGTGTCTGATTGCAGGGTATGGTGCTTTTCTTCAGCTATATTTTGACTTTTCGGGTTACACCGATATTGTAAGAGGAATGGCTTATCTGCTTGGCTTTGAACTTGAGGAAAATTTCAGAAAACCATTCCTTGCAAATTCTGTAACTGAATTTTGGAGGAGATGGCACATAACACTTTATACTTTTTTAAGTGAAAATATTTTTAACCCCCTCAGTTTTGCACTAAGGCGAATTGGAATAGTCGGAATCTATTTTTCTATCCTAATCACTTTTCTTATATCAGGCATTTGGCACGGAGCCAATTTAACATTTGTCGTTTGGGGGCTCATTCATGGTCTTTGCATTGTATTTGATACAATGTTCAGAAATGCTCGAAAAAAGCTCGTTGCCAGAGTAAATGAAAGATATTTCAGATGGTTTGAAATTCTGGTTACTTTTCATGTAATCGCATTTTCTTTCATAATCTTTAAGGCCCCTTCCCTTGAAAGTGCACAGACTTTTATTTTCAAACTTTTTTCTGAGATTAAGATTGCACATATCGAAAAGTGGCTGGAATACTACCTTACACCGTTTCTTGTGATGGTAATTGGACTTTTTCTGGCATTTCTCCCCGAGCGATTCTTCAAATCACTTTATGTTAAATTTGCTGCGATTCACTGGAGTCTAAAAGCTTCTGCTTTTGCGTTGGTTATAATTTTTGTTTACCAGGTTCTTGGAACCTCAACTTTACCGTTCGTTTATATAGAGTTCTAAAATGAAAAAACTTTTTACCCTGTTCTTCTTAATTTCTGTCACATTATCAGCTCAACTGAATATCGAAACTCTGACAGGTAAGGCATTCGCCAACAATTATGGCTATTATATGCTCGAAACAGTGTGTGACCTTGCCGGCGGAAGACTTATGGGGACTGCTCAGAATGAACTTGGATTTGAAATTCTTAAAAAACAGTTGAGTGATAACGGACTTTCTTCTTATTATGAAGAGTTTACTTCCCCAATCTGGTACAGAGGTGATGATAAAGTTGTAATGAATATTCCCTATAAAAAAGAATTAAGAGTTAGTGCCCTTGCTTACTCTTCTCCTGCAAAAATTGATCAGGGGGAGGTGGTTTATGTCTTCTCCGGTTATGAAGTGGATTATGATGGAATCGATGTCGCCGGTAAAATTGTTGTAATAAGCCAAACCAGACCAAAAGGTCGTGATGAATTACTTCGGGGTGAAGCTTTAAAGATTGCCCATAAAATGGGGGCGGTTGCGGCTCTTTTCATTAATGAAGCCAAAGGTGGTAAGGTTCTTTGTGGTGTTGGGAACTTCAAAGGGACCCCACTTCCAATACCCGCATTCTCACTCACCAATGAAGAAGGAAACAAATTAAAAAGACTTCTTGAAAATGGGGAAAAAGTGGTAATGGACATCACTTCCAACTCTTATGTAAAAACAGGAGTTTCAAAAAATCTTGTTTATACCCTGCAAGGGACAAAAAAAGAAAAGATAGTAATAGGTGCCCATTTCGACAGCTGGGATCTTAGTGATGGTGCAATCGATAATGGTCATGGAAGTGCTGTCATTTTCGAAGCTGCAGTTTTGTTAAATAAACTTGGCATCAAACCGGAGAGGACAATTGAGTTTGTATGGTTTAATGGTGAGGAAACCGGACTTTGGGGATCAAAAAAATATGTTGAAAAACATAAAAATGATTCGATTTTTGCAATGTTTAACCTCGATATGCCCGGAAAAGTGAACGGGTATAATGTAATGGGGTTTGATCATTTAATACCTGCAATTAAAGAAATAACCTCAAAAAGTGGCTCGTATGATCTGTCGAATATTATGAACACGGCATGGACAAACAGTGATCATATGTTTTTTATGTTTGAAGGCATTCCGGTACTCACTCCAACCGGTGGATTGACAAAAGAGATGACCGAGCATTACCATGATTTTGGTGATACTTTTGACAAAGTTGACAAAGATTATATCTCTTATGGAGCCATCGCGGTAGCATTTTTGGCAAACGGACTTTCATCGTCAGATACAGCCTACAAAAGAGCATCAAAAGAAGAAGTTATTAAACTGTTAAAAGATCACAATCTGGAGCCCCGACTGAAAAAACAGGAGGAATATCCTTTTTAGCTTGCTAATTAATATGACTTGATAATGTCATTTAAATTGTGTAAATTTGGGCTGCCACACTCTCAAGATTCTTGAGGGAGTGGCAATTTTTTTTAGTTCACATACAAATTGGGAGTAATATGCAAGACATTGTATATTTATCACAAGACAGACTCATTGAGCTTGAAAAAGAGCTTGCTGAAATGAAATCCAGCGGTAGGAAAGAAATTGCCGGTAAAATCGCTGAAGCAAGAGCTCATGGAGATCTATCTGAAAATGCCGAGTATGATGCAGCAAAAGAAGCCCAAGGGCTTTTTGAGTTGAGGATACACAAATTGGAGTCATTACTCGCTAAAACAAAAGTTATCGATCCTGCTTCGATGCCAAAAGATAAAATTCATATACTTGCAAAAGTTAAAATCAAAAATTTGAAAACAATGAAAGAGATTGTTTATCAAATTGTTTCAAATGAGGAAGCGAACCTTGAACAAGGAAAGATTTCGATCTCTTCACCTGTTGGTCAAGGCTTATTGAATAAGTCGGTTGGGGAAATTGCGGTAGTGAACGCTCCCGCCGGCATCATTAAATTCGAAGTTTTGGAAATCAGTTAACTTTCAATGGAATCCCTCGACGATTATTTTCTCTCTCGAACATTAAAACTTGCAATAAAAGGGAATGGGATGGTAAGTCCCAATCCAATGGTTGGCGCTGTTTTGGTTAAAGAAGGAAAGATTATCAGCGAGGGATTTCACCATATATATGGCGGGGTGCATGCAGAAGTTGATGCCATAAACAAAACATCAGAAGATGTTTCGGGGGCTGTTATGTATGTAAGTCTCGAACCGTGTTCACATTTTGGCAAAACTCCTCCATGCTCCGACCTGATAATCGACAAAAATATTAAGAGGGTTGTTATAGGAAGTATTGACCCAAACCCAATCGTAACCGGGAATGGGATCAAAAAACTTCTTGATGCCGGAGTTTCGGTTGAAGTATCCGGTCATAAAAAATACAGTGAATTTTATAAAAAATTTGCTACCTACATTACAACGGACTTCCCATGGATCACCATAAAATCTGCATCGACTCTTGACGGAAATGTTGCGGAGACTTCCGGCTACTCCAAGTGGATTACCTCAGAAAAATCGCGCAAAGTTGTTCAACAACTTAGAAAAAGTCATGATGCCATCCTTACCACCTCCAAAACGGTGAGGTCAGATAACCCACGGCTCACTCTTCACAAAAAGAGTGATTTATCTCCCAAACGAATTATGGTAACTTCAAATCTCTTTTTTGATGATACACTCAATTTCTTCCGGAATACGGACGGAAAATCGATGATCATTACTTCAGATGGTGACCCGCACAATTTTAACATTGCAAAAAAACTTGATGAGGCCGGGATTCCTGTTATTGTGATTCCGCAAAAGGATGAATTTAACCACCCTGACCCAATTGAAGTTTTTAAGAAAATCAAAACTGCCGGTATGACTTCTGTTTTGGTTGAGGCGGGTGCTGAATTTGTATCCGTTTTGCTGAATAAAAGACTTTTTAATGAATTTATCCTCTTTATAGCTCCCAAATTAATGGGCAGTGGGATTAATTTGTTCTCAGGAATAGATCAGTATGGACTTGATAATTCATTATTGTTGAATCTTCAGCAAGTAAAAAAAACAGATAAAGATGCAATATTATATTTTGAAAGGATGGTAAACTGATGTTTACAGGACTTGTTGAAGAGATTGGTACCATAACAGCAGTGCATCCAAGAGGTAATGAAATTTCAATTGATGTCTCTTGTAATGTTATTAATTCAGGCATTAAAGAAGGGGATAGCATCAACATTGATGGTGTCTGCCAAACCGTAGTATCGATAGATAAAGAGAGTCTGCGATTTGATTCTGTTTCCGAGACCTTAAAAAAAACCACATTTAATGGATTTAAAAGAGGAACCCGGGTTAATCTGGAGAGGGCACTTAGAGCTGATTCGAGACTCGGAGGCCATTTTGTGCTCGGACATGTGGACACGACTGGTAAAGTTTCCGGTGTGGTACAATTAAGTGGAAGTTATGAATTGAAGATTAATTTTGATTCAAAATATGACAAGTATGTAATACCTGTCGGTTCTATTTGCATTAACGGAGTTAGCCTGACAGTTGCGGAAAAGGGGAGGGGATGGCTGAAAGTAGCTATTATCCCCCATACATGGGCAAATACCAATCTCGAAGATTTAAAGGCAAATTCAGAAGTTAATCTTGAATTTGATGTTCTTGGAAAGTATATCCTCAACTATATTGAAGGGACCGGTTACAATGGTATCTCAATGGATAAATTAAAAGACTTCGGGTTTGCCTGATAATATTTTCCTCAAATTTAAACAATTTTGTAGATCAGAAAAGCTAATCGAAAGGAATGACAAGGTTGTTGTCGCCCTTAGTGGCGGGGCAGATTCCGTATTCCTTCTTACCTTGATCCAAAAACTGCAACCCCACTTAGCGCTTGAACTTACCGCTGTTCATATCAACCATAATCTACGCGGGGAAGAGTCAGATAGTGATGAAAAGTTTTGCAGAGAACTTTGTACGTCACATGGGATACCTTTCCACTCTGAATCAGTGGATGTTAAACAACTTTCTGTCAAAAAGAAGATATCCATCGAGATGGCGGCCAGAGAAGCCCGGTATCTTGTCCTTGAAAAAGTTAGAGAAAAGAGTGGATATACCAAAATAGCCATTGCTCACAACATGGACGATAACGCAGAAACAGTACTCTTAAACTTGATCAAGGGGAAAGGGGTGGAGGCAGTCTCCGGTATCCCGATTGTAAGGGGAAGCATTATCAGACCGGTGATAATTTTTTCAAAATCTGAAATTCTCGATTACCTCGGGAAACACAAGATTCTTTTCCGGATTGACAGTTCCAACCTTGATAACAAGTTCCAGCGAAACCTCATTCGTAACAAGGTTTCTCCACTCCTGCAAGAAATTAATCCTGAATTTAGCCTTTCAATCCTGCGCTTTTCTCAAATGCAAAGAGAACTTATTTTTTCTGCCGGTGAACCATCTATTGATCCTGTTGTGATAAAAGACGGATCAATTGAAATTAATATCGATCTCGCGAAAAAATTGAACGATTTTCGACTCTTCAAGACACTCTCAATTAGAATAATTGAACTTTTTAGTTTAAATTTAAAGTTCGAGATTTTTTATAATATAAAAGAACTCATGGTTAGTCAAACCGGAAGAAAAATTGATATCGGGGAAGGTGTTACCTGTTTCAGATCGCGAAGTGAATTGATAATCTCAAGGGCAGAGAGAGCCGATGTAACTGAACTGAAATTGTGTGTGAATACCAAAACAGTATTCGGGAAATATGAGATAAGTTGTGAAATAATTGATGAGATCAACTCATTCACTGATCACAACAAATCTGTAGAATATATCGATGGCGACGAGACCGGTTCAATTTTTACTGTAAGAACCGCCCCAAAAGGTGAATGGTTTTTCCCTGTGAATGGAAAAGGGAAGAGAAAACTTTCCGATTATTTTAATGATTTGAAAATGGAACCAAACCAAAAATGGGAACATCCCATACTTTATGCAGGTGACAGGGTTGTTTGGGTATGCGGCTACAGACTTGACAACAGATTTAAGATCAGCGACAAAACAAAAACAATATTTAAGTTAGAGATTAAAGAAAATGAACAACATCACAGTTAACGGCGAAACTTTTGAGATATTTCTCTCTGAAGAAGTTATCCAAAAAAGGATAGCGGAGCTTGGCGCTCAAATTTCCAAGGATTATGAAGGAAAGGTGCCAATTTTTATCGGTATCCTTAACGGTGCCTTTATGTTCCTGGCTGATCTGCTAAAAAATTTCTGTGGTGAATGTGAAGTTGACTTCCTTAAGCTTTCAAGTTATCATGAAGCTAAAGTCTCATCCGGAAAGGTTGATTTGCTTAAAGATATCAACGCCGATTTGAACCAAAGGGATATTATCATTGTTGAAGATATAATAGATTCCGGGCTCTCAGCCGAATTTATTATGGCGCATTTGGAAAAACATTCTCCGGCTTCTGTGAAGATTGCTTCTTTACTTCTAAAGCCTAAAAGTGTTAAATACAATATTAGCGTTGATTATGTTGGATTTAAGATACCAAACAGTTTTGTTATAGGATACGGACTCGATCTCGTGCAGAAATACCGCAATCTGAGAGCGGTATATTCACTTGTCGAAGATGAAAGTAAATAAGGATAAACGATAAAAATGGATCAAAAAAACAGTAATAAAGGGAATAACAGACCCGAGGACAATTTCGACTGGACCAAGATAATGAAGGTTGTCTTTACCTGGGGTATTGTAATCATAGCTGCTGTAATTGCCATGCAGCTTTTTAGAGGCGAACAAGCCACTTACACTGAAATCCCTTATTATGAATATGAAAAACTTCTGGAAGACAGTCTCATCTCCTCAGCGGTAGTAAATATGACGGACTCTAAAGTTCATACCCTTCAGGGTGAACTTAGAGAAAAACGAAATGTTACTATTGAAGGAAAAAAAGTAGAAACTGACAAGATTGCCGTTAACATATCAGAGCCTGATATGGAAAACGAAAAGAAGAAATGGGATGCGATGGGAATCGATCTCACTTATAATCAGCAATCAAACAACTTCATGACCCTGCTCATCAGCATGATTCCATGGATACTCATTATCGGCCTTTGGTTCTTCTTTATGAGAAAAATGCAGGGTGGTGGTACCGGCGGTCAGAGAGGGATTTTCAATTTTGGTAAAAGTAAAGCCAAATTGATTAATCAAACCAATAACAGAGTAACATTTAAAAATGTTGCCGGTGCTGATGAAGCCAAAGTTGAACTTCAGGAAGTAATTGAATTTCTTAAAGAACCGAGCAAATTCCAAAAACTTGGTGGTAAAATTCCGAGAGGAGTTCTTCTTTTAGGACCTCCGGGGACAGGGAAGACCCTTCTTGCGAGAGCTGTTGCCGGCGAAGCCGGTGTTCCATTTTTCTCAATTTCGGGTGCCGATTTTGTTGAAATGTTTGTAGGTGTTGGTGCCAGCAGAGTGAGAGACTTGTTTGAGCAGGGTAAAAAGAGTGCGCCTTGTATCATATTTATCGATGAGATTGATGCTGTGGGAAGACACCGTGGTGCCGGTCTCGGTGGTGGACATGATGAAAGAGAACAAACTCTTAATCAGTTGCTCGTTGAAATGGACGGTTTTGAGCAGAACAGTGGTGTAATCATTATTGCTGCTACAAACAGACCCGATGTACTCGATCCTGCACTTCTTCGTCCGGGTAGATTTGACAGGCAGATTGTTGTTGACAGGCCTGATGTACAGGGTAGGGAAGGCATTCTTAGAGTCCATACAAAAAATACTCCGCTTGCTCCTGATGTTGATCTTAAAACTCTTGCCAAGGGTACTCCCGGGCTTGCAGGTGCAGAACTTGCAAATCTGGTTAACGAAGCTTCGTTACTTGCGGCAAGAAAAGACAAAACTCAGGTTGACATGGATGACTTTGAGGAAGCCAAAGACAAGGTAATGATGGGTATGGAGCGTAAGAGTATGATAATCTCTGATGCTGAAAAGAAAACCACCTCATACCATGAAATTGGTCATGTGCTTGTTGCAAAAATGTTACCTGAAGCTGATCCTGTTCACAAAGTTACTATAATTCCGAGAGGAAGAGCACTTGGTGTTACCAGTTACTTGCCGGTGGATGAAAAACATACTTACTCAAAATCATATCTTGAAGCGGTGATAACCTATGCACTTGGTGGAAGAGCTGCAGAGAAATTGATTTTTAACCATTACACAACAGGTGCCGGGAATGATATCGAAAGGGCTACCAACCTGGCTCGCAAGATGGTGTGTGAATGGGGTATGAGTGAAAAACTTGGTCCATTAAATTATGGAACAAAACACGAAGAGATATTCCTGGGCAAAGAGATTCAACAGCACAGGGATTACAGCGAAAAAACTGCTATTGAGATCGACGAAGAAGTTAAATTTATCATGAACTCATGCATGGTAAGAGCTATTAAAATTCTCGAAGATAACATGGAGATGCTCCATAAACTCTCTGCTGAACTTTTAGAAAGAGAAATTCTTGACTCTGAAGAGATCAACAAAATAATGCGTGGTGAGGAACTTCCACCTGTCCCGAAAAACGGTGGCAAGGATGATGTACCTGAGCATGTAAAAGAATTGTTGAAAAAAAGAGAACCTGTCTCCAACTCTTCGAATGAACAATAGGCAATATTCCCAGATAGACTACAAATTTGAGATTTATCGCAAGATGATCCATATTTGTAGTCTTTCTATTCCAATCATCTACTACTTTATCCCCAAATCGGTGGGTCTTCTTATCCTTACGGGGGTATTGCTGGTTTCACTGATTGTCGATATAGGCAGGTTCGCAAGTCCTGCATTGGGAAAACTTATCTACCGTTTTCTCGGCTCAATATTCAGAGAACACGAACTTGACTCCTCCAAAAAACAACTCTCGGGTGCTACCTGGCTGCTCGGTGCAGCTATCCTCTGTATAATAATTTTCCCCAAGGGGATTGCGATGATCTCCCTCTTTTTTCTTATTATAGGAGATACTGTTGCAGCATTAATCGGAAGAAAATGGGGTAAAACTCCATTTCTTAAAAAAAGTCTCGAAGGTACCGGAGCTTTTTTTATAAGTACCATAATCATTGCTTTGTTCACCCCCAAGTTTACCGATACCGGTCTTGAAATTGGTCTGATTATCTTCACCGGTTTTGTCGCAGCCATAGCTGAAAATTATGCATCAGGTTGGCTTGATGATAACATAGCAATTCCTCTTTCCTCCGGGACTGTATTGTGGCTTCTCTACCTGTGGTTCTTTCCAAATCTCGATTTGGTATTTAAGAATGTTCCGCAGTAATAAACTTCCATTAATTCTACTCCTTCTTTTCTTTCCTTTACTGACTAATTGTACTGAAAACAAACCCGATTCGATCGGTTCTGTTACAGAACTTGATATAATCCTCGATACCAACATAGACTTTGTAACCACCGAACAGATAGAATCATCTATTTATAAATACAGGATTCGGGGAATCAATGAATCTTTTATTGAGCGGATTTCAATTCACAGGACAGTTTCAGGGAAAATCCCCCGGAGCAAAAATCTCCTGTTGATTCTGGAATCAGGCTCCACGCTTTTTAACTCCACATTTTCAAGTTTGTTTGATCCTCAATTCCTCAAAACCTTAAACTCTTTAAACTCCACTGTAACACTTGTAAAAAATGATCTGTTATATGAAGCACAAAAGGTTTATATAATCTTAACAAGTGAAAAAAGTGCTGACCCTGTAAAGTATCTTAATACACTTTCTCAACTGACTAATAAAATAGTGGAGTCATCGATGAAGTTGATCAGAAAAGAGGCTGTTGAGAATTTTAATGAGGAACTTACACAAACTCTGATTGACAGTTTGGGAATATCAGTTCAAATTCCAACAGGTTTCGAAATGACTTTATTTAATAATAACACTTCTTCGTTTCTGATGAGAAGGGGAGTCGGCACTAAAACAGAAGAATGGATTGTTATTTCTCCCTTAAAAGATTCAGTTGCATCAATAATAAAAGAAAACGATTTTAAACAACTCCGGACAAAACTCCTGACCCCGCTGATACAATTTTCTGATGGCTCCTTGATGAAGACACATACGGCTGTTTCGGTAGATGGTGAAGCGTTAAGATTCAGGGGAGAATGGGTTACAGAGCCTTATCCGATGTCTGGAAGTTATTCGGCGAAAATAGTTGAAAGTAAAAAGGGGATGTTTTATATTGAGGCAGGAATTTACTCACCGGGCAGACCCAAAACTTTGAATCTGCTCCGGCTTGAAAATGCATTAAATTTTAACAGATAAAACTATCATTCTTAATCAGCGATTAAGAACTCATTTTACCTTTCCTGAATATCTTCAAGAGCTCTGCAAACACCAGGACTGATGAAGAGGTTATCGCCGCTGTGATAATCTCAGCTTGGGTAATAGGTGCCAGGTGGAAAGCCACTCGTAGGGGCTCTACAGCAAATATTACGGCGATAATTCCCAGTGAGGCTATAATGCTCAGAATGAGCGTTAGATTGCTGAAAAACGGTATTCCAAAGACCGATCGTGTAAGCGATCTGCAGTTAAATCCGTTAAAGAATCGAGCAGCCAGAAGAGTAATAAAAAAGACTGTGGAAGCTTCTCTTTCGATAGCCTCAGGAGTTGCTCCTGCGATATGTCCATATTCCATTGAATAAACATAAGCTGCGGTTGTGATGATTGATATCCACAAACTCAAAATACCGGTGGTGATGAGGGAGGGTCTGTTTAATATACCTTCTTTTGTATTTCGCGGTTTCCTGTCCATGATACCGGGTTCAGGAGGCTCAACTCCCAAGGCAATCGCTACAAGTCCATCCATGATGAAGTTTATAAAAAGTATCTGAACTGCATTTATCGGAAGTGAGTCGTATCCAAGGAAAAATACAAAAAGTATTCCAAACACTGTTCCCATGTTACCACTCAAGAGGTAAACCAGATATTTCCGGATATTTTCGAAGATGCTTCTGCCTTCTTCAATAGCAGCTACAATTGATGAAAAATTGTCATCAGTCAGGATCATATCAGCAGCTTCCTTGCTGACATCGGTTCCGGTGATACCCATAGCGACACCAATATTCGCTTTTTTCAATGATGGTGCGTCATTCACTCCATCTCCCGTCATTGCAACGATGTTCCCTTTTTTCATGAGCACATCCACAATTTTTAACTTGTGGGCGGGGGAGATTCGTGCATAAACATCGGTGTTCTCTACACTGTTAAAAAATTCTTCATCAGTTAGTTTATCAAGCTCTTGGCCTGAAAGTGCACCACCATGTTTGAGGATCCCAAGTTCCCTCGCAACCGCAACAGCGGTATCTTTATGGTCACCTGTGATCATAATAGGTCTGATACCTGCAGTATCACAGATTTTAATAGCTGCTTTCACTTCTTCACGTGGAGGATCAAACATCCCAACAAGACCATAGAATATCAGGTCTTTCTCAATTATTTTCATCAGATCCAACCGGATACTTTCCTTCTCATTTGCTTCTGAGGCGATGATTTTAAAAGAGTCGATATCCATTTGCATCCTTTTACCACAGATAGTAAGAACTCTTAACGCATCTGAAGCGAAGGCTGCATAATATTTGTTAATTTCTTTAACATCATCCTCAGTAATCTCCCTTACACCTTTCGAAGTATAAATAAATTTACAAGCTTCAAGAAGCATCTCAAGGGCACCCTTTGACGAAACAATGAGTTCATCACCCATTTTATTGACAGTTGTCATCTTTTTGGTATCAGATGAAAAAGGGATTTCGTAGAGTCGTGGATTTTCTTTTTTGAATTCAACACTTTTAATACCGGCCTTTTCGGATACCACCACAATTGCCCCTTCAGTTGGATCACCGAGAATTGTCCACTCACCATCTTCTTTAACAAGTTTTGTATCGTTGCAGAGACTTCCGCTTATTAAAAGTTGTTTCAACTGATCGGGCATTTCAGTTACCTCAGTCTCACCGGTGAAAATTTTTCCTTCCGGTGTATAACCATTTCCGGTGACTGAATAAACTGTATCCCCCGCATACATTTTCTTAATAGTCATGGCATCTTGAGTAAGTGTGCCTGTTTTGTCGGAGCAAATGATATTGGTGGCACCAAGGGTTTCCACTGCGGGAAGCTTTCTTACGAGTGCTTTTCTCTTTACCATTCTTCTCACTCCGAGGGCAAGTGAGATGGTAACTACTGCGGGTAGTGCTTCAGGAATCACAGCTACAGCCAAGGCAACACCCCAAATAAAGATATCCATTACTTTTTCGGTTGTCAATTCACCGGCTGAAAATATTTGCACCAACTGGAAAATTGACATTATAATCGCAAGTGAGATGGCAAAAATTCCCAGTTTTTTCCCCAATTGATCTAGGTTAACCTGGATTGGTGTCCTCTCATCCTCAGTGTTCTGAAGCATGGTTGCAATTTTACCAAATTCAGTTTCCATTCCGGTTGAAACCACTACAGCGGTTCCTCTGCCAAATGATATTGCTGTTCCGGCAAAAATAATATTGTGGCGATCACCGAGGGGAGTATTTTCACCCTCAACCACTTCTGTGTTTTTTTCAACAGGTACAGATTCTCCGGTGAGAGCAGCCTCTTCAACTTTAAGGTTTGCAGACTTTAAAATTCTTGCATCTGCGGGTACTTTAGCACCCATTGCAATTTTTATGATATCTCCGGGAACCAACTCTCTTGATGGAATTTCCTGTTCTTTCCCGTCTCGCAATACAATTGCAAGTGGAGCTGCCATCTTCTTTAAAGAGGCTAATGCTTTACCAGCTCTAAACTCCTGGATAAAACCCAAAATGCCCGCAAAAAGGACAATCGTCATGATTGATATAGCTTCAGGAAGTTTCCCCAATACCAGGGAAACCATGGCTGCAGCAAAAAGAATGACTATTAATAAACTTTTAAATTGAGATAGAAAAAGTACAAAAGGGGATATTCCGGCTTTTTCTTCTATTTCGTTGTAGCCATATTTGGCGCGACGCTCAGTCACTTCTGAGGCAGTTAGCCCGGTATGACTGGTGTTTAATTTTCTAAGAGTATCGTCAATTTTAAAGGCATGCCATTGATTATTCATAGTTTTGATTGCCTGATTATTATAAATGGGAAAATTCGAATCTTTAATATAAATTCATTTTTTTTAATAACAGTTATAACACTATTATCAGCGTAAAATTTATCACATATCTCTCTTTTTGCCCGGGATTAAAGTTAAAAAAATCGGATATTTTGAAATGAAAATTCGAAAATTTTTTCTCAAGTTACAAATACCCGTTTCTTTGCTCTTGTTATTAACGGTCTCAGCCTGTAAGAGTGATTTTGAGTTGAATGAAAATCTTAAGGGATTTTCGTTCACGCTCTCAGACCAGGATGGGAAAAGTATAACATTTCCCGGAGATCAAAAAGATAAGATTATTGTTGTTGGATTTATCTTTACACACTGCCCCGATATATGTCCTTTAACAGTAAATAATATGCAATTGGTTCAAAATGCGCTAAAAGAAGAGGGGATTGATGAAGTGGAGTTTATTGCCATTTCATTTGACCCGGAACGGGACAGTGTTAAACTCTTGAAAAAATTTGCTGCCTTGCGAGAAATTGACGAAAAGAATTTTAAATTCTTGACAGGAACGAGAAAAGAGATCGATTCTTTGATGAGTGTTATGCGAATTGTTGCAGTAACGGGCGACACCACCATGATTGATGGTTCAGCATCATACTTTTTCACTCACACTGACAGAATCTCCATAATCGATCGAAGAGGTTTCCTCAGGAAAGAATATCCGGGGAGCAAAGCAAACACAGAAGAAATTGTTAATGACATAAAAAAATTGAGATAAACATGTTAAACTTTATAATAGGATTCCTTTTAATAACATTAACATCACCAAAAGTGGAAGTTCTGAACAATTGGATGAGGCCTTCTTCAAAAGATATGAACACGGCAGTATATACCAAAATCAAGAACAATTCTGACAAAGCAGATACCCTTTATGCAGTTTCCAGTAATCTTGCAAAAGTTACAGAAATACACGAAACATATGATAAAGGCGGCAACATGGGAATGAGGAAAGTTGATTTTATTGTAATACCTGCAAAAAAGACTTTTGAATTAAAACCCGGAAGCCACCACATAATGCTGATAAAATTAAATCAGGACATCCAAAAAGGGAAAAAATATTCTGTGACTTACAAATTTAAAAGAGCCGGTGAAATTAAAGTTGATGCAATCGCTTCTGAAAAATGGAATGAAAATTCAACCAAAATGCACAACAAAAAGAATTAACATTGGGGGATATAGCTCAGTTGGTAGAGCGTTTCGTTCGCAATGAAAAGGCCCGGGGTTCGAATCCCCGTATCTCCACATTTGCCTTTCTGATTAAATAATTTAACGGGTTGTTTGACCGTCTTATGATAAAACAACCCGCTTAAACATTAGGCTTAACTATTTGAGATTAAACCTCTGTCCATAAATCCCATTTTCATCTTCTCTTGAATCAGCCCAAATTGCAACAACTGATCCAACTGTTCCCGGTAACAAAAAGAGTCCACTCTTTTGTGACTCAACCGATGATACATTGATCGGGGTTTTATCTTTTCCTGTTTTCCCGCCAACCGAAACTTCAATGGCTTTGATTTTACCATTTAATCCTGTAGCATTTTCTTCAACATAACCAATTACAACTTTTTTGGCAAGGGGCACCATTTCGTAGCCATTAATTTTCACAGTTGAAACCGGTATCAGCTCCAGGCCTTCTTCACCCCACATCCTTTTTCCTTTGGCATTAAATTTTTGGGTGAATAAGCCACTTTCACTTTGGCTTGATGAAGTCATTCTCCAGGTCACGACCACTTCATTCGATTCTGGGAGAATAGCAGCTACAGGACTAAATTTATTAAGATTATTCTGTGTCGCAACTTCTGACCCATTTTTTGGGAAGGATATAACACCTTTGGAATTGATTCTTTGAACCCAGGCACTTTGAATGTTTGTGGAATTTCTGTCATCATGCCAGGCCATGAGGGCACCGTCTTTTCCATCTTCGGTAAAAAATGGAGAAGTGTAGCTCATAACATTTCCGATATCCTGAATCCATTTACCACCATTTCCCCAGGTTATTTCACCTTTTGAATTAAATTTTTGCACTGCTATCTTCACTTTCTGTGCCGGAAATTTGCCGGTTGTAACAGTATGCATCAGTATAACTGACCCCTTATCGGAAGCCACCAATTTTGGATGAATAAATCCCTCTCCGGAGGCGGAACCATATTGAATAGCTGTTTTACCCCACATTTTATTACCGTCAACCGAGATTTTTTGCAAACCGATTTTGTCAGGTGCACCTGATGATATCCAAGCAATCACATAATTGCCATTCCGCGTAACTGCAATGGAAGGATTCACAGCAGATCCTTTACCATCAGAGATTTGAATGCCGTCTTTACCCCAAAGAAATTTTCCGTGAGGAGAAATTTTGTAAGCCACTACATCCTGTGATCCGTTTCTGACATCCGTGAACGCGATTACTGCATTATTGGTTTTGTCACATTCAAGCGCATAGTCAGAAATAAAAGAATTTTGTGGTTTGTCCGAAACAAGGATTCCATTGTCGCCCCATTCACGAACCCCTGTTGCACTCAATTTTTGTATATACACATAATAGGATCCACCTCTTGTATCGAACCATGTAACATAACATGAGCCATCTTTACATTTCACTGCCTTAGGCATAATTTGTGAGCCTGAGGTATCCGCTATTATGGTATTTTTAGCCGGGTCATCATTCCATTGCGCAAATGAACCGGAAGAAAATATAACTAATAAAATGGTTATCGAAAGGATATTTCGCATTTATACTCCGAAGGAATTGGTTATCTAGAAGGTTTAAATTTGTCTATTAAAAAACATAACTATTAGTTGAAAATTTTCAATTTCCAGAAAAAAAGAAAAATTTTGAGTGGGTATTTTAAGCTACCCGATCGAAAGGATGAACAAAAACTACCTTACACCATTATTCTTTACTTTTCCGTTCAGGTTCAGGATGTTCTCTTCGACGTTTGAGAGTCTTTGCTGAAAGGCCCGATACTCCTTCATCAGAAGTGCAAATTCTCTTCTCATTTTCTTAATTTCGTGTGTCACAGAGCTACCCGTGATAAGCCACTCAATGTCACATCCCAAACTACGCAATCTGTCTTGCATCAAATTACCGGGAATACATTTTCCCGTTGTGTATTGAGATAGTGTGCTTGGCGATACTCCCATTGCTTGTGCCAGTGATTTTATACTCCCATACTTAGTGTGAGCAAAATATCTCAATCTACCCGCTATTGTATCTTTACCATTAATTTCCAACATTTTCCGCCTCTTTTGTTTGTTTTCACCACTTTTTGTTTACATTTATCTGCTGTCGCGCTTTTTAATACTATTATTCCCAAAATTTACAAAAAAAAGTTTTAATTTCAATGTGATATATTGGATATATGAAAAAAAATTTTTCTGACAGAAAAGTTGGGTTTCACTCGTCTCTCATCCAACCAACTGTCTAATCGAAAAAAAACAAACCGGAACTTTTATACCGGATTACACCAAATAATGATGAAGTGTCATGAAATACATTCTTTTTGCACTATTAATAGTTAATTCACTAAATGCCCAAAACTGGGAAAAAATCGAAGGCATTTTCAACCCAACAGGATTGGAAATGAAACACTTCACTGCACCTTTCTTTGTTGATTATGACAATGACGGTGATATGGATCTTAATCTTTGTTACCTCTCAAGCAGATCAAAATTTTATAAAAATGTTTCAACCGGCGCCACACCTTTTTATGAGGAAGATACTGTATATCTTGCTCAAATACCGGTTCTTGATCCATTAAATTATTATTCTTACGCTGTTTTTGCTGATCTTGATTCTAATGGTACTATCGATATGGTAACCGGCGGATTCAGAGGTTTCACTTGTTTCTTTAACAAAGGAACTATTGCCGAACCTGCATGGGAAAAAGTTGATTCTGTATTTACTCTTGTGAACACAATGATTGGTTCTGATCCAAAACCTGAGTTGGGTGACCTTGATGGAGATGGTGACCTTGACCTTTTGGCAGGAATAGGGGAGTCACTCCTTGGTGGTCCTGACGCCGGGACGACCCGTGGGTTCAGAAATGTTGGAACCAGAACAGTACCTGTTTTTGAATACCATACACCATTTGTCAACGGAATCTCAGATGCAGGACTTAATTCTTACCCCGCATTAGTGGATATGAACAACGATGGAGACCTTGATCTTGTTCTTGGACGCGATCTTGCTTCGATGTTATATTACAGAAATGATGGTACACCACAGTCACCAATCTGGAACGGAGTGGGTAATTTCATACAGGTTGAGGGTTCCCATTATTGGAAAAATCCCGATATGACCGACATTGACGGTGACGGCGACTTTGACCTCGTTTATGGAACCGACGACGGGAATTTACTTTTCTACCAGAACAATGGAACGGTAACCACCCCAACCTTCGTTTATAACCCGTTATTGTTTCCTGTAGTAAAAGTTTCGGGGCACTCAACCACATCACTCGCTGATGTTGATGGAGACGGAGATTTTGATATGTTAACCGGAACTTCCCTTGGCCAAATCAGACTCATTCAGAACAATGGAACAAGAACAGCACCATCATTTGCGCTAACAGCCGGCAATTATGGTAACTTGTCCACCTCTTCTTACTCTGTTCCAAAACTTGCAGACTTCGACAAAGACGGTGATCTTGATGTAATAACAGGTGCAACAGATGGCAAGGTTTATCTCTACCTTAAAGATGGTTCCACCTTCACCTCAGTTAACTGGTTCCCTTCGGTGGATATTGGCTGGTCGAGTATTCCAGCACCCGTTGATATAGACGGAGATGGTGATATGGACCTTCTCGTTGGTGCTGAAACTGCCGCAAATGTAGTATTTATGGAAAATACCGGAAACAATACATTTGTTCAAAACATGTCTTTTGTGTCGGGAGTTAATTTTGGCTCTTATAATCGCCCTTCATTCGGAGATGCAGACAACGACGGTGATTATGATCTTCTGATTGGAAGCCTTTGGGGTGATCTAAAATATTACGAAAACACAGGAACACCAACAGCACCTGTTTGGACAAACAACAATGCCCTCGTTGCAGGAATTGAGATGGATCAAAACTCCAGCCCATATCTTGCTGACATTGATGGCGACACTCGTCCCGACCTCATTATTGGTGATTCAGACGGTAATTTCCATTACTTCAAAAACCTCTTTGCACCTGTTGGAGTCCAGGATGTTAATCCTGTTCCATCAAATTTTGTTATCTCAAACGTCTATCCAAATCCTTTCAACCCCATGACTAAAGTTGAAATCTCATTTGCTCAACCTGGAGATTACAAACTTAGAATCACAAGTGTTACCGGTGAATTGATTGGTGAGAAAACCTTGTCGGTTACGGAATCCGGAAAAATAGATTACAGCATTGATTTCTCTGAGTATTCAGTACCTTCAGGAATATATCTTTTTACGGTGGATGGTAACAGTGTAAGAGGAGTTGTAAAACTGGTCTATTTGAAGTAGAACTTTAGAACTTTAGAACTTCAGTGTTTCAGAGCTTCAGAACTTCAGTGTTCCAGAGTTTCAGAACTTCAGAGATTCGGTGTTCCAGAGCCTCAGTGTTTCAGAGCTTCAGAACTTCGGTGTTCCAGAGCCTTAGTGTTTCAGAGATTCGGTGCTTCCGACGTACTGAAATTCTGAGGTTCCGAAGCTCTGAGGTTCTGAATTACCGAGGTTCCGAGTTTTTTTTACTCTTCTCTCATTCTACGGAAGGCAAAGAAAAATTGTTTGAAATAGTTTGAAGGGAAAAAGTTTGACAAACCGTAATATCTTGGTTTTTCTCCCTCAGGGAAAAAGGCTGAACCAAAGAGATAATCCCAAAAGGCAAATTTGGTTGCATAATTTGTATTGTATGCTTCCTCATGTTTGTCAGAGTGATGCCAGCGGTGCATTTCGGGTCCATTAATTATATAATGAAGCTTTCCTGTGTGTACATCCAAATTTGCGTGAATCCACATACCCCAAACTGCCGAAACACATCCTTTGATTATTGCAGCTTCTGCCGGTGCACCAAGCAGTATGAAAGGTGCAAACTCAATTGTCTGATTAATCAAAATCTCCAACGCATGTGATCTCGATCCTGAGAGCCAATCCACTTCTTTTGTTGAATGGTGAGCTTCATGTAATCGCCACAAAAATTTATTATTGTGCATCCATCTGTGGAACCAATAAATATAAAAATCGTGAAAGATCAACGAACCCAATACAATTGCCCAAACAGGTACATCAACCAGCAGTTGATATCTTTGAATATCCGTTTGGCCATCAATAAACCTGATTATTTCAGCAACAACAAGACCCAGGAGATAAGATTGCACGATGGTGTACATCACCAGATCGTTAAAAAAGCCTTCTCTGAGAAGCTTCTGTCCCTTGGTATAGGGAAATTTTTTCTCGAGCAGAATCAGAACAATGGCCGAAACAACGATGATAGTACCTGTTATAATGGTCGTTAAATCCAGATTTGAAAAAAAATCTATAATGCTTTCCAAAGTTGGCATCTCCTAATTTACTCTTCTCAATTTTTTACGGGATGACAGTTCACTATCATATAATTTTTTAATCCCATCACCAAGTGACAACTCAATATCTCTGATATTATCAACAAGTTTTGCAAAGCCACTCACCTCAACTGAGGCGGCCTGGTCCGTGCCCCACATCGCACGGTCGAGAGTGATGTGCCTCTCAACAAAATTTGCACCCAGAGCAACAGCCGCATAAGAGGGAGCAAGCCCAGTCTCGTGACCTGAGTAACCAATAGGCATTTGTGGATAGAGTGTACGAAGAGTTGTAATCATTTTTAGATTCAATTCCGAAAGGCTACAAGGATAGGCGGAGGTTGCATGCGCCAACATTAAATTATCCAAACCAAAAACTTCCACAGCTGCAAGAATCTCATCCATCGTTGACATTCCTGTAGAAAGAATGCTGGGTTTACCCAACATAGAATGTTTTTGTAACAATCCATGATCTGTTAATGATGCTGAGGCTATCTTGTAGATTTCAGGCTCAAAATACTCGATAAAATCAACTGCCTCCTCATCCCAACACGAAGAGAACCAAACTATTCCCTTACTTTTGCAATGATCAACAATTTCAGTAAAATCTTCTCTTGAAAATTCCATCCTGTGACGGTAATCGATGTATGTCATCCTGCCCCATGGTGTATCGCGTTCAATACCCCATTGATCGCGTGGGACACAAATCTCCGGGGTTCTTTTCTGAAACTTCACCGCATCACAACCCGCTGAAACAGCACCATCAATCAAATTCTTTGCAATTTTAACTGAACCATTATGATTTATTCCAATTTCGGCAATAACAAAACAAGGTTGTCCGTCACCAATATAACGGTCGCCAACTTTCATTAATCGTTCATTTTTCAAACAAAACCTCATTAAATTCAAAAAAACTAAAATTAGTGATAATCTGTAAAATCCGTCTCATCCGTGTTCTAATCACCATTTCGCAAGAAAATAATCAACTCTGCAAAATCTCTGAATGCACCGTAACCTGCAGGTACATCACACACATAATCAACCAAAGTCTTAATATACGGCATCGCATCTGCGGGACAAGCAGTAAAACTCGCAACTCCGATCACTTCCTCATCATTATAGTCATCTCCGATAAATGCAATATCCTCAGCCTTAAAATCATAATCATCAAAAAATTCGAGGATGGTCGCTTTTTTATCTTTTGTTCCGGGAAAATAGTGGGTAATCTTTAACTTCTCAGCCCTTTTTAATACTGCTGAGGAATTTTCGCCTGTCATTATCCCTGTGTCCACATTACATTGTGTACGGAGACGCTCCACTCCCATGCCATCTCTGATCGAAAACCGCTTCATTAGTTCACCATCAGCCGAATAATAAACCCCCGTATCGGTTAGGACACCA
The DNA here is from genome assembly GCA_964371075.1 of uncultured Ignavibacteriaceae bacterium. Lineage (GTDB taxonomy): Bacteria > Bacteroidota > Ignavibacteria > Ignavibacteriales > Ignavibacteriaceae > UTCHB3. The sequence continues at coordinate 303,418 of CAYJKN010000003.1, read as the reverse complement.
TCAACATCAGTAATTACCAATTTAAGTGCTTTTGCTTTATTGCGGGCAACATCAATTGGAATTTTAAGTCCATCTAAATTTACCAAATCGTAAAACCTCCATCAACTACCAAATTTGAACCCGTCATATAAGAAGAAGCATCTGACGCCAAAAAAACAACTGCTCCCATATAATCGGAGGGCAAAGCCATCCGTTTAAGAGGGGTCCTCTTTGCATATTCATTAACAAAAAAATCATCCTGACCATTCTCAACACCACCCGGAGACAAAGTATTAACCCGTACTCCCTTTGCTCCCCAATAGGCTGCCAAAAACCTTGTAAAAGAAATAACTGCTCCTTTGGTAACAGGATATGCAGGAGACTTAAAGAACTTTTGTTCGCCATTGACATCGATATAAAGATCCTGATTTGGAGCCACTATACCATAGGTGGAAGCAACATTGATTATACTGCCCCGCCCTTGATCTGCCATAACCTTACCGATTATCTGTGAACAAAGGAACATTCCGGTAACATTGACATCCAGCGATTTTTGCCAGAGACCAATTGGATAATTTTCGAACATCGACTGCTCCAGTGCAGCAGCCGGGTCTTCAAACTTATCATTAATAGCAGCATTATTCACCAGAGCATCTATAGACCCAAAACGATTCAAAGCATTTTCCCTGACTCTTTTAACATCATCAACATTTGTAATATCTGCGCCTACACCTGCTGCTCTGTTGCCTAACTCCATGGCAAAATTATGGCAACCTGCTTCATCAAAATCCGTGACGATCAAATTTGCTCCGGCATCATACAGAGCTTTACAGTGGTACTTCCCGATAAGTCCCAAAGAACCGGTTACAATTGCTGTTTTGCCTGATAATGAGAATATATTCTTCATAATCAATGTTTCGGTTTCATGTTAAAATTTGATGTTTTTCTGAAAACAGGGGAGACAGGCTCACCTCTGAGAAGTTTTGAGACATTCCTAAAATCAACAGCATTTTTTAGAATGGGTAAAACCTCAGCGTAAGCAGCCAGAATGTGATCGATATCTGATTCGGTTAAACTAAAACTTACATTATGAAATCCTCCCCATAAAACACCTCTTTTTATCATCTCCTGCTGAACCAGTGATTTCATTTCTAATGGGTTACCGGCAGAAGCATCAAAAGTCATGATTGTTCGGCAATCAAAACCTGAACAGGATGTATAATCCATCCCAAGAGATGATGCTATTTCATTGTAACCCTCACGAAGTCTTTTTCCCTTTTCAGCGATAACTCTTTGAACATCATTCTTCTGCATGTACTCAATGGTTGCTTTGGCTGCTGCAAGTGAAAGTGCTTCACCTCCAAAAGTTGTATAGAAAAATACATCCTTATCAAGAAGTGCCATAATATCGGCTCTGCCTGTAAGAATTGCAAGTGGCATACCGTTGGCTACCGCTTTTGAGAAAAGTGCCATGTCGGCTCTTACACCAAAATATTCCTGTGCTCCACCCAGGGAGACACGAAAACCAGTCCACATCTCATCAAATATCAGGAGGATACCTTTATCATCACATAGTTTTCGCAGTTCCTGAAGGAAATTATTGGTTGGTGCTTGAAAAACAAAAGGTTCAAGAATGACACATGCTACATCGTCATCAATCGAATCTTTAACTGATTCGATATCGTTATAATTGAACGTAAAAGTCAGGTCTTCAATTACTGACGGGATACCGTTGTTCCTGTCCGTTACAGCGATATACCAGTCGTGCCATCCATGGTAGCCGCAGCAGAGAATTTTATCCTTTTTTGTAAATGCTCGTGCGAGTCGAACCGCAGCACTCACCACATCAGCTCCGGTTTTGCTGTACCTAACAGATTCCGTATTTGGTACAACATCTCTGATCAACTCAGCAACTTCCACTTCAAGTGGATGCATCATCGAAAAGGTAATTCCATCTTCAAGCTGTGCTCTAATCGCATCATCAATCTCAGGAATCGCATAACCAATGGAGAGGGGCCCTATTCCCATATTTAAATCGATATATTCATTCCCGTCAACATCCCAGACATGTGCGTTTCTCCCTCTTTGTAGATATTTGGGAGCTACACCATTTACATATTGACCCGGTCCCTTTGCAAGTGTTTGAGTTACCGAGGGAATCAAACCCAGAGCTCTATGATACAACAAATCAGATTCTGTTATATCAGGATAATTTTCATTAAACGCAATTTTATTTTTCATCTTCAACTTTCGCTGTTTTCAATTCTTTTAAATTTAAATAACTTTTGTTTGATTAGCTGTTACTGTCTTAAGTTCTTTCAGGTGATTTCTGTACCAATTAACACCGGCATATTTATTGTTAATTGCGGCAATTTCAGGATTTCTCTCAAGAAGGGAAAGGATGTCGTACATTGAAAAATGTTTCTCAGGCGAATAAAGTTCATCATAAATTTTTTTGATAAACAGATAATCCTCTTCATAGTCAATCGTCCAACGATGTGTCATCGAATAGTCGAGCCCGGTTTCCCATACGACATTACCAATTCGGTTTATCTCAGGATTTTCCCAAATCCAGGGTGTGGTATGCTCTCTCTCCATCGGCATGGTTGCCATTTTATGTGCTTTTCTCAAGACATCCATTGTCATGATTTCAACATCATTTCCATCCGGATAGGTCGCAGGATGCAGATTACTCACATAGTCGAATTTATCACTATTTTTGAAAAAATAGTTAACGACTCTGTTTATAACATCTGGGTCGATAAGTGGTACATCGGACGGGATTTTTAATACATAATCAGCGTTTACTTCTTCAGCCGCCTGAAGATGTCGTTCGAGAAGATCGATAAGACTACCTCTGAAACACCTGATCCCTTCTTTTTTACAAAAAGATTCGATTGGATCATCGGATAATTCGGTGGAGGTTGCAACAATAACGGTCCCTTTCAGAATCGAGGCATTCACCCTTTCGATCATTCTTTGTAATAATGGTTTTCCTGCAAGAGACACCATCACTTTAAAGGGGAGTCTCGAGGAAGACATTCGAGCTTGTACGATTGTTGCAATTTTATCAGATGGAATTATCAAATGTTACTCGGTTGCGACTGGTTGTGAAAATGTAGAACTATATAAATCCCTTATATTTGATGGAATCGGGTCATCAATAATTTTAAGGTTCTTTTTCCCTTTGGATTTAACTTCATGAACATCAATCTTTAATAGTTTATGTCCAAGATCAGCAATCATTCCGGCTGAGACACCTCCATTTTGGATCGGATTAAGTTGTTTTAATTCATTAAGATCAAAATAAGAATGTACTTCTTTTCCGAGAGCAAGCCCGGTATAAACACACGAAGAATATTGGGTGATCAATACATCTGCATTTGCAATCATCTCGTTAATATCACCTGAAGTGAGAACAATTGCATCGGGGACAAGTTTTTTAATTTCTTTTGTAGCTCTTTCAAAATTTTCATTTGGATGAAGTTTAAAAATCAATTGTTTTCCGGCGGCAATTTTTATTGCATTTTTGATAAATCCCTTACGATCCTCTATTTTAAATGTTTCTCGTGCATCAGAGGTTGCAACGAGGGCAAATCCATGATAAGGGAAATTATTACCTCTATATTTGTTCAGATCATCAAAATTTGGAATTCCGGTTACTACAATTTTATTCTCTTTTATTCCATTTTTTATAAACATTTTTTTATAACCTTCAGATGCAACACAAAAGAGATCATAAAAATCTGAGAGCCCTGTAGCAGCGGTGCTTGCAGAGTAGCGAGGGAAATTGAGATATTTTACCAGCCAATACATGATACTTTTGGGGTCGGTCATTCCTTCCTGAACAAGAACCACTCTGGTTTTTTTTATGTTTTTTGGGAAAATAAGATCCTGGCAGGTAAAAACGAGATCATATTCTCTTTGCAACCCTCTGTAATCAACTTTTAGATTGTTCTCCTCGAAATACTTCATTGTGTTCGCAAAAAACCTGCCGCCAAGAATTGAAAAATCAAGCATCCCGATTTTAACAAGAAAATGGATGTACCCATGCCCATAATAGGGAGAGAAGTAAACATTATCATCTTGAAAATATTTTGATATTTTGTGCATCATTGTTGTCTGATTCATGGAACCACCAATGAACAAAATATTTTTACTCATTTATAGCTTTCGCATTTGTGTTAAAATTAATTTCACCTTAAATTAGAAAAACCAATTTCAAAATTACTCATAAATGAATTGTAAATCAATTACAGAACTGAAACATAACCAAAAATTAACATACAAAAAAAAGACAGAAAATTGATAAAACCAAACAGATTAATGAAAAATGACCTGATCGCTTTGATCACTCCTGCATCCACTCCGGGAAATATTTTAAGAGTTGAACAGGGGAGAAAATTTCTTGAAGACAAGGGTTATAAAACGGTTTTGGCACCAAATGCGATGAAACAGCGAGGCTACCTCGCGGGAAGTGATGAAGAGCGTATCTCTGACATACACTGGGCTTTCTCCAACCCTGAAGTAAAAGCGATAATTTCTCTTAGAGGAGGTTATGGGGCAGGACGACTTTTACCCGGGATCAACTATCAACTAATAAAAGAGAACCCAAAAATATTTTGTGGATACAGCGATTTAACAACTCTCCAAATGGCATTTTTCGCTAAGACCGGCCTGATAACATTTTCCGGTCCGATGGTTGCAGTGGATTTTGGAGGAAAATTGTCAGACTATACGATTAACAATTTTTTCGCTACGGTTGCAGATGGCTGGTTTGGTGAAGTTGATTCACATGAAGATTCTGTATTGGGAGGAAATTCTAAAGGTGAATCCGAAGGGATAATTTCCGGAGGTAATCTTGCTGTATTTTGCTCAATGATGGGGAGTGAATATCTACCTGATCCCGATGGTAAAATATTCTTTTTTGAAGATGTTTCAGAACCTCCTTACCGAATTGACAGATTTTTAAATCAGTTAAGGATCAACGGTTATTTTGAAAAAGCTGCCGGGTTTATATTTGGAAAGTTCACTGAAGGCGACCCGAGTGACGGTCCTACCCTGACTCAGGCTGAAGTTTTTGAGGACTATATTTCAAAAATTGATAAACCTGTGATCACCAATTTTCCCTTTGGGCATATTGATGACCTTTTTACAATTCCATTGGGAATCAGAGTGAAGATCGACTCAAATAACAACAAAGTAAAGTTTCTTGAAAAAGCGGTTATTTAGAACTTAAATCCTTGTTTTTTTGCAGTACCATGTCTGACAACGATTTTTTGTAGTCGATCATTTTTTCGAGCAGGGATGAATCGGCAACCGAGAGAATCTGTACAGCAAGAAGTCCCGCATTTTTTGCCTGGTCGATCGCTACTGTAGCCACAGGAACACCTCCGGGCATCTGGACGATTGAGAGTAACGAATCCATTCCATCGAGGGATTTAAGTTTCACTGGTACACCAATTACAGGGAGTGGTGTTGACGCTGCTGTCATTCCCGGAAGATGAGCGGCACCGCCTGCTCCTGCAATGATTACCTTAAGGCCTCTTAGGTGGGCGTTTTTGGCATACTCTGAAAGCAGATCAGGTGTCCTGTGAGCTGATACAATTTTTATCTCGTACACAACACCAAAATCTTCAAGAACTTTTGCTGCTTCTTTCATAACCGGGAGGTCAGAATCACTCCCCATGATAATTCCTGCCAGGATTTTATCTTTGTCCATTGTCAATTCTTTCCAATAATTAAAGTTTTTTCCACTCTTTCAAGTGTTGAGATTAAATCATTTACATTTTTGCCGTTCATTGTCAAGTGCCCCATTTTTCTTCCTTTTCGCGACTCGGATTTTCCGTAAAAATGGAGGTGAACCCCCGGCTCAGTGAGAATCTCATCATAGTTTATAATTTTGCCTTCTCCGGGATATTTGCCAAGAGTATTAATCATAACAGAACAATCATCGACCAATGAAGTATCTCCAAAAGGAAGATCAAGAACAGCACGAATATGGTTCTCAAATTGTGAAGTTACACATCCTTCAATAGTATAATGTCCTGAGTTGTGAGGGCGCGGAGCGATTTCATTGATAAAAATTTCTTCGTCGGCAGTAAAAAACATTTCCACACCAAATATTCCCTTACCTTCAACTGATTTCACTGCTTCAACGGCAATCATTTCAACTTTACTACGGGTATCAGGGGAGATGTCAGCAGGGGCGATTACCAACTTACAGATGTGGTTCTCCTGAATTGTCTCAACCACAGGATAAACTGCCGTACCCGTGGAATTAATTGCAACCATAACCGCCAATTCCTTCACAAATTCAATCTTCTGTTCAGCCATAATGTTATCGTGTCGTGAAGTCAATTTCTTCATCCCTTCACAGAAATCATCGGAATTTTTAACAAAATGGTTCCCATAACCATCATAACCCATTTTTCTGGATTTTAATAAAAACTCTGAACCAAGGGTGGAGGATAATGAATCATAAGATGAGGAATTTGTCACCGGTACAAAATCAGGAACAGGCAGTCCCTGAGACTTAAATGTTTGTTTTTGAATCAATTTATCCTGAATTAGAGAAATGGTATGTGGCGATGGAAAAACATTTTTCGCAAATGACTGCAGAAGTTCCAGTCGGGACGGATCGATGAACTCATTTTCCAGAGTGATGATATCACAAGCTTCAGCAAACTCCTTGAGTTTTTGATCATCATTTATTGAACCGGGAAAATCGAGTTTTGTTAACATTCCCGCAGGGGAGTTGGCAATTGATTCAAAAACCGCCACTTTAAATCCAAGTCTGTAAGCTGCAAGCGCCGACATTCGTGCAAGTTGACCACCTCCAAGAAATCCAATCGTCTGAATCAACTGTTTATCTCCAATTCACTTTCATAATTGTTCCATTTTCAATTCTAAAAATTAATGCACCTTCGAGATCGGTTCTGAAAATTCTACAGTTCTGATTTTCAAGTCTTTCGATTACAAAGGGATGAGGGTGATTATACCCGTTTGCCACACCTGCACTAATGAGTGAGAATGCAGGCCGGGCACTACTGAGAAATTTACTTGAAGTGCCAAAGCGGCTGCCATGATGCCCAACTTTTAAGAAATCACATTTCAAATTTATATTTTTTCTCAATAACTCCATTTCACCATCTTTTTCAAGGTCACCCATGAAGAGGATTTTTTGATTTTCAAGCGTTGCCATGAGAACCGCACTTCTTTGGTTGGAACCCGATTCCATTGGAATTGAATCAATATCTGAAAGTAATTCAATTGAAATATTCTCTTTTGAGAAAAGTATTCCCTTTTTGATTATTTCAAAATTTTCATGCCGGCTGAGTAAATTAAAAAGTGTAAGATCGTCAACATTTGTCGTATCCGGTGGTGGCAGGTAAAGTTTTCCTATAATCCCGGAACGGATAAGAGAAATCATCCCACCTGTATGATCACTATCGTAGTGTGAGACAAACGCGGCATTTATTTTATCGATCCCAAGTTTTTTTAGAACGGGAATAACTGTCATTTTCCCTGCATCAAAACTCTTTTCAAGATCACCTGCATCTATCAGGATTGTCGTATTGTCAGGCGTGCGGAGTAAATAACAATCTCCTTGCCCCACATCGATCGCCATAATATGTGAATAACCCGGCTTTAAGGGGGATGAAACTGTAACCAGATGAGAGATAGCGAAAATTATTACAGCCGCAAATAAAGCAACAAACCGCCATTTCCATTCACTTTTTCGGACAAAAATGATACTCAACAAAACGATCAGGAGATAAAAAACAACTACATCGTAAAATGTGAATGATCCATACTCGATTATCCCCAAACCTAAATCCTCGAGTGAAAAAATAAAGGAGTTTAACAGATTATTTGCAAAATCTGAACCGGCAGCAAATATTGATGCAACTTTTGTGGATATTGGAGAGATTAGTAAAGTCACCAATCCATTAATGAGTAAACCGGACGAAGTTGGAATTGCTACCAAATTTGCCGGCAGTGAGAGGAGAGATATTTTACCAAAGTAGATTATCAAAAAAGGAAGCATTCCAAATTGTACAAGAAGAGTAATCAAAATCAGATCAAACGATTGTCTTACAATCCATGAATCAGAAATCCGGGTCATTATCTCCTTGTAAGCTCCGTTTTTTAGGTTGACAATTTTTGAGTTTAGACCAAATCTGATTCCTGAAACAACGTCTTCTGCTACAAACAGACTTCCGACTGCAACAACAGAGAGCTGGAAACTAACCGAAAAGAGGTCTTGCGGGTGAAAAACCAAAATCAGAAGTGCTGTTATCGCAAGCGTGTTCCATCTGTTATTTAGCCTGCCGGAATAAAAGAGGACAGAATGGACAGTAAACATCAGGACCGCTCTAACCACAGTAGTTTGAAACTGTGTAATTACCAGAAAAAGGAGAAGCACAAAAAGTCTCAAAACGAGTTCAAGAAGACGGTTTTTATGTCTGACTTTTTGTAATAACAAAAGCGTAAGCAGATAAATAACAGCCACATTAAAACCTGAAACAGCGAGAATGTGGGCGATTCCGGTATTTACATAACCATTTATCACATCTTCATCGATTTCGGTTCTGTCAGCTATTATCAGACCCCGCAGAATAGCAGCTGTGGCCGGAGAATGAAGTTCATCAATCCTTTCTCCAATTGCCTTACGGATGAGATAAATTTTTCCGGATAATGGAGAATATTTACCGGTGATTTTGATAGCCGAATCTTTATCGATATAAACCTGTCCAGAAATGTTTTGTCGTTTTAGATAGTCATGATAATCAAATCCACCGGGATTTCGTTTCTTTGGTGGAATAGTGAATTTACCGGTAAGGTCAATGATTCTGCCTGGGATCAGTTCCATTTTGAAGATACTCAGGAGTGAGTCCTCAAGTTCTTTAATCTTAAATACAATTTCGATACCCCCTTGAAACCTTTTTGTCAGTTTTATCCTGTTTTTTTTACCGGTGGTGACATCTTTAAAAACAGAATCGTAAGATGCTTCAATAACACTCCCCGTGAATTCCACCTTTTCTGAATTTATCTCCATGATTTTATCCACAGTTGCAGTTACTTGTATGTGGCTCATTTTTTTGTGATAAATGGGGTCTTCGTTAAAATCCTTTGTTGAGATTGTAAAGAGAATTGAACCGGTGCTATAGCCCAATAAAAGTGAAAGAAGGGGAATCAGGCGGATTAATCCTCTTCTTTTTAAGAATATAATTAATAATAGAGTTAGAGAGGCGACTGAAAGGAGGTAGAATAAGGGGAGCGGAATGGTATCCTGAAAAAGAATCCCAAGGGACAAAGCGATAACAAACGGTATCGCAGGGTAATACTTTAGTTCGTCAAGTGAGAGGCTTTTCATTCTTCTTCAACAATTCCAGAATGACGGGCATTATTTTGGATAAATTGTCCACCTTCGATTTTATCTGATCGGCATATTTACCATAAGAGATAAATATTGAGGGATGTTTAGTGTGGGTTTTAACTGAAATGTCCTCAAAATTTCCATGATCTGAACAAACCATCAAAGTATCATTTTCATGATCAAAATTTTTCATTATATAAAGCAAAAAACGATCAAGGATTTCGCAAATTTCTTCAATCTTTCCATCATAGCGTCTGTGCCCGGCATAATCCGTCAGGTAATATTCAAAGACTGAAAGATCGTTTTTCCGCATGTTTCGCAAAAATATTTTACCGGCTTCTTCAGGTGAGATTTCAGGTAACTTTGAGCCTAATTTGCCTCTCCATCTATAATTTGTTATCTCGGCTGTAAGTGCTTGTTTGTCATACACCTGGCGTGCTTTATTAAAAGGGATTTCTGAGGCAATCATACAGTGGGCAGTTACATTTAATCTTTTTGGTTTTTTTCTGATATGATCAAAAAATGGTCGGGGATAGGCGTTCAAAAATTTGAATGCATAACCCTGTTTTGTAACATCCATAAAGAGATTTGACTTATAAATATTTTCAACCACCGAAAGTGGGGCGTAGGGGCCAAAGTGACCTCCAAATGCTTTAATCGCATCAAAACCACCAAATATGGAGAGCTGTCCTGTTCCACTTTGGGGGTAACCAACAAATCCATGTGCGGCATCAACAGGAAAAAGTATTCCTTGTTCACTAAAGAGGGGGACATTTCCCAACCATGGGGTTGTTTCAAATATTTCATTAAATATTTTGAAGGGATAGGAGAAAAAAGGATTTTTAGTTGGTTCATTTTCTCCAATTCCAACTCCATCGATAAAAAAGAGGGCAATTGAACCATTACACTTTTTTATCGGAATCACTATTTTGACTCCACAAGCAGAGTAACAGGCCCGTCATTAATAATCTTAACAGTCATCATCGCAGCAAATATTCCAGTCTTTATCTTTAGTGAACCAAGATTTACTTTCATTCTCTCCACAAAAGCCTCATAAAGTTCGTTTGCTTCTTCAGGTTTGGCAGCGAGGGTGAAAGCTGGACGATTTCCTTTGGCAGTTTCGCCATAGAGGGTGAATTGAGAGATAATTAAAACTTCACCACCTGTTTCTTTTATTGAGATGTTCATTTTACCATTATCATCTTCAAATATGCGGAGATTTGAACACTTATCAGCCACAAAGTTTACATCCTGAATTGTATCACCCTCTTTCACCCCGAGTAGAATTACCATTCCTGCTTTTGTTTCGGCAGCATAAACGGGATCGTTTATATAAACTCCGGCTTCAGTAACTCTTTGGACAAGTGCTCTCATTATGCCTTAATTCCTCTTATAAATCTTTTAATCTTATTGTAATCTCTATAAACTTCAATATTTGAATATCCTGCCGAAACCATCATTCCTGATAATGTCTCATCCTGACCGAGCGCCATTTCCAGATAAACTTTTCCCATTTGTTTCAGACTTAACAGTGACTTTGAGATAATCTCAGAATGAAATTTGTATCCATCGGCGAAATCAGTGACAGCTATGGATGGTTCGTATTTTAACACCTCTTCCTGAACTTTAAGATAATCGGAATTTGAAACATAAGGGGGATTAGAAATGATCAGGTCATACAACTCACCTGTTGTACCATTTTGATACGTAAAAAAATCGATAACATCAGATGTTAAAAAATTGATGTTTGTTACTGAGTTAAGGGCGGCATTTTTTTTCGCAGTTTCCATGGATGCTTCACTTACATCTATTGTTGTAACTTCTGACCCCGGCAACATTTTAGCGAGCGCGATAGCAATATTACCACTTCCGGTACCGATATCAAGGATTTTCAGCCCTGAGCGGTCTTTATTTTCCTGAATTATTATATCCACTAACAACTCTGTTTCCTGTCGTGGAATCAAAACGGAAGAGTTAACCTCAAGTGTTAAACCAAAAAATTCAACATTGCCAACTATATATTGAAGTGGTTCAAATTTGATTCTTCTTCTGATACACTCCCGGTAAGACTCAAGTTCGGGTTCCTTAAGGGGTCGGTCGAACATCATGTAGAGGTCAAGTCTTTTACATGTGAGGACATGAGCCATTAACAGATCGGCATTAAGACGGGGGGACTCAATCCCTTTTTCATCTAAAAATTTTGTGGATTTGTCCAGGATTTCCAGTACAGTCGGCATGATAAATTTTTCAAAAATTGGATAACTAAAATAGAATTAATAGATTTGCAGGGAAGAAATATATGAACAAGAGATAGAAAATTTGCCATGCTCCTCCGGAAATCTCAAATAAAGAAAATATTGTTGATTAAATTCAGGGGTATCGGTGATGTTATTCTTAGTACAGTGGTGCTGAAAAACATAAAATCGCAATATCCTGGTGCTGCAATCGATTTTCTTACTGAGAGACCATCGGCGCAGTTGTTAAAAGAAATTCCGCTGATAAATGAAGTTTTGATCTACAATTTTTCAAACAGATTCGAAATTGCGGCTAAAATTCTTGAAATAAGACGACGAAAATATGATTTGGTGATTGATCTTTATTCAAATCCAAAATCGGCACAGCTTACATTTGGGAGTGGTGCAAAATTTAGAGCAGGATTTCCATATCGCGGACGAAAATACGCCTACAACCTTTATGGTCCTGCTGAAAGAGGGAAACATCATGCCGGAGAACTTCATCTTTTATTTCTTGAGAAGATTGGAATTGATGTAAAACACAGGGAACAGTATTTGATGGTATCCAAAGAAGCTGCAGAGAATGCAACTAAATTTTTTAAATCGCAAAAAGACGATTTAAAATTTTGTGCACTTGTTCCGGGCGGAGGATGGGAATCAAAAAGGTGTGATCCCGAGAAATTTGCAGAGATTGGGAGGAAAATTTATGAGAGATATGGATTAACTTCCTTAATTCTCTGGGGAAAGGGTGATCTTGATGAAGCTGAAAAGATAAAGTCGTTGATGACCAATACTGCTGTTTTATCACCTGAGACCACTTTTATGGAGATGGGAGCATTGTCGCTTGGGTGTTTATTTGCTGTTGCAAATGACAGTGGACCAATGCACTTTATTTCTGCTTTGGGGGTTCCGACTTTGGCCCTTCACGGGCCCACAGACCCCGCACTTCAAGGACCTTACGGGAATAAACACGAAACTGTCAGGCTTGATGAACTTGATTGTATCTGCTGTAATTTACTCAAATGTAACCGTAAACATGAGTGTTTCCTGCATCTTCCTGTTGAAAGAGTTATGTCAAAAATAGATTCACTGTTGACGAAAAATGGAATAAACATTTAGTCGATGAAAAAGATAGAGATTTTTTTCAAAAAGTTGTTTTTGCGCTGGATACTATTCTCCGGCAGGCGAAAAAAAAGTAACACTCGAATTCAACTGAGTAAAGAAGATAAGGTATTATGTATCAGACTTAACAGGATTGGTGATGCATTGGTGGTAACACCTTTTTTGCATCAGTTGAAGATAACCACCGGGTGTGAGATCACTGTTCTTGCCGACAGGCACAATCATTTTGTTTTTCGAAATAACCCCGATATCACCAACGTGATGATTTATGAAAAAGGAGCAGAGGGTACAGGAAAACTCCTTAAAAAGATCAATAAAGCAGGTTATAAGGTCGTTTTTGATCTACATGACGATGTTTCAGTAACAGTAAGTTATATACTAAAGAATTTAAAAGCGAATTTTATAGCAGGATTAAGAAGAGGCAACGCTCAACTTTTTACTCACCTTATTGATAAACCTGATTCGCGGAAATATCATGTAATTGACAGATGTTTAAAACTTACAGAGCTTTTTGAAGGTCATGAACAAACGGAAACTTCAATGGTAAAACCTGCCATAAGATATTTTCCGTCAAAAGAAGATATAGAAAATGTCAACCGTTATTTTGCCGGCAAATTCAGCGGGTCGGAGTTTATTATCGGCATCAATATTTCCGCCGGAAGCATGGCACGATATTGGGGGACAGAAAATTTCAGAAAACTTGTAGGGTACCTGAAAGAAAAAAAGATTGAATATCTTTTGTTGTGTTCAACAAGAGATATTAAATTGAGTCTGGAAATTGATCCTTATTCGGAGAGAACCTATTATACCCCGGGATTTGGAGAATTTTGCGCGATGGTGTGGAAAATCAATTTGCTCTTTAGTCCTGATACTGCCACAGTTCACCTGGCATCAATTTATAATATCCCTGTGTTTGGACTATATGTGAAATATGAAACAGAGGATATAATCTGGTATCCATACAATACCCGATATGAAGCAATAGTAACCTCATCACCAACACTAAAAGATGTAAAGTTTTTGAAGGTGATGGAGAAATTTGATACATTTTTAAATGATGAATTAAAAAGATATGAACATTCCTGACTGTAAACATTTTAACGGTTATAAACCGTGTTTTCCCGGGCACAATTGCCTTGAACAAGGATGTAAAGAAGATTCACCCATGGGAGTTAAGATTCTTATAATAAATCTTGATGCGATGGGGGATGTGCTGATGACCACCGCCCAATTACCTTTGTTGAAAAAAAAGTATCCGGTTTCATCCATCTACTGGGTCACCGAAAAAATATCTTCGCCGCTACTTGAGAATAATCCACTTCTTGAACAGGTTTTTATTTACAACTTTGAATCCCTTAATATTCTGAGAAATATTCACTTTGATATAGCAGTTAATCTGGACAAGTCGCATAAAGCTTGTGCAATGCTCAATTCGATGCATGCTGCAGAAAAAAAAGGATTTGGTCTCGATAAAGATGGTAAGATTATACCTCTTAACGGGGGCGCATATTACAATTATATGCTTGGGTTGGATGATAATCTTAAATTTAAGGTTAACCGTAAAACCAAACAGGAGTATGTAGCTGAAACTCTCGATCTTGGTTATGAACGATTGGGTTATGTCTTTTCACTCACAAAAGAGGAGAAAAATAAATCTGCTGAATTAAGGAAAAGATATGGATTCCATAAAAAGGAGCTAATTGTTGGATTTAACACCGGCTGTTCCACTCTGTTCCCGAATAAAAAAATGAGAGTGGATCAACACATACTATTAATCGACAGAATATTAAAGGAAACTGATCTAAAGGTTATCCTGCTCGGTGGTCCCGAGGATGCAGCAAGAAATAATGAGATAGCCAACACATTTCCGCTGGAGATAATCAGTACACCAACAAACGAAGGTGTTAGAATGGGTGCCGTTTATGAATCGCTGGCTGACATTATTGTTACCGGTGATTCCTTTGGCATGCACCTTGGTATCGCACTGGAAAAATATATAGTGTCATGGTTTGGTTTAAGTTGCTGGACAGAAATTGATCTCTACGATAATGGAGTCATGTTCTACCCTGAGAATCTTGAGTGTTCACCTTGCTGGAAAAAAACATGTCCATATAACCTGGAGTGTATTGATCAGATCGACCTCGATGGAATGTTTAACGCAGTTGTAAAAGCTGCGGTAGAAATTACTCTAAATCGTGCTTAAAAAGAACAACCGGATCAATTAACACGATGAAATTAATAATCAACTCATTATCGAAAATAAACTTTGGGTTGTTTATCACAGAGAAGAGGAGTGACGGTTTTCATAATATTGAGACTGTATTTTATCCTTTGCGCCTAAGTGACGAGATAATTGTTCGTGAATGTGATCATCTGCTAATCGAAAGTAATATCCCTGAACTTAATTCAGACACCACCAATAACCTGATTTACAAAGCGGTAAAACTTCTTGAACAAAAAACGGGAAATGTACTCAACTGCAGGATTACTTTGACTAAAAACATCCCATTGGGTGCAGGCCTGGGGGGTGGTTCTTCAAATGCAGCTTCTGTTTTATTGGGATTAAATGATCTGTTTAGTTTGGGATATTCCAAAGCAGAATTGAGTGAATTTGGTTTACAACTTGGTTCAGATGTGCCATTTTTTGTCCATCCTTATCCTTCTTTTGCTTCAGGGAGAGGGGAGAAATTAACAGAAATTGACCTCAAAATAGAAGGGATTATTGTTGTTGTAAATCCAGGGATTCATGTCTCAACAGCAGAGGCCTACAAAAATTGTATCCCGTCAAAACCCAAGTTTAACCTGCTTGAACTGAATGGCCGTATTATCAACGATTACAATGAGTTAAGGGATGTTGTCATAAACACTTTTGAGAAAACTGTTTTTAATGTCCACCCCGAAATTGGTAATTTAAAGCAATCGATGTTAAGGTCGGGAGCCTCATTTGCATTGATGAGTGGAAGTGGATCCACGGTGTTTGGGATTTTTGAGACGGAGGAACTGGCGGAAGTTTTTACATCGTCACTTCCGCCTGAATACCTTGTTTACACTGAGGAGTTGTAGCCCGTGAATTTTACTCTACCTCGGAAATTTTCTCCATAAACTGAGAGCGCATATAATAATTTGCAACACCTTCAGCATCGGGTGAAAAGCTAAGTTTTCCTTTAATACTTTCAAGTTTTTCGATATTGTGCCTTCTCATCCATTCTTCAATATTTTTCAGAATTTCACCAATTACAGCCGGGCTCTTTTGATAGATAACCGAAGCTAATTGCACTGCAGATGCACCTGCCAATAAAAACTTGAGAACTTCTTCATATCCTTTAACACCTGTTGAGGCGCACAAACCACATTTTACTTGACGGGCAAGAATGGCTATCCATCTAAGTGGTACAAAAAACTCATGTTTTTCGCTGAATTCAAATGAAGTTTTAAATTTAAACGATTCGATGTCAATATCCAGATCGGTAAACCGATTAAACAGGACTATTCCATTAATACCATTTTGTTCAAGTCCTGACACAAAATGGGGGATGGAGCTGAAATTCTGTCCAAGTTTTATTGAAACAGGTATTTTAACTGAATTATTAACACCCTTAACGATGTCAAGATATATTTTTTCAATGTTTGGTGAAGCAAAGTTTTTGGATGAGGCATAGTTGAACACATTTAGTTCAATTGCATCGGCACCGGATGCCTCAAGCTGTTCTGCGAAGTTGAACCACCAGTCGGCACTTGTACAGTTGATACTTGCAATAATCGGAATATCAAATTTTGCTTTGGCATTTGAAACGAGTTCACAATAGTCTTTTAAGCCAAAATATTTATCATGTTCATATCCAAAATATTCATAAATCTCAGGGTGATAATTTTCTTCAGGATTCATTTTTGGTGATTTAGGAAGCGATTCCTCAAAAAAACTTTTAAGAACAACAGCTCCAACTCCATTATCATAGAGTTTTTGCAGATTATCCAAAGTTTTGGTCTGGCCTGATGAAGCCGCGATAACAGGATTTTTAAGCTGAAGATTCATGTATTTGTAGCTTAGATCCAACATATTCTTACCTGTATTTATTTATTGGGAAAAATTTCATATACCGGTCTACCGGTGGTTTTGATTGTATCCCACGATATTGGAGTAGTAAATTTCTCCTCTCTTTCATGGCAACTCTCAAGTGTGCAAAACTTGCACAATTTTTTTTGACAATAATCGAAATGTATCATCACATCTGACTCACTAAATTTTTCTTTGATATGCGCCTTTATCCTCGTCTCTTCGTCATGAGCATCTTTAATGGTTTGATAAAAAGGGAGAATCAAATGAAAATCGATAGCCACAAAACTACCTGATTTTCTGCACCTTAGCTCATGAATATCTATCCAATCGTTTTTTTTAATTGAAACAAGCTCATTGGAAATTTTCTCAACAGTTAAGGTGTCTGCTTCATGCATTAACCCTCCAAATGCCTCCCTCATCAGAGTATATCCTGTGTAGATAATATTCATCCCGACAAAAATGGCGAAGAGTGGATCGATTATTTCTATATCTGTGAAGAAGACAATCGTAACCCCGATTAATACTCCCAAACTTGTATAGGAGTCGGTGAGTACATGTTTACCATCTGCAACCAAAGTTAAAGAATTTGTTTTTTTTCCTGTTTTTACTAAAAACAGTCCAAGAAACAGATTGATCAATGCTGCAAGTCCAATGATTCCCATACCGATGTCAAGCTTTTCGATACCGGGAGGATATATTATATCCATAACAGCGTAGTAGATGATACCAATCGCGGCAATCAGAATAAGAAGACCCTCAACACCAGCCGAAAAATATTCCATGTTACCATGTCCGTAAGGATGTTCCTTGTCCGGAGGTTTAGAAGAGTAGTAGATGCTGAAAAGAGCCATTGAAGTGGCTGCGATGTGGACAATTGATTCCAGGGCGTCTGAAAAGATGGCCGCTGAATTTGTAAGATAATAGGCTGTGAATTTCATCAGGAGCATCGAAAGGCCCACTAATAATGAAATAATTCCTGCTTTTAGTCTGGTTGAGTACATATTATTGTTTTCATAAGTGTCAATTTTTTCAACACAATTAATAGTCTAAAACGAAATAATTAAGTATAAAAAATAAAAAATCCTTGAAAGTACTTGTTTAACTTATCAAAAATGCTTAATATTAGCATGAAAATTATTTAGATATTTTGAGAGATAATCACTTCATAACTCGAACAAATACCTTCTATTTAAATTAATAACAAACTCATCATCAACAAAAGGAACAAACCATGAAAAAATTCTTCGGTATTTTCATGTTAACCGTTTTTGTATTCGGTTATGCACAGGCTCAAGACAGAGCTACAAATCTTAAGAGCTGGCAGAAATCAGAAGCTCCAGAGTTCACGAGAGGCCCTTGGATTGAAAGCTCCAATAGCATCACTGAAAACTTCGAAGGCGTAACTTTCCCACCAGCTGGCTGGGCAAAATTGACACCAGACGGAGGAACAGGCTGGGAAAGAGGAGTAGTTGGAACAACTCCAATTCCAGGATGGACTGGCGGAACAGTTATCAACCCTCCAGGATTTACCGGTTCAGGTAATGCCTTTTTTAGTTATCAATTAGGTGGAACAGCTTCTAACGATTCATGGCTAATTGCACCACAGTTACTAAATGTTCAAGCTGGTGACTCATTAAAATTCTGGCTGAGAAAATTTGGCGCTTACATTGACAAACTTGAGGTAAAAATCTCAACTACAACCAATACTTCAACAGCTGCATTCACAATAACCGTTGCTAACCTCAATTTCACTGCTACAGATTCAGGTTGGGTAAGTTATGGATATAATATTGGCTCACTCGTTCCTGCGGGTTCAAACATCTATATCGCATTTAGATCAGTTATTGCTAACAACCAGGTTGATGGTGCTTCCTTCTTTATTGATGAAGTTAGAGCAGGAAACGGAATAGTTCCTGTTGAATTCGCAACATTCAGCGCAACTTCAGTTGGTGCAGATGTTCAGTTAAACTGGTCAACAGCTACCGAAACAAACAATAAAGGTTTCTTTGTTGAAAGAAAATCAACTTCAGGCGAATTTGCTTCTGTTGGATTCATTGATGGTTCAGGAACAACAACCCTCGTTAAAGAATACAGCTTTATCGACAAGGGCGTTGGCGTTGGAACCTATACCTACAGACTCAAACAAGTAGATTTTGATGGTACTTCAGATTATTCAAAAGCAATTGAAGTTGATGTAACAGCTCCAAATACTTTTGCATTAAATCAGAACTTCCCAAATCCATTTAACCCTTCAACCAAGATTAACTTCAGCCTCGCTACCGATGCTAAAGTTACACTTACAGTTTACAATGTTCTTGGACAAGAAGTTGCTACACTCGTAAACGGCGCAATGTCAGCCGGTGTACACAGTGTTAATTTTGATGCTTCATCATTAGTTTCCGGTCTTTATATCGCTAAGATCACAGCTACAAGTGCTGCTCAGAATTTCACATCCAACATTAAGATGATGCTTAACAAATAAGCTAACCCTTATAGTTTTTAGCCGGATAGTTCTGAAAAGGATTATCCGGCTTTTCTTTTTCAGGTCACCAACCCTAACATTTCGATTTTACATCATTTAATGAAAATAAATATGAAAAAGCTAATTCTTGTTGTCCTGGTTTTATTCACCATTGAAGGAAATAGTCAAATGGCTCAGAAATTGTTTAAAAACGGAGTTATATTTACTGCCGATTCTAAAAACACCTTCGTTGAATGTGTTGTCACCGAAGGAAACAGGATACTTTATGCTGGTGAACTCACCGGAGCGACAAGATATCTTTCAAACAATTTTGAAACAGTTGACTTAAACGGCGCTCTTATGTTGCCCGGATTAACCGACAATCATGTGCATTTTGTATCAGGAGGTTTTTATCTCGGTGGGCTTGATCTTCGTCCGGCAAAATCCACTGAAGAATTTAAACAAATGCTCAAAAACTACATTAAAAACAAAAAACCGGGGGAGTGGATAACAGGTGGCGATTGGGACCATGAAGCATGGGAGATTAAAGAATTACCAACAAAAGAGATGATAGATAATATCTCACCCAACAACCCTGTTTTGATTCACAGATTTGATGGACATCTTGCTCTTGCAAACTCAGTAGCACTTAAGATGGCAGGAGTTACATCATCCACACCTGAACCGGCAGGTGGTGACATCGTTACTGATAAAATTACCGGGGAACCCACAGGTGTATTAAAAGACAATGCTATTGACCTTGTCGCAAAATTGATTCCTGTTTCATCAAAACAGGCATACACAGAAGCTGTAGAACTTGCATTAAAAGAAGCTGCCAGACTTGGTGTTACGATGGTACATGACATAACATATTCAAATGATCTGAGCACCTATCAAAAATTTGAAAAAGAAGGAAAACTTACTTGCAGAATATATTGTCGACTTCCCATTTCTGAGGTTCGGAATCATTCCGTTTTGGGAATTGAAAGTGGATTTGGAAGTGATTTTTTGAAAATTGGTTCATTAAAAGCATTTGCTGACGGTTCTTTGGGCTCTTCAACTGCCTGGTTTTTTGAACCGTATGAACAGGATAAGTCAACAAGTGGTCTTCCAATGGAGATCGTAACCAACGACAGTCTAAGACAATGGGCACTGGAAGCTGACAGGGCAGGTCTTCAACTTTCGATTCATGCCATTGGTGATAAGGCAAACAATTATATTTTAAATCTTTTTGAAGAGGTGGTTAGAGTTAATCCACCCCGGGACAGAAGGTTTAGAATTGAACATGCGCAGCATGTTATAAAAGATGATGTGAAGAGATTTAAGGAATTAAATGTAATTGCTTCTGCACAACCTTATCATGCAATTGACGATGGAGTTTGGGCTCATAAACGAATTGGACATGATAGACTGCCAACCTCATACAGGTTCAGAGATATGATCTCAGAGGGTGTAAATGTCTGTTTTGGTTCTGATTGGACAGTGGCACCTCTTAATCCATTACTCGGGATTTATGCGGCTGTTACTCGCAGAACTCTTGATGGAAAAAATCCTGATGGATGGATACCGGAGCAGAAGATCTCAGTTACTGAAGCAGTAAGAGGATATACAATAAATAACGCTTACGCAGCATTTATGGAAGACCGACTTGGTTCAATTGAAGCTGGTAAGTATGCTGATTTTACAATACTTGACAGGAATATATTTAAGATCAATCCTGAAGAAATAAAAGATACTAAAGTGTTATATACTATAGTTGACGGTAAAATAATTTATAAAAAATAAAACCAAACTTTTAAGCACTGCTGATGACAGAGATACCTCAATCTTTTTTCAGCAGTGCTTTTTTATTAATTACAGTGTGTGTTCAAAAACGAGACTAATCCACTCATTTTTACCGGCTTTATCAATTAATTTATATCCTATTGACTCATAAACCGGCAGGATGATCTCTTCATCGTCGATTAACAGTCCGGAAAGAATCAGTGTACCACCCGGTTTTTGTCTTGCTTCAAGATCTGCAGCAATCGCCATTAAAACATCTCTTTGAATATTAGCAAGAATCAGGTCAAAATCTGATTCGGGTATGTCCTTTGTTTCACATATCCTTATCTCGACCACATCCTGAACATTATTCAGTTTAACATTCTCAATTCCATTTTCGAGACACCAGTCATCATTGTCAAACGCAATCGCTTTTTTTGAACCAAGTTTGATGGCACCAATAGCCAGAATTGCAGTACCTGCCCCGGCATCAAGAACAAACTCTCTGTTATTCCCATATTTTTCAAGCAATCCAAGAATCAGTTGGGTGGTTTCATGTTCACCTGTTCCAAAAGACATTTTTGGATCGATTTCGATAACTATCTCACCTTCCAAAGGTTCATAGTCAACAAATGTTGGCTTTATGGCAAATTTAGTTCCTGCCTTAAGAACTTTAAGCCCCTTCTGCCACTCCTCATTCCAGTTGATTTGTTCTTCTTTGGTTACATAGATGTCAAACTTTTCAATAACACCGGAATCGACTAGCAGTTTCAATTCAACTTTAATCGATTCAATTTTTTGGTCACTCAATTCGGAAAAAAATAGACGGGTGGTATTATTTTCAAAATTTATTCCATCAGGTTCATACATCCAGAAGACGGCGGCGGATTCATCTGAGAGTGGGGGATCGGTAACTATGTCAATTTGGAAAAAATATTTCATTTCGGTAAATTTAATTTGTTAGTTAGGTAAATAATAGTCAAATTTCAGAATAGTAAATTGATTTTTTGCACACAAAATAAACATTATAAATATTGTAGAAACGAAGAAAATATGGAGCCAGATCTACAGCATAAACATGAAAATCATTACTTTCTGCTTGCTAAAATACTACTTTTATTTGTACTGCTGACAGGCATTTCTGAGATTCAGGCACAAAGAGGAAAACTTTCAGGTGAGATCAAGGATGCTCAGACTGGGGAGAAGCTCCCCGGAGTGGCTGTCAGAATTGATGGAACCAACCTTGGCGGAATTTCCGATATCGATGGGAAGTATTTCATTCTCAACATACCGGCCGGAAAATACACTGTTACGAGTAGTTTTGTAGGGTATGCAAAGTATATTGTTTCAAATGTTGAGATTAATATTGATCGGACAACAGAACTTGATGTCAAGTTGAAACAATCAACCTTTGAAATGGATGAGGTTATTGTAGTTGCAGAAAAACCGAAGGTAATCAAGGACCAAACCTCTTCTTCATCAACAATTGATGAAGAGCAGATTTCGGCAGCACCGATTGAGGGATTGCGTGGAATTCTTGATCTTACAGCAGGATTTCAGAAGAATGAAAAAGGCACCTACTCTGTGAGAGGTTCAGGCTCGTATGAGGTGAACTATCAAATCAACGGAGTGGAGCAGATAAATTCGGCAACCACATCCCCCGGTTCGTTTGGAGTTGAAAAATCAAACAATTCGTGGAAATACGATGTAAATCCGATAGGTGTGCAACAGATGCAACTTATATCGGGAGGGTTTTCAGCTGAATATGGTAACGCCCAGGCGGGTGTTGTTAAAGTAGTTCTGAAAGAGGGAAGTCCAAGACTTTCGGGTGAAGTAAGGGTTGAATACCGGCCACCGGGACAATACCATTTTGGAAAATACATCTATGATGAATCCACTTATGAATGGCAAAAGTGGGGACAACTTAATAATTGGATGGCTTACAAAGATTCTTCATTTTTCCTACAGGATTTGGGTATAACATCCCCGTCAAGATACAAATGGCTTTATGACAAAGTGCAAAATGGTACTGCCACTGCAGATGAAATAAATACATGGAATAATGTGCTCAGTCAGGAAATAAATTGGGCTTATAACACCTGGATTTACAATCATAAACCAAGTGATGACAATCCGCTTGGAGCTTATGATTACAGGGAGAGGGCATATACCAGAGTGATGTTTGGATTTGGTGGACCACTTGGAAAAGACCCAAACAAATTAAAGTTTTTCCTCTCGGGAGAATATAAAAAGAACCCAACACGCCTTCCAACCTCCGAAAAGGATCAGGTATATCAGAACTATATTCTTAATATGACCTATCAGCCATTTACTTCACACAAAATAAAACTTATGTTGGGATATCAAAACTACCAGGGAGGTATCTGGTCAGGTTCTGAAGATATCAGGTGGGCCGGTCTGGCTTTTTCACCTCCATCCACTTCATACAAATATTATGTGTTGATAGATCCTGTAAGAACCGAGCAGACTGTTACTCAAAGTCTTAACTATATTTACACTCTTGATGCCACTTCCTATTTTGAGGCAACTTTAACACACATGAGTGAAAAATATGAACTTCCCTATGAATATTTGACCAGTTACTCTCAAGAGAGGGACAGACTTGACAGTCTTGGTGACCGTCAGGGTAACCTTTTAAAGGCAGGTTCATGGTGGGAAACTCAATATTTCAGAGCACCTGATGCATTTAGTACACTCTATTATCAGGATACCAGAACAGAATATTACGCTGCAAGTCTTGATTTTACCAGTCAGATAAACTCAGGAAATTTGATAAAAACAGGTTTTCGGTTGTACTATTGGGATCTCTTCAACAATGGGGTAAATTCCAGGTTTAAGGCAAATGCTTTGGTCGCAACAACAGGTGTGGCTGAATATTACACAGCACAGCCGTATAACATCGCCTTTTATATTCAAGACAAGATGGAATATGAAGGGATGATTGCCAACATAGGAGTTAGAGCGGAAGCCTATAATTTTGGTGCAGATGTTCCTGTTGATCCGTTTAACATAGTATATGTTGGAACGGAAGGTCCTGAATCAGGCAACTTGAATACAGAAAAATCCAAAACCTACTTTATGCTCTTGCCGAGGATTGGTCTTTCTTTCCCGATCGGGGAAAACACCGCATTCAGGCTTCAATATGGACATTTTACTTCAATGCCAACCTTTAGTCAGGCCCTTTCAAACAGAGGTAACAAAGGAATTGTTGGGCATGGAAATGCAAATCTTGAACCCAAAACAACTATTCAGTATGAGTTTGGACTTCAACAGGTGATAGATGAGGATAACAGAATTGATCTTGCTCTTTATTACAATGACCGTGTTACACAAATCGGTCTGCTTCGATATGCGGCATACACAGGAACTGTATTAAACAGTCCATCAGCTTATACTTCTGACAATACACCACTCTTCAATTATACAACATTCTCAAACAATGCTTTTGGCGCAACATTGGGATTTGAGATTTCACTCGAGAAAATCAACGCAAAAAACTGGATGTACAGGTTCACCTATAGTATTTCACAGACTACTGAAGGTAATTATGGACCTCAAGTGATTTATCCTACTGCCTCTGCTGCTGCTGAATCCCGTGATTATACCGGTGAATTTCTCTCAGGAAATGACAGAACACACAACTTCCGTGCATTGCTTCAGTATAATTGGGGAACAGGAGAAGGACCGGAGCTTTTTGGAATAAATATTCTGGAAAATTCAAGTCTTAGTTTCACATATTCGGTTCAATCAGGAATTCCATTTACTTACAGGACATCGTTTGATTTAAAAGATGTTGTGAATAACAGAAGGTATCCCCTTGAATCGATGTTTGATCTTAATTTTATGAAACATGTAGTTCTTGAAGGTGGATACCGGATAGTGGTTGGACTTAGAGTAATGAATCTGTTTGAGAATAAATGGCTCACACCGGTGTCTAATAATGATCTGATCGACTGGGTTGATTATGGAACAACAATCGACCAGCCCGGAACAGATCCAAGCAGAATAAGCTACATTTCATCATTTTACAAAGCTTACAGAAATGTTCCAAGACAAGTTTACTTCACAGTCGGTTTTGGATTCTAAATAAAGGTATTACGATAAAGATGAATAGATTAAAAAATAAAATATTTCTGTTTTTTACAGTTTTGAGTTTTGTCGTGGCTGCTCAAGTTGAGGCACCACTCTTGATTCTCAACAGAGGTGCATTATGGCACAGTTTGATGCCTTCCAAATCGGGTCCGGCTTATAACAACTGGTCACCAACGGGTCCAACACTAGATTGGCCCGGATTTGATGCATCGTGGATTGGTGAAAATATTGGTGGAACTGCAAGCCACATGGCGACAGGTGGTTTCTGGATCGGTGCAAAAAACAACCGTGACTCAGTGATAAGTGTGGAAGACTGGGCAATTTATGGTTCCTCTGTCTCTACAGAAAACTCCGCAAAATATACACTAAAGACCCACAGAAAACTTTATCCAAACGGAGAGAATTATTTCTTGCAAACCAATCCTCTTGTAGGCGAAGAGGTAATTGAGTCGGTTTGGGAGTATAATCCAAACTTTTTCACTCCAAACCAGGAAGATGAACTTCAATTACCGATAAGGGTGATCAGAAGAGCTCATCAATGGAGCGGGTCGAAGAGAGATGAAAACTATATTCTTTATGAATACTATTTTATCAATATCTCCGACGAGATTAAGGCTGCCCACCCGACAAAAACCGTGTCTGATACATTATATGGCGTGCAACTGCTCTTAAACTATGCGATGCAGGCAAATTCGAGGTCGTGGCGTGTTCTTTTCCCTCAGGAGACTAATGGCGCAAGAAACACCAAGGTTGTTTACGACAGAACCAATAAAATGTTTCAGGCTGAAAATGCAAACTATGGTTTTACAAATTCGCTCGGAAGAGTTATAAACGGGATTCCACAAGGAGAATGGCTTGCACCGGGATATGCCGGGGTTAAGTTGATTTATGCTTCACCTGATTCAACCGGGATTGCAACAAGAGTTGATGAATCAAAAGTTGGCTGGACTCAGGGCGAAGCTTCGCAGGATCTAAGTGGACCTTTTACAGGTGTTTCAGGTTTTAATGAAGTTAAATATCAGGTATTAAAATTTCCAACCAATGCATTCAGATTTGTTCAATTTCCAAGAAATCTAACAGATACAAGCTTTATAAACAATGCCAGAAAATGGGCGTTGATGTCTTTGGGACCATGGACTCTTAAACCCCAGGATACAATCAAAATAGTGCTGGCTGAACTTGCAGCCGGTATGGATTATGGTTTGGCTCTTGATAAATCCATTTCACCCAGTCTGATCTTCAACCAGAGTTATACTCAGAATTTTATTCCGGCGATGAGAAGAGCACAACTTACATACGAGAATAAATTTAATCATCCTGATCCTCCTGCGGCACCAAAATTTAATATTAATTTTTACGCCGGCGGAGAGAGGAAAGTGGCGAATGTCCTTACATTCGAGAATTCTGTAGAATCACTTCCTGATCCGGATGATGGTTTATTTGATCTTGCCGGATACAAGATTTATCGCTCCGATTATCTTCCGATGGGACCATGGGAGCTGATCGCGGATGTTAAAAAAGGTGATCTTGCATATCTCTCAGGTACCAAATATACTTACATAGATTCAACTGTTCAGATCGGAACGGGGTACTATTATTCGATAACCGCTTACGATACAGGCAAAACATCATGGGCAATTAATCCGGCTCAAAGATTCCCGGAAACAGGCAACACTGTTAGAGTACCTGCGATGGAGTCATCAATTTTTGCGAACAGAACAGTTACTCCATTCCTTGCCACACTTCCGGCGCCCAATAATTCAAATCAGGTTCTTGTAGTACCAAATCCTTTCATTATTGGAGAAGGCTCAAGTCAACCGGGAGGCACCGATCAGATTCAATTTGTGAATGTGCCAAATCCTTGTACAATAAGGATTTATACTGTTAGAGGTGATCTTGTGAAGACTATCCCGGTCAGTGAGGCTCGAGGAGGAATTGTCACCTGGAATCAGGTTACTGATTTTGGTCAGTATGTAGAAAGTGGAGTTTATATCTTCCATGTTGATTCTCAATATGGAAACAGTACCGGTAAATTTGCAATTATACGGTGAGAGAGCAAATGAAATTTAGAACAGTAATTACACTTATCCTGCTCGGCACGGTATTTTCTTTCGCGCAGGACTTTAAAAAAACGGCAACTTCGGGGTTTGTTTTTCTGCAAATTCCTGTAACTGCCAGGAGTGCGGCGCTTGGTGAATCCTCCGTTGCCCTCTCCGATCTGGCATCATCGTCGGTATTTACAAATCCGGCAGGTCTTGGATTTAATGAAAGTGATCATTCATTTTCAGCTTCCTATTCACCCTGGCTTGCAGATATTAAACACTATGCAGCATCCTACGCGATAAAATCAGATATTGGTGTCTGGGCAGTTTCGGCTGTGGCTGTTGATTATGGAACGATGCCAAAAACAAAAAAAATAACCGGTCAGAAGGTTTATGAAGTGCTCGGCGACTTTTCCGCAAATGCAATTTCACTTGGGCTTAGTTATTCAAGATCATTAACCGATAAATTCTCATTTGGAGTTACGGTTAAATATGTCAGAGAGGGGATTGATAGTTATTCAGCTTCCAATGTCCTTTTTGATGGCGGAATTCTCTATTATACAGGATTAAAATCTTTGAGAATTGGAGCTTCAATTCAGAATTTTGGTGTTGAAGCCAAATATATCAATGATCCCTTTAAGATGCCCTCTGTTCTTAAACTCGGCTTGGCAGCAGAGCTTCTTGGAGATATGAAATCTGATTACCGCATCACAGGAATTGTGGAAGCACTTCACCCCAACGATGGAGATGAGAGAATGAATGCCGGGTTGGAAGTTGCTTGGAAAAACATGGTCTTTCTTAGAGGTGGTTACAAGTTCTTTTATGATGAAGAGACATATAGTTTTGGTGTTGGGGTAAATCCCTCAAGAACGATACCTGTTTCGGTCGATTTTTCATTTGCGGATTATGCCAGACTTGGTAATATACTCCGTTTCACTCTTAATTTAAGTTATTAGGCGGTGAAAATGAAAAATTCTATAAAAGTTACAATCTTTATCATTTCGCTTTTGACAATTTTGTCATTCCCTGTGAAGTCGCAACTTTCATCTATTGATATGTCGGGTTCATTTTCTTCTGCCGGTTCATTTAAATATGCAGTCACCAAAGCAAGTGGTTTTGGAGGTGGAATCGATGTAAGTATGAAAGTATTTGACAATTTTTACCTCACAGTTAATGCCGGTTACCAGTCGTATTCAATTGACCAGGATTCCGCTCTCACGCAATGGAAATGGAATTTTTGGGACAACAGATATTACGGTAGTATTCGAGCTGATCTCACTGATACAGCAAAATATTCACTTGTTATCACCCCCAATCAAGGAATTAACAGTGTTCCTGTTTCATTGAAAATAGGATACGAGACCAGGATTGGTGATTTATCGATCAGGCCTTACGTTGGAGCAGGAATCCTCTTCTTCAGTCGGTGGTTTTATGTTGAAGAGAACTGGACAAAAAAGCTTTCCAAACTTGATAACACATTTAATTACAGTTACAGAAACTTTGCCCCCTCAAAACAGGGTAATCCAATTATGCTGCTTGGTGGGATTAATCTCATATATCCATTGATCGATTACATCAGTGTAAAAGGTGAGTTCAATTATACATATTTTGTTGAGACAGAGGGGATGGGTTACTCAGAACTGCCATTTTCAAATAATCTCAACTTCAAATTAGGTTTATCATTCAGTTATTGATCATTTTATGAAAAAATTAGTTACAGTTTTTGTTATTCTTTCATTCTCAATTATTGCACAAGGTAAGTTTTCTGCCGGTGCAGGATTCTCTTATCTGATGCCGGTGGGAGAGTTATCATACAGATTTAACCCCGGATTTGGAACATCTGTTTTTTTCAGCAAGGATGTCTCCGACGTTTGGACATGGACCGGAAAACTTGAGTATATGGTTTTCGACAAAATTAATGAAAACAATATGCAGACTAAACGGGAAATTCTGATCGGAACCGAAAGCAAAACTTTTGTTTATCCTATCAAAAATCTCAAAATGGATCTTAAAGCCTTTGGTGCATCGGTTCAAGCTGATTATTCCTTCTTCAAAAACAGTTTTTTGGAGAGTAAATTCAATATCGGATTTGGAATTTATAAATGGAATTTCAGCCGCGGAAGTTATACTGACTCACTTTTTGCACCCGATACCGCCGGAGTTAATAAACTCCAGGAGTTGTTGGTAGTACCTGTGCTGGACCAGGAGGATTGGAGTGGTACTTTTAATGTCGGAGCAGAGTTGGATGTTCAGGTTTTTGATCCTGTCTGGTTTGGAATTTCGGTTAATTATAAAAACATTCTCGGCGAATTATGGTCAACATTAAAACTCGACTTTGAAAATGTTGCTTCAATGCAGATGATTGAATTTAAGGCGACTCTCCGAGCGAGATTTTGATGAATAAAGTTGTATTTCCTGCAATATTATTTTTCACTCTGTTTCTTTTTGCGGGATGTTCGTCATATAATTCCCAGGACCAACAACAACATGAACCCACTTCTACGGGAGGAGCCGGAAGTCCACCCTCAAGTGAAAAGACCGGGGTTTCTGCAGTGCGGGGAGTCTGGTTGACAAATGTTGACAGTGATGTTCTGAAATCTCGAGAAAATATTAAGGAAGCCATCAATCTCTGCGGTGAACTTGGTATCAATACAATTTTTACCGTTGTCTGGAACAAAGGATTTACCCTCTATCCAAGCAAAGTTATGAAGAATGAGTTCGGAATTGAGATTGATACCGCAATTTCGGGCAGAGATCCTCTTAAAGAGGTAATCGAAGAGGCCCATAAAAAGAATATCAAGGTTATCGCCTGGTTCGAATTTGGCTTTGCTTCTTCATTCAAAATTGGAGGGGGTCATCTTCTTTCAGCAAAACCGGATTGGGCATCCAAAGATTTTTCGGGTGACCTCACCACCAAAAATGGTTTTGAGTGGATGAATGCTTTTAAACCTGAAGTTCAAAATTTTATTCTCGCCCTGATAAGTGAAGTAGTCCAAAATTATGATGTTGATGGAATTCAAGGTGATGACAGACTGCCCGCACTTCCTTCAACCGGTGGATATGATGAATACACAGTCGATTTATACAAAAAAGATCACAGCGGAAAAACTCCTCCACAGGATTATAAAAATCCTGAATGGGTAAAATGGCGGGCTGACAAATTGACAGAGTTTTGTGGTATAATCCATCAGACGGTTAAGGCTATTGATCCAAATTGTATCGTCTCGATGTCACCGAGTATCTATCCCTGGAGCAAAGAGGAATATTTGCAGGATTGGCCCGAATGGGTCAGAAGGGGATATGTCGATTTGTTATGTCCACAACTCTACAGATATACAATCGAAGAATACACTAAAGTTCTCTCCGAATCTTACACCAAACACCTCCCCAAAGGATATAAACATATTTTTTACCCGGGTGTACTTATAAAAGTTGGTGGTTATTTTCCAAAATCCGACTTCCTGCTTCAGATGATCGAAGCCAACAGGGAACTTGGCATAGAAGGTGAAGTGTTCTTCTTTTATGAGGGGATTAAAAAATATCCCGATTTGATGAAAAACACAATTTACCGTGAAAAAGCGGATTTCCCCCATTTATTAAAGTAGCTTCATGACCAAAAGATTTTTGTTGTTATTGATTTTAAGCACAACTCTGTCCTTTTCTCAATCTTTAAAAGAGATGAGAGCGGTGTGGATAACCAATGTTGATAGCGATGTCTTATTCGATGATGCAAAAATTGCCTCAGCGATGGATTACCTTGCCTCTATTGGAGTAAATGTTGTATTTCCTGTTGTGTGGAACAAGGGATATACACTTTATCCAAGCAGGATAATGGATTCACTATTTCAAAAGCCAATTATTCCTCAGTTTGCAGGAAGAGACCCGTTAAAAAAGATTATTATTGAAGCGCATAGAAACGGGATTGAAGTTATTCCCTGGTTTGAGTTCGGGTTTTCGAGCAGCTATTCCGAAAACGGGGGACATCTGATAGCTACCAAACCACACTGGGCAGGTAAAAACAGTTCCGGAGCTTTGCTGGTTAAAAACGGATTCGACTGGATGGCTGGTACAAATCCTGAAGTTCAGGACTTTTTGATCTCACTAACCACCGAAGTTCTTGATAATTATGAAGTTGATGGAGTACAGGGTGACGACAGACTCCCTGCCATGCCAATCGAAGGTGGTTACGACAGCGTAACTGTTTCTATTTACAAATCTGAAAACAACGGACAAAATCCTCCTGTTAATTTTTATGATCAGGGATGGAAAAAATGGCGTGCTGATAAACTTTCAAATTTTCTCGGAAGATGGCGAGACAGCGTTAAAACTCGAAGTGAAAATTATATTCTTTCAGTAGCTCCAAGTGTATATCCATGGGGTCTTGACAATTATCTTCAGGATTCAAAAACCTGGGTTGATTCCTCTCTTATCGACAATTTTATTCCCCAACTTTACCGTACTGACATCATATCCTACCGATTTGAACTTGGATCAGCACTTAACTACATATCACCTTCAAAGCGGGATATCTTTTTTGCGGGAGTACTTGCAAAAGCAGGCAGTTATGTGATTACTCACCAACTTCTGAAAGAATCGATTGCTGAAAACAGAGCAAAGGGAGTGAAGGGCGAAAGTCTTTTCTTCTACGAGGCACTTAAGGCGAACGGAGGCGCATTGGGAGACACCCTGAAGCGAATATATAGTGTCCCGGCTACATTACCATACAGAGGTGATAATCGGTGGCGTCCAGTGTCTTCTGTGATTAATGAAGACAGCTCAACAAACACAGTTCGAAATGGATCCTGGGAACAGGTAAATGTGTTGGGATTTAATCCAAAAATTTATTGGAGTAAAGATACAGCCGATGTATCCTTCGAGTGGCAATTTGATGTAGCGGTACCGGCGTGGTACAGTGTTTATACATATTTGATCCCAAACTTTCTGTTTAGTGAATTTGCAAATTATACTATTTATACCGGAAGTGACTCAATATCAACCATTGTGAGTCAGAGAGATAATGCCAATAAATCGTGGACAAAACTTGGAGATGCCTATGTTACTCCCGGTAAAAAAACTGTGTTGAAACTTGACAATCGTCTTCTGGAATCAGGAAAATATATCATCGCTGACGCAACCATGTTAATTCTGAACAGGAAACTCTCACCTGATGTGGTTGTTACTTCTGTGGAAGATCCTGTTTTTGGTGAATTACAAGCTGTCCCCGGCGAATATGAGCTTGCACAGAATTTCCCAAATCCATTTAATCCTGAAACAAAAATTAGATTTTCGCTTCCCAAATCAGGTTTTGTTACACTGAAAATTTATGATGTAACAGGACGCCTTATCACTACTCTCCTGACTGAACAGAAGAACTACGGCAACCATGAAGTTGTGTTTAATTCCAGTGAATCTAATTTACCAAGCGGTGTTTACATTTATCGACTGACAGCGGATAAATTTAGTGCGTCGGGGAAAATGGTGCTGTTGAAGTAGAACTTTAGAACTTTAGAACTCGAGAACTTGAGAATTTTAAACCAATAGTCCCGATTCATCGGGAAATTTATTCACAGGATCTGCAAAAATAAAGACTAAAAAGAACTTCAATTCACCAGTTTAGGTAGAGAGCCATGGAACTGGACGATTAACCAACGGGAGCCTTTTTTCTCGAGAATCCCGGTGTATCTGATGTTATTATTTTCAAATACTCCCTTCGGAGTCTGGTATTCCTGATCGGCGATAACGGCAAACCATGCGGTGGTTTTTGAACCAGACATTCTTATTTCTTTACATTTAATCGAAAAATGGGCACCCTGTATCTTTTTGGCAGAATTTACAAAATGTTGTCTTGCCTCATCCCATCCAAAAAATTCTGATTTATCATAAAGTCCAAAAACTACCAATTCCGGCGATTTAAACCATAAAGTGTCGTGTGATAAAGTATCCCTGTCAGCAAATGCCTTAAAAACTTTATCTATTGTGTTAAAAACCAGTAAATCGTTGTCAACAGGTTTGTTTTCTTTGATACATCCGGAGGTAAGGAGGAGAAAAATTGTAAGGCTAAAAAAAATCGTTTTCATACCAAGCTTCTTTTTTTTAATATGCAATATAGAATTTTTAATTACATCAAGAGAGAATAAAATGACAGTTGATCAAATTGGTGAGTGGTTAAATGAAAATCAAGATGAACGAGGTATCAAAGTTTGGGGGAGGTTAAAGTATTCGGATATCTCAACTTTTGGAATTGGTTTGACTAAATTGAGGAAATTTGCTCAAGGGATTAAGAAAGATGCAAATTTAGCAAAAGAGCTTTGGGAGAAACCAAATTATGATATGAAGATAATTTCAATTCTTGTGGATGAACCAAAAAAACTTACCCGGCAACGACTTGAAGAACAGATAAAAGACCTCAACTTCTGGATGTTAAGTTATGCATATACGGGATCATTTTTGGCCTTATCTCCGATTAAAAACGAAATAGCTTATGAATGGCTAACTTCAAAAGATGATATAAAAAGAAGGATTGCATTTTCATTAATAGTTGGTGTTCTCAATGCAGAAAAACCGTTAAATGAAGAATTTGCATCGTCATTAATTGATCGTATTGAAGCTGAGATACAGACTGAAGAGAATTTTGTGAAAGATCAGATGAACTATGCCTTATTTGGTCTGGGAAAAATGACTAAAGCATTACATACAAAAGCACTTGCAGCTGCGAAAAAAATTGGTAAGGTGGATGTTGACTATGGTGATAATTCGTGTGAAGCACCTGACTGTGTTAAACACCTTACGTCACCAAGGGTGTTAGAGAGTTTTTCTTAAAAAGGATCAGCCAATTCCGTAATAGTTTTCCCGGATTTGAAGTTCTTTTTCAAGTGTAATTGCGATGATTCGATTCTCCGGTAACACAAATTCCGGGTCTTCATTAATAATTGATTGTGCCTCATCCTTCGCTTTGAACATAATTACTGAATCATTTGCAATATCACAATATTTAAAATCGGGGATTCCGCTCTGTTTTTTACCAAAAATATCACCGGGACCCCTCATTCTAAGATCAATTTCAGACAATTTAAAGCCATCATTACTTTCTTCCATGGCTTTAAGCCTTGTTATCGATTTTAACCTTTCAAGTATTTGTTGAGGTAAAAATTCGACTTTTTGATTTAATCGTGATGCAGTTGCCATTATTTCATCCTTTGTGACGAGGATGCAATACGATTGTTCAATACCTCTTCCTATTCTTCCGCGTAACTGATGAAGTTGAGAAAGTCCAAATCTGTGAGCATCATGGATCAACATCACAGAAGCATTTGGAATATCGACACCTACCTCGACGACGGTTGTGGAGACCAGAACATCAAACTCACCTGAGGCAAACCCGTTCATTATCTCCTCTTTTTCTTTCCATTTCATTCTGCCATGAATAAGAGCAACTTTAAGATGAGGAAGATAATTGGTTGAAATTTCCTTAAAACCCTGTTCAGCAGCTTTAAGATCAAGTTTCTCCGATTCTTCAACAAGCGGGAAAACAATAAATGCTTGTCTGCCTTTTTTTACTTCATTTTCAATAAACTGATAGATACCTGAAAGGGCAGATTCCCCTCGAAGGGCCGTTTTAACCGGAACTCTATTTGCGGGTAACTCATCAATAATTGAAACATCCAACTCACCAAAAACAGTGAGTGATAAAGTTCTGGGTATGGGTGTCGCCGTCATGACCAGGACATCAGGTGTTCCCGATTTTTTCATCAGTCTTGCCCGTTGCTCAACCCCAAAACGATGCTGCTCATCTATGATCATAAATCCCAGTGACTTAAATTCAACCTGATCTTCAAAAAGAGCGTGCGTTCCTGCTAAGATATTGACCTCACCTGATTGAAGTCCTGTGAAAATTCGTTTTCTTTCTTTGGTTGTTGTACTTCCGGTCAATAATTCGATATTTACTTGAAGTTCTGAATTAAATTTTGCTGTCGATTCGAGCATCTTTTTAATTGACTTAAAATGCTGATATGCAAGCACTTCTGTTGGAACCATAAGTGCACACTGGTAACCGGAGTCAATTGCGATCGTCATTGCAATCAGTGAAACAACTGTTTTACCACTTCCCACATCCCCCTGCAAAAGCCTCATCATTGGTGAAGGGGAGAACATATCAAGTTTTATCTCATGTAATACTTTTAGCTGGGCTCTTGTAAGTGAGAAGGGGAGAGAATGAATTAAATTTTTCACGAGTGAGGTTTTTACCCCAAACTGAATTCCACCACCAGACTGTTTATATCTTTCCCGTTTTGAAAGAGCGATCAATTGGAAATAAAAAAATTCTTCAAATTTGAGGCGAATGGTTGATTTATTAACCATCTCAATTGAATCAGGTTGATGCAATTGTTTAATGGTTTCTTTTAATCCCGGGAGGCCATGTTTAGTTAAAATATCAGAGGGGAGAGTCTCTTCAACAAAATTAAGGTAACCCGAGAGTGCTTTATCTATTATTCTTCGAATTCCTGTTTCACCAAGATTTGCTTCTTTAAAAAACTGATTGACAGAATAGACAGGGATAATTTTGCCCGTATTAAAGAAGTTTTCACTCTCTTCCGTCGTCAGTTTATCAAATCCGGGATGGATCAATTGAAAGTCTCCCCGTTTGGAGAGAGTTGGTTTACCGGATAATGCTACTACCTGTCCGGAAGCGAAGGTTTTTGCAAAATATTCACTCCCCTGAAACCAAAGACAATCAAGTTCTCCTGTTTTGTCACTTACCCTTACAGCAAGAATTTTCTTTTTGCCATAATTTATTACTTTCGATTCCTGAACTTTAGCGATGAGTGTCAGTTCACCAGTATATCCGTTTTTTACATGGGAATAAGCTTTTTCAATTGAGAGGATAGTGGTTCTGTCGATGTGTCTAAAAGGGAAGTAAAAGAGGAGGTCTCGAATGGTACCGAGACCTGCACTTTTAAAAGCTTTGGCTCTTGCCGGACCTACCAGTGGTAGAACACTCAGAGGGGAGGCAAGCCTGTCCATATTTGATTATTTTCTTTCTTTGCCGGTTTTCAATCGCTGTGAAATCCTGATGTATTCAGATTCTATCAGTTCAGGAGAATATTTGCGTTCAAGCCTTCTGATAGTAAAGTGTGCTGAGGCGATATCCTGATAAAAATCGGTGAAGAGATAATTAATTGTTGCACCACCGGCAGCTCCAATAACAGGGGTAGCCTGTCCCACAAATTTGATAACAACATTTTGACTGAATCGTTCTGCAATTTTACCAAGGAATTTAGCGAGAAGCCCTGAGGCCATGTCACCGGCGAGAATTGATTCAAGTCGCCCTGCAATCATAGCTATCTCACGGGATAAAAGGATTCTGATTGCGTAATACGATGAATTCATCGCATCATCAGCTTTGTTTTTTGATCCAAATGCGAATACCTGAACACAATTTAGTCTGGTTTCGAGGGAGGACATATCTTCGCCATTCATTTTTGCAATTTCAGCAATTGATCGTAGCATAACAGTAGTTGTAAGAGGAAGTTCTATTGCGAGAGCGGTGAAACCAAATAATCCGGCGCCACCACCAAGAAGACTTGCAACAAGTTTATGGATTTTTTTTGAATCTTTTTGAGTATTTGACTCTACATACTCAAGACTTTTAACTGCCAGGTCAGTTCCTTTTAACAGGGCATCGTTAGTGATATCGGTGACTTTGTTGCGACTTCCCTCGGGAAGTTTATCGATCAACTTTTCAATTGGGGAGCCGATAAAATTTGAAACTTTGATAAAAAAAGAGGGATTTTCGATTACTGTGACGCATTTTTCGAGTTCAAGATAGTCATTATACTCAATATTTGCGGAAAAGAGTTCGGGTTCGGTACTCATTTGGTTTCTCCAAGAAATCTTGTTAATAATCTCACACCAAAGCCTGTCATCCAGGTTTTGGTATAGTTAGTTGAGTTATTTGCGATTGCGGGAGCTGCGATATCGAGATGTGCCCATGAGATGCCCTCTTTCACAAAGTTTTCGAGGAATTTGGCTGCTGAAATTGCTCCACCATATCTTCCTCCACTGTTTTTAACATCAGCCACATCACTTTTGTTAAGTTTGTGGTAATTGTCCCACATTGGTAAACGCCAGACTCTTTCAAAAGTTTCAAGTCCGTTTGAATAAAGTTGATCAGCAAGTTCATCATTTTTTGTAAAAAGTCCTGCCGCAGCATCACCCAAAGCAACAGCACATGCACCTGTGAGAGTTGCCAAATCGATTATAATATCGGGATTTTGTTGTGATGTGTACCATAGAGCATCCGCAAGAATCATTCTTCCTTCAGCATCGGTATTGTCAATTTCCACACTCTTTTTTGAATAAGTAATTACGATGTCACCGGGACGAAAAGCGGAACCGCTTAGCATGTTCTCTGCCATTGGAATAACTGCCATAACATTTATTGGGAGTTCAAGATTGACAACATTCAACATTGCACCGGTAACTGCTGCAGCTCCTGACATATCAGCTTTCATCCATCCCATGTTTTGTGCCGGTTTTATGGAGATACCACCCGAATCGAAGGTAACACCTTTGCCCACAAGTGCCACTGTTTTTGTTGCTTCAGGATGGCGGTAATTGATGATAGCCAGCCGTGGCGGAATAACACTGCCATTCCCAACAGCCAATATTCCACCCATTTCAAGTTCGGTTAGTTTCCTCTCATCAAAAATTTCAACAGTGCAGAATTTACGAGATCCAAAAAGTTCTTCAATTTTCTTTGCAAAAGTGACAGGATTTATGACTGACGCGGGTTCATTAGCAAGCTCTCTTGCAAGTAGAACACCTTCCATTGTTATTGATGCAGCTTTGGTTGTTCTCTCCCTCTCAACAAGGGTTCCGCCGAGTAAATTTATTCTTATTTCACCCTCTTCTCGATCAGAAAGGTAGCGGTCAAATTTGTAACAACCCAACCATATTCCCTCAACGAGTGACTGATAAAGATAATCAGTGGAGTAGAAAAGTTCGTCATGTTCAATATGACACGGGAGTATAATATTAACAACTTTGACTGACTTGGGCATGGACATAAAAAAAGATGCCGTTATATCGCGGAACATATCCGTGGAACGATCTGTCTTTTTTAGCTTAAGAATTACAAAATTGGATTCATCGTTGTTACAATTAAGTTTTGAACCCTTGGCAAGGAATGATTCCCGACTGAATTGTGTGAGTTTAATGGAATGTTCAGAACAAAATTGATCAAGATTCCTCTCCATATTCTCATCGTCGTTAATATAAGAAAGAGTAAGTGCTCCCGGAGAGATTTCGATCTTTTCGGGGAATGAAAATACCGGATTAAACATTCTGACTTACCTCTGACGTTTCTGTTAATATATAGTTGATAATTTCTTCTTGTTTTTCTTCGAGAGTAAACTCCCTGATTCGAATTCCTGATGCATTTCTGTGTCCACCACCTCCAAAATGGGCTGCCATGTCCCTCACACTAATTTTCCCTTTTGATCGCAGAGAAACCTTAAAACCCTCTTTTAATCCGATAAAAATCGCAGAGATTTTTACATCCTTTATTGTCATACAGAGATTTATAAAGCCTTCAGTATCGGGTTCTGATGCATTGGATTCGTTAAAATCGGTTTGTGTTAATGTCATAACTGCAAATCTTTGGTCTTCACCATAGAGTTTGAGGGAATTGAGGGCTCTTCCCAGCAGTGCAAATTTACTCACTTTGTCCTGACCAAATATCAGATCATTTACTTCAATAGGGACTACACCGAGCTCCAGCAAGTGAGCGGCAATCCTGTGGAGTTCAGGAGTTGTTCTGTCATACTTAAAACTTCCCGTGTCGGTTGAAATCCCCGCATACAAAGGAACAGCAATCTCGTAATCCATCTCAACGATGCCTGTTTTCATGATAAAATCATAAACAATATGACTGGTGGCGGCAAAGGAAGGATCATCAAAAATTGGATCAAAAATTGACTCAGGCTCAAGATGGTGATCTATACACATCTTAATTCCTTCTCTTTGATAAAAGAGTGGGGACATTTTTACTGTTCGATCGCATCTGTTAAAATCGAGAGCAACCACTACATCACACTTCAGAAAAAATTCTGTATGAAGTTCCGAATCAAATTTCTCAACAACATTCTCGGGATCGAGGAATTCCAGGAAATCAGGAGTTTCGCTGAAATTTACAATTTTTACTTCTTTTCCAAGTCTTTTTAACGAATAATAAACGGCCATCTCAGAACCGATCGCATCGGCATCGGGATTCACATGAGTGGTCAGGAGAAATGATTTATTTTTATTTATGGTATCAAACAGGGCGGTGTAAGGGGTCATTTACTTCTTTATTTATTTAAAATGGTATATGCGGTAATTTAACTAAATGTTGTCTCTGTTTTTTATGAATTCGAGAGTCTCATCTATTGATCCAAACAACTTGTTCTCATCAATCAAATCAACAATTCCACTTCGAGTTAACTCAAATAGAGGTTGTTTGTGGATTCCGGATACCATCAATTCTGTTCCTTCTTTTTTTAATTCATTTATAAGGTCCTCGAGAGCTTTAATTCCGGACCCGTCGATGACAAGAAGATTACTTACTTCAAGAACAAGAATCCTTGGTTTTTTGTTCATTGTTCTTATTGTGTCTCGAAATTGGTCGACCGCACCAAAAAATAGAGTGCCATATATCTCAAATATTTCAACGCCTTGTGGAACAGGTATTTTTGTTTGCCGCATCTTATCAACCCCTTCATCAGGGAGATGAAAACTTTGGGTAATGATTTGAGTTTGGGTAACATCCGACATTTTTTTGATGAATGTTAATGCTGCAAGAACAAGTCCTACCTCAATGGCCACAGTAAGATCGATGAAGAGGGTGAGCAGGAATGTATTCAGAAGTACAATTTTATCGGAAGTAGTTCCTTTAAGTGTTTTATGGAAAGCATGATATTCACTCATGTTATATGCAACATGAATAAGAATGGCAGCGAGCACAGGAAGAGGAATAAGTGATGCAAGATCGGCAAACAGGAGCATTATCACAAGGATTACCACCCCATGAATTATTGCTGAAACCGGAGTTTTTCCACCATTTTTGATGTTTGCCGCTGTTCGTGCTATTGCACCTGTAACGGGTATTCCCATAAATATCGGAGAAACAATGTTTCCCACACCTTGAGAAATCAACTCCATATTTGGTCGATGTCTTGAACCCATCATACCATCTGCAACAACTGCCGACAATAATGATTCAATTGATGCCAGCATGGCGATTGTGAATGCCGGAGAAAACATCTTTGTGAAAATATCCCAGGAAATTTCGGGAATTTGAGGTGAAGGGAGCGAATTAGGTACAACTCCAAACTTTGATCCAATAGTGTCAACAGGTAGTTTAAAGTAGTAAACCACCAGCGTAGCTATAATAATTACGATCAAAGAACCCGGTATTTTGAAATTAAATCGTTGCCAAACAAATATAAATATCAACGATACCGCCCCAATAGCAAAAGCATAGAGATTCACATTTTGTATATTTTCAGCATAAACCAACCATTTATCAACAAAATCGGCCGGTACATTTGCTATACTTAAACCGAGGAAATCATTTATCTGGCTTGAAAAGATTATTATTGCGATACCTGTCGTAAAACCCACAGTGAGTGAATAGGGGATAAACCGAAGCAATACACCAAATCGCAGCAGTCCCATTATTACCATGAGGATACCGGCAAGAAGAGTTGCCACCGCTAAACCATTGTATCCGTAAGTCTGGACTATTCCGTAAATTATGACGATAAATGCGCCGGTAGGGCCTGATACCTGAACCCTGGATCCACTCAAGACAGCCACCAAAAATCCGGCTACGATTGCTGAATAAAGCCCTTGTTCAGGCTTAACGCCGGAAGCTATTGCAAAAGCAATTGCCAATGGTAAGGCGATTATTCCAACAATTAAACCACCGGATAGATCGGAAAAAAAGGTTTTTTTGGTGTATCCATCTTTTAGGAGAGAGTAGATTTTGGGAACAAGGTCGGATGGGTATTTGAAGTTAAATTTCATCGATTGTCTTAAAATAAATATTTTACACCCTAAAGATACAAAAAAGAGAGTTTTTAAGTGGAATGCCCACCTCACATAGAAAAAAATCGTAGAAAATTGACCCGGTTGAAAACTCAAACTTTGAAGTACTTGCCCGTTGAGGATTTCTGCGGTGGAAAATATCAATTAGTTATTTTGTAATGTCCTTAAGCAACTTTATCAACCGGTCTCCTAAGAATATACCTTTCCTTTTTTTCTGCTTTCATTTTAGACAGATCAACAAGAATTAACCCATCAATACAGTTTGCGAAGTCGGGATCAACCCCAAAATCAAGAAACTTCACACCACCATCGTGACACAGATTTGTATAATGTTTGAGAAGCGGGGGGATCGAAACATTAAACTGCCTGAGAGTGTGTTTCAATATTTTTAGATCTTCTTTTTTATCGGGTGAGCAGAATAATTCCTCGCACTGATGGCTGGTTTTATCCGTTATGATAAAACGGTTTTTTGAGGTCGCCAGTTGTTCGCTTGCGCCATACCATTTGTTGAAATAAAACACAATCATTGCTTGTGCTTCAATTGGATAAGCCCCACTAATGCTGACACCACCAAAAAGGTATTTTAAGTGTGGCTTAGTGGAAATGTAGGATCCAAGACCCTGCCATAAAAGATCAAGTGCATTTGTGTTCCAATATTTTGTTTGAACAAAACTTCTCCCAAGCTCAATCGAGTCGGGTAGCATTTTGATGAATTCATCGTTGTAGTTAAAAAGAGTGGATGTATAAAGTCCATGTTTTCCTTCGAGCCGCATTAAGTGTTTACATAAACCCATTCGATAAGAACCAACTATTTCAGATTCCTTGTTGTCCCACACAATCAGATGGTCATACATTTTATCAAACTTATCCATATCTTTTCGTGTTCCTGTTCCTTCACCAACTTTTCTGAATGTTATTTCACGGAGCCGGGCAATTTCCTGGATAACAATTGAATTATCTTCAGGTTCAATTAGATAAATTTGTTTCCCGTCGTGAGCTTCTCCAACAAATTCAGATTGAATAATTTTTTTCCGAATAATTTTTACAGGCATAGGTTGGACAATCGATTTGGTCGTTGTAAAAATTCCTTTACGATTTTTACCTATCCTGTCAACATGTTTTTTTAGCAGTTTGATTTGAAGACTGTTTTTTTTGATACTGCCAAAGATTGAAGAAGGCGGAATCGGCTCGCCAATTGTTATTGTGATATTTTTATGTTTTTTCCTGAACATTTCGCCGGGCAGGAGAAAAAGAGAGAATTTTTTCCAAATGGCAGAGACAAGATAAAAACCGATACTATTTCTTGCATGAATGAAGACAGGTAAAATGATCACATCATATTTTTTTGCAAATAGCAGAACACCTTTGTTCCATGATTTGTCTTGTACACCTTTGGTGGATAATCGTGAGACTTCACCGGCGGGGAAAATAATCACTGCCTCTTCACGGGCGAGGGAATAGGATATTTTGTCGAGGTTACTTTTTTGAATTTTAGTCGCAAAGATATTTACAGGGAGGAACAATTCACTTAGAGCATCAATCTCCATAAGCACATCATTTACAACGATTTTCACATCAGGTCTGACTTCAGAGATCAATTTTAGAAGTACCAAACCATCCAATCCACCCAACGGATGATTTGCAACTATAATTACTTTCCCTTCACTTGGTATTCTGTCTCTCTCCTTCTTTGGGACCATGTAGGAGAAGTCAAGTTGTTCAAAAACCTCATCGATAAAAGCGATTCCTGAATGATCACTACACTTCTCGAGGATATTATTGATCTCATTTATTCTCAAAATTTTTGCAAGTAATAAATAAAAAACTTTCTGAAGGAATTCAGGAATGTAAGAGAGAAACCCGGGATTTCGTTCGAGGATGATCTTTTTAAGATCAATTTGCTGCATATTTAACTTTGCATCATTTGTAGAATTACTATGCTAAATTAATCTTTAGACTTTACGGCATTGTTAAGGCATTATTACGGAATGGTTAAATTATTTGACAAAAAAAAGGCTGCTGCAAAAAAGCAACAGCCTTAAAAAGAATAAACTACAGATCGTGATGTTAAACCACTATTCTACAGTCCAAACATTACCCTGACCAATGAGTTGGTCGAATGAAGTAACTTTCTTAGTCTCCTGGACATGGTTAATCTGATCAACCACAAGTTCTTCATAGGTAGGTTTTTCGTGTCTTCTGAAGCAACCTATAGGAACGGGGAGTTCAGGGTTTTCGATGAACTCAGCAAGGATGAATGCTCTCACAGGGGAAGGATCTTCTTCTTTATGCACCCAAACATCGTTGATTGTATGAACACCATCATTAAGGTCAATCACAACAGGAATATCACCATCAAGTTTTATCCCTTTGTCGCGGTTTTTACCAAAAATCATCGGCTGCCCGTCTTCAAGTACAAGTACATGATCAGCTTTTGTTTCTTTATCA
Organism: uncultured Ignavibacteriaceae bacterium; assembly: GCA_964371075.1. GTDB lineage: Bacteria > Bacteroidota > Ignavibacteria > Ignavibacteriales > Ignavibacteriaceae > UTCHB3. Next base: position 259,731 of record CAYJKN010000003.1, on the reverse strand, counting down.
GTGAGGTGTGCATAAGCTCCATCATTAAAGATATTACAATTCTGATACACCTCTATGAGAGTGGTACCATGATGAGACGCAGCTTTTTGCATCATATCCTGCATATGTTTTGGTTCACGGTCGATTGTTCTGGCATAAAAACTGATACCGGCTCCGAGTGCAACCATCGCGGGTTTAAATGGATAATCAACACTGCCAAAAGGAGTGGATTTGGTTTTCTTTCCCTGTTCAGAGGTAGGGGAGTATTGACCTTTTGTTAAACCGTAAATTCGATTGTTAAAAAGGATCATCTTAACACCCACATTTCTGCGGCAGGTATGAATAAAATGATTTCCACCGATTGAAAGAAGATCGCCATCGCCGCTCGCCATCCAAACAGCAAGTTCAGGTCTTGCAATTTTAACACCACTTGCAATTGACGGTGCTCTACCATGAATTCCATGAATTCCAAAGGTATCCATGTAATATGGAAATCTTGAGGAACATCCAATCCCGGAGACCCACACAAAATCTTCCTTTTTTACTCCAAGAGTTGGGGAGATTCTTTGCATTTGGGCTAAAATGGAATAATCACCGCAACCCGGACACCATTTAACATCCTGATCGGATGAAAAATCTTTTGCAGTTAGCTGCATTGTTGGAATTACTTCGGTTGGTTTTTCGTTACTCATTTTCGCCTCCGATGATATTTAGAATTTGTTCTTCAATTTCAGAAGCTTTAATCGGTAAGCCCTGAACTTTATTATACTGAACGAGATCAATCAGGAATTGATTCCTGAGAATCTGAGAAAGTTGACCAAGATTTATCTCAGGTAAAAGTATCTTCTTAAATCTCTTAAGCACATCGCCAAGATTTTTTGGGAACGGGTTAATATATTTAATATGAGCGTGGGAAACTTTTAATCCCCTTGCTTCAATTTTATGAACTGCTGCCGTAATGGCACCATAAGTTGAACCCCAACCAAGAACCAGGAGCTCACCTTCTTGTGCACCTTTTACTTCGATATCCGGAATATCATTCGCTATGTTTTTAATTTTCTGATCTCTCAGATTCACCATAAATTCATGGTTTTCAGGAACATAACTCACATTACCGTAGATGTGAGATTTTTCCAGTCCACCAATTCTGTGCTCAAGTCCCGGTGTTCCTGGGATCGCCCATGGACGTGAAAGATTCTCATCTCTCAGGTATGGATAAAATTCTTCTTTTTCAGTTCTGTAATGAACTTTCATATCAGGAAGTTCATCCTCTTTGGGGATTCTGAATGGTTCGGACCCTTGTGAGAGGTAACCATCAGAAAGAAGAATTACAGGTGTCATAAATTTGGTTGCAATTCTTGCAGCTTCGTAAGCCATTCTGAAACAATCAGCAGGAGTAGATGCAGCCAAAACGCAAACGGGAGCTTCACCATTTCTGCCATACATCGCCTGCATAAGATCTGATTGTTCAGTTTTTGTTGGCAAGCCTGTACTTGGTCCACCTCTTTGAACATCAATGATCACAAGTGGTAACTCAGTCATTACACTAAGTCCGATAGCCTCCATCTTGAGAGCAAGACCGGGACCGGAAGTTGTTGTTAGCGCAAGATTACCGGCGAAAGATGCACCAATACATGCACAAATGGCAGCAATCTCATCTTCAGCCTGAAAAGTTTTTACACCATAACCTTTAAAATTACTCAATTCATGAAGAATTTCAGAAGCCGGTGTGATAGGGTATGAGCCGAGAAAGAGTGGAAGTCCACCTTTCCAGGAGGCTGCAACCATTCCGAGAGCAGCTGCTTCGTTACCGGTAACATTTTTATATTTTCCGGCAGGAAGTTTCACAGGATCAATAACAAATCTTGTTGTAAAAAGTTCGGTCATTTCACTATAGTGATAACCGGCCATCAAAGCTTTTTTGTTTGCATCAAGAATGTCGGGTTTAACGCGGAACTTATTTTCAATCCATTTAAGTGTTGGTTCAATTGGTCTGCTATACATCCAGAACATGATTCCGAGAGCAAAGAAGTTTTTACATCTTTCCTTCTCTTTGATCGAGATGTTTACACCCTCAAGGGCGTTCATAACGGCTTTTGTCATCGGAACACGAAGCACATTATATCCCCTTAGTGTATCGTCTTCCAGTGGGTTTTTCTCGTATTTAGCGAGTGAAAGATTTTTTGAATCGAATGAAGATTCATTCAGAATGATAGTTGCATTCTTTTTAAGGTCTTTCAGGTTCACTTTAAGTGCTGCAGGATTCATGGCAACAAGCACATCAGGCTGATCGCCGTGAGTTGTGCTTTCACCACTCGAGAAGTGGATTTGAAATCCTGAAACACCGTGTAAAGATCCGGCGGGGGCGCGGATTTCAGCGGGGTAATCAGGTAGTGTATTTAAATCGTTTCCTGCGATTGCAGAGGAAGTAGAAAACTGCAATCCGGTTAATTGCATACCGTCGCCGGAGTCTCCTGCGAATCGAACGGTAACATCTTCAACCTTTACAAGTTGTTTCTCAGCCATTTGTTCATCTCTTAGTTTTAAAATGTATCCCCGCTTTGAAAAATAGACAAAGCGGTATAGAAATTTAATAAATGTTGTTATTAAAAACTAATGATTTACAAATAACTAAAAAATTATTTTAGAGTGTGAAGGAATTTATATTAAAAATTTGATTTTACTCACTATCTTTGTAATAAGTCAATCTATTTATTATAATCGAGGAGAATTATATGACGGCTAATCGTTCCAAAATTATTCTGTTATTCATCATTTTTGGCAGTTCTTTTCTGTTTCCTCAGGTATCTCCTGATGAAGCACTTAAGTTCCTGCAATCGGGAAATTCCCGCTTTGTGTCGGGCAAATTGGATAAAAAAGATTTAAGGGGAGAGGTCAAAAATTTACAAAACGGGCAGTCACCATATGCAGTAATACTTGCTTGTTCAGATTCCAGAGTTCCGCCTGAATTGGTTTTTGATGAATCACTCGGTAAACTGTTTATTATCAGACTCGCAGGAAATGTTGCAACACCCGAGGCAATTGGAAGTATTGAATATGCCGTAGAACATTTGGGATCACAATTAGTTGTAGTTTTGGGACATTCAAAATGCGGTGCAGTAACCGCAGCCGTAAATGGAGGACACACTACTCCCAATATTGAAAAATTGATTCATTACATCGAACCGGCTGTTAATGAAGCCAAGTCGATTGGTGAAGTACCTGATCTGGTTAAAGTTTGTGTAGATATGAATGTAAAACAGCAGATTAAAAACCTTTTTGCCCACAGCCACCTGCTCGAAGAAAAGGCGGCTTCAGGTTCCCTAAAAATTGTTGGTGGTGTTTATGAACTTTCCACCGGAGAAGTGAAAATTTCGGATAAATAGAGATAAAACGTCTTTTGTCGAGACAACAAATAAAAAGCTGCCAACTTCACTGATGGCAGCTTTTTTAATTTTTATTTATCCTGATTTCAGGATTCTTTGGTGGTTCTTCCTAAAAGAGTCAAAATCACTATTTAAGAAGCAGAATTTTCCTTACCTGTCTGAAATCACCGGCCTGTAATTCGATGAAGTAAGTTCCTGAAGAAAAAGCTTCAGCGTTCCAGATAACACTATAAGTTCCGGCTTCCTTTTCCTCCGACAATAAAACCGCCACAACTCTTCCGAGCATATCATACACCGTGATGGTAATTTGAGAGTGATATGGCACCGAGAACTTTATTGTTGTTGATGGATTAAATGGATTTGGATAATTCTGATATAAAGCAAAATCCAAAGGAATATTCTCAGATTCAGGTCTTTGTTCCTCCACCCCAGTTGGAGTACCAAAAGAAGTAAATACGGTAACAACTCCATATCTGAGACTAAGAGCTATAATCTGTTGTTTCAGTGCCAAAGCCTGAACAGAATTTGGATCAAGCGAATAATATTGGATCAAGAGGTCTTCAATGAATGTTTTTGCCCATATTTTTGTCAGGAACTGATATTCAGGTTTTGCACTGTCAACAATTGGAAGATCGTAGGTGTAGACCACAGGCTGGCCGTATATTTTGCCCGTTAGAGTAACCTGGACCGGCTGAGAGACAGGTTCGGTATATCTTCCTGTAAGTAGCATTTGTTCACCGATATAAAGGTTTGGAAGTCTTGTCGGGTGAGTCTGTTCGATAACATTTGGTGAGAATGTAACCACAGGTGCAATTAGTACAGGGTTTTGAATCTTCAGGTAAAACTTTGATATAACGGGTTCAACTTCATTATTTAACAGAAAAGTTGCGAGTCCTGAATGATTATTTGCAATGGTCTGGAGCAGTTGTTTGTTTACATCACTACCGACTCCAAAAGTGAAAACATTAAGGTTAACTGTGACAGGAGTAATTAAACCTTGAATGTGCGTTAATAATTGTGGGGTTGAAGTTATCCCTACGGTTGCCTGTCCATCAGTGAGGAAGAGCAGGATATTTGCAGTAGAATCGGATGCTTCATAAAAATCGGGAACAGCTTCTGAGAATGCGCCTCCAATATTTGTTCCATACCTTGCTTGCAATGAATTTATCCAGGTAATCGCTGCACTGATGTTGTCAGGAGTTATTGGGACATGATTTGGTCTAAAACTCGTGGCATAATCGTCAAACTCGATCAGATTAAACAGATCACCTTCATTAAGTCTGTTGACAATAAAAAGTGCTGCATTCTTTGCCTGGGCCATCTTATTTTCCCAGCCCATGCTTCCCGATCTGTCGATAATGAGTGTAAATCTCTTCCTTAAAATGGTGGTTGTGTCTCTTGCAGGTTCTGCTACAAAGAGGAAATAGCCTCCATTTATTGAATCAGTCACTGATGCAGTGTCACTCAAATAAGTGGAAAAGCTAAATAACCCAAGTTCGTCAGCAGCCAGTCGAAATCCCATCTCAAAATTTCCGGGTTGAATGATTCTTGATTCAATTACCAGTGAAGTGGTATCTCCAGATTGTGTCATAATTGCATCGTTACTGCTGAGGCAGTAAATTGAATCGACATTACGTGTTGAGATTAGTTTAACTCTGTTGCCAACAGAAATTGGTTGTGGGCAAAAGAATGAAGGGAGATTGGTGGGGATAGTCTGCAAAACTTCTCCAAGATCATACTTAAGAAATTCCACATAGGTCATTTCCACAGTAATTAAGGAATCAACCCCAATTGAATCTTTTAAGGGATATATAATACTTCCCGGTTTGGTGTAGTTGGTCACCTGATAGTGGACAGAACCACCTCCGCCGATATTTGTGTCCTGAGGAACTGCTGAAAATCCGGCTTCATACCAGATTCCCCGAAGCTCCCACCGCAAACGGATGGCACTTGAATTTTGTGGAATTGGGAAGATGTAAACGGGATTTTGGTATGAGGTAGTGTTGTTTTTATAGACAGAGGTTACAGTTGTAATTGCAACCTGATTCTCGATTCTGGTGTCAGTCTTGAAAGATTCAATTTTCAAAACCTGACCCGTAGCGGGGTTTAGCAGCATAATGCCACCGGGGAAAATCATACTCGTAAAAAAAATTACGAACAACAAAATTTGTTTCATAGATCACTCCTTCTAAATTGATCCACCATTTCGATTGAAGTAGCGTTTTGGTCGATTTCCTTGGAGACAGAGTACTCTTTTTTCTGTTCGTTCTGAGTCCATAACCAGGCCACTCCCAAAAATATTGTATCATACACTGTAAGTTAAAAAAACCGGGATCAAAGTCAATAGCTTTCCAATAAAATATATTATTAAATTGTTAATTTTTTGTGTCTCTGAATATCGCAAATTTGCAGATAATTGTTTAGTTTAGCAGACATCGTAAAATATGATTGTGGTTAATCCACAACAAAGGCAGAAAAGTCAAAAAAAGAAAGGTTATGTGATCATGAAAAAGGTATTTTTTCAGAGTTTGATCGCAACCATGCTTTTCGTTCCGGTTTATGCTCAAACTTTGAGTCCTGACGAGGAGATATTTACTAAATATTTTGCACAAACAGCAGGCACAATGGCTGTTATTAATCCGGGTGAGGTAAACGACACCTCACTATCTAATGCACTTTCAGCTCTTGAACGCATTATTAAGGAAAATCCCTCCAGACACCTTCTAAAATTAATCCACCTCAACCTCTCTTCAGGTGAAAACATCAAACCTGCTCTACTGAAGTTTGTCGAGCAGACTCCCGCTGAGTTTGGTGATATAATGATGCTCGCGTTATATGAATATATCGTCAGTGAGAAGGAGTTTTATCCCGAGGTAGTTGCAAAGTTTTCAGGACTTAAAGGGACTATCCCATTCCAGATTTCACCTCCATATCTCTATTTTATTGAATGTTGGTCGTCGGTGCCCGCCAAATTGGAACAGGTTTATCCTAAACCCGGCGATTTAACAATTCTCAAAGATAAGAGCGAAGAGAACCTCCGGGTATATCCCGATGAAAAGGAATATTTCAGGGACAATTATCAAAAAGGATTGTCATATTTTGAATCTCTGGAGATTATCGATGATAAAGAATTTCCACTTTCTCTTTTTAAAAAATATGAACCGGTGATAGCAGCTGAGTTAGTCAGACTGACCGGAGAAGAAAAATGGAAAGAACCGGCACACGATGGGGCAGGTCAAAGTTTAATCCAACTCTATAACAGCTTTTTTCTCCCATTGTTCGCTGACATTTTTGATGAAGAGTACCTGTTAAAAACTGCCGGGATGGCAGATGATGGATCAGAATTTGCATTTTTGAATGAAGAAATAGTCTTTTGTTATCTCGCCGCAAATAATGTTAACTCACCTGTATTGCCCGGTTTATATAAAGACCTGACTGCCTCGATTGAACATGTGTCACCAACAACGTTCGATTGGGTTTGTGCCTATACTCTTAAAAATCATGAAAAACAATTGATCTCCATTGTTGACAGATACTTAATTGCACATCCTGAATCTCTTTCGGCATATCAATGGAAGAAGTATTTTTACAGCGAGATAAATCCCGACAATAATAAAGTCCGGGAAATAGAGATTAAGATCGAAGAATTGACACCCAAGGCCTGGTCAGTGGAAACATCTCTGGAAAAGATCAAAAAGATGATCGATTCACTTTATTACAAAACTGCAGAAGATTCTCTATTAAAAATGAAGGATAATCTTGAAAAAGATTTGATGTTTATAACAAATGATTATTTCTCTGTTTTATCGGTTTTAAGAGGTCTTTATATTCAAACAGGTGAACTCTCAAAATCCCTTGATGTGCAGACAAGAAAATATGGAGTAATCAAACAATATTTTATGAAGGGGAACGAGCTCAGGATGAAAACTGAAGTAGAGCTCGCCGAAAATTATAATCTGCTCGGTCAATTTACAGCAGCGAGAGCCGTTCTACTTGAAGTTTTGGCGAATATAGATTCACTTGAGATTAAAGAGAGTAACAGTTTCAGTGGTGCACTATTGACACTATCAGAAGTCTATTTGCTATCGGGTGATCAGGAGAAGGGCGAAAAACTGGTTGACTCCGTCTACTATATGGTTATATCAGACGAGATCGGTGATAAAGATTATCTCAATGAACTGGTTACCAAATTAACTGATTTTTATCTAAAGTCCGGTAAACCTGAAAAAGTTGAAAAGTTAGTTGAAATTTATAAAGTGTTACAACCTGAAAGAGGGACAGGAAGCAGATACCGGGCAGTGAGAATGAAATCGGAACTGGCACTTCTTAAATTTCAAAAAGGGAAAAAAGAAGACTCAGGCACTTTGCTTGGGGAGATATCTGCTGAATTCATTGAACTACCTGTTGCACCGGATAGAGACTGGATGAGAGCATTTGGAAACATTGCCGAACTTCATAACAAAATGCCATATAACAAAGGGCATCGAAATTTTTTCAAGTTTTTAAAGAGAAATTCATCAAAGATTCTGGAGGTGAGAGACCCGGCATTTGTTGAGGCACTTACCAATATTGTTGAGTTTTATCATCGTGAAGGGGATTTTAATCCCGCGCAGAATTTTTTATTTCAAGTGATAAAAAAACAGAAACAGAATTTTGGTGAATTAAATCCTGACTACATCCTGATGACTGTTAAGTTGATAGAGTTGATGGGCAGAAGGGGGAAAAGTGAGGAGTTTTATGGTCTATATAAAGAACTTATCGATCTTCAAGCGAGATATCTAAGAGAAGTTTTGCCCTTGCTCACTGAGAGTGAGCGGGAACTGATGATGCGCAAATTTATTGGGATGAATGAACTCTGTATGAGTGTCTCAATTAAAAATTTTGAGATGGATATGGCTGTTTATGGGCTGTATTACGATAATCTTTTAAGGATAAAAGGACTAAAACTTGCAGCGCTTAAAAATGAACGACAGAGATTGAGGAAAATGTATGACCCGTCTCAGTTGGAAATCATTAAAAAACTTAACGATGTAAAAAACCTGATTGGAAAACTTTACAATTTTTCGAAAAATGAGCTTGCCAAAACAGGTTACGATCTGTCATCCTTACAAAATGAAGCCAACATTTTACAGGCTGCTCTGAATAAAAACAATAACCCCGGAACGGATTCTCTCATTGATCTTTCGATCACTTGGCAGACAGTGAGAAACAGTCTAAAAAAAGGGGAGGCTGCAATCGAAATTTTCCGTTTCAGACCATACGACAATGGATTTCTCGACAGCGTGGTTTTCCTTTATCTTATCGTCACACCGGAAACGATGGATCATCCTGAGATTGGGATGCAGTGGAATGGGAAATTCATCGAAGGGGAACCATTTCAGGCTTATCTCGATGCAGTAAAATCTTTGGATGAGGATACATTTGAAGAGATGGACATGAAAGTACTTAAAGAAGCTTACAACAATTATTGGCTCCCAATTCAATACCATCTTCAAGGCGTTAAGAAAATTTATCTCTCTGCCGATGGGTTATATCATAAAATAAATCCTGCTGTACTTGTAAATCCCTCAACCAACAAATATGTTTATGAGGAGTATGAAATTGAACTTGTGGGAAGTACAAGGGAGATAGTCAACAAAGATTCACAAAAGCAGGGTAACAATAAAGGTTCCTGGCTTTTTGGTTATCCTGAGTTGTATGATTTCAAGTTTAATGAAAACAAAAACCCTCTAAATCAAGAACCAGACAGGGCAGTTTTCTCGAGTGACGACAAATCGGAAATGCAACGATATTATCTCTCAGATATCCCTGCCACTAAAACCGAAGTTGAGAAGATTGATTCATTACTGCGAAATTACAAAAAAGAATCTGTTCTTTTTACCGGTATCAAAGCAAGTGAAGAGAATATTAAGAATATGAAAAACCCGACGGTTCTCCATATAGCCTCCCATGGATATTTTATAAGAGATGATGAAGTATCAGCAGAAAAGATTTATGGGTTTGACAAAAAAGTTGTCTCAATTAATCCTTTGCTTCGGTCGGGATTGTTTCTTGCAGGTGCCGGTGCATTTCTTGAAAGTGATCCGTTTTTATGGAAAGGGAATGAGAACGGTGTACTTACAGCCCAGGAATGTTTAACTCTCGATCTGGATGGTACAGAACTTGTTACTCTATCCGCATGTGAGACCGGACTTGGAATTGTGCAAAACGGTGAGGGAGTCTATGGACTTCAGAGAGCGTTGATGGTTTCAGGTGCCAAGTCAATAATCATGAGTTTGTGGAAGGTACATGATACTGCTACCATGGAATTTATGGTTAGTTTTTACGCCGGGTGGTTGAAGTCTGGTGATAAAACAAAGGCATTTGATCTTGCCCGTAATACAGTTAGAGCCAAGTATAAACTGCCATATTATTGGGGAGCATTTATATTATTGAATTAAAAAATCATGAGGTTTCTCAATTAAATTTGATGAGCACGTCATTTCTGGTTAAATTTGTTTTTTGATTAATTAAAAATCGGGATTTATGGGCAGGATATTCGAAACGCGTAAACATGTTATGTTCGCACGCTTTGCAAAAATGTCAGTTGCATTTAATCGTGCACGAAAAGAGATAGAAATAGCAGTGAAGGCCGGTGGACCGGACCCATCCAGCAATTCGAAACTCAGACTGGCAATGCAAAACGCAAAAAGTGTAAACATGCCAAAAGATAGAGTTGAAGCGGCAATTAAAAGGGCTTCTTCAAAAGATACAACAGGCTATCAGGAAATCACTTACGAGGGAATGGGACCACATGGAATCTATGTGATAGTTTCGTGTGCTACTGACAACACCACCAGAACCGTGGCAAATGTGCGTCACCACTTTAAAAAAGGGAATGGCGTTCTCGGGAATTCCGGTAGTGTATCTTTCAATTTTGAGCATAAAGCCTTTTTTAAATTGAAGAAGGGTTCAGTTTCCGATGTGGAAGAACTTGAACTTGAGTTGATCGATTTTGGATTGGATGAGTTGGATAGTGATGATGAGTTCATCTACATCTACTGTCCGTATGAAGAGTTTGGCAAGATGCAAAAAGCTCTTGAGGACAGGAATGTTGAAGTTGAGAGTGCTGAATTACAGTACATCCCAAATGTTTACAAAGAACTCGAAGGGGAGCAGAGAACTGAAATGACAGAACTCCTCGACTTACTCGAAGAAGATGATGATGTTGTTGCAGTCTATCACAACATGCAATAGTTGAATTAAAAGAAAAAAGGCTGACCCGGAAAAGAGTCAGCCTTTTTAATTTTTAAAGCTATTTTAATAAAGTCATTTTTCCGGTGATAGATTTCCCTCCGGAAATCAGGCTGTAGAAATATATTCCACTCGCAACCGGTCTTCCGGAATTATCATCACCATTCCAGGCAATCGAATAATTTCCTTGTTGAAGTGGCTCCGCTAGAAGTTTCTTAACCAGTACACCTTGAACATTAAAAATATTCAATTCGACAAAATTGCCGGTTGCACTTGACGGGATTGAAAATTTAATAATTGTTGAATTATTAAACGGATTTGGGTAGTTCTGAGCCAGCATATAGTCTTCAATGTCACCATTGTCTCCGGGATTTTCGAGTCTCACAGAGGTTAAGAGCGATGATCCTGGACCTCTCGAATTACCTGCAGAATCTGCAAGATATAAATTTACAAAATCCGGTCTTGATGCCTGAGCTAAATAGGTGTTTACCCAACTGTCATCATCCAATCTGAGGTAATTAGTTGTTGTGTAGTCGTAATAACTTAAAAAAGGACCAACATAAGCCACATCAACACCGGCAGGATTTTTTGCAGTTACTACTCCAAGATTTACTTTTCCGGTGCCCACATGTTTTACCCACCCAACAAAATTACCATTTTCGTCCAGTCCGGAGGTATGGATATCGGCAACCACATATAGTTGTTTCTGAAAAAGATCCTCGGGAGCATAAAATAAGTCGTAATACCACCCGTCATATGGGGAACCGTAAGCACTGTGGTCAACTTTAAGGAAGTTTCTTAAAAACTGTTGTTCTTGTCCTGTAAGATTTTGATTGGCAAGCTCTTTTTTTGCAATGGAAGCGAGAGTATCATTTGAAAAACGGAACCTGTCACACCAGTTCATCATCTCCATTTTGATATATTGATTATCAAACTGGAGTGGAAGCAAAATTGTCTTAAAGAAGTCACCAAAGTCTCTTAGATCTTCATAAAACGATGGAAATGGTTCAACGTAACCGTAGGGAAAAGAACACACCCATCCCGAAGTATATGATTGTTTTGCATACAGGATATTATCGTGGCGAAGTTGGGTCCAACTTCCCAGTTGAGTATTCAACTTCTGTTGCCAAAAGGCTGCGGTTTGCATAAACTGAGGCAGAGAATCACGGTCTTCAGGAGGATTGATCTTTCTTAATGAGTTGACCCATTTGTGGAAGAGATTTGCATTCCAGAAACTTGTGTCATAAGCTTCAATAAGATATCGTGCTGCGGCAAGATTTGTTCCATAGTGATATGCATTCAATTCATCCTTGAGAAGTCGGATAGCGGCGTTGTTACCGAGCCCGCCCAAAACGTCCAATGTGTTTGGCAACATCCTCTTGATCTTTTGTCCATTATAAATAATCCTGTCAAAAACTACCTGTGAAGTGATATAGGAATCAATGACAAATCTTTGTCCCATTAACATAACAGCAGAAGCAGGAAGAGTAGTTCTCGGAGAGAAAGGGTTTGTCATCAACAGTTGAGAATTAATCATCTGAAAGGCGAACGGATTAGCGAGTAATGAATCTTGAAAAGCATAAAGCTTTGTGGTATCGTTAAATTGAAGAGGAGATGTTATATTCGCATTTTCAAGCAGAAACGAAAGATTGTTGATTGTTACATTGTCTTGAGATCCAACGAGGAAGTTGAGCAGGTTGTTAATCTCTGAGTAATAACCATTTGCCGGGGTTGATGAGGTTGCCGCTTCGAGTAACGCAGCGAGCATACAACTTCGAGCTGTGGAAGGATCACGCTGAGGAACTTCCGCCGGAGGTAGAAGTTGGATTTCTGTTCTGCCCAACCATATCATTGCTTTAAAATATTCATCGAGAAGAGGGTAATTCATAAGATTTTGTTCATCTGCATAGTGACCTCTGAGGGTGAACTGACTAAAATCGATGTAATGTTGCTCTTCTCCAAATAATGAGTACAAAACCATCGTCTCGTCATCGATAAACTGCAAAATGCTGTCAATTTTTGGATTGTTGGATGAATACCATGGAGTGGCAGCAGGATTAAAAAGTTTCCTTGCAACGGTGTTATAAACATCCAAATCACGAAGAGCCACACCACCAAGGGAATCACTTCCATAAAGTGTATTCAACCCTGAAATTTGAGAATGTATCGAATTCAGGAGAAGTTGAACTTTTGGAATCAGGTATTCTCCTTCAAGCTGCATCAGGATTTTATCGTAAGAGAGATGCAGTGCATGAAGAATGGCATCCGTTGAAACGAAAAGGGGAAGATCTTTGTGGAAAATATCGCTGGATGCGCTAAGAAAAGTAGGATAACTTAATCGCTCACTTACCATAAAACCATGTTGGTTAATTAACGAGCGTTCATATTCTGTGAGATTATATTTTGTGCAAATAGTATCATAAAACAGAATATTGCCGGTAAACGGTGTGATACCGCTATTAAATTCTCCGGTCGGGTACATCTCCATTATTTGCGCTGAACTCAGATTTTGATGTGATTGTAAAAAATCGATATAATTCTGAAGTGTAAAATTTGGATTCTGCGAATGCAATGGGAAAGTGAAGGTTAATACAATTGCGAATAATAGTTTCTTCATTTTTTTAGCCGCTTTTTGATTTCCTTAATGTGAAAGAAAATTTACTACCAGTTCCGGGCTTGCTTTTAACCCGGAGTGTACCACCATTTTTTTCAATAAATTCTTTGCAGAGAATTAAGCCAAGTCCGGTACTTAATTCACCATCAGTTCCCTCGGATCTCGTTTTTTCACCCAGTATAAAAAGTTTTTTGAGTATATCCTTCGACATGCCGATTCCTGTATCTGATACCGAAAACTCAATAGTTGACTCATCAACTGTTTTTGCATTAAGAGAGACAGAACCACCTCTATTGCTAAATTTAATCGCATTGGAAATTAAATTCATCAAGACAGAGTTTATCATCTTTTTATCGGCAAGAATAGTAGTTTCCTGGTTAATATTATTTATCAGGCTGATTCCTTTTTGTTCACACCTTAACATCGAGGTTTCGACAATTGGATCAAGAACATCTGATATATTAAAACTTTCAGGCTCAAAATCCAATGCACCTTTTTGCATCTGTGCCCATTCAAGAAGATTACGGAGTAGGATATATAGATTTCTTGCAAGTTTATTCAATTTTTCACTCATTTGGACATATTCTTCATGCGTATAATTAGCTTCATCATCAGTCATCATCTCGGTGAGTCCCCAAAAACTTTGGAAAGGACTTGAGAGATCATGAGCGATTATTGAGAAAAATTTATCCTTTTCTTTTAACAGACTTGTAAGTAACTCGTTTTTGTGCTTGATCTCCTCTTCCGTGGCTTTTCTCTCTGAGATATCCCTCATCAGAGAATAAAGATATTGTTTCCCCTTAAATCTGACAGGAGTAAGCATTACCTCTACAGGGAGTTCACTTCCATCAGCTTTCAGATGAATCCACTCAAATTTGTGGTAACCTTCCTGAATAGCTCGAGCAACCATCATTTTTGCTTTCTCAGAGGAAAGTGAATCATCAGGCTGCTTTTCAGGAGAAATATCCCCTGGGAATTTTGAGAGGATCTCATCCCTTTGTTGATAACCGAGTGCCGAGAGTGTAGAGGCATTTACATTCGTAAACCCCGAATCGTCCAGAAGCAAACAGAGGTCAGCGGATTGGTCAAAAAGGGTTCGGAACATCTCTTCACTTTCGTGAATTGAGTCCTCGGCTCTTTTTCGTTCAATTGCTATTGCAATTTGGCTCGCAACCGAATCAAGAAACTGTACATCCCTTTCGGAATAAACATCAGACTCTTCATAATGTTGAAGGACAAGCACACCAATCGTTTTTGCCGGTGTTACTAAAGGCACACCCAGCCAGGATGGAGAGTTTTCACCAACAAGTTCAACTTCACCCAACTCGACCAACTCATCAAATTTTTCTTGTGACAAGAGAAGTGGTTTGCCCGTTTCATAAACATATGTTGTGCAGCTTTTAAACATTGGTGATGGATCAGGCTGTGGATCATATTTGTCAACATGATAGGGGAAACTGAACAGCCCCGTTTCCTCGTTGTATAACGCCACAAAACAATTCTCAGCATATAACAGTTCAGAGAGGGACGAGTGGATGAGGATCAACAATTCGTTTAGGTTGGCAGTGGTAGATACACCCTGAATAATTTGATAGATTATTCGGGCTTCCCTTTCGGATCGTTCTTTACCGGCAGGGGATTCGGTAGAGGAAAGTTCTGTATTAAGTCTCTGATTTTCTCTACTTAATTCCAAATTCTTTCTTTGGATTATGTTGATCAGATCAGCTATTTCTGAAAGGGTATAATTAGAGAGCGAATCAGGGGTTACCTGATTATAGTGTAAATCAGCAGGATTTTCAGAGCCAGAATTAGCGAACTGACTACCAATGTCATGCATGTTTCAGATTTTCTAATTAACTGCTTTTGAATATAATAAAATCACCAAAAATTCCAAGAAAATTAAGAAAAGTTATTGAACAAATCCCTCCATTTAGAAATGTGTATAAATATCTTCCGGAACAGATGTAATGTTTTTTTTGTTGAGCTTGAATTAGCAAATAAACAGGAAGTAGACCTCTTTTAGTCCATGTGGATTATAGGAATTCTTTCAGTTGTTTAGCATATTCTCCGTACAACCAGAAATTATTTGGAAGAGCTGAAAATGATGAAAAAAGAAGAATCTACCGGCCGGTCACTGACCCTACCTTCGATTGCAGCAGTAACAAAAATAGAAATGCCAAATCGTGTAGAACAAAAGAAGGTAAAAGAATATGCCAAGGAACTTTTTATGCCATCTTTTCCTCAAGTGGAAAGGATTATGAGTGCTTTCGATAACACCGGTATCGTCACAAGGAATTTTTGTAAATCAATCGATTATTATCTTGATTCACATACCTATCAGGAATTCAATAGAGACTACATTCAAACTTCTCTTGATTACTCAGTAGAAGCAATCGAAAAGTGTATCTCAATTGCCAAAATAGATAAAGACCACATCACAGATATCATATTCGTTTCGACGACAGGACTCGCAACACCGAGCCTCGATGCATTAATAATTAATAAAATGAGACTGAGTCAGAATACATCCCGAATACCCATCTTTGGATTAGGTTGTGCCGGGGGGGTGGCAGGATTATCAAAGGCAAGCATTCTGGCAAAAGCCAATCCCGATGCTGTTGTGTTATTGGTGGTTGTCGAGTTGTGTTCACTTACCTTCCTAAAAAGTGATTTCAGTAAAAGTAATTTCATAGGCTCAAGTCTCTTTTCTGATGGAGTGGCAGCATGTTTAATTGTGGGAGCAAATCACAGGATGAAACAGCCATATCAAATCCAATATCTGGCAGCCCAAAGTAAACTTTATTATGATTCACTTGATGTTATGGGCTGGGAATTCCAGGAGCAGGGTTTTAAAGTTCTGTTTTCTCAAGATATTCCAACAATTATTTCAAAAAACATATATGAGGATGTGATTTCCTTCTTAAAGAAAAATAATTTAGAGCTATCAGACATCAAAAACTTTGTTTTCCATCCCGGTGGTAAAAAAGTTCTCTCCGCCTACGAAGAAGCACTTCCTGTGACAGGAGATTTCCTAAAAAATACAAGGGAAGTGATGAACGAAAATGGCAACATGTCAGCAGCCACAGTGTTATACGTTTTAGAGAGATTTATAAAGAGAGGCTTTGAAAACGGGTATGGTTTAATGTTGTCGATGGGTCCCGGATTTTCAAGTGAAATGGTATTGCTAAACATGGAAAGTGACTGAGATGGTGTTTGTTTTATTCATTTCCGCTGTTATTTTGTTGCGAATTAGTGAACTGGTTTTATCCCGCAGTAACGAAAAATGGCTGTTGCAAAATGGTGCCATAGAGTTCGGAAAAGAGCACTACCCAATTATTGTGGCGCTCCATGTCTCGTTTTTTATTTCATTGGTAACTGAATTTCTGCTCAAAGGATCTGATTCCTGGAGCCCTGTTTTAATGATCCTTTATTTTTTGTTGATTTTATTCAAAGGTTGGATCATTTTTTCATTAAGTAAATTTTGGAATACAAAAATTTACCATATCCCGAATCACCCTTTGGTAAAAAAGGGACCTTACAAATATATTCGCCACCCAAACTATATTGTTGTGGTTGCTGAGATTCTCATTATACCCCTCGTTTTTGAACTTTATATTACCGCCGTAATTTTTACAATTCTAAATGCAATAATGTTAACGATAAGGATCAAGGCAGAAGAAAAAGCAATGTTGAATTAATAGTGATATTCATATTGATCTGAATGTTCTATTAGTTTTGGATCAATTCCAACTAAAATAACTAACGGTTGGAGGATTCAAAAAAAGAATTAAAAAAGGAACTAAAAAAATGGAAATTCTAAATACACCAAATGAAAAACTAACTGCAATTGCAGAAGAACCTCAATCCAGGGTATCTCCGGGTACAATTCGGCAAGAATACATAGAGGTGGAGCCGGGTGTTCAACTTCATTTAACTGATGGTGGTGAGGGAAGAGCTGTTATACTTATTCATGGATGGCCTCTTTCTGATGAGATGTATGAATATCAGTTTAACAAATTGATGGAGAACAATTTTCGTGTAATCGGAATAACTTTGAGGGGATTTGGGAAATCTGATAAACCATTTGGATCGTATCAATATGATGTTCATGCACGTGATATTCATACGATATTAAACAAACTTGAGATATCAGATGCAGTATTAGGTGGATTTTCAATGGGGGGCTCTATTGCAATTAGATATGTCTCGATGTTTAAGAATGATTTTGTTTCCAAACTTGCTCTGTTTGGTGCAGCTGCCCCGAGTTGGACTCAAAAAATCGATTTTCCCTTCAACCTGTCAGTAAGTGCAGTGGATGATTTGATAAAATTGTGTTATGAAGACCGACCAAAGTTGATGTCCAATTTTGCTGCGATATTCTCTGCCACGGAGACTTCATTGAATGCGGGTATCGGTAATTGGCTTAACGGAATGTGTATGAGTGCTTCTCCATATGCCACTGTCCAGAGTTTGATCGCCCTCAGGGATACTGATTTGAGGGATGACCTGATGAGGATAGATATTCCTGTTTTGATCCTTCATGGGAAGAAAGATAAAATATGTTCTTTTGATCTTGCCCGTGAAATGAAAAACCGTATATCAGATTCGCAACTGGTCTCTTTTGAGAAGAGTGGTCACAGTTTGTTTTTGGAGGAGACTGAAAAGTTTAATACTGAACTGATTAAGTTCGCAAAAGCAGAGAAATAACTCTACCTAAAAACGAAAAGCCTTGCAATTTTTCAATTACAAGGCTTTTTTTTTGTGACCCCAAGGGGATTCTCCCGAAGGGATGCCTTTGGCAGAAACCCTAATACCGCCATGAAAGTGCTGGAGTTAGCAAACTTTGTTTACTGAAGTGATGACAGATAAATAGCTATTAGTTATCTTATACCATTTTACTTAAAATAATTAAACTATATGAACTATTAGTTGGAATTCAATTTCAATTTTGTTGGTTTGAGGTTAGTCATTCGGAGATTACGGTTGTTAAATACTCAAAATATTGCTAATTTTCGGTTACATCGAACATCAATTTTGAAAACCCAAAGGTTAACATGAATAATACTATCAAGCAAACCATGAATAAGCGCGCTCTTACTTCATTGTTTTTGTTTTTTTCTATTATTTTACTGCCTCTTTCTGGCATTCCATTGCATTTTATTAGAACCAGTGATGTCACAGAGGTTATGCCACATTTGTTGATGAGCGTTCACAATATTTGCGCCCTGATTTTCATTATTTCACTTGTGCTTCATCTAAGCCTTAATTGGAATGCATTGGCAAAGTACATGGTAACGAAAACCTCAGAATATTTCCAATTAAAAAAGGAATTTATCGTTGCATTGGTGGTAACATTATTAATTGTCGGTCTGTTTTCTTCTCATACATTACATACTCATTAGTGAGTCAAGTAAAGAGTCGAATGTGCAGAAATCTTATAATGTTTCAGATACTGACTGCTGAGAATGGCAACAAAGTCTGTGGAGTTAACCTGGTGGAATCCGGATCTACCCCGGCAACATCCTGCTGTCTGTAATTATGATACTCAAGAATAAAGTCTGAGTGTTGTACGAACAGAACTATTTTTCTGAGTTACTCGAGTAATCACTCATAAATGGGTTTAAGATTAATTTGAGATCTTACCCCAAATAGGTGGGAGAGTTATTCTCTTTTCCGGCAAAAGTTTGACACTTCCAAGTTCTTTTGAATATCAAATGTAAAAAAGCTCTTTGGATTTTTAGTTGGAAGAGATTATTAACCAAAAAATTCATTTAAAACAAAAAACCTTGCAATTTTTCAATTACAAGGCTTTTTTTTTGTGACCCCAAGGGGATTCGAACCCCTATTACCGCCGTGAAAGGGCGATGTCCTAACCTTTAGACGATGGGGCCATCTAATGTTACACAACAAAAGGAATTTATTTGAAAGTTCCAAAACAAGATTCTGGTGAGCCCGAGTGGACTCGAACCACTAACCCTCAGCTTAGAAGGCTGATGCTCTATCCGATTGAGCTACGGGCCCATAGAAAATAATTTTGTCGGAATCCGATAAAACTTGTCGGGGTAGCAGGATTCGAACCTGCGACCTCCTGGTCCCAAACCAGGCGCGCTAGCCGGGCTACGCTATACCCCGAAATCCAATTTCGTTTTCTACGGGCAGTATTCACTGCTTGCAGACATTATGTTGTAGAACTAAAAAATAAGTAGATTTCAAATATAAGGGTTTGATAATTTTTATCCAAATTATTTTTTAGATTTATGGAGCGGGAAAAATTTTGCATGAAACTTATAAAGTTTCCTTCGGTATAATTGGGTAAATTTAAAGCTTGATTTTTGAAATTCTTTTATATGAGGATATAATGCAGAAATTCCTTAAAGGATTGTTGTTTATAACAGTTGTCCAATTTTCCCTTATCGCACAAACGGGTTATAAAGACTTAATGAATCAGGGTGACCAGGCGTTAAACAAGAGACCACCCGATATTATGACTGCAAGAATGAAATATCTTGAAGCTCGTGATCTGGAAAAGAACAATCCTGAAGCATACATTAAAATTGCAATTACATTCATCTATTCAAAAGATGAAAGAAGTGCAAATTATAATCTGGATGAAGGTTTAAAACTCTTTGGTGAAGGTAAATCGAATATGAAAGCGATTTTTACCTACTACAAAGGGATGGTAAAAGAGTTTGTTCCCCCTGATACAAAGGATACCGTTAAAATTAAAAAACACTTCCTGGAGGCGGTAAGTTTTTATCTCAAATCGCTTGATTATCTCGAAGTGCCAACTTTTACCTGGAATAATTTTGAGTTTTCCAAGGTCAATGTTTACAATGATGCCGGTAGAGTATATATGATGATCAATGACGCCGACAACGCAAAAAAATATTTTAATATGTGTTTGACAGAGTTGGGTGGTAACACGAGTAACAGTTATTACTCAATTTCACATTTTGGTCTTGCCCAAATAAACAAATATCTGGGGTTGACAGACAGTGCAATTATCAATTTTAACAAGGTACTTGCAATAGACCCTTCAAATCTTACTGCGCTTAGCGATCTCTACGGTCTCTATTTTGATTCAGGGGATTATGAGAACGGTTTCATAATAGTTGACAGAATTGATTCGATGACATCACTGCGATATAATGA
Organism: uncultured Ignavibacteriaceae bacterium; assembly: GCA_964371075.1. GTDB lineage: Bacteria > Bacteroidota > Ignavibacteria > Ignavibacteriales > Ignavibacteriaceae > UTCHB3. Next base: position 239,367 of record CAYJKN010000003.1, on the reverse strand, counting down.
TATAATCAGCAGAAAAGACGCATCAAAAGATTCGCTACAGTATGTTGCTAACATCCTTTACAATACAAAAATGGAGAAGGGACACCTCAAATTCAACTCCAAATTGTATGATGAGTCACTCAAATATTATGTGGAAGCTTATCCATTCAAAAAGAATAAAAAACTTGTAGAGTTAATTAGAAAAATGTCAATTCTAAGCGAGATGGCAAAAAAAGGCTGGATGCCGTGTGTGAAGGATGCAAAATTTGTAACCAATGGTAACGAATACTTCTTTTATTCCACCTCAGAATTAAAAATTAATCAGGATTCATCGATTACAGCCACTCTTAAATCGATTATTACGGCAGATGTTGATCTCAATATGGTGAATGTGTTTCAGCCTGAACCTGATGCTACTGCCCCTGATAAAATAGATAAGGTGCTCAACTCTAAATATGGTTCCAATGAATACAATTGGACTGTGGTATGTGGAAAAAGCACATATACACAAAACTTCGAGAAAAAATTTGATCCCACGGGAAAAGAAACAACCAAACCGGGCGGATCCAAACCTGTTGAAAAAACTGCCGGAAATGAAAGTTTTGAATTGGATCTATTAAAATACCTTTGCAGAGCTGCGGGAATTTAATTGCGGGCATCAATTTTTCTTCTTCTGAGATATCTTAAACCAGGCAACAAGTCAAGAACTTACACCTTCTTTTCACTTGCTGCTTTAACCGGAATTGCCTTGGGAGTAACTACTTTGGTAGTCGCCTTCAGTATCCTCGGTGGTTATGAAAAAGTAATGTCGGAGAAATTGACTTCATTTGATGCCGACATTCAGATATATGGTTATGGTAATCAAGACCTCACCGGAGTGGACACTGCTGAAATAAAAATTCGAACAACCACGGGTGATCTACTTAAGTCAATCGATATCTCCGCCCAGAAAATTTGTATCCTGGGAAAAAACAGAATCAATGAGGGAGTTACGATAAAGGGTGTTGATTCCGGTTATTTGGAAAGCAGGACAAGTCTTCAACTTCTCGGTGGGTCGTTTAATCTGCAAAGAGGTGTGGATTCACTGCCGGGTATTTTAATTGGTAAGACTCTGGCGACAAAACTTCGAGTGAAATCGGGAGATAAAATCAACTTTTTTGCGATCAATCAAGTGGATTTACAAAATATGACTGCGCTCCCTGCGGTGGAAAATTTTGTTGTTGCGGGGATCTTTAAGACAGGAATGGGGAAATATGATGATTCTTTTGCTTACACAAGTCTGGAGGAATTGCAAAGAATTTATGAGATGGGTGAAAATATCAATCTATTGGAACTAAAACTTAAGTCGGGCGTCAATATCGACTCGGTAAAAGAATCCATTCAAACATTACTTCCGTATCCCTATTTTGTTGTCACTTTTAAGGAAGCCAATGCTCAGATGTTCAACTGGATCGAACTCCAGCGCAAACCGGTTCCTATTGTCCTGGGTTTAATTATCATTGTTGCAGCATTTAATATAATCAGTGCCCTTCTTATGCTTGTTTTGGACAAAACAAATACAATTGGTACTTTAAAGGCAATTGGAGCCACACCCGGGTTCATCACAAAGTTATTCCTTGTCCGGGGACTTCTACTTGGTATCGGCGGGGCAATAGCCGGAGTGGTATTTGGATATCTGCTTTGTTACCTCCAAATGGAATTTGGGATAATAAAACTTAATCCTCAGATTTATTTTATCGACCGGGTTCCGATTGCAATAAACGGATATTATTTCGCGGCCGTTTTTGTCGTTTCTGTGACTCTCAGTTTTTTCTCCTCACTTATCCCTGCTTTTGCTGCCTCAAGAATTAATCCTGTCAAAGCTCTGAGGTTTAGCTGATGAAACAACCGATTGCACTGCTTTTTGCTTTGAGGTATCTGTTCAGTAAACGACAAATAAATTTTATTTCGATTATCTCCTATTTATCGGTTGGTGGCATCACTCTGGGGGTTGCAGCTTTAATTATTGTATTGGCTATTTTTAATGGTTTTGCCGGTTTGGTGCGTTCATACCTCGTGAGTTTTGAACCTCATCTTAGGATTGAATCAACAAGTGAAGACCCCGCATCATCACTTGCAATAATCGATACTTTTCTTCAGAAAAGTGAGTATGCGGACAGTTATAGTGGTTTTGTTGAAGGAAAAACCGCTGTGATTTCGAGAGAATATAACAGGATTACCCGCCTGAAAGGAATAGCTCCCGGAGACGGGGGAGATGTTTACGGCATAAAACAGGCGCTAATACAAGGCGAATACAAGTTTGATGAGGAAACGGGGAGTGCTTTCATCGGGATTAATCTATCCGAAAAACTTGCAGTCTCGGTTGGTGATACACTCACAATTCTTTCACCGGCAGGAATCGAAAATCTTGTTGCAGGAGCGGGTAATGTTCAGAACATCAAACTTGTAATCAGAGGGGTGTATCAATCGAAAAATGGCGAATACGATGGTGATTATGTCTTCACCGGACTTAACCAGGCAAAATATGTACTTGGATATGGCGACGATGTTCAAGGTTATGAAATTAGATTTGATGATTATACCATTGCCTCTGATGTCAAAGAAATATTGGAAGAAAAGTTTGGAAAAAGTGAATATATCTTTTCCACCTGGTATGATCTCCATAGCGACATATATAATGTAATGATGTTGGAGAGGTTAGTTGCCTGGCTCCTGTTATCTTTGATTATCCTTGTAGCGGCATTTAACATACTTGCCTCACTTACAATGTCAGTAATTGAAAAAAAACGGGATATTGGTGTGCTTACTTCAATGGGAATGGAGCGTTCAACCATCCTGAAGATTTTTATGATACAAGGTTTTCTAACCGGAGTTGCGGGCACCCTGGCAGGGGGACTTCTCGGTCTTGGAATCTATTATCTTCAAATAAATTACCATCTAATCGCCCTTGACCCGTTAAGATTTAAGGTCGGCTGGTTACCTATGGAACTCAATACGATCGACTACATTCTGATACTCGTTGCATCCATTGGTCTTTCACTCCTGGCTTCGTTATATCCGGCAAAAAAAGCGGCAGCAATTGATCCAATTGATGCCATAAGATGGGAATGATATCATGCAAAAAAAGATTGACTTTAAGAAACCGAAATAGAATTACTAAAAATGAACAACATTATCACCGGAACCGGTCTTACCAAATCGTATAAAGTTTCAAAGCAGAACTCGCTTGAAGTCCTCAAAGGGGTGGATATCTCGATCACCGGGGGGAAGATATCTGTTATTGTTGGTCCCAGCGGAGCCGGGAAGAGTACACTCCTTCATATTATTAGTGGACTGGATAAACCTGATTCCGGTCGAGTGGAAATACTTGGGAGTGATATTTTCGCTTTGAGTCAGAAAAAACTTTCACATTTCCGAAACAAGAATATTGGATTTGTCTTCCAGTTTCATCATTTATTACCGGAGTTTACAGCCCTCGAAAACGCTGCAATTCCATTGCTCATAGCCGGAAAATCAAAAAAAGAAGCTTTTGATCGTGCTTTTGAGCTGATGAAAATTACAGGTCTTGAAAAACGAAAAGACCATAAACCTGCGGAACTATCGGGTGGTGAGCAGCAAAGAGCAGCCCTGGCAAGAGCCCTTGGAAATGATCCTCGGGTCATCCTGGCAGATGAGCCAACAGGTAATCTTGATTCAGCAAACGCCACTTCAATTAATGATCTGTTTATTGAGCTGAGGGACAACTTCGGAAAAACTTTTGTAATTGTAACTCACAACAAAGAGTTAATGGCTATTGGTGATATCCTGATTGAAATGGCAGATGGCAGGGTGGTTAAGGATAATTCGTGATTGTCTAATTTTATCGAAGATTTGATAACAAGGGCTACTTTCAAATGTTAATTGGAAAATGGCAAATGGAATTACAAAAATTTAATTTTTTATCAGTAAATTAAAAGTTGTTTTTATAAAAATATTGAGAATATTGAATGAACTCTCTTCTACTGAAGTTATATTTTATCAGGAAGATCAAAGGCCTTTTCATGAGATTCAGACTGGATTTCATCTTTGGTCCTTTTTCCGGAATAGTAATGTTTGTCTCCTATCTGGCTAAACTTTCCAAATGGAGAGCTGCAAATAAAAACTTACTGTTTAACGATTTTTATAATGGAAGTGTAAAATATCAAGAGAGATTTAAACTCCATGATTTTGTTTTTACAAACCAAAAACTAAACCGGCCAATTGCCTACCTTGAATTTGGCGTTGCGGATGGAATTTCTCTTGAATGGTGGGTAAAGCAGAACAACGATCCAAAATCTGTATATTTTGGCTTCGATACCTTTACGGGACTTCCTGAAGATTTTGGTGTGATTAAAAAAGCTGACTATGACAGATCAGGTGTTTTCCCTCCAATCGAAGATGACAGAATCACTTATGTTGCAGGGTTGTTTCAATCCACTCTTCCTTCATTTCTTCAAACTTTCAGTTTTAAAGACAAACAGATTGTCTTACATATGGATGCAGATTTGTACTCTTCAACCCTCTATGTATTAACAATGCTGGCACTTCATCTAAAGCCTGGTGATATTATCATTTTTGATGAATTTGGTGTGCCTCTGCATGAGTTCAGGGCATTTACTGATTTCACTGAAGCCTATCCCATAAAATTTAAGCCTCTCGGTGCTGTTAACAATTATTTGCAGGTCGCATTTGTAATCGAATAAAAGTTGTAAAAAAGTTCAGAAATGATTTTTTTATTAAATATTCACTAATTATATTTCAACTCCAACCCTTGGAGTTTTTCAATTCCATATAAGGTGGATTTTTATTATAATTAGATGGGAGGTAACTATGAGAAACTTAATTTTGTTTCTTATACTTATTAGTTTTGTAATCTATCCTCAGTCATGGATAAGACAAGATGATGGAATTAATGAAGACATTAACTCCATTCATTTTACAAATGCTTTGAACGGTTATTTTGCAGGGACCTCAGGTGTCGTATATAGAACTTCCGACGGGGGAAACTCTTGGGACAGAATTGTTACGGGCCAAAATGGAACAATTAATGGAATAAATTCCAATTCCAGGGGGGTATGGGCAGTCGGGGACAATGGACTTTTAATTTTCTCCTCGGATAATGGTTCAACCTGGACCAGAAAATCGGTTGGTACAACAAGCAGGTTTAATTCTATCTCATTTCACGAAAATATTGGATTGATAGCGGGGGATGGAGGGCAGATATTTAGAACGACAGATTCCGGTGAAAGCTGGAGCCTTATTGCATTACCTGTCACTGTTTTGCGCTCGGTATCTATTTATGGTGACAATGCAGTAGTCGTCGGCGGCGAAGTTAACTTGATTGAAACAATGTATATCGCAGTATCAAGTAATGCAGGACTAACGTGGCAAGTTGTCATAAATTCAACCGGTCCAACTTTGACAGGCGTACAAATGGTAAGTCCGACTGTAGTATATGCAGTTGGCATCAATGGGATGGCGGCAAAATCAACGGATTCCGGTCAGTTTTGGAATTATGTGTATTCATACACAGATCAATGGCTGTATGGTCTTCATTTTTTGGATGCAAATATTGGTTTTCTCTGCGGAGGAAATACAGGTTCCGGTGTCATCCTGAAAACCACCGATGGTGGAAATTCATTTACTCAGGAAATTCCAATTGGAAGCAGGTGGTTATATTCGATTTACATGCAAAAAGAATCAATCGGATTCTGCGCCGGTGCTGCAGGTGGGAGACTCTATAGACTAGGCAGTGATGCAGCCTGGGTTGAACAGCCAACAAATACATCTTCAACACTTAATGATGTGTCATTCTACGATAATTATATTGGTGTATCTGTAGGAGAAGCCGGTGTAATATTAACCACCTCCAGTGGTGGTGATTCGTGGAGTATAGCTAATTCACCAATCAACAGTCGCTTGAATTCAGTTGACAGATTTGATACTGTTGTTGTAGCGGTTGGTGACGCTGGACAGGTTCTGAGGTCATTCGGAAACGGTTCAAGCTGGTATCAATCGAGTACACCGATTACAGATGAATTGTTGACTGTTGATATGATCTCGCCAACTGCAGGCTTCGCAGGAGGTCGAAATGGCAAGTTAATAAAGACACATGATGGCGGATTAACATGGCTTGCGATTACATCACCCACCACAATGACCATACGAGGAATGAGTTTTATTAACGAGTCCGTAGGATTTATAACAGGTGGAGATTTCATTGGTGGTCCTGAAGGCACTGGCTTTGTTTATCGCACAACTAATGGTGGTGAGACATGGCAAGTCTCGTTATCTGGTATTCCATTGATGAACGCAATTAGTGTGATGGGCACGCAAAAAATCTTTGTGGTCGGAATTAAAGGATACGCTTTTTATTCTCACAGCGGTGGTCTAAACTGGAACTTCATGGAACTTAACACTCTTCAATGGTTATATGCAATTGATTTCTTAACCGAAGATATTGGCTATGTTTCTGGGGGTAATGTGGCTACCGGAATGGTTTGGATGACAGCTGATGGTGGTATCAATTGGTCGACTATACCTTTATCCTCGGTGCAGTGGTTATATGGAATAGATGTACTTCAGTCTAAGGTGTACACATGTGGTTATAATGGTAAAATGCTTAGAGGGGATCGGGGACAAATACCAGTGGAACTTACTTCATTCAACGCAAATGTGACGGGTCTTAACGAGGTAGAACTTTCGTGGATGACACAGACAGAAACAAATAACCATGGATTTGATATTGAACGGGATAGAGGCCAAGGTTGGGAGAAAATCGGTTTTGTTTCGGGTGCAGGAACTACAACAATTCCGCAGAATTATTCCTTCAAAGATCGCGAAGTTCAATCAGGAGATGTCAGTTTGGTAAAATACCGTTTGGTGCAACGAGACTACGATGGACAAACAGAATATAGCGACGTTGTAGAGGTAACCTTACCAGGCACGGAGACTTTCACACTAATGCAGAATTACCCGAATCCATTTAATCCCGAGACCAATATTAGTTTCACACTGCCACATGGTTCTCATGTCAATATGATTCTGTATGATATTCTTGGTACCAAGGTACAGGATATAACTGATCAATTTTATGGTCCGGGCTTCCATACCTTACACTTAAATGTGGTAAATCTACCTAGTGGAATCTACTTTTATGAAATGAGAACCGGGAACTTTAGAGAAGTAAAAAGGATGAATCTTCTAAAGTGATGTCCATAACTTTATCTAATTAAATGTTAATAACAATTAAGCCCTGATCTTAAAAAAAAAGGCTGTCTCATGTGAGACAGCCTTTTTTGATTTAAATCAGATTTTATTAATAATCTGTATCAGTTCCAAAAGATCTCAATTTACCATCAATATGTAAGTGGAGTGAATCAACAGTCCATGACACATTTACAGCATCATATTTCACTGTGTTGTGACATGTTGCGCAATTGTTGAAGAATGCTCCTTGTAAATGAGTTCCTTTTGGTAAAGGATTACCGGTAACAGGATCACCATGACAACTTCCGCAATTAATCTTGTCAGTCCATTTAACAGTATTTGTCATGTTACCATTTTTAAAGGTTCCGTGGCAATATGTATTGGCGCATCCATTTGCAGTTGAATAGCTCGGTACCGGAACAATAGCGCCACCATTGGTCGCTTTTTTTGCCAGGGTTCCACCAAACACTATTTCAGCAGGATCATCAGGGTTATCGATATGACCGGCAGCATAATAAGTAGCAGGAACAGTATGGCATTCAACACAATTTACCTTTTTACCGATAACACTGGCATAAAGATGAACATTATGTGCACCGTTGGCTGTTGGTGCTATTATTGAGGGAGTCCTGTAACTTCCATGGCATGTATTACATGCTTCAGGTCCTTTAGGCTGCGTATGGCAACCAACACAGGATGCATTGGCTCCAATAATCCCGCCTTTGTAATCACTTGCATGGCAAGCAGTACAAGGTTTCATGTCATATTTCTGATTTTTAATCAGTACTGAATGGTGATCGGGTGCACCTCTTTTAACGATACCTTCGCCATGTGGGTTAGCTGTGGTAGCGACAGGGATATTTTCTTTTATATCGCTACAACCTGCCCAGAGGAAGGCCATCGAAACCGTTAATAGAACAGAATAAAAATATAGTTTTTTCATTTTCATAACCTCGTCAATCATTTATGGCAATAACCGCAGAAGCCAATACCGGTAATACCGTTGGGTTTTGCGTTTGCATCAGTGTGACAGTTGTAGCATACGGCATTCATATCGCTATGCCAGTCGCCATTCTCGCTTCTCATAAATCCTGCGAGGTGAGTTTTTGGGTTTGTTCCTTTTATGCCATCAGCATCATTATGACACTGAACACAAACAGGATCAGCACCTGCAGCATCATGACAGGAAGCGCAACTTCCAAGGTCTCTTTTTGCCAGAAGTGCATGTTCACCACCACCTGAACCGATTCCGATGGTTACAAAATTGGTTTTTGTGTGGGAATAGGGAACAAAGCCGGCAGATGCGTAATCACCACCCTGCTGATTATGACAAGTCGAACAGAAAGTTTCTGTTTGATGGCATGTTTGACAGTCAGAAGCTTTGCCTTTAAATTCTATACCATGAGTGAAACGGAAGTTGAGATCGTGAACTCTTGAGAGTTTTTGAACCTTGGGACCATCCACTGAATTGCTGCCTTCACCCGGTCTGTAATAGTTGTCCATCGTGTTACCTTCAGTCATAACTGCGTTGGCAACATGGCATTCCTGACAGGTGGTGTTATCATGGCACATCATACAGTTGGCACCGGGTGCCATTGCTGCAAATTTATGTCTCGTTGAAAACTCAGAGAGTCTGTGAGTTTCAGGAATAAGATTTGCAGTTGAAATATGACAAGCTTCGCAAGCATTGGTTGCAAGTTTTGTCTCGGCATGACATGTCCAACAAGCTTCCATAGTTGGATTAAACATCCCTCTTACCTGAATTTCGCTTGAGAGATTGATATCTTTATGGCAGCTTAAACATTTGTCACCATTTTGGGCCAAAGGAGCATTTTTTATATGGAAAGCATGGTTAAAGATTAATCCGGCTTTCTTTTGCTGCATTGGTTCATAAACATCGGGGAAGTGACAAGTGGAGCAAAGATCGGGATCTTCAACATCGTGGCATCCTGCACACACCGATTTGGTTGGGAGCAGTCTCGCGTTAAGCGATTGAGCTTCTGCGACACCATTATGACAATCTTCACAAGGCATAACTGCGTTGTGTTGCTCGTGGGAGAATTTGATCACCTTGGTGCTGGTTCCGGAATTAATGTGACTTCTTGAAGTAAAAGCCGAAAATGCCAGAAACGCAACTACAAGGATCGTCAGACTTAAATAAATATGTTTTGTTTTCATAGCCATCTTCTAAAAAATTGTGTTAAACCAGTAATTAGCTTTGAAGAACATTCTGAGATCGTTCTTATAGATTTTGTTATTCAGGTATTGAGCCTGAAGGTCGAATGACAACCAGCGGATTGCTCTAATATTCAAGCCTGCCATCACTGTTGTCAAATTATTGGTCTCTGCATCTTTAGAGAGTTTATAACTGGTATAGGCAATTCCTGCAGAAGGTGTTATCAAGCCGTCAAAAAATGACTTTGCGAGATAAAGTGAAATATTGTCCTGTTCACCTGCGTAACCGAGACTTTTTCTATAACTCAACGAGCCATATGAAGTATTGGCAGAAACTGTAAATCTTGAAGCGTTGTCTCCCTGATAACTTACTACACCAACTCTACCGTTTAAGGTAATGTGTTTTGTAAGGTCATATCCGGCACCAATTTCAATTTCAGTTGTGTTGGCATAATCGAAAACCGAGAAAATCGAGTTGTAACGGATTCTTGGAGCCAGATAGTTAAAATAGACATTAAAATGCCATTTTTTAACGGGGCTTGAAATTCCGTCAAATTCAATTCTCGAAGTTTTCATATAGTTTAGATCATATTCGTATCTTCCATTAAATTGGAATGCACTGCCATGATCATACGAAAATCTTCCCTGAAGGAATTTGTATTGATTCGATTTCTCAGTTATGAGCACCGAGATGGGGTTAAAAGCTTCATCAAGCCTGGTAGCTGTGTATGCTCTTGGCTTAAAGTTTTTGACAAACCCGCCAACTCCAATAAGGAGTTCAGGGATGATCTGTGCCTTTAACTCGCCGCCTAAAAGATAATCATCTTTCCAGGAATCGGTTATTTCAAATTTCTGATACTCAGGAACATTACCACCGTAATAGGCATCAAGAGTAAACATCTTGTAACCTGCATTCACCGAAATTCCATCAAAAATCCCTCCGGCTACTGTGGTGATTACCGGCTGCCTGCCCAGTTTCACAGTTGCAACACCAAAAAGTTTGCGAGCCTCGAAATAGAGATTATAAACTCTCATTCTCGAGTCGGTGGGTTGATTGAAATAATTTTCGTAATTTAAAAAACTCCGTAACGAAAACTTTTCATAGTTTAAGTTCAGGATTGCCGAGTGGTAACCTCTGGCATCGAAGCTGGACGAAACAGGGGAGTCGGCTCTCTCATACATATAGAGAGATGAACTAATCCTGCCGTTCAGACTCTGGCTCAACAATGGAACCGATAGGGACAATACAACGAATATGGTAGAAATTAATCGCATAATATAGAACCAATATAATTATTACTATTATGACATACTAAAAATTAAGCTATTTTTGAGACACTCGCAAATTAAATCTTTAAAATCAAAAAATAATTTTTAAATGTGCCCAAAATTGTCAATTTTTCATTGGTTTAATATAACTAATTATTATAATTAAATTGTAAGAAATGATTTTTTTATACCGGACTCAGAATGAAAAAATTTACCGGAAGTTTAAGCTTTAAATTAGTATTTACCACAAGTTCAATTCTGGTAATACTGCTTATCATCCAAACACTGCTGACCACCTCCAAATTGCGGGGAGATATGATAGAATCCCTCTCCACTAATGCCTATAATCTAAGCGAACTGATTAAAAACTCTACCAGATACAGCATGATCCTCAATTCGAAGGAACATGTGAACGAAATATTCAAAAATCTTGAGAACAAGGACGGAATTATTTCGATCAAACTGTACGACAAAGAAGGGTTTGTAAGGTTCGCAGGTGATAAAAAGTACATAAAAGAGAGCGTTGAAATCGAATCCGGGATTTGTTCCCCGTGTCACTCAACCGACCAGCGACCCCTTGAAAAGCTTTCGGTTCTTGACAGAAGAAGAATCGTTACCGAAGGAAATGATAAATATATGCTGATGCTGAATCCGATTGAAAATGAAAAAGATTGTTCTACCTCGGGCTGCCACACCGATCAACACAATGCAAAAATTCTCGGAATCCTTGAAGTAAAGATGTCATTAAACAATATTGATGAGATTGTTGACAGCAATGTTGAGACAGTTATTCAAAATTCTCTCATTGGCACTATCCTCATCGCAATTGTTACCGGGCTTTTTGTGTCATTTCTTGTTGTAAGGCCAATCAAAAAAATTACAAAGGGAATTGGTCAAATTGCAGGTGGGAATCTCAACTACAGAATCAAGTTGAGCAGCAATGACGAGTTTGGTGAGATGGCAGCTCAATTTAACGAAATGTCGATGAAACTCGACAGTGCCTATAAAGAAATTAAAGAGTGGAACGATACTCTAAACAGCAAAATCGAAGAAAAGACTGACGAACTTAAAAATGTGTATGCCGGTATAATACAGGTTGAAAAACTGGCATCTCTCGGCAAACTTTCTGCCACTGTCGCTCACGAATTGAACAATCCTCTGGCGGGGATTCTTAATTATTCCAGACTGATAATCAAAAAACTTAAAAAAATACAAAATGAAAATGAGTATGAAGACATCATAAAATATCTTACTCTTATTGCAGAGGAATCTGAAAGGTGTGGAGGAATCGTCAAAGATCTGCTTCTCTTTTCACATCGTGGGGATGAGCAGTATCTTTACGCAAATCTTGCTGAAATCATTACAAAATCTGAAATGTTGATAAATCATCATCTTGAAATCAACCAAATCAGACTGATTAAAGAGATTCCCGCCGAACCGGTAATCGTTAATGGTAATCCGCAGAAAATTCAGCAGGTTATCCTTTCTCTCTTGATCAATGCAATAGAAGCCATGACCGGAGGGGGAGACATCAGAATCAAAGTTGAGATAATTGATGATCTCATATATATACGAGTAATGGATCAGGGGTGTGGAATAGCAGAAAAAGATCTGCCACATATTTTTGAACCGTTCTATTCCACCAAAGAGGCAGTAAGAGGGACTGGACTTGGACTCTCAGTTGTCTATGGTATCATACATGGCCATGCGGGAAATGTTGAAGTTGAAAAAACTTCCCCAAGTGGCACAACAATTTTAATTACCTTACCAAGAGTAAAATAATGATGAAGAAAATATTAGTAGTTGATGATGAAAAAATATTCAGAGAATCCCTTTACCACTGGTTCCTCGAAGAGGGATTTGAGGTAACCCCTGTTGACAGTGGGGAAGAAGCCTTAAAGGTTTTTGAGGTTGACCGGTATGATATTATATTATTGGACATTAAAATGCCCGGGATGAGTGGTCTTGAACTGCTTGGCAAAATAATGCATATCGATCCTAATGCAACCATAATTATGATCACTGCCTTTGCATCAGTATCTACTGCCATTCAGGCCCTGAAAGAGGGTGCATACGATTATGTTACAAAACCCGTTGATCCTGACGAACTCACCCACCTGATCCATAAAGCGTTAAAGGACAGAGAACTCGTAAATGAAAATCGAAAACTTAAAGAACGAATTGAAGACCTAATTAAACCTGATAACCTGATTGGCGAATCTCCTGAGATGCGGAAAATTTATGAGTTGATAAACACTGTCGCCGGTGCTGATACAACAGTTTTGATAAATGGTGAAAGTGGCACAGGAAAAGAGCTGGTTGCCAAAGCGATTCATATAAACTCGGCACGAAAATATTTCCCTATGATAACCGTAAATTGTGGAGCTTTGCCTGAGACACTCCTTGAAAGTGAACTGTTTGGTCACGAAAGAGGAGCATTTACCGGGGCACAATATAAAAGAAAAGGGAAATTTGAACTCGCCGACAATGGCACCATTTTCCTCGATGAAATAGGACTGGTTTCAGCAAAAACGCAAATAGACCTTCTAAGAGTTATCGAAACAAAACAGTTTACAAGAGTGGGAGGTAACGACCTCATAAGTAGCAATTTCAGGGTTATTTGTGCTACAAATGAATTATTGGAGGGTTTGGTCAGGGCAGGTACTTTTCGTGAAGACCTCTATTACAGGTTAAATGTTTTCAGCATTACAATTCCACCTCTACGCGACAGAAGAGATGACATTATCCTCCTCGCTGAACATTTTTTGAAAAAATTTGCAGACGGTATGAACCGAAACATCAAAGCGATATCAAAAGATGCCATGGAATTTTTGTTGAGTTACAGCTGGCCCGGAAATGTTCGCGAGCTTGAAAATGCTATCGAGAGGGCAGTGGTAATGAGAAGAAGCGGAGAGATAAAACCCGACGACCTGCCATTTAATATTCATGATCATCAAGCAGATGAAGATGAAGGACTCTCTATGATCGAGAAAAAACACATAATAAAGATGTTGGAAAAGTATAATTTTAATATCTCAAAAGTGTCAAAAGTACTTGGGATCGATCGGGTTACCCTCTATAATAAGATGAGCAAGTACAATATTGAGAGGGATTAAACAGGGAGAACTCCCTCTTGTTTAGCAAATTCTTTAAAAAGAAGTCGAGACTTATAATTGAGATCGAATTCCTGGGTTTCACTGATTCAATTCTTTTAAAAACAATAAAGGAAGATATTGAGTCACGACTCCCTTTTGAAGTCAGATTGTATGAATCACTTTTTGATATTGAATCGGTATTTAATGAGGAGCGAAACCAGTTTTATTCTCCTGATATCATCAAACATCTTCTCATTAACAATAATGGAAACCCGGCTTTCAGAATGGCACTGGTAAATGTTGATTTGTTTAATCCTGTCTTCAAATATGTTTACGGTGAGGCACAACTCAACGGTAAATTGTCAGTTGTATCACTATTCAGATTACATGAAGAGTTGTATACAGGCAGAGCTGACTACAACATTCTTTTTTCTCGAACCCTTAAAGAAATTTACCATGAACTTGGACACAATCTCGGTTTGGTGCACTGCCTCAGCTGGGATTGTGTAATGCATACAAGCACAAGTGTTGAAGAAATCGACATTAAAGGGGGATTTTACTGTAACGATTGTTATCAAAAAGCAAATATTACTTAAATTGCGTACTTATTTTGAACATTAAACTCCCGAATCAGGAATTAAATATGAAATTATATAAATACAATCTTTTTACTATTTTTATTTTCACTTTGGTCATGTTGGGATGTGGTGAAAGCCCTTCCGACAAACCAGGTGAATCTACCGCTACTCAAAGTTCAGTTACCGGGTTCCGTAATTCACAATGGGGAACAACAATTGAGGAAGTGAGGAAAAACGAAAAAATCGCTTTTACAAGGGGTGACACAGCTTCACTCGTTTTCACCGGTGATGTTTATGGAAAAAAAGCTGATGTGTTCTATTTTTTTGATGAATCCGGGTCACTCTTTTCGGGTGCAATCAGATTTGATATTGAAGGAAAAGAGCTTGAGGAAGTGGTCAAAATTTATAATGATATAAAAACCCAAATGAGTAAAGAACTGGGAACGGCATCTGTTGATGGAGTTATTCTCACAGATTCTTCCATTACTGAAGATACTAAATCGGCAACAGCTGGAATTTTGACGGGTAATAAAATATTTACTGCCGATTGGAATGATAACCCGGGAACTCAGATTGGAATTATCCTCTCCAAATCACCCGAGTCACCATTAAATCTTGGTGTGGTCTACCAAAGGAAGTAATTAATCAGTTGTTAATTACTTTGTGACCTGATTGAATCCAGGCATTTATTCCACCGGTGAGATTGGCTACATTGTCAAATCCCATCGACATCAGGAGACTTGCAGCTATGGCAGAGCGGTCTCCACCGGCACAATGTACCACAATAGTTTTATCCTCAGGCAATGATTCAACGTGATCGGTTATGTAGCCTGCAAAGATGTGGTGCGAATTGTTTAATCTTGCCACTTCTCTCTCAGATTCATTTCTAACATCCAGAATATAACACGATTCTCTGTTTTGTTCGAGGTCGTTGCAAGTAAATTGTTTTAATATTTCAAGTTCAAGCCCTGCATCACTTAATTCCTCAATATCGGCAAGATAACCTATTATATTATCGAGTCCAATTCTGATAAGTGCTTTTGTCAGCGAATCAATTCTTCCCTCAGAAGCAATAAGAATAAACGGATCCTCGTAATTCAAAATCCATCCCGCCCATGTGCTGAAAGCAGAGTTGTCCTGAATATTGATACTTCCGGGGATATGTCCACCCGCAAAAGAAAGTTTGTTGCGTGTATCAATGATTCTTACACCCGAAGCGATCGCTTCAAGAAGTTCACTTGTATGAAGTTTTTTGGGCGATGGAACCGCGGTCAACAACGGTCTGGTTGTCTTGTTCAACCTTTTCATCATCGCAAAATATTTTGGTGGTTCCGGTTGTCCTTCAAGCAGGGCTGAAACAAATTTATCTTCATCATCTATCTGAAGTGCCCAGTTTACAAGTTTCTCATATCCAACAGTGCTGCTCGGAACCGCACCGAGAGCTTTACCGCAAGCTGAACCGGCACCATGAGCAGGCCAAACCTGAATATGGTCGGGGAGAGCAGTAAATTTTTTCAGAGAGTGAAACATCTGATGTGCTCCCACTTCTTTTGTTCCAATTAGTCCTGCTGCTTTTTCTAAAAGATCAGGTCTTCCAACATCTCCAACAAATACAAAATCACCTGTAAACATCATCACGGGATGTGGTGAAGCCGGAGTATCGGTAAGAAGAAATGAAATGTGTTCAGGAGTGTGTCCCGGAGTGTGTACCACTTCAATTTTTAAGTTTCCCACCATAAAGGAATCACCATCTTTTAGTCCAACATGTGGAAATGAATACTGCCAATCAGGACCACCTTCATCGGAGAGATAAAGTTTTGCACCCGTCACTTCAGCCAGCTCCTGCGAACCCGCGAGGAAATCAGCATGAATATGCGTTTCGCCAATATGTGTTATTTTTAGTTTCTCGGCTTCCGCTATCTTCAGATAGTCATCAATGTCTCTTTTGGCATCAATAACAAGAGCTTCACCTGTTTTTTGGCATCCAACTATGTAACTTGCATGGGCAAGTCCCGGCTCATAAATATGTTTAAAGAACATTTATTGGTCTCCTTATTTCTTAATTTCGTATTTCCAGCTCATGATACCGCCGGATAAATTAAAAATATTTTCAAATCCTGATTTGGCCATCATTAATCCTGCCTGATAACTTCTGTTACCGCTCCGGCAGTAAAGATAGTAGCTTTTGGCCTTGTCTAATTTTTCAATCTGACCGGCGAAACCCGCAGACATCAGGTCGATATGTTTAGCGCCGGGGATGTATCCCATAGCCACTTCACCCGAGGTTCTTACATCAATTACGACGGCATTTTTATCGTTTTTAAATCCATCATTAAATTCTTTGGCTCCAAGGTTTTTCACCTTGCTGTTTCCAAAAAAGAGATTTCTTAACATTAAGTTCTTCCTTTATATTGATAAAAATTCTTTAATAAGAATGTAGGCACCCACACCGGCAATAAACCATGCAAAGCCTGTTTTTAATTTTTGACTGTCAATTTTTGAAGTCAGGTAGCTCCCTGTTAAAATTCCTGCTACCATCAGAATTGTAAATTTTAATAAAAACATCCAATCAATATTTTCCAATTCCGATGCACCGGCAATAAAACCACTCAAAGCATTTACTGAAATTATCATCAGCGATGTCCCAATTGCCTTTTTCATATCCATCCCGGCAATCAATACCAGAACAGGCACAACCATAAAACCACCACCTGCACCAAGTAATCCCATTATCACACCAAGAATTGCACCCTGAAGAGCGAGTCTTTTAATATCAAACACAGGTACTGTTTCCTGTTGTGGCTTCTTTTTCAGCATTGAATATGCTGCATAAAAAATCAAAAATGCAAAAAGTCCTAAAAGTAGTGTCTGTTTCGCTATAATCAGATTGTCGTCGCCAAATATCACATCCGGAATTAAAGGTACAATTGTTCCCCTGGTAACAATCACAGTTGCAAGTGATGGAATTGAGAAATAAAGTGCCGGTTTAAGTTCGATATTTCCCTGAATTATATTTTTGATGGCTCCAACAAGTGAAGTCATTCCCACCACAAACAGGGAATACCCGGTTGCGGTTATAATATCGAGCTTCAGGAGATAAGTAAAAACAGGTACCGCAAGAATTGATCCTCCTGCACCCGTTAAACCCATAACTGCTCCGATCAAAAATGCGATGATTAAGGTTATAAGTTCCATCAATAATTATTTCTTTTAAGTATTAATAAGATTGAGGAATCCAAAAAAGGATTCAAACGAGGAAGTTAAATTAATCAGAAGGGAGTAAAGGAAGAAAAATTAAAAAATGGAAGGGATTTAAAAATAAACCGCAGAGCCTCGTACCTCACCCCCGACCCCTCTCCTAAAAGGCGAGGGGAGGATGAAGGGTAAGTGTTGTCAAAAAATAAGGTTGTATCCGCGATAATCCGCTTTATCCGCATCATCCGCGTTCTATTATAAAACCCCCTCCGCGAAAATCCGTTAAATCTGCGTGTATCTGCGTCCCCTAAAAAAAATCAATCTCTCAAAAGCAGGCGGGGATTGGACGTTGTTTTACATCCATATTATTGGATTACTGCATTATTGGATTATTGGATTAACCAAAAAGTTTAATTCACAACTTCCGGTTGCATATCATCAGGTCTCGTAACAAATCTTACTTTAAGCGGGGTTTTCCCGTCCTGCCCAATAATATCAAGTTTAGTAGTAGCAGTGAGGATAATCTCACCAACTGAAACAGCGTCAATTCCAAATACACAGTTTTGGGTTTGTTTCATATTCTCAGGAATAACAAATCCTTCAAATGAGTTTCCGCCACCATTTTGTGTTTTTGGTTTTTTATAATATTCCTGGGCAACAACTACCAATTCATATAACTCCGATGCCATACTGTTGTAGTATTCAAATATTTTTTGTTCCGTCATCGCATTCAGGTCAACTTCAATTTTTGGATAATTAAAATCAGCACAACTTATATAAGAAGCAGGATCTGCAATTATTCCAATAAAAGCTTCATTTTTTCCGGGTCTTGAATCGGTTAGAATCGAAACATCACCGGGTGTCTTGGTTCCCGTTCCCATAAGATCATACGAGTAAGTACCTTTGCGATAACTTAATCCCTCGACTCCATTTTTCATTTTGACTTCCTGAAACAGGGTACTGACAAAAGATAAAAGGTTTTTGAAGGAGTTTGCATTTTCGAATTTCAGATGAATAAGATAATTTTCTTTTTTCCCTGAGTAGTAGATCGTGAAAGAAGCCAAACCTTTAACTGAAGATTTAAATATCTTAAAATCAACAGGGTTGGCATTCACGGTCAATTTTTTATCTGTAACAACTGGTTTGGTTATTTTTTTAACCTTCTGAATCGAATTTTTTGTATCAAATGGAGCAAATGGATCAACGGTTTCGCCATAAACTTGCAGATAAAGTTGATTGCCTGAAGTTTTAAAAAGGAAATCGCCCAATTGTGGGAAAACAGCAGGAGTTAAAAAGAGCAGTAAAAATAAAATCTTTTTATTCATTTTAAGGATTCTGTTATAATTTAAAGACAAGGGTGAATTAACTTAAAAAAAAGGGGATATAGCCGGAGTTTACCGGTTACATCCCCAAAATTGATTTAATTACTTCTTTTCGAGAATTTTTGCTTCTTCAACAATTACATCGTATTTGTATCCGGCGCCAAAATCTTTATCCACTGAAACTTTTCCTTCAATAAGGATGATTTGTCCAACAGTAGGAACATCAGCAGATGTAAGGGTAAGGTCATATTCACTACCGGAGGTTGTTCCATCCTGAATATGAATCCAGTTGGTGTTCATGATGCCTGCGTTTACTTTAGTGACTTTTCCGCGGATTTTTACTTTTTTGTCTTTGAGTTCACTTTTTTTAGCGAATACATCAGCAACGGTTACTCCACCGGCAGCTTTTTCAACTTTTACATCTTCTTTTGCCACACCGGCCTGCTCCGGATGTTTAAAGTCGGCAGGTAAATCAGCGGGACTTCCAACCTGTCCACCAAAACTGGCTTTATCTTTTGATGGGTCATTTACAAAAAGAATTGTTTCAAAAGTTTTGCCGGCTTCTTTGCCTTCAAAATTTTTCATCTCCATTGACTGGGTAAAATAGATATTTTCACCCTCTTTTACATCCATTTTCTGGACTGCAAGCCAAACTTCTCCGGCTTCTTCTTCAACTCTTAAATAAGAATAGGAGGATGTCTGAATTACTTCAAGGATTTTCCCGCCTCTTACGGGAACAGCAGGTGCCGAAGCTTCTTTTCCGGCTTCAGGGGTTTTTGGTTCTTCTTTTTTGCTGCATCCTGAGAAAATAATCAGAATTGCGGCTAATGCAAGCATTGTTTTATACATCGTATTTCCGGTTCTCTTTTTGGTTATGATATTTAAAAAATATTGGTTTATTTTATACGCTAAATTAAAAAATTAATTTGAAAACACATCGGCAAATTTAATAAATAGCAGTATAAGAACAAACCCATTTAAAGTGGTTTTTTCTTATATTTGTTACTGCAAAAAAAATATTTTACATACTTCGGCACTACACTAATGCTTGAAACCATTCATATACTAAATTATCTTTTACCGCTGCTGTATGCGGCTACTTTTGCCGTTTATCTTACCGACTTCTATAAAGATAAACCTGCATTACACAATATAAAAAGAATCTTTTTATTTGTAACCCTTTTAATTCATACAGTTTATCTGGTAATGTGGACAATCCATTTTGATCATCCGCCAATTACCACCAAGTTTGAGATATTCAGCGTTTTGGCTTTCAGTATCGGATTTTCATACTTTCTTATTGAACTTTCCACCGATATCAGAGCCACAGGTACATTTATTCTGGCAATTTCTATCATTTTTCAAGTGATTTCAACTCTTTTTATTGAGGATGTGATAGATGTTCCTGAAGTTTTGAAAAACAGACTTTTGGGTCTCCATGTTATAAGTGCCCTCTGTGGTTATACGGGTGTTACAATCTCAGCTGTTTATGCATTACTTTTTACCGTACAGTATAAAAGGATTAAACTCAATCAATTTGGACTCGTTTTTAACCGACTTCCTAGTCTTGAGTTGTTGGAACGACTTGCCGTGTCATCCGTTATGGTCGGATTTGCACTTTTAACTATTGCGATCCTGATCGGAACAATTTGGCTGCCAAACGCATTTCCCGATTTCAGCTACCTCGATCCGAAGTTGCTTGCAACCGGAGTGGTGTGGCTTTTTTATGGTGCAGGATTAATAGTTCGCTTTACCTCCGGCCTTTATGGTAAAAAATTTATGACCTATTCAATTGCAGGATTTATTATTGCTATGATCTCACTCGGGGTCACAGGAATAATTGGTTCTACATTTCATCAATTTAGCAAATAGAAATTTAGCCCGGTAAAACCGGAGATCAACTATGAACCTTATTGGTACATCAATAAACCATCATACAGCAACCATCGAACAGAGAGAGGCTCTCCATCTTAGTAAAAATGAGATGACAGAGTTTATCGGTATTCTCCGAAATAATCTGTTTAGTGATGGTTTTGTGATATCTACATGTAACAGAACAGAAATATTTGGTCTGCCGATCGATAATAATCTCGACATCTCAAAAATTCAAGACGCGCTGTTAAATTATAAACATGTTGATGGTTTAACAAACAAAAATTTCCTCAATTTTTTCTCCTGTGGTGCTGTCAAACATCTTTTTAGCGTCACTTCAGGCATCGATTCCCTAATTCTTGGTGATTCACAAATTCATGGACAAATGAAAGATGCTTTTCAGCTTTCGGTTGATATGAATTTTGCCGGTACAATTATGCGCCGGATATTTGATACTGCCACCCGGGTTGGGAAAAGGAGCATCACTGAAACAGAAATTGGCGAAGGTGCTGTTTCTGTAAGTTATGCAGCAATACAAGTTGTTGAAAAGATTTTTGCCAACCTGCAAAACCGTTCGGCAATTGTTATTGGAGCAGGTGAAACTGGGGAACTGGCAGCACTCCACTTAAAAGACAAGGGGATCGGAAACCTTGCAATCTCCAACCGCACCCTCTCAAGAGCGGAGGAACTTGCCCGTAAGGTTTATGGTGAGATTGTCCCATTCGAAAACATCCATGAACTTCTCCATAATTTTGATATTGTAATATCAGCCACCTCAGCACCCGGTGTCATCCTGAATTATGATGAAGTGAAAACCATTGTGAAAAAACGACGGGGGAATCCTGTTTGTCTCATGGATCTTGCCCTGCCAAGGGATATCGATCCCGCAGTTGCAAAACTTGACGGTGTGTTTTACAACGATATCGATACTTTGGGTAAAATTATCGATATGAATATCAGAAAAAGGGAAAAAGAGATTCCCGCGGTTGAAGCGATTATCCTCGAGGAGATGCAAAACCTTTTTAGTTGGTATAACACTCTCGAAGTGATCCCGACAATTAAAAAAATAAGAGACTTTTTCGAAGAAATCCGACAGGAAGAAATCGATAAAATTAAACATAAAGTTCATGAAGAAGATATCAAAAAATTAGACGATATGACCAAAAGGCTCGTTGGGCGACTTTTGCACAACCCGACAATCAGGCTCCGCCAGATTGCTGAAAGTGGACTCAATTATCAGGAAGTTGCCAACTACACTTCCGTTATCTCCAATCTCTTCAACCCTGAACAGGTTGATGAAGAAGTAAACAATAATTAAAAATTATTACCGGAATCAGATTGAAAAGTAAATTAAGAATCGGAACAAGACAAAGTAAACTCGCTCTCTGGCAAACTGAACATGTTAAATCAGAACTGAAAAAACATTATCCCGACCTCGAAATTGAAGTTATCCATATTAACACTAAAGGTGATAAAATTCTGGATGTGGCACTTTCAAAGATCGGGGATAAAGGTCTGTTTACAAAAGAGTTAGAGAATGCTCTCTTAAGTGGAGAAGTGGATCTTGCCGTCCACAGTCTTAAAGATCTTGAAACTAATATGCCTGCAGGTCTTCAACTCGCAGTAGTCTCCGACAGACACGAAGTTAATGATGTTATCATTGCACGGGAAAAAGGTGTCACAATCGATTCACTGCGCGAAAATGCAGTGGTCGCCACCGGTTCTTTAAGAAGACGCAGTCAACTACTGAATCTTAGAAACGATATCTCCACCGTTGAACTCAGAGGTAATGTACCTACAAGAATTCAAAAATATCTCGATAGCGATTGGGATGCAATTATTCTCGCTCGTGCCGGCGTTGAACGACTTGGCTTGCAGGAGCACATTTCCTCCATAATCCCTATCGACATGATGCTTCCCGCTGTTGGGCAGGGTGCGCTTGGATTACAGATTAGAGAGGGTGACACTGAGACATACAAGTTAATTTCAGTGCTCCATAATCCAAATATCTTTGCCGCGGTCTCCTGTGAAAGAGCTTTCTTAAGAGAACTTCAAGGCGGATGTCAGGTTCCCATCGCTGCACATGCGGTTGTTAAACCAAACGGTATCTGGCTGAAATCTTATATTGGCTCTGTTGATGGAACTCAAGCAATGAGAGGTTATGTTAGAGGAAGTAAATATCATGCTGAAGAACTTGGTGTGGGTCTGGCACAGGATATGTTTAATGACGGTGGAAAAGAAATTATCGCTCTGATCGATAGAATCTGAACCCCGGAACAGAATTAAAATGGATCAACACAAACCAAGGTTAATCACCTTCAGAGCTGAAGAGGATGCCGCTGAAACCACCGCCTTATTCAAAAAATATGATTTTGAAGGAATTAACCTTCCTTTAATAGTTATTACCCCCGTTTTGGATGAGACAACCATCGGGATTGTGGATAATCCAAACAGTTTTGACATCATCATTTTTACATCAGTCCATACTTTTTACGCACTGATCTCGATTTTTGATGGAAGAGGTGATATCGATGTGTTATTCGGGAAAGAAATTGCTTGTGTTGGCGATAAAACTGCACAAAAAGTGATGGAATTATTCTCTGCTGAAAACATCGTCGTTCCTGCAAAATTTTCCGCAGAGGGACTGGTTGATTATTACAAAACCAAAGACATAAAAGGGAAAAAGATTTTATTACCCCTAGGAAATCTTGCCGGAAAAACACTTTCTGACGAGCTTACTGCGATGGGGGCCGAAGTTAAAAGAGTGGTCGTTTATAAAAATGAACCTCCCCCGGAAGAGGAAAATAATCTGATAAGAACTGTTCTTTTCACTTATCTTCCTGAATACCTGATTTTTTCGAGTCCCTCGATCTTTAAGAATTTTCTTACTGCAACAGGTGAAGATGCAGGGATAATACTGGAAAACTCAAAAATTTGTGCGATTGGTGATGTCACCAAAAAAGAGATTGAATTAAATGGATTTACAGTTGCCGTTATGCCCGATGATTTTACGATGGAGGCACTGATGCAAAAATTAAAAAATATAAACCTGAGAGATGAAAATTGAAAGTCTTACAAAACGACTTGTTCCTTAGAACTTTAAAGAATGAAAAAACTGAACGAACCCCAATCTGGGTGATGCGACAAGCGGGCAGGTATCTTCCACAATACAGGGCAGTCCGCGAAAAAGCAGATTTTATTACCATGTGTAAAACGCCCGAACTTGCTGCAGAAGTTACTATTCAACCTGTTGACCTAATTGGTGTGGATGTTGCGATCATTTTTTCCGACATTCTTGTTATCCCCGAAGCGATGGGATTGGAATTTTTGATGAATGAGGGAACGGGGCCCGTTTTCCCAAACCCTATAAGAACTGCTTCAGATATCAACAGAATTCACGAATTTGACCCTACTGACAGATTAAAATATGTTCTCGATGCCGTCTCATTAACAGTTAAAGAACTTGACGGAAGAGTTCCTCTGATTGGATTTTCAGGTGCTCCATGGACTCTGCTTACCTATATGGTTGAAGGAAAAGGCTCAAAAAATTTCAGCAGAATTAAAGAATTTGTCTATCGCGAAAGAAAAACAGCTCATAAAATTCTCGAAATGTTAACCAATGTAATTATCGCATATCTCAAAGCAAAGGTTGAAGCCGGAGCAGATGTTGTTCAGATTTTCGATACATGGGGAAGTATCCTTTCTCCAACTCAATTTGAGGAATTTTCGAAACCTTACATCAAAAGAATTGTTGATGAACTGAAACAGATAGCCCCCGTAATTGTTTTTGCCAAAGGGGTTAACTACAATTTCAGCAAACTCGCAGAACTTGGCGCAAATGCTTATAGTTTTGACTGGACAGTTGATCTTGCTGCGGTTAAAAGAGAAATTGGCGATAAAGCTGTGGTGCAGGGAAACATGGATCCAACCATTCTTTATGCTTCACACGATGATATAAGAGCAGAAGCTGCCGCTCTATTAGGATCACTTGATAATGCAAATGGACATATATTCAATCTGGGACACGGTATTTTACCGGATGTAAAACCGGAAAATCTAAAAGCTTTGGTCGATTATATCAAAGTCGACAGTCATAAATTTCATAAATAATCGGAAAAAAGATGTTTGAAATTGATTTTGATATTGAACTAATTAAAAAATATGATCAGCCGGGTCCCAGATATACCAGTTACCCAACGGCTCCTCATTTTCACGAAGGATTCACTGCTGATAACTATCTTGATGAGATTGTGCGGACAAATACCGAAGCGGTAAAACCTCCTCTGTCACTTTATTTCCATCTGCCGTTTTGTGATACTTTGTGTTACTTCTGTGGATGTAATATGATTATCACGCGAAATCGTGACAGAATCAAGGAATATATCAAATATGTTAAAAATGAGATTGATCTGCTCAGAACTTTTCTTGATGTAGATCGCCCCGTAACCCAACTTCATTGGGGAGGGGGAACACCCACTCATCTCGATCCTGATGAAATTTACGATCTGGTATCATACATTAATAAGTCGTTTAAAATTGATCCTTCAATTGAAGCCGGTTGTGAAATTGATCCAAGAGGATTAACAAGAGAACATTTGGAAGCCCTCAGATCAGGTGGATTTAATCGTATTTCAATGGGTGTTCAGGATATCAACGCAACAGTTCAAAAAGCTGTTAACCGTATTCAGCCCGAAGAGATGACAAGGCAAGTGGTTCAATGGGTCAGAGAACTTGGGTTCACCAGCATCAATCTCGATTTGATGTACGGTCTTCCTTTTCAGACCAAAGAAGAATTTATAAAAACAGTGAAAACAACCGTCGATATATCACCCGATCGTCTTGCAGTCTTCAACTATGCTCATGTCCCCTGGATGAAAAAACACATGGGACTCATTAAACCCGAAGACCTCCCAAAACCTGAAGAAAAACTTCATATTCTTGGTGCAACAATCGAGGAACTTGTTGGTGCAGGTTATGTTTTCATCGGAATGGATCATTTTGCAAAACCTGATGACGAAATGGCAATAGCTCTTCGTGACAAAAAACTTTACAGAAATTTTCAGGGATACTCAACAAACGCCGGTGCCGATCTTTATGGTATGGGGATCACAAGCATCAGCCAGATTGGAAGGGTTTATGCTCAGAATCTGAAAAAAGAAAAAGAATATTTTGACTCATTAAACGACGAAAAACTTCCCGTAAACAAAGGAATATATCTCACAGACGACGATCTTTTGAGAAGGGATGTCATTACCAGGGTAATGTGCGATTTTGAGCTTGATTTTAAGGCATTTGAAACTCAGTATAAGATCAATTTTAACGACTATTTTGCCAATTCGCTCAATAATTTGAAGGTGATGGAAGCAGATGGTTTACTCAAAATAACACCGGACAAACTTGAAGTATCAAATAAGGGCAGACTTCTGATTCGAAATATTGCGATGAGATTTGATGGATTCATCGAACGAAAAGAAGATCAAGGAAGATATTCAAGAACGGTTTAAAACAGGAAAAATTGTGGACAAAACAGCAGTAGTGATAATGAACCTTGGTGGTCCCGATTCAATAAGTGCAATCGAACCATTTTTGAAAAATCTATTCAGTGACCGTGATATCTTTAAACTTCCATTTGGGCAGACCCTTTTTGCGTCGGTTATTTCGAAAAGAAGAGCACCAAAGGTTGCCCATGAATATGAATTAATTGGCGGAAAATCTCCAATTAATGAATGGACAGAACTGCAGCGCTCAATGCTTGAAGCCGAACTCAGAAATGATCTCCCCAATATTGATGTCATTACAGCAATGAGATATTGGAATCCTCTCACAAGTGTAGCCGCGCAAAAGGTGGTTGACGGGAATTATGACTCTGTGGTTTTGCTTCCACTTTACCCGCATTATTCAATCACTACAACAGGTTCGTCATTTAATGAATGGAATCGGGTTTTTAAGGGTGACAAATCGAAGGTCAAAATGGTCAGAAATTATTTCACTGATCCACTTTATGTTAAAGCTCTGAATGAACGGATTGATGAATGTCTGCTGAAATTCCCTGAAGAACGCAGAGACAGAGTGAATATACTATTTAGCGCTCATGGAACCCCTGTCAGTTTGGTTAAAAACGGCGATCCATATAGCGGTGAAATTAGAAACACAATGGAAGTTGTGATGAAAATGAGGAGTTATTCACATAATTATCACCTCTCATTTCAAAGCAAAGTTGGTCCCGTTAAGTGGCTTGAACCCGCAACTGATGATAAACTGATGGAACTCGGCAGCAAAGGTGTTAAAGATGTTTTGGTGGTTCCCATAAGTTTTGTTTCCGATCATGTTGAAACACTGTTTGAACTTGATATCGAATACAGGCACAACGCAGAAGAAGCAAAAATTGAAAATTATATAGTTATGACAGGTTTAAACGACTCCAAGACATTTGTTAAATGCCTTGCAAATCTTGTTAAAACCGAACTTTCCGGCAAAAAAGAGATATTGAACCCTTAAAATGAAAAATATAGTGATTTTGGGAGCCGGAATCTCCGGCCTGGCAACAGCACACTGGCTTCACCGTCAGAATATTGACTTCACGATACTCGAAGCAGGGAATGAACCCGGTGGAAGTATCAAAACCGTCAAAGAGAATGGATATACTATCGATTTTGGGCCAAACAGTGGACTCGAAACTTCGCCATTCATCAGAGAACTGGTAAGTCAGGTTGGTCTTGATGACGAGATGGTTTATGCCAGCGAAACTTCTAATAAAAGATATATCCTCAAAAATGATGAACTCATGGCTCTACCAATGAGTGCAGGTACATTCTTTAAAAGTGCCCTGTTTTCTGTTCCCGGGAAACTTCGTTTGTTGAAGGAACCCTTTGTTGGAAGGTCGGTTGACGGATATAACCAAAGTATCGCTGAATTTGTTGAAAGAAGATTGGGACGCGAATTCCTCGACTACGCAATTGATCCCTTTGTCTCGGGAGTATTTGCCGGAGATGCTGAAAAACTCAGTGTAAAATCTGCTTTCCCAAAACTCTACCGTTTGGAAGAAGTTTATGGTGGCTTGGTAAAAGGGATGGTGAAGGGTGCCAAAGAGCGAAAAGAGGCTAAAAAGAGAAACGAAGAGTCAAAACAAAGCGCAAAAATGTTCTCTTTTAAGTCGGGAATGGGGATTCTCCCAAAAACTATAGTGGAACAATTCCCCGATCGTATCATTTATGGTTGCCGTGTGACCAATGTAAAAAAAGATAACGGAAAATTTTCAATTACCTACGAAAAGCAGGGGAGTCTGCATGAATTAAAAAGTGACATCCTGCATTCAACACTTCCTGCACATATCGCAGCAAAAGTATTTACTGATTTTGATCTAAATCTCGGCGAACATTTTACCGATGTTTATCATCCTCCGGTAAAAGTCCTGTTTGCAGCTTACAAAAAAAACAGCATTAAAACCCCTCTCGATGGATTTGGATTCCTGATTCCAAGCAAAGAGAAAAAAATATTTCTCGGTGCTATCTGGAGCTCTGTAATATTTGAAAATCGTGCCCCTTCAAATCAGGCAGGATTTACAATATTTATCGGAGGTGCCCGAAACAGTGATATTTTCCGCCGTTTTGGTGATGACCTTGAACAAAAAGTTTTATCCGAGTTCCAAAGAATCATGAAAATTGATGTTGATCCCGTCTTCACTCGATCACGAATGTGGGAAAAAGCAATCCCTCAATACAATCTGGGTTATAATCTACACGAAGATTATTTTACCAAAATTGAACTGGAAAATCCCGGACTTGTGCTAAGTGGTAATTACCGCGGTGGCATCTCCATAGGTGATTGCTTTAAAAATTCAAAACCCGCCGCCGAAAGAATATTGAATTTAATTTAAATTATTATATTTTTAAATTCTATTATAATTTAAATTAGGCCAACATGGATCCCGAATTGCAGACATTTTTTGCGCCATCAAGAAGAACAAACCCCGAAGTTTTGTTTGCTCAAGTTAAAAAAATTGAATCACACACTCAAGTGACAAAAGTACTTAATGCCATTCCTGAGTTTGTGATGATACTGAATGTCGAAAGGGAGATTGTTTTTGCCAACGAGAGCCTGCTTACTTATATTAATGCGGGAGATGATTTTCTCGTTAAGGGACTCCGACCCGGCGAAGCAATTAATTGCCAACATGCAGATGCAAACGCTGCCGGATGTGGTACAAGCGAATTTTGTAAAACCTGCGGAGCTGTTATTTCAATTCTGAATGCACAGAATGGCAGTCCCGAAGTTGTACAGGAGTGTCGTATCACCCAATCAGATGGATGCACAGCCCTCGATCTCAGAGTAAAATCCACCCAACTAACTATTGAGGATGAATATTTTACAGTTTTTACTGTCTCCGACATCTCCAATGAAAAAAGGCGTTCGGCTCTGGAAAGAATATTTTTCCACGATATACTCAACACTGCAGGTGGAATTCTTGGTTACACTCAAATTTTAAGAGATGCAGAGCCCGAAGAGCTTGCTATTTTCAGCGAGAGCATCGAAGAACTTTCCAAAAGACTCATCGAAGAAATTCAAGCCCAAAAACAACTTATCGCCGCCGAAGGTGGGAAACTTGATCTTCGAAAAACAGTTGTTAACACCAAAATGCTGGTCAATGAAACGATTGAACTTTACAAAAATCATGTAGTGGCAGAAGGCAAAAAGATCGTCGCCGGAAGACTGCTCGATATCGACATAATTTCCGATCGAAGCCTGCTCGGAAGAGTATTGGGCAATATGGTCAAAAATGCTCTTGAAGCAGATCCCGCCGGCTCAGTTATTACAATTTCTTGTTTCCCCGGCGACCAAAAAGTAATATTCTCAGTCCGAAACACCACTTTTATGCCTGAACATGTGCAACTACAAATATTTAACAGATCTTTCTCAAGTAAGGGCAAAGGCCGCGGATTGGGAACATACAGTATGAAACTCCTAAGTGAAAGATACTTAAGTGGTACAGTATCTTTTGAATCCACTAAAGAAAATGGCACTACATTTTATGCTGAATACCCGTTTGAGATAACTCAAAATTGAGAAATCACCAATGAACGAATCACTAAATCTGATTAGTAAAATATTGGAAGAAAACAAAAAAACTATTTCGCAAAATGTGCTTGCCGAGCATTTTGAACTCGCCCCAACCTTCAAAAGCAGTTACACTCAACGACACATCGACATGTATCTTCAGGACTGTGAATTCAAAATAAGTTACCTGGCACAAGCAGTCAGGTTTTCTTACCAAATTCTCAATTCCCAACACCACCTTCACCATCGAACTGCCAATTTAAGTTAGAGCTAATCCCTTTGTAAGTTGATAGTTCCACGGATTCCACGGATTTAACACAGATATCCGCGGATGGGGAGTTTATGAATATCCTCGAAGAGGATTTGATATTCGTAGCCATTGATCACTGTCCCACAACCCAATTACCCCGTGTGCGGGGTTTGATATTCGTAGTTCCCGATTGACTTCTGCAAAACGAAAAGGGAAATAGAAAGCGGATTATCGCGGATGGGTCTCTTAAATTAATCCCCTCTGTGTCCTCTGTGTGCTCTGTGGTTTTTCCCCCCTTGCTACTTCGCTACTTTGCTTCTTCGCTACTCACTCACATAAGTCTCAACAAAATCCACAATCTTCATGATAACTCTCTCCGCCACTTTTCTCCTGAGCAAAACCGAAGGCGTTTCTTCCAAAATCTTTATGATATCGCCCGTTAAAGGCAATTTCTCAGAAAAAATGTATTGGCTAATCACAATCTGAAGATTTTCTCGCGAAATATTCTCTTCTGTACAGATCGCCTGAAGAGCTTTTTCTCTCTCAATTTCCCAATATTTCCTGAATTCTTCTTCTATTGCTTCTTCATCTACAATCGAAGGCAGATTCTCCCTGATGAACCTCATGATCATCTCTTTTTTACTCCTCATTTCAGGAGTTCCGCCCAGAAGGTCTTCTACACTCTCTTCAATCCGCTTTTTCTCTGATTCAAGTCCGTTTATATAATGGGCAAGCAATTTTAATATGTAAGCAACATTAACATCATCCCTGTGGAGAAGTTCAAGCTCAAAATCGACATCGTTTAATATCGATACTTTTTCAGTGTCTTCTTTTAACTTATGATAAATATCGAGATATTTACTTTTATAGTCCTCATAATCCTGTTCAGTCATGTTGAGATCATACCATGAAAAATCGACAAATGATTTCAGGACATTCATGATCCTTAATATCTTCCTGAAAGCAAACACAAACGCCACATCCTCATCCCTGGTTTGATATTCATTCACGGTGTCTATGGTTGGAGCTATAACCAGAAGTTCGGCGTATGCATCATTAAATTTTTTCACATAAACATCGTAAGGTTCTATGAAAATGGTCTCTTTTGCATCTTTATAGGAGAACAAAGCGAGGGCAAAGTCAGTGGCTTCTTTGAGGTTTCGAAAACAAACAATATTTCCCTGCGATTTCCGTTCGTTAAGAATCCTGTTTGTGCGGCTGTAAGCCTGAATCAGTCCGTGGTGTTTCAGGTTTTTATCAACATAAAGTGTATTAAGATTCACCGAATCAAAACCCGTAAGGAACATATTAACCACGAGTAAAATATCGATCTCTTTGTTACGCACCTTCTTTGAAATGTCGTTATAATAGTTGTAAAATGACTGGCTTTCTCTCGTAGAGAATTTAGTGTTAAACATCGCATTATAATCGCCGATAAATTCCTCCAGTTTATCACGGGAGAGGGGATTTACCCAACCTGAATTTCCATTGGGGAGTGTCTCATCAAACACCTGTTGACCATCTGCATCGGGATCATCCTCATTTGCAGCATAACTAAATATCGTTGCGATTTTAAGGTTATGTGCCCCTTCTTCTTTACGGGTCCTGAAAAACTCATAATATTTGATTAGTGTTGGAATGCTGCTGCAACAAAGGATTGCCGTAAACTCCCGTGAGTGTGTTTTACGGTCGTGGTTGGCAATAATATAATCGGTAATTTTCCGAATTCGGTCAGGCGATTCAAAAAGCTCTTTGGTGTCAATTCCTTCAACTTCAATATCTACAAAGTTTTTCCCCTCTTTTTCTTTATATCTTCCTACATATTCAACGGAAAATCGAAGTACATTTTCATCCCTGATTGCATCAGTGATCAGGTATTTGTGCAAACATTCATCAAAAAGTTCTTTTGTTGTCCGTTTACCCAGATCATTTGTTACAGCATTATCAACAAAAATTGGAGTGCCTGTAAAACCAAATAACTGTGCATTTTTGAAAAAATTACGGATTCTGTTATGTGTTTCACCAAACTGACTACGATGGCATTCATCAAAAATGAAAACAACTTTTTGATTCCGAAGGAAGTTTATCTCTTTTTGAAAATGGGATTTAAAGATCGCATTATTCAATTTTTGAATTGTCGTTACAATCAATTTTGTGTTGGTATCGGATAGCTGCCTTACAAGTGAAGTCGTGTTATTTGTTGCATCAACACATCCCGCGGAAAAACTGTTAAATTCTCTCGAAGTTTGATAATCGAGGTCTTTTCTGTCCACCACAAATATCACTTTTTGCACTTTTTTTAATCGCATTAAAACCTGAGCGGCTTTAAATGAAGTAAGGGTTTTCCCCGAACCCGTTGTGTGCCAGATGTAGCCGTTTTTGTCAGTTTCTTCCACCCGGTGAAGAATCGCCTCGATTGCATAAAACTGGTAGGGTCTTAAAACCATCAGGATTTTTTGAGTCTGATTCAGCACTACATATTTTGCGATCATTTTTGAGATATGGCACGGTTCAAGAAAGTCACGGGTGAAAAGTTCAAGTTGGGAGAGAATTTTATTCTCTTTGTTGGTCCAGAAGAAAGTCTGTTTAAACGACTGGTGTTTATTGTTGGCGTAATATTTTGTGTTTACCCCATTACTGATAACAAAAATCTGTACAAAATTATAAAGTCCGGCAGAACTGCCAAAAGTATATCGTTGGTAACGATTAATTTGATTAAAAGCCTCTTTTAGTTCAATTCCACGGCGTTTTAGTTCAATTTGAACAAGCGGCAGACCATTAATGAGGATCGTAACATCATAGCGGTTTTGGTATGTGCCTTCCATTGTCACCTGATTT
This sequence comes from uncultured Ignavibacteriaceae bacterium, assembly GCA_964371075.1. GTDB lineage: Bacteria > Bacteroidota > Ignavibacteria > Ignavibacteriales > Ignavibacteriaceae > UTCHB3. Next base: position 206,513 of record CAYJKN010000003.1, on the reverse strand, counting down.
GTCACCTGGTAATGGTTTTGGCACCATCTGTCCTGTTCCAAAAATTTTACATAAAAATCAGAATTGTCATCACGAACCAGGTGCATCCTTTCACGAAGAGTTGTAGCTCTTTCAAACACATTCCCTCTGTTTAAATGATTAAGAATTTTGTCAAATTCCGGATGAGAGAAAACCGTTTCGTTTAACCATCCAAGTTCACGCCTCAGATTAGAAAGAAGATCGTTCTCATTATTGATCTTAACATAATTATATCCAAGGTCTTTTAATTCCTGAATTAACTTCGTTTCAAGTATGTTTTCTGATTCGTACGACATATTATAATTTTCTTTAATGTGTTATTTTTAGTCAGTATTGTAATGTATGTTAAAAAATAGTTCCACAGCTTCCACGGATTTAGCACAGATTCCCACGGTTGAAATTTTAGGATAATACCTAAACCAATAGCCTTCGAATTCATTCGGAGGTCGTATAATCGTCCCTCTGTGTCCTCTGTGCGCTCTGTGGTTTTTCGCCTCACCTAAACAAACATCTGCTGAAGCAACCCCTTTTTATACTCTTTTGTCTTTTCTATCTGTGAATTTACAATCTCAATCGTTCGATCAATCCCCGATAAAAAGTCAGCAATTTTTTGCTGCTCCTGCAAAGAGGGGATGGAAATCTCAAATCGTTCAAACTGTTCACGCGATAAATAGGATATTGTTGTACCACTTGACAAGGAATTTAACTTGTTAGCTGACAGGTTCATGACATAAAATAAAAACTCGACATTAATTTTTGTGTGATCGGGTACCAAGCCTATAAAAGTTTGATTCGTAATTAATTCTTTTTTTATGATTGCACAAATTCCAAGATTCGCACTACATGAAACAATAAGCGTATCTATTGGGTAAATTTTCAAATTCATATTTTTGACAGTCGTTGCACTCACTCCCTGTCCAGATTTAGAATTGTATAAATACTTGCCATCAAAATCTTCGATTCTACACCAAGGAATTTCACCATTTAACTCTGTTGGTTTATCTCTCATTGGTACAAGAAACTTTTTAATAATTGAATCCAATCTCTTCTCCTCCCAATCAGGGAAATCATTCCCATACTCATCTTTAAATCTAATTTCCTGCGAGAAGATTTTTTGCATAATGCCTTTTTTATAATTCTCGAGGAGAGTTTTCTTTTTTGTCAGAAGTTGAATAACATTATCAACCGATGATAAAAATGTGGCGATTTTTTGTTGTTCTTCGAGGGAGGGGAGGCAGAGAATCATATCTGTAATCATTGCCATACGGACAGAATCTACTGAATTTTTTGCGCTCAATGTAATTACATGGTTATAAAATCTTTCTGAAAATAGAAAGTAAATAAACTTACCAAACACACTTTTGACAAAATTATGCAGGCAATAAACTCGCTGATGATAGTCAAATCGGCCATTGATATAATGGAAGTTCTTTCCAACTCCGACACCGTCACCTGATGTTAAGATCGCCTCTCCCTCAAAAGAGTATGTATCAATTCTTTCAATGTTGTCAGATCGGACAAAAAATGGATAGAGCCCAAACTCGATTTTATTTTGTGTATCGCGGTTTCCGGTTTTGACAGTGCATATTTTACCAACTCGGGTCTCCTCCCACGCCCCTTCAAACCCGGGAAACCTTAATTTTGGGATATTCATGATTTCCCCTCATTATATTTCTTCCCGTCTGCGGCAGTATGTAAGAAATACTTACATACTGAATATCGTTTAAATATTACCTGTCCATCACTCATATTATTACCCATCAAAACGGTTTTGAAATGTTGAGTTCTTCACAAAAACGGGCGACTGTTTCAAGTTCCTTTTTTAATTCGATATCAAGAGAGGTCAGTTCTTTAGCGATAAAATTGATATCAATTTGTTCCTCTTCCTCAGTGGTGTTTACATAGCGGGGGATATTGAGGTTAAAATCATTTTCACGGATTTGATCGATACTCGCCACAAAACTAAACTTATCAACAGATTTCCTCTCCCGGAAAGTTGTTATGATTCTCTCCACATCCTCATCACGAATGAATTTTTGTGTTTTTACCTTTTCATAAAAACGACTTGCATCGATAAAGAGGATGTTATCAGGATTTTCCCGACACTTCTTAAAAACAAGGATACAGGTGGGGATACTTGTTCCATAAAAGATATTTGCGGGGAGACCAACAACCGCATCCAGATAGTTTTTATCCTCAATCAGATAACGACGGATATGACCCTCAGCGGCACCTCTAAAAAGCACGCCATGGGGAAGAACCACAGCCATTGTTCCGTTTTCATCGAGATGATGAATCATGTGTTCAACAAATGAATAATCGGCTTTTGAAGAGGGGGGAAGTTTGCCTGCCTGACTGAATCTGTCGTCACTCATAAAATGGGGATCGGCACTCCAGTTGGCAGAGAAAGGGGGATTGGCAACCACAGCTTCAAACTTTTTATCGATATGTTGTGGTCGTTCAAGGGTATCCTCCAAACGGATATCAAAATTTCTGTAATGCACTCCGTGCAGCAGCATGTTCATTCGGGCGAGGTTGTAGGTTGTTCTGTTAAGCTCCTGACCGTAGAAGTTTGCAACCTCCACTTCTTTTGAAACACGCAGAAGCAGTGAACCCGAACCACAGGTGGGATCATAAACCGATTTTAATTGTGTTTTTCCACCCGTGACAATCTTTGCAAGAATTTTTGAAACCTGCTGCGGAGTATAAAATTCACCTGCCTTTTTACCCGCTCCACTTGCAAACTGACCAATAAGATATTCATACGCATCACCCAGAACATCAGCATCTATCTCACGAAGTTTAAAATCGATTTGATCGAGCGATGCCATAATTTTAGCAATCACCTTGTTCCGGTCGTCGGGGGATTTTCCAAGTTTGGTGGAGTTTAGGTCCATATCTTCGAAGAGACTGTTAAAATCGTCTTCACTTTCCGTTCCCATCGTCGATTCCTCGATATGTTTCAGGATCCGTTGAAGGTCTTCGAGAATAAAGGTGGAGGCATTATCGGTGAAAATAGCACTCCCTTTTTTGGCAAGGTCGCTGAAGAGTTCAGAAGGTTTGAGGAAAAAACCAAGTTCTTCAAGTGCATTATCTCTTATGGCATCAAGATAATCAACGCCTTTGGGGGTGTTTTCATCAATTTCAGAGTATTTTATTCCGTCGGGTTGGAGAATTTCATCAGCGAAGAGGTGCATCCTTTCAGAGAGGTATTTATAGAAAATGAACCCCAGAACATAATCTTTAAATTCATCAGCATCCATTTTCCCGCGAAGAGTATTTGCAATATCCCAAAGTCTTGATTCGAGCTGTTTCTTTTGGTCTTCCGACATGACAAACCTTTATTTTAAGCTTATATGATCAATTATTTTTGATTTGATAAAATTCCTAATGACATCATTCAAATTAGAGAAAATTTATCAATTAAAAAAAAGAGGGGGATGGTTTGTTCGTATTCGATGTTACCCATAGGAGACCCCTCCGGGGCCGAAACAATGTGGGATGGTTTGTTCGTATTCGATGTTACCCCCAGGAGACCCCTCCGGGGCCGAAACAATGAGGGATGGTTTGTTCATATTCGATGTTACCCACAAGCGACCCCTCCGGGGCCAATATTTTCAATGTTTGACGGTTGTACCCACAGGCGACCCCTCCGGGGCCGAGTATAAGGATTTCTCAAGTACCGAAGTTCCGAGGTTCCGAAGCTCCGAAGTTCTGAAGTACCGAAGTACCGAAGTTCCGAAGCTCCGAAGTTCTCAAGTTCTAAAGTTCTCAAGTTCTAAAGTTCCCAAAAATACTTCTTGCACAATAACTTAGTTTTGCTTAATTTTAACCGTTTCAAATTTTTGAAATGTTAAAAACACAGATATGAGCGATACAGAACAAATTAAGATAGAAATGATTCGTAGATTCGGCGACGCCTACAAGGCGTTTGGACTGAATAAATTGATGGGGCATATAGTTGCTTTGTTGATTTTTAGTTCAAAACCGGTATCCCTCGATGAAATTTGTGAACAACTTGGCAGGAGTAAAGGACCCGTGAGTCAGATACTCAGGCGCCTGCGGGATAAAAAACTTATTCGAAAAGCCTTTTTCGCTGAGAACAACAGAAAAGATTATTACGAAATAGAACCTGAAATTTTTGAGAATGCATTTCTGAACAATTTTGCACTAATCAAAAATAACACCAAAATAGCCGTCAATTTAAGGGAAATGGCAAATGGATCATTCTCCGTTGAAGGGGATGATACCGCCAAACGCCTTGAAGAGATGGAAAAGTTTTACCGCCTGATGGAGGTGCATTACAATAATTTCCAACAGGAATGGGAAGAGGAAAGAAAAAAGATCTATTCATAATGGGTTTTTAATTAGGGGATTATTATACACTTATCGTTTTAAAATTTTGAAACGATAAAAAAGTTTCAATGAATAAATTGTTGCCCGCAGCTGAAAAATTAAGGCTCAGGGTTCATAAAATATATTTTGGAGATCAAAAAAATGAAAAGACTTGATGGAAAAGTGGCAGTTATAACAGGTGGTGCCAGAGGTATCGGCAAAGCCGCAGCACTTCGTTTTACAGAGGAAGGTGCCAAAGTTGTAATCTGGGATGTAAATGAAGAACTTGGGAATCAATTGGTTGCAGAACTCGGTGAAAATTGCATGTTTGTTAAAGTGGATGTAACTGATCTTGATTCAACCACCGCAGCAGCCGGAAAAACTGTCGAAAAATTTGGCACAATTGACATTTTGATTAACAACGCCGGTATCACCCGTGACGCAAGTCTTGCAAAAATGACTGCTGAACAGTGGAAATCAGTACTTGATGTAAATTTAACAGGTGTGTTCAACTGTACCAAATCCGTGATGAACTACATGATCGAAAAAGGTTACGGAAAAATCATTAATACATCTTCCATCGTTGGTCTTTATGGTAATTTTGGTCAATCAAATTATGTTGCTACAAAATCAGGAATTATTGGTCTCACAAAAGTGTGGGCAAGGGAACTTGGCAGAAAAGGGATTTGTGTTAACGCAGTAGCACCCGGATTTATTGCTACCGAAATGGTTGGAACAATCCCTGAAAAAGTTATCAACATGTTGGTTGAGAAAACCCCTCTGGGCAAACTTGGTTTACCTGTCGATATCGCCAATGCTTATCTTTTCCTCGCTTCTTCTGAATCAGATTATGTAAACGGAACCGTTCTAAGTGTTGACGGTGGATTGGTGATGTAGGCATATCCTGATGAGAAGAGCTAAAATTACAGGAATTGGAGCATTTGCTCCCGAAAAAATTGTTCCAAATTCATTTTTTAATGAAGTACTTGGTGAGGATGTTGACACCTGGTTGCGTGAAAACTTAACAATCAGGGAGAGAAGATGGTGCTCAGAAAATGAATCCACCGCTGATCTTTGTGAAAAAGCCGCTCTTTCCGCAATCGCCGACGCCGGAATATCTGCTAAAGATATCGACCTGATAATCATTGCAACAGACACCCCTGAATTTGTATCTCCCTCCACTTCCTCCGTTGTTCAAAACAGAATTGGAGCAATAAAAGCCGGAACATTTGATATCAATACTGCATGTGCAGGATTTGTAACCGCGCTAAATACCGGATCAAAGTTTATTGCAGGGGATGACAGTTATAAAAACATCCTGGTTATCGGTGCTTATGCGATGAGTAAGTTTTTGGATTTACACGATAAAAAGACGGTGACACTTTTTGCCGACGGTGCCGGAGCTGTGGTTCTTTCTCCTGAAGAGGATGGGTCAGGATTCCTCAACGGTGAACTTTTCTCCGATGGTCAGTATAATGAGTGGATGGGGATTTATGCAGGCGGAACAAAATTCCCGATCACAAAAGAAGTGGTTGAAAATAAAGATCACCTGCTGAAGTTTGTCAAAAAATTTCCCAAAGAATTAAACCCTGAAATCTGGACAAAAATGGTACTCAAAGCTTGTGATAAAGAAGGAATAAAACCCTCCGATGTTAAAAGGTACTTTTTTACCCAAATAAACATCAATTCAATCTGGCAGACACTCGATAATTTGGGTGAGTCCCGCGAAAAAGGGGAAGTGATAATGTCAACATTTGGCTATACAGGTTCAGCTTGTATCCCGATGGCACTTGATCAGGCTTACAAAGCCGGGAGAATCAAACGCGGTGACTACCTGATGTTTGTTGGTTCAGGTGGCGGACTTGCTTTCGCTTCAGCTTTAGTGAAATTTTAAGAGAGGACGGAAAAAATGGGCCTGGCTTCAAGTGAGTTGATTACCGCCGGTTGGATTCTGATTGCTGTTTATGTTGCAGTCACCCTCTTTTTTGTTATTCGTGGTGCGCTAAAAGTAAAAACCATGAACGATTATGCCGTGGGGAATGTAAATTTTCCACCATGGACTGTCGGTTTTGCTCTTGCTGCTTCAATGACAAGTGCCGCAACTTTTGTGATAAATCCAGGACTTGTTGCCACTTACGGAATTAGTGCATTTATCTCCTATGGTCTTGTTTATCCTGCAGCTGCAATGATTTCTCTTGTGGTATTAACCATTGGATTTAGAAAATTTGGATCATCAGTGAAGGCGGGAACACTTGCCCAATGGATGGGGAAAAAATATGAAAGCAAAGGATTTGCTCTCTATTTTGCCATTTTATCCCTACTCTTGTTAACTTTTGTTGTCCTCATCGCTGTTGGATTAACCAAAGTAATATCCAAAACACTTGATGTCCCTGAATTATATGTTTTGATTGCCACAATAGTTTTTATCTTTGGTTACATGATGTTTGGTGGTGCAAATTCGATGGTTTACACCAACACAGTTCAGGCAATAATCATGTTGTTTGTGGCATTTATATTACTCGGTTCGGGATATATTTATTTTCAGGATGGAGTTTCGGGATTTATCGGAAAACTTGGCGCTGTCGATGGCAAGTTGACCCAACTTTACAACGAATCAAGTTTCCTTTTTCGGGACTTTTTTGAGATATTTATTGCTCAAATAGTGATTGGAGCCGCAATTGTTTGTCAGCCCCACATAATTACTAAATCGTTGCTCATAAAGGATCCAAAAGGAGTTAAATCATATCTTATTAGTGGTGTGATTGCTCAATCCATTTTTTTCCTCGTGGTGTTTGTTGGATTATATGCCCGCCTTCAGTTTCCTGAACTTAAAGCAGGTGATGTGGCTCTGAAAACTGACGGAATAATTCCCGCTTACGTGGTTATCGTATTCCCTGTTTTTGTGTCACTTTTTGTTGTTTTGGGATTAATTTCAGCGGGAATTTCAACTCTTGAAGGATTAATACAATCACTATCAAGTACAATAACACAGGATTTGATCAAGCCATACATCACCGACAAGTTTGTGAAAAAAGAACTTACTGACCGGAGTATGATAATTATCAACAGAGCGGTGATTGGTGTTTTGGGAATTGTGGCAGTTCTGATGACTTATGATCAGTTGATAAATCCAAAATTGAGTGTGGCAATATTCGCACAAAATGGCGTTTATGCATATTTTTCTGCGGCGTTTGTACCGATTATATTTGGTATGTTTATGAAAGATGTTAATAAAACCGCAGTTATTATTTCCTCGTTTATCGCAGTTGTTGTCCATTTTACAATGTATTATGGCAAACTGACTGTGCCGTTTACTGTTGCGACAGGGGAGAACCCCGGCGTTGCCGCTGCAGTAGCAATTTTGATCTCAATTTTCTCCGGTTTGATTCTGCAAAAAATATTGGGAGGCAGAAAATGAATGATCATCTACAAACCGATTGGTGTGAAAGATGGGCGCAATATTCGCCAAATAAATTATTTATCAGGGAATATGCTACCGGTCTTGAATGGAATTATTCTGATTTTAACAATCGCGCGAATAAACTCGCCCGTTTCCTTGTGGAAGATCTTAATCTTAAAAAAGGGGAGAGAATAGCAGTTTATTCAAAAAACAGAGCAGAATTTATCCTTCTCTTTGTCGCTTGTGTTAAAACGGGTCTTATTCTTGTACCCCTGAATTTTAGATTAACACCGCGTGAACTTGATCTTTTGATTGCGGATGCTGAACCTGCATTGTTCCTTTTTGAATCCGATTATGTTGAAGAGATCAAAAAACTAAAAACTCTTCAAGCAGTTCCAAGAATAATCGATCTTAAAGAAGTCAGAACATTTTTAACTGAAAAGGTTGAACCCGGAATCATTAAACCGGAGGTGTCAATTTCTTTCACAGACCCTGTTAAAATTCTTTATACAGCAGGAACAACAGGTCTGTCAAAAGGTGTGATCATAACACACAAACAGTTGTTCTGGAACGCAACAAATACAGTTTTAAGGCTTAATTTAACGGAAAACGACCATACACAAAGTTATGCTCCATTTTTCCACACTGGTGGTTGGAATGTACTGTTTACCCCGTTTCTTTTTGTGGGTGGATCTCATACTTTGTTAAATTCGTTTGACCCTGATACAATCCTTGATTTGATGGAAAAGGAAAAAACCACACTCCTGTTTGGTGTTCCAACAATGCTCCAAATGTTATCAGATTCACCAAAATTTCAGGATACAGATTTAAGTTCAGTTAGATTCGCCATCGTCGGCGGTGCCCCAATGCCAATTCCCCTGATTAACCTCTGGCACAAAAAGGGAATAGCGATCCGACAAGGTTTTGGGCTTACCGAGGTGGGACCAAATTGTTTTTCACTCCATCAGGATGATGCAATAAGAAAAAAAGGAAGCATTGGATTTCCCAACTTCTATGTAGAAGCAAAAATCGTTGATGAAGAGGGAAGTGAACTACCCTCAAACACCCCCGGTGAACTTTGGTTAAAATCCCCCGTCGTGACAGCAGGCTACTGGCGCAAACCAAAAGAAACGTCCTCCGCAATTACCGACGGCTGGTTCCACACGGGTGACATCCTCCAAGTTGACGAAGATGGCTACTTTTTTGTGGTTGACCGTAAAAAAAACATGTATATTAGCGGTGGTGAGAATGTTTTTCCTTCTGAAGTTGAAAAATACCTCTATCAACACGAAGCTATTAAAGAATGCGCTGTAATCGGCGTAAAAGACCCAAAATGGGGCGAAACAGGCAAAGCTTATATCGTTCTTAACCCCGGAGTAAAATTAACTGCGGATGAGATAACAGATTTTTGCAGGGCAGGATTGGCAAAATATAAATTACCAAAACATATCGTTTTTCTGGATTCACTCCCCAAAAATGAGGCCGGAAAAATAAACAAACAGGAATTAATTAAAATTCATAATCAACAAACAAACACACATTAATTTAACCCCCGGGAGAAAAAAAGATGAAAAAGCTTTTTTCGTTATCAGTTTTGATGCTCGCACTTATACTCATGGTTTCAGGTTGCAATAAAGAGGAAAACCCCATCACCCCTCCAACCCCAACACCAGCAGACCCTCTCGTAGGAGTATGGGTATCTGAAGGAAGTGATGTTGCACCAGGTTTGGCAGCAGTGTCAAAAACCAAAAAAATTGTTGCTGCATTTAACACCAACAAAACCTACAAAGTGGTTGCAACAGACAGCACAGGCGCAGAAGTAACATTCGAAGGCACATGGAGCTATACTGACAACACAGGAACAACAATCAAAACCATCGTGCTCAACCAGACAGTTCCAACAAGCCTCACATCAGGCGGAATCTTCCAGGTTGGAACAAACGGTTACATGACCTATGAAGTTCTTCAAACCAGCCCTGCAATCCCCGGATTCACAGTAGCCAACGCAGCCGAAGGATTTGGCTCAACCAAATACAACGGCCTCGCTCTCGGCGCTACATGGATTCAGAAATATGTTCCCGCAACCCCAACAACCGAACCGCTCGTTGGCACATGGCTTTCAGACGGCGCAAATGTTGCCCCTGGACTAAGATCAGTATCAAAAACCAAAAAAATTGATGCAACCTTCAATACCAATGGAACCTACAGAGTTGTATCAACAGACAGCAGCAACGTAACCGTTACATTTGAAGGTACATTCTCAACCCAGGCAGTTGCCAATACTTCAATCCGCACAATCACCCTGAATCAGACCGTTCCTTCTACCCTTACCTCAACAGGTATCTACAGAGTGAACACTGCCGGAATGTGGTATGAAGTAATACAAACAACCCCTGCTATCACTGGCTTCACTGCCGCCACCGCAGCACTCGGATTTGGTTCCACCAAATACAACAATGTAGCACTCGGCGCAACCTGGATCCAGAAATACACAAAGAACTAAAAATTTATTCTTGAAGCCGGAAACAACCCGGAAAACATACAAAGTTTTCCGGGTAACCCCGGTATCTACGGAGGAATCATGAAAAGAATAATACTGTTTTTAATTCTCCTGGCTCTTACAACAACCGCACAGGATATCCGACTCGATGACAAACCACCCCGCGAATTTCAGTTTATCGGCTACTCATTCACAAGAATGACATCGGGCAACATAACCCCGACAAACGATGTGCTGCAAGGACAGGTAATAGGCAGACTGTTTGGACAAAACTCCACTTTCACAGTCCCGCAAACCACACTCTATTTTGAACAAAGATTTGTTCCGATGTTCATCTATAAACCAAAAATTCTTGACGATTTTGCAACATTCAGAGCTTTATTTAAAATAGATTACACCTGGGGCGACCAGGCTTACGGCGTTGGAAACAACAGAGGCGGTGCCATAAATGGAGGACAAATAAACCTTCAGACACTAATGGCCAACGTAGAACTAAAACCTGAAGACGCAACATGGAATGTAGTAATTGGTATGCAACGATTATTTGATAACGTACGTGACCCCAATATCAATGCACTCACAACAGCCCAAACAAGTGGTTATAAACTCTCCTATTGGGGAACACAGGCGGTTGGAATCAGCTCGTACATAGCTCCCACACCATCAACCAAACTCCGACTTGGATTTTTCCAGCTATGGGAGAACGAGATAAGCAAAGACGACGATGTTGCCCTCTGGATGGCAGACTACGAATGGAAACCTTCGCCTCTGCTCGAAGCTGGGCTCGACCTCTGGTATGCATGGGATAAAGGGAAAAACAGTGGCGGAATCTCAATCCTCGGACAGGGACTAACCAGTGCACTCGCAGACTATAACGGTGCAACAAGAATCCGTTTCCCCGGATCAACCCAAAAATACGAAGGACACATCGGGTGGTTTGGTGGCCACATCGCATATAACCGTGACTTCATGGTCTCCCGTTGGTGGCTTGATGCTTATGTAATGACCAACTTTGGAATCCTCGACACAGTAGGAACAACAACAGGCAAAGCAGCCGACATCTTTGGTTACTCTGCAAACGCTTCAGCCGCATATAAATATGGAATGACCGCAAACGACAAAATCAGCCTCGAGGCACTATACACCTCGGGTGATAACAACGGCGTCACCGACGGCACCCTTTCATCGGTAATCACCGGAAACATTTATGGTTCACCCGTCGGGATCTACAGCAACCACAGAGCATTCCTTCTTTTCCCTGATCCTCAGGTGGTAAACCGTTATTATTCAGCAGTTCACGACATCTCCAATATGGGGTTGGGAGTAACCGCTGCATTTCTTAATATCTCCAAAGATTTTATTCCTAATAAAATGTATGGAAAAATTGGATTTGCTACTGCGTTCTCAAACAACAGTCTAACTGGTGGTGGAAGCTACATGGGCAGTGAAGTCAACTTTGAGATGAAATATAATGTAAAAGTATTTCTCACACTTGGAGTCCACGCAGCTTATATGATGACAGGTGATTTTTACGATTCACCATACTCAACCTATACAGGTGAAAAACCAAAAGATCCATGGACATTTTTTACAACCCTTAGCTGGCTGATGTTCTAAAGGAGGAAACAATGAAAAAATTAACATTTTTGGCTTTATTAGGTATTGTTGTCTTCTCCGGATGTGCAGGATTTAAATATCAAAGTATGCCGGCACTCGAATTTCAGGATATCGATTATTCTTTCCCCACAAAAACAGTACTCGTAAATCCCTCAGTTGCTTATGCAGATTTGGGATCGGGAGAAAACACAATAATCCTTATCCACGGACTTGCAAGTAATGCCGGATTCTGGAGATATAACGCGCCCGAGCTTGCAAAAAACAACAGGGTAATCGTAATTGATTTACCCGGGTATGGAAAATCGCAAAAAGGCGACTATCCATACACTTTAAGTTTTTATGCAGAGACCGTTAAGAATCTGATCACGACTTTAAAACTGAAGAATGTAACACTCGTGGGACATTCGATGGGTGGACAAATCTCGATAATATTTGCACTTAAGTATCCTGAACTGATCAAAAACCTTGTGTTGGCAGCACCTGCCGGTTTTGAAAAGTTCCAATATGGTGAAGGCGAATGGCTCCGCAATGCAATTGATGCAAAAGGAGTTCGACTCAACCCTGAAGACGGTGTAAGGAAAAACCTTGCAATGAACTTCTACAACTGGGATGATAAGTGGGAATGGATGGTAGAGGAAAGAGTAAGGATGGCAAAAGGAGCTGAAATGAGAGAATTCTCGTATGCAGTTGTAAAATGTGTCAGTGCCATGCTTGATGAACCAACCTATAACAGTATAGCAGGAATTCAGGTGCCAACACTTATTGTTTACGGTAAATATGACGGACTTATTCCGAACATGTACCTTAATCCCGGGTTCCCCTCCGATGTATTTGTTCAGGGAGCCGCGAAGATCAAAAACAGTAAACTTGTTGAAATTGACAATTGTGGTCACATGATTATGATTGAAAAAGCCGATGAATTTAACAAAGTGGTTCTCGATTTCCTTAAATAATGGAATTTGATTCACTTCAATATCTTTTTCCGGTTGTAAAGACCCAAATTGAACCGGGTTTAACCATCGTCCATACCGATATGGGCGATGGTGAACCTGTGGTCTTTATTCATGGATTGGGGAGTTATATCCCTGCCTGGAACAAAAACCTCACTTCACTTTCCAAACACCTCCGTTGCATTGCGATTGATTTGCCCGGTTACGGAAAGTCATCCAAATCTCTTCATCCCGGAACAATGGATTTTTACGCTGAAGTTGTTATCAAACTGATGGATTCTCTTGGAATAAATAAGTTTAACATCTGTGGTCACTCAATGGGGGGAGTCATTGCCTTTAAGTTGGCTATTGAATTCCCTGACAGAGTTTATAAACTTTTCCTCTCTGCTCCCGGTGGTGCCGAGACCTACACCGATGATGAAAAACTGCTCGTTGAAAATTTTATCAGCACAGAGAGGATGATTAACAACGATGATAATCAGATTCGTAACAATGTGCTTGTTAACTTTCAAAATTTCCCTGAAGATGCCGGGTTTATGATTTCAGACAGAATTGTTATTCGTAAGGCGGGGGAGTTCCCGGCTCACGCTGAAATTATTGCTCGCAGTGCTTCAGGGGTTATTAACTCCGATGTCCCTTTAAGGCTCTCAGAAGTTAAAGCTCAAACCATGATTATTTTTGGTGACAACGACAAAATGATTCCCAACCGCTTTGTTCATCCTGAGCTTACCCCCGAAAAAATGATAAATATATTCAGACAAAACATCCGTGCACTACACATTAAAATATACCACGATTGCGGTCACTTCCCCCAATTCGAATTCCCGGAACAATTCAACCGGGACCTCCTTAATTTCATTTTATAACTGTCTTAAAAAGATACACTTTTCTGCGCCTTTTATTTCACTTTCTACCATTTTAAGCCAAATACGCAGTTTAAACCAAATTTAGAACATTTTTGAATTTTTGGGATAAAAATGAAACATGTACAAAATGATGCACTAATCTCATAATGAGACACACTTTTCCCCCTTTAGATTCTGTCATTAAAACCCAAAAAGCTTAAAACCAATCAGAAAATGATAAAAAAATATTTGGCACGGTAATTGCATAATAGCCTCAACAATTTATCAATCGAGGCAATCGTGAAAAAACTAAATCTAATTTTTGCAATCACTTTTTTAATAATGTCACAGACATTTGCCGTGGTTCCAGATTCAGTCGTCAACAAACCAATTGTGGTTCCCGGCGGCTCGATGACACAATCTTCCGGTTCAACCGTGAGGGTATTTGGTACTTCAAACGGAAGTAATGTTACCTTTCAGTTTCCAATTGGTACCAGTAAGAGTGTTTGGGCAGGAACATTAAGCGGAGAATTAAATGGTATCGCCGCTAAATTTTACTGCATCGACATTTCCCACAATCTTGCAACATATTCGGGCTCAAACCCAAATGAATATACTGATGATGGTTCAACCAATCAGTATATTTCTTACATTTTAAACAATTACGCACCATTTAATGGTACAGCTACTAACACTGAAGCTGCTGCTGTTCAGGTTGCCATTTGGCATTTTAGTGATGGAGTTGATGCAAGCACAGTTACAAATACAACAATTAAAAATCGTGCACTTGCAATAATAGCTGATGCTAATGCAAATTCAAACAGTGGATCGGTTCTTTCAACTTTGCTTTTTAATCCATCCTCACAATCATTACCAATCGGTCAAAATGCAGTTTTTAACCTTACCGGTTATAATGCCTCTTTCCAGACTATGCAGGGAGTTAATGTTGATTTTGCTGCTTCTTCAGGAAGTCTTAATTTTACTTCAGCTGTAACAGATGCAACAGGGACAATTAGTGGTGTAACACTTTCACAAGGCGTTTCCAACAATGCAACCATTACCGCAACAGCTCACCATATCATTCCTCAGGGAACAAGATACGTACATAAAGTAAGTCCAAATCAGTATCAAAAAATTGTTTTGGCTACTCCAATTAATACTACAGTTACCAGTACCGCATCTGTAACCTGGGTTGCAACTGCTGATCTTAGCATTACTAAGACCTCATCAAGCAACAGCGGAAATCATGGTGAGGTAATTACTTTTACAATCACAGTTACAAATCGTGGTCCAAACGGAGCAACCAGTGTTGTTGTTACCGATCAGATTCCAACCGGACTTGATTTTAACTCATATTCCTCTTCACAGGGAAGCTACAACAGCACAACCGGTGTCTGGACTGTTGGTAATCTTGCAAACGGTGGAACAGCAACTCTTCAAATGACCACCACAGTTAATCTTCAGTCACTTAACTCCAACTTTTTTACACTTGGTGAAGCAGTTGGTTACAACCTTTTTGTATTAAATGATGTTTTTCAACCTTCCTCAGATACTGAAGGTAAAGTTGCAGTTGGTCACAATGCATACTTTGCAGGTTACAGTGTAGGCGATAAACTTTCATACCCTTCAGGAACTGAAGATGTTTTAATTGTTGGCAATGATCTTACTTATGTTTCAGGTGCTGTTTACAACGGTAATGTTGTTTATGGAAACAGCTCAAACCTTCCAATAAATGCAGTTAGCATCAATAATGGTACGGTGAGACAGGGGAATGTGATCGATTTTAATGCAGCTTCAACACATCTGCTTAATCTTTCCAACTCACTTTCAAACTATCCAGCAAATGGAAATGTAACATTTCAATGGGGTGGACTTGAACTGACCGGAACACATCCACTGCTTAACGTTTTTAATGTTGATGGTGCACAGCTTTCACAGGCTAATAACATTGCAATTTCAGTTCCTAACGGATCAGTTGTTCTTGTTAACATAAGTGGAACAACAGTATCATGGCGAGGTGGACTCACCGTAACAGGAACCTCAATCAGCAACGTACTTTATAATTTCCCCGATGCAACAAACATTACAATTCAGGGAATTGATGTTCGTGGAACAGTTCTCGCTCCTAAAGCGGATATGAACTTTGTAACAGGTGTTATCAATGGTCAGATGATCTGTAAAAACTTCACAGGTCAGGGACAAATGAACAATACAATGTTTGTTGGTAACATTCCTGTTGACGAAGATGTGGTTAATGTAGCTGAAATTACACATTCAGATCAATACGATCCCGATTCAACACCTAATAACGGTATCACTACAGAAGACGATTATGCATCTGTAATGATTAACCTTTTTAACTATACCGGCGGAAGTGGTGGATCCGGTGGTGGATCCGGCGGTGGAAGTGGATCAGGAACAGGAAACTGGACAAGCCAGGGTCAATTTATGAGCAATGAATTCATCTGGGCAATGACCAGCAACAACAGCGGAGACCTCCTTATCGGAACGATTGGTGGAAAGATCTACCAGCAGACAACAACAGGATTTGAAAGAATAAATACCTCAATGACAGTTGGTTATGTCTGGTCACTCGCAGTTGATGCTTCTGGCACAATCTATGCAGGAACAGAACAAGGTCTTTATAAGACAGTAAACGGTGGAACCACATGGACACTTACTTCACTTGCAGGCAAAGATGTAAGAGCAGTCAAAATTGACGCACAAGGCAATCTGTATGCAGGAACATGGGGTTATGGAGTTCTTAAATCCACTGATAATGGATCAACCTGGACAACACTTAACACAGGCATCCTCAACACAGCAATTCACGCACTTGCGATTGATGGCTCCGGAAATATTTACGCCGGTTCTTTTGGTGGTGGAATCATTAAGTCAATCAACGGTGGAAATGACTGGACAGACCTCAACGCAGGTTTCCCTTACATTTGGGCTCTTACAGTTGCTCCTAATGGCAACATATACGCAGGCACTTATGGTGCAGGAGTTCTTAAATCAGCTAATAATGGCTCAACTTGGACAAACACCAATGTTGGTCAGGCATTTATTTATGGAGTTACAACTGATGCAAACAACAATGTTTATGCAGCTTCGTGGGCTAACGGAATATTTGGAAGTTCGGATAATGGCGTTAGCTGGCTCAACCTTGGTCTCTCAGGCCTTGGTGCAGGTGCAGTTTTCTCAACCCCGACATCGAGTATCGTATGGGCAGGAACAGAAAATGGCACACTCTACTCACTCAATTCACCAATGTCTGTCGAGACCATTGGCAGTTCAGTACCGGTAGAGTTTAACCTTTCACAGAATTATCCAAATCCATTTAACCCTTCAACGGTTATAAGATTTGCAATTCCTGCAGAGAACCTGGTTACATTAAATATCTATTCAATCACCGGTGAACTTGTTGCTTCCTTATTAAACGAAGTGAAAACAGCCGGTGAATATGAAGTAAGTTTTGATGCAACCTCTCTTCCAACAGGCGTTTATATCTATAAAATAAATGCAGGCAGTTTTAGCAGTGTCAAAAAAATGATGTTGGTGAAATAAAAAGGAAAAACATTTCCAAAGGGGAATTAATAACTCTAAATACTTATGATGTGATGTTATGGCCCCGGCACTTGCTGTCGGGGCTTTTTATTTTAAATGATTATCCCGCTTGGTCGTAGGCTTTTTTGATCCAATCGAATATTTCCTGATTTAACTCTGAAATATCTCCGATTTTGATTCTGTGGGTACACATTGCATTCCAATTGCCGGCTTTTTTTTGTACCGCAGAATTAAGTATTTTGACACTACTTCTTTGATTATTTTGGAAACAATTAGTTTAAATAAACAAGTGATTCAAATGAAAATAAAACTTTTACTCTTAGCAGGATTAATGTTTACAGGCAGCCTGTTTTCGCAGGGTGTCGAAAGAATCGATTGGGGTTATTATTTTTCGAATGCATTATACACAAAGTGGTCACCTGTCGGTACCACTGTCCCCGGTACTCCCGCCTCAGTTGGATTAAAAAAACAGTTTGGTGAATTTGTTGGTACAACAACCTCAACAGGTATTGATACAGCAAAAGCAGGCTCAGTTTTTATCAATGGTCCAAACTATTCACAATATCAAAAATATGTTTACTCAACTAAATATAGTCAACACGAAAGGATAACATATAAAGTAAATTTCAGGTTAAAAAAAGGGCAGGTTATTGGCGGGGGTGATGATGTTTGTTATTTACAAATCGTTAAAAAAACACCCTTCGATTCCGTGTTACTTAACAGTAAACTTGTGACACAACAGATGCTTACGGAAACTTTCAAAGATTATATATTAGTGTATGATTACGATTTCCCACCACTTGCTACACTCGGTGTAAGTGACCTGATTTCACAGCAGGCGGCTTTTACCCCCGAAGGAAATATTTATGACATTAATACAAAGATCGAATTCAGGATCGTTTGGCTTGGCAACACAGAACTTATTCTTGATTATATCGAGGTTTATGATGATGAGATTTATGAAACATATTTTATTGAGAATATTGCCCATCGCGATCGGTTGTTAAAAGACTATGTGGCAGAGTTAAATTCCTCACGGCCTGACCAAACTTTTTTTCTAACAATGTATAAACCTCACACAATTGACAGTTATCATCCCATCAGGACCGTTCAAAACCTGCTTGATTCCCTCAATTCACCCGTAAAATTTCTTTCAAAAAAATGATATTATTGAAATGAGGGAGTAGATGATGAGGAACAAGTTAACCATACTTTTGATTCTTTTGATTGCTTTTAGTGCCGAAAACTTTGCAGAGAAGCGTTATGTAAGCAAAACCGGCACAAGTACTCCACCCTATACTAGTTGGGAGACGGCAGCAGACAGTATCATGAAAGCTATGAACCTGTCGATACAAGGAGACACAATAATTGTTGGAGAAGGAGTATTTACGGAGGTAGTTGTTTTTAACCGTGGGGTTACATTAATTGGAATGGGATGGGAAAGTACCACTATAAAATTTGTTGAGGGGAACAGTTCACACGAAGCAATACTTATGACCGACAATACTTGTATATCGAATCTGAAAATTGAGGGTTATAGTATGCAAATCAGTAAGGATGGAATTTATGCAATCAGACACGCAGATTTGAATTTAAATGTGAGAATAAATAATGTTAAGATTTCCAATTTTTTTACAGGAATAGCTTTATCAGGATTTTATAATGTATTTGCAGATACAAACTATATATCCAACTGCATAGTTGATTCATGCATGGTGGGGATTAATACAAGTCTGAATAATGTTGTCATCAGAAACAATTTTGTAACAACCTCAGAGATTGCTCTCAATATGAGAATTGGGAGTTTTTGTACTGTATATGATAATGTATTTGTATCTGTTCCCTATATAAGTTCTTTATTTAGAACAATTAAGGGAGATTTTGGTAATCCTGGAAAGATATATAACAATATTATAATGAGTAAATACAAAACTAACATTGATATTGATCGTTCTGGTGCGATGATTGGTCCTGATACCATAAAAAACAATTTGTTTATCGGAAACTTTGGAGTTGCCATCAGAACAAATGGAACATCAGACTACCGGGATGTATTTAATAATCACATCTCAGGTGGGGGCTATTATGGTTTTTACGGAAACGCCCCTTTAAGGTTTAACAACTTTTGGAATAACGGCAGGCACTATAAGACCGATGATGGCAGTGCGGTGGATACAATTTCCAATATTATTCGTTTTCCGATGTTTGTGGATGAAGAGAAAGATTACCACCTTCAAGAATACTCACCTCTGATAGATGCCGGAGACACCCTTGTCAAAGATAAAGATGGCACAAGAAGTGATATTGGATTATATGGAGGTCCTTACGGGACAACTTATCCATATCTTGATCTTGCACCATTGGAACCGAGAGGAATTACTGCAACGGTAACAGGAGACACCGCACAACTGAACTGGAAAAGGAACCATGAAAGTGACTTTAAACATTATCTGGTTTATGGAGATACAACTCAAGGGTTCAACACCGACTCGACACATCTGATTGGAACTACAACTGATACAACATTCACAAAGATAATACCCGGTTTCAGCGGAAGTTATTATATATCCTTTAAGTCAGAGGATAACCAGGGAAACAAATCAGATGCAAGTGAAGAAATTCGGATAGTTCCTGTGGGTATAAAAGGAGAAGCTCATGAAATTGCAATGGACTACAGATTATTTCAGAATTATCCAAATCCATTTAATCCCGGAACAGTAATTGGCTTCAGACTGAAAGAGGAGGGTCGTGTACAATTGACCGTATATACACTTACAGGAGAAAAGATAAAAGAATTAAGAGACGAGTCCCTTTCGGCAGGATATTATGAATCATACTTCACAGGTGAAGGATTATCGAGTGGAATTTATCTTTATAAATTGAATATAATCTCTCCTTCAGGCCTTCCGGTTTATACGGATTTAAAGAAAATGATTTTGGTGAAATAGAAATTGGCTTTTTTCATTGGGTTAAAACCCCGGCTAATTTAGCCAATTTCATGGAAATTAAATAGCCGGGGCTTTTTATTTTAACTAATTATCCAGCCTGATCGTAGGCTTTTTTGATCCAGTCGAAAATTTCCTGATTTAACTCAGAAATATCGCCGATTTTGATTCTGTGGGTACACATTGCATTCCAACTACCGGCTTTTTCGGTGATACCTGTTGGTTCTTCACCTTTAATATTCAGACCCAAATCAAGGCGGGTTTTAACACTTGGCTGGATGATTGCAAACTGTTTTTTTCTCCGGACACTTACATAAGCTTTTTTGGGAGCTTCTTCAATGTCGTCTCCAAATCCAGAAATCACTTCCATCAGTTTTTCGTAAATGGGGAAGAGATTTTCTTTCCCTTTATATTGATCGTCGATAAGCTGCGACTGATCTTCAACTGACCCTGCATCGGTGCCGCGGGCTTTGTGAGTGATCATGTTCGCAAATCCGTAAGTGATCCCATGGTCACTCTTAAGGAAGTTTACAATCTCTAAATGTTTCTGCAATCCACTTGCAGAAATAATATTTCTCCACTCCTCAAGTGTTTTTCCAGTCTTTAAAACGAATTCATCTTGCATGTTAACTCCGGGTTAGTCAGTTTTCTAATAAAATTGAATTTCATATATTGCAAAATGAAAAAAAGTATTTAATTATTCAAATAAAGAATTATTATGTCACCCGACAATAGTATAAATATCAGATCAGCAGAACAAAAAGATTTGGTTGAGATTAGAGAATTACTCCGCACTACATGGTATGCTGCCTATGATTTCATTCCGAAGGAAGACCTTGACTGGTATCTGGATGCAAATTATAGCGATGTAAAGTTGAAAGAGTTGCTTAAAACCGACAGGGAAGAGTGTTTCGTTTATGATGACGGAGCCCTTTCAGGTTGGATGCGCTTGCGTCTGGACGATGACAATAACATTTTTTCAATCATTTCGTTATATGTCCTCCCGTCACATCAGGGAAAAGGCATCGGGAAACAACTTCTCAATTTTGCCTGCGAATTTGCACTCGAGTACAGATTTGAAAAAGTCACACTTGGAGTAATGACACAAAATGAAAAAAGTGCCAAATGGTACAAAGATCAAGGATTTGAAGTGATTGGCAAAGAGCCCTTTATTATGGGCAAAACCGAAGTTGAACACCTCATAATGGAAAAAGTAATTTTCTTTCAGTGATACTATTCATTTCACTTTCTTAGCCCCTTTAATAGTTGTAAATTTAAGTTTAAAATTTTACAATTTTCGAATTATATTGCCCTCAGGAGACCATAATGGCTGATTTTCCTATTAAAAGATTACGCAGGTTACGCTACAACCCATTGGTTCGTGACCTCGTTCGAGAAACACTTCTTACCAAAAACGATTTTATTTATCCGATGTTTGCTGTTCCCGGTACGGGAATCAGGAAAGAAATCAGATCCATGCCCGGGGTCTTTAATTTCTCAATAGATGAACTGGTAAAAGAGTGTAAAGAAGTGGCAGCTTTGGGAATTCCTGCAGTCATTTTATTTGGAATCCCCGAACATAAAGATGAAGTTGGCTCCGATGCTTATTCAGATGATGGAATCATTCAGAGAGCAATTCGTGCCATCAAAGCCGAAGTTAAAAATCTTCTTGTTATCACAGATGTCTGTTTATGTGAATACACTTCCCACGGTCACTGTGGAGTTTTAAATGGTGAAGAGATTTTAAATGATGAGACAGTTGATCTGCTTGTAAAGGAAGCTGTGTCCCATGCAAAAGCAGGTGCCGATGTAATTGCTCCTTCTGATATGATGGACGGAAGAATTGGTGCTATCCGTAAGGGACTTGACGAAAATGGATTTAAAAACATCCCTGTTCTCAGTTATGCAGTGAAGTATGCTTCAGGATATTATGGACCATTTAGAGATGCTGCTGATTCTGCTCCTGCATTTGGTGACAGAAGATCACATCAAATGGATGTTGCCAATGGTGATGAAGCGATAAGAGAAGCGTTGAGTGATGTTGAAGAAGGTGCAGATATAATTATGGTTAAACCCGCCGGTGCCTACTTGGATATCATCAGAAGAGTAAAAGATGCCACGGGGATGCCCCTTGCAGCATATCAGGTATCGGGTGAATATGCAATGATTAAAGCCGCCGGAAAACTCGGTTGGATAGATGAGGAACGGGTTATGATGGAATCGCTTGTGGCAATAAAAAGAGCCGGAGCTGATATGATCCTCACTTATTTTGCAATGGAAGCAGCTAAAGTACTGGACAGAAACAAATAATTTTAAATATTGAGAATTAAAATGGATATTAGTAAAAGCATCAAGCTTTTTGAAGAAGGTAAAAAATATATCCCCGGTGGCGTAAATTCACCTGTAAGAGCCTTTAAATCTGTGGGTGGAAACCCTGTATTTATGGCAAGAGGTGAAGGATCAAAACTGTTTGATGTTGACGGAAATGAATATATTGACTATATCGGAAGTTGGGGACCACACATCTTTGGTCACAACCCACCTTTCATAAAAGAAGCTGTTTTAAAAGCTTTGGAGAATGGTTCCAGTTTTGGTGCTCCCACTGAAATGGAAGTGGAGATGGCGAAACTTATCACCTCAATGGTTCCATCAATTGAGATGGTACGGATGGTTAACTCGGGAACAGAAGCCACTATGAGCGCTGTCAGAGTAGCCAGGGGATATACCAACAGAGAAAAAATAATCAAATTTGAAGGATGTTATCACGGACACGCCGATTTTTTCCTGATTAAGGCGGGGAGTGGAGCTTTAACATTTGGACAACCTGACAGTCCCGGTGTAACAAAAGGAACCGCAAACGACACTCTGATTGCAAAATATAACGATCTTGACAGTGTTATTGAGTTGGTGAAACAAAACAAAGGTGAAATCGCAGCTCTTATTCTTGAACCTGTGGTTGGGAATATGGGGGTTGTAATTCCCACTGAAGATTTTATGAATGGATTACGGGAATTATGCACAAAAGAGGGAATAGTTTTCATTTTTGATGAAGTGATGACCGGTTTCCGTCTTGCACAGGGTGGGGCTCAAGAGGTATTTGGAATCACTCCTGACATGACAACTTTTGGAAAAATCATAGGTGGTGGTCTTCCTGTTGGTGCTTTTGGTGGTAAAAGAGAAATTATGGAAAAACTTGCACCCATGGGTCCCGTATATCAGGCTGGTACTTTAAGTGGAAACCCTCTTGCGATGGCGGCGGGATTTGCAGCTTTAACACATATCAAAGAGAATCCCGGAATTTATGATCTGCTTGAAGAGAAAACCGATAAACTTGAGACGGGTTTTAGAGAAAATCTTGAAAAGTTTGGTAAAGAATATAGAATTAACCGGATTGGTTCGATGATAAGCATGTTTTTTACTGAACAACCTGTTTACGATCTGGAATCAGCAATGAAATCTGATACAACATTGTATGCAAAGTTTTTTCATGGTATGCTCGACAGAGGAATATATCTTCCGCCCGCACAGTTTGAATCATGGTTCCTGAGTACTGCTCTTACAGATGATGACATTGAAAGGACAATAAAAGCTCATTATGAGGCCCTTTTATAGTTATCAATAAAAGGGATTGAGTAACTTTTTTCTTTTAATTAAATAAAAGATGAAGAGGGGAATATAGATCAGGATAAAAGTCAGGATCGTTAGTGCGAGCCCAAATATGAGGATTCCGTGCATTCTGCCGAGAAATGTGGTAAACCAGTCAACATAACCGGCGGAGTTAATTTTCAGGAATGACAAAACCAGATTAATTATAAATATCAGAGTAACCAACAATCCAAAACCCGGCAAAGCATTTTTGAGATCGGTGTGACTTGGAGCGATGTGTGCCGAAATGGATGTCATTATATAAAGAATTATCACTGACAGGATTGTTGGTTTTATCAATGTACCGCTGACAATCGAGATATTTCCACTGATTTTTGAATAAACTTCTTTTATTACACTGATAGTTGAGTTGTTGAAGTTATCCAGTTCAAATTTGGATTTCACGGGCTCGGCTGCCAAATCGGGGAAAAAGGTATCAAACAGGAGATAGAGGATTAAACTTCCAACCAAAAGAGGGGCAATTCCTATAAAAAAATTGCCAATTGACTGATAAAAGCTTTTGGGATTGTAGTTGTGGGAAACATATCCAAGTACACCGGAAGCCTTATCGGGCTTAAAAAGTGCAACTTCATTTATTTTATGTCTGAAAATCAGACAAAAAATGGCATGTCCAAGTTCATGAACGGGTGTTCCTATCCATGCAGTAATATAAACACCTTTCCATCCCGCGGTTTTGCTGAAGGAGATGCAGATCATCCTTTGTAATAAAAACAGTGCTGCGGTGATCAATCCCGTCAGACCAAAGATTAAAATTACATGGATAAGTGTAAGTTTGGAGGCGTTAAGAAATGTCTCTAAAATCATCCGATAAGATAGATTAATTATATAATTGAAAACACCAATTTACAAAATATTGAAGTAAAATTGACCACCAAGATCGATAAAAAATCACAAGCCAATGAAGTGGCAAAAAGATTAAAAGCCACATATCCTGACGTTGAAATTGCATTAAATTTTAATTCTCCGTTTGAACTTCTGGTTGCAACCATCCTTTCGGCTCAATGCACAGACGCAAGGGTTAATATCGTAACTCAGACCCTCTTTCAGAAATTTAAAAGCCCGCAGGATTTTTCATCCGCAACACTTGAAGAGATAGAAAAAGAGATATTTTCGACCGGTTTCTATAAACAGAAAGCGAAGAGTATCAAAAATTGTTCTGAAATTCTTGTGACACAATATGGGGGAGAGGTGCCAAAGGATTTTGATATTCTCCGTGAACTTCCCGGTGTTGGAAGAAAAACAGCCTCAGTTGTTGTGGGAAATGCCTATGGAATACCGGCGATTGCAGTGGACACTCATGTTAAACGACTCTCAAATTTGCTTGGACTTGTGGCAGTTTCAGACCCTGAAAAGATCGAAACTGAATTGAAGGAATTACTTGATCCAGTAGAATGGGTTTCATTCTCTCATCTGCTTGCCACCCACGGCAGAAATGTCTGTTTTGCAAGAAAACCCGTGTGTAACAAATGTATCCTGAACGATTTGTGTCCATCGGCAACCAATATGTGATCCAAATCAGTCCCGTATTTTAACATGTTTTGTTTCAACAAAATTTTTTATCTTAAACCTTGTTATATAAAATGTTTCGGGAGTGTCATTTCCGAAAAATAAACCCGTCTTTTGACTTGACAATTAATTAATTAAGTCATAGCTTTCCAAAAACAAATGGAGCAATTATACGAGATTTTTATACTAAGTTTACACAGTTTGTAAGTAACATCCAATAAACCGGCAAGTATGCTCAAAAGAATCTCGTTATTATTAATTGCTCTGACCCTCGTCGTTTTCTCTCAGAGTGACCTTGTTGTAATTCAATCGGATATGAATTCATGTCTGGTGCGTTTTACGCCAAATTATACCGATACCTCACTTCGTGTGGTCGCAGGTAGTTCTTACCGCGATGTTTACTTTACCGGTGCTTTGTTAAATCCTTCGCTGGCTCCCGGCAACCCAATGACGCGATCAAAGATGATTTCACTTGGAGTTCCATCTGAAAATGGAGTTACTGTTGAGGTTATTTCTGAAACACACACATTTATTTCCGGTAAACTTCTTCCAATTCCTACAATTTCGTTTGATAATTCCCGTGATCCTGTTTATACTTACAAAGAAATGACCAACGGCCCTGTTACAGTTGAACCTGTCTCTTTTGGAGAGTTCGGTATTGTCAGGGGATTAAACGTTCAGGATTTTTACATCAATAATGTAATTCCCGAGAATGGAAGGATCAAACTTCTTACTTCCGTCACACTTAAGTTTTCATTTAATGGTGTGAGTCGGGGTAGTTATCGTGAAGATCAATTGTTAAAAGATATTGTGCTCAATTATGATGCTGCAAAAAACTGGATTAAAATTGGCGATAATTCTCTCAAAAAAGGCTCGGCGATTGGTAATACTGTGCTTTCCTCCGGGAAATGGTACCGTTTTGAGGCACCTGAAGAGGGATTTTATAAAATTACCCGGGATCAATTGCAGTATTATGGCATAGATGCCGCCACCGTTAATCCTAAAACGATTAAAATTTACAATAATGGCGGATATGTTCTCTCAGAGAATGTTCTCATGCCACGTCCGGATGATCTTCAGGAGATTGCAATTACCATTTCTGGTGAAGATGACGGAAAATTTGATGCCGGCGACTTTATAACTTTTTACGGAAGAGGACCCGCTTTCTGGTATTATGATACACTGGGAAGACAAATGATGAGAAATCAGAATGTTTACTCGGCAAAAAACTATTACTGGATTACAACAGGGGGAGTCAACGGAAAAAGAACCACAACCAAACAGGCATCTTCTGATCCAACGACCAATATTTTAGAAACTTCCCAGGCTTTTGAATTCCATGATGAAGACAAAATAAATGTTGGACAAAGTGGAAGATATTTTGTCGGCGATGAATTTTCGCAAACAACAAAAACCCGTGTTTATCAGAAAAAACTTGAGGGGGTTGTTCCCGGTTCTATTTCATATTACCGTTATTGGTTTGTAAACAGATCAACCGACAGAATTACACTTACCATCGAACAGAATGGAAATGTGCTTCGTCAGAGCAGTATGCAAGGTATTGGGTCCGATCCATATTCCTACGGTAGAATGGATAGTGTAAGAAACCTTTCAACCAATGTGGGTTACCCAGATGAGAGAAGTGTACTCAGGTTCACATTTGGAGCTACAAACAGCACTTCTTATGGTTATCTTGATTTTTATGAGATAACATTTGACCGTTATCTTAAAGCATATAATGATGTATTACTTTTCTTCTCTCCAAAACTTGCCGGTACTACCGGCCCTGATTCGCTTTATGAATACAGGTTGAGTAATTTTTCGAATACCACCATTTCAGTTTACGATATTACAGATCATGCAGATGTAAAACTGATTACAAATCCCGTGATGCAGAGTGGCAGTGAATTTCGTTTCAGGATGTATGAAAAACCAAATTTTGTAAGTCGTTACTACGCATATTGTGGTGAACAGTTTAAAACCCCAATTAACGCGGTTGCTGTTGCAAACCAGAATATCAGAGGTGATCTTAGTGGTGCAAAATTAATCCTGATAACCAGTAAAGATTTTAAGGAATCTGCCACAAGATATAAAAATCACAGAGAGGGGAACTTAACTGATCCAATTTCTGTAAAAATATACTTCGTAGAAGAGATCATGAATGAATTTAATTGTGGTTCACTTGATCCTTCAGGCTTACGAGATTTTATCAAATATGCTTTTGAGAACTGGCAAATAAAACCTGAATTCGTTTTCCTTTGGGGTGATGGAGATTACGACTTCAAAAATATCGAGGGAAAAAACAAAAATTTTGTCACCACTTGGCAGACAAGAGAGTTCCTTGATGAAATTGACGCTTATCCAACAGATGATTTTTTTGCTTCGATAGACAAAAACGACAAAAAAGTTGATATTGCGATCGGTAGAGTTGCCATTCAGTCGGAAAAACAGGCGAACGATTATTTAAATAAAATAATTGCTTACGAACTAAGCACCGATAAAAATGCCTGGAAAAATCTTGTAACTCTTGTTGCAGATGATAATTTGACTTCCCAGGGCATTGATCTTGCAAGAAACACTGAACAATCTGAGCGACTTGCACAGACTGTAATTCCAAAACAGTACGAACAAAAAAAGATATATCTAATTAATTATCCTACGGTTCAGACAAGTCTGGGTAGAAGAAAACCCGATGTTAATTCAGCAATTGTAAATGCAATAAATGACGGAACTGTTTTATTAAACTATATTGGTCACGGAAGTCCCGAACTTTGGGCTCACGAACAGGTTTTTGTAAAAAGTTCAACCATCCCACAATTGCGTAACAGCAGATATTTTTTCCTGACAGCTGCAACCTGTGATTTTGGATATTATGACAGAACAGAAGTGCAAAGTTCTACTGAAGACCTGCTTTTTCTTCCTAATTCGGGATCAATTGGGGTTTTCACTGCTGTAAGACCGGTTTTTTCTGAGCAGAATACTGTGTTAAACGATGACTTTTATACTCAATTAATGAGTAATATCAGGGATACGGAAAATCTTCCGCGAAGAATCGGAGCTGCATATCTCAGCACCAAAATGAAATTTATTACGCCAAATGATCAAAAGTTTCATCTCTTTTGTGATCCTGCTCTTAGGCTTGCTTTACCTCAATATCCTGCGAAAATTGATTCAGTAAACGGTATTGATCCGGCACTGCAGGTTATTCCTGTTAAAGCCTTAAACAGTATAAAGATAGCGGGAACAGTTAAAAAAGCTGATGGCACAAATTGGACAGATTTTAATGGTGAGGGGTTGTTAACAGTTTATGATGCAGAAACTACATTACCATTGCCTGAAATAGGATCAAATGTCAGTATGAAGGTACCCGGAGGATTGATATTCCGAGGCAGAGTTTCAGTGATTGCCGGTAAATTTGCAACGGATTTTGTGGTTCCAAAAGACATTTCTTATGACAACCAAAAAGGGAAAATTGTTTTTTACTTTTTTAACAGTGAAAAAGACGGTCTGGCATACACTGATAATATCACAATTGGTGGTGTTGATCAATCTGTCATTAATGATGGAAAAGGTCCCGTAATCGAAATTACATTTGATGATGCACAATATGAAAATGCCTATTTGGTGAACCCGAACACAACATTGGTTGTTTCACTTTCAGATCAGACAGGATTAAACACAACCGGACTTGGGGTTGGGCACAAGATTGAAGCCATTTTGAATGGTAACGATCTAAATCCGATTGATCTTACAAATTTTTTCACAGGTGATCTTAACTCAGGTGGAAAAAGCGGGAAAGTGAATTACAAATTTTCGGATCTGGCAGCAGGTATTTATAATATCAGCATTAAGGGATGGGATGTATTTAATAATGCATCCACAGCACAAACAGAGTTTAAAGTTGTTTCCGGTGGGGGAACAGCCGTTGAATATGTGATGAATTATCCCAATCCATTTACATCAAACACATTTTTTACATTTCAACATAATATTCCCGGACAGATCGATGTCAGAATTTTGATTTATACGATTGCCGGAAGAAAAATCAAAGAAATAGACGCCAAATGGGTTAATGACCGGTTTGTGCGTATTGAGTGGGATGGCCGTGATGATGATGGCGATCTCGCGGCAAACGGTACTTACCTTTACAAACTGATTGTGAAACCCGTAACAGGTGGTGAATCAAAATCGGTACTTGGCAAGTTAAGTATTATTAGATAGAGTTTAAATATTTTTATTTCATGGAGGTTAATTAATGTATAAGTTCAAAGTCACATTCCTGGGTTTAATGATTGCATTTGGTATCAATAATACTGTTCTCGCCCAAGGGGAAGCTGCAGTTCCTTTTCTACTTATCGCACCGGATTCAAGAGGTGGTGGTATTGGAGAGTCGGGAGCAGGGCTTGCTGATAATTCATCCGCTATTTTCTGGAACCCTGCCGGAATAGCATTCCTTACAGGTCAGGAATTCAGTTTTACCCATTCAAACTGGCTACCACAGTTTAAGCTTGATCTTTTTTATGATTATGCAACCTACAGAAACTACATCGAAGAACTTGATGGAAGTGTTACTGCAAGTGTTACATACATGAATTATGGCGAGTTTGTGAGAACCGGACCGGATTCACCCGATCCACTTGGAACATTCAGATCATTTGATATGGCTGTTACAGCAGGATATGCAACAAAACTATCTGAAGATTGGGGTCTTGGTGTTAACCTTCGTCTCATTCACAGTCGTTTATCTGATCAACCAACAGGTCAGGAACAGGGAACAGGAACAGCTACTTCAGTAAGTTTCGATTTGGGTTTCATGTGGAGACCAACTTCATTAGTGATTCCATTTACCGATTATGACTTGGGTAATAAATTCTCAGTAGGTCTTAATTTGAGTAATCTTGGGCCAAAAATTTCCTATATCGATAGAGCTCAGGCAGACCCTATCCCAACCCAGTTCAGAATTGGTTTGGCATACAGAATCCTTTCTGATGAGTATAACAGTTTAACTTACACTCTCGATTTTACAAAACTTCTTGTTAGAAGATATGCAGATGGAACCAGTGATGATTTTTATCAGGCAATTTTCAGTGCATGGGGCGACAAATCGATTGGTGAAGAACTTGCCGATGTTGTAACATCAATGGGTCTCGAATACTGGTATGGTACTCCCGGTGATTTCCTTTTTGCACTTAGAGGTGGATTCTTTTATGAAGATCCAAATTATGGAAACAGAAAATTCATCACCCTTGGTGCCGGTCTCAGATATGATATCTATGGATTTGATTTCAGTTATATTTCAACCTCTGTCTTTAAAGATGGAGAGAACCACCCGTTAAGCGATACCCTTCGTTTTACCATTCTTGTTGGATGGGGTGGATTGGCTGATAAAGTTAAAGGCCTTCCGAGAGGAATCTAATAATTTTGATGACAGGGGACAGGCGACTGTCCCTTGCCGTTTTTTAAAGCCAAATTTCCTTTTATTGATTCTTTTACTTCCGGTTTATGGGTTAAAACCCTTATCTTTAAAATTTGTATAAATTTTATTCTCGACACATGAAACTACTTAAAACAATTACTCTCGTCGTTTTGTTTGGTGCAACGGTTTTTGGGCAGTCATTTACGACTACCATTACACCCGGATCATCAAAAAACATCGATGTCACAAATTCTGCAACTGATACCGTGAAGATTCTCGCCGTGATGGCAGAGTTTCAGCCCGACAATGATAACACCACTGTTGGGAATGGTACATTTAACTCGATATATTCTCAGGAATATGGCAGTTCAATTGTTGATCCACTTCCGCATAACAGAAACTATTTTCTTGCCCACATGGAATTTGTGAAGAACTATTATCACAAGGTTTCAGGAGGGAAACAAGTGGTAATATTTGAGGTTTTGCCAAACAGTGTGACATTGTCAAAAACGATGAGAAACTACTCTCCACCTATCAATTCGACCGATTTTACAGTTATGGGTGATTTTGTTCAGGAAACATGGACTTTAGCAGATCAGGCAAATCCCGGTTTTAATTTTGGTGGATATAACCTCTTTTTCATTTTCCACGCAGGTGTTGGAAGGGATGTTTCTCTTCCCGGCAGCCTGGGTAATGAAAGAGACTTGCCATCGATTTATTTTAATCTCGCAAGTTTGCAAAAGTTTTATGGAAGCGGATTTCAGGGTGTTCCCGTAAGTAATGGATCGGTATTTATAAAAAATACCGGTATTTTACCTCAGACACAAAACAGAGAAGTTTCATCTTTTAACTCCAAATTCCTTTATAACATAACAATTAATGGACTTCTTGCATCAACAGTTGCAAGTTATCTTGGTTTACCCGATCTGTTTGATACCAATACAGGTATGAGTGCAATCGGGAGGTTTGGTTTGATGGATGGACAGTCGATTTTTGCATACAATGGTGCCTTCCCACCCGAACCATCCCCATGGGAGAAGATCAGACTTGGCTGGGTCACTCCAATCGAACTGACAGGTACATTAGCTGATTTAACAGTTGTTACCAACAGAATTGCCGTTACCGGCGATACCACACTGGTAAAACTGCGAATAAATGAAAATGAGTATTTTCTGATCGAAAACCGCCAAAGAGATGCATTTAAAGATGGTGCAAAGATCACTTTGATGGTAAACGGGTCAGTTATTGTTAAAACTTTCCCTAAAGATACAACAGGATTCGCCAGTTATTCAATCGATTCTCTTTCAGGGGTATTGATGGATGTTGACGAATTTGACTGGGCACTGCCCGGTTCCGGAATTCTTGTTTGGCACATCGACGAAAAAGTGATTAATGCAAAAATTGCCGACAATAAAGTTAACACCGATAAAACACGAAGAGGTGTAGCTGTTGTTGAAGCAGACGGGGTTAATGATATCGGTGAGAAATTTTTGACAATTTTTGGTGATGAGATTATTGGTGAAGGAACAGAATATGACTTTTACT
Source organism: uncultured Ignavibacteriaceae bacterium (assembly GCA_964371075.1). Classification (GTDB taxonomy): domain Bacteria; phylum Bacteroidota; class Ignavibacteria; order Ignavibacteriales; family Ignavibacteriaceae; genus UTCHB3. Next base: position 174,203 of record CAYJKN010000003.1, on the reverse strand, counting down.
TCCTGGAGAACAAAGCTGATCTTTATACCAATATATTTTCAAATACCTCCAGACCAAACAGTAAAAGTAATGATGGTGCCAATTCACTTGTTACCATGAAAAATTTTCCTGCAAACGGTAACAGCATGAAATTTACTCTCGCGGTTGGGGATTCGCTAATCAAACCATTCCTATACGGAAAAACGGTTCAAGGCGACAAAATAGATCAGATTTTATTGAGTGGAAACAACTATTTTGTAATGTCAGGAAACGACCTGTTGCAAATTGATGCTAACATGAATGTTACAAACCGGTATCCGGGTTTCAGTACTCAAGCTGTTGCATCACTTGATGCCAACAACATATATTATATTGCCGGTGCATCGGGTAAAACAATTAATCTTGTGAAAGTTACCGGTGGAGTCCCCTCATTAACTTCCTTGACGGTCACTTCTGCCATCACATCTCAGATTGTAATTTCAACCAACAGTTTTGAATCCAACAGAATAGCTGCGGGTAACAGTGCAGGTGAAGTTTATCGAATTGCACTTGAACCGCTTACACTCCTTGATTCAATTAAAGGAGAGTCAGGGTTTGCAATAAACTCGTTGTTTCTGTTTAATGGAGCACTTAAATATATTCAGAAAAAAAATAATTCAACATACAATGTGGGAGACTTCGCAGCAGGCTTCATAACAATCCCGGGAAATTATCTTGATGCAGTGATGATGCAGAGTGCACTTGGAAACTCTTTACTCGTTCTTGAAGAGGGAAATAAAATCAGACAATTCCCTGATCCTGTTATCGAGATACAAAAACCTGCTACTTCTCCAACAATTCGTTCAGATTATGTAACATTGAAGGGATCTTCACCGATTACATCAATTTCAGTTTCTGACAATAAACTTGATGGCAATCTTTATGTAAATTATGTCTCAGGACAGGAATTTTACTCGGTTAACACCTCAGGTTCAGTAGCTGAAAATTTCCCTTTTACCCTCGCAGGATCTGAAGTTTTTGAAGGTACTCCCGTAGCAGCTGATTTATATGGCACATCACATCCCGAACTTGTGGTTTATACAAATTCCGGTCTTGTTTATGTAATTGATGCAGCAACCGGAAAAGTTGTGAATGGATTCCCACTTTCGATTGGTGAACAGTTAAAAGATTATCAGACATTTGCTCCGGTGTTTTTTACATCCGGAGGAAAAACCGGATTGGGAGTGACGGGGAAATCGGGCTATATGTCTTCATGGTTGTTGAATGAATTAACAAGCACGATTCACTTTTCAGGAAGATATGGCAACGCCCAAAACTCTTCATCTGTTGGTGCATCGACCGGTCAGCTAAAAATATCGGAATATTTCCCGCAGGCAAAAGTTTACAACTATCCTAATCCTGTAATATCAGGTGAAACGTATATCAGGTTTTTTGTAAGTGAAGACTCCGATATTTTTGTGAAAATATTTGATTTGGCAGGTGATTATGTTGCCGAATTGAGCGGGTTTGCCAATGGTGGACTTGATGGTGAGATCAAATGGAATGTTTCGGCAATTGAGTCGGGAGTTTACCTCGCAAGAGTTGAAGCAAAGTCTGTAGTTTCAGGAAAAACGGATCATAAAATTATTAAAATTGCAATCATAAAGTAACGGTTTTTGATGTACAGGAAATTTTCGCTCCTCTTAGTTTTATTACTTTCTGCAAATGGTTTTGCACAGTTTGACAAGTACAATTCCGAATTTGAATGGTTCACCATCAAAGGGAAAAATGTTGAAGTGCATTTTCACGATGGTGCCGAACGGACTGCCCGGGTTGTTCTTAAAATCGCTGAGGAAGTTTGGGATCCCGTTTGTTCACTTTATGACTATTACCCCGATAAAGTGCATTATGTGATCAAAGATATTGATGATTATTCAAATGGAGCAACCTACTTTTTTGATAACAAAATTGAGATATGGACAAGTGCACTCGATTTTGACCTCAGGGGTTCCCACAACTGGTTGAGGAATGTTATCTCTCATGAGTTCACTCACATGGTGCAGATTCAAGCTTCTTTTAAGACTACCAGATCGGTTCCTGCCGTTTACCTGCAAGTGCTCAACTATGAGGATAAACGACGCCCCGATATTCTTTATGGTTTTCCAAATGTTATTGCCTCCTATCCACTTGCCACTCTTAACATGCCTGCATGGTTTGCAGAGGGCACAGCTCAGTATATGCGAACAGAGTTTGATTACGATTTCTGGGATTCCCATCGTGATATGATCCTGCGTTCTTATGTTTTGGACAGCACAATGCTCACCTGGAATCAGATGGGAGTATTTGAGAAAACGAGTTTGGGTAATGAGTCGGTTTATAACTCGGGATTTGCACTCACCAAATATATATCGCAGAAATATGGTGAAGACAAATTGATGAAACTGACCAAATCGTTGGGCAAACTGACTAATTTTACATTTGATGCCGCTGCTGAAGACATCCTCGGAATTAATGGAAATCAACTCTATAGTGAATGGTCGGCTTTCTTAAGGAAAGATTATGGTGAAAGAATCGCACCTGTTCTTGCAAACAAAGTAGCCGGCGAAATAGTGGGCAAAGAAGGCTTTGGTAACTTCTATCCTTCAATTTCCAAAGATGGACAAAAGATATTATATATTTCAAACAAGACCAGTGACTACTTTTCACCAACGGCACTTTATGAATATGATGTAGTCAGTAAAACTGAAAAAGTTGTGGTTCCGGGGGTCAGGTCAACATATTCACTGATTCCGGGTACTGAAAAGATAATCTATTCCAAATTGTCCGATGATAATCCGTATGACTATAAAGTTCACGATATCTATGTATTTGACAGAAAAACGGAAGAAGAAACCAGATTAACTTATAATTTAAGGGCAAATATGCCTTCTGTTTCTCCTGACGGGAAAATGATTACTTTCCTTTTTCAGAAAGATGGTACAACAAATGTTGGTCTGCTTGATATAGATGGTAAAAACTTTAAACAATTGACATTTTATGCAAACGGCGAGCAGGTCTATAATCCTAAATTTTCAGCCGATTCCAAAAGTATTATTTTTGATCTATCCTATCTACACGGACGGGATATTGCAACAGTACCCGTTGATGGTGGCGCTGTAGAGTTTGTTCTTAAAACAAATTCTGATGAAAGAAGTGCTGCAGTTACCAACGATGGGAAACTTATATATGCTTCGGATGAAACAGGAATATTCAATATTTACAGTTTTGATCTTTTTTCGAAACAGAGCAAAAGATTAACAAATGTTACAGGTGGTGCTTTTATGCCTGCGGTGGATTCTCTTGGCAACATTGTTTATGCAGGATACACATCAGGAGGATATAAAATTTTTCACCTGTCGTCAGCAGATCAAAGTTCAGTTGATGAAACCAAACATTATGTAAAATCGAATAATCCTCCATTAAACAGTGATAAACCTGTTTCTGAGAAAGTTGTTTACGACTGGGAGAGACTCAAAAAATTTAACGATTATGAATACCCTGACACGGCAAAATCAAAATATTCAGGTGCATTTTCAAGATTAAGTATTTTTCCTTTTGTTCGTTATGATAACTACAGTACAACCAACAATGTAGTTGAAAAGATTAAACCCGGGTTGTATGTAAGTTCCTCGGATATGTTAAACAGGTTTAGCATTTTTGCAGGTGGATCGATCAATTTGAGAGGGGAGAGAGACCTTTTCCTTAGTTTTGATTATAGAAACAAACTTCCACTTCTGCCGGCTCTCGGATTGTTCCCCGATCTTGGACTTGAAATGTATAATGTCACCAGAAAAGCTGATGTTGATATAATATTTGATGAACTACCCAAAACCTCAACAAATGTTATTTATAACCTTTTTGAGGTGGATATAATTGCCAAACACAAACTCTTTTCAACTGAAAAAAATCTTGAACTGAGATATGTTTACAGCAGTTATACAGCTGCGATCGAAAGTTTTATCATCCCAAACTCGACTGATCTTTATCCAACTTTTAATGATACATATCTGATCGGCAGTAATTTCAGGGCTACTTATAAAACAGATGTTAAAAAAGCCAATAAAGATATGGACATCAATCCAATTGGCAGTGGGCTTGAAATCAGGTATGATTACGAAATGAACAGGTTTAATCCTGATGGTGAATATACTGTTGAAGAGGGATTACTTGTTGCTCAATATAAAAATTTTGATTTTCACCGTTTGGAGTTAAATACTCACTATTCAATTGAAACTTTTAAGGGGCACTCTCTTGGATTAAAACTAAGAGCAGGCACAATCTTTGGACCTTCAGTCCCTGACTTTTTTGATTTTTTCCTCGGCGGGTTGATCGGAATGAAGGCTTATCCCTTTTATGCCATAAGTGGTAACGAACTTGTATATGCAAATTTAACCTACAGATTGCCTTTATTCAGAGATATTGATTACAAATTTGGTCATCTTTATCTCGATAAAATTTACTTGTCAGTCTTTGGAGATGTGGGGAATGCCTGGACGGGGAATCTCTCCGAATCGGGTAGTCTGAAAAAGGGTGCCGGGGCAGAATTAAGATTTGCGTTAAATTCATTTTATCTCTTCCCAACAGCAGTGTTTTTCTCAGCTGCTTATGGTTTTGATGAAGTAACCAAAACGGCACAGCAAGGTGAAGTGGTTCGTTATGGAAAAGAATGGAATTTCTATGGTGGAGTTCTGTTTGGTTTTGATCTTTAGAAAGGCAGTAATATGCGAATATTTTTGTTAGTCACACTTGTATCTCTAATTAGTTTTAATCTTATCGCTCAAAGGATTGAGTCAGATCAGATAAAGTTGACCGGGAATCTACAATATGATGCAAAATTGCTTCATGATGCTTATCAGGTTGATGAGTTAAATAAAGTTGATTTTAACCTCCAGGATAAAAAATCAGTTTTATTGTCAACCGTTCTTTCGGCAGCTGTTCCGGGAGCGGGTCAGATTTATAATGGTGATTTTTGGAAGGCAGCTATCTTTTTAGGGTTGGAGGCCGGACTAATAACTGCAGCTGTACTCTACAGTAAAAAAGGGGACGATAAAAATGCAGAGTTTGAAGCTTATGCCGATCAAAACTGGAGTGTGGTTAAATATGCTGAGTGGCTTATAACAAACAGGACTGCACTTGGATTGCCCGAAGGTGATGTAACCATTGATCCCAATACATCTCTTAAACCATGGCAGAGAGTCAATTGGTCGGAATTAAATCATGTTGAAAGCCGTTTTTCGCATAAACTCCCAAAATATGGCGATCAACAATATTATGAGTTGATCGGTAAATATCCACAATACAATCATGGATGGGCCGATCAGTTAAACGACAACACGCCTGAGTACAATGCAAATTTAACACCGATGTTTTTGGGATATGCCCAGATGCGTGGTGAAGCAAATGATTTTTATAACGCTTCCACCCGGTTTGTTGTATTTGTTGTAATTAACCATATCCTTTCGGCAGGTGAGGCAGCATGGTCTTCAGCAGTATTTAATAAAAATCTCGCAATAAATGTCAGAGTTTCACCCGAGATTATTAATACCGCGATGGAAGTGGAATTAATTCCAAGGCTCAATTTAAGTTTAAGATTTTAATAACAAAACGATCTGTTTTTTGAATGTTATTCCCAACAGTTGAATTTGCAATATTTTTTATAATCGTCTTCTTTGCAAGTTGGTTAGCTTATAGTAAACCGCTGCTTAGAAAATATATCCTCCTTGTAGCGAGTTATTTCTTTTACGGCTACTGGGATTGGCGATTTGCACTTTTACTCTTTTTCTGTAGTTATTCATCCTATTGGTTTGGGAAATGGATGGCTGACTCGGATGATGCGGTGAAACGAAAGAGATTAATAATAATCTCTGCCGTGTTAAACCTTGGAATACTCGGGTTTTTTAAGTATTACGGCTTTTTTGTCTCCAATTTTAATGAGATGCTTCTCTCATTGGGTATTGGTTACAGGATAATTGCACTTGAGGTAATTTTACCTGTTGGTATCTCCTTTTTTACATTCCAGGCAATGAGTTATGTAATCGATGTTTACAGAAACGATATTCCTGCTGCAAAATCTCCTGTAGATGTTCTGCTTTATGTTTCATTTTTTCCTCAGTTGGTTGCCGGTCCAATTGTAAGAGCATCGGAATTTTTACCTCAGTTATATACTCATCCTGAAAAAAACAAGATAAAAGCTGCACAAGCTGCAACCTTGATTCTCGGCGGGTTATTCAAAAAAGTGGTAATTGCAAACTATCTTGCAATACAGATTGTTGATCCAATTTTTCAGAATCCTATGCAATATTCTTCATTTGACGCAATATTTGGCGTTTATGCCTATGCAGTTCAGATTTATTGCGATTTTAGTGCATACAGTGATATAGCAATTGGACTGGCGTTACTCTTTGGCTACGAGTTTACGATCAACTTCAATCATCCTTATAGATCGTTGAGTATTCAGGAATTTTGGCGCAGATGGCATATATCTCTCTCTACCTGGTTGAGAGATTATCTCTATATCCCTCTTGGAGGAAATAAAAAGGGAAGATTAAAAACATACAGAAATTTACTGATAACCATGTTTTTAGGAGGACTATGGCACGGGGCTGCGTGGAATTTTGTATTTTGGGGTGCACTTCACGGAACAGGACTAGCTGTAGAGAGATATATCAATGAAAAACGCGGGAAAAGAGAAAAGTCATTTCTGGGGAAAGCGATATCATTCTTTTTTGTTTTTAATTTTGTATGTTTAACATGGGTGTTTTTTAGAGCTGATAGTTTTTCAACTGCGATGCAATACTTACAATCAATTGTTAAGTTCGATTTTTCAGGATCAGTTTTAAGTCCACTGGGGATTACGATCATATTATACGGTATTGCATCGAATTTCACTCCACAAAACTGGGGTGTGTTTATTCGTGATTATTTTGGACGCCTAAACCCGTATGCACAAGCAGCAATTTTTGGCGGAGTTTTAGTATTAATTGGAGCATTTGGACCTGAGGGTGTTGCTCCTTTCATTTATTTCCAATTTTAAAGGCAGACTTTGAAAGAGCCGGCTCCATACACATTAAAAACAGTCATGAAGATGGTTGTTTTGGTCTTTTCATTTGCACTGATATTTGACTCGGTTGGATTGTTCAAGTGGGCTTACAGGTTGCCTGTTGAGTCACCTCTTCGCTCCATGTTTGTAGAGATTTTTGAACCCGTATATGTGGTCACCAACCAGGCCGGGTTGTTGGCTCCGGTTACTGTAATCAGAGAAGGCTACAAAAAATTTGCTGAGATTGATGAAGGAGCAGGTTTTGACCTTGATCCGGCAAGTCTGATCAGGCATGAACGATATTCCTGGCTTGGTGTGGAAAAAGAATCAACTGAACTATTGGAAGCAAAAGTAGTTCCGTTTGAGAATCCAGCCGGAACAGGGACAACTACCGGGCAAAACACGGGTGTGCTCCAAATTTTGTTGATTGGCGATTCCATGATGAAAGTTGGGTTCGAGGATATTCTCAAAAAGGCATTAAATGCTCTTGGGAATGTGGAGATTACAACTTTCTCTAAAAACTCAACAGGACTTACCCGACAAGATTATTTTGACTGGTTTAAACAACTTGAGAAATTGACTACAGGGAAAAAATACAGTTTAATCGTGCTCATGATTGGCACCAATGATGCTCAGGGAGTTAACCACAATGGAAAAGATATTTATTATGGAACCAAGGAGTGGAGTGATCTTTACCGGACAAAAGTAAATAAATTTGCTCAAATGATGTCCGGAGCGTCAGAGAGATTTTACTGGATGGGGATGCCTCCAATGCGCGATCCCAAATTTGACGGTAAAATGAAAACAGTTTCAAAGATTTACGAAGAAGAAACTGCGAAGTTCAAAAATGGAAAGTTTATTTCCACGATTCCCGTGCTTGGTGATGCCAAGGGGGGGTATACCGCGTACAACAATATCGGCGGGAAACAGGTGCTCACCAGAGGGAATGATGGAATTCATTTCGCCAATGGCGGGGGAGAACTGCTTACAAATGCAGTTTTAGAAAAATTAAAGACAGATTTTAAAAGATAAGATGAAAAGTTCAGGCAAAGATGCGAGATAGTTTAGTAGTAATTGTTGGAAGGCCCAATGTTGGTAAATCCACCCTTTTTAACCGCCTTACAGGCACCAAGGATGCGATAGTTGATGATGTGAGCGGAGTAACAAGGGATCGCCAATTTGGCTTCGTAGAATGGAATATGAAAAGATTCAGACTGATTGATACCGGTGGATATGTTCCAAATTCTCCTGATCAGTTTGAAGCTGCAATCAGAGAACAGGTTGAAATAGCTTTAACAGAGGCCGACAAGATAATTTTTGTTCTTGATGGCAGAACAGGTTTACTCCCGATTGATGAAACCATTGCTGAGTTATTAAGAAGTTCCGGAAAAAAGACGGTACTCTGTATCAATAAAATTGATTCTGAGAAGTTTGCGAACAATGTCCATGAATTTTATCAACTTGGATTTGGTGAACCTCATCCAATTTCGGCTCTTAACGGCAGAATGACCGGAGATTTTCTTGATATTATTATAGAAGAGTTTCCACTTGCCGAAGAGGAAGCCAAAGATGAAGAGTTAAGAATAGCTTTTGTTGGAAGGCCTAATGTTGGGAAGTCATCCCTCACAAATGCTCTCCTCGGCGAAGACAGAAGTATCGTAACCGATATTCCGGGAACCACAAGAGATTCAATTGATAGTGTTATCAAATTTTATGGTGAAGAAATTACCATTGTTGATACAGCAGGTCTGCGCAAAAAATCCAGAATAAAAGAAAATATCGAATATTATTCTTCAGTTCGTACTCTCAGAGCGATAGCAGATTCAAACATTGTTGTTTTGTTGGTGGATGCAGTACAGGGATTTGAATCGCAGGAACAAAAAATTCTTGAGGAAGCAATTCAACGCCGAAAGGGTGTGATAATTGCAATTAATAAATGGGATCTTGTTGAAAAAGACAGTAACACAGCCAAATTTTACGAAAAAGCCTTGATACAAAAACTTGGTAAGTATGACTATTTCCCATTCATCTTTATTTCTGCTCTGACAAAACAGAGAATATTTAAACTTGTTGAGATGGCGAAAGAAATTCAGGTAGAGAGACACAAAAAAGTACCGACCAGTGAACTGAATGATATTATGCTGAAGGAGATTCAAGCTTCACCACCACAGGCTTCACACACGGGAAAAGAAGTAAAAATCAAATTTGTGACTCAGGTTGGAGATAATTATCCTGTATTTTTGTTCTTTTGTAATTATCCAAAGGAAATTACAGATCAGTACAGAAGATATCTTGAGAAAGTTATACGTCGTCATTTTGGATTTAAAGGAGTTCCTTTTACAATATCATTTAAAGAAAAATGAAACACCTGATTAAAAAAATCGTTGTCATCGGTGGTAGAGCCGCCGGACCCGCAGCCGCTGCCAAAGCGAGCAGGGAGAATCCCGATGCGGAGATAACGATGATTGAATCAGGTAAATATATTTCCACCGGTACCTGTGAAATTCCATACCTGCTTTCCTCCGAGGTTAAGTCGCCGGGTGAACTTGTGTTTGGAACACCGGAGAGTTTTCTCAGTCATTACAACACAAAAGTTTTATTGGAGACAAAAGTTGTCTCGATAAACCGCAGATTAAGAACGTTTGAAGTCGAAAAGGGTGAAGTAAAATACACACTCGACTACGATCGTTTGGTTCTGGCAACAGGATCAAAACACAGGATCGATCCTCTCTTTTCTCCCGCATATAAAAATGTTTTTTATGTAAAAACGATCGAAGAAGTTGAATATCTGTTAGGCAACACTTCGAGGGAACGGAAAACATGGTGTGTAGTTGGTGCATCGTTTGCCGGAATTGAATTTGCTGATGCATTGAACAAGGCAGGGAATAAGGTTATCCTTCTCGACAGAGAAGAACTTCCCGGTAAGGGATTTGCCCCTGAAATAAGGGGGTTAATAAAAGAAACCCTCACTTCAAACGGCATCGAGTTTATACACACTCCACTTGACCCCAGAATTACAATCGTTGGCGATAAGATATCAAGTATAAAACTTGACGGCTATCTAAAAGAAATCGATAATGTTATCGTTGCCACAGGAGTAATACCCAACTCTGAATTGGCCAGACTTGCCGGACTTGAGATCGGAACAACCGGGGGCATTCGAGTTGACAACAAAATGAAAACTTCAGATCCTTATATTTTTGCAGCGGGTGATTGCACCGAAATTAAAGAAAAAATAACGGGTCGCCACATATTTTTACCTCAAGCCACCCTCGCCAGAGATGGAGGGCATATAGCCGGAGCCAATGCCGCCGGGGGTAATGAATTTATGTATCCTGTGATAAAAAATGTAGCCCTAAGAGTTTGTGATTCCTTTGCCACGAGAACCGGAGTTTGTGAATCCACCCTTAAATCATTAAATATCCCCTACAAAACTGTTTCTGCAACAACCGATGCCCTCGTAAAAGTTATGCCGGGTACCCACAAAGTTTTTGGGAAACTATTAATCGCTTCAGATGGTAAAATATTGGGAGCCGGATTTTTTGGCGGTACTGAAGTGTCCGGTTATGCAGATATCATAACACTCGCAATCAAGTCAGGGATAAAAATTCAGGACCTCAAAAACAATTGTTTCAATTACACCCCCACATTGTCACCTTTTAAAAACATAATAGAGTTGCTTGCGCATAAAGCTGCCAGGTATTAAAACGGATAAAATTCTTGAATATCAAATATTATTTTTACTACACACTGCTCGCCACAATTCTGCTGTTTTCTTCATCTCAGGCACAGAAATATCCTGACAAAAGAGTACATTCTGCAATTGAGCGGGGAGTGCAATTTATTTCAGGGTCGAGATATGACAGTGCAAAGGCAGTGTTTTCGAGACTTGAAAGAGATTTTCCCAAACTCCCGTTTGGGCCTCTGTATTTGGCAGGAGTGGAAATTGTTAAAGCCTACGATTGGGGAGTTCCGTTTAACGAAGCATATATATCCTCCAAACTTGAAAAAGCAGAGGATCTGGCTGAAGATAATCTTGATGCAAACGAGAAGGATCCGTGGACAAACTATGCGATGGCACTCATCTATTCTTATGAAGCCTATTTTGATTATATAAATGAAGACTGGTTTGGAGTTTTTAAAACAGGTTCAAACTCATTAAAATATTATGAAAAATGTATGACCTATGATAAAAAATTCATTGAAGCTTCAACGGCCATGGCAATCTTTGATTATTGGAGAAGCAGTAAGACAAAAGATCTCTCCTGGTTACCATTTGTTGAGGATAATTCGGCGCAGGCGTTAAAAATCCTCGAGAAAAACAAAAATTATTTCTCCTATAATGAATATCTGACCTCGAATTCGCTTGCCTGGATTTACATTGATAAAAAAGAATTTAAAAAAGCACTGGCAATCTGCGATGATCTTCTGAAAAAAGCACCCGGAAACAGAATTATAAAGTGGACAAAAGCACGGGCACTTGAAGAGATTGATAGAAAAAAAGCAATTCAGGTGTACAAACAAATTTTGTCAACTTTTCCCGTTTCAACAAACTATTATTACTTTAATATCGTTACGCTTAAACATAAGATAGCCATGAACTATGAAAAGTTAAAAATGTATAAGGAAGCTTACAATATGTGTGAAGAGATACTTAACATTAAAAACTTCAATTCTTATGATAAAAAGAGATTGGCCGACCGGCTTAAACGGGTAAAACAATTAAGAGATTCCCTCAAAAAGAGGATATAAATAATTTTGCTCCCTATTTAGAAGTTCAACTTGATTATTTTGCATTAAACGATTTTTGGATATCTGGAGTTAGTGAATTTAAATGAGTGATGATGGCAGACTTGATGAACTTTTAAAACTTTGTGAAGAGAAACTCCCCGGCAGTGATCTTAAGCTGATCAAAAAAGCGTATGAATTTGCTGCCATAGCCCACCAAAACGACCGTAGAGCTTCCAACGAACCATACTTTAGCCACCCCCTCGCAGTTGCCAGAATTCTTATTGAAGAAATCCCTTTTGACGATGTTTCAATCGCTTGTGGTCTTCTGCATGATGTTGTTGAGGACAATGAAGAATATACAACCGATTTAATCAGAAGAAACTTTGGTGATGATGTTGCGATAATTGTTGATGGTCTCACCAAAATAAAAGAACTTTTTAAAGCAGCAGAGATAAATCAGGCAGAAAATTACAGAAAACTTTTGATGTCGATTATGAAAGATATCAGAGTAATTTTGGTAAAATTCGCCGATCGTCTTCACAATATGCGTACTCTGGATTTCCTTCAGCCCGATAAAAGAAAAAGAATTGCAACAGAAACTCTTGAAATATATGCTCCACTGGCGCATAGATTTGGTTTGGGAAAAATTAAGTGGGAACTTGAAGACCTTGCATTTAAAGAGTTGAATAAAAACGCTTATGATGAGATAAAAAAGAAACTTAATATTAAGCGAAATGACAGAAACGACTATATCGACCGTTTTGCTGAACCCATCAAAAAAGTGTTGGATGAAAACAACTTTAAATATGAGATAAACGGAAGACCAAAACATCTCTATAGTATCTACAGGAAGATGATCAAGCAGAACAAACCCTTTGAGGAGATATTTGATCTGTTTGCCACAAGAATTATTATTGATACAGATAATTTTTATGACTGTTACACAGTTTTTGGAATTATAAACACCCTGTATATACCGGTTCCTGACCGCTTCAAAGACTATATAGCTATCCCTAAAGTCAACAATTATCAATCGATTCACACTGCATTGATTGGGCCGGAAGGAAGAGTAGTTGAGGTTCAGATCAGAACCAAAAAGATGGATGAAGTTGCCGAAAGGGGCGTGGCAGCTCACTGGAAATATAAGGAAGGGAATGTTGCAAAAGACAGGAATACCGACGATTATGTTCAATGGATCAGGGAGATAGTTGAAAGCTCAGGAAGTGATGATCTTAAAAAGAATATCATTGAGAACTTTAAGCTAAACCTTTATGAGAACGAAATTTATGTAATGACACCTAAAGGCGATCTTAAACGATTGCCATTAAAGTCAACACCGGTGGATTTTGCGTTTGCGATTCACTCAAATATCGGGCACCACTGCATCGGAGCCAAGGTAAACAAAAAAATTGTACCACTCGATTTTGTACTTAATCGTGGTGATCAGGTTGAGATCATCACTTCAAAAAACCAGCATCCAAATAAAAACTGGTTAAAGTTTGTTCAGACTCAAAAAGCCAAATCTGACATAAGAAAATGGCTTAACAAAGAAGAAGACATCCTCATTGAAAAAGGGAAAGAAATCTGGGATAAACGTCTTAAGAAACTAAAAATTTCGTTGGGTGAAAACGATATTGCCAAGATTCTCCAACGGAATAAACTTCACCACATGAGACATCTGTATCAGATGTTGGGTCAGGGTACTCTGAATATCGAAGCAGTTCTCGAGGAGCCAAAACCAAAAGACCATAAAATGAACGCTCCAAATCTTGAATTTGAAGATTTTGCGAGATATGCGCGGGGTACGGGTGGCGAACTGGTTGTGGATGGTGAAGACATAAAGTTGATGCTCTCTTATTCAAAGTGTTGTAACCCGATCCCCGGGGATGATGTTGCGGGTTATATTACGACAGGGGAAGGGATCAGAATTCATCGTAAAAATTGCAGAAATCTACTCGAAAAAGCTAAAATGGAACCTGAAAAGGTGGTTTCTATCAGGTGGCCTGAAGTTGAGAGCACATCCTTTATTGTCGGTTTGGTGATTAGAGGTGATGATACCGCCGGAATGTTAAAAGATATTGCAAATACCATAGTTGGCTATAAAAACACTTCGATAAAATCAATCAGCCTTGATACAAGTGATTCATTTTTTGAAGGAACAGTCACATTATATGTGCAGAACCTTGAACATCTTTCAAGAATAATCGAAAAATTGAAAAAAATCAAAGGTGTTTATTCTGTAACCCGACTCGCAGAGACAAAATGAGTTCCGAAACGCGGATACTTGCAATTGATTACGGAACCAAGAGGGTGGGGCTGGCTTTATCAGACCCAATGAAAATATTAGCATCACCTTTTGATACATTCGAAAACAATAAACTGCTTACATCCAAAATATTAACTCTAATTAAAGAGAAGAATGTTGAAAAAATTGTGATCGGTTATCCCACAAATGGTGATGGAAGCAAAACTGTTTTATCAGATATTATTATTAATTTTGCCGCTGAACTAAGCGATAAATCAGGAGTGCCTTGTGAACTGGTGGATGAGAGATTTTCTTCCTCGGTTGCGAGTGACAGGATACTTCAAACTGTCGTCAAAAAGTCAAAGAGAAGGGACAAATCGTTGGTTGATAAATACGCAGCCGCTGTGATACTTGAAGACTATCTAAAAACCATTTAGGTTAATTTATGCTGTTTAATCGTTCTAATTCTGTCCTAAAGCTCCGTTTCATTCTGGTTTCGGCTCTTGCCATTGTTTCCTCAGTCTATTTTCCCCTAAGAATTTTTGGTATAGTTGAATCAGGTCAGATCGATATTATTTTGCTTTTTGCAAATTTGTTGATAAATGGTTGGGATTTGGCGGCAAATTATATGATTTATAAAGCCGGGGAGAGTGTCTATGGCTCCCTTGTCAGAGACCTTGGAAAAGAAAAATGGAAACTTTGGGTGGCGATAGACTTTATAGCCGTTTTACCATACGAAATATTTTTTTTCCCGCCCCTACTTATATTTCGATCTCTAAAACTACTGCGACTTTCACAACATCAGAAATTATGGAGAAGAAGAGATCTCAAACGAAATGATGTGGTTTACATCATGTTTTTTCTCTTTTGGACTTCACTTGCCGCTCATTGGCTCGCTTGTGGCTGGGATGCACTTGAACCTGTTAAGTCTGACAAAGACAAGTTGACGGTTTATATTGAATCCCTCTATTGGACAGTGCAGACGCTCACTACGGTTGGATATGGTGACAATGTCGCTGAAACCAGAGGGCAGATGATTTATTCAATGGTTGTAATGATGTTTGGAGTGGGCGTTTATGGCTGGTTGATAGGTAATATTGCAGGAATTCTTTCAAAAAGGGATGCTGTTGAACAATATTATTTTGATAATATGGAGAGACTAAAAGCTCTTTCGAGCAACAGAGGACTTCCTCTGCAACTCCAGAACAAAATAAGGGAATATTATGATTATATGTTCTCCAGAAATTATTCGGGAAGTGATGAACAAATATTTATGAACACCCTTCCTGATTCTCTGCAACAGGAAGTAATAATAAGTTTAAAACAGAAAATCATCAAAAAGATTAATGCGTTTTCAGAAGCTCCTGAAAATTTTATTACCGAGATAGCCCACGAACTAAAAATGGAGATATTTGTTCCCGGTGACATCGTCTTTGAGGAGGGTTCAAAAGGGGACAAATTATATTTTCTTCTCAAGGGAGAAATGGAAGTGGTTACGGGGGATACCGGAAAATTGATCGCCCATTTAAAAAGTGGTGACCTTTTTGGTGAGATTGCTTTGTTTAAAAATACCACACGAAACGCCACAATCGTTTCAAAAAGTTACTCAGAGGTTTATTCGCTCGATAAATCTGCTTTTCAGATAGTCTCTCTCAAATTTCCAGAGATTGCCCGGGCAATAATGTCCAAAGCTGAAGAAAGAACAGCCTGACAACAGAATAATAAATTAATCTGTTATAATCTTATTCACCTCATTATCAAGCATCTCGATTGCTTCGTTTACGGTTACCGCAACCTGAAGCATATTATTGAGAGCATCTTTTGTATCATTACCTAATTTTTCCATTGTGGCAAGGTTACCGGTTATAGATAATACACTGTCCTGAGTTACATTCATTGCCTCTTTAAACAAAACAAACTGTGGGATTAATTCTTTGTTTTTTTCAAGAATTATATTTAGATCTTCGATCATCAACATTATTTCTTTAAGTCCAGTGAGGGATTTGGTATGATATATCTGAACAGTATCAACTCCATCAGATACTGATGACTGTACATCTTCAATAATCTCACCAATCTCACTCAAAGAATTAAAAGTATTTTCGGAAAGTCGTTTAATTTCATCGGCAATCACCTTAAATCCGACTCCGGCATCTCCTGCCTTCTCAGCTTCAATTGCTGCATTTAATGAAATGAGGTTAGTTCTGTCTGCAATATTTGAAATTGTTGTGATGACTCTTGAAATATTGGCGGTTCTTTTATTTATGGTATTCAGTTTTTGAACCAGTGACCCTGTGGCCTGACTAATCTCCGTGATAGACTGTCCGATATTACCAATATTTTCCTGTCCTTTAACCAATAAACCGGCGGTATCTTCAACCGTAAGTGTAAGTTTTTCAGTATCCTCTGCGAGTGACTTTGTAACCCGGTCGATCTCTTCGCCATAGTGACGCATATTTTTATTCGCTGTATCCTGCTGTGAAAAAGTATTATGCAGGAATCCAACTGCGTTTTTCAGTGTTTCAGCAGAAGAGTTTAAATAGTTACCGGCCGATTTGATTCTGATCGAAAGGCCCCGGATATCAAAAGTCATTTTTCGTAAAAAATTCCACAGTTTTATGATTTCATCTTTTGATGATTTATTAGAAAGATCAATTCCCTTAAACTGTTTTTGTAGTTCGTGAAGTTTGGTTACCGCGGCACCGAGATTTCCGGCAGCAACCAGTTCAAGCACTTCAGATATTTTTGAAACAGGTTTTGTGGTTTTACCTATCACAATAAAAATGAAGATGGCAAGAATGACTGCTCCGGTGAATCCCACGAGTAAAATCATATTATTCAGGAAATAGAGACCGGAGAAGAGTTCATCTTCAGGAATCATAATACCAACCGACCAGCCTGCGGATTTCAGGGGCATATAATAGACCCTGAATTGTTTCTCCGTAACAACATCATTAATCTCCTGGAAGCCTGTTTCACCACTGATCATCTTTTTCCCCAGAAGAGCAAGCTGGTTGTCATCTTTCTCCTCTGCAAGCGAAAAGATTGTTTCGTCGAGGATAAACGGAGCATGTTTGTGAGAAATATAAGTACCAAATCTGCTGATCGCAAAGGCGTATCCGTCGTTGAATATTTTGATTTCAGAAATAACTCTTTTTAATTCTGTTAAGTCGATGTCAGCTGTGACAATTCCTTTCACTTTACCCGATCCCGGATCAAAAATTGGCACCCCATAAGTGATCATCAAATTCTCACCCCCACCCTTGTCGTAATAAGGTTCTGACCATATAGGGGTTTTCAGAGTATATGGAATTTGATACCAATCCCATAATTGATATCCGTATTCCTCTTTTGCCAGGTCGGCAAATCTTATTTCCTTACCATCGCGATAGTAGTATGGGGCAAAGAGGGAGGAATCGCGACCCACCCCCGGCTCGAATGCTACACACATACCATAAACACCGGGATTCAGATTAATGAGGTCTTTGATCAGATTTCCAGTTTTCACTGAATCAAACTGATATGACTGAATGGCTGCGGCTAATGCAATCGGGACTCTTTCAACATTGGAAAGAAATGTCTCCATTTTGTTAACTTTTGACTCAGTGATATTTCTCGCATCTTCCTCAATACCTGAGAGGATAATAGACCGGGAGACGATGTAGTTTGTTGCATAGATTGCAATTAAAATTCCTAAAGCTATCAGCAGGATATAAATGGATAACCGGTTTCTAAGAGGCTGGTTTTTGAGTTTAAATTTCATTTTACAACCGCCTTGAAGAAGTCATCGTAGATTATGTCCTTTTTAAGTCTGCCCGACTCTTTCATAATCTGTACTGCTATATTAAATGATGTTTTGTTTAGTTTAGGATCAATTTTACCATCTTTGGGAGAGATAATCTCTTCCATCGTATTCAACATTCTCATTTGGTGAGCGTAGTTTGCTGATTGTCCCGATTTTCTTTTTAGTCTCAGACAATAATCTACACTTTCACCCTTTTCTTCGAATGCGGCGAGCCATCCCTCCATCGAAGCTTGCACAAACTTTGCACAAAGGTCTTTGTTTTTCTCGAGGAATTCAGAGGAACAATAAATACCATCTTCCGGCACATTAAGCCCATAATCTGCAATCTTAAATAGCGTCAGATCATCCTCATCGATACCTGAAAAAATTATGCTGTTAAGTTCATTGTAATCCATAACTACCTGGGCGTCAACTCCGCCCAAAAGAAATAAATTCACTGTTGAGCGAACGGGGACGAACTCTGCATTAATATTATATTTTTTCAAAAATGCTTGTGGAAGTTCGCGGAACCCTGCCTGCCAGATTGCAATTTTTTTATTGTTGAGATTTGAAACCTGTTTTATTCCTCGCGATTTAATTCCTGCAATTGTAAGAGCTGATTTGTGGGAAACCTGGGCTATTAATTTGAGATCAACACCTTTTCCAAATTCTTCAATTGCCCCTGAAAGAAAATGTGTAATAAACTGAGCACCACCATTTTTAAGGTAGTCGATTGCATTGTCCTTAAAGCCTGTATGACGGATTGTAACATCGAGTCCGTATTTTTTATAGATTCCTTTTGTTATCGCAGCATAATAGCCTGCAAATTGCGCCTGTGGTTGCCAATGGACAGCAAGAACAATTTTTTTTAGTGTCGTTGTGCTTTGAAGGGGAATCATGGAAAACACGATCATCGTCAGCAGGAGCAAAAATGGTTTTGAAAGGTTTTTAGTAAAGTGTTTCATAAAAAATAAAGAATTTTCGCTCAGAGTTTGGTAAATTTCTCAAAAAAAACAATATTTGAAAAGGGATTATTTAATTTAAGATGAAAAGGGCAGAATACAAAAAAAAGTCGTTGAAATTGAAAAATTGAATACGACCAAAGTTAAAAAAACTCATTAAATATTTGTTCGCGCCTGATGAAAAAAATTCTTATCATTGAAGATGACAAAAACCTTCTCGAAAGCCTCTCAGAAGTATTAGTTGAAGAAGGATTTGAAATTTTCACTGCCTCTCGTGGTGATGTCGGTCTTGATCTCCTCAATAGTGTTGTTCCGGATCTTATTATTTGTGATGTCATGATGCCCGGTATGGATGGGTATGAAGTACTCGGTGAAATATCAAAAAATGAAACATTTGCTACCATTCCGTTTATTTTTCTGACAGCCCGTAATGAGAGGAATGATCAGAGGAAGGCTATGGATATGGGAGCCGATGATTTTCTGAACAAACCTTTTTCTCTTGATGAGTTGCTTTCCACGATTAATATACGTCTTAAAAAAAGGGAGAAAGCAAAACATGCAAGTGAAGAAAAAATAAAGAACATCACAAAAAGCATCTCATTTTCACTGCCACATGAGCTTAACACGCCACTTTCAGGCATCATTGGGTTCTCTGAAGTTTTAATCAATGAAGCACAATACCTGAAATCTGAAGAAGTGAAAGAAATGGCTGGATTTATTAATGAATCAGCACTTCGTCTAAAAAAGACTATTGAGAAATATCTCAATTATTCGAAACTACAGGTGTTTTTAAACGACCCAAATGAGAGAAAACTTGTTGCCCGGGGTGAGGCAATGATCTCAAACAGTTTTATTACTGCTGTACTGAACAAAGAAAAATTTGACAAAAGAAGATTGAACGAAGTTGCAGTAGATCTGGAGGAATCATTTATCAAAATAAACGATGATTACCTGGCACTTCTCTTATCTGAATTAATCGACAATGCAATTAAATTTTCCAGACCCAATTCACGGATCCTTGTTAAAGGGAAAAAGGGTGTAAAAAACTATTGGATAACAATTTATGACCGGGGGAGAGGGATGAGTTCAAAACAACTTAACGAAATTGGTGCTTTTGTTCAATTTAATCGTGATATGTTCGAGCAGCAGGGTTCAGGACTAGGACTCGCTATCGTAAACAATATTGTTACTCTTTTTGGTGGTACCATAAAATTCAACTCTGAGATGGGGCTGGGTACAACGGTCACACTTGAATTTAACCTGTCCGGGGTCTAAATTTTATGCTGTATTTTCGAGTTACCAATTGATTATATTTAAAGGTTCGATTATAAATATCAGGAGAATGATTTGAAAAGAGCCTTCTTTTCAATTTTATTGATCACAACTTTTTCGATCTCTGCCCAAAATACCTATGAGTTTTTAAGAGTTGACATCAGCCCCAGAGCTGCAGCACTTGGTGGAAGTTATACTTCCGGAACCGGTGATGCAAATGTTATACATTACAACCCTGCTGCTTTAAAACAGATAGAGGGATCGCCTTTTTCCGCCAACTTTGTAAAACACCTTTTGGATATAAACTTCTTTGGAGTTGCATATTCAAAAGAATTTACCGGGATCGGACGATTTGGTGCTGCCATCAGGTATGCTAATTATGGTTCATTCACTGAAGCCGACGATTTTGGGAACAAAACAGGCAACTACGGGGTAAACGAACTGGCATTTACAGCCGGATATGCCAACACACTGGCTGAGAATTTTTATTACGGTGCAAATGTCAAATTTATTCATTCCTCAATTGCTTCATACAGTTCTTCAGGAGTGGCATTTGACCTGGGTCTTCAGTATTATATCCCTGCACAGTTGATAAATATCGGGTTCACGGCGACAAATATTGGCGGGCAACTCTCAACTTATTCCGGGGAAACCGAAAAACTTCCTTTGGATGTAAGTATCGGGGCTTCGAAAAAACTCGAACATCTTCCCGTAAAACTATTTCTTGACTTCCACCGTCTAAATGAAGATAAAGATGAATTTATGAAGCGGTTTGAATCTTTCAGTTTTGGCGTGGAACTTGATCTGAGTAAAGTACTAACACTTCGGCTCGGATATGACAATAAAAAAAGGAAAGATCTTAAGGTTGGCGATTTTGCAGGACTTGCAGGTTTTAACGCAGGTTTGGGTATAAAGATTAACAATTATCTGTTTGATTATGCTTTCTCATCGTATGGTGAGATAGGGGCACTGCATCGAATTGGGATCAGTACCGAACTTTAGGGAACTAAATTTTGATTCCGGATATTTGTATCTTTAGTTGTTTTTTATAAATTTTCTTGAGGAATAGACTCTTAATGTTAAGAGAAATGTGTAAATCTAAAATTCAGAGGCCAACTGTTACAGCATCTGAATTGTATTATGAAGGAAGTCTCACCGTTGATTTGGATTTACTTGATGCAGCGGACATATTACCATATGAAAAAATTCAAGTAGTGAATGTTAATAACGGCAACAGACTTGAGACATATACAATCCCCGGAGAGAGGGGATCAGGTGTTATCTGCCTAAATGGACCTGCAGCACGGTTGGGTTATCTTGGAGATAAGATAATTGTGATCTCTTATGCTTTGATGGAAGACAGTGGACTTGCCGGTTACAAACCAAAAGTTGTAATCGTTGACGATTCCAATAAAATTAAAAAAATGCTCTGAGAAATAATTTCGAAAGAACCATGGAGTTAATTATGAAAAAAATATTTTTGATCATGTTGATCCTTGTAGTTACCGCATCAGCTCAGTTTAAAAAAGATCCTTTTAATCAACCTGAGGTAAAGGATGGAATATTTAATAAAGAGAGCGGCGGCAGTTTCCTGTCCAATATTTTTAATTCTGACAATTTCTCCATGAAACACTCTTTCGATGCCTCGTTTTCCACATTTGGTGAACACGGACTTGCCACAACTGTTTACACAAACAGTATGTTTTATAAGTTTGCTGACAACCTCAATATAAGGGTTGATGCTTCGCTCGTTTATTCACCATACAGTTCTTTGGGCAAAGCATTTACTGATAACATAAATGGTCTTTATATCAGCAGGGCAGAACTAAATTTTAAGCCCTGGGATGACACAGTAATCAGAATTCAATACAGAAATATTCCGGCTGGCATGTATAACCCCTACTCATCAGGATATTATGGTGGAGGTTTCGGAGGATATGGATATCAAAGCCCGTTTGGTTCATCGTATGATGACTGGTTCATGCGTTAAGGATATGCAGTAATTGGCATTCGGTAAAGATAAAGAAACTGAACAAAAAGACTCGATTAAGGGTCCGTTAAACACATTATTGAATATCGCCATTCTAATATTGGTGATATTATTGGGCTACTTTCTCTACAGTGGTGTAGGCAAGATGATTGAAAAACCACCCCTGAAGGCAGAGGGTAAAGAAGAAGGTGTTAAACGATTAATTCAGGTAAAAGTTTATAACGGCTGTGGAATTAAAGGGTTAGGTGAAAAAGTAACCGAATATCTCAGAAAAAACAATTTTGATGTCATTGATTCTGAGAACTATTCCTCTTTTGATGTTGAAGAAACACTCGTGATTGATAATCGCGGTAACAAAGAAAACGCTCTCCACACAGCCCAAATTCTGGGTGTAGATCCTAAAAAAAACCTTTCTGAAAATATTAATGAAGATTTTCTCCTTGATGTCGTCATTATTATCGGGAAAGACTACAAAATTTTAAAACCATTTGTTAACTAAATAATAAGAGTATGCTAGAAGGCGAACAAGAACAGATTATTCAAATAATCACAGAAGCGATTTTTGAAAAAAAAGGGCAGGATGTAAAACTGCTCGAACTTAAAGACCTCACAACCATTGCAGACTATTTTGTGATATGCAGTGCAGAGTCTGATATGCAGGTAAAGGCTATTGCCGATAACATCGACGATAGTTTGGCAAAAGCCGGCATAAAAGTTTGGAAAAAAGAAGGATTTAAAGCCCTTTCATGGGTTTTAATCGATCTTTCAGACATAGTAGTGCATGTATTCCGCAACGAATCCCGACAATTCTACAATCTCGAGAGACTCTGGGGCGATGCACCAATGAAAGAGATAACCGATCCTTTAAAGTAAGCCCCTATCAAATGTTTTCCTACTGGAGTTTAAATTGAAACAGTATTTGCTTTCACTGTTCACCGATATTCAGGATAAATTTGAATATCTGGATGTCAATGAAGTTTCTTTCGATATACCTAAAATCGAGACACACGGTGATTATTCAACCAATATTGCCATGCTTATCGGAAGAAAAACAAAAAAAAATCCGCGTGAAACTGCACAGGAAATCATTTATGCATTAAGATATGACCCCACGATAGTTTCAAAAATCGAAGTTGCAGGGCCCGGATTTATCAATTTTTTCTTCAGTACCGAATATGTCTGTAAGTCGATATCAAAAATTCTTGAAGAAGGAACCGGTTTCGGAAGGTCAGCTGTAAATAAGGGCAAAAGAGCCAATGTGGAATTTGTCTCTGCGAACCCGACCGGTCCACTAACTGTGGGTCACGGTAGAAATGCTGTAAGCGGTGATACCATGGCAAATCTACTTGAAGCCACCGGGTATGAAGTTGACCGTGAATATTATTTTAACAATGCCGGAAGGCAGATGCGGGTTCTTGGGAATTCGGTAAAACTTCGATATCTGGAACTGCTCGGTGAGACCAACGAATTTCCTGAAGATCATTATCAGGGTGAATATATAGCTGATATTGCAAAAAGTTTATTCGAAAAACATGGTGATACTCTGATCGATGAGGACCCTGAGGGAATATTCAAAGCAGAAGCTGAGAGAGTAATTTTTAATGATATCTCCTCCACATTAGGTAAAATTGGGATAAAACATAAAGTTTTTTTCAACGAAAACTCACTCTATGATGAAGGAAAAATTAGTGGACTTCTTGAAGAGTTCAAGAGTAGAGGGTTAAGTTATGAAAAAGATGGGGCAGTCTGGCTAAAATTGTCTGAACTCGGAAATGAGAAGGACAAAGTAATCGTTAAAAACACAGGTGAACCCACATATCGCCTTCCTGACATAGCTTACCATGCAACCAAGTTTGACCGTGGATACGATTTTATTGTAGATCTTTTTGGTTCCGACCACACTGCGACATACCCCGATGTAATGGCAGCTCTTGCAGAACTTGGCTATGATACAACCAAAATGAAAGTTATGATCCATCAATTTGTGACGATCATTAAAGATGGAAAAGCCGTTAAGATGTCAACACGAAAAGCAAATTACATAACTCTCGATGAATTGATCGAATGGGTGGGTGCTGATGTTGTGCGTTTTTTCTTTAATATGAGGGCAATATCCACACACCTCAACTTTGATCTTAATCTTGCAGTAAAACATTCCGATGAAAATCCGGTATTCTACCTTCAATATGCACATGCGAGAATTTGTTCAATTCTTAGGATGACGGATCAGGAGGGGTTAAAAAGTGATGCCTCAAATCTGACTCTTCTTATTACAGATGAAGAACAAAAACTTATCAAAAAATTGCTCAGATTTCCCGATGTTGTTGAAAGTGCTGCGAAAGTGCTTGATGCAGTGATTCTTTGTGCCTATCTTGAGGAACTTGCAGGAACATTTCACAGATTTTATACCGTATGCAGAATTATTGGAAGTGAAAAAGAATTGGCTGAGGCTCGAATCACATTGATTCATGCGGTGAAGATGGTTATTTCAAATGGTTTGGGAATCCTTGGAGTTACATCACCTCAACGAATGTAGTTAAGCTACCAGAATCGAAGCTGCAGACAATTCGCCAGCTCCACCGTTTTTTAATTCGGTAGCTACTTCACGAATTGTGGATCCTGTCGTAATGACATCATCGATTATGAGGATGTTTTTCCCTTCTATTTTACCGGAATCAACTACCTTAAAAGCCCCTTTTATATTCAAATGCCTTTCAGCCTTTGTCTCAGTTTCCACTTGCGCTGCAGTGTAGCGAGCCCTCTTCACGACTTTTTGCATAACAGGGATTCCGGTTATCAGACTGACCCCATCAGCTATTAACATTGACTGATTATAACCTCGTTCGATGAGTTTTAATCTGTGCAGTGGAACCGGAATAATATAATCAATCTCACTTATATCCATTTTTGATTTAAGTTCAGTTCCCAAAATCTCTCCCAAATATCTGCCTGCATTAAACAGTCCTTTATATTTCAGCAAATGGACCAAGGTTCTAAATGATGACCACTCCTCAAATTTTACTACTGAAAACATCCATGTAATCAACTCAAATCCAAATCTGTCGTATAAATAGTCAATAAGCTGCAATGTATCAAGGCGTGTTTCATGATGAAGGCAGTTGTTACAGAGGAAAAATTGATCAACCGGAAGGTGTTCATCGCAGTGTAAACAGAAACGGGGGACAATAAAATCGATCAACTCACCCGCAATGTTTATTGGCACTACATCATCCCTTCCCGTTTCCTGAAAAACCACTCGAGGGAGAGCAACAAGACAATAATTAGAAGTAGCCAGGGATTGTTCCACAAATTATGGGTCTCGGTTGTCTTGACCTCAATAGCTGACTCTTTGTTAAATTTGGTAAGGTCGTCAAACAGTTTCAGATAATTGGTGTTGTAATAAAATTCACCACCCGTGATAGATGATAGATTCCGGAGAAAACCGGCATCTGTGTAAGGGTTTAAGAGTTCAACATTGATATCACCTGTATTAAAATTCCCGCCATCGGTAGCAATGATTTTCCCATCGAGAGATGCAACACCTGAGAATGTATAATCTCCAGAGGTTTCAGGTTTGTATATCCCCTGATAAATGCCGGAGCCAATAGAAGAAAGATTAAAGGTGGTTTTGCCTTGAGGTGAATTTAGCGTGACAGCCACCTCACCATCCGAAAGAGGATCAAATGATTCGGTGTATAACTCGGCAACAAATTCCACTTGTTCGTTTCTGGAATAAAACTTTTTATTTGTCCTTAATGAGAACCTTTTTTTATCTTTAACTGCACCCAGCCATTTTGCAGTACTGAATAAAAAATCATCAAAAAGGTTTTCGTTTTTTGCTTTTAGTTTCCATTTCCAGATGTCGCCGGCAATTACCGCCAGTGATCTTTTAGCACCAAAATTTCTGCTGACGATCAATGGATTCGGCATTACTCGTGAGTTGAGTTTAACATATGCCAAAACCTGACTTTCAGGTCTCGCCTCTGCTCTAAGGTTTGGTATGAGTACAGGAGGTAGATCATCCCATGCTTTAAGTGCACCCGGTGAAGTTGAATAAAATAAAGGGTTTCGCTCCACTCCCTCTGAGAGTCCCGGCTGCCCTTCAAATTCAACTCCTGCCCCCGCGCTTAAAATTACAGGAAGATAAGGTTCAAGTTTTTTGAGCAGAGTTTTATCGGAATACTGATTAATCATTATAAAAAACGGAACATTTCGATTAGAGATTAAATTTATAACTCCATCGAATATTTTTTGTGGAACAGCCTGACTTGGGAAATTAAGCAGAAAAAGCACCCCTGTGCTGTCGAGAATTGATTCGTTTATATCTTTTTCAAGTGGTCGTATATCCGAATCATAAGTCATGGACCTCACAGTAAGAGTTGAATCGCCGACAAGGGCATTTTTAACAAAAGTTACATCGGGTGTAGGTGCTCCTGAAAGTATAAGGACTTTTCTTTTGTTTTCAACAACCGAGACATAAAAAGGGGAGTAGTTATTTAATTTATTTACTTCATCAGGGAATTGCTGCACACTTATGGCGAGTTTTTTCATTCCGATGTTTCGAGGGCGATAATTAAATGTGGAGGATACCGTTCCATTTTCGCCAATAGAGACTGTCTCTTCACCAATCTTTTTTCCATCTTCCAAAAGGCTGACAGCGATATCTTTATCGGCAAAACCTGCGATTTGAATAGTTGCAGTAATGGGGGAGGAAGTACCAAGAAAAACAACTTCATTAAAAACAACATTTTCAACAACGATATCTTTTTTTGGAGTTGAATCTCCTATTGCAACGGTAAAAACAGGTAAACCAATTTTTTCAGCGGTAACTCCCGGGATATTTCCATCCGTTATCACACCGTCTGAAACAATGGTTAGTGAGGCATTTTTTATCTTACGATCATGGAAATAGTCGAAAATTTCTTCAAAATTAGTCAATTCACCATCAAATCGCAGACTATCAGAAAACTGGAATTTCCCGGAATCGGGTTGAGAAGAGAATGTGATTACTGTTGAATTTTTGGCAAGAGGAGAACTTGCAAGATCGACAAGAAACTGTTTTATGGTTTTTTCTCTGTCTGTTCCGTCTTTAAAAGTTATCGATTCAGACCGGTCTATTAGAAAATAATTTACCGGTTTTTCTTCGGAAGTGAAGAAAAAGGTCGCCACAGGACTAAAGAGTAAAAGAGCCATAATCAGCAGGATGATAACTCGCAGAGATAACAGGAAATATCTTTTAGCCGGTGAGACAACAGGAATTGTGATTTTATAATACAGGAATGCTGTTACCCCAAACAGAAGTGCCAGGAGAGTGTAATAAAGCCATGAGCCGGCTATCAAGAGCGAAAAATTATCGGGCAATAGACAATCCTGTTTTTATGAGGTTACTTCTTCGAAGTTCCAATTTCTAATTTTTTCAAACTCTTCATGGTCGGTTGAATCGAGTTTAATTGGTGTAATTGAGATATATCCATTTTCAATTGCGACCTGGTCAATCAACTCATTGTTGTCATCCAGATTAACAAAATCACCTTTTAATTGATGATAAGCTCGTCCTATCACATCGTGGACTGTGTCGTAAGTGTCTGCAAATTTGGATGTTCCCTGTTTTGTTATCATCGTCCCCTTAATCTCATCTTTTTTAAGATTTGGGAAGTTGACATTTAAGAGTTTACCTTTTTCGAAACCGTGGGAGAGGGCTTTAACTGTAATATTTGCAGCAGCTTGTGCAGCCCAATCGATGTTTTCTGATGTTCTTCCGTTAATCGAAAAGGCAATTCCCGGAATATCCATCATACAGGCTTCTCTTGCAGCCGAGACGGTTCCTGAGTAAATTATGTTGGTAGCCGTATTTGAGCCATGGTTAATCCCTGACACTACTATATCGGGGACAACATTAAGAATGGTTGTAATTCCAATTTTTACGCAGTCAGCAGGTGTGCCATTAACAGCATAGCCAAAAAACTTGCCGTCGATGTAGTGTTCAACGATTTTTAAGGGTCTTTTCATTGTAATTGAGTGGCCTGCTGCACTCTGTTCAAATATCGGGGCTACAATGAACACCTCACCATATTTTTTTAATTCTCTTGCGAGAGCAATAATTCCGTAAGAATCTATCCCGTCGTCGTTTGAAATTAAGATTTTCAAAGTTTACCTAAAATATAATAAATGAATCAAAAATATAAGAACCGGAGCTCTAACTGACAATGTAAATCAATTTCTTAGATAAAAATCAAAAAAAATAAAAAATATTTTTAAAAAGACTTGACAGGTGTACATTTGTTCACTATATTTGTGGTGTACATTTGTTCACTTTAGGAAAACAATGAAAAACGAGCTTACACAACGACAAAACGAAATACTATTGTTCATCGCCAATTATATAGGGAACAATGGTTATGCTCCCACAGTAAGAGAGATAGCGGCTCATTTTGGTTTTACTTCTCCAAACGGAGCAAAAAAGCATATTGAAATGCTTCACAAAAAAGGTTATCTCAATATGAGCAGTAACGTGAGCAGGGGAATCTCAATCAGAAGTGAGATGAATGAGGAATTTGAGGCAACAATAAACAACAGCTCAGGTGTTAATATTCCGGTGGTTGGAAGAGTTGCAGCAGGATTACCGATTCTTGCTGAAGAGAATCTCGAAGGAAGCATAATCATCGATTCCATTTTTGTAAGAACAACCGATGATTGTTATGCCTTAAAGGTAAAAGGGGACAGTATGATAAATGCAGGCATCTATGAAGGAGACATTGTTGTGGTGTCACCCAAAAAGACTGTAGTTAATCATGATATCGTAGTTGCAATGTTGGATGGTGAAGCAACTGTTAAAAGATATATGAAAAAAGATGGTCAAATAACACTTATCCCCGAAAACGATGCTTTTAAAGTGATAGAGATAAAACCAACCAGTGATTTTTCAATAGCCGGCAAAGTTGTCGGTGTTCTAAGATGGTATAATTAGAGGTTATGATGAAAACAGAAATTTTTTCAAAAGCGATCAGAAACAGAAACCGTATTAAATTTTATTATTCAATGGAACAGCTTACTATCGATCCGTATATCATCTCCTGTGATAAAGAGGGGAAAAAGATAATTTACGGGAAATTAAACGAAAGCGATACTGTTCAGAAGTTTGAATTCAAGAAGATATACAACATCAAAGTACTTGAAAATGAAAATTTTGCCCCGAGAATGACAAATTCCGGGAGATTCAACTAAATCAAGAGGAGGACGACATGAAGAGCCTTTCAAAAAGAGACCTGATAGATAAACTCTACTTCCGTTTGAGAACCGCCGGTTATTCAACCATTGGAAGAAGATTTGGGACATATTTGCCTGATCCACCGGATATTGGTGAATTTCAGATAGATATTCTCGCTAAACAAAAACGAGAATTTGCAATTGGAATTGTTATTGATGACCTGAGTGGTGTCGATGTGGAATTCATCAGAAAGAAATTATTGTTTCTTGCTGAACGAAAATCAACTTATAGTGGTAACGCAGTTAAACTGCATATTGCTGTTACCAGGAAAAATTATTTTATAATCAAACATATAATTGATAATGATCTGCCGGATTTTGCACAAAATATCGATCTCTTTCTCGTTGAAATAGAGAGTGATTTGTTTGTCGCTGACAGCAGCCTTTCAACTTCCTCACCATTTCCGAGATTTATTAACTAAATTAAGTTCGAAATTTTAAAAAATCTCCTTTCTTTTTGACTTTTTTAGCAACATTTTATTGCAGAAGTTTGCTTATTAGCTAAGTGATTTGTTTTTCCGTCGAAAAATATTTAAAATTCCTTTCTCTGTAATTTTATTTTTTTAACTAATCGGTCCGCAGTTGGGCAAAACAGAAAAAAGTACATCTCTGGCAGACTCTAAAACACTAAAACAGCATGGTGAAATCCCACGACATATTGCAATAATTATGGACGGGAATGGCCGCTGGGCGAAGCGTAATAATTTACCCCGTATCGCCGGGCATCGTGAAGGTGTTGAATCCGTCAGGGAGATTGTAAGAGCATGCGCAAAAGCAGGTGTCAATTATTTGACACTTTACACTTTTTCGACAGAAAATTGGAAACGCCCCAAAACAGAAGTTACCACTCTTATGAGGCTTCTTGTAAAAGTGCTCAGGCGCGAGATACAAGAACTTCATACCAGCGATGTAAAACTAATGGCAATTGGAGATATCTGTTCTCTTCCGATCGAAGTTCAACACGAACTTGCCGATGCCATCGAAAAAACAAAAAACAACAAAACTCTTACACTTGTGCTCGCCCTGAGTTATAGTGGAAGATGGGAGATAATGGACGCAGTAAAAGGTATCGTAAAAGATATTAAATCAGGCACCATTACAGAAGACGACCTTAAAATTGAAACTTTTTCAAAATATTTAAACACAAAGTATATTCCTGACCCCGACCTGCTTATTCGCACAAGCGGTGAGATGAGGATAAGCAACTTTCTGCTGTGGCAGCTTGCCTATTCCGAAATCTACATTACACCTGTTTTCTGGCCCGAGTTTCGTACAAAAGAATTGTATGATGCAATCGGGGACTATCAGAGGAGAGAACGAAGGTTTGGTAAAGTCAGTGAACAACTACATAAGCAAAGCAAAGGCACAGATGATGAGATTGCTCCTTCCGGGATTTAAGCTTTCATTCACACTTATTTTTATTTTCCTTTTTAGTTCATCGTTATATTCACAAATTAATACATCGTATTATAAAGTACTCTCTGTTTCGGTAGAGGGCAATGTTACTGCCGATGCTAATACTATTGTGGAATATTCGGGACTTAAAAAAATTAAGGATACCGGCAGGGAAATTCAAATCCCCGGTGATGAAACCATTAGTGCAGTGAAAAATTTGTGGGATCTTAGGATCTTTTCAGATATTCAGATCATTATTGAAAAATATTTTGAAAATGGTGTATTCCTGAAGATAAAAGTATCTGAATACGCCAGATATGAACAACTCATGCTCGAAGGTTATGATGCGATGAGTAAGTCTGAACTCGAAGAGATGATTTCTCTCGTTAGAGGACAGATTCTAAAACCTCAAGAAATTATCCGGATTAAAAACAAAATCATTGAAGCATACACTAAAGATGGTTACCTTGATACCAAAGTGGATGTTGTTTATTACGATTTTCTCTCCGTTGACTCTCTGCCCAATAAACTTTCCGTAACCTGGAGAAATCAAACAGATTTTTCGGATGAAGTCACAACCGATTATGATGATCTCGCAGGTGCCAATCGAAACCTGATTGAAAAGATTAAGGTGCGAAAACTTGTAAAGTTTATTATCAAA
Source organism: uncultured Ignavibacteriaceae bacterium (assembly GCA_964371075.1). GTDB lineage: Bacteria > Bacteroidota > Ignavibacteria > Ignavibacteriales > Ignavibacteriaceae > UTCHB3. The sequence continues at coordinate 142,861 of CAYJKN010000003.1, read as the reverse complement.
GAAAATAAGAGATTAAGTGTTAGAACAATCCATTTTCTCGGAAATAACTTCTTTTCTGAAGACGATCTTAAAGATGAACTTGATGAACTCTCTGAAAAAAGATGGTGGAAATTCTGGAACACTGCCAGATATGAACCCGAGAAAGTTAAAAAGGACAAGGAACTGCTAATAACCTTCCTAAATAAGAATGGATTCAGGGACGCTGAGATTCTTTCCGACTCAATTGCCTACACAGAAGACAAATCTCAGGTTGATGTTTATTTCAGAATTCTCGAGGGACCACAGTATAAAATAAGAAATATTGTGTGGGAAGGGAACACTGTGTATGATTCCACAGTATTAAACGAAAGATTAGGATTTAAATCAGGTGATATTTATGATCTGGTCACTTTTAACCAGAATCTTAGAGGAAATGAAAAACAGAATGATGTAGCATCCTTATATCTCGATAATGGATATTTGACATTCACCGTTAACTCAACTGAGAAAAAAGTTGCACAGGATTCAATAGATCTGTATATCGGAGTGAACGAAAACAACCAATTTAAAATTGGCAAGGTCACGATAAAAGGGAACGACAAAACGAAGGAAAAAGTAATCCGTCGTGAATTATACACCGTCCCAAGTGATTTTTTCAACAAAGCCGCAATGATCAGAAGTCTGCAACAGCTTGCAAATTTGCAATATTTTAACGTTGAAAATCTATACAAAGAGGGTGTTGATTATAATCTCGAAAACGACAGCACAGTTAACGTGGCTTTTATAGTTGAAGAAAAATCGAGCGATTATTTAAATGCTTCAATTGGTTACAGTGGCTCTTTTGGGTTTTCAGGTGCGATTGGTGTTACACTCAACAATTTTTCGATTACCGAACCTTTTCAATTGGGTGGTGGTCAGATACTTAGTTTTAACTGGCAATTTGGTGTAGGCAACCTTTACAGAACATTTTCGATGGGATTTACCGAACCCTGGTTTCTAGATTCACCAACACTTGTGGGATTTGATCTCTTTTCAACCCGGCAAAGTTATATCTACGATCTCTTCCAGGCCGGTGGGTCTGTAAAAGTTGGTAGAAGGTTAAAATGGCCTGATGATTATTTCTATATTCAGGGATTTTTCAGATACCAGAACAACAATGTGTTAAACGGTGGTGGATTCTACCGTGAGGGGGAATCGGAACAATTTACTCTTGGGTTTACACTTAACAGGAAAGATGTGGATAATCCAATCTTCCCGTCAAGGGGATCATCGTTTACATTTTCGTCTGAAGTATCGGGTGGTCCGTTCCTCCCCGGAACAGTCGACTATTTTAAGGCGACATTTATGACAGAATGGTATAAAAGATTGTTCAACTCAAACCGGTTTGCTCTCTATTTGAGCAGTGACATCGGATATATTGAGGAATTGAAGACGGGTACAGCAATCCAGCCATTTGAACTTTTTTATATGGGTGGTGCTGGTCTGGTAATCGCAACAACTTCACTTAGAGGTTATGATGACAGAACGGTTGGACCACGCCAGGCAAGCGGTGATGTAATTGGTGGAAGGTTATACTTCAAGTATATCGCCGAATTAAGATTCGCAGTCTCGCTCGATCCAATGCCATTATATGTATTGGCATTTGCTGAAGCGGGGAATGTTTTCGAGAATCTTACTGTTGCTGATCCATTTAAACTCAGAAGAAGTGCGGGATTTGGAGCAAGAATTCTCATAAATCCTGTTGGTCTTCTTGGATTTGATTTGGGTTACGGATTTGACAGAAGAGAAGTTGATGGAGTTGACCCGAAATGGCAATTCCACTTCCAGTTTGGAAAAGGTTTTTAATTATTTACACAAAAAAGGAAATCAAAGTGAAAAGACTTATCGTTCTATCGCTGTTTTTAATTCTTGGCACATCAATTTATGCCCAGAATACAGCATTAAAAGTAGGTATTGTTGATGCTGATCTTATTCTTCAGCAGTTACCCGAAGCGATTAAAGCCAATGGTGATTTAAAAGCACTTGAAAACAAATATAAAAATGAACTTGACTCAGTAGGTCAGGCATTCTCAAAAGAAGTTGAAGCTTTTCAAAAAGAATTTCAGAACAAGCCAAACGATCCAAAAGCTCGTGAAAAACAACTTGTACTCGCTGAAAAACAGAAAAAAATTGAAGATCTTCAAACTAAAAGAAGAGAAGAACTCCTTAACAAACAGGATGAACTCTTTAAACCGATCTACGAAAAACTTTACGATAATATATCGATTACTGCAAAAGAAGAAGGAATGCATTATATCCTGAACAAAAAATCAGGTCAGGATCCAATCATTCTTTATGCTGATGTTCAGTTTGACCTCACTTATAAAGTTTTGGACAAAATTAGAAAAGCAGCCGGCAAATAACTTAAAGAGATAATCCAATGAAATTCAAGATTGTTTTATTGTTAGTTGTTCTGGCGTCAAGTGGTCTTTTTGCTCAACTTAAAATCGGTTATGTCGATTCTGATGCGATAATGAAAAACCTTACTGATGCAGAAGATGCCAAACGTCAACTTGATGCACTTATTGTCGAGTGGCAAAACGAGATCAGCAAAATGGAAAGTGATATCAAATTTAAGAAGGATGACTTCGAGAAAAGGAAGTTGATCTTAACTGACCAAATGCGCTCTGATATTGATGCTGAAATCAAACAGCTTGAAAAGGATATGGAAGCCTACAGGACCAAAAAATTTGGTACCGGTGGTGAACTGTTTGTAAAACAGGATGAAGTTATGAAACCTGTTCAAAACAAAGTTTTCACTGCAATTCAACAAGTTGCAAAAGAGGAAGACCTTGATTTTGTTCTCGACCGAAGTGGTGCAGTAATGATCCTTTTTGCAAAAGACAAATATGACATCACCGCAAAAGTTTTGGATAAATTGAAATAATGGCAGTCTTACTTAAAGAAATTGCGGATTTTTTGTCAGCTGAATTAACCGGCGGACATGAATTAAAGATCAATGAACTTTTGAACATTGAAAAAGCCGGGCCGGGAAGTTTAACATTTCTCGGCTCAAAGGCTTATGAAAAATTCTTCGAAACAACCGAAGCATCTGCTGTTCTTGTTTCTAAAGGATTCACCGGTTCCCGCAGCGGTGTGGTTTGTCTTGAAGTTGACAATCCCTACCAATCTTTCCTCATGGTTCTTAAGAGATTTTTTGATTATAAACACGAACTTAGCGGAATAGCCGATTCCACTTCCATTCATCCCGATGTAAAATTGGGTGAAGGTTGTGCGATTGGTTTTAATGTAGTGATTGGCAGAAATTGTGTGATTGGGAAAAATGTCACAATATTCCATAACTCCGTTATTCTTGAAAATTGTTCAGTTGGTGATAATACACTTGTCTACCCAAATGTTACTATTCGTGAGAACACAGTAATTGGAAAGAATGTGATTATTCATAATGGAGCATCTATTGGAGCCGATGGGTTTGGATTTGTGAAGGGTCCTGATGGTGTCTATGTTAAAATTCCTCAGATCGGGAATGTTATAATCGAAGATTTTGTGGAAATTGGCGCAAACTCATGTATCGACAGAGCGGCACTCGGCAACACAATCATCAAAGCTCATACAAAGATTGATAATCTTGTTCAAATAGGGCATAATGTTGAAATTGGTTCAAATACCGCTATTTCTGCACAATCAGGGGTTTCCGGCAGTACAAAAGTTGGGGATGATGTTATCATCGCCGGACAGGTTGGACTGGTAGATCACATTGAAATTGGCGATGGAGTAATTATCGGTGCTCAATCAGGAGTCTCTCGTAATATCAAAGATCGAGGGATATATGTTGGCACCCCTGTTAAACCCATTAATCAATTTAAAAGGTTGGAAGTGCACATAAGAAACCTTGAAACACTTAACAACACAGTAAAAGAACTTCAACAAGAGATTGATACTCTCAAAAAACAGATCGAGTCTTCTACACCTTAAATATTGGTTTTACTTCGGGTAACATTTCGTTATCCTCATATTGCACATATTCAAGAAACAGTCCACTTGGAGGAGCTGTAAACTGCGCCGGGTAGTTGTTGTTTGTGTTTAACAATTCTTTAATATCTTCCGGTTTAATATTTCCTCTGCCCACTTCCACCAAAACACCCATTAATCTTCTTACCATTTTCCATAAAAAGTGTGAAGCCGTAATTCTGAACAAAATCATCGTTCCGGTATCGACTATCTCAGAAGAGTAAACCATAACCTTTGTTGATTTTGCATCTCCGCCTATTTTGGTGTCACCAAAAGAGATAAAATCATGAAGTCCTACCAACTCTTTTGCAGCCGTTCTCATATTTCTCGAATCAAGATTGTCTTTTATCCACCAGACATAACTTTTACCAAAAGCTGTTCTTCTGGTTGAGATGTGGTAGAGGTAAGTTCTTTTTTTTGCACTATGGCGCGCATGGAAACGGTCGTTCGCTTTTTCAATCTTAAGAATATTAATATCATGCGGGAGATTATCGTTAAACTTCAACTTTAAAACATCTACGGGCATTGCAGTTGCAGTAACAAGTGATGCTACTTGCATTGCTGCGTGAACGCCGGAATCAGTTCGTCCCGCACCTTGAAGATCAACTCCTTCTTTTCCAAATATTTTTTCAGCGACACTTAGCAGAGTACCTTGAACCGTCTTTACATTTTTTTGCGCCTGCCAGCCACTGTAGCGGGTTCCTTCGTATTCAAGGGTGATTTTATATGTCGGCATCAGTTAGTCCTTTATAATCCTTGTATCGCGTGCATAAGCGTCTTGCGTTTCATATACAGTTGCGGTTACGGATTTTATATTCGATGGGAGAATGTTGGAAGTAATTCTGTCCAACAAATATTTTGTTATATTTTCGACAGATGAGTGAAAATCAACATCAACTCTCTTTGTCGCAAAGTTTTCTAATAATCCATTAAGATCAGGATCGAGAGTAGAGACCATAAATGCATGATCAAGTTCTTCGATTATTGGATTAACAATTCTTTTTAGATCGTAAAAATCTATCACAAGACCATTTTCATCAATTTCACCCTCAACTTCAAGGAAGAGGCGATATGAGTGACCATGAAGATTTACACATTTTCCGGCGTGAAAGGGGAGTCTGTGTCCCATTTCCCAGTGGAAACTTTTAGATATTTTCATTTTAAACTCCTTTTTCTTTTGGATCCCAGATAAATTTGTGCATCTGCAATTGGAACCTTACTTTTAAAGCATCTTCAACGATCCAGTTTACAAGCTCAACAGGTTTAAGACTTCCAAACACAACAGAGAAGAGAACTTCACATTTGTTGAGCAGGTCATACTTCTGAATCATTTCTTTTGACCAGTCATAATCTTCTCTGGAGCCGATTACAAATTTAATTTCATCAATGGGTTTAACGAATTCGATATTTTCATACTTGTTTTTTTTGAGCATCCTGCTCGATGGGCATTTTAGGTCCATTATAACATGAACTCTTGGATCGATATTTTGGATTGGAAGGCTTCCGCCTGTTTCAATAAGTACTTTATATCCTTTGTCGCAAAGTTGTGTCATTAGTGGTAACACTTCCTTCTGCATCAGGGGTTCTCCACCAGTTACCTCTACGGTGTCACAGTTATATTTTGCAACCTCTGTGAGGATTTCTTCGATACTCATATCTTTTCCCTCATAAAAAGCGTATTCAGTATCGCAGTATGAACAACGCAAATTACAATAGGTCAGTCGTACAAAAATACACGGCAGGCCTGCATGGGTGCTTTCACCCTGGATCGAAAAGTATATTTCGTTTATTTTAAGCATTTATCAGTTTGTTTTTAGTAATTGTTATAGTAGTCAGATTATTTCCCAAACATTTTCATCAGGAAATTTGGGATTCTTTTAGCCCAGGCTGCTTCATTATGTTCTGCTTCAGGATCAATGGTAACAAAAAAATCGGAATCTTTTTTATACCCCAATTCTTCCAGAGTTGATATCATTTTATCGATCCCCGGCTGTAGACGAGCTTCAAGTCCCATTCCGCCATTATCGATGTAAAGTTTAAAATCTCTTTTAGGTACTGATGTCTTTTTTACAATTGCGATGTAATCAAACTCGGCAATTTTAAATGCAGGAGAAAAACTGCCTGCAATTGAAAAAATATCATTATACTCCCACAATAACATAAACGAGATCAAACCACCCATGGAGGACCCCGCAGTCCAGGTAAATTCTCGTTGTGGTTTTGTTCGATAGAGTGAATCTATCATTGGCTTCACCTTTTGGGTGACAAATTTCATATAGGCACTTCCCAAAGGGGAGTGTGAATATTCTGCGCTACGATTTACACTGTTGTTAATCCCAACAACTATCATGTCTTTTACAACTCCCTGTCTGTTCAGACTGTCAAGAGCCTCGTCAACTTGCCAGTCAACACCAAATCCAACAGTTGAAGGATCAAAAATATTTTGCCCGTCGTGCATATACAAAACAGGGTAGTGGAGATTGTTTTTGTCATACCCGGCAGGTAACAGAACGATTAAGTCGCGGGGTAGAATCTCCCCCTCACCGAGATTTCGAATATATTCAACTTTTCCGGTGATTTGTCCCTTAAATTCAGAACCTGTCATTTTACCCCAGCAACATAATGAATATTGGATCGTTGTGTCGGAAGCAACGGGAGTAACGAAGTTTGGTTTTTTAAGTCCATCGGAACCAACGGCTTCATTGTTCCAACTTCCCTTAGTGAATTTATATTCAAGGGTGCCCTTTTTTTCGAGATTGAGAGTGTAGGTCCACAAGTTTCTATTTTCTCTCGACATTTTAATCTTTGAAGGATTCCAGCCACCCAAACCGGGATGATTGCCTGCGATATATACAGCTTCACTGTCAGCAACATCATTTACTGTTACTTCAAACCGAACGGTGATCTGTGCGTTTAAAGTTGATAAGAATAAAATAGTTATCAGGAAAAGATATTTTTTCAACATTATTTTTGATTCCAAAGAATTGTTTTTACAGTTTCATCTGAAAATTCCAGCTCGGTGGTTATTCTTCTCAAATCCGTTGAGTTTCCTCTTTTTAGGACAGCATATTTATCAGTCAGTCGAATGATCGTTTGATTGCCGGTGTTTATCTGTCTTGTCATAAAGAGATTAATAGTCTTCTTTAAAGAAAAAGAGAGCACTTCATTGGTTGTGAACAGTTCGATAAGAGAGTCTGCTGATTTGATTCTGTCGCCGGGAAAAATTAAACTACTTGAATCTCTTGAGTCATTGTTATAAACAGGTACATCTGAACTAACTATAACAATTCCATAATCGATATCAGGAAATACCATTCTTGGTGATTCACATCCGGAGAGTGTCAAAGCGGTGGTGAGCAGAATAATTGTCGATATAAAAATTTTCATATTTAATCTGCAAATATACACAGAACCTCAGAACTTAAGAACCTCAGAACTTAAGAACTTCCGCACGGAGGTACTTAAGTCACTCAGGTACTCAAGTACTCATTACTCAAGTACTCAAATTCTGAAGCTCGGGGGTTCTGAAGCTCCGGGTGTCTATTTCTTCCAGTTGATTCTTACAACACTTGAAGCCAAATTGGAGTCAGTACAATCTACCACATAAATCCTGTAATAACCGATTTTGTAGAAAGTGACTTGTTTGTAGAACCATGCCCAGTCGGGTTTTGTAGTTAATGAAATTGTCGTCTCATAAACCTCTCCTTCACCCTCCATGGTTGGAGAATTTGGGTCGTAATCATCAAGACGGTATATTTCAAAATAAACTTCTTCACAACCGACTGTATATGGGAGTTTTACTAAAAAATAGAAATAACCCCCCTGTTTTGCGATATTGAAGGTTGTGGCTTCTTTGATCGGTACACCTTTTTCGGTAACTCCTTCACAGAATGTAAGAGTTTGCGAGAAACTTGTTACAACTAATGACAATAAAAACAGAAGTAAATACTTTCTCATAAGAGACCTCATCAGGTAAAATGAATGATTATAAAAAATGATTTCATGGAAATAACATAATAAAAATATATTAAAAAACAGTGTATGAACATTTAGAGTGTGACAGGGGGATTGTTTTACCAATTATGATGGAAATTCCCAAGACGAATTTGTTTCGTTTAATCCGCTCTGTGTCCTGAGAACTCTCTGGTTATATTATCCCAATTGCGTTCTTCGCAACCTTGGCAGTTCGACATGGTTTTGAAATAAACGAGAAAATTGCTATATTTGCAGTCTGAATTTGCCGTCGTAGCTCAGTTGGTTAGAGCGTCTGACTGTGGCTCAGAAGGCCATAGGTTCGAATCCTATCGGCGGTACGCAGATTCCAGCCTTGTTTAATTATATTAGACAAGGCTTTTTTTTTATCTTGGAGGTTAAATGTCAACATCACCAATTATTTCAATTCAGCCATTGGGATTTCAGTGGCCCGTTCTTGATCCTTTTCTTTTTTGTGTTCATCATCTTGATTATTTCCCGAAGGGGAATGGCGAAATGGGTCCTGAAGCATCACTTGAGGGAAGAAATATCGGTCAGGATTTTACGATTAAAGATGGATGGCGGATGTATCATGGTGATGTAATCCCCGGATTTCCGGCGCATCCACACAGAGGATTTGAAACGGTGACAGTGGTTTTACAGGGATTTGTTGATCACTCCGATTCACATGGTCAAGCTGGAAGATATGGAAATGGAGATGTACAGTGGATGACAGCTGGAAGTGGACTGCAACACTCTGAAATGTTCCCACTTCTTCATGATGACAAGGAGAATACAGGTGAATTGTTTCAGATATGGTTAAATCTTCCAAAGGCAAAGAAGATGGTGGAACCTCACTTTAAGATGTTGTGGGCGGAGGATATTCCTGTGCATAAAGTTAAAGATAAAAATGGCAAAACCACGGAAGTAACACTCATATCAGGGTCTCTGGGTAACACCAAAGCATTGGATCCCGCGCCTGATTCATGGGCGGCCGACGAAAAAAATGAAGTTTTAATTTGGACAGTAAAAATGGAGCAGGGAGCCAAATGGTCAATTCCACCCGCTTCCAAAAATGTGTTCAGGGTGGTATATTTTTATAAAGGTAACAGTGTAAATGTTAATAATGAGGAGATAGGGGAGTATAATGCATTCCAGCTTGTTCCCGATGCCGAGGTGGAACTTGTTGCGGGGGATACTGATTGTTTTTTCCTTTTACTACAAGGAATCCCTATAGATGAACCTGTATTTCAGCATGGACCATTTGTTATGAATTCGAAAGCTGAGATTATGAAAGCCTTTGTGGACTTTGATGAAACAAAATTTGGGGGTTGGCCTTGGGAAAGAAGTGACATGGTTCACCCTAAAGATAAAGGCAGATTTGCTCGTCATATCGACGGAACCGAGGAGATTAGACCTTAAGTTAGATCACAATTTACAAAAAAAAGGCTGCCTGTTTCGAGGCAGCCTTTTTTATTTAATATAATTGAATTATTTCATCAGAATCATCTTTTTGGTTGAGGTGAAATTACTACCGTCAATTCCATTTGCTTCCAAAGTGTAGAAATATACACCACTGTTTAAACCCGCTGCATTAACGGAAATGTTGTAATTTCCTGCTGCGTAGTTGTCAGAAAGAATGTTCATTACTTCCTGTCCAAGTGGGTTATAAATCTTTAGACTTACCTTTGAATCCACTTTCAATGCAAACTTAATTGCAGTTGAAGGATTAAACGGATTTGGGAAATTTTGACTCAAACTATAATCATTTGGAGTTGAAAGATCAACTTCAACAACATTTGAGAAGGACTGAGTTCCATCCAAATCAACCTGATTTAATCTGTAATAAACTTTTCCCGAGGAGGATTCATTATCCACAAAAGAATAGTTGTTAGTTCTTGTAGAAGTACCGTTACCATTAACAAATCCGATTTTTTCCCAGTTTCCTGTAGTTTTCTTTTCAACTGAAAATCCATGGTTATTTGTTTCGGTAGCGGTCGACCAATTCAGAACAACTTTATTCGCAAACACATCCGCTGAGAATGAAGTCAGTTCAACAGGTACAACCTCGGAGGCGTCCCAGTAAACTTTGTTCCCGGTGCCGGTTTCGGCTTCCCAAGCAACTCCGGTACTGTTGTAGAACGGTAACTCAACGATTATTGGTTTGCAATTTGCTGCTGAGAAAAAAGCAGGGGCGTCATTTATCTGCGTAAAAGGTTGAAATGTAGAACCAGACTGAAGAGCTGAACCAAATTGTAATTTATCGGTACTGGAAGTAGCAGGACCCACTTGTGCACTGTCTGCGTGATAAACAAAACTGAATCCATTTCCTGCGGGGAGTTTAGCTTTTACATCAAATCCATACTGATTAACCGTTTCATCAGGATTCACTCTAAACTCTGCACCGTAAGTTACTCCTCCATCAGTACTTTGTCTTGCCCATACTTGGGATGAACCATCCACCCGGGTATAAATAAACCAAAAAACTCCATTTCCCCCAACAGTTTTATACTCATATTTTGGGAGACTGCTGGTAGCAAGATCCTGGAACCCGGCTGAGGCAAGTGTACCCGGAGCTGATTCACGATATCTTGCAATCCTGATTACCGAAGTGTTGGTATCACCTAAAACAGGTCCCAAATAATTAAGAAGTAATGTATCACCACTTACGGATTTTGAAAGGACCGGTAAAGCTGCAGCAGAGGAGATACTTCCTCTTGTACCCCAACTGAATCCGTTGTCGATGGAAGAATAACGAATAAGATTGTTGGTTGCAAGTGAATCAAGAACCACATACATTGAATTGGTTGAGCTTATTTCTGCATCAAATGATCGATACCCATTTGCTACCACAACAAGGTTTAGGTTTGAAGAATTAATATTCCAACTGTAAACATCATAACCAATTTGAAAAAAGCAATAAACAGAGTCAAATGAACTTTTCAGAAGTTTGATTTTTTCATATTTTGTTCGATTGTTTACCCCTGAAAGTGTTGTCCAGGAGATACCTGCATTGGTTGATTTACGGATCACAAGCCCCAGGTTAGCGGTGGAAAGAGTATCATTAATAGCAATGTAGATATCACCGTTTGAAGTTTGGATTCCTGACATCATACCAATTGGTTTATAGTCAAGTACAACATTATCGGAACCCCAATCACCCTGATTGGTTGAAGAAAAAACAGGCTTTTCGACTCTCAAGTTCTGAGAAAAAGTGAGAAGTGAAAAAAAACAGACGAATAAAATTGTGTAGATGTGGCGCACTTAAACCTCGCTTTTGTAATTATTAAATGGAAATCACAATATAGGAAGTAATAAATAATTTACAAAAGGGAAAAATCACTTTTTTTCATGAATTCTTTGAGAGAAACAATAATTTTATCGCAATTTAACCGGTAATTCGTGGCACTTGGGAACCGGGTTCAAATTTAAATATCCTCCATGTCTCAAACATCTAAATTCAAACAACACTGCTCAAAGATCTTAAATAAACTTGTAGAGCAGATAAAAGTGGGCATAAGCTCCCAGAAGAATGAAAATGTGGAATATCTCATGAAAACCGAGAAATCCCGGGTATGGGTCTGGTTTCTTAATAGCATAAATTATGGCACCGGTGGTATAAAAAAGTGCTTCCACACCCAGCCAAATCATTGAACCATCGGGCATTGACTCATTTAGAGGGAGGATTGCAAAAACCACCATCCACCCCATCAAAAGATAAATTGATGTGTAGAGTTTTCTTGGGGCATGAAGCCAAAACAGTTTTATAAAAAATCCTCCCAAGGCGATTAACCAAACAATTATCAGAATCGGAATTCCCCATGCAGGCTCCAGAGTTGTAACACAAATTGGTGTATATGAAGCTGCGATAAAAATAAAGATCATTATGTGATCAATTTTTCGAAGTGTCTCCAATTTTTTTCCCTCCCATGGCATCCAATGATAAAGTGTACTTGAGAGAAACAACAAAAACATTGCAAAAGAATAGATTATGAACGTAATTGTGTGTGCCTGGGTGACCGGAGGAGTCTCTCTTGCGAGAAGCTCAAAAAGCACATAAAAGGAGAATAAAATTCCAAGAAAATGTGTGAAACCATTTGCCGGTTCACGAAGGGTTGAGAATAATTTCAAAGCCGTTGCTCATTAAAAATCAAAAAATCACTTGTTAACTTAACAAAAGGAGTTCAGATTTAGTTTTTATGAAATTTCAGTAAATTATTTCAGAAAAGTGGGAATTTTATAAAATAATGATGCCATATAATCACCAATTATCTCTCCCAATGCATTCCTCAACTTTTCGTAAATTTAAACTTATGATTTTTGCAAAAACACCGGATAAAAAATGAACGGCATGATCCCCAAAAAAATAAAAGGTTTCAGAGATATTGATCCTGAATTAAATGAATTGCGTAAAAGTGTGGTAAAAAAAGCGGGTGAGGTTTACGAACTTTATGGATTCAGGCACTGGGACACACCAGTTCTCGAATATGCCGAAAACCTGGGGAAATATCTTCCTGATAAAGAAACAGTTGCCGAAGGGGTTTATTCCTTCCGTAATCCCGAGACTGAACCCGTCTATAAAGATGACGGTTCAGAATTAAGGGATGAATCCGATTTTGTTGTAATGGATAATCACCACCTGGCAATGAGGTATGACCTGACTGCTCCATTGGCCAGGATGTATGCCGAGGAGCTGTTTATGCAGTCGCAAAAAGGCCAGATGACTACAAAAAATGCTCCACTTTTTAAAAGATATCAATACGGTCCCGTTTACAGGTTTGAAGCCAAACTTGATCCGGGCAGATTTCGTGAATTCTGGCAGCTTGATTTTGATACTGTGGGAACTTCTGATGTTTCAGCCGATGCTGAATCATGTATGATATTAAGTGACGCCCTCGAGGCGATTGGTCTTGATCGAAATTCTTATCTTGTTAAAGTGAACAACCGCAAAATTCTCTCAGGATTTCTTGAAACAATAGGTATTTCTGGAGCCGAAAATGAAGGAAATGTTTTAAGGATAATTGATAAAATTGACAAGATTGGTGTGGAAGGAATTTCATACGAACTTGGCAGAGGAAGGAAAGATTCTTCGGGAGCATTGATACCGGGATTGGGAATTGATCCATCCATTGTTAAAAAGATTGGTGACTATTTTGAACAATTTACTGAAGAAAAATCGAGATCAGAGGTAATAGAAAACCTTTCGACATTAAATTCAGGTAACGAAAAGTTCACAGAGGGTCTGGATGAACTGATAAAGATAGATAACATTCTTCACGCGTCGGGTTATGATGAAAAACGGGTACTCTTTTCGCCCGCAATTGTTAGAGGGCTGGGTTATTACACAGGACCTGTTTACGAGGTGGAATCTCTGCTGACGTTCACTGACAGCAAAGGAAACCTCCGGAAAGTTGGCTCAATTTGTGGCGGTGGCAGATATGACGGATTGGTTGAAAGACTTTTAGGGATAAAAGTTCCGGCTGCTGGTGCCTCAATAGGAGTTGACAGGCTTTGCGAATTGCTTGTTCTTTCCGGAAATGCAAATATTAAAACAGATGCACCGGTTCTCATTGCTGTTTTTGATGATGAATTGATGAGTGAATACCAAAAAATGGCTGCTGAACTTCGCCAGGCGGGGATTAGTACAGAAATTTATTATGGAGCACAACGTGGACTAAAAAAACAACTTGGTTATGCTGATAAAATGAATTCACCTGTTTGCCTTCTTCTCGGTAGTGATGAATTTGAAAAGGGAATTGTAACAGTAAGAGATCTTAAACTTGGGAATGAGTTATCCGATTCAATCACCAACAAAGATGAATGGAAACAACGGGTGCAAAAGGAAGTTCCCCGAAATGAGCTTGTGAGTGTCATAAAACAACTTTTACACCATTAATTTCGACATACGGGAGAGACAATGATCGAGAATAATACATTATACCTCGACGGAAAATCACTTACCATTCAGGAAGTTTACAAAGCCTCAACAATTCCCTTAAAAGTGAAGTTGACGGATGATTCGAAACTCGCCATCAATAACTGTCGCGAAAAATTAATCAGACAGATTAAAAACAATCCCGAACAAAAAATTTATGGTGTTAATGTTGGTGTCGGGAACTTGAAAGATACATATATCTCACCCGAGGAATCTGAAAATTTTCAAGTTAAATATGTGAAGTCACATAATTGTGGTACTGGTGAACCCCTGGCTCAAGAGGTTGTTCGTGCGATGATGATTATCAGATTAAATTCATTTGCACATGGAGTTTCTGCTATGTCGCTTGAAACTGTTGAGATGATTGAATCACTCCTTAACAATGATGTAATTCCTTTGGTATTAAAGGAAGGGTCTGTAGGGGCAAGTGGTGATCTCGTTCCACTCGCAATGATTGCAGGGGTTATGATCGGGTTAACCGAATCGAAAGCATGGTATAGCGGGAAATTGATTTCTGCACCTGAAGCACTTAAACTTGCGGGTTTGGCTCCCGTTAAACTGGGATTTAAGGAGGCGATGGGATTAACAAACGGTACCAATTTTATGTCGGCAAACTCCATATTTGCTTCAATCCAAGCTCGTAACTTATTAAAAACAGCCAATTTAGCTGCTGCATTCTCAGTCGAAGCCATAAGAGGAGAAAAAGACGCCTTTAACAGTTTTCTCGCTGAAAAGCGACCTCATCCGGGATTAGTTGCAACTGCGTCTGAAATTCGTGACCATCTTAAAGGTTCACTTCGTACAACGGTGGATGCTCAAAAAATCAAGTTTAAAGGACAGGACCCCTCAACAGCAACCGAAAGGGTGCAGGACAGGTATTGTTTCAGGGCGGTTCCGCCTGTTCATGGGGCTACACTTGAGGCATTGGACAAGTTTGACGAAGTTCTCACAATAGAAATAAATTCTGTTACGGATAATCCATTGTTCGAAGAGTGTGATGAAAGACTAATTTTTCATAGTGGTTCCAATTTTCACGGTCAGCCATTAGCCAGTGTGATCGATTATCTAAAATTATCACTGACTTCACTCTCTTTAATTTCCGATAAAAGATCTTTTTCGATGTTGGGTAAAAACCTTAGTTTTGGTTTACCATCAAATCTTGCAATTGCTCCTGAAAAAGGGGATTCAGGATTGATGTTGGCGCAATATTCGGGTGCCTCAAGAGTGGGTGAAAACAGAGTCTTATCCTCACCCGCATCTGTAATGTCAATTTCCACATCTGCGGGACAGGAGGATTTTGTTTCGATGGGAAGTATTGGAGCGGTTCATCTGATAAAAGTTTTGGATAACTTAAAAACGGTTCTCGCAATTGAATTATTGTGCGGTTTAAGAGCTCTTCAGATAACCAACAACAAACCGGGTTTTCTTACGGGAGATTTGTGTCGTTTGGGAGAAGGAACGGGGAAACTCTTTAGTAGATTGGATGAGTTGTTACCACTCCCTGAAGGAGACACTTATCTTGCAGCGGAAATGGAAACATTAAGACAATTTATTGATTCCGGGATTTAATCAAAGTTAAATGTCAGGGTTGTCCAAAAGCAAATGGCTGTATTTTGGAAAGCGTTCAACAAAGCCAATATTACCTTGTAAACCACCTGTGTGGTAAACCAGAATTTTGTCTGAAGGCTTAAAATATCCATTTTGTGATAGTTGAGAAACTGCATAAAGAACTTTCCCGGTGTAGATTGGATCGAGTTCAACTCCATATTCTTTTGTGAAAGAATGGATAAAATTGATAAGCTGATTATTTGTCTTTGCATACCCGCCAAAGTGGTAATTACCCAAAACCTCAAGATTTTCGAAGTTTATAACACCTTCCAACTTCGCCATAACCTGTAAATTGTCAATAACATAATTATAATCTTTAAGAACGGGGACTGCCAAAAACTTTGTTTTATTTTCCGGTTTTTTGCTTGCGGCAATTAAATTCCCACCAAGTGTTCCACCCGAACCCATGGCCATCATGACGTAATCAAATTCTCCAAAATCGTCAGGGAGCATTTCAGAGGCTCCAAGGTATCCAGGACGATTGCTCCCACCCTCCGGCACAAAATAAAAATCACCAAATATCTCTTTTAGATTTTCGATATAATCATCAGAGTATCTGTTTCTGTATTCGGTTCTTGAAACAAAATGGAGAAACATCCCAAATTTCTCCGCTTCCCGCAATGTAAAATTAAGTGGATTTGTCCGCTCACCTCTGATAATTCCAATCGTTTTTAATCCCAGGATATTACCGGCACCGGCTGTTGCATGAATATGATTTGAATAAGCCCCGCCAAATGTAAAGATTGTGTCTTTTCCTTCGTCGATACACTCAAAAATGTTTCTTTTTAGTTTGAACCATTTGTTTCCCTGCAAAACAGGGTGAGTTTTATCAAATCGTTCAATAAAAATGTTACCCGACGGAAACAAAACACTTGAGTGAAGAGATGTTCTTGGAACAGTTAAGTTCTCGAAGAAATTTTTTATCTCAGTGTGCATTTCTGTCGGGTATCAAATTTAGCGAAGCCCGGTTTTTAATATCCCGATACCTTATCCCTAAGAATCGCCGGAACACCTTCGGTCATCCATTTTGGGGCAGGGGAACCCTTCAGATAGTGATCGAAAAATTGAAGCATTCTTTTGCTCAGATCAACTCTGTTACCCCAGTTTGCCTCTTTAAGATTATGAACATCTCCTGTGTAGTTCAACATCCAAACGGGTTTTTGAAGTCTTCTTAAACCGGTATAAAGCTCAATTCCTTGATACCAGGGCACTGCATCATCTTTGTCATTATGCATGATAAGGAGGGGAGTGTTAACCCTGTCGAGGTAGAAGAGAGGACTGTTCTCGATATAAAGTTCAAGTCTGTCCCAAAGTGAACCACCAATCCGGCTTTGTCCTTTTTCATACTGGAACTGTCTTACAAGTCCCGATCCCCATCTAATTCCACCATAAGCACTTGTCATATTAGACACCGGTGCACCGGCCATCGCTGCTTTGTAAAGATTGGTTTGGGTAATCAGGAATGCAGTTTGATACCCACCCCAGCTTTGTCCCTGGAGCGCGATATTTTCTCTGTCAATAAATGAAAACTGCTCAAGCATTGAAAGGGTGCCACCAACGATGCAATTATAAGCACTTTTCCCGGGAAATCCTTCTTCATACACGATATCAGGAATAAAAACCACATACTGATTACTGGCGTAGAAAGTTGGATTTATTATTGATCTGCTTGGAGAGGGACTCCAATATCTGTTAAGATTTTGTGAATCTTTTTCGTAGAAATAAACCATCATAGGATATTTCTTCGATTTGTCAAGGTTTTTAGGGGTAAACAGCATTCCTTCAAGTGGTTTTCCATCAATACTGTGATACTTAACTAATTGCACTTCTGACCAGAGAAATTCACTTTGCTGTGGATTGATATCACTTATTTGCTTAAAATTGCCGCTCAGTCCATAGGAATAGTAAAGATTTGGTGATTCAGAATGTGATTCACGACCTACTATAAAGTCATTTGTATTTTGGGCTTTTAGAGGAAAGCCATATACATTATCTGACTTAACAAGGATTTTTGCAGATTCAAATTTTGCACTTCCGGGGTTATAACTTGCAAATCCATATTGTTTGGTTGTCCGGTCGAAGACTCCAAAATAGAGTAACTCACTCTCGGGGAACCAGGGCAGTTTTCTGTCAACATCCAATATCCTGTAAACCGAGTTTGATTCTTTGCCTGATGTTATTCTGAGAGCTGATTTAGGTGAGCCGGGAGTCACAATCCATTCATCGTATTGAGAACGGATGACAACCGATTTATCATCCTCAAACCAACCACTGATTCCATAAGCACCCGGTTCATCCGGGACATCACTTTCAACATCGTAAAGTGGTTGATTGATACCATCGGAAATTCTATCAATTTTACCCGATGAATTATCATAAGTGTAATAACTTGAATCAGCCTCATCGTACCAAATGATATATTCACCTTTGGGCGAAATAGTGGCGATCTGGCTCTGTTTTTGTTTTACAAGTTTCCGATCGCCTGTTGTCAGGTCGATGGAATAAACATCAGAATAACCATCGTCCCATGAGATAAGGGTTTTATACGGGTGTGCCGATGTTCCGAGGGCATACTTATTGTCCGTGTATTTTGAGTATGAAACATTCTCGATCAGCGAATCGGTCAACTGAACAATTTTTTCAGAAGAGAGATGATAAAGCAATAAAAAAGTTTTTTTCTTTTCTTTGCTCAATTCAAAATTCTGTTGGGTTTGGATCAGTGGATCATTCCAACTCCAAACTTCAACATTTGCTTTTTCTTCATCAAGAAGAGTTTCATCAGGTTCCGGTTTAAGTGATTTGGCAATTCCAAAAAAGAGTCTTTCACCTGAATCGGAAAAATTGATATCATAATTTAGCGAAACTCTCATATCACCCTTAAGGGAGGGATTGAGTGAGTCAACAAGCACTTTGTGCTTGTTTTCTCCCGAATTCCAGAGATATAGATCGTAATTTTTTACTGTCGCGGTGTCCATCGAGAACAAAAATGCCAGATCTTTTCCATCATCTGAAAGAACGGGCGATTTTGCCATTCCCTCAAGTTTAAGTGTGTCAATCTTCAAAGATTTGCTATCAAATCTGACAATAAATGAAGTGTCAACTGAATCATCAACAATTGAGGTAAAAGCAAATCTACCGCCAGATTTATCGGCAGTATATGCATCAACATTGGTAAATCTGAACTCTTTATTCTCAACTGGATTCAAAATAAGGAGGTCGGTACCATCTTTTTTTGCTTTTGAGGGTTTAACATCTTTATCTTTTGCAACTGCCGTTGAATCAACAACCTTTGAGGTATCTTTTTCCTTCTTTTCTTCTTTTGGTTTCTTCATCTTTTCAAAATGAATAACAAGCCATTTGTCTGATTCTTCAGGTAAGTTAAAAGATTTTACATCAGCAAATAAAACCAGAGAATCGAGACGAGTGAGAAAAACCCCAATCGAATCTTTTGGCATGTCATCTTTTTTAACTTTTTTTAATGTGGCTGCCTTAACGGTATCAAATCCCGGTTTTATGCTAAATGCCACTATTTCGCCATTTTTGGAAAGTTTTGCGCCTTTAGCCTTCGGGAAGATTTTTGTTAAGTCACCATTTTTATTTTGAATGTAAAGTGAGCCATCCTTCCGGAACGGATTAACCTCAAAAACAAAAAGGTTTCCGTCGTTCGAAATTTGTGGCAGGACTATCCTTTTCCAGAGATCATAAACTGAATGATCGAGCGGTTTGTTCGATTGTGCGAAGTTTAATGAGGTTAGTGAAATGGAGAGGATAAGTATTGATAAGAGCATTTTGAGTTTTAACATACTGTACCGGAAATGTTGAGATTAATTTTTTAAATAAACCGTCACAATTTACAGTATTTCGATAACTTATGAAAAATTACAAGGATGAGCGGAGTAATAAAGTTATATAAGATCACCTGTGGTTGCATCAACAGTGGAAATCAGGTCAACAGGGGATATCACAATTTGGGTGCCTCTGACTCCTGCACTTATCGATATCTTGTCAAAAATTAGTGCAGTTTCGTCGATAAAAACAGGATAGTCCTTTTTCATCCCAATCGGTGAACACCCACCTCTGATGTAACCGGTAAGATCAAAAAGTTCTTTTACCTTTATCATCTCGATGCTTTTTGATTCCGAGAGTTTTGCAGCTTTTTTAAGGTTCAGTTCACAAGAGCCGGGTATTACAAATACAAAAATTTTATTTAATTCATTTCTTGATACAAGTGTTTTGAAGACAGTATCAGGGTCCATTCCCACTTTTTTGGCAACCGATACAGCATCCAATTCATCTTCTGATACTTCATAATCTATAAGTTCAAATACCAGTTTCCTGCTTTCAAGAATTCTTACAGCGTTTGTTTTTGACATCACAATTTCTATTTGTTACTCTTCAAAAATAAGAAATTGTGAAGATCGATTTATATCGAAAGTGTTATAAATCCTGAAATAGTTGAACACAACACCTCATGTCCATTTCTGTTAAGTGTATTGCTTCTCAATTTAAATAGTCTCTTCGCAGGTGAATCAAAATGTCTGAGCATTGAAGTTGGGTCAACCACTTTCACTTTTTGGTTGGAATAAGAATAATCACTTAAAGCTTTTACGAATGGATAAATTCCCGGGAACTTAATAAAATCTTCTGAGAGATTTACTCCTGCAAGATTCATGTTGTCCATATAGTATTTATCGATCCATGAACAATGAGGTGTTACCAACACAAAGACCTTTGAACCATTTTTCATTTTGCAGAAAAGATTGTTCATTCTGGAGAGTAAAGTCTCCATATCTGTTTGTCTCATCGTTTTTAAGAGAGTTGAATTTTCTGTCAGACCTGTTTGTCTTTCATAAGAACCTGGTCCAAGTGCTTTTATGTTGATTCTCTCAGCATAAGCGATGTTTTCCGGTTCGAGTCCGTCAAAACTTTGTCCTGACAAATCATTTGCAGAGTTAGAGATTTTATAAGATATATAGTCAAGAACCTTAAAGTTATCTGTGATCGAATTGGTAATGCCTGACAATAGACCGGCTTCTGATCTGTCGGTACCTTTTCTGATATCATAGAGGTCGTTTGCAGGATTAACCTGAAAAATGAGGATATCGGGGTTGTGTTCTTTGATCAATTTTTCGCCAAAATTTTCCATTTCGATGATCCCTGCGTTGGGGACAGCACCGTTTACAATTTTGTAACCGGGGTGTTTGGCTCTGAGCATCGCAACATAACTGTCGGGGTTTGCACTCACTTCGTCACCGAGTACAAGAATAACCGGGAGGTCTTTTTTTGCCGTCATTTCCGAGACAGGGTTGAGGTCGGAAAAGGTACCCGAATGGAAATTGATTATTCGATTGATGTATAAAACTTCAATCAAGCCTAAAATGATGGAGGCTATAAATAGATATTTGAGCGGTTTATATATTAGATTCATGGCGATTTCGATTATTAAATGATTAAATTCTGAACGCAATATATACTCACTTCAATTTTATATTTTTGTCAGGCATCACTTTCGAGAGTTTTTGGAACCGGAAGGGGGAGTTATGTGAGTGCACGCACAACATCGATAAAAACGGGTGTAAGGAAAGGGAATTCCTCACAAATTTTAACTTTTGATATACTCAGAATATTTCCTATTTTAAAGTCTGTATATCCACATTTTCACAATCCCAAATAACTTTTTACACCCCAATCAGGAGTATTTAATGAGATTAATATCATTTAGACTTGTTCTTATAGCATTGGTTACCGTACTTTTTGCCGGTTGCCTAACCGTTGACAAAAAAGATTATTATTATAAAACCAATAGTGACGGATCCGGTGAAGGATGGATCAAGTTCTACAATATAAAGTCAGCAAAAGATGGTGAGGATGATGTATCCCTCAAAGATTTTGCAGAACTTATAGATGATTATGTAAAAGGTACCAAATTTGAGGATGAAAACCCTTCACTTCAGGTAACCTCAAAAGAATTAATGGAAGAAGGCGGCAAACTTAACGGTGTGGTAAAGTTTACTTTCTCAAACATTTCAGATATCTCATTTTTATTTGAAAAAGATTGTAACTGTGCTCCTGTTTATTACAGTATGGGTGGATTTCTTTCAGAGACATATATGAGCTCTAACGGTACCTATCTCGGAGATGCAGGTGGTCCTCAGATTATTAAATGGCCATCAGGTACAAAAGAATTTAAATTTACAACATCCGTTAGCACTGATTCCACTTCAATTGAATTGTTGAATCAGTACAATGGCTGGAAAGCCAGTCAGAAATGATTTTTTTATAACTAATTTGGAGTAAATAAAGTGATAAAAAGAACTCTTTATTCGCTTTTTGTATTTACACTCATCTCGCCCCTGGTCTTTAGTCAGACCTATAGTGGTCCTGCTGCCGGCTCAAAAACAGGTGGTGTGGTTGTAAATACAAATAGTTTTGGTCTAACGCCTTCAAACAGTTTCCCAAGACCGGAAACAATAAGAAACAAGGCAGATCACAAAGCAGATCCTGTTTACATTCAGGAATATGACGACATGTATGACGCAATTAAGTTATACGTCGAAGACCGGAATGCTGGAAAAGAATCAGTTGATACAACCAAGGCAATTCTCCTAAAGGATTTTCAAGGTTTAACTCAGACAAACTCAATTCCTCCTGATCCACATGTAGCTGTAGGTGCAGGATATATAGTCGCCGTTGTAAACAGTGATTTTGGTATCTATGACATGGCCGGTAACCTGATAAAAAGGATTAATGCCGATCAATGGTATGCATCCACAATGTCAAATCCCGGTGCTTTTGATCCCAAGGTTATCTATGACCATTTCGACAAAAGATGGGTTATGGTATGGTTGGATCAAAATGACAACCCTGCACGCGGAAATCTTCTTTTTTCAGTGTCGGATGATTCAATCCCGACTGGAACCTGGTACAATTTTGTTTTTCGTTCAGATGTGAATGGTGATGTCCCTTCAGGTAACTGGATGGATTATCAGGGTGTTGGATTTGATGATGATTGTATTTACATAAGTGGTAATCAGTTTTCGTTTGCCAGCAGTTTTAACTACGCAAAGATTAGAATCTTCCCCAAAGCTCCACTTTATTCAAATGATGCCAACGCAACAATTACATGGAATGACATCTATGGAATCAAGTATCCGGCTCCGGGACCAACACAACAGTCTATATTCCATATCAGACCAACTATTGCATATACTCACGATCCGAATAAATATTATTTCCTTCACGCCCCCGGTTCAGCGAATTTCTTTGCACTCTACTGGATTGAGAATCCTTTAACTGCACCCGTGTTGAGAGGATCGATTGTGCCTGTTACAAGTTATTCAGCCCCACCTGATGCAAATCAGCTTGGAGGTGGAACACCTTTGATTTCAACCAATGGTGGTCAACTTCAGGATGAACCAATCTTCAAAGACGGTTCCATTTGGAGTATCCACAGCATCCGTAACCCGGTAGCAAGCAGCTACTCTGCACTCCATTATGTTAAAATTAACACAGCCACGAGCACTGCGAGCGAACAATCAATTCTCGGAGCAAACGGTAACTGGTATTATTTTGGAGCAATTGCTGTTGACAAGTTCAACAATGCTGCCACCACCTTTGCAAGATCAGGGGACACTGAATATGCAGGAGCATTCTACTCCTCGAAATTTGCAAATGAAACTGCTTTTACCTATAGTTCTCCTCTCCAGACGGGAAAGGGAAACTATGTAAAAACTTTCGGCGGAACAAGAAACCGTTGGGGTGATTACATGGGTATCTGGGCTGACCCACAAAATTTAACAGATTTTGTTATTTTTACCGAATATGCCGCGGGTGTTAACATCTGGGGAACCTGGACTGGGATTTTAAGAGTGGCTCCTTACGATGGCATTAAAGGGACACTTGATAAAAAAGTTCTGAATTTTGGTGAAGTTGAAGTAAATGTTCCAAGTCATATTGACAATTTCAGATTAACCAGTTTTGGTACCCAAAATCTTGTTGTTGATTCACTCTATTTTGGAACAGGAAATTTTGTACTTAATACAACATTTTCCTATCCATTTACTTTACAACCAAACACAACCGTTGATATTCAGCTTGCTGCCAGAGCAGTAGATCTGGGAGAGATTTCAGATACCCTTTATATTGCATCAAATGATGGCACCTTAAGAGGTATTGCTTTAACCGCCTTTGGTTATGAAATCATTCCAAGCAATGAAAAAGCAATGTTTGCTGTTTCAGGCGGAACTGACAATAACAGATTGTTTTATTTAAGAACAGGTAACGGACTTCCAACCGAGATTGGTCCTACCATCAAAAATCTGTTTCAGAGTATCGCAATTCACCCTAAAACAAAAGTGTTGTATGGTCTTAGAAACTCCGCTCCACAAGAAATAGTAAGGATTAACTCCAACGGTGGTGATGCTCACAGACTGTTTAGTTCGTCGGTTGCTGATCTTGGAAGTATCGCTTTTGATACAACCGGAAATCTTTACGCTTCACAAAAAAGTGGAAAAATTTATAAGGTTGGTCTCGGCGATTCAACTTTTACAGAGACTGTTCAAGCACAAGCTGCAATTCTTAGCATTGCATTCCATCCTCAGACAAATGAGTTATATGCATCTTTGTATAGAGCTCTTGGCTCGCCAAAGGACATGATCTTTAGAGTCAATCCAAGCACCGGAGATACAACAAGGCTTGGTTACACTTCTTTTGGAGTGGCTATAACCGATCTTGAATTTAATGCCGATGGTGTTTTATTTGGATTTAAGGGTGCAACAAATCAACCTGTTGATCTGATTAAAATCAATTCCACCACCGGAGTTGGAGAACTTGTTGCAAGCACAGGAGTTGTTAACCTTGCCGCAATGACTTTTAACCACACCGGAACTGCCACAGATGTTAAGACACCTGTTAATGTTCCCGCTGCATTTACTTTAAATCAGAATTATCCAAATCCGTTTAACCCGACCACAAGGATAGAATATTCACTCCCCAAGGCGGCAAATGTTAAAATCACAGTATATAACCTCCTTGGCGAAGTTGTTAAAGTTCTTTATAACGACTTTAATACAGCCGGAAGTTATTCAATCTATTGGAATGCGGATGATCTTACAGGAGCAAAACTCACAAGCGGAGTTTACTTCTATGAATTGAAAGCAAATACAGTTGATGGAGAGATATATAGCAATATAAAGAAGATGGTTCTTCTGAAATAATCTCAGATATCTTTTTGAAATAAATCAAAAATTAAGCCCGAAGATCATTCATCTTCGGGCTTTTTTCTAAAATATTCGTAATTCTATTACTCATAATTTGAATAAAAAATATTATATTATCAGTTAAAATGTTAAGAGTTTAAGAACCATCTTTGTTTGAAGAGATGGTATTACCGTAGCATAATTGCTTCCGTGCAAAATACAGAACAGAAAAAGATGGCCGTAACATGATTTTAGAGACTTTAAGAGGCGATGGCGGTGATATCCTGATCTATTCAGAAAATCGCTTTAACCTGGAAAACAACTTTCGTATGGTGAGAAGAAACATCGGGATTAATAACCCCATGCGGCTTCATTACAACGAAGTTTGTACTTTCATCAACGATTTGCAGCCCAAAACTGTTGTGGCTTACAGACTGCTTACCAATCTGGATAATTTTGACATGAATTATGTCAAATATGGACAGCAGGTGTTAGTTAGTGGTGCTAGAGAAGTTATCTACTTCGATCCCATTTATTGCGTAAAAGAGATGGAAGATAATGGATTTTTGAATGATGATCCGGATCTTCGGTTTCGTATTCAACAGGTCGGGTTGAGATCACTCGGTCACAAAGATGGACTTCCTGACTTTGAAGAATCCTACAGTTTTGATCTTGAAGCATCAGAAGTTCAAAATCAAAATGATCGTGGTTTTGCAGAGTTGATTTGTGCTTTTGATGATATTGATTTTGATAAAGTGATAAATCTGTCTACAAATGAAATTTATGACTCTCCAAAGGCTGAACCACCAAAACCGGAACCTGCAAAAACCAAATTCCAGGCACTAAGTTCTGAAGACCTTGGTTTCCAGAAGAAGAATCAAAACCTGCATGAATCGAAAGAACGTAAAGGTTTGGTAACACTTGCATGGAATAGACAAACTACAGGACTTTTTGAAGAGGATGACAGTTATGATCCTGGGCAGGCGAACAAGCGGGTTTTGATGGAAAAGAATCGACCTGTTCCTCAATCACCGGCGGAAATGCCTCAGGGAACAACTGATCAACAAAATGCCAGATTCCAGGTTGTTGGACAAGCCCGAAAGAAAAACGAGTTCCAAACCACCCAACTGCAAGGGAGGGGCGATGGAAACACAGACCAACAAAAGAGTAAATCCCTCTTTTCAAATTTTCTCGAAAAGAAGAGACAAGAGGTTAACTCTCAACAAATCCCTGAAGAGACTGCTCACGAAGAGATTACAGATTCGATGAAGGAGTTTGCAAGCGACAGGGAAAAACGGTTTGTGGTATTAAAGCTTAGAAAATAAAATCAAAAAAAAAAGCTGCTTTATAGCAGCTTTTTTTATATCCAATTGTTTGATTACTTCCTCTTATCCATTACTTTGTCGATCAGTTTGTATTCAACTGCCTCTTCAGAAGTGAGATAATAATCCCTGTCGCAATCTTTTGTAATCTGAGCAACAGTTTTTCCAGTGTGTTCAGCCAGAATCTTATAAAGTGTATCGCGGGTTTTCATCATTTCTTTTGCCTGAATCTCAATATCAGAAGCCTGACCTGAGATACCGCCGCTCCATGGTTGATGAATCATAATCTTTGAATGGGGGAGTGAAGATCTTTTACCATCAGCACCACCGGCAAGAAGGACAGCACCCATACTTGCAGCAAGCCCGACACATATCGTAGCCACATCAGGTTTAATAAATTTCATTGTATCATAAATTGCAAGTCCTGCCGAAACACTACCACCGGGAGAGTTGATATAAAGATTTATATCTTTAGTTGAATCCTCAGCTTCGAGGAAAATCAATTGCGCGATGGTTAATGACGCAACATGGTCATCTATTGCAGTTCCCAGGAAGATAATTCTTTCCCTGAGAAGTCTGGAATAGATATCCATTCCACGTTCACCCCTGCCGGTTTGTTCGATAACATAGGGGACCAACTGATTGTAAATTTCAAAATCTTTTGTCATAATAAACTTTCTGTTTTATCTAAAAGAACCCTTTTTGATTAAAACAATTAGAATGTTCTATTTAGTTTCATTTTCATGATCATGGTGTTCATGGTCGTGATCGTGGTGATGATGTTCGTGGTCGTGGTCATGATCGTGGTGCTGATGTTCATGGTCGTGATCATGGTCATG
Organism: uncultured Ignavibacteriaceae bacterium; assembly: GCA_964371075.1. Classification (GTDB taxonomy): domain Bacteria; phylum Bacteroidota; class Ignavibacteria; order Ignavibacteriales; family Ignavibacteriaceae; genus UTCHB3. The sequence goes on along the minus strand of CAYJKN010000003.1, from coordinate 115,998 downwards.
TTTTTCAACATATTTTGCACGATATTCATCGGGGTTAATCTTTTTCTCAGGATTTTGTTCTCTGAGGAATTTGTCGAGTAAACCATAAAGAAGGTTGTTTTTTACAGAATCACCTTTGAAGTAGTCTTTTAATATATCTTCACTGATGTTGTAGCGTTCAACTTCCATTTTCACCATTTCATCGATATATTCATCGGTAACAGTCAGATTTTCGAGTCTGATAATGTTTTCTTTAACAACCTGCCACTTGGCTTCTTTTTCAGCATATGGCTTGTAGGCTACTTTTAGATCGTCAACCTTTGGAAGAGGTTTATTCTCTTTTTTAGCTTTTTCAGTCTCTTCTTTTATGAAGTAGTCAAGTACTCTTTCAACAAAGGAAGCAGGAACCTGAAGTTCGTTAGCATCGAGAATGGTTTTTTCCAAGCGGGAATTGTAAATTTTGTTTGTCATGTCCTCATAATATCCCGTGTAGTAAGCTGCAATTCCTTCTCTAAGGCTTGCAACATCTTTATACTCTTTGGAAATCTTTTGGACAAATTCATCGTTTAGTTCAGGAACAATCTTCTTCCTGAAACCTTTAATGATAAACTGATAACTGGTTTTTTCGTAGCTGTCAATCAGTTTTTGTTCAGAATAAAAATCGGCAGGTTTTACGAGGTCTCCAACTTTCAGAGTTGGAAGAGAAGCTTTAAATGCTTCACTAATCAGCGGGTAATCACCTTCTATTGCTTTTGGGGTTCCCATCTCAGTGGAAGATTCTGTGTTGTAGATATCTATATCAACGATGCTGTTTTCGGCATTATCAAGAGAATCCACTTCTTCAAAATCAGAATTTGAACTAAGAAGATTGTGTAATTCCTCATCGACCAATTTTTCAGTAACTTCGTAAAGTGGAATTTCAATCTCATTTCCTTTGTAGTTAACCAATTCAACTTCGGGGAAAATTTCGTAGTTAACTTTAAATGAAAGTGCTTCACCGGGTTTATAATTTAGATCAACCAATCCGGGAGTATTTAATGGTCTTAAATCAAGTTCTTTTACGGCATCCCAGAAAATTTTATTAGCTACTTTATCCGCAGCATCATATTCGAGAGAATCACCGTACATATTTTTAATAACATGTTTAGGAGCTTTTCCCTTTCTGAAACCCGGAATCTGAATTGTAGTAATTTTTTTAGCAACTTCTGCTTGAATAAGAGGCGAGGCTTCTTCAGGGGTAAGCGTAATTTCCAATTGATTTTCAGCAGTAGAAAGCTGATTAATTTTCCTATCCAATACAACCTCTGGTTTTAAGAATTGAAGTGCGAAAAGGGGGACTCGAACCCCCACGGATCTCTCCACTAGATCCTAAGTCTAGCGCGTCTGCCAATTTCGCCATTTTCGCAAGAATTTAGCCTGTAAATATAATCAAAACAAAATAAACAAAAAAGGAAGTACTCAAGTACTCAAGTGCTTAATTACCGAGGTTCTGAGGTTCTGAGGTTCCGAAGTACTCCTCAAGATCAACATTGCCACCTGAGAGAATCAGACCTGTTTTTTTGCCGGAGAAGAGGTCTTTTCTTTTTATGACGGCAGCAAAAACAGTAGCAGAGCTTGGTTCAACAATAATTTTTAGTCTCTCCCAGATCAATCTCATTGCATGAAGAATTTCTGATTCCTCAACTAGGATTATGGAATCCACTAATTGTTTAATGATGGGGAAGTTTCTCTCGCCAAGGGAGGTGAGCAGCCCGTCGGCGATGGTTTTAGGATTAACTGATGGGACAATATTTCCTTGAAGGAGTGACCGATAAGCATCATCAGCCCCTGTGGGTTCGGCAGCATAAATAGTGGCATTTTTTGAAAAATAGTGAGTGGAGAGTGCTGTACCTGCGAGTAATCCACCCCCGCCAACCGGAGCAATAACCACTGATAAATCAGAAACTTCTTCAATAAGCTCTTTTGCTGCAGTTGCCTGTCCCTGAATAATCCGGTAATCATCGTAAGAGGGAATAAAGACTGCGCCGGTTTTTTCAATCACTTTCTGCAGTGTAGATTCTCTCGCTTGAAGATTGGGTTCACAAAATGTTATTCTTCCACCAAATGCTTTTACCGAATTAACCTTAATCTTTTTTGAATTTGAGGGCATCACGATGTTGGCAACGGTTCCCAATGATTTTGCTGCGAGGCTCAATGCAGTTGCATGATTTCCGGAGGAATGAGTAGCAACTCCCTTTGCAAGTTCTTCATTGGTTAACGACAGGCAAGCGTTAAAGGCCCCTCTGGCCTTAAAAGCCCCCCCACGCTGCATATTTTCACACTTAAAGTAGAGATCGGCCCCTGTGAGCTCGTTTAAGCTGCTGGAGGTTAATACCGGAGTATGGTGGACATAACCTTTTATTCTATCGTGTGCAGCTATTATCTCTTCACGAGTTGGGATATCACTCATTATTCAACAATTTTTTTGATATCTTTATCTTTACCAAAAACTATCATAATATCATTTTCTTCAAGGATGGTGGAAGCAGTGGGCACTCCGTAAATCTCCTCTTTAAGCTCTGTATTACCCGGACGTAAAGTCTTTTCTCTTCTTTTGATTGTAATAAGATTCACATTATATCTTATTCGGAGATCAAGTTCCTGAAGGCTTTTTCCAACAAAAGAGCGGGGAGTTTTCAGGTAAACAATATTATAGTCTTCTCCGAGGAATATTGTATCGAGTACATCCTGACTTGTAATAAGAGATACTATCTGTCTGGCGATCTGAACATCCGGGATGAGAACCTGATGTACCCCCAGTTTCAATAAAATACTTTCCTGTAGTTTTGAAGATGCTCTTGCAACAACTTTTTTTACCCCTTTTTCAAGCAGGATAACGGACGTAAGAATTGTATTCTCAAAGTTATCGGGACCAATAGCAACGATGCATGCATCAACTGATGAATCAATTCCTATCATTGTCAGGGCTTTTTCGTCTGTGGAATCAGCTCGAATTGCAGTGCCAACAACGTCTTTTAAATCATTTATTATGGATTCATCCATATCGATTGCAAGCACTTCCGCCCCGGTGCTCTGAAGGCTTATTGCGATACTGCCTCCCAAATCGCCCAAACCGATTACTGCATATTTCTTTTTCACTTAATAAACCTCAATAATTAAAGCATTGTGATGTTGTCATTGGGATACGAGAACCGACTACTGTCTCGCTCACCAATAAAACTGAAAATAATTGTCAGAGGACCAATCCTCCCGATATACATCAACAGTATATCTATAACCTTTCCCAAATCGCTAAGATTGCCTGAGACTCCTTTTGATAAACCAACAGTTCCGGCAGCACTGAAAGCCTCAAACATGAGATCAATGAATTTTACCCCCGGCTCCGAAATACTAAGAATGAAAACTCCGGAAAGTATATAGAGCACTGATAACCAAAATATCATAAACGCCAGGTTAACGATCTCCTGCGGGATTGTACGTTTGTTAATTCTTAAATCCCTGGTGCTGTTCCTATACATCAGAATTGAAAGAAAAACCAGGGTGAAGGTGGTTGTTTTAATACCGCCACCTGTTCCACCGGGTGAAGCACCGATAAACATTAAAAAACAGTAGAAAAAAGTAGTGGGATCTGTAAATAAGGTAATGTCGATTGTGTTAAATCCTGCTGTTCTCGCCGAAACTGCCTGAAAGTAGGCATGGAAGAGTGCATCACCCGTATCCATACCCTTTAACGAACTGTTAAGTTCGAGCAGGTAGGTAAACCCGGTGCCAACCACAATAAGAATCAGAGTTGCGATGAACACAATTTTTACCTGAAGCGACATATTCAGTCTTGCAAAAAGAGGTTCCCTGTTCACTTTGATATATCTCGGAAGACCCAATATTGCGGTGAAACCAAGCCCTCCAAAGATTATGAGCATACTTATCGTGGTATTAAAAACATAATTATCCTGAATAAGAGGATTCATAAGGTTATTTGGATAGATAGAAAAACCCGCATTACAAAATGCCGAGATAGCATGGAAAATACTCGCAAAAACGGCTTCACCCATATTTCCTGTATAAAAATCTTTTATGGAAAAGAAAAGAACGGTTGCTCCTATTCCTTCAAGCACAAAAGTTAAAATAATAAGACTTGAAAGCACTTTTCCAATAGCACCAATATTATCTTCATGCATCATTTCACGTAAAATGAACTTCTCTTTGATTCCCAGTCCCCCCGATAAAAATATCGCAAAAAAGGTGGTAAATGTCATCAAACCCAAACCACCTACCTGGAAGAGTAACATAACGACAACCTGACCAAATCGAGTGAAATCTGCAGCAGTATCCACTGCTGTGAGCCCGGTAACACAAACAGCACTTGTTGAGGTAAACAAGGCATCAATGAACCTTAATCCACCGTTGATATTAGAAGCTGCAGGAAGCATTAAAAGCAGGGAACCGCCCAAAATAGTTGCTGCAAAGCTGAGCATGAATAGACGGGCAGGGTGAATCTTGGATTCAAGTATCTTTTTATTGTATCTGATTGCACCAAGCAAAATTCCGATAACAATATAAATCTGAGCAAGAACAACATAAAGAAAAGTTATATTTTGAATATCAAAGGTTGAACCTATATTCTGAATTATACTCACTCCAAGGATCGTGAGTACAAACTCAATCAGGATAAACAGAATGACAACAAATTCAAAAAAGTGAGTCCTTAAAAAACTGACTTTGTCGTTCGCAAAGAGAATATTTGCAACCTGATAGAATACAAAAATTCCAACAACAGCCACAGAAAGAATATTTATTACTTGCTCTTCAACAAAATTTATTCTAAATCCATGCTCCAGAATAATCGTAACAAATCCGATTGTTGCGGAAAATATTAGAATTAATCTTAAATATTTTAGAATACGGTCGCGAGAGCTTCTATTGCGATATTCCATTTTCCTCACTTCCGGTATCAGTCTGCCTCAGTTTAATTAAGACAGCCTTATTGATTGCGTCATAAAGTTCGTCGATAAAACTTGAATCATAAAGATATAAATTAACTTTTACTGTGAAGCGATTATTTATAAAATCAACAGACTTCATAAAAACTTCCGGCTGTTTATCTATATACAGGAAAGGGTTGGAAATGGCAGCTTCTTTCAAAATTTCCATTGTTCTCTCCGGATCGAAAGTGGATGGGAACTGAAAATCGAGAGAAAGCAACTCTTCCTTTTTTCCCAGGCTCACATTTTCAAAAGGGGTATCCAAAAATTTTGAATTTGGAATAAATATGGCAGAACCCTCATCACTTAAAAGGGTTACTTCTCTCCAGCCTATTTCCTGGACGAATCCTTTATGGTTTCCACATTTTATATAGTCATTTTTTCCGAACATATTCCCTGACAGGATCAACAATCTTCCAACAATGTTTCTGAGAAGAGGTAACAGGGCAATACCCGCAAGTACAGCCAAAAGTGTCACAAAAAATAACATCATCAATTGCGTCTGAACAAACAACAACTTCAGAAGCAGCCAGGAGGTGATCACCCAAAGGATTGACCTGATTATCGGCACACTATTTATGGTTCTTAAAAGCAGTTTATTCTTAATCAGGTTATTTCTCTTCAGCAGGCTGATAGAATAACTCAAAGCCGAAGCAACAGCCAGGATGAAAAAGATTAAAATAATTTTAAATATTCCAATCTGTTGCACAATATTGACTGAATCCAGCATCTCCTCAAATGTTGGGATATGGTTGGAAGCCGAGTCCAGCAGGATTATGGTAGGTTCTGAATTACCTGTTACTCCCTGAATCGTATCAGCTGCAACTCTGATTGTATCAAAAACAAAAACAGAATCAACTCTGACAATCGTATCAATCCGAAGGATGCTATCCTGTAGCCGAAGTTTTAAAGTGTCAGGAGGCAAAAGTGAACTGTTATCCGTTTTTGTCTGCGCAAACAGGAACCCGGACAATAACAAAAAAATCCACAATGTTTTTACACTATTAAAACTTGTCATGGCAGTATATTCCTGTTTTTTAGTTCAATTTGTATCGATTTAAACTTAAACTTATTGGTGTAATAATAGTCATGACTTTTTGTCAGTTCACCAACTTTCAACAAATTTAGTGACAACAGTTTGGTTAGAGCCTCACCGGCCTGGCTTTCAGGAATGTTAAGTGACTGTGCCAACTGGGATTTCTTTAAACCTCCATGCAGCATTACAGTGTGCAAAACTGTTATCAGGTTTGTGTCGAGGAATGAAAGATCTATCAGGGGATACGCTTTATATGTTTGAATCAGAAGCGTATTACCTTCAATTTTTTTGATAGAATTCAACCAATAATTCATAGCAGCAACAATATTGCCATCGGCGTAGTCTGTCAGTCTTTCAAAATATACATTTTCCAGATACCGTTGATCCTCAATTGATTTTGAAGAACTGAACATTTTTTTACGCAGGAGATAAAGATCATCCTCTGTGAATCTAAATCCAAACCCGGTTGTTTTTTGTCGGTGAAGTATTATTTCTTTAACTCTTCTCCTGTTTAATTCTTCAAGTGAAATTGAGAAAGTAAAAAGAGATGCTGCTTTAAAATTTGTTTTGATGAATTGCCAGCCGGTGCTCTGAACACTGGTGATCCATAAAATGTTCACACTGGTCATTGAGATTATATGGAGCATGGTTTTTAATGCCTCAAATCCATCAACACTTCTTACAAATGTTTTGTGAAGGTTGATTAAAAGGACAGTTTTTCCCCTGTATCGTTCATTAAGGTCGATTATTATGGCTTCCACCGATTTAAGGTCATTATAACCAAAAGCTTCAGAAATTAACTTTCTGAGTTCATCAACAGTGCTGATTCTTTCGAGAAAATAGAATTCAAGGTATTCACCCGGACGCAGAAGCTCGTTTTTGATGAAGTAGAGACAAGAGGTTTTACCCGTACCCGGTGCGCCGGTGATCAAAACAGATGAGGGGAGTTTATTCTTAAAACGGCTTTGAGCGTCACTCAGAATATGTTTTATCTCTTCTTTTCCAAGGAACATCTCGGATGATTCCAATGAAGTGCCATCGAACAACCGCCTGTATATAAAAGGCAGGCCATTTAATATCTCGTCCAATCTAAATAAATCCTCTTTATAAGAAGTTCCCAGTTTTCCTGAGAGTATTTTAAATCGTTCATAACTTCGTGCAAAAAGAGGGATTATAAAGCGTTTATAGATACCCGAGATAGCAGCATTTATCGTATGAAACACTTTCTTTAAAACAACTTTAACAAATCTTATTGTGTAATTTAATCTTGAAGAAAAAGTGTTCTTTTCATGTTTTATTGCCCGATCCAATTGTGGAGCTTGCCGAATCAACCTCTTTATCTCTGTAACAGCAACCTCTGTTTTGTCTGCAACTTGTTTGTTGATTGCTTGTTCCAGTTTATCGTTGTTGTTCTCAATTTCTCTTAAACGATTCAGGAAACTACTGCTAACAGTATTAAGAATATCTTCAACACCTTCGAAGTCTTCAGGGTCTTCGTGCATCCTCTTGACAATGGAATCGAGATAATAATTTACGCTTGATTCAAGATTGCGGATCTCTTTTAACGCAGTGTCAACATAATCAACAAGAAACTCATTTACATCACCGATTTCACGCGGTAATTTCAATAACAGGAAGCTTGAAGTTTGTTTACGAATTTCAAAAGTTTTTAGTTTTGTGAATTCAGGGATTCTGTTTTTAAAATTTAATTCTTCCTCGTCGAGGTAGGCAGCTTCTTCAGGAAGTTCCTTTGCAACAGATTTAATTCCATTAATAACTGTATCAAAAAATGTTCTTAGTTTCCTGCTTCGAGTTGTTTTATCGAGGTCTCTGATGAGGGAAGAGAGTTCAGGGATCACATACGACATCCGAAAATGATCAGAATAAGCTTTTACGGTGTCGAACCCAAGTGGTAAGAGTGCCTTAATATCTGTTATCATTTGCCTGAATTGTTCAATTATCTTAGGACTTCCTGCCCTTATTCTTTCACTGATTTCATCGGCAAGGTTAAGCAGAGCCTTATCGAGAAAGTTGTTCAGTTGTATTTCGAATTTGTAGATATACAGTTCTTTTTGCAATAACCCGATTATACCCTGGTAATAAATAACCCAATATCTGATTGAATCAAAGAGGCTGTCTTTCACCTTTTGAGATTCTTCATATTCCTTGAAGAAATTTACATCAAGGCCTCTTTTGTCGAGCCTGATCACACTTTTTACTTCACGAAGAAGGTCATTATATGGGGAGGCGAATGCGTAAGTTAATCGTTTTTCGATATTCATTACTGTTGATGATTGTTCTTCAATATAGACATCAAGTTCATTAAAAAACATCGCTTTTAACTCTTCATATTGCATAAAGAAGACCGGCATAAATCCGAGACTGCTTTTCTCCTGACCAATTGTTGTAATCAGATCGTCAAGGTAATAGATGAAATTTTTGTGAATGGCTTTTAGTTTTCTAAAGAGATTTAACCTGTCAGCTCCTGTTAAATTGATAGTCTCAAGCAATTCAGTAGTGGTTTTAACATTGAGATAATAGCGGCTGTAATTTTTAAGATTTATTTTTACAACAGAAGTATGATCTCCTGTAAAAATGGTTTTTAGCCATGTAGTAAATTTTAATCTTAAAATAAAAAATCGGAAAGTCAGTGATTTTCCCGAGTAAGTAGCATAATCAATTTCAGTCGAGAGGGGATAACTCTCATCCAGAGTGGAGGTGATGTCAAGCAGATCATTTAGAAGCTTTTTGATGAGAGTATCAGAATTGGCAAAATCCCTCTCAATCTTTTTTCTTTCTTCAAGTTTGTCGAGCAATACTTCTGTTTGGTTAATTCTTATACTTTGCAAAGCTGCCCGTATTGCACGAGGGTCTTTACCCGATTTTAAAATCGATTCGATACCAAGAAATTTGTCGCGATATATCGCAACTGTTTCTTTTAGAATATCCTCTGTTTCATAATTTCTCTTAGTGACAAAATTGTCTCGAAATTCGTTAACCAGTTCAATCAGTTTAAAGTAGAGATCAAAGAATATTTTATTCAGTTTTTCATCATAAAAATTGGGTTCAGCAAAAGCGATTTGGTAGTCTTCTTTCACTTTATTGAGTTTATCAACCAACCCCGCCTTTACTGTAGTTTTTAATTCTACAGGTGGTGCGGTTTCCTCATCATTTTTTTGATAGACCAGTACTGCTCTATAGATTATTGGTCCCAAAAGAAGGTTTAAGAGTATCAAATCGTAGATAATTCCCGACACGAGGGTTGAAATTTGCGGAAGTTCCGAGGCGATAATCCCCGAAAATCCCAACATTAAAACACCCGTTGAGATAAATCCGGACCAACCAAACCGTTTTATTTCAGGAGGTGAATTTACAAGTGCAACTGCACTTCTCACCGAGATAAAAAGCGCGATTATTCTGATCAGGAAAAGAGCCGCAGCGATTGGGAGATAATTTAATGCACTGCTGAGATCAATTGTAGCACCTGCAAGTGTAAAAAACACTATAAAAACGGGTAAACTTAAATTTTCGGATGCTTTTTCAAATTCCTCTTCAGGTGCAAAGTTGGACGTAATCATTCCGGCAATAACAAACATTAAAAGTGTTTCAAGGTGAAACAAGGATGCCGCATATCCACCAAAAATTATCAAACATATCAGGAAGAATGTAACCTCCATTTTGATATAACGCAGATAGAATACTGTTAAAACTCCCAAGATACCACCGGCGGCGATTGTCTTTCCAAGATCGGTCAAAAGAGTTAAAAGTGGATTCGATAAAACTGTAGCGTGCTCCGGCAGAAGATACATCTTGATAAGAAAGATGACGACCACGAGTAAAATGATATTTAACAAATCTTTGAGAATTGAAGTACTGAGGGTCAGTTCAACAAGATCATTTTTAATTTCAAGTTCTTCAGAAACACCGATTGTTAACTCGATCGAAGTACCCATCGCAATAACTGAGATTAAAACTCCACCTGCCAATAGGAGTTGCCATGATATTAAAGTCTGTGTTAACACAGGGAAAAGCAGATAAAAACTGCCCGTTATCAAGATAAATATGAAAAAGAATTTAAAAAGGATTATTACCAGCCCGGTTTTAATCACTTTTTTCAGTTTAGAATACTTTAATTCTAATCCTGCAATCAAAGCAATTACTGCGAGGACAATATTGTTAACAACAGATAAATTTTCAGTTATCCTCTGATTAATGAGGAACAGATGTTCAAAATTTGTAAATTGAAACAGTGACAGTCCAAACACCAGCCCGGTAAAAATATAACCTGTAACCTTTGGAAGTCGAATGGTTTGGAAAAGTTCGCCCAAGGTAAATGAGGCGAGTATAATAAATCCAAGTACCGCAAGAGTTCTTGGATAACTCATTTCACCCGAGGTTCCAATTGTTTTGGTCAGGAGCATCAATCCAAAAAGAATAACCAGTATGAATATTCGTCTTGTTGTATTGATCATTTTGTCTCTCCGCTGATTTCTGACGATTCAACGAGGAATCGTTTAGTAAAAAAGCTTGAGGAAAAACCGAGTGTAAAAACATTCAAAATGATTGCAGACATTATGATTGGTGTGTACTGATTGTTAAAAACTGTGCCATAATTTATCAAGAGTGCAAACACAAGAATATCGCTTGAAAGAAAAATAATTCCTTGTCCCGAATGAACACGATCTTTCTCAAATGCCGCAATGAAAGCAATTTTGTGGGTAACAAATTTTGCAATCACTTTTATCACAGGAAATGAAAGAATAACCACCCACGCTACAGTTGAATCCGGAATTACCCATATTATTCCGGCATAAATCGTGAGGACAATTGAAAGGGGAGCAATCAGGCGTTCAATAGTATCTATCACCTTCTCTTTGATTCTGGACAGATTCCCCAAAAGAATACCAAGAATAAAACAGAGAAAAAGGGGAGATAATCCAAGATAGTAGGCTATACCACTTCCTAACATTGTTATTCCAAGAATTCCGACAAATATCTTTCGAGTGTCAGACTCTCTTCCAAGGAAGATAAAAAACAGGATTCCAATCGAAATTGCAATTCCAATACTGATAGTAAAAAACTCTATCGGTGTAAGTTGCATTGTTGGTCGGGTATTAAAATTATAGAACGAGAAAATGGCTCCAAACATGATCAGAGAGAAAAACAGAGAAAAACGGGTAGCCGAATTTAAGGAGTCAGAAAGTTTTCGAGTGATGTCATATTTCTCTCTAAACTTTTGTAATACATATGGGGACGACATCGAACCAATTACAGCAAGTGCATAAGAGGCTAACAGGATTTCCAATAAATTGTTGGTGGTGTCGATAAAATAATAAAAAAAAGCAAAAGCTGCGGAACCTATAATAACCGTGGAGAGTACTGTGTCATAAATTGCCACTCTAATTTGTTCACGATTGGTTTTAAGTAATTCCACCAGACTAAATTTCATCCCCCAATATAAACCAATCAAGCCGGTTACTCCACTTATTACGGGAGCCATCTTGCTCAGAATTTCGTTGTTTATTGGAGAAAAAATATCGAAGGTTAGATTCGAGGAGAGAAAATAATAGAGCCCCGGATTCAGTAGTAGACCGAGTGTTAGATATTCCATTCCCGAAGGGAAAAAATTTCTACTTGAGATTTTCCTTAAGACCAAACCGGTGCCTAAATAGCCGGCAAGAAGAATAAGGAGGAATAATGCTAAAGTTTCCATTTAGAAAAAGTTTAATCAAACCTTGAAACATAATGAATAATTAATGATTATTTATACGCCCTTAACGATTGCGAGAGTTATATCATCACTTTGACTGGTTGAAAGCTCATGTTTTATCACTTCTTCTATTATAATATCGAGAATCTCGATTGCGGTACTGTTCCTGTGGGTAGTGACTAATTCAACAAGTTTTTCATCCCCAAAAAGAATGTTGTTATAATCCATTGCCTCAACAACTCCATCCGAGAAAAAAACAAGAATGTCATCGATACCAAAATCGACAATCTCCATCTCATAGTTAAATGGGATTACCCCAAGGAAAATACCACCTTTTGACAATCTTTCAACTCTTTCAGCTTTGGATCTTAGAATAATTGGCTGGTTGTGTCCGGCGTTTATGCTGTAGAGTTTTTGGTCGGTTACATCGATAATCCCAATCCAGGCAGTTGCAAATTTTTCAATTGTTGATGCCTCACAGAGGACGGAATTTATGGTTTCGGCTATGAATTTAGGATTGGTACGATTGTCTTTTAATTTAAGCACAGTGTGAAGAGTCGCGTCAATTGTGGAGACTAAAAGGGCGGCAGGAATTCCCTTACCCGAAACATCCGCAACCAACAGGAGGCACAGTTCTTCAGTCATTTTATAAATTGAATAGTAGTCACCTCCAACTTCTTGTGCCGGAATCAGTTTCGCAGCAAAGGAGAGGGTTGGAAATTCAGGCAGGAGGGTGGGGAGAAGTTTCTCTTGAATCTTATGGGCAGTCTCAAGTTCTTTCCTTAATGCTTCAGCCTTTACTTTTGTTTCAAGTAATCTGGAATTTTCGATGGCAACACTGCACTGACCAGCGAGTGTTTCGAGCAGTCTTACATCTTCCACAACAAAAGAACGGCCACCTTTTTTGTTGATTACTGACAAAACACCGATAAGAGCATCATTTTTTAGTAAGGGGACACACACCATATTCCGTGTAAGGAAGTTGGACATTTTGTCGTAACTTTTATTAAATCTTTTGTCCTTGTAACAGTCATCCACCATTTGGGGAATTCTGTGTTTCGCCACCCACCCTGCTATTCCACTGCCAAGTTCAAGTGGGAAATTTTTGATAATGTTTTCGGAATATCCCTCGAGAACATGAAAGTAGAGTTTTTTATCATCGGGCTCATAAAGCATAAAAGAACTTTTCTCAGCGTCCAGAATGTATTGGCTGGCAATCATTATTTCATCCAGTAATCTTCCAAGCGGTTTGTTTTCCAGCATTTTCAGTGTTACTTCGTGCAAAAACTCGATTCTGGAAAGGAAATATTCTGTTTGGCTCTCAGCTTGATCAATTTTACGACGGGTATAATAATGATTCCAAAATGATGATTTGATTTGAGGGAGTAAAAAAGAGATTTTGTCGGATTCGATATAAAAATGAATGAGGTCACAGTTAAAATAGTTTAGCAGTTTTTCAGTAAGCAAGGGTGACCCAACAAGGAGAATAAACGATGATGGAGAGCTTTGTCGCAATGTAGCCAGCATTTCTACAGTAACTTCGTCTTCTGACAAAATTATTGAAGCCGGTTTCAATTTCGTTGCATCCATCACAACTCTTGCGGGTGAGGATTTAATGGATACTCCGCCGGGGGCAAGGTATTCCACTAACATCTCTGCGAGTTCTTTAAGACTTGTAAAAAGTATTTTCATAAGGAAATATAATAATAAGCTATTTTTGTTGTTCTAAATATAAATTAATTAGAACTAATCCAAAAGAAATTCCATAACTCACACTGAATATAATTTGATATTTCGATTTTTCTTGAACATCATTCTCATCACTCTGTCTATACTCATTCTGGGAGAATTACAGCCCCTTTTAGCGCAAAATGTTAAAAAAGAGATTTTTGCAAAAAGAATTGAGTCGGAAATTGATCTTGATGGCAGTGATAACGATAAAGAATGGTTGAGTATTCCCGGAGATTCAAGTTTTCTGCAAATTGATCCTGATCCCGGAAGTCCCCCTGCTTTTAAAACTGTTGTAAAAGTGGCTTATTCTGCATCTGATCTATATGTCCTCTTTATCTGCTATGACAGTGAACCCGATAAACTTGTTACCAGAGAATTAAAATACGACGGATTCACATCAGGTGATGATAATGTAAAATTGATAATTGATACATTTGTTGATGAAAGAAATGGATATTGGTTTGCAACAAATCCACTTTCTGTCAAAAATGATGCGTTGGTTTCAGGCAGAGGTTATGATAGTTTTAATGAAGATTGGGATGCCATTTGGGAAGTGAAATCGGCGATCCACTCTGATCGTTGGTGTGCTGAATTCAGAATACCCCTCTCGTCACTTAAATTTCCGGGGACTCCAACTCAAAAGTGGGGAATCAATTTTCAAAGAGGTATCAGAAGGCTCAGTCAGGATGTAATTTGGTCGGGCGCTGTAAGGAATGGATTTTTACTGGACCTGACCCGTGCCGGAAGTCTGGTTGGTATCGAGAATATTGAACGGGGCAATCCGATATATTTACTTCCGTATGTTAATGTTGGATATGAGGATATAAAAAGTTCAACCAATTCAACTTTCAAGGCAGGACTTGATCTTAAATATGGTCTCTCAGACGCTTTTACTCTCGATCTTACCTTAAATACCGATTTTGCGCAGGTTGAAGCTGATATTGCAGAGATTAACCTATCACGTTTTCCACTCTTTATCCCGGAAAAAAGGGAGTTTTTCCTCGAAGGGAACAAACTTTTTTCGTTTGATCTTGCCAGTAACAACATGGCTTTTTATTCGAGGACGATCGGGATATCAGGTGGAGAAGGCATACCCATTCTTGGTGGATTAAAACTTACCGGTACTTCAGGAGATCTCGAGGCGGGATTATTAAGTGTTCAAACTGAAGGTACCTCCTCAAAAAAAACAACAAATTACATCGTCTCAAGAGCGAAATACAGTTTTTTTGACAATTCACACGCCGGGTTAATCTTCAGTAATACTCAAACATCTGAGAAATATAACCGACTGGCGGGTGTTGACCTTAGTTTTAACTTTAACAATTTCCTTGGTGACCAAAATCTAATTGTTACCACCAAATTGGCAGGGACATTCGACGAAAAAAACACCCAAAACAACCTTGCAGGAATTCTCGAAGTTGAATACCCGAATGATCTGATCAACATTTATTCATCCTATGGATTTACCCAGGAAAATTTTAATCCTGAAACGGGGTTTATCTTCAATAAAGGGATTAACGAGTTTCAGTTTAGTGCGGGTTATGCTCCCCGTTTTAATGATGGTTTTCTAAGAAGGCTTAGATTTGTACCTGTAAACATTGAGTTTGACCATGATGCACAGGGGAAAATCACTTCTTTTGAGTATAATATTGTTCCATTGAGCGTTACTTTTGAATCAAACGACAGGATTGATTTTGAATTTGGCCGGGAATACGACAGACCTGAGGCAGACTTTACTATTTTTAACAACACGGTTATAAAGCAGGGTGAATATTATGGAAATGTTTACGGTGTTGAAGCTATCTCAAATCCTGCTCGAGCCCTCTATGGTTCTCTTGGTGTTGAATTTGGTGATTTTTATGGAGGAACACGATATACATATGGTGTGGAAGCAACCGCTTCACTCTCAAGTAAGTTTGGATTCAGTTTGGGTTACCGTGTAAACGATATAAAATTTCCTGTTGATGAGTTGCAGACCAATGAAATATTTACCCGTTTTAAATATACACTTAATGTGAACATGGCGTCTTTTCTTCTTTTACAATGGAATAATGAAATAAACGAGATTAATCTGAATTATAAATTAAATATTAAACCTTCATTGGGAAGTGATATATATTTAGTCATAAATAAAATATTAAGTACACAAGACGGACTGGTTTCCAAAGATTTTGTTGTTATTCTTAAAGTTTCCTGGATGTTTATAATTTGATGCCACACAATCATTCACATTCTCATAATCATGGGCACAATCACGATCATAATGATAGTGAAAAGGGGATAAAGAGTGCTTTTATTCTGAACCTGTCTTTTGCTATTGTTGAGATCATCGGTGGTATTCTTACAAACTCTTATGCAATATTGTCGGATGCTCTTCACGATCTTGGTGATTCTGTTGCCATTGCATTGTCATATATCCTCGAAAAAGTGTCGCACAGAAAACGGGACGAATTTTACTCCTATGGATATAAAAGGGTGTCACT
Organism: uncultured Ignavibacteriaceae bacterium; assembly: GCA_964371075.1. Taxonomy (GTDB): domain Bacteria; phylum Bacteroidota; class Ignavibacteria; order Ignavibacteriales; family Ignavibacteriaceae; genus UTCHB3. Next base: position 100,077 of record CAYJKN010000003.1, on the reverse strand, counting down.
ACTTGCAGGATTGTTAAGCACTGTAATACTATTCACAGGTAGTGTATTTATTATTTATGGAGCAATTGGAAGATTTTTAGAACCCGGAGAAGTAAATTCAGCCGGGATGTTTCTTTTGGCAATTCTTGGGGTGGCTGTTAATGGCATGGCGTTTTTTAAACTTGGAACAAGTGATAAAGCCAATATAAAAGCTGTTCGCCTTCACCTGCTTGAAGATGTTATGGGATGGGTGGCGGTTATTATTGGTTCTGTGGTTATCTATTTTACCGGGTTTACATGGATTGATCCGCTGCTTTCAGTGATAATTGCTGTTTATATTTTATATAATGCATTCATCAATTTGCGTAGTTTCACCAGAATATTTCTGCAGGGGCTTCCCTCGGGAATTGATGAATTAAGTCTGAGGAGTCGACTCGAAAGTATTCCGGGGGTCGTGTCACTTCATGATCTTCATATTTGGTCGATGGATGGATCGTATAATATTCTTTCAGTTCATCTGGTAGTTAAGGATGGGACTCCTTCATCCCAAATTGTTGCAATCAGGCAGGAATCGAAAGAAATAATTAAAAAATTTGATATTCAACACGAGACCGTGGAGATAGGATATTGTCCCGAGGATTGTGAGTATCTTGATTGTTGATTTTGAGTATCGAACAAATTTCTTTACTTTCGAATCGATTTTTGAACTTTTTTATAGATCAAGAACATTTAAAGGTTAAAGGACTTTATTTGACCTGAGTAATTTGAAATTGAAAGCTATTAATATAATATGATAAAAAACCTTGTGATTGTTGAATCACCTGCAAAAGCATCCACAATCGAAAAGTTTCTTGGGAAAGACTATACCGTCACTTCGAGTTATGGCCATATTAGAGACCTTGTGAAAAAGGATATGGGGATTGATACTGAAAACGGGTTTCTCCCCAAGTATGAAGTTCCTGCTGACAAAAAGAAAAAGGTGAGTGAACTTAAGAAAATGGCGAAAGAAGCTTCAACTGTGTGGCTTGCAACTGACGAGGACAGGGAAGGAGAGGCGATTTCATGGCATCTCAAAGAAGCTCTTGCAATCCCTAACGAAAAAATTAAACGGATTGTCTTTCACGAGATTACCAAACCGGCAATACTTGAAGCTGTTTCAAATCCAAGAACTATTGATGATCATCTTGTTGATGCACAACAGTCGCGAAGAATACTTGACCGGCTTGTTGGATTTGAACTTTCACCAGTTTTGTGGAAAAAGGTAAGACCTTCCCTTTCGGCAGGTAGAGTTCAATCAGTTGCAGTCAGATTAATAGTTGACAGGGAACGGGAGATTCAGGAATTTGTCTCAAAAGATTATTTTAATGTTTCGGGGTTATTTAAAGTCAAGTCGAATGAAGGGGTCGATTACAGTCTCAAAGGTGATCTTAATACAAAATTCGAAGACTATGATTCCGCATTAAATTTCCTTGAGAAATGTGTTGATGCAAAATATTCGATCACTGCACTCGATAAAAAAGAACTTAAAAAATCTCCTGCACCACCATTTACGACCTCAACACTTCAACAGGAAGCTGCAAGAAAACTGCGATTTTCGGTATCAAAAACGATGAGGCTCGCTCAAAATCTTTACGAAGCCGGTCATATAACCTACATGAGAACAGATTCGGTAAATCTTTCTGATTTTGCACTTGGTGCAGCCAAAGAGACAATCACACAAAATTTTGGAAGTAATTATCACCACTCCCGTAAATACAAAACCAAATCAGCGAATGCACAAGAAGCACATGAAGCTATAAGACCTACATACTTCAGCAGTCGCACTATTTCTAATCTCTCCCGTGAAGAAGCTGCGCTTTATGATCTAATCTGGAAGAGAGCTCTTGCTTCACAGATGAGTGATGCCAGAATAGAAAAAACCACAGCTGATATTGGTATTTCAACATCACAACATAAATTTGTTGCGACGGGGGAAGTCATTCTTTTTGATGGTTTTTTAAAATTATATATTGAATCCAAAGATGATGACGAGAATGAAGACGAGGATATGTCGATTCTGCCACCACTAACCGTGGGTCAATCACTGGATATGAAAGAGATTACAGCAACTCAGAGATTCACCAGACCTTCTGCAAGATATACAGAAGCTGCTTTGGTGAAAAAACTCGAAGAACTGGGAATTGGTCGGCCTTCAACATATGCCCCAATTATCTCAACAGTTCAAGACCGGGGGTATGTTGTTAAAGAGGAGAGAGAGGGTAAACCAAGGAATTACAACAAGTTAACGCTCAACTCTTCAGGGGAAATATTGAAGGAAGAAAAGACTGAAATAACGGGTGCCGACAAAGGGAAACTGTTCCCAACTGATATCGCATTCATTGTTAACGATTTTCTGGTAAAACATTTTCCGAACATTTTGGATTTCAAATTCACTGCAAAAATCGAAAAACAACTTGATGATATTGCAAAAGGTGAAATTGAAAGAGTTGAGATGCTCAAGAAATTTTATGATCCTTTTCATAAAATTGTAAAAGAAGCGCTTGAAACAGGTGAAAGAGCTTCCGGGGTGAGGGAACTGGGAAAAGACCCAAAAACAGGACTTGACCTGATAGTACGGATGGCAAAATATGGTCCCGTTGCTCAGATCTACAGTCCTGACAATGCTGAGATAAAACCAAGAATTGCTTCTCTTAAAAAGAATCAACGCCTTGATACAATTACTGTCGAAGCAGCTCTCGAACTTTTCAGGTTGCCAAGGATAGCAGGCGAATTTGAAGGAGAAGAACTTATGGTGGCAGAAGGAAGATTTGGTCCTTATGTTAAACATGCAAGTAAGTTTTATTCAATTCCCAGAAATATTGATCCTCTTGAAATATCAGAATCAGAATGCATAGAGATTATTACAACAAAGCGTACCGGTGAAATTGAGAGAAACATCAAAAGTTTTACCGAAAACCCGGAAGTCAAAATTCTCAACGGCAGGTTTGGACCCTACATCACCAATGGTAAAGTTAATGCAAAAATACCAAAAGGGAGAGAGCCAAAAGAGATAACCTATCCGGAGGCGGTGATATTAATTGCAGAAAGTGCAAAAAAGGAACCAACAAAAAGGAGAAGATCGTAAAGAAATTTTCAAAAAATTAGGTGTCTCACTTGCATAAAATGAACTAATTATCTATATTTGTAAACCAAATTAAAATGGTTCTGCGGGAATAGCTCAGTTGGTAGAGCGCAACCTTGCCAAGGTTGAAGTCGCGGGTTCGAGTCCCGTTTCCCGCTCAAACGAAAAATCCACGCGAGTGGATTTTTTAGTTTTGGGGTATTTTTATGGCGCTGTACCCAAGTGGCTTAAGGGGAAGGTCTGCAAAACCTTTATTCGTCGGTTCGAATCCGACCGGCGCCTCAAACAAAGCTGTCACAATAGTTGTTCTTTCCAAAGTCGATATTCGGCTAACAACCGGAAACTACTATTGAGGCAGCTTTTTTTTGTTTTTGGTCATTATTTTTTCACTTCTGCAAGATAGATGTTCACTTCCGCTAAAAAATTACTTATTAAAAAATTGCAAAAAAATGGAATTACAGATAATTCCGTGCTCGAAGCATTTTTAAAGTGTGATCGCCACAAATTTATCCCGGAAGCGATGTCTCATTTTGCTTATGAAGATACTGCGCTCCATATAGGATATGGACAAACAATATCTCAACCCACCACAGTTGCAATCATGACACAATTTGCCAAGATTCAGAAGGGGGATAGAGTTCTCGAAATTGGAACGGGTTCCGGTTTTCAGGGGGCGATTCTTGCAACGATGGGTGCTAAAGTTTTCACCATCGAAAGAGAGTATGATCTTTTTTTGATGGCAAGGGAAAGGTTTGAAAAACTGGGGTATGGAATACAATCAAAATGGGGCGATGGTTCGATTGGTTGGAATGAGTTTGCTCCTTACGATGCTATTCTTGTTACGGCGGGATCACCATCCATCCCAGAACCGTTAAAAAATCAACTGACAATTGGTGGAAGACTTATTATTCCGGTTGGAGAGAGAGATTCCCAGGTGATGGTCATCATCCACAAAACTGGTCAAAACGAGTTTAGCAAAACTGAGCTGCCAAATTTTGCTTTTGTGCCACTTCTCGGAAAAGAAGGATGGACAAAAAAGTAATTGTAATCACAGGACCTACAGCCTCCGGGAAGACTGGTCTGGCAATAGAGGTTGCCCATCAACTCAATACGGAGATAATCTCAGCCGATAGCCGACAGATATTTAAATTTCTCGACATCGGCACAGCCAAACCTGACAAGGAACAGCTTGAAACTGTAAAACATCACTGCATCGATATTCTTTATCCAAATGAAGATTATGATGTTTCATTATTTGAATCGGATGCCCGGAAAATAATGGATACAATGTTTAAGGAGGACAAAATACCCGTAGTGGCAGGTGGTTCCGGGCTTTATATCAAAGCAATTGTTGAAGGAATTTTTACAGGGCCAACGAGAGATGAGGAATTTAGAACAGAAATGAATCAGTTGAAAGCATCCAGGGGTGAAGAAGCCCTTTTTGCACTTCTCAAAGAGAAAGATCCTGTAAGTGCGGAAAAAATGCTCCCAAGCAACTGGAAAAGGGTAGTAAGAGCTCTTGAAGTTCTTCACATAACCGGAATTCCAATTTGGAAACACCACGAAGAACAGACAACACAAGATGGTATCCAATATTTTCAATTTGCTCTTGATCTCGAAAGAAAAATTCTTTACGACAGGATTGAAAAAAGGGTTGATACAATGATTGAACAGGGACTCGAACAAGAAGTGAAAAAAGTGCTGAAAATGGGATATTCACCGGACCTCAATTCGCTTAATACAGTAGGTTATAAAGAGATGATTAACTATATTTGTAATGATTACAATTTAGATAGATGTATCGAATTAATTAAGCGGAACACAAGAAGATATGCTAAAAGACAACTGACATGGTTCAGAGCCGATAAAAAAATAAAATGGCTTAAATATGACAGTAACAACCTCCTAAATGAAATAATCAGTCTCGTTAAACAATAAAGAAATTTAGATGAAAGAAAAGATTCGAATAGCATCAGGTCAAGGCTTCTGGGGAGATCTTATTGAAGCTCCATACTGGCAAGTAACCTCGGGAGAGATTGACTATCTTGTGATGGATTATCTGGCAGAAGTGACGATGTCAATCCTTCAAAAACAGAAAAACAAAGACCCCAAATTGGGTTATGCTCGCGACATACCACCTTTAATGAAGCGGATTTTACCTGTTTGCCGGGAAAAGGGGATTAAGGTTATCACAAATGGTGGCGGAGTCAATCCTGTAGCATGCGCTGAAGCTATTTTTGAAGTGGCTAAAGAACTTGGCATCTCAGGACTTAAGATAGCTGTGATTGAGGGTGATAATATCAAAGACCGGATTGATTCGCTTATTGCTGATGGATTCGAACTTTCGAATATGGAAACTGGTGACTCAATAATTTCTGTTAAGGATAAACTTTTAAGTGCTAATGTCTATTTTGGAGCATTTCCCATTGTTGAGGCACTTGGAAAAGGCGCTGATATCATTATAACAGGGAGAACCACTGATACGGGTTTAACGCTTGCCCCCATGATCCATGAATTTGGATGGTCTGCAAAAGATTTTGATAAAATGGCTTCCGGGACAGTTGCCGGGCATATTCTTGAGTGTGGCGCACAAGCTACTGGTGGTAATTTCCTTGGTGATTGGGAATCAATTGAAAATTTTGAAAAAATCGGATTTCCGATTGCAGAGGCATTTCCAAATGGTGATGTTGTGATTACCAAACATGAATCTCTTGGGGGTGCAGTTACAATAGAGACTGTTTCAGAGCAGCTACTCTATGAAATTGGCGATCCTGCTGAATATATTACACCTGATTGTGTTGCTGATTTTACAACAATCCAACTCAGTTATGATGGTAAAGATCGAGTGAGGATGTCGGGGGTAAAAGGGAAACCGTACACTCCATTTTATAAAGTTTCATGTTCCTACGAGTCAGGTTTTTCATCATTTGCGACCTTAACCTACAGTTGGCCCCAGGCACTTACAAAAGCAAAAGCCGCTGACAGGATTTTAAGAAAACGACTTGAAGCATTGGGTTGTACATTTGAAGAATTCAGAACAGAATTTGTTGGTTATAATGCCTGTCACGGAGCAGCAGCAAAAGAAATTGATGAGGATAATATCAATGAGCTTATGATCAGATTTGCCGTAAGAGGAGACGATTATAAGTCAATTGACCGATTTGGGAAGGAAATAGCACCCTTGATTCTCACCGGTCCCCCTGCAGTCACAGGATTTTCGGGTGGAAGACCAAAACCGGGTTCTGTGGTTGCATATTGGCCCGCACTTCTAAAAAAAGAATTGGTAACGCCTGTAGTTTCAATCATGGAGACAAAATGAGAGTAAAATTAAGAGACATTGCCCACGGCAGAAGTGGTGACAAAGGTGATGCTGCAAATGTTGGAATTATTGCTTATGATGACGACGGATACGAAATAATCAAAACCCATCTCACTAAAGAGAGGGTAAAAGAATATTTTGCAGGGGTTTGTCTCGGGGAAGTTGAAAGATTTGAACTTCCAAACCTTCGAGCATTAAATTTTATTCTGCACAACACTCTGGGTGGTGGAGGAACTGTCTCGTTAAAACTTGATGCACAAGGAAAAACCCTCGCAGCTGCACTATTAAGAATGGAAATTGAGATCTAAAAGATCGTTTACACATATTTTGGAATTGGAGAATATCAATGTTTGAAGAAGAAGTTAGAACGCATAAAGAACTTTCCGTCAGGGTGAATAATTTACGGAGTTATCTTTAAATTAGCTGATAAGCAAGAACGAATTGATGAAATTAAAAAAATAAGTGAACAGGCGGATTTCTGGTCAGATCAAAGAATGGCACAGGCTCTGCTTCAGGAGAGTAAAAAACTTTCCGATTGGGTAACCCTTTGGGAAAATATAAACTCAGAGACAATATCAGTGGGGGAATTGATTGAGATGGCCGCCGAAGCAGAGGATCAATCTCTTGCTGATGATATTAATGTCGAGATTGCAAAAGTTCAGCAGCTGCTTGAAGAAGTTGAATTCAAGAATATGTTATCAGGTGAAGAGGACGGCAGCAATTGTATCATAACAGTTCACTCGGGTGCCGGGGGAACAGAAGCTCAGGATTGGGCGGATATGTTGCTTAGAATGTACTTGAGATACTGTGAAAACAATAACTTAAAAGCGACAATTGTTGATATACTTGATGGTGATGGTGCAGGGATAAAAAGTGCTGAAATTGAAGTTGAAGGTGAGTTTGCTTACGGTTATCTTAAAGCTGAGGCAGGCGTTCACCGGCTTGTTAGAATTTCACCATTCGATTCAAACCAAAGAAGACATACTTCATTCGCAGCATTATCTGTTATTCCTGAAGTGGATGATACAATTGAAATTGATATAAACCCTGCCGACTTAAGAATCGATACATACAGATCGGGAGGCAAAGGCGGGCAGAATGTGAACAAGGTTGAGACAGCAGTTAGAATAACACATGTTCCGACAAATGTTGTTGCAGCTTGTCAAAGTGAAAGATCCCAGATCCAAAATAAAACAAGAGCAATGAAACTCTTAAAGTCGAAACTCTATCGGATTGAAAAAGAGAAACAGAGTTCGGCTAAAAATGAACTTGAAAAAAGTAAGATGAAAATTGAGTGGGGCAGTCAGATCAGGTCTTATGTGTTCCACCCGTACAACATGGTTAAGGACCATAGAACAGATGTAGAAACATCAGATACGCAGGGTGTAATGAATGGTGATATTTATCGTTTTATTAAAGCTTATTTGTTAAAATTTTCGGCAAATTAAAGGATAGTCCATGAAAATATTTAAGCCAGGTGATGTGATCACCCGGGAAGGTGCAATAGATAAAGAACTTTTTATATTGATCAGCGGTAAAATTGGTGTATTCAAATCCGAGGTTAAAGTTGCTGAGTTTTCTGAAAAAGGGATGGTTATCGGTGAGATGAGCATCATTTTGGAAGGCGAAAGAACAGCATCATTAATTGCAGAGGAAGAAACCGTTGTTTTAAATTTGAATCTACCGATGGACAAACTGATAGAGAAATACCCCGATCTTGTTAAAAAAATGTTGGTAAATCTCGCCGAGCGTCTTCAGGTTCTTACACATGAATATTATGTCCTTGCAAAAGGGATATCTCCCGATCAGATGAATAACGGAGAACCTCAGTAATGTTTAAAAAAAGAGGCTTGAAAATAAATTCAAGCCTCTTTTTTAACTCCAATTGATCCTCTACTGCGGAGCGTCCGCTGTATATTTCCCGTGAATATCGCCGATATCCTCGAGCACTTCATCGATATTGCCCACTCCGGCAATTCGTTCAGCCAATGATTTTCCATCCAATTTGTGATATTCCAATACTTCGAGTGGAGTCCCGCATTCTGGATACTCATCAAGTCCCAGTTTTGTAAATGTTCTTGAACCAAGATCATGGTTATTTACAAGAGCATTTAATATTGTATCTCCAAGTCCTCCATAATTGGAATGATCTTCGAGAACAAAGATTTTGTTGTAATCTTCGACCAAATGCCCTATCCAATCTTTGTCAGCTCTATTTAGCCATGGGAAATTTACAACCCTGAGTCCAAATTCCATTTTGTTCAGCAGACCCGCTGCGACGAGAGCCTCGTGTAGCAATACCGGTCCATAAGCGAATAAAATTGCATCGGAGCCTTGAGTTAGTGAAACACCTCGTCCCATGGTAAGTTTATAATCCGCGGGTAAGGTAATTGCTTCAGGTGAAGGTCCAATATTTAATCTGATCATAACCACTTCATCATCGGAATTTATCGCATATTCAGTGATAAGTTTGGTTTCCAAAGCGTTGCAGGGTTGTAGTATAGTTGCATTTGGAATCGCCCCGAACAGTGAAATATCTCTGACACTTTGGTGCGATTTACCCGGACCTGCAGGGATCATCCCTGCAAAATGGCAGGTATAAACAATTTTTCTTCTCTCTGTTGAGTTATTGTAAATCTGTTCATTTGCACGGGCAGCCAAAAAGCTGCCAAATGTGTTAACAATTGGGATTAATCCCATTCGAGCTATTCCGCCTGCCATGGATACCATATCCTGCTCGGCAATTCCATTTTCGATAAATCTGTTTGGATAAGTATTCTCGAAGTTTCTGAGTTTACAATCTGCAGATAAATCACCATCAAGCACAACAAATTTATCGTTTGTTTTTGCCAACTCAACAAGAGTTGCACCATAAGCATCGGTAACAAACTCTTTTGTGGCTTTGGATGGGGCAGGGGAGTTGATTTCAAGAACAGGTAACTCGATCGGTTCAATTCCAATTTCTTCTGCCAAATTTTCAATCAATGATTGCAGTTCTTTTAACCCTGCTTTAAATGTTACATCGTCCGGGGCACCTGAGTGCCATTTGTAAAACGCTTTACCCGTTACCGGATCGATAACGGTGGATTCCATAAATGAAATTCCTTTTCCTTTTATCGTATCCAAAATGATCAATTTAGGTTTGTCAGTTACTGAATCAAGTTTATTGAGAGTTTCAGAGATTGCTTTGAAGTTGTGACCGTCTATTTTTTCAACATGCCAGCCAAAAGCCTCAACCTTTTCGGTCAAGTCCTCAATATTGTTCACATCTTTAACCAACATGTCAGTCTGATATTTGTTGTGGTCGATTATTGCTGTTACATTATTAACTTTTTGATGTGCTGTAGCCTGAAGAGATTCAAATATCTGACCTTCCTGAAATTCACCATCACCTGTCAGGACATAAACTTTTCCGCCGGCACCTGTGTAAGACTTTGCCCATGCCATCCCTTTGGCTTTTGAGATGCCCATGCCGAGTGAACCGGTGGAAGCTTCCACGCCCGTTATCCGAACTTCAGGGTGACCATCCAGTCCATTCAACCTTCTCAACATGAGTGCCTTTTCTTCCGGTAAAACACCAAGTGCATAGAGGAGTGAATAGAAACCGGGTACATCATGACCTTTGGAAGAGAAATAGATATCACGATCTGGTGAATCAAAACCGACTTCAAGTGTATTGAGTTTACGCAAGTAAAGATAAGTGATCAAATCAGCGGCAGAGAAACTGCTCCCAAGATGTCCAGAACCGGCTTTTTTTACCATTATGTATGTATTATAGCGGCACATATCAGCAAATAACTGTAAATCCTTGAAGTCTTTTCTGTTTAGGGTTTTTACCCTGTCAAACTCCGACTTCTGAATCAAACTGTACATTCATACTCCATCTTAAATTGAAAAGAGTTCATTTTCCACAACTCTTCCTGGTGTCAAATTAAATAAAAATTCAATTTTAAAACTAAAGATTTTTGATCAATTAATTTGAATCAGTCAGATTAAGGATTTATTATCAGTAATACTTTGGAACAGAAAATAAAAATAAAAGTATAAAACTATAGATTCACTAATTATAAGGACAGGTCATGAAAAAGATATTAACAAATTTTTTAATGTTTGTCATTTTATTCATAGCAGCTTTTCCGAATGCTATGACTAAAAAAACAAATGTTAAAAAAATCAATCTGGCAATACTTCTTGACACCAGCAACAGCATGGACGGATTAATAAACCAGGCAAGGCAGGAGTTGTGGAGGATTGTAAATGAGATGGCGACTTTAAACAAAGAGATGACAGATACAAAGCTTGAACTTAGTATTTCACTCTTTGAGTATGGCAACGATGGACTTAGCTCACAGGATCATTACATCCGTATGGTTGATTCGCTCAGTCAGGACCTTGATATGGTCTCGGAACATTTGTTTGGTTTGGTAACCAATGGTGGTGCCGAATATTGTGGTGCTGTAATCGATCAGGCACTCGCAAAACTTGACTGGCAAAATGACAAAAGTGCAATTAATGTAATTATTGTGGCCGGTAATGAACCCTTTGATCAGGGAATCATTGACTATAAAACTGTTTGCAAAAAAGCCGCTGCTGCCGGGATAAAAATCAACACGATATATTGTGGTAATCCCGATAACAGTGAATCAAAAACCTGGAGAGATGGTGCCACCCTCGGAAACGGAACATTTATGTTCATCAATCAGGATCTTGCTGCCGAGGAAAAACCAACTCCTTATGACAATCAGATTATCAAACTAAACGAACAGTTAAACGATACTTATGTGTATTTTTCTGCAAAAGGAAAAGAAGCAAAGGTAAGACAAGAACAGGAAGATGACAATGCCATGAAATCAGCTCCCAGTGCTGCTGTGCAAAGAGCAGGAGCAAAGGCAACCGAGTTCTATAACAATTCATCCTGGGATCTTGTAGATGCCTCAAAAGATGGGGATTTTGATATCTCAAAGGTTGACAAAAAAGATCTTCCCGAAGAGCTACAAAATTTATCTGAAAAAGAGATAAAAACATTCATTGAGAAGAAGGAAAAGGCGCGGGATTCGATTAAGGAAGAGATCAAGAAGTATGAAAAAATGAGAAACGATTTCCTTATCAACAATACCGATTCAACCACAAAACACACTTTTGGTAGTGCACTGCTCCAGTCAATTAAGATGGAATTAAAAATAAAATGAAAAAGATTTGCAGAATCTTAATGCTGCTGATGTTGGCCGTACCGCAATTGTTTGCGGACGGCTTCATCATTATTCCGGAACCACCGTTTCCGCGTCCACATCCACACCCGGGATGGCGTGATCCTTTCCCACTTGAAGTTAAATATCATGATGTTAAAGTTACCATAGATGGACTAACTGCAAGAACAAAAATCGATCAGGTATTTTTTAATCCTCTGAATCATCAACTTGAAGGACAATACATTTTTCCTGTTCCGGAAGGTGCGGTGATCACGGGATTTAAGATGTACGTGAACGGAAAAGAGTATAAAGCCGAGCTTTTGGATGCTGAAAAAGCAAAAAAACTTTATCAGGATATAGTTGCAAAAAGCAAGGACCCTGCCCTTCTGGAATATACCGGAAGAAACATCTATACCGTAAAAATATTTCCAATTGAACCTCGATCAGAGAGGAAAATAGAGATAGAATATTTCCAGACTCTGGAGTTTGATGCAGGAACTGTAAAATATCTTTACCCGTTAAACACTGAAAAGTTTTCATCAAAAGTTTTGGAAAAAGTATCGGTTTCAACTACAATAAAAAGCAAAAACAAGATATTGTCGATTTATTCACCAACTCACGAAACTAAAAGTGAAAAAGTTGACGATAACAACTTCACCGCAAGTTACGAAGAGAAAAATGTAAAGCCTGACAAAGATTATTTATTGGTTATCGCAACCCGTATGAAGGGGAGTGTAATTGACCTGATGAGTTATAAAACAGGAGATGATGAAAACTATTTCCTTCTCAACTTTTCAGTTGATGACACCGAATTCCCGGGTGAATATATACCAAAAGATGTAGTCTTTATTCTCGACATCTCGGGGAGTATGGCAGGTGAGAAGTTAAAAGCTGCTCAGGATGCTCTTGTTTATTGTGTCAATAGATTAAAAGATCAGGATAATTTCCAGATAATCAAATTTGGTACCCAAGCGGAGAAATTTTATAAGGTCATGAAAAAGGCCGATAAGTCATCCAAAAAAGATGCTGAAGAGAAAATCAAAAAACTTGAGGCTCTTGGTGGTACCAATATTGAAGAGGCACTTAATCTGGCTATTAATGAAAAAAGTGAACTTAACCGTCCTTTCTTCATTGTTTTTATTACCGATGGAAAACCGACAATAGGTGAACGGGATGAGGCTAAACTTGTTGAAAAACTGGATCCAAAATTGATCACTGGAAAACGGATATTTACTTTTGGGATTGGATATGACATTAATATCCACCTTCTTGATAAAATCGCCATGAAGACAGGAGGAGTAAGAAATTATTCTCCACCAACAACTGAGATTGAGGTGAATATCAGTCATTTATTTGAAAAGATTGAATTTCCCGTTTTAACTGATGTTACTGTAACCGCGTCCGGTGGAATTGAACTGAGCAAACTCTACCCAAACACCAAAATTGATCTCTTTAAGGGCAGTATGTTAACCCTCGCAGGGATGATGAATGATGCAAAATCAGGAAAGATTACAATTACCGGGAAAAGAAATGGGAAAGATTTGAAGTTTGAGAGGTTAATTGAAATAGAATCAGAATCTCAATATTCATTTATTCCGGTTATCTGGTCGATGCGCAGAGTTGGGCATCTCCTTGATATCATCAGACTTAATGGTGAATCCAAAGAGGTTATCGATGAAATTGTTTATCTCGCGAAAAAATATGGATTGATTACTCCTTACACTGCATATCTAATCCTCGAAGATGAACAACTGACGGGTAATCAGCGACCACCTCTTGCTCCTGAGCTAAAGGGTGCTTCCGATAACTTCTCAACTATGCCTCAGGGTGCTTTTAAAAGCGAATTTGAGGAGATGAATAGCAAAGAAGGAAAGGGTAGCAGTACTGCAAGCGAATCGATTAGAGATTATGCAGGTGCTGACCAGTTAAATCATCGTGATGTTGAAAAACGAAATATTGATAAAAATATTGATCCTGCCTCACAATCGCTAAATCTTAAAGATGCTGCTGGTCGAGCATTTTATCAAAATGATGGTCTTTGGATCGATGTTTATCTCGAAACAAACAAGAGTTCAAATGTTAAAAAAATTGAATTCAATTCCGACGAGTACTTTAAACTCGCTTTTTCTGACAAGAAGATAGCAGAGATATTGTCACTTGGAAGGAATGTAAGATTCGAGTATGGTAAAAATATTTACGAGGTTATTAACTAATTTAATAAAATTTATATTTCAGAGTGGATCGGCAGGAACACCTTAAAAGTGCTTCCCTTCAACGGTTCACTCTGAACTTCAATTTTCCCGTCATTTTTTTCTACAAATTCTTTGCAAAGAATCAATCCAAGTCCGGTACCTTTTTCGGAATTTGTTCCATCAGTAGAGTGGAAAATATCTGTTCTAAAAAGTTTGGAAATCGTATCCTGAGTCATCCCAATACCATGATCCACAACACTAATAGTGATAAACTCATTTTCTGTTTCTGCATTAACTTCGACTGATTTCCCGGGCATCGAAAATTTAATTGCATTGGTTATCAGGTTACGCATTACTGTGTTAATGGTGTCGTAATCGGCAAATAGTTCAGTAGCCTTATTTATATGGTTAATGAGTGTAATTGATTTTGTTTTTGCCGTATCGGAGGTTAAGTTAAAACTTTTATCTATCATTTCATTTAGATTAAAATTGGTCTTATTAATCACTATCCTTCCGGTTTGAGACCTGCTCCAATTCAGTAGATTTTCCAAAAGTTCATAGGTTCGAGTGGAAGTATTGTAAATCTTGTTTACAAACTCAACTTTTTCATCTTTAGTAAGGGTTTCAAATTCATCTTCGAGGATACTTGCAAATCCAATGATAGATGTAAATGGATTCTTAAGATCGTGTGATATAATTGAAAACATCTTGTCTTTAGTGGCATTGAGAGCTCTCAACTCACTCAAAAGAGATTCAAGTTCTGAATTCTTTTGTTCAACTTCAATTTTTGCAGAGGCTAATTCTTTGTTTTGAACGGTTATTTCCGCAGTTCTTTCTTCAACCAGATGCTCAAGTGCCAGATTTTCAGCTTCCAATCTTCGAGTGTTGAAGCGAATAATAAGATAGATGAGCAGGAACAGGCCTATCGCCCACATAACTATTGCCCACCATCTTTTATACCAGAGGGGAGAGATCGTAAACTCCAAAACAGTTGATTCACTCCAGGCATGATTTCCTTGCTGCCTGGCTCTAATTTCTATCTTGTAAGTTCCGGGGTCAAGTTCATTAAGGTGGAGCTTGTTCTGATCTTGCATCGTCTGCCAGGTAGTATCGTCGTCCAATCTGTATTGAAAAAGAGTCGATCTGGAGGGATAGTTCGAATTAAACGTCATCAGAACCCAGTCACGATCCTCAACAAATTCGATATCATTTGAATAATTTGTGAACGATGTATAGCTGCGGAGATTCTTTAAAACAATTTTTGGAATGGATGTCGCTTGTGTTTTGCTGACTCCTCCCATTACTGCAAGTCCACTTGCGGTCCCCACCCAGATTTGCCCCTCTCTATCAATGGTTAATGTTCTGGTACCGATGGTTTTACTTGGGAGTCCTGATATCTCATCAAAATGATAAACACTTTGACCATCAAATTTATATAAGCCATCTGTACTTCCAACCCAATAAATAGAGTTAACATCGTCAACGGCAAGTGATCGAGCCTCCATCCCCATTAAAAATAATGTCAACGGTGAAACAGAGTTGTTCTCTACAAGAAAAACACCTTTTGAGGTCGCAAGTACAGGATTACCACTTTTGTCGAAATCGATATCATTAACAGTTATTTTGGATTTATATTTAATCTTTAAATCAAGATTTAAGGACTCAAATTTATCTCCGGACTGATTAAACTTAATTATATTTATTTCGACAGCAGTGCCTGCAGCAAATATTTCGCCTTTTTGATTTGAAAAGACAGTGCTGTAGTTTTCGATCGGTAATGCTGATAGATCGTATTTTTTATAACTCAAATCAGGCTTTAAATTTATAATTTCTTTTGCACCCTCCACAAGCATCCATACATCATCTTCAACCCCATAAGACATATACTTAATAAAAATTCCATTATGAGTTAAATTAATTTCTGACCTCTCACCCGAGTCATCGATGTAAACAAGTTTGCCGTTTGTTTGCGCCGCTAAAATTCCGGTCTTAAATCTCAATAAACTAATGACAACAAAATTTGGTACATTAAGTACATTAGTCGAGATAAATCCTGATGATGTTTTTTCCAGGTCATAAACATTGCTGCCATCAGAGACCATCAGTTTGTTGTCCTTAAGAGTGATGATATCCTGAATATATTGTTTAATATTTTTTGGGTCAACCTGTTCAAACAAACTTTTGCTAAGTAGCAAAATTCCTCTTTCGGTACTACACCAGACGCTGCCATCGGAACTCTGGTAAAGACTGTAAATCTTTACATCTCCAATCTCTTCATAATTGTTCGTGTTTAGAGAACCTCCTGTTGTATCAATTGAGAAGAGTCCTTTCTCCCAGGTGCTGAATACAACTCTATCATTTAAGATGATGATATCGGATATACTTAGATTTTCGAATCTCTTTTTTGAAGATGAAATTTCATACTTCTGTTTTTTATTATTTCCCGTTTTAAGAGTAATATCGTGGATTCCCTTACTGGTTCCGAGCAGAAAACGCCCATTTCCCAGGTACTCTACCGCAGCCAAATTATTTAAGTCTAAAGTTTTTATAATTCTTTTAAAATTATCGGTTTTTGCGTCGAATCGATAAAATCCACCTGAATAAGTAATTAAAATCAACTCTCCCGATTCCAATTCGGTGAAGTGATGAGCTCGAAAAAAGTCAAAAGATATTTCTGAGTTACCCAAAAGAAATCTTTTTAGCTTACCTTCTTTATAACGCACCACTGCATTACCTTCACCAAAAAATAATGCCCCGTCTTTAGCTTCAAATACACTTTTTGGGTACCAGATGTAACCCGGTTTTTGTTCCCTGTCACCTCTTATTATCATCTTGATAGCCGCAGTATCCAATGACGGTTTAATTTCAAACACAGCAAGATCAGAGATCAGGATTAATCTACCGTCTCTCAATTTTATGATCTGTTTTGCAAATGAAATATCAGGTACTTTATTGAAGGAAGTAAAATTATAGCCGTCAAATCTACTCACCCCTTCATCTGTGGCAATCCAGATAAATCCAAAAGTATCCTGTACAATCGATTTGGTTAATTCAATACTCAATCCTTCTCTAATGCCATACTTATGAATCTCAAAACTCTGCGGGGAGATTTGAGGGATAAAAAGTATAAACAGTGTTAAGATTAAGTATTTTTTCAAGACACTACCTTATCCTGTTCAATCCATTCAGAGCTGCCACTCTGTATGCTTCAGCCATTGTGGGGTAATTGAAAGTGGTATTTATAAAGTAGTTGAGAGAGTTGGCCTCACCTTTTTGCACCATTATCGCTTGCCCAATATGAATAATCTCACTTGCGTTTGTGCCAAAACAGTGTATTCCAAGAATTTCCAGTGTCTCCCTGTGGAAAAGAATTTTTAACATACCGGTTTTATGTCCCGTTATCTGCGCTCTTGCAAGATGTCGGAAAAAAGAGTGTCCCACTTCATATGGAATTTTTTCTTGTGTAAGCTCCCGCTCTGTTTTACCGATTGAACTAATTTCCGGGATTGTATAAATTCCTGTAGGTATGTATGCCAGAAGTTGATGTTCACATTTTCCTTCAATGATGTGAGTAGCTGCAAATCTGCCTTGATCATATGCCGCACTTGCGAGAGAAGGGAACCCACAAACGTCGCCAACAGCATAAATGTTTTGGGCCGCTGTCTGGTGTTTGTCATTTATTTGAATGGATCCTCTGGAATCAGTGGTGATCCCAAGTTTATCAAGATTAAGTGCATTCGAGTTTCCCGTTCTGCCTTGGGCCCAAAGCAAAACATCTGTGGTAATCACCTTATTTGATTCGAGATGAATAGAAACAGAATCATCCGTGGCAGCAACTCTCGTATATTCCTCTTTGTTTCTGATCAATACGCCGTTTTCTCTGAGGTGATAAGAGAGTGCATCATTAATTTCGTCGTCCAAAAATGTAAGCAGGCGATCTCTGGTGTTGATCAGGTTCACTTTAATCGAAAGTCCGCGAAAAATTGATGCATATTCACATCCAATTACACCGGCACCATAAATTGCAATCGATCTGAAATTAAGGGGAGTGGTCAGGATAGTATCACTATCAAGAACTCTGGGATTGGAAAAATCGACATCAGGAGGGTGATAGGGTCTTGATCCAGTCGCAATTACAAAATATGCAGCAGTGTATTTTTCGAATCCACCATTAGTCAGTTCAATTTCAAGTGTATGTTCATCTGCAAATCTTGCCCAACCATTGATGACCTCTACAAAATTTCGTCTGTAAAAACCCATTCGTAGATCAGTTTGTTGATCCACAACCTTTTTTGTACTACCAAGCACTTGTTGGTAAGTAACACCGAGTGTAGAGCCAATTTCGGCAATTCTTTGAATTTCCTGACGCAGGCTTTTGCTTGGAATGGTTCCTGTGTGGGTGCAACTTCCACCAACTCTGGGGAATGAATCAACCATAGCAACCCGTTTACCGGCCTTTACCAGTTTCATAGCAGCCCCTTCACCGCCGGGGCCACTTCCTATTACCATACAGTCAAAATCATAACTTTGGGACATCAATTATTCTCAATTGGATTAGAATTCTGTAATTTTGTATAGTCAATTTAAACATTTGAAATACTATATGCTAAAAAATCAAAAATATCATTTACAAATAAAACTCTTTGTACTGTCATTGTTTGTGTTGCTGTTGGCACCTCCCACGATATCGGGTCAAAACAAGGAATTTCGAGGGGTGAAACTGACGGGTGTGGATAGTCAGGTGCTTTTCTCAGAGAAGTCCATTTCTGAAGCGATGGATCTTCTTGAAAGTTTGAATATTAATGCAGTGATTCCGGTGGTCTGGAATGCAGGATACACTCAATATCAGAGTAAATTAGTTGATTCACTTTTTGGTTTTAGCATTGATCCTGTCTTTTCAGGCAGGGACCCTTTAGAGACAGTTATTATTGAAGCTCATCGAGTTGGAATTGAAGTCTATCCCTGGTTTGAATATGGATTTTCTTCTTTTTATTCAGGTGGGACACCTCCTTATGGCGGGCATATTTTGCAACAATACCCGGATTGGGCTGCAAGAAGTTTAAATGGAGATATTTGTGTAAAAAATGGATTTGACTGGATGTCCGGAGTAAATCCTGATGTACAAAATTTTATAATCGGGTTGACTACCGAGGTAATCAGAAATTACGATATCGACGGGATCGAATATTCTGACCGCATGCCTGCTTTACCTGTGGAATGTGGTTATGATTCTGTGACTGTAGAATTGTATAAACAGGATCATGGTGGACAATCACCTCCTGCAAATTTTTACGATAACGATTGGAAACGGTGGCGTGCAAACAAGTTAAATGATTTTTACAGTAGAGTGCGCAATAGTGTAAAAACACTGGATGAAAATTTATTTGTTGCTTCTTCCCCAAGTGTTTACCCATGGGCTTATGATCAGTATTTGCAGGATTCTAAAACATGGGTTAACACGGGAATTGTGGATCAGTTTTTACCACAACTTTACAGATATTCAATTGCCGATTACATTTATGAATTAAACAGTTCGTTGTCACATATTGACCCACAAAAGAAAGATATCACTTTTGCCGGTGTTTTGATGAATGTTGGAAGTTATACAATTGAGCCACAATTCCTTTTACAATCCCTGCAGGCCAATCGAAATGCGGGAGTGAAGGGGGAGGGATTCTTTTTTTACGAAGGATTAAGACGCAACAACTTCCGTCTCGCAGATACACTCCGCTCAACTTTTTACCAACAACCTGCCGCCATGCCTGGAAGAGAGTTTAACAGGAGACCCAAAGGGCTTCTTATAAGTGAGGATTCAATAAATGTAGTGAAGACGGGTGTATGGGAATCATTGCCTGTGCCCGGATTTAGGGGAGGGATCATTAGAACAGGGAGTTCCACCCTTGCATCATTAGAATACAGTTATGATATTCCGGCGGACGGGTTTTATAACCTTTATATCTACCTGATTCCAAGTTTTTCTTTTGCACCTGATGTAAGATATACTATTTCAACCAGACAAGGTGACACGATTGTAAGTGTTAACCAGCAAAGTCCGGGCAAACAAGGTTGGTACCATCTCGGAAGTTATGAATTGTCTCAAGGGAAAAGGAGGGTTTTTTCCTTGAACAATGAGGCGATTCCAAGTGGTAAATATATAATGTCAGATGCAGGATTATTATTAATTGACAGGAAAAAATCACCTGATATTATCGTTTCTTCCGGTAAAGAAGTTGTTTCCTCTGTCACCCCGACCAAATTTGAAGTTTTTCAAAATTTCCCAAATCCCTTTAATCCTGAGACCATAGTGGCTTTCAAATTGTCAGAGGCAAATCAAGTTAACATATCAATATACAATCAGTTAGGCGAACTTATTAAACAAATTGGTTTGGGAGAGTTGGCAGCAGGAGAGCATCAATTTAAGTGGAATGCTGAAAGACTCCCCAGTGGTCCGTATTTTATCAAAGTGGAGTCGGGAGTCAATTCTGTAGTTCTAAAAACTCTATTACTTAAATAATTGGCAATAATTAATGACCTCGTTGCACAAAAATTGATAAACACCCATTCATTATATTGAGCCGTTGAAAATTTAAAAAGTTGAGAAAATGGAAGACCTAAGAGAAAAAATCAACAGTTGTGACAAAAATATTATCACTCTACTCGCTGAGCGTCGTGAGTTGAGTATTGAGGTAATCAAGAAAAAAGATTTGAGCGGAAGTCCAATCAGGGATGTGGAGCGTGAGAAATCGTTGTTGCAAAACTGTATTAAATTGGGGAAAGAAATTGGACTGGAACCTACTTATGTAACAAGAATTTTCCATGAAATCATTGAAGATTCAATAAGGTTGCAGCAGTCTTATCTTCATAAGATTGGTGCCGAAAAAACCGGTGGTGAAATTAGAGTTGCTATTCAGGGAATTGAAGGATCATTTAGCCACATGGCTGCAAACAAGTTCTTTTCAAACAGGAATCAGCAGCTTGTTTTTGTCAGTAAGATGACATTTGAAGATGTTGTGAAGGCTGTTGAAGATCAGGAAGCTGATTATGCCATGCTTCCCGTGGAGAATACAACCTCGGGTAACATAAATGATGTTTATGATGCATTAATGCGTTCTTCAGTTTCAATCATTGGTGAAGAAAAATTGAGAGTTAAACAAAACTTGATAGGAATCGCCAAGGTGGATTTTAGTACAATTAAAAAAGTTTATGCACATCATCAGGCTGCAGCCCAGAGTAGCAAATTTCTTGAAACACTTCCAAATGCTCGTATCGAAAACATGAACGACACTGCCCTTTCGGTGCAAAGGGTGAAAGAAGAAGGGAATATCGAATTTGTCGCAATTGCCAGTGAACAAGCAGCGGAAGCTTTTGGCATGGTCATCCTCAAAGAGGATATTGCCAACAGAAAAGAAAACTATACACGATTTGTAATTGCATCAAAAAAACCGGTTACAGTTGATTTAAGAATTCCCGCAAAAACTTCGATTGTTTTGGCAACCGCACAGAAACCCGGTGCCCTTGTTGAAGCCCTGCTCGTATTTAACAAATACGGGGTTAACATGACAAAAATTCAGTCCCGACCAGTCCCGGGGAATCAGTGGGAGGAGATGTTTTATATCGATTTTGAAGGAAATATTGAGGATGACAAAGTCAGTTTAATGCTTGATGAACTTGGGAAAAATTCACGTTATTTTAAACTCTTTGGAAGTTATCCTCAAAATGATATTGAAAAAACCACAATCGAATCCGTCACACCGACGGAACTTGTCGATAAAATTGATTTAGAGGAGCCGGTAATAGTTACTGAAAAAGTTAACATCCCCAAAAAATCGTCGCCTTACAAACTTGCAGGGAGAGATTATAAAAGTGATGATACTATAATTGAGGTTAAGGGAGTCAGGATTGGTGGAGACAACTTTGTTGTTATCGGCGGTCCTTGTTCAGTGGAATCACAGGAACAGATATTTGAATGCGCAAGGGAATTGAAACAGACAAATGGTCAAATTCTCAGAGGTGGTTGTTTTAAGCCCAGAACAAATCCCTATGCTTTTATGGGACTTGGTTACGATGGACTAAAACTTCTTGTTGAAGCCGGAAAGGTTTATGACCTCCCGGTTGTTACCGAAGTTCTCTCGATTAATCAGGTCGACGAGGTGGCGAAGTATTCTGATATCTTGCAGATTGGAGCGAGGAATATGCAGAATTTTTCGTTGTTAATCGAAGTTGGTAAAACACACAGACCCGTTCTTCTTAAAAGAGGACTGATGTCATCCATTGAAGAACTCCTCAGTGCTGCCGAGTATATTCTTGCGCAAGGGAATAGACAAGTGATATTATGTGAAAGAGGTATCAGGACTTTTGAAACCGCAACAAGGAACACGCTTGATCTGAGTGCAATTCCAGTTCTTAAAGAATTGACCCATCTTCCGATAATCGTTGATCCCTCTCATGCAGTGGGCCACAGGGACAAGGTAACTCCACTCGCAAAGGCAGCAAAAGCTGTTGGTGCTCATGGCATTATGGTGGAATTTCATCCTGAACCCGATAAAGCTCTCAGTGATGCGCAACAATCGATGGATTTTAATCAGTTCAGAAACATGATGAAAGAATTGGAAAAAATCTGACCTGATCACAATATTAGCTAAAAGCTGCTTTACAAATTAGAGCAGCTTTTTTTGTTTTTAACAATGGAATTAAATAAGAAACTGCTCTGTTTCTTAAATAAAACAGGAACAGATTTGTATTATATCGAGATCAAAAACATAAATAAAAGTTTTCATGAGGGAGACACAGTTCACAAAGTTCTGGATGATGTAAATCTTCATTTAAACGAGGGGGAACTAACAATTCTTTTGGGCAGGAGTGGTTCCGGAAAGTCCACACTTTTGAATTTACTCAGTGGAATCGATATACCCGACTCCGGGCAAATATTTATGAATTCCACTGAAATCACTCTTCTAAAAGAACCCGCAAGAACCATTTTTAGAAGGAAAAATGTAGGGTTTATTTTTCAATTTTTTAATTTGATCCCGACACTCACCGTAAATGAAAACCTCCATCTTGCACTTGAGTTGACCGATAACGTCACACCTGAGGGGAAGGAGAGGGCAAAATTCCTTCTGAATGAAGTTGGACTGTATGATAGAAGAAACAGCTATCCTGATGTTCTTTCAGGCGGTGAACAACAGCGGATTGCAATTGCCAGGGCACTCGTCCACAACCCCGGAATTATACTTGCCGATGAACCCACCGGAAATCTTGATTTTAAAACAGCCGATAAAGTAATTGAACTACTGGATGATCTGGTCAAAAAAAATGGGAAAACAATGGTGATGGCAACACACAGCAGAGAACTTACGGGACTTGCTGACAGGATAATCGAATTTAAGGGGAAATCAATCATTGTATCTTCTCAGAGGCAAAATTGATCACTTTGTTCCAAAAAGCGGGGCTTCGTTATCTTTTCACCCACCCGTGGCAGACATTTTTATCCTCACTCGGAATCATGCTTGGCGTTGCAGTAATCCTTTCCATTGATATCGCAAATGAAAGTTCAGGAAAAGCATTTGATATTTCTATGGAATCTGTAACAGGTAAAGCAACCCACAGACTGAGCAACAGAGCAGGGGATATAACACTCTCTACCTACATAAAATTACGAAAAGATGCAGGAATTAAAATTTCAGCCCCCGTGATCGAAGAGAATGTAAAAGTTCTAATTGGTGATGGCTTTACTGCTACATTTCTGGGACTTGATCCTTTCTCAGAACACGAATTTAGAAATTTTGTATCTGCGGATTTAGCGGGTGATAACACTGAACTGGCGGAACTTCTCTCTTCTTCAAACAAAGTTTTAATCCCTGAAACATTTGCCCGGGAGGCAAAAATCAAAACAGGAGATACACTAACACTAAAGTGGGGAGATGGTTTTTTAAGTGTGGTTTGTGTTGGATTAATTAAATCGAACGAAGATATTTCAGGAGATCGTATTGAACAGTTTATAATATCTGACATCGAAACTGCCAGAAAATTGTTCAATAAAGGAAGTTTTGTCAGTTATATCGATCTGATCCTCACCCCTGACGAAGTGGACAGAATCAATAAAACTATTTTACGGGATCCAACCCTGCAACTGTCAACTGCTGAAAAAAGTAATGAAACAGCCAAATCGATGACAGAAGCTTTCAGACTAAACCTCAATGCCATGAGTCTATTGGTGTTGATTGTTGGGCTTTTCCTCATCTATAATGCCATGACATTCTCTGTGGTTCAACGACGCAGATTACTCGCGCTTCTGAGGGCTGCCGGTGTAACAAGAAAAGATATTTTCATTCAAGTGATGGCAGAATCGATTTTCATCGCCTCAATTGGAACGATCGGTGGAATTGTTGGAGGAATATTCCTCGGTAAAATCATGCTCGGATTTGTAACACAGAGTTTAAACGATCTTTATTTTGTTACCACAGTTCAAACTGTTTCACTATCACCTCTCATTATTTTAAAGGCAAGTGTGGCAGGGGTAGGAGGAACAATAATAGCTGCAATGTTTCCGGCATATGAAGCTGCACAGACATCCCCCGGTGTTTCATTAAAAAGATCATCCGTTGAAACAAAACTTAAAACGAGAATTGTATTATTCTCCATAATCTCTTTTGTACTTCTAATCATTGGTATCATAATTTTAACTTTTAGTGGTACCGGAATATTGGTTGGGTACTTTGGGATTTTCCTCCTGATCATTGCATTTGCACTTCAGACTCCGGCGGTTATAACGGTATTTGTTAAAGTCATTGAACCAATTATCAAAAAAATGATGGGGAATACAGGAAAAATTGGGGTACGTGGAGTAACAGCAAATATGAGCAGAACATCTGTAGCCATTGCAGCACTTGCAATTTCTGTCTCTGCCACTATCGGGGTTTCCACAATGATCAGTTCCTTTAGAGGCACAGTAGTGGATTGGCTTGAACAAACTCTTGTTGCAGATGTGTTTGTGTCGTCACAAGGGCTTGTATCGCGTAAAAATGAGGCTGTCCTCGACACATCTCTTGTTCAGAAATTTTTGATGATTGATGGAGTGAAGACACTTGACTATTATTCGGAGGGGGCAGGAACAATAAATGGGAAACCTGTTGAAGTATTTGGTTCACACATAGACCCCGAGAATGAGAACAGATTTAACCTAAAAGAGGGAAATCCCACAACTGTATGGGTAGAGATCAGGGCAGGAACAGGGATATTAATGACTGAAACATTTGCTTACAAATGGAATTACAAAGTTGGTGATCAATTTACACTAAAATCACCAGCCGGAGACCTGGTGCTTAAGGTTTCAGCGATCTATTACGACTACAGTTCTGATGTCGGGCATATCGCATTTGACTATAACCACTTTAAAAAATATTGGGGTAACCATAAAATATCAGGAATTGGTGTTTACCTTGACAATAAAGTAGATATTACAACTGTTCAAAGAAATCTGAGATCGCTTTTCCCTGAAGAAAGTTCTGTCTCCATCCGGTTAAACAAAGATTTGCGTGACTATTCAATCGAAATTTTTGATCGTACATTTGTTGTCGCAGGGTTGCTCCATATTTTATCTGTAATTGTTGCTTTTATTGGAGTATTCAGTGCACTGATGTCTATTCAGCTTGAGAAGGAGAAAGAGATGGGAATTTTAAGGGCTACCGGGTTAACTCCGGGTCAAATGTTAAAAATGATTTCAGTTCAGACTTTTACAATAGGATTAATTGCTGCTCTTATCGCCATTCCATTGGGATTGGTGCTTGCATATTGCCTGATTTATGTCATAAATCTAAGATCTTTTGGCTGGACGATGCAGATGTCGATTGACCCCGTGGTTCTGATACAAGCAATCATAATTGCAGTATCAGCCTCACTTCTCGCAGGACTTTATCCCGCCTATAAAATGTCGGTCACTCTGCCTTCAAAATCTTTGAGGGACGAATAGTATGCGATTGTTATTACTATCGTTATCAGGATTGTTGTTTACCGGGCTGTTGATCTATCTTTTTGTCAACTTTGGTACAAATAACAACTCTGTGGATGAAATCTCAGTCGCAAGCATAATGAGTGGTGAAGTTTCCGGATTCAAAAAGGCAGACAGTGTAAGGCAATTTGTATTTCCAAGAGATCATTTTGCACACAATGAGTACCGGACTGAGTGGTGGTATTTTACGGGTAATCTTTTCACTTCGGACGGAAGAAGATTTGGATACCAGTTTACGATTTTCAGGAACGGTATATTACCGGGAAATGACAGCGATACAGTTGTCTTTTCCCAAAAATCGCTTTTTAGTATCCATATCGGGATAAGTGATATTCAAAATCAGAAGTTTTATTCTTTTGAAAAATATGCCCGGGGATTGGATGGTCTCGCAGGTAGTGATGAAACAGAAAAAAGGATTTATATAGAGGGGAATGAAATTCTATTCGACTTTTCCAATGGAGCATTATTACCGATAATACAAGTTAGCTCTTCAACTTCTGAGTTTCAAATTTCATTCAAGTTAATACCTGAGAAAAAGATGGTATTACATGGGGATAAAGGA
Organism: uncultured Ignavibacteriaceae bacterium; assembly: GCA_964371075.1. Lineage (GTDB taxonomy): Bacteria > Bacteroidota > Ignavibacteria > Ignavibacteriales > Ignavibacteriaceae > UTCHB3. The sequence continues at coordinate 73,708 of CAYJKN010000003.1, read as the reverse complement.
TTAAGTAAAAAATCCAACAAACCCGGGAATGCTTCCTATTATTATTCTTACACAAGACTGAATACGACCGGAGAACTTACCCTGAAAGGAGCGAAGTACAAATTAACCGGTAGTTCATGGATGGACAGAGAATGGAGCACCAGCGCACTTGAAAGTGATCAAAAAGGCTGGGATTGGTTTGCATTACAGATGGAGGATGATACCGAGCTGATGTATTTTAGACTGAGGGATTCAACAGGGGCAACCAATTTCCAAAAAGGGACATTGGTTCGTAAGGATGGCAGTTATGATGTATTTACTGGTGATGATTTTAAAATCACCACAATTGTCAAATCAGAAATAGATGGAATTGTTTATCCGTTGGAGTGGAAAATCGAAATTAAACCATTAAATTTCCTTTTTGGTGTATCTGTTGCCATGAAAAATCAAGTACATCCTTTTCGACTAAGATATTATGAGGGGGCAATAAATGTCATTAGAAAAAACGGAAAAGATATATCCGGAGGAGTGGGGTATGTAGAATTAACCGGCTATGGGGATTGATCGACAAATAAATTTAATCGAGAATTTTGTAAATTATAGATCAAATAAAAACATAAAAATCTGATGAATTCGCCCATAAAATTATTCTTGATCGGTTTTTTTCTTCTCCCTGTAACCGGGTATGCTCAGATGAATAGTATGGGCAAGGAAGAAACGGCAGACCGGATATACAAACATGCCTCTGTTCTCGCAGCCGATTCGTTACTTGGCAGAGGAACAGGAAGTAAGGGGGAGAGAATCGCAGAAAAATATATAATCGATTATTTAACAAGTAAAGGCATCTCACCGCTTGGCGGGAAATCCTGGTTCCAAAGCATCCCATTGCAAGGATACACCGTTCTTGGCAGTTCTGAATTAAATGTCTCCTCAATATCAGAACACAAACTCAAATTGAACAGCGACTATGTTGTAACAAATTGTGGAACTGAAACACTGATCCCAAGTTATATTGAAACAGCATTTGCGGGATATGGCATCACAGCACCGGAATATGACTATGATGACTATTTTGAAATAGATGTTGAGGGGAAGATGGTAGTTGTGCTCGGTGGTGAACCCCACTCATCTGACAAAAGTTATTTCCTTGGCGAAGAAAATTCCGTTTATTCCTTAAATGAATCAAAATTAAGAATTGCTTTAAGTAAAGGAGCAGCCGGAGTGATCATCATTCCCATTCAGGAAAAAACCGGTAAAATTGTCGAATGGAATAAAATAAAAAGTGACTACCAATTTGAAGAGATATATTTGAGTTCACGAATGAGTTCGGGGTTTGGTGCGATAATAAACCCTGCCTCAGCTAAAATCTTTTTTGAGGGCTCTGGAGTCTCTGTGGAAGATATCCACTCAATGGTCTCAGAAAATAAAGTGCGAAGTTTTTACCTTCCCGCAAAAGTTGAATTTAAGGGTAAATTTAATTCTCGAGAATTTATTTCACACAATATAGCAGCCGCAATTGAAAATGTTAATAATGAGGAGTGGGTAATCCTTTCCGCTCATTATGACCATTTGGGAATTGGTGAACCGATAAAGGGTGACTCGATTTATAACGGATTAAATGATAATGCTTTGGGAGTTGCAGTTTTACTCGAAATTGCCGCGGGATTGGTTGAGAGAAAATCTTCTCTTAAAAAGAACATCCTGATTTTATTTCTCACAGGCGAAGAGAAGGGTCTCCTTGGGAGCAAGTATTACACATCAAACCCTTTTGTTCCATTATCAAAAACTGCTTTTGTTTTGAATATTGATGGAGTACCATTTATTGATGAACCACTCTCTTTGGAGATCATCGATGGTGATCATTCTGATTTAAGGGTGTTTTTTGAGAAATTTGCGAAAATCAATGGTATAAGGGTGGATGAAATTGAGGAACAAATTACTGATAAATTCATCAGGGGAGATCACTACGGTTTTGTACAGGCTGGCATACCCGCCTTCTTGATTCAGGAAGGTAAATTACCTGTGAACAAGAGACTCGAAGAATATACCTGGTTAAAAAACTTTTACACAACAAATATTTATCATTCACCATTTGATGACCTCTCCCAATTCATAAATTATGATGCAGTTGCAGGATTTAAACAGATGTTATATAACTTTATCCTCTTTATGGATCAGGTGGATGACTCCCCAAAAATGAAAAAAGAATCACCATATTACTCAGAATATTTGAGAATTAAGAGGGTCAATTAGATGATAAAATCTTTAATTGTGTGTATGGCAGGTGTTTTACTTATGACCGGGTGTTCAAGTTTTACCCGTGAAGGAGGGATTATAACGATCAGGGGATCGGAAACGATGAACAAATCAATTAAAATGGTTGCGGCTGAGTTTATGGTACAAAATCCGGGGTATTCAGTAATTGTCGGTGGCGGGGGAACATCTGTTGGTATGAAAACATTGATGAGAGGGGAAGCAGATATTTGCATCGCTTCCAGACCCATAGAGCCCGGAGAGATTAAAGAGCTGGTTAACAAACAGGGCAGCCTTGGAATTTCAACGATTATTGCTAAAGATGAGATTGTTGTTTATGTGAATTCAAGTGATTCCTTAAACGGAATATCCCTCACAGAGTTGAAACAAATATTTACGGGGAAAGGGGGAGAGATTTCCGGAAATGGGAGGAAACAGGAGTATAAACTTATTCTTAGGCCACCCAATTCGGGAACATATTCTTACTTCAAAAAACACATCCTCGAAAATGAGGAATATGGGAAAAACTTGTTGATTGTAAATTCACCAAATGAGGTTGTCGAGCAAATTGGTGTAAACAAAAATTCGATAGGGTTAAGTGGTGAGTTGATAATTGGAAATGAATCGATTAAACCATTGATGATTAATGGCGTGTCTCCCGGTAAAAGAGAAATCAACTCAGACTATCCGTTGGTAAGATATATCCATTTTTACACCCTTGACCTGCCTGAGGGCAAAATCAAAAAATTTCTTGATTTTGTAAATTCTGAGCCAGGTCAGAAGATTATTGAACAAAATGGATTTATAAGTCTTTGGGGTGAGGATTAGTAAAACACATTTTTTAATGCAGTTCTTTTAACAAAAACTTCTTCTTTTGAGGAGGTCATCAAAGTTAATTTTAATTTGTCAACTACTGTGATAGTAAAAGTGTCTTTATCAGTCACCGCCAGCTTTACAGGGTCGCTAAGTCCCGAATTCTTGTAAATTTCAGCTTGTGAGTTAAGCAAACATTTTAGGGAGTTTTTTACCAGGAAATTCCTGTCACCTGTTGGGTCGGGGATTGCAGTCATATTAATTGCAGTAACAGAATATCTACTTTCCAGTCCAAAAATCAATGAAACTGTTGGCTTAAATCTGTCATAATCAAGATCAGTAAAGCCATTCTTTTCACGATATACAAGAACCTGTTTTCCATCGATTTCCACAGAAATGGAACCAAACAAGGCGGTAACTTCAAATTTGAATTCGTCGATATTTAGATCAAGTTCTTTTTTTGTCAGTTCAACACCGGGGTATAATTTTTCAACCATCCCGGCAGGCAAGATGTCCTCCTCAGTACCTGAACTTTCAATTAAATAATCATAATTAGCCATCTCACTCAACAGCAATAGTTTTGTGTCGTTATTTGTCGTTCCGACACCTCTTTTGATCAACTTTATCGATAGCGGGGTCATAACCACGTAAAAATGATTAAAAGATATTCCAAAGATTGAATTATTCCCACCGGTCAGTTTTACCCGATCAATGCTTAATCTAAAAGCAAAATATCCATTTGTATTCAAGTATCCTGTGTTATCAGGGATTGGAGCTGAACCTACAAAGTCTTCAACTGAGCCGGTGGCAGGATCAACGAAATTAAATTTTGCAGAGAAAGTACCGTCTTCAATTGTCTTAACATTTCTTGAGAGAGCTCTAAGATTTGTTTGAATTTCAAATGTGTTTTGAGTGGTTGAATAATTGGCAAGTGGTAAAAATCCCGAATTCACAACTCCAAATGCTTCATCAAAACTTTCTTTTAATTCCTGAGGAGAGATGACAGCACTTTTACTATCCACAGCACCCCCGGAGAAAAATTCAGTCAACAAATACTTCTTGTTTGCCAAATCTGTCTCCACTGAGTTTACCAAATTTTCATAATAAAGGTAGGAACCGCCTGTCACTAACAAAATACTCAAAAAGATAAACGCCGCGACCAATTTCAGGTTTTGACCGAGAACATATAAAATGGCTATAAAACCTGCAGAAATGAAATAAGGGAAAACCGTGGTAACAAATGTCATAAATCCAGGATCCAGACCAAGATACCATTTTATTTTTTCTGTCACTATCAGGTCAACTCCAAATTGGGATGCAACAAATCCCACACCTGCAGCAATCAAAAGATTAACTAAAACACTCTGCCACTTAAATTCCGTTTTGAGTGTGTCGTGAAAAGTCTTAAAAATTTGTTGTTTTTCTGGCTCAGGAATTTTCGCCGGCGGAATTGAATGTTCTTTTTCAAGATGCCCAAGGAAAGCATTATAAGATTTTTTAATGTATCCAAAACCACTTTTCTTAAATGTAAAAGTGTATTGTTGTTTCACCTCAGTGGCAAATGGAAGATCAACACCCATCGAACTAAAGTAGTTTGTAAGAGAATATCTGAATGAATAAAGCATTTTAAAGTTACCGGCTTCAGGCTCTTCAATCCTTGACAGACTTACATTACACTCCACTTTATGGTCAAGTATCTCAAAAACGAGTGTCTTAAAAGATTTTCCTTTAATTTCGTTTATTCCATTCCACTTGAGAAAAAGGATCATATCGTTATAAAGATATTCATCTGACATCATTTCTGGATGTTGTGCGAGATAAAAAGCAAAATCCTCAAGTTTTTCGAGTTTTGTCCCCTCCAGAGACCTGACAAACTTGTTTTGAATAAAATGATGAAAGATTTGTACCCATTGGACTGGTTGTATGTGCACATGTTTTTTACTGAGTGCATCAATGTAATTTTCCCTGCCAAGACCAAGAAACCCCGTAAGGCTCTCTTTAGCTGAAGCAAGCAATTCATATTTTACGGCGTCAAGACTACTTAATTCATCACAAACCAGCATAAATTTAAAGAGTTCAAATTTTGTATTCGCATCCTTGTAATAATAATTCAGGTGCTCCATATTACGGAAAAAGAGATACAGTTGACCTTTGATATCATCACTATTCTGAAAATTAAACTCAATATTATTCAATGAAATAATGGCAGTGGGGAGTAGATGGCGAAGAATCACTTCGGTAAAATAAGCAGGCTCAATGTTTTGATATCTGATAAACCGTTTCTTTAACCCCACCAGGTCCTTTACACCTTCAAGATTATTTAACCAATCGGTAATTTCTTTTAGATTCTGTGGTTGTTTTATAAAGTTTATAAATCTGTCGGGGGAGAGTTTAAGCAATTCAACAAGGTCGCCCAGATTATGGAGCCGACTTTCTGCCAGGTCATCTTTAAATAAAAAATGACTGCCATAATAATGGGGGATTACCCTTTTGCCGGCGATGTAGTCATCAATTTCATCAGTTGTTAAACGATTTACTTCTTCAAAAACCGTTAAACCTTCAATCAAGGAGTTAACTTCGTAGAAATCAGTCCGATAATCGATAAGTGGTTTTAACTCACTGCCATTTTTTATGATTGATTCATATTCGTTATATGAGAAAGTTTCGGGATAAAATAATCGCATCAGTATCATACCTACAGAAAAATAATCACTGGACTCTGAATACATTCCATCGATAATTTCAGGAGAGTAAAAGTATCTGCATAGGTTTCCTTCACTAAATGGTGTCTTCTCAATTAAAGGAAATTTACTTTTCATCAATGTATGCCCATACCCAAAGAGAAGTAACACGGGCTCTTCACCTTCAACCACGAAAAAATTAGAGATATGGAGGAATGGGACATAAAAATCGTTTGTGTGCAAAAAATCCAGGAGATTTTTAATCTGAGGCATAAAACTGTTTCGTACAGCAGAAGGTGAAAGGTCCACCTTGTCAAGAGGGATAATTTTCGAGTGTACTTCGTAGATTTCGAAACAATATTTAAACTTGAATTTTTTTATTCCGATGCCAAATTCCACAGGGATGGCCAATCCCGGGTGAGTCAACTTTAAGAGGTCATTCTGAACAGTTCCTCTGGGTTCAAAGTTAGGATTTCTAAATTTGAATAGAATTTTTATTAAAAATTTTTCTTTACGCTCATTTTCTGCACTATAGTAGAAACCGTCAGGCAGAGATTCTATCGGATAATACAATCCCGTGATTGTGTAAGTGACACTACTTAACACTATCGACTCACCAATCTCTAAAGAGGGTAATTCATTGATTACATATTGTTCATCAAGAAATTGAGCTAATTGTTCTTGTGGCATCTTCTAACTGGTATTTGAATGATTAATTGGGCACTAAAATAGTATTATAATCTACGGTATATTAAGGACGATACTTTGCTGTGAAAATGTTGATAACTTTTATAAATGAAAGGTGAAAATAATCCTCAAGTAATCGTCAAATTTAATTTACAAAAAAAAAGTGAGAATATTCATCATATCACCTGAAAACGAACAAAATAGTTTTGCACAAAAAAAATATTCGATGAAATGTCAAAAACGGTTTGATTATTTAAAAAACAGTTTGGAAAAAGTTTTCAACAAAATTGTGGATAACTTGTTAACAAGTTACAAAAAATAGATAAAAAATTAGATTAAGCGTCAAAATCGCATCTTATTAAAAACAAAAAGTGTGGTGGGAAAATCGACCCACCACACAAGTTAAAACATCTAATTGTAAAATTAAAGTTGAACCTTTAGCGTTAACTTTTCAGACCCTCTTATGACGAGAACATCAACCAGATCACCCTTCTTCAACTCGGACAATCTTTCCATATATTCATAAAGATCTTTTACAGGTTTACTATTGATAGCAACTATTATGTCTCCTTTTAACATACCTGCTTTGTGGGCAGGGCGATCGGGGATTACTGCTTCAGCTTTAACACCCACGATGTCAGATGCTGCCATATCGGGCATGATACCAAGCGAAACTTTGTATGCAGGAGCGTCATTTGACTTTTCTTTTGGCCCGGCTTCTTTGTATGTCAGTGTCACTCCATTTGCCGCAACATCATATGCAATGTTGTAAGCTAGAATTCCAATTGATTCAGCACCTTCCGAATTAATTTTCTCGTAATCATCTGTTGGTGTGTGGTAATCATCGTGCACTCCTGTGAAAAAGAAGAGTACAGGAATGTCTTTTGCATAAAATGAGGCATGGTCTGAAGGGCCATAACCCTCGGGTGATTTTTTAATTTCGATTCCGGAAGATTTAATATGTTTGTCGAGAAAACTGTCAAATTCTACAGCAGTTCCGGTTCCACCGAGAGTTAACACTTTTGTTGTTGGATTTAATCTGCCAACCATATCCAGATTCAACATCAATTTGGCATTTCTTAATTCTTTCAGGGGGTTCTCGGTAAAATATTTTGATCCAAGTAAACCCATCTCTTCTGCTCCAAATGCAAGGAAAACAACACTGCGTTTAAGTTGGGTTTTGTTGGCAGCAAGTTTTTCAAATACTTCTATTATTGTGGAGGTTCCTGATGCATTATCATCAGCTCCATTATGAATGGCCATTGTGTCAGGACGTCTGCTTCCGGTACCAGGTCCCCCCCAACCGAGGTGATCAAAATGAGCTCCAATAATAACATACTCATTTTTTAGTACGGGATCATTCCCCTCAATAAGGGCAACAACATTTACCGTAGGCTTCTTGGCTTTTGTAACAATTGTTTCAGCATTAAGCATAATCCCTGTGCTAAAGGAGTTGTCATTTGTTACATCCATCAATAGTTGATCTTCAAGGGATTTAATCGTTTTGCCCGATTGTGAGAGGAGTTTATCAGCCAATTCTCTCGAAATGCTTAGAGCTGGGATACCACCATCAGGTTCACCCGATCCCTGTTTGGGACTAATAAGTTCATCTTGTTTCGAAAACTGGTATCCATTCACAAAGATTATTCCTGCAGCTCCGTTATCTTTTGCTGTTATAATTTTTTTGCGAAGAGTTGAGTTTTTATCCAGAATATCTTTTAGAGATTCATTTTTTGGTGCGCCACGCAGAACCATTACCCATTTGCCTTTAACACCTTTACTAAAGTTATTAACTTTAAGTTTAGGGTCATCCACGGCAAAACCAAATCCACAAAAGACAACTTCTGCTTCAATTTTTCCGTTTGAAGAAATTGCGAGTGGGGTAAAATCGACACCAAATTTTCCGGCATTGCCATCAAACACAAGAAAACTTTTGTCACTGATTTCAGTTCCGGCTCCAACTTCAAAATGTTGAAATCCGTCGGTAGCAAGAAGTGTTGCACCTGTCTTTTTGAGTTCACCCCTTATGTAGTCTGCAGCAAGAATATCTTTGCCTGAGCCGGGGGATCTGCCTTCCATTTCATCTGAAGATAGAAATTTTATATGATTAAATATCTCATGTTTTGTGATTTCTGCGTTTTCAGAGCTCTGTGGAAGTACAGATATCGTCAGAAATAAAAAACTAAAAAAAAGTTTGTACATTAAAGGTCCTCCGGGAGTGATTGATTTTTTTGTTTAACATCTTCGAGAATAGTTGGAAATATATTTAAACACTTGTTAATCGTTTCAATATCAAAACTGTTTGCAGCAAACTTTAGTTCATCTGAGAAATTCTCCAGAACTTTTGCTCCACAATATTTATAAAGTTCCATAATCTCTTCTGCAAAAGAGATGACATCACTTAATAGCTTTGTTTTTACAGCTTTTTCGTGGTGGGGATAAACTTTCATTGCGATCATTGCATTAAAATCTTCAACTGAAACTTTTTCTGTAAATCGTAATTGAGAGTCAGAATCAGCAGTTCCGGTTTGTTCCAATCGATCGGATTTAATCTCTGCGCCAATCAACTTGTTTGAAAGACTAATCAAATAAAATATATCTACAGGTTTAATGATATAACCTGCAAAATATTGCAGATATTCCGGTTCCAGATCCTCTTTCAGAGCTGATGCAGTAATTGCAACTATCGGGATGGCGGAAGTCAGAGGGTCACTTTTGATTATTTCGGCGGCTTTATTGCCATCGAGGATGGGCATTCTTATATCCATTATAATCAAATCAGGAAAATATTCACTTGTTTTTTCAATGGCTTCAATACCATTTGCTGCAAATATGATCTCACTGCCCGTTGGTTTAAATAATTCTGCCAACATCTCACAATTAGTAGGAACATCATCAACTATGAGTATCTTTTTCTGTTTAAATGTGAAAAACGGTTTATTCACATCGGTCAACTCATCCTGCTTTCCTTTTACTGATGAAGCCGATACATTTTTGATAATCACCGTGAATTTTGAGCCTGAACCAACACTACTTTCTACACTGATACTACCATCCATCATTTCAACAAGTTTTTTGGTGATAGCCAAACCCAATCCCGTGCCCCCATACCGTCTCTGAGTTTGATTATGATGTTGCTTAAAAGAATCAAAAATCACAGTTTGATATTCGGGTGGAATCCCGATACCGGTATCCGAGACGGAAATAATAAGATCAACCTTACTTCTGTCTCCGGCTTTAAATAGATTATCCACCTCCAGTGAGATTGCACCTCTTTCCGTAAACTTGACAGCGTTTCCGATTAAGTTGAAAAGGATCTGTCTTATTCTCACTTCATCCAAAATAAGAGTAGGGGGTACATCATCTGCGATTCGAAGCTTAAAGTCAATTAGTTTTTCCTGAATCTTCGATGCAAAAATATTTTTAATCTCTTCAATAAATGACCTTAAATCGACAGGCTCGGGGTTCAGATCCAGTCTGCCTGCTTCAATTTTTGAAAGATCGAGAATGTCGTTGATAAGAGTAAGAAGATTTTTACCACCCGCTTTTATAGAGTCAATATACTGATTTAATCGTGGATCATCGACATTAATTGCAAGTAAACTTGTGAATCCAAGAATCGCATTTAAGGGCGTTCTTATCTCATGGCTCATATTTGCAACAAATTCCGATTTAAGTCGGGACGATTCCAGAGCTCTTTCTTCAGATTCTTTAAGTTTTTCCTCTGTTTTAATTCTCTCTTGAATCTCACTTTGCAGTTTGGTGATAGCTTCAGATAGTTCAGTGGTTCTTTCTACAATCTTTTGTTCAAGAATGTTATTCATCTCTTTCAGGCGGAGTTCGTATTTTTTTCTCTCAGTAACATTCACAATAACATTAAGAACTGCCAACTCTCTCTGATAAAATATTTGTGAACCTCTAATTTCACCTGTGATTCTGCTTCCACTTTTTGTGATTAATTCAATTTCGTAAGGTTCAACCTCGTTACCCTCAAGTCGGGAACGGTTTTTTTCATCCACTATTTGATAAGACTCAGGAGCAATGAAATCGAAAATGTTTTTTCCCAGTACCTCTTCGTTATCATACCCCATTACATCTTTAATTGCGTCATTTACCAGGAAGATTTTTTGATCTCGATGGAGAATTACAAAATCGGGGAGTTTTGCAACAAGTTCTTTATAAAGTTGTTCTGACTCCCTAATCAATGTATTGGAAGTTGCGAGTTCACTGACTGCAAATTCAAGTGATTCCACCATGGCATTAAATGACTCACTCAATTTGCCAAGTTCATCTGATGACTTAACTTCCGCTCTCTCTTTAAGGTCACCCTCAGAAACCTTTTCGAAAGATTTTACCAATTTATTTATGGGTATTGCGATCACCCTTCCAATAGCAAGAGATCCCAGAAATCCCAAAAAAATGAAAACAAGGGAAGTGACAAGAACACCAAGTTGTACTTCGTCAAGTTGGAGATTGGTGGACATGAGCGAATAACCGAGATAAAGCTGACCAATCTGTTTATTGTCAAAATTAACGGGTGATTTGATGAAAATTACAGAATCACCTATGAAAGCCGAGGAACTCGAATTCATTTGATCATACCGCAGTAATTTGGCAGTGTCCAAATTATGAGCCGCTATCACTTCACCGGAATTATCCGTGACCACAAGATAAATTACCTCCTCGTTCTGAGCTGAGAGTTGAAATACGGAAAGTATTTCTTCCTCCAGTCTGAAATCGAGAGCTGCTCTGATACCAAATGCAGTCATTCTTGAGAGGTCGGCAGCATTTTCTTTGGTGGTTTCAAGAGCTTTATTTTTGGCATGTGAAAACATGATGTTGAACATTACAGTAGTGATCAGGAAAAAGAGAATCGTGATCATTATCGTAAGTTTCGCTTTTATTGAAATGTTCACACTTGAAAATTTTTCAGCGATTCGATTAAACTTCATCTATTTATACACTTTCGATAAATTAATCAATTCAAAAGACACATCATGGCCTGTGGCAGTGAGAGCTTTTAGATTTAAGTATATAACAGGTTTTTTATTTTCTGAGGCGACTGCAATACCTGCTGTGCCGGAAGAGACCAGTCCCGGGTCCCCTGAGATTACCAGTACTTTATTTTTTTTAAATAGTTCAAGTTCATCTGAAATATTCACACCCGGTACGAGATAAACAACATTAAAATTGGAAATAACACTCTTGAGTTCACTTTTCTCAGTAGTGGTCGTCTGGAATTTTTCTTTTTTAAAAGCCGCAATTATTTTATTGGGCTTCTCACCAAATTTATCATAAACAACAAGGATGTTTACATTAGCGGGTTTAATGGTTTTAACATATTTAAATACTTTTCCAAACATTATGGCTTCAACTTTTGCATCAAGCCGTGTAATTTGGGTATACCCGTCTGAGAAAAATCCAATTGAGAATAAAATACTCCCGATGAGAAAAGTATGAAGTTTTATCAAATCAATTCCTTAAAATTCAAAGTTTAACCTCATCCAAAAAGTGAGAGATTTTCCGGGCAGGGGAGCATTGTATCCAAGAAATGGTTGAATATAGTCGTAGTTTTGATTGAAAAAATTATAGATAGCGATGTTCATTTTTAAGCCATCCACAAAAACATCATAAATGGTAGAACTCAAATTAAAAATTGCCACGGGAGAAAAATTTTCAAGATAATTTTCCACCAGAAGTCCGTTTGCAGATTGCGAAATTTTCCCGCTTGTAAATCCTATCCGTGAGCTATAAAGTGAGAGTGAAGGCGAAATTGTTATCCAGTCAGAAAAGTTAAAGGTACAAAAGAAATTTAGCCTGAACGGGGAAGCACCTATGGTAACATTTTCTCTTAAGGGTACAATATAGCTTTTAACATTATTGTCATATATTAAATAATACGCAGCGTTAATCCCAAGTTGGATGTCTTCATCACTGTATTTATATTCAAAGTCAATTCCTCTGGTTCCTATTGCAGAAGAATTGGAGTAGGAAGTAGCTGATAATAATGAATCGCGTTTTACGGTAATCAAATCTGTGAAATGATAATCATACAGGTTAATTACAAAGTTGTGTTTGTAACCAATCCGGTAGCCAAACTCAATCTCAAAATGTCTTCCTTTTTCCGGCTCAAGGTCGGGGGAATAATACCTTCCCGCTGGTGTGCGATAAGACTGGCTATACATCAACTTAAAGTGGAAGTCATCCATTATTTTTGTGAATGCCAATCTCGGAACAAATGCACCCCCAAAGACATCAGTATACTCATATCTCCCGCCAATTGTAACATTACCGGGTTCAAATTGAAAAAGTAACTGCGAATAAGCACTTATACCGGATATTTTATCCACCTCTCTAAAAAGCATCGGCAGCTCGAGATAACCGGGAATCGAGTTGGAAACAACTTTGATTCCTCTGTATTCGAAACCGATCAGTTGGTTAATATTCTTTGATATTTGCCAGTTAAATTGAATGGAAGGGACAACCTTAAAAAAAGATTTTGTGTTTGCATAACTGGTGTCAATTAATCCAGTAGGAAGAAGAACCGGGGATGTTGACTTAAGATCCCAAGGGGACTGACTTGTCAACATCAATTTGGCTTTTACTCCAAAATCTTGAAGTATCTGATTCTCGTAAGTTGTTGTGAGATTATATGTTGTAAAAGTTACCGGAATTCCTGAGTTAAGTTGATAACGATCAAAAGAAAAATTTAAACCAAAATTTTTATATGAGGAAGTCAAGTTCAAAAAGGTGTTTTGCATTCCAAGTGGAACATCCATTAGTTGTCCCGGAGTGGAGGGGAAGTAGGCTTTTACAAACCCATCTGACAAAGCTCCATTTGTAGTGTAACCAGATAAATTTATTTTTAAGTCAGAGAAATTTTTACCCCAACCAAATGCGGCTGAAAATCTTTCCTGCTTTTCAAACATTTTCCCAAAACCGACAGAAATAAAATTGGTTTCTTCTTCTGCATAATCACGTGTGATAATGTTTATGACACCCATGGAGGCATAACCTCCGTATATGACGGAACCGGGACCCCTGATTATTTCAATCCTCTGGACTATATCAGTCAGGTAATGATGTCCAAAAAGAATGGAAGTGTAAGCTTCCTCGTTCATCTCAACACCATCGATCAAAAGTTGAACTTTCCCTTCAAAAGTCCAAATACCTCTTAGCGTTAGTCCTATTGGTCCAAACTCTGATTGCCCAAAACTAAAACCGGGAACATGAAGAGCTAAAATTTCCATCAAGTCTCTTGCTCCGGAATTCTCGATCTCTTTACGGGTAATCACAGATATCATTCCCGGTGCTTCTCTGATTGAGAGAGGGGTCTGTGAGGCAACTGAAACTGATGTGTTTAATATCTCTTCGAGACCCATAGATCTTAGATTTCTTGTCTCCTCATCCTCCTCCTCGTTTTGACCAAAAACCCGGAAACTCAACATCAGTTGAATCAGGATGAAAAGGAATAAAATATTTTTATACGACACTGTTTCCTTTACAATCATGTTGAACAGGCTTCAATGAATTTGTTTAACATCGAAAAATGTGAAGTAAAAACAATTAGATAACCATTCGAAATTTTATCAATAACCTTTGCATGAACTGTTTCCACATAATTAGTGCCACAATTCGAAGTCATTTTCAGTTTGAGATTACTGTAGATACGGAATTGTTCAGTTGTTATGAGTTCTGCTTCATAACTTGAGATATTGGCGATTTCGCCATATTTTTCCTTTTTAACCGTCTCAGAATCATCTAAAACTTCAAATGTTATTTTTAGTGGATTTTTTAAAATTTTAAGTGAGCGGTCGGGTAAGTGCAATTCTACATCAAAAATTCCGTTAATTCCTCTCACATCAAATAGGTGAACAGGTTGTTTTACTCCCTTGGGATTTACTTTGATTACTTTTTCAACTTTCAACTCACTCGATACATTATGAAATGTTTGTTCCGAGATAAGAATCTGATAACCGACAGTGTAACTCTCTATCCGTGCAGTCAGATTTACATTTCTGCCAACCACTCCATATTTTAGTCTTTTCCGGGATCCAATGTTTCCTACAATAACTTCACCGGAGTTAATCCCAATTCCCATTCTGACGGGAGGGAGTTGCATAACCCTTAACAGTTCGTTTAGAGGGTCAATTTGATTTTGCATTTCAATCGCGCAAGCTATCGCTCTGTCTGCATGATCTTCCTTGTAAAACGGAGCACCAAACAAAACCAGCAGAGCATCCCCCAGAACTTCATTGATTGTACCCTCATACTTCTGAATAACATCGGTCATCTTTTCGATGAAGAGATTCAACAGTTGAAGGGTTAATTCCGGATTTAATATTTCGGCCGTTGAGGAAAACCCCCGCAGATCGGCCATTAGAATTGAAATCTCTCTTAATTCACCTCCCGGTTTGATGTTTTCGGGATCATCAAGTAAATTTTCCACAACTTCATCAGAGAGATATGTGCCAAAAACATCAGTGATGAATCTGTTCCTTTTTTCAAGTTCCTTCACTTTCAACTGTAATTCCGTTTGGAGTCTGCCGATTTTTAGCTGACTTTTAACTCTCGCAAGAACTTCCTGACTCTCAAAAGGTTTAGTGATAAAATCAACACCACCTGCCTGAAAACCTTTAACTTTATCTTCGAGGTCGTTTAAGGCCGTCATAAAAATTACAGGTACACCCATAGTTTTTGGGTTTTTACCAAGTTGAATGCAAGTTTCAAATCCATTCATCCCGGGCATCATAACATCAAGGAGGATCAAATCGATATGATTTTGTTCCGCAAGTGAAATTGCATCATATCCATTGGATGCAAAAGAGACATCATAATTTTCGTGGAACAGAAGACTGCCAAGAACTTGAATGTTCTTGGGAACATCATCAACAATCAATATCTTATATCGAAATTGTTCATCCACGGGTAGATTGGACATGAAGTTTGCTTTGGTTAGATTTGAAATTTGAAACCTGAAAATTACGCATTTATGAAGAATAAAAAAACAGAGAGAAAGATGGCAAAAAAGGCGATAGTACTTACAAGCGGGGGATTGGATTCAACTACAGTGGCAGCAGTGGCAAAAGAAAGGGGATTTGACCTCTATTGTCTCAGTTTTTTTTACGGACAACGACATAAAATGGAGTTGGAATCAGCAAAAAAAGTTGCAACATTTTTTGGTGCTAAAGAACACCTGATCATTGATATTGACATGAAAATAATTGGCGGATCAGCTCTTACTTCAAGTATGGAAGTGCCAAAACATCGAAATGAAAAAGAGATGGGGGAGGATATCCCCGTAACTTATGTTCCGGCAAGAAACACAATCTTTTTATCTTATGCTCTTGCTTACGCAGAGGTACAAAAAGCGGATGATCTTTTCATCGGTGTAAACGCCATTGATTACAGTGGATATCCTGATTGCAGACCGGAGTATATCTCTGCATTTGAAAAGATGGCAAACCTCGCTACAAAAGTGGGAGTAGAGGGAACCACACACCTTAAAATACATGCTCCACTTCAAGACCTTTCAAAAGAGGGGATTATCAGACTTGGCCTAAGCCTCGGTGTTGATTATTCCATAACCCACTCATGTTACGATCCCATGCCTGACGGCAGTTCCTGCGGGGAATGTGACAGTTGTCTGTTAAGAAAACATGGTTTTGAATTGGCTGGGGTGAAGGATCCAATTAGATATACCACATAAAAAAAAAGAGGCTGACTTTTTTAAGTCAGCCTCAAATTCCAATACTGAAAATGATTTTATTTGAGTAAAGTCATTTTGATGTTTTTGGTGAAGTTTCCAGCCTGAATACGAGCAAAATAGATACCTGAAGCATTATTGGAAGCATTCCAAATTACTTCATGATATCCAGCTGCTCTTGCGTCAGAAACCAAAGTTTCAACCAATTTACCGGATGCATCATAGATGCTTAACTGTACATCAGTTGCCTGTGGCAATGAGAAGCTCAGTCTGGTTGACGGGTTGAATGGATTTGGGAAATTCTGGCTTAAAGTAAAGCTTTCAGGAATGGTGTTTTCAACTGTAACAACATCAGAATAATCAAATCTACCATCAAAATCCACTTGACGAAGTCTGTAATAAGCCTTTGAAGTGAGTGAAGTTTGATCGGTGAATGAATATGATTGTCTTTCAGTTGTAGTACCTTTACCATCAATAAATCCGAGAGTTGAGAAGGTAACATTGTCAAAACTTCTTTCAACTTCGAATCCAAAGTTGTTTACTTCAGAGGCAGTTTCCCAATTGAGAACTACAGCATTCTGAGCAGCATTTGCTGTGAATGAGGTAAGTTCTACAGGAATTGGAGCTACCATTCCGCTGAATTTGTAGATACCGCCAACTGTTGCACTTGTATTAAATGCGCCTGCCCAACCTGTGGTGTTATCAAAGAAACTTACAGCAAGGTGCTGAATTCCCATTGTTCCGTTAAAATCGGTCCATGAACTTCCATTGTCAATTGAATAAGATACACCGGAGAAGCCTGTTGCAGCGCTGGTGCTTACATAAGCATCCATTGTGCCGGGTACATAACAATAGTCGCCATCATAAAAATTACCGCTTGGAAGAAGTGGTGCCCAAGTAGCTCCACCATCCGAGGTTTTGTAATACAGTGGGGAGGTAGAGATAACATCCAGGATAATTCCGTTTAGGGCATCTTTCATTTCGATTTTGAACTGATTTCCTACAGCAACAGGAGTTGTGGAGGCTGTCCAGGTCATACCTTTGTCGGTAGTTTTAAGAATTCTACCTTTGTTTGTTGTAAACCATGCTGTGTTTCCAACTGCACTGTAATAACCAACAACACCATATTCATCGGCAGCAGCCGGTGCAGGGATGTTTGCTTGTGGAACGCGAACCCAATTTGTTCCGCCATTGGTGGTTGTGTAAATTTCAAAATATCCACCATTTGGATCTCCCATTGTGAATCCTTCATTTTCGTTGAAGAAATGAAGAACATTGGGGAATCCTGAAGGAGCTGCAAAGGTTGCGGTTGTTTGATGTGTGAAAGTTGCACCACCATCGGTTGTTTTCAAAATTCTTCCGCCACCCGCAGTTGCGTTAAAAACAGGAATATAAGCTGTGGTTGCACTGGTACCAAATATCATGGCACTTCCCCAGCCGCTGGTGTAACCTGTGGGTACACCCGGTGTCCAGGTTGTTCCACCATTAGTGGTTTTTGTGAATTCGGTGATATAAGCGGTTGTTGAAGTTCCATTGTAGGCGGCTGCCCAAACTATCTGATCGCTGACGATAGAGATATAATTAATACCTCTCGAAGCAACTGAAAAGCCGGTATTCTGCATTGTCCATGTGCCTTCTTCGGCATGTCCTCTGCCTCTACCCTCATCTTTAGCCAGTTTTTTGATATTTGTGGCTTCCAGATTGACGACTGCAATTATTAAAAAAATGGATAGGAAAAGAGTTGTAACTTTTTTCATGGTTCACTCCTGATAAGTGTGATGATGATGATTCTCCGCTCGTGAGATTGGAGAGTAATTTTAGTTAACACACTCAATTTACGACTTTTTTCAAAATTATTTGTGTAGTTTTAGAAAAAAATCTGATTCTTTTCCAAAAAAAAAGCTGACCCGTTGCGGTCAGCTTTAAAATCGTCCACAGATTATAATCTCTATTTGAATTGTAGTCTGATTTGCCTGTTCTGTATCGGCTCGATGATTCTTGAAGGTTTGACGGCAATCAAACGACTTCCGGCAACAGTAAAATGGCGTTTTGATAAAGAGTAATAAGGATCAGATTCTGTCACTTGATTTAAGGGTTCTGAAACTTGTCTTTCAGATTGATCTACAACAAAACTATCGGATTCATCATATTCGGAAATTCTGTTGTTTGGATTCAGATTGTTATTGTGATTGTCCTCAATAGTATATTTTAAGAGCTGATTCCTGTAAGAAGAATCAAAATTGGAATTTTTTCTTCTTGAAATTACTAATGCAATAAACAAACTGAATAAAACTGTTACAAGTGCAACTGCTGCGAATATTACAAAACTGAGGACTGGCATTTTTGACTCCGGATCAAAATTATATTAAACTCTGTATCAAACATAAATTTGTAGATATCAGCAAATCGTTAAATTCGATGAACAGGTACTATATCAAGGCAGATGATAAAAGAAGGTGGATAAATATTAAAACACACCCTAACTTTTGGGAAAATAAATTTAAGGCTATTGGTTATTTTTAAATTTATGAAAACACAAACTTTGAAAATTGTGACTATTTATCTATTCTCACTTCTTGCAGGAATCTTATTCGGTTGGAATAGCCTCGCCGGTAAAGCTGCGGATATTAACTCTGAAATTGAAAATGCTGCCGGGTATAACCTGCATTACAATAAAACCATTTTTCAAGATACCCTGGAATACAATGTATTAAACTATAGTGTTGATCTGACTTTGGAACCCAAGGAAAAAAGGATTAAATCACGAGTGGAAATTGTAGTTGCACGCTATAAACCGTCTGCGGAAGTTGTTTTGAATCTCTCAGAAAACATGAAAATTGAATATATTACTGTTGATGAGAAACAGGTAGAATTCAAAAGAACGGCTGATAATATATATCTATCCAATAAGAACACAAAACCTGACACTATTACAATCAGAGCAGCTTACTCCGGGGAGCCGGGTAAAAATAAAAATTTCTTTTTTGGCAAGATTAACGGGAATCAGGTGATATACACACTTAATGAACCTGAAAATGCACGAAATTGGTTGTTATGTAGAGATACTCCATCCGATAAAGCAGGATTAAAGATACGGATTGCGAATGATCCTGAATTTACTTCAGTTTCAGTTGGCAAGCTCGACTCGGCTTATAGCGAAAAGACAACGGGTAAAAAAGTGTATTCATGGAGCAGCCGTTATCCAATAGCGACGTATCTCATTTCATTTTACTCTGCCCCTTACACAAGTCTGTTTGATTCATACAAAAGTGAGGATGGAGATTCAGTTGAATTATCCATTTATGGATTTAAGTGGCATGAGGAGAAGTTCAGAATAATTCTGGCTGATCACAAAGAGTTTTTCTCGATCATGGAAAAGTATTTTGGGAAGTATCCATTTTCAGCTGAGAAATATGGAGTGGCAGCATTTCTGTGGCAGGCGGGAGCGATGGAATATCAAACCATTTCAGGTTTTGGAACGGGATTTATAGACAATTATCCTCAAAATGTCAATATATTTGTTCATGAACTTGCCCATCAATGGTTCGGTAACTCTCTAACTCCTAAAACATGGAAAGATATCTGGTTAAATGAAGGTTTTGCTACTTTTGCAGAGTGGTTATATCTTGAGGAATCTGGCAGAAGGACGGAAAAAGACATTCTTTCGCCGAGGCTGGCGCTGGAGAAGAATCCACACTTGTTAAGTGGTCAGGTTTATGGCTCAGAAGATTTGTTTACACTTGCTGTGTATATTAAAGGTGCATGGGTGTTAAGAATGTTGCGTCATGAACTCGGTGATGAAAAATTCTTCGATATGTTAAGAGACTATTATAAAATCCACCGTTATGGAAATGTTTCAACCTCTGATTTTCAGGGAGTTGCAACAAAATTTGCAGGCAAAAGTCTAAAACAGTTTTTTGAACAATGGGTTTATGAAGGTGCGGGGATAATAGAATTAAAACCCGGCGAAATGAAATCTGTTAAAAAGGGGGATGTTTACGAAGTACTTTTGCCACTTTCTCAGGTTCAGGAGGAGGAGAGAGAATACAACTTTAAACTTGACATAAGTTTTTCCAACTCCGGCACTTCCCAAATCCATTCATTTAGAATCGATAAAAGGAACGAACTGTTAAAACTTAATTTACCATTTAAGCCGGAAAGATTTACCATTGATCCCAACCACAATACACTCCTGAAAGTTGTCGAATGATCAAATTCACAGATTCTGATACCCGGAACTACAAAGCTGTATATTTTATATCCGATCTGCATTTGGGAATTGGTCCAAAAGTTGAGGATACGCGAAGAGAGGATTTGTTATGTAAATTTCTTTCAACTATTGAAGAAGGGACTTGCCTTGTTATAGTCGGGGATTTATTTGACTATTGGTTTGAGTTTCGACAGGTTTATCAAAAAGGCTTTTTCAGAACCCACAGTGCCCTTTACGACCTTCACAAAAGGGGTGTAAAAGTTCACTACCTGATCGGCAATCACGATTTTTTTCATCGTGATTTTTTTGAAACTGAGCTGGGAATTAATCTGATCGAAGATTCACTCACTATGGAGACGGGCACTAAAAGAATTTTTGCTGCACATGGTGATGGATATGTGAAAAATGATCGCGGTTATAAAGTATTAAAAGCGGTGTTAAGGAACAAAGGTATTCAGTTTTTGTATGGATTATTACATCCCGATTTTGGTCTCTGGCTTGCCAGAAGTACAAGCAAGGGAAGCAGACATTACACCGACCGAAAAGACTATGGAAAAGTGGATGGCCTGGTTGCAATTGCAAACGAAAAAATAGATGAGGGGTACGATTTTGTTATATTTGGACATTCACATAATAGAAAATTTGAAAAGTATAAAAATGGACACTATATAAATCTTGGTTCCTGGTTCCAGCAGCCCTGTTATGGTGTGTTAATTAATGATGATTTCGAGATTTTGGATTTAGATTAATGGTAGAAAAAAAGAGTAGAACTACACGAATTGAAAAAAAACAGAAATACCTCTTTATTGCCGGGGGTGTTTTACTCCTGTTTTTATTTCTGTTCGGGTTAATGTGGATAAAAGTAAAAGACGGATTGCCGGAAATTGATGAGCTTGAAAATCCAAAGTTTTATCTTGCAAGCAAAGTTTTTGATAAAAGAGGGGAGCTGCTCGGGCATTTTTACATAGAAAACAGGGTTGAGATTCAGTATAATGATCTGCCAAAAAATTTAATCGAAGCATTGATCAGTACCGAAGACAAGAAATTTTTTAACCATTGGGGAGTTGATGTTGATCGTATTTTCAAATCCGCAGTTAAAACTATTTTTCTTGGCAAACCTCAGGGTGCGAGTACTCTTACCCAACAATTAGCTCGAAATCTTTATAAATTCAAAGATACAGATGAAAATTCGTTTGACCTCGCTTTAAGAAAGGTGAGGGAGTGGATAACCGCAGTCCAAATAGAAAAATCGTTCTCCAAAACGGAGATACTTACAATGTATCTTAATTTTAACTACTTTGGAAGGCGTTCTTATGGTGTTGAGAGTGCCGCTAAAAACTTTTTTGGAATATCCACAAAAGAACTGACCCCGGAAAAATCTGCACTTCTCGTGGCGATGTTAAAATCACCTACATATTTTGACCCGATCCGGTATCCTGAAAGATCGCTCGAGAGACGCAATCTTGTGCTGCGGAATATGTTGGAAGATGGCTTTTTAACCGAAGAAGAGTACCAAAAATATTCGGCAACAAATATTGAATTAAAACGCGAAAAGAAGGAATCTCTCCTCACAAAAGCACCATATTTTCTCGAATATCTCAAAAATGAGCTGATTCAAGCTGAACAAGCCACCGGGATTGATGTATTAACTGATGGCTTAAACATCTACACAACTCTTGACCTTGAAATGCAGTATATCGCAAACAAAGTTGTGAAGACGAATGTTGCCAGATTACAAAAAGGATTTGACGGTTATTGGAGTTGGACAGGAAGACAAAAATTGCTGGATGATATTCTGGACAAGGCAATTAAGGGTGATGAAGAGTATCAAATATTGGTCTCCAAAGAGGAAAAACAGGATTATTATAAAAAGCTAAAAAACAATAAAAAATTCGTAGATTCGGTTAAACATCAGGCTTCTCGTGTACAAGCAGCTTTTATAGTGTTGGAGGTTGGCACCGGGCATATTTTATCAATGGTTGGTGGAACGGATACACTCCGGGGATTTGGGCTAAATCATGTTACTCAAATCAGGAGACAACCCGGTTCATCGTATAAACCGATCATGTATGCTGCTGCAATTGAGAAAGAACATGTATATCCTCAGTTTAAGGTTTCAAATGAACCTTTAAAGGGACGGTATTCACCCAAAAATTCGGATGGAAGTTCGGGTGGAATTGTTACAATAAGAAGAGCCATTACCGGGTCCGTAAACATTGTCGCCGTTAGAATGATAACTGACGGGGTTGTTTCAGTGCCCCAGATACGAGATATTGCTTCAAAGATGGGATTAAGAACTCCTATTGCAGACGATGCAACAATTGCCCTCGGATCTTCAGAGGTGGTGCCCCTCGAACTTGCGGGTGCATATTCTGTTTTCCCAAATAAGGGTATGTATATTGCACCAAACTGGTATAAAAAGATAGTTGATCGCGATAATGCAGAACTTGCTCCGTTTAATCCTTCCAAATGGAGGGCAATTTCGGAGGAATCAGCGGTAATGATGATTAGCATGCTTCAGGATGTTGTAACATCCGGTACGGGAGCGTCTCTTAGATCACGATTTACATTACCGGCAGCCGGAAAGACAGGAACGACACAAAACTTTACAGATGCCTGGTTCGCCGGTTTCACACCTCGATTTGTTGCTGTTGTCTGGATCGGATTTGATGATGCACGAATAAAATATCCGGGAGGGTATGGAGGAACTGCTGCCTTACCAATCTGGGGTGATTTTATGGCACAGGTTTATGCCAAAAACAATTATCCAAAAGAAGAATTTCCTGTAACTGCCCCAAATCTGATCAAATTTGACTTTTGTGGTGGTGGCGGGGTTGGTTATCTCGCAAAAGCGGGACCGGGTTGCCCTGTTGTTAAAGACTATGTGCTTGCAAGCGAAGCAGCTGCAATCCCTGTTTGTGAAAGAACACATGTTGGCGGCGATGGAAATAAAAAAACTGACACCTCCGGAAGTGAATGGTAGGGTATGTTAAAAAATGAAAATATTTGTGTAAATTTGTAATCTCGATTTTATAAAGCCCGGGTGGCGAAATTGGTAGACGCGCTAGATTCAGGTTCTAGTGCCGGTTCCGGCATGCAGGTTCGATTCCTGTCTCGGGCACTCAAAAACAAGGTAAAGCTGAAGTTTTCTTCAGCTTTTTTTGTTTTTTTTATAAAATCGCTTGATTATGTCGGAAAATGTTGTTAGGTTATAAACAGAAGTATAAAAAATTCTCCAACAGGAGATTTTACACAGTTTCATGAGATTCTGAAAAACTTAAAACCGACTCAAAAGAGTACTGAATAGATAGACCAAAAATCAGGAGGATCCGAGATGGAATCCGGGCAATTAAAGAACCAACATTTGACACATCAGATGTTTGATTTTAACAACGCTGCTGAGAAACTTGCAAAGTTTCAAGAAGCGCCGATTGATGCTGAAAGAATTAAAAAAGCATTCAAGCATGCACATAATGTTAAAGAAAATGCGGAATATCTCCTAAAACTTCTTTACGAAAAAGAACTTTTGGAGAGTATCCTTGCCGGTAAAAACAGATTTTGCATTCATGTGGCAGGACATAACATTGATGTACATTTCAAAGATGGACTAACGGAAGATCATCTTTTTATAATTAAGGACATGTTAAAAGTTATTCAGACTCATCTCAAGAGCGAGGTGGAGGAGTTTGTTCAAGACGCAGAGCTTGAATAAGGGACAACTGCAAAACCCTGACCGAGAGTTTTAACATTTTTTATACCAATTCTAACGGTTCCCATGATTCTCGTTTTCGAGGTTTGGGAACCGTTTTATTTTAACGGCATTTCAAATTGGATGATAGTAGAATAGAGACCGGATATAGAACCGCTCTTAATTTGGCACGATCACACTACGAAAATTTTCCTGTAATCTCCTTTTTTGTTCCAAAGACACTTCAAAAGGATGTTGCTGTGATTTATTGGTTTGCACGAACTGCCGATGATATTGCCGACGAAGGGGAATCTCCGCCCTCTGAAAGAACAATAGAACTTGATTTGTTTTTGGAGCGTTTTAACAAAACCCTTTTGGGTGACTACAAATCTGAGCTCGATGCAGCACTCCATACTACAATCAATTCCAGGAAACTGGACCCACAACTATTCAGAGATTTGATTTCTGCATTCAGGCAGGACATTTCTGCCTCCAGATTCAATGAGTTTAGTGAAATTCTCGACTACTGTGCAAGGTCTGCAAATCCCGTTGGCAGGTTGATTCTTCAACTTTATGGCTACAGGGAGGAACAATTGTACCAATTATCTGATAAAATTTGTACATCTTTACAATTAATTAACTTTTATCAGGATCTTTCAATTGACTTTAAACGAAATAGATTATATATTCCGATCAGAGAAATTTTATCTTCCGGATTAACTTCCGATCAAGTTATGCAACAGCAGGATGTAAAGGGGATAAAAGAACTGATAAAATCGCAGGTGGACAGAGCTGTCGGGATTATGTATGAAGGTTCAGGATTACCGGGTGAACTGAATTTGAGGTTAAAAATTCAAATTTCTGCGACAATTCAAGGCGGACTAAAAATTGCAAAAAAAATTGCTGAATCGGGTTACACGAGTCAAATTCGAAGACCTGTTTTAAGCAAAAAAGATTATTTTATTATTTTAACTAAATCACTATCAAATGTCTTTACAACAAGCCAAAGAGATATCAAAAAAGAGCAATAGTAGTTTCTACTATGCTTTCAATTTATTGCCTCCCCCTAAAAGGGACGCAATGACCACGGTTTATGCCTTTTGCAGGGAAACCGATGATATCGTTGATGAGGAAACAGGAACACTCGAAGAGAAAGGGAACTCTCTCTCGATGTGGAGGCTTGAGTTTGAGAATGCTTTTGAGGGTAAATCATCCTACTCATTGTTGAACAGGCTTGGGATGACAATTAAACAGTTTAACATCCCTGTTGAACCATTTTTTGACCTTATCAAAGGCATGGAGATGGATCTTAGCATCAGAAGATATGATACATTTGATCAACTCAGGCTTTACTGCTATCGCGTGGCTTCAACTGTTGGATTGATGTGTATCGAAATCTTTGGTTACAAACACAGAAGTACTGTTGAATTTGCAGAAAATTTGGGAATTGCCCTTCAGCTGACAAATATTCTTAGAGATATTAAAAAGGATGCTGAGAAAGACAGAATATATCTCCCTCTTGAAGATCTTCAAAGATTTGGATATACTGAAGATGAACTGATGAACTCAGTTTATAATGATAATTTTATTAAGTTGATGGAATTTCAAGTAGCCAGAGCCGTCGACTATTTTAATAAAGCCACCCGGTCTTTAGACCTTGAAGACAAAGGGAATATGTTTGCAGCACGAGCTATGCAACATATTTATTTTAGAATCCTCAAGAATATCATCAAAGAGAAATATGACATCTACAACCGTGATGTTAATATTTCCAAAGTTCAAAAAGTTGGAATTTCACTCGGAGTATGGGCAAAGTATAGTCTGGTTTATTGATGCCTGAAGTTGCCATAATTGGTGCGGGCCTTGCAGGACTCTCTGCAGCGGTTACACTTGCCTCCGAGGGTTATAAAGTACAATTATTCGAAAGCAGCCAAAAAGCAGGTGGCAGAGCCAGCTCATTCCCGTTCAATTTAAGATCACCCCTCGACAGTCCACAAAAAGAATACCTCCTTGATAACGGTCAACATATAATGATGGGTTGTTATCATGAAACTTTATCTTTACTTTCTGAAATATCAGCCCTTGATAAAATTTCCATTCAAAAAAAAATGGAAGTAAAGGTTTTGGGTCCTGATAAAAAATCTTACGGTCTTAAATCGGGATTTTTTCCATATCCTCTTAACCTGTTTCAGGCTCTAATGGGATATGATCTTTTAAGTCTGCGAGAAAAGATAAGTGCAGTAAAGTTTGTTCACGCGTTAAAAACACTCGATGTTGAGACCCTCGCGGGTATTTCCGTCAAAGACTGGCTCGAAAAAAGTGGTCAAACAGGTTCACTTTTTACCGGACTCTGGGAAATATTGTGTGTTGGAACTCTCAACACCCCTGCGGAAAAAGCATCAGCTTCCATCTTTGCAAAAATTTTAAAAATTGTTTTTTTGGATGGAAATGAAAATTCTAAAATTGTTATCCCGGCAACTAATCTTTCCTCACTTTTTGTAGAACCATCCATCAACTTTATCAAATCAAAACACGGGGATATCAGATTTTCAACCCCGGTTAATTTGATAAGATCAACGGATTTATCATCATTTGAACTTTTTTCCCGCGATCAATCTCTGGGTAGTTTTTCTGATGTAATTTTTGCGGTTCCACACCATGCACTAAAAAAAATAACTGGACATGGACAATACCTCTCTGCAATACAAAATACAGACCTTGAATACTCTTCAATTACAACATTTCATCTCTTTCTTAAAAAAAATCCACTTACCGATAATTTTCTTGCATTAACCGGCTCACCCGTTCAGTGGGTGTTTAATCACGGTGACTATATTACAACTGTCACCAGTTCATCCTCAAAATGGGATAAAATGTTTGAAGAGGAAATCCTGGGAATAGTTCTTTCTGAGTTGAAAAAATACCTGGATATTGAACCAACAAATATTATCGATTACAAGATGGTAAAAGAGAAGCGGGCTACATTTGTATGTGGAGGGGAAAATCTGGACTACCGCCTGGATTGCAGAACTGAAAATCCTAATTTATATCTGGCTGGGGATTGGACGACAACAGGATTGCCGGCGACTATCGAGGGGGCGGTCCTCAGTGGTAAAACCGCCGCCCGTGAGATAATACTTAAAAATTCTTTGACTTAAAAGTTTCTTTAAGTTGACTAATGAGCATCCAGCCAATTGGAGCCGTATCCTGACTCAACCATAACCGGAACATTTAATGGAAGTGCATTTTCCATTAAACCTTTTATCAGTGGAGTCACTTTTTCCAGTTCATTTTTGGGTGCATCAAATAAAAGCTCATCATGAACCTGAAGAATCATTCTGGTTTTATATTCACCTTCTTTTAATGCTTTATCCACTGAAATCATTGCAAGTTTAATCATATCAGCCGCAGAACCTTGAATGGGCATATTGATCGCAACTCTCTCCTCAAACTGCTTAACTGCAAAATTTTTACTGTTGATATTTGTCAGATATCTTCGGCGTCCTGTTAAAGTTTCAGCATAACCCTTTGTCCTCGCATTTTCGATTGAGTTATCCATAAACTCCTTAACCCGTTTAAAGGTATTAAAGTAGGTATCAATTATCTCTTTAGCGTGATTTTGAGCTATACCCAGCCGTATTTTTAATCCAAAGGCACCAATTCCATACAAAATACCAAAATTAACTTCTTTTGCTTTCCTTCGCATGTCTGCGGTTACTTCGGCAGGATCCACCATAAAGACGAGTGCAGCCGTTTTTCGATGAATATCTTCACCTTCAATAAACGCATTTGTAAGATACTCATCACCACAGATTGAAGCCATTATTCTTAATTCGATTTGAGAATAATCGAGACTGAGAATTACATTATCAGGCGATGAAGCTACAAATGCTTTCCTTATCTCTTTCCCCATTTCAGTTTTAATGGGGATATTTTGAAGATTTGGATCGTTTGAGGAAAGTCTTCCCGTTGATGCCACTGTCTGATTAAATGATGTATGGACTTTACCTGTTACGGGTTCAACCAGAGTCGGAAGTGAATCTGCATACGTTGACTTTAATTTTGAAAGTTGTCGAAATGAAAGGATCATATCGATAATTTCGTGTTGCCCTCTGAGTGATTCCAAAGTCTGTGCATCAGTTGAATAACCTGTCTTTGTCTTTTTACCTGTTGACAGTTTTAGTTTGTCGTAAAGTATTCTCTGCATCTGAACAGGGGAGTTGATGTTAAACTCTTCCCCGGCAACAGAATAGATACTTCTTGCTGTTTCCATCATCATCAACTCAAGATCGGTAGATAGTTGTTTTAACATATTACTATCGATTTTTATTCCATTGCGTTCAATATCTTCGAGCACTTCAACCAAGGGGAATTCGATTTCATAAGCTAAGCGATGTAGACCCTCTTCTTCAATTTGAGTTTTGAGTTTTTGGTAAAGTCTGAAAGTTATATCCGCATCTTCACAACTGTATATCGCAAGAGCATTTTTGTCAACGTCAAAGATTTTGGAAGCATCTTTCTTTTCGCCGATAAGTGTTGAAAGATGAATTGTGGAATAGTTTAAGACAGTTGCAGCCAGATCATCCATACCATGTTTTTTGTCTGGATCGAGCACATATGATGCCACCATGGTATCAAAATAAAACCCGCGGAGTGGTATTCCTGCGGTTCGCAGAATGGCGATATCGTATTTACCATTCTGGCAGATTTTTTTAATTTTTGGGTCTGCAAAAACCGGTGAAAAGATTCTTTTAAATTCGGAGAGGGGGAGTCTGTCCGATTTTGGATTTGAAAACATATCTTCAATCTGGTTTTCAGGTTGAATTGATACAAACCAGGCTTCACCCTCACGAACGGCAAATGCCACTCCAGCAATTTTTGCGCGGAAAATATTCAGAGAATCCGTTTCTGTGTCAAATACAAATTCATCAACTTTTCCTAACAAAGTCGCAAGATTTTCAGCATCCGGTATCTCAGTTACCAATTTATAATTTACTTTTTTTGCATCATATTCTTTGGGAGTATTTTCTTCAGGGGAAGAATCAGTATCCGAAACAACATCGGACTTTACATCCGATTCAGGATTATAATTAAAATATTTGCAGGCTTTTACCCACATTGTTTTTAATTCAAGATCTTTAAAAAGTTTATCGAGTCTTGCAAAATCCACATCACCGATAACTGCTTTGTCGGGATCAAAATCGAGTTCAACAAATTTATCGATGGTTGCAAGTTCCTTTGATAAAAAAGCATTATCACGATTTACTTCAAGTTTGTTTTTTACTGAAGTGGAGGAAATCTCCTCAAGATTTTCATACAAATTTTCAAGATCACCAAACTGTTGAATCAGTGGAACCGCACTCTTTTCTCCAATACCGGCAACTCCGGGAATATTATCGCTTTTGTCACCTATCAATGCAAGATAATCGATCATTTTTTGTGGTTCAAATCCCAATTTTTCTACAGATGCATCAAAACCATATAACTCAAAGTCTTCACCTTTCATTCCGGGTCTCACCAGGAATGACTTGTGTGTTACTAATTGAAAATAGTCTTTGTCGGGCGATACCATATAAACAAAATAGTCATCTTCTTCAGCAATTCTTGCAAGGGTCCCTATAATATCGTCAGCTTCAATTTTTGGAATGGCAAATGTCGGAATGGCCATAGCTTCAAGAATATCCTTAATCCTTTGGATTTGGGGGATAAGTTCTTCCGGTATCTCGGCACGGTTGGCTTTATACTGTTCAAATTTTTCAGCCCTTAAGGTTTTTTCCTTTGAATCAAATGCCACGATTACGGAATGAGGTTTAATCTCCTCGAGAAACCTGAACATTTGATTGACAAATCCAAAAACAGCTGAGGTTGGTTCACCTGTTTTTGTCTTAAGGGGTCTGGATATAAGAGCAAAATATGCCTTATAGGCAATTGCCATTGCATCAATTAGAACTATTTTCTTCATCGACCTTATTGGTACCTTCCTGTTTTTTGTTTCTGTATCTGATGTAAAAATAGAATGGGAGCCCGCTTAAAATCAGCATCAACCCCATCATTGCGTTTTCAGTGTCAGAAACTATTGTATTAACTAAAAATAAAAATGAAAAAATTACAAAAATTGCAGGGGTCCAGGGATAACCCCACATTTTAAATTTCCTTGGTGCATCAGGCATCTTCTTCCGAAGGATAAATATTCCTGCTGCTCCCAACATATAAAACAACCAAGCCGCAAAAATTACGTAATCACTGATTGTGTCAAATGATCCACTCAAAACCAGGACTGCCGACCAAATGCCCTGGACCAGTAATGAGATATGTGGAGTAGCAAACTTGGGGTGAACCCTTCCCAGACTTTCGAAGAACATTCCTTTTCTTGCCATGGCAAATTGAACCCTTGCTGTGGCAAGGATGCTGCCGTTTAGTGCCCCAAACGCAGAGATGATAACTGCTATTGAGATGACTGTTCCACCTGCCAAACCAAAGATTTTCTCTGCAGCGGTACGGGCAACAAGATCAGAATTTTTCATCTCGTCAATTGGAAGAACATACAAAAATGCCATATTGATAAAAACATAAACTGCAATCACAATGAGTGTACCATAAATTAATGCAAGGGGGACATTACGCTGAGGATTCTTAATTTCACCACTAACAAAAGTTACATTGTTCCATCCGTCGTAAGCCCAGAAGGCTCCTGCAAGAGCAAGTCCAAAAACTGAAATCAGGTTTGATGTGCTTTCGTGGGGTATTGAAAAACCGGTGGTGAAATTGGCAGCTGAACCATCACCAAGTAAAAAAATTAAAATTGACAATCCGATAATTGAACCAATTTTAACAAAAGTCACAACAGTTTGAACTATCCCGCCGAAAAATACCCCGACATAATTAACACCCGTTAAAAATAGAGTAACAATTATTGCTATCGATTTTGTACCAAACTCTGCAAACGGTTTTATCATTCCCACAAAGGGCATGTAAATCTCGTAGCCCGCAAATGATTCAGGCAGCCCTCCAATCAATAGATAGGAGTTTAGATATTCGGCAAAAACGTAGGCGATTGCAGCCTGGCTTCCCGTTTGAATCACCGAGAGTATTGACCAACCATACATATATGCCGTAAAATCACCATACATCTCTCTGAGGTAGATGTATTGACCTCCCGTAGAATCGATCATACCCGCAATTTCTGCGTTGATCAATGCACCTACAAGTGTGATAAGTCCGGCGGCAATCCAAACTATCAGAAGAAGTTCGGGGGAAAGAAGTTGACCCGCCATGGTTGCGGGTTTACGAAAAATACCTGAGCCAATCATTGAACCGGCTACAATCATTATAGCTCCGGTAAGAGTCAGGCTTCTAATTAACTCACTTTTGCTGCTTTTTGTCATTTGGATTTACTGGATTTTGGATAATGTTGATTAAAAGAGTAGAAACTGGTGATTTTTTAAAATTAATCGTTTTAAGTTTCAATAATACTGATTATTTTTGTTTTTTAAAGAACGCTCAACAAAATTCCTCAACAAAAACTTACATTAAATGAAAATAAAGCTACCGGCTCTACACACTCAAATATTACTCGCTCTTTTATTTGGTGCCCTTTTTGGCGCATATTTTAATGTAAATGACACTTCAGTGGTGATTACTCATGTTGAAGCCAAAGTTAAGACAGAAACAACAGTTTCTGACTGGTCACAAGTACTTCTGATCAAAAAATGCATTCCACCTTTGTTGGATGATACACTTCGATTTGGTCCCACCGAAAAACCAAAACTTATATCAAGTTTTAAGTCCTTAAAAAAATCGGGTGTCGAGATTACAATGATTTATCAGGCTGGTCAGGTTGATAAGGCGATAAAATCTAATGAAACGACTTTAAATCAAGTAAAATCTATCAGGAATGAAAAAACACCCGCAACCTGGATTAAGTGGCTTGGAGACATTTTTATCAGATTGCTGAATTTGGTGGCAATACCTTTGGTTCTTGCCAGTTTAATAGCAGGAGCAGCCAGTCTTGGAGATATCAGGAAATTTGCTAGAATAGGTACAAAAACTCTAAGTTATTATCTCCTTACCACAGCTTTTGCAGTTACTATAGGATTGACACTTGCAAATATAATCCAGCCTGGTGAGCGGATGAATGAGGGGACAAAAAACAACCTTCTTCAAACTTATGCAGGGGATACACAGGAAAAAATTGGTTCGGATGTGGAATTTGATCCCATAACAATGGTAGTTGAAATGATCCCACGAAATCCATTTGCAGCATTATCACAGGGTGAAATGTTGCAAATCGTATTTTTTGCAGTCTTTTTTGGGATGGTGCTCACTTTTGCCGACAAAGAAAAATCGAAGATCATGTTGAATTTTTTTGACGCCTTAAGCGACATCATGATCAAAATGATAGATGTAATAATGAAATTTGCACCCATCGGCGTATTTGCACTCATAGCAGCCACTGTGGCGGAATTTGGTTTTAATATTCTCGAAACTCTGCTGTGGTATGCAATAACAGTTCTGCTTGGGCTCTTTTTGCACACTGTTGGAACATATTCTCTTGCTTTAAGACTATTCTCAAAATTTAGTGTGATAAAGTTTTTTAAAGGTATAAGACCAGTACAACTTGTGGGGTTTAGCACCAGTTCTTCAGCAGCAACACTTCCTGTAAATATGGAGTGTTGCCATGAAAATCTTGGGGTCTCAAAATCAATTACAAGTTTTGTACTTCCCCTTGGTGCAACTATCAATATGGACGGAACAGCATTATATCAGGGAGTGGCGACTGTATTTATTGCACAGGTATATGGAATGGACCTTTCACTTGCACAACAAATCACAGTTGTTTTTATGGCAGTTTTGGCATCCATCGGGACGGCCCCCGTTCCCGGAGTTGGCATCATTATGTTAATTATCATTTTAAAATCAGTTGGAGTTCCTGAACAGGGAATTGCTTTAATACTCGGGATAGATCGTATTTTGGACATGTGTAGAACCATAACCAATGTCACAGGTGATGCTGCCGGAGCAGTAATAATTGCCAATAGTGAAAACGAATTAATCGCAACCAAACAGGAGTAAGAATATAGATGAGTGGTACCAATGAAAGATGGGCATCAAGGCTCGGACTAATTTTGGCAGTTGCCGGAAATGCAGTGGGTTTGGGAAACTTTTTAAGATTTCCTGCACAAGCAATTCAGAATGGTGGTGGAGCGTTTATTATCCCTTACCTCGTTTCTCTGGTAGTAATGGGAATCCCTCTTTTATGGGTTGAATGGGCAATAGGCAGACATGGTGGTCAGAAAGGTTATCATTCAACACCGGGAATGCTTGATGTTCTTGGCAGGTCAAGTCTGCTTAAGTACTTCGGTATTTTTGGAATTTTCACAAACCTTGTTGTCGCTGCCTATTACTGCTACATAGAATCGTGGACTCTTGCATACACATTTTTTTCGATAACCGATGTTTTTAATGGCATGACCCAGGGTGAAGTTGTCCAGTTTTTCAGGGATTATTTAGGCTCGGGAGAAGGCTTTTTTAATATCCCCTATACAGCTCTGATATTCTTTGCCATAACCCTTGGATTAAATTTGTGGATACTATCCAGAGGAATTAGTGGAGGTATCGAAAAAGCAAGTAAAATATTGATGCCATTGCTTATTCTCTTCGGCATATTTCTCGCAGTAAGAGCATTAACTTTGGACAGAGGAGAGTATGGTACAGTTGAGAATGCCATTGCCGGACTTAACTTTCTTTGGACTCCACAATTTGATTCTCTCGCAAATCCCAAGGTGTGGCTGGCAGCAGCTGGACAGGTATTTTTCACGTTATCAGTAGGTATGGGTTCAATTCATTGTTACGCAGCATATCTCAGGAAAAACGACGATATTGCTCTTAATGCAGCTTCAGCCGGTTTTATGAATGAATTTGTGGAAGTGGTGTTGGGTGGTTCTGTTGTGATACCTATCGCTGTTGCATATCTTGGTTTGGCATCCCTCAGCACTTTCAGTGGTTTTGGAATGTCGTTTATGACACTCCCAATGTTATTTGAGAATTGGGGTCCTCTTCTTTCTGCAATAGGTGGATTTACCTGGTTTGGATTACTGTTCTTTGCGGGAATAACAAGCTCCATCGCGATGGGGCAGCCTGTAATGGCATTTTTACAAGACTCCTTTAAGTTTTCCCGGTCCAAGTCAACAATGGCTTTTGGAATTGCTGTCCTTGTGCTTGCTCTTCCAACAATTTTACTGTATGACCATGGAGCATTTGATGAGTATGACTTCTGGGCGGGTACATTTTCACTCGTGGTTTTTGCTCTCGCAGAGTCAATTATCTTTTTGTGGATTTTTGGAATAGACAATGCGTGGGAAGAAATCAACAGGGGAGCCGATATCAAGATCCCCATAATTTTTAAATATGTTTTAAAATATGTGACTCCTTCCTTCATTATGATTGTATTTGTTGGTTCGATGATCCAACCTCAAGGTGGAAACTGGGCGATAGCCTTTGAAGGTCTGTTTAACGGACAAGGTTGGAATCTTGATGCCGGCAGTGTTTTGGGGACACTCTTTCACATAGGTGTGACTGACGCAGACAAAATTCTCGTTACAAATCTCACCCGTTTACTCCTGGTTTCAGTGTATGTCATACTCGGTGTACTTGTAGCGATTGCATGGAAAGTTAATCTTAAAGAGAAGAAAGTTTAATATGGATACTTCAGCCCTTATTACTTTAATATTATCCTGGTCAATTATTATTTTTTATACTGGTTATTTTCTTAGAAAAGCTTTGAAAACACAGCATAAACACGATTCTGACGAATAATATAAAGATGTAAACTTAATTGTGAGGTTGTGGAGACTCATTTTAGCGTTTCCCAGCCTCCTTATATTTCTTTATCTTTGCGGATTAAATATTTATTTTGTACACGGATTAAAACCATTAAATACGGGAGATCAAATGGCGAATAAACTGGGTATCAGAGGTTATGATTATGTCGAGTTTTTTGTAGGCAGTGCAAAAGTCTGGGCATATTGGTTCTCTAAAGCAACGGGTATGAAAATAACAGCTTATGCAGGACCTGAGACCGGGATCAGAAACAAAGTATCCTACCTCTTACAAAAAAATGATCTTAAAATTCTTGTTACATCACCTGTAAAACCTGATAACTATGAGATTTATAACTTCATTCAACGACATGGTGATGGAGTTAAACGATGGACATTGAATGTAAATGATGTTGAGTATGCGTACAATCATGCCATTCAAAACGGTGCCATCCCCACAATCAAACCGCGTGAATTAAAAGATGCCAATGGTATTTACCTTGAAGCGGCAATCAAACTTTACGATGATGCAGAGATTTCCTTTGTAAATGCTGACGAATATCATGGACTGTTTCAACCCGGATTTGGTGAACCCATCCAAAACTATCAGGTTGAAACTCACGAGACAGGTCTAAAAATAGTTGATCATATAGTTGGCAATGTACGCGAAAATGAAATGAATTTTTGGGTTGACTATATGAACGCAGCCTTAAATTTTGAGACATTTGTCGATTTTGGACCGGGCGATATCGGAACCGAATATTCATCTCTCCTCTCTAAAGTTGTCCGCTCTGAAGATACAATCATTCGAAATCCCGTTAATGAGCCTTATAAAGGAAAAAGAAAATCGCAAATAGAAGAATATATTGAAGAGTTTTGTGGTACAGGGATTCAACATATCGCCATCAGATCAGACAATATTATAGAAACCATTGGTGCGATGAGAAAAAATGGAATCGAATTTCTGAGTACACCACCAGCAACTTATTATGACTCTCTTAAAGAGAGAGACCTCAAAGTTGAAGAGGATATCGATGAACTCAAAGAGAATGGCATCCTGCTTGACCCCGAGAGTGATGGTTATTTGTTACAGATTTTTACGAAACCGGTTGGGGACAGGCCCACTTTCTTTTTTGAAGTAATCCAAAGAAAAGGTGGTAGTCAGGGATTTGGCAAAGGCAATTTCCAGGCACTTTTTGAAGCAATCGAGCGCGATCAAGTTGCTCGAGGAAATCTTTAATTTTTAATCCAGGAGATCAATATGCCATTTTATCATAAACTTGGAGAGCTGCCACCACGCAGACACACTACATTTTTTAAACCGGACGGTGTTTCCCTCTACAGGGAAGAACTCTTCAGTACACGAGGATTTTCAGGTGTTTATTCCAATAAATACCACTACCATATTCCTCCGCAGGTTAAAGAAATAAAAGAACTTTCCCCCTGTACTGCCAAAGACTGGGATGATGCCCCAATACAGTATTATCACTTTGTAACGGGCAGGAAAGTAACTCCCGGAAATATCCTTACTGCCCGCCAGTCGTTTATGAGAAATCATGGTTGTAACATTTCAACGGCCCATGTCACGGAAGAAGCTGATTTCTTTTATAAAAACTCGCACATGTCAGAATTGATCTTTATAAACCACGGCAGTGGGAAGATGTATTCTGAATATGGAGTTATACCATTTACTCAGTGGGATTATTTGATTATTCCCAAAGGGACAGTTTATCAGCTAAAATTTGATTCATACGAAAATGTTAAACTCTTTATAATTGAATCACTTACACCTTTTGAGATACCACGCCACTTTAGAAATGAGTATGGCCAGTTGAATGAAGATGCTCCTTATTACGAACGCGATTTTAGACCACCATCAGCATTGGAACCTTGTTTTGACGAGGGAGAATTTAAGATGATCGTAAATCTTAATGGTCGCCATTTTGAATACGATGTCCCTCATCATCCTTTTGATGTTGTTGGATGGGATGGTTTTCTCTATCCCTATGCATTTAATATTAAAGATTATGCACCAAAAGTTGGCAGATTACATTTGCCTCCACCGGTGCATCTTCTGTTCTGGACGAGTAATTTTGTGGTTTGTAACTTCTGCCCAAGATTATTCGATTTTGATCCAAAAGCAATTCCCGCTCCCTACTTTCATACAAATATCGACAGTGATGAAGTTATCTACTATGTGGATGGCGATTTTATGTCGAGAAAAAGTATAAGTGAGGGTTCGGTGACACTTCACCCGATGGGTATCCCACACGGACCACAACCCGGGAAAACTGAAGAATCAATCGGTGCAAAAGAGACCTTTGAGTATGCGATAATGATCGATACTTATGCACCACTTAAACTTACGGAAAATGTAAAAGAGACCCTTATTGAAGGGTACGAAAACTCCTGGCTGGAGGTTTAACCCCTGCCGGAGAGAGAAACATCATGATTAAATTACCAATACACATTAAAAACCTTATCCCTTACAAAGCAGGTAAACCTATTGAGGAACTTGCCAGAGAAAAGGGACTCACAAAAATCGTAAAACTCGCTTCAAATGAAAATCCCCTGGGACCATCTCCAATGGCAGTTGAGGCAGTAAAAAACAGTCTTTCAGAGTTGAACAGATATACCGATCCTAAAAGTTTTCTTCTTGTTAAGAAGTTATCTCAATATTATGAGGTACCTCAAGAGAGAATAATCACCGCAAGTGGCTCCGATGCTCTGCTTCAATATATAATTTACGGAGTTTGTGAATCCGGAGATGAAGTTATTACTTCTCAGGGTACTTTTATTGGGTGGTATGTAAATGCTGACAAGTATAACATCAAATGTGTCAAGACATTATTGGACGATTATACTTATGATTTGGATGCAATTTTTACCGCTATAACAACAAAAACAAAGATCATTTATCTGGCGAATCCAAATAATCCCACCGGAACCATGTTCACAAAATCCCAATTTGAAGATTTTCTTCAGAAAGTCCCTGAGCATATTCTTATTGTTCTTGATGAGGCATATACTCTTTATGCACGGAAATTTGAAGATTATCCCGATGGACTCAAATATGAAAAAGATAATTTGATGGTTCTTAGAACATTTTCGAAGGATTATGGTCTTGCAGGATTGAGGCTTGGTGTTGGATTTGGAGAGAGCAATCTTATTCAGGCTCTCTACAAAGTGAAACTCCCGTTTGAACCAAACATGCTTGCCCAGGTTGGTGCGATGGCAGCACTTGATGATACCGGTTTTTTAAAAGAGACCGCCGAACTTAATGAAAGATCACTTAATTTATTTCGACAGGAATTTGACAAAATTGGTTTGCACTACACAAAATCAGTCGGGAATTTTTTAATGTTAATCCTGCCGGATGAATCCACTGCAATTCAGTTTAATAATGAATGTCTTGAAAGAGGGCTGATTCTGCGGCATACCGGGTCATTTGGAGTGCCAAATGGAGTCAGAATAAACAGTGGGACCATGGACGAGACAGAATTTGCGATTTCGGTGATAAAAGAAGTATTTGAATCGATAAAAGTAGCAGTATAAATAAATTTTTACCATAAAGTGGAAAATCAGAAACAATTATTTGTACTTCTGTTTTTCCCGGGAGAGAATCTAATTGAAATTTGTAAGTTATTATAAAGACTCAAAATTTAGAGTTGGCATACTTGTTAACGATGTAGTCATCGATGTTGAAGAGGGCTCCGCCTCAACAGGTAAAAGACTACCCGCCACAATGAAAGAACTCCTTGAAATGTGGACTGAGTCGCTTAGCATTTGTGAATCAATTGTGAATAATTTCCATGCCGGAAATACTGCCGGTATGAATCTTGATGATCTTAAACTTGGACCTCCCGTCCCTTATCCAACTTCATGCAGGGATGGTTATGCCTTCCGTCAACATGTTGCGACCGCACGCAGAAACAGGGGAGTGCCAATGATCCCTGAATTTGATCAATATCCTGTATTTTATTTTACTAATCACAATGCAATTTATGGTGGTGGTGATCTTATTGTTGAAACTGATCACCTGCAAAAATTGGATTTTGAACTTGAAGCAGCTATTGTAATTGGCAGACATGGCAGAAATATTAAATCGTACGAAGCTGACAATTACATTGCCGGATATATGATTATGAATGATTTCTCTGCAAGAGTGCTTCAGATGGAAGAAATGTTGTTGAATTTGGGTCCGGCAAAAGGGAAAGATTTTGCAACTGCAATTGGACCTGTTTTAGTTACTCCCGATGAGCTTGAGAACAGGAAGATATCCACCCCGTATGGTGATAAATATGATCTTGATATGAGAGCTTACCATAATGGCAGATTAGTCTCTGAAGGAAATCTTAAACAGATGGACTGGACATTTGCAGAAATCATAGAACGCGCATCCTACGGAGTTGACCTCTATCCGGGTGATATCATCGGTTCAGGAACAGTTGGTACAGGTTGTTATCTTGAACTTAATGGAACCACCGCATTAAATGCCAAAGAGAAAGGTGAAGAATTT
This sequence comes from uncultured Ignavibacteriaceae bacterium, assembly GCA_964371075.1. Taxonomy (GTDB): domain Bacteria; phylum Bacteroidota; class Ignavibacteria; order Ignavibacteriales; family Ignavibacteriaceae; genus UTCHB3. Next base: position 34,355 of record CAYJKN010000003.1, on the reverse strand, counting down.
TCACCGGTTTGGTTGGCAGAAGGTGATGACATCGAGTTGCAAATCGAAGGATTGGGCAGACTTAAAAACACTATCAGAAGGGCAGTAGATGACTACAGTTTACTCTCCCGAAAAAAAATGACCACTTGATAACTGTTAATATTTTTGATACAAATTAGAAAAGAATCATGAAGTTTTTCCGGATTTTGATTTTATTTTTAATCACTTTAATGACTCTGCAGGCTCAGAGTACCTTTTTTGATTTTGCAAGTCTGGCAAGAAAAGACAGTTTTTACACTGAATTGAAGCTTAAGATAGTTGAGTCGCTTAAAAAGGAGAATCGTCGTGATGTGAAGAAAATGGCAGACGGGCTGTGGGCTTCGGAACTTACACTTACGAGGAGCCAGGAATTTAAAGATTTCTTGGGTGAACTGCTGGATTCAATCTCCACATTTGAACCCGACCTGCAACGCAGAATTCTTCAGGCGATTCATTCACTTTATCGGGGTGAGTTTCAGGAAAAAGTAACTAATTTTGCCCATTCCACCACCGATGTTAAACTTTTTGCAATGGCAATCAGTCAACTTAACATAGAACGTTCGAAAGTTGAATATTTCGAAAACCTGACAAGATCAAAATTTAACAATAAACTTGATAATCCAATTGTTACAGCTCTTTTGCTCTCTCTTAAAATGAAAAAAGCAGAGAAACGGATTGTTCCTCCTGTCAATGATTTGTTAAACTTCCAAAAAGACAGCTCACTGTTTAAGATGTTCATGTTTGTGCGAACTAACAGAGACTACTCAGGACAGATTGTATTTAGAAAACGGGATGGCAGCTTTTTGAAGGATACCGCCGGTAGTGTTCTTACGCTGCCTTATTTTGCCCGTTCAATCACCAACTTGCCGGGGTATATCACAAATGGAAATTCACCACAGGGAATTTTTGCCGTGACAGGAGCATATAATTCTGCTGCAAAATTGATAGGACCAACACCGAGAATTCGTTTGTTTATGCCTTTTGAAGGGGACAACAAACAATTCTACAATGGGTACAAAAACTCAAACAACTTAAATGACAGTGTTTTATACAGTTTAATGCTCCCTGAATCCTGGAGAGATTATTCACCTGTATATGAGTCTTATTATGCAGGAAAAGCAGGCAGATACGACATTGTAATGCACGGTACTACTGTAGATCAGAGATATTATCAAAATGAAATTTTTTATCCTAATGTTCCAACACATGGATGCCTGAGTGGTATTGAAAAATGGGACGACAAAGGATATCTGATCTTTAGTAATCAGGAAAAACTGCTCGATATTTATAATTCACTTGGTAACCCCAAGGGTTATCTATATCTGATTGAATTGGATGATCAGGAGAAGAATGTAACAGCTGAAGAAGTTCAAAATTTGTTAAAATGATAAGGATTACCGGTAAAATTTATAATGTTAAACACTAAAATATTATTATCCACCAGCGCAGTTGTACTGGGATTATTCGGGTTTCTGTCATCATTTTTTTCGCAGGAACTTCTTTTACATACCAAAGTAACCTCTGATGGTGCCGCTGATATGTTCATTCAATTATTGGCAGCGCTTTTTATCGGATTCGCGATCATGAACTGGATGAACAGGGGTGTTATCATGGGAGGAATTTATGCAAGACCACTGGCGATGGGAAATTTTTCACATTTCCTGATCGGTTTTATAACTCTTGCCAAAATGACGAGTGTAAAACCCCATCTGCCTGGAATGTGGATTTTAACCATTATCTATTTTCTGTTTACATTGGCTTTTGGTGTTGTAATGTTTTTTCATCCTGTTGCAGCGGAGAAAAAAGCAAGGGGTGAGTAGATAAGAAGAAACATATTGAAAAAAGAGGCTGAACTTAGTTGGACAGCCTCTTTTAGTTTTAATCAGATAAAGAAATATAATTGTAAAGTTTTCTTGGCTTTAATTATTTCTTCAGACAAAAAGTTTTGTTCAACTTTATCATCTCCCATATAGAGTCCTTTTTTGTCACCTGAATCGTTACGAACTACATTCAGATCAAGTTGGCATCCTCTAAAAACTCGTGAAGCTTTAAAAGAATCCCAGTATGAAGGGAGTACAGGAGATATTTCCATTCCGGTAAATTGGGGTTTAAATCCAGCGATATTGTCCATTCCAATTCTTAGCATCCAAACTGCGGTTCCTGTCAACCATGAATGGCTTGCCTGACCTTCAGACGGGTGATCGGGACTGGTAACATATTCAGCAAATACATAAGGTTCCACTTCATAAATGTCGCTTCTTTCCGCAGAATTTGTGGGTAACATACTTTTGTAAATATCCAACGCTGAATCCACATCACCTGCCACAATGGAAGCTAACACAAACCATGAAGAGGCATGATTAAAAATGGCGCCGTTCTCTTTTTTACCCGGAACACATCTGCTTATCAATCCTGTATTTGCCTCAACTTTTGTGTAGGAGGGGAAACATATTTGAATCCCGTTTGGACGAAGTAAAAGTCTTTTAACTGAATCAACACATTTTTGTGCTCTGTCTGCAGGAGCCATTCCCGAGATTACAGCCCATGACTGGGAATTGATGAATATCTTACCCTGTTCACTTTTTGCGGTTCCCAGAGGCTCCAGGAAGTCGTTAAATGCACGAATATACCACTCACCATCCCAAGCAACTTCATTCACAACTTTTTCCATGTGAACAAACGCTTCACTCCATTTTTTGATTCTCTCCTGATCGTTTCTCAGTCCAAGAAGGGGGAGTGTTTTTTTAATCACAAATCCGAGGAAAAATGCACCCCAGATTGTTTCACCTTTGCCACGAGGACCAACTTTGTCGAGAGTATCATTCCAGTCGCCGTTCATTATTTTTGGCAAACCTCTTTCACTTACAGAGGAGATACAAAAATCGATTGCTCTGGCGGTGTGCTCGTAAACAGTGGCTTCATCCTGATCGTAAAATTTAACAACCTCATCAAGCAGAGCAAAATCACCCGTTTCGTTCAGATATTCAGTGACACCAAAAGGAATCCAAAGGGGAGTGTCAGAATGATTTGTCTTCTCTCCCCACTCAGTTATCTTGAAAAAATTATGAAGAGTTGATCCGTCATTAAACTGATATTTTAAAGCATTTGTGATTCGAGCTCTGACTCTTCCGGGTTCTGGAATAACCATTCCCAAAATATCCTGGAACTGATCACGAATACCGTTACCAAAAAGCAGTCCACCGTGATAATAACCTGAATTACGCGCCATGTCAAAAGTAACCGCTGCCTGATACTGATTCCATACATTCATCGAGGCATTAAATTTTTCATCGGGTGTTTCGATAGTAAAATGGTTTAAGTAATTAGTCCAGTAGGCTTTTACTTCCTTGAGCTTCGAATCTATCACATCAATATCTTTAAGTGAATCCCAGTCTAAAGAAAGATATTTGGATTCAGGAGAATTTTCATCTTTTGGGGAAACTCCCATCATGATTGCAAAATCAACTGATTCACCGGGTTCCAACGATATTTTATTCTGCAAAGCAGCAACAGGATCACCCGCAGTAATTTCAGTATTAAACATCTCACTTCGCTCAACAGCTTCAGGATTTGCTTCAGAACGCCATCTACCGATGAATTTATCGAGACTTCCATCAAATCCTGTTACCGGAAGTGTGGAAGTGAAAAGCAGATCATATTTCCAGTCCAGATTGGGTTGTTCAACTGATACTTTTTTATTTAATACCCAATATCTTCTTGTTGCAACAAGTGTATCATGGGTCTTGTCAAATTTAATATCAGTAAAATGTTTGTCATTTGGTTGATTAATAATATCATTTAGTGCGTTACCCATCATAAGTTCAGCAAAAGAATAGATTTCAAGTTCCTTCTTTTCTGATGAAAGGTTTTTAAGAGTTACACGCCAAATCTCAACATTTCCTTCACGAGGAACAAAATAAGTTAAGGTTCCCTCAACACCAAAAAATCGGGTTTTGATGGTGGTGTAACCCTGTCCATGTCTACATTCATAAAAATCGTATTTTTTGTCAATTGTAGGAGCCCAGCTTAAAGAACGATATTCTCCGCTGATTGTATCCTTAATCATTACATATCTGCCGGGACGATCCCATGGGAGACAGTTATATCTCATTCTGGTTAATCGGTTATCGCGAGGGGTCTCAAGAAATGAAAATCCACCACCCGTATGGGATAATAATCCTGCATAATCGTTATTCCAGATATAATTAAACCAGGGACGGGGAGTTCTTGGGTCGGTGATTACAAATTCACGATGATCATCAGTGAAAAATCCGTATTTATTTTTGATCATATAAAATTTATCTTTTATTCTTTAATACTTAATTAGATATGTTTTTATTTTTTTTGCTCCAATTTTCACAACCAGTTCATTTGGATTGGTGAGGTTTTTATTCTCGATAACTTCCTCTTCCAGTGTAGTTCGTGATACTTGTTTGGGGGCTTTTCCAAATGTAACTTTGCCCGCTATTCCATCTTCTGTTGGATTATAAACACGCAAAACAAATTCGTTCAAATTTTCCGATTCAGCAGATTTAAAACAACTGAAAATCAGGTTTTCAGGTTCTATCCTCAAAAAGGAGAAGGTTGAAGGCATCTCTCCATTTGCTTTGGAGGAAATTACTGCGGAAACAGGAAGATTATACTTCATTGCCTCAGAATAAACTCGTCCATCACTCCAGTCTCCTTTAAATGGATAAAACGCAAGTTCAAATTCCTGTTTCCCAAGGCATTGTGACCCTTTCATCCACGAGTAGTTCTCTTCCGAACTTGGAGTGATCACATAATTAAATGATCTTAAGAGTGTAATTGCGATTGTGTTGTGAGAGTCGGGCAATACTTCATACTCTTTTAACCCTTTGGTAAATATTGCAGCACCATTTCTTCCATCTGATACAGCCATAAATTGATGCATAGGGAAGTCGTACATGGGCTGTTCTACCCAGTCAGAAGTGTCGGGTCTTTCATTGCTTCTCTCTACCACATCAAATTGACCCTCTCCGTAATGGGTCTTAATTTTCAGTCCCGTCGGGAATAACAATCTTAATCGATGGCTCTCAGCCTTGTTCATCACTTCAATCCTCATGTCAACTCTTCTTGAGCCTTTAAGTATTGTGACAAACAATTTTACGGGAACAATGGTAAAATCAGGGTTCCTGTTGTTTCTCTGTTTAAGATTTGAAGGAAGTGAAAGATATTGTCTGATGACAACTGTTGCAGAGTGTCCTGAATTTTCGATCAACTTCACCCTTGCTTTTGACTCATCGGAACTTACAAAAGGTGGCAATGGTTTGTTCACCCAAGCATGTCCACCTTCACCTTCATCATAAAAAGCTCCAAGGTTGTTGTAATAAAATCCACTTTCTTTTTGGAAAACATTAAAGGTGCCATTGTCGTTAAATGTAACCTGAAGGTATTCATTGTTAAGCTTGGTTTTCTTCTTTTTGCCGGATGCAATAAATTCAACTTCAACAGGGAGGAAAGAATCGGGGACTACTGCAAATGATGTATAACCGAGTGGTACAAGTCCTGTTAAAGATGCAAGTACTTCATACCTTCTGGTTTTTAAATACATAGGGCGATTTGTCATCTGTTCGAGGACAGGTTCAACATCATACGATTCCAGAATGGAAAGTGATTGACTTTCGCCATTTTCATTTATCAGTCTGATCGAACCGGCGATTGCCTGGTCAGGTATGTCAATCATGAGGCGAACAGTTTCATCTCGAGTGTAAGCTGTTGGATTAAACAAAGTTAAAAACTGCGGATAATCAGCATGGGCATACTTTTCAAGTCGTCCTGAATGATCGATGTTACTTATGAAAAATTTGCAGGCTCTTTCGAAAACACCGGTTGAAATTTCATTAACCTGTTTGTAACGCGACATCATATCCTCATGCACGGTATCCAATGAACAACCACCGATGGAGTCATGTGCTGAATTTTGAACAAGCATGTTCCAAGCAATTTCGAGATATTTATTTTTAATATCTTTACCCGCAACTCCGGCAAATGAGTTAAACGGTTCTGCATAAAACTGCAAAAAGTTCTCAACCTCAAAATTTCGTTGTTTTAAATACATTCTTGCACTAGTCGTATATCCATACATATTCCCGCTTCTCAAGTCATATTGTGCACTTCTTCTTTCACCATAAACTTGTGAAGCTTTATCCTCATCAATGCTCTGTGAAAGGGCCTCTGCATACTCTTCAAGGGTGGAATGAATGACATTAATTCCCGGAAATTCAGCTCGGATATCTTCGATTATCTGAACCGTTTTTACATTTGGACCGGAAGAATCGTGTCCCTCCATCCAAATCACATGTGGTGTTGTGAAATCGTCGGCTTGTTTGTTGATCGCATCTTCAACGGCAGGTCTTATATTTTCAGCATAATAATTGTCCGGATATTCTGCCATAAAAAAGTCTTCATTATAAAGTCTTTCATCGGCAAAATGAAACAATACTCCACCTTTATTCCAGGGATGTTCAATATCCCACGGAGTTTCATTGTGTACCACAGGACGATAAATATAAAAATAGAAATTGTATCTGGGCATCGTTGAAAACCGGGAAGCCAAAGCGGTTGTGCCATCAGCACCTTCCCAAATAAACTCGGCTTTTGGTGCCTCAAGTGAATTGATTCCACGGTAGAACATGATCAGTTCAATTCCAAATTCTTTGTAGATTTGGGGTAGTTGCGAAATCTGTCCCCATGAAAAAGGAGAATATCCAATTTTAGAAACTCCACCGTGTTCTTTACAGATTTTATGACCGATAAGCAGATTTCTAATGAGATTTTCACCACCCACCTGAAACTGTTCAGGTAGAATAAACCACGGACCAATAAGCAGTCGTTTATCCTTTACAAGATTTATAAACCGTTCCTTCATGTGAGGTTTAATCTCAAGATAATCGGTTATAACAATCGACTGGGAATCGAGATGGAACGCCTTATAGTCCGGGTTCTTCTCAAGAATTTCGATGGTTTTATCGATCATATCCACAAGCATCTGGCGGTTTCGTTGGAAAGGGAATCGCCATTCACGATCCCAGTGGGTATTCGATATTACATGAAAAATTTTATTTTTTAAATGTTCATCCATTTTTGACATAAAAATCTCAGGTGTGATTTAGGAAAAGATGTTTTTTGAAAATTACTTCAGGTAGTCCACCTTTGGCAATAAATGAGGCAGAATTTAAGTTGTGCCCTGCCGTTTGAGCAAACGGGACAGCAACTGCCATTCCAACTCCTGCAGCCCGGATTGCAAGATTTCCACTTTCAGAATCTTCTAATCCAATAACTTCGTCAAATTTCTCTGTTGGAACGGCAAGTCGATGGAGTGCCAGGGAATAGAGGTCACGGTGAGGTTTTAATCGAATTTCACTGGAGTCTGAAGCAGTAACAACAGCATCATAAAAGAGATTGTGATCAGAAAACTGTTCAGTCAATTCCTCAATAACAGCTTCTTTTAACGGCATTTTTTTAATTTGCTCTCTAAAAACCTTAAAAATCTCCGTGAGAACAATATCAGCTTCATACTTGATCGAAGAAGTTACAACAGCAATTTTTACAGGTGATTGTTCAAATCTTGTTGCAAGTTGCTGCAGTATTCCCAGTTGTGAATCAACCGGAGTTTCTATTTCAATTGTCAGGTCATATTGTTCCAACAACCATGAACGAAGAAATTCAACTTTACCTTTAAGTTTCCCCGAAAGAAGCAACAAAAGAAGCAGAGCTCCGGGCATTGGTTCAATCAGGTGTTTGCCGGGTTGAAGTTCAAGTTCTTTGATAATTCTGTTTGAATCACCATCAGCAATTCGGGCAAGAATCTCGTGGTATCTTGAATAATAAATATCGATAGCAGCTCTGACAACATCGTTTTCAGTTTCGATCTTAAAATCCTGAAAATTTTTAGTAACAAGTGTTTGAACTGCAGGGCACTGGCTAAAATTGCCAACACCGGTTGCGATAACAGATTCAAGTTCCGCTGCAAATTGAAGTTTTCCCAATCCAAGCGAAGCCAGATTATTTTTAACTTCATCAATTCTGCTTGGATCTTTTCCAAAACAGATTGTTCTTACAGCTGCTCTAATAAATGCCCTTTTTAACGATTCAATATCGATGGCATCTCTATAGGTTCTGATCAGATATTCAACATGTTTAGTGGTGCTGTTACCGATAATATGAGGGTAATCTTTTTCAGCATCCAGCCCTGTCCAAAGGTCTTTGGTCATTCTACCGGTGATTTGTCGAATCATATGTTCAAGTGAATGGATACACAAAACTTCAGTGGTGGTTGTGGTTCCATCCATATCCATCACAACAGCTACAAGATTGTTTACTTTTTTAGTTTTTTTGGCAAGTGGCACAATCTCAAAATTTGGAAAGACATATCCCGGATTTTCAATTAATGCAAAATCTTCCCCAAGATTGTTGAGTAAAAAAGGGATCTCATTTTTTTCAATATATTTAATTGACATGGTTCTGTTTATTTCGTTGTTTCATTAATAATTTAAGACCTTTATTCAATAAGATGTCAGGTTCATCTTCAGAATCGCCCTCAGCATAAAACCGTAGAAGCGGTTCAGTTTCTGACGACCGGATCAAAAGCCACCTGTTTTCCCCCTCCAGACGGAGTTTTAACCCGTTTACTATTCCTGTCGCCGAATAAAAAACGGAGGAATTTTTAACCGCCCAATTTCCGATTTTTTTCGGAGCGGATTCTATCAGGCGGGGGAGAAGTTCAACTCTGTCACCTTCAGAATAATCATGGTCTATTCTTTTGTAATGGATTGTTCCAAACTGTTTTCTTTTTTCATTTACAAGTTCGCTGAGTTTTGAATATTCGGAATCGGCAAGCATTTCAAGTGCAATCAATGCAAACAATATTCCATCTCTTTCCGGAATATGATCGGTTAACCCAAATCCGCCACTTTCTTCAAATCCCATCGAAACGCCACCTTTTAACATCTCTTCGGTGATATACTTAAACCCGACCTGCACCTCACGGATTTTCCTGGTATCAGTTTGTAATCCGAACAATTTATCGGTTACAGAGACAGTTTTAATAATGTCACCATCCTGAATTCCGGAATTCATTAGATAATCTGCAAAGAGGAGAATAGTTTCTTGTGCACTTAACCACTCTCCATTTTCCATAACCAGCGCAACACGGTCGGCATCACCATCGGTTGCTATCCCAAACGCGTAATTACCCACCAAAATGGTATCTTTTAACGGTCCGAGATTTTGATCAACGGGCTCGGGACTCCTCCCGTTAAAATTAACATCGGGTTCACCAAAAATAGTGGTGGCTTCAATTTTTTGTTTTTGAAGGATATCTTGAAGAAGATGTCCACCGGCTCCACCCATTGAATCGATGAGAACTTTAAGTTTCTTTTTCCTGGCACCCTTAAAATCTATTCGTTCCACCAGACTTGCTACATAATCATCAATAAGATTAACTGTTTTAAATGATTCCTCAGTCTGTATAAGGCTATAATTAATAAGAGATTCAACCCTCTTTGTTTTATCGCTTAAAAACGGACCGCCATAAGAATCTTTAAATTTTACTCCATTATACTCAGGTGGATTATGACTCGCAGTAATCATTACTCCCGCATCAAATTTTCCATTTTTTACTGCAAATGAGAGGACGGGAGTGGGAATCACCCTGTCACTTAAAGTAACAAATGTCCTGTTTCCGGCGAGCACCCTTGCAAAAAGTGTAGCATACAGTTTTGAGTTCTTTCTTCCATCGTACCCAATCACAACCGATGGTGAAATAATATTATGCACACTTGAAAGCAGATGGTGGGCAAAAGCCTGTGCTATTTCAGCAATTGATTTATTGTTGACCTCCAGGTCAATTATTCCACGCCAGCCGTCGGTTCCGAATATGATTTTGTTCTGCATTTATTTCCGGTTACAAATGAATTTAAGTTAGTTGAATTTTATATGTTATTTAGTTAATATCATTTTAATGATTTTCGACTCCATACCCGCAGTCAATTTAAAAAGATAAATCCCCGAGGCAAGGTTAGAAGAATTAAAAATAACCGAGTGACTCCCACCCTGGAGTTCATTTTTAATAAGTGTAACAACCTCTCCACCCATCATATCATAAACTTTTCCCGTGACAAACATTGATGACGGAATGGTAAATGATATCCTGGTCTCCGGATTAAATGGATTTGGATAATTTTGAGCCAAAGCAAATTCATGTGGCGTACCCGGAGTTTGGTCTTCAATACCTGTCACAGATGTATTAAATTGCAGATTATCAAAATAGATAACACTATTCAACTCTGAACCGGCGATTTGTTCCAAAACAAATCCCTTAAACTCTGTGTTGTTTACTGAATTTTGAAATGGGACATTAAAAAACTTCCATCCGTAAAAATTCATCGTTCCCATCTCAACAAGTTGTTCACTTGAGTTTTTGAAAAGCATACCAAACTTGTTGCCGCTGAGATTCCCAAACACCCAAACACCGGTATTTACACTCCCTGAGGGAAGCAAATGTCCTGTGGATTTGGTGAGATAAATTTTTCCTCCGGTATTCCCACTAAAACCAAATTCCAGTTTACCTGAGAATACTCCACCCCTTTTCTTTTCGGATGTAATATTAAAAAAAGTTTTTGTAGTGTCGGCGCCGGTTGTATTTACATTATCCATAGGATCTTCCCATGTGGAAATTCCCTCAAAACGATCAAAAACAGTACCTTCCACGAGATTTATGAGCGGAACATAAAATGGAATATCAAAATCCTGCGGTAATTTGTTGCCAACTTTGTCGCCTATGTCGGATTTTAATTTGAGTAGATAATTTTTTCCACCAACCAGCAGTTGTGTCGTTTTAAAAGTTAATAGTCCGCGATTACCTTCCCATTTAAAGTTAAGATTTGAGAGGGGAATGGAGGGGGTTATCCCATCAGTCAAAGTGATATTTTGTTCAAAATTTGTAATCTCTTCATCAAAAACGATCATCATTTCGGCATAGGTTCCAACATCAACCCCGTTCGGGAAATATTTAACAATTAGCGGGGGATTATTATCAGGTTGTGATGTTGAAAAAGTAAGGTAAAAGGGATCTCCGCCGACACCATTTCCATCTCCGTCAAGTGGAGTGCCATAAATATTTTTTGCGGTGGTATCAACCTTAAGTGTGTAGGTGGTATTAAATGACCATAAACCAACTGGTGTAATTACTGCATCACTAATCGAAGGAAATGTGACAACAAATGTATCAATCGGGGAGATAGAAATGGCATTCCTGACAGAATTGGTATCCATCAATAAATTAAATGTCAGTTTAATCGGTTTAAAGACTTTTACATCATTTGATCCATTCTCTGGTGTGAATGCAGTGATTTTTGGGGCTATACTTTGAATGAGTGAGAGCACTCCTTGACGCACATTTGGAAGATCAATGTCCACAAATCTTTGTCCCGGGCATTCAGTGGCACACCCCGCACGGTGACCACTGATATTATTAATAGTTAATCCTGAAGATCCGTGAAATGAAGAACCAAGTGGATTGATGCCTCTTTGATCAGCTTTCCAGGCAAGAATTTTTCCAAGTGATGCCTGAAGTGCAGCGGAAGGGGAGACACTGGTATATGTTCCAAGCATCGAAACTCCCATCGTTCCTCCATTGGTGCCGCAAAAATGGGCTCCTACAACATTATCCCCGCCGGCTCTGCCTTCATAAATGATACCATTTGGATCAACAAGGTAGTTATAACCAACATCACCCCAACCATTTGAAAATGTGTGGTACTGCCAGATTGCTCTCACAGCAGCAGGCCAGTCAGTAACATTGTTATTGTCATCTGTATGGTGAATAATCAAATGGGTGACGGTTGTGTAAGAAGGTCCCCATCCACTTGATTGTCCTTGTGGACATCCCCATTGTGTCCTCGTTACTACAGATGGCTTTGGATATGTATCCTCTGTATTTCCAACTGACATTGGTAAAATCGGATTTGATTTACCCGGATCGATAAAAATTACTTCAATATCCTTAATCTCAATGTTTTGTCTGTTCACATTAATTTGCAAAGAATAATTAGTTTTACCTGGTTTTGCAAAATAAAGTGGAGTAAGGATGACACTTTTGATTGAAGCAGGATCACTTTCTTCGTAGGCATTTAGTCTGATTACCTCATCATCCAGTCTCAGTACAAAATCGAGATCTTCGGGCGACACAAAGTTTCCATTCGCTTTTATCCCGATTGCAAGAAACTGACCACCATTCATTCCCGGAATTTTCATCGTAGATGAAATCAGTGAATTGGATGTCTCTTTTGCGATTAGAGATCCGCCTTCGGTCAAAATGAAGCCATTTTGATATGAAAGTTGAGCAGGGGAAATCAAATGAGAAAATTCAGTGATTGGTGGTTGACTGCTTTGTGCGAAGATGGAAATTACGGGAATAAGGAGGACAAATAGAAAACGCATGATTACCTGTTTAATTTTAGAAAAAACACTAATTACAATCTTAAATTTACAACCAAAATGCGACAAAAGAGTTCAAATATTTATCTATTTGGAGGGAATTGAACTCAAAAAAGTTTTGGCAAAAAAAATGTAGTTTTAAACTTCATTTTATCAATTTTATTGACTTTAAATTTGAACCGTTATGAAAATTAAATTACTCCTCTCGATCATAATTTTAACCTCATTACTTAATGCCCAGCAGATGTTTTTTGAGCTTGGGGATCTTCAACTTAAATCGGGCGCAACACTTACTGATACAAAGGTTGGTTACCGGACATTTGGCAAAATGAACGATGACAAATCAAATGTTGTCGCCTTCCTAACCTGGTATGCAGGATCATCAGAGGATATGATTTGGAGTCTCGGAAGAGGGAAGCTAATTGATACCACAATCTATTTTGCAATCCTGGTTGATGCACTGGGTAACGGGGTTTCCACCTCTCCCACAAACTACACTGGGAAACTGCCCTTTCCGGAAATTACAATTTCAGATATGGTAAACAGCCAGTATCTTCTTTTCACCAACCACCTCGGACTGAATTCAATTCATGCGATAATTGGTGGTTCGATGGGGGGGATGCAGGTTTATCAATGGATGGTCAGTTATCCTGAATTTGCGCGTAAATATATTCCTTATGTTGGCACTCCAATTCAAAGCAGTGTAAATCAATTAAATTTTGAGGTATCACTTCAAATCCTTCAAACAATTGAAAAATACGGTGTTCCCGATTCGGTTGCCAACAGGATTTTTGACCTTAATTTTTATCTGTTGGCAAGGACGTCACTTCAGGTTGATACTTTATATGAACCCGGCGAGTACAAACAATTACTCGATAAATTCAGAGGAGTAACGGCAGAAAGGTTTCCCGCTTCGAATAGAATTGCCCAAATGAAAGCAATGATCAATCATGATATCACAAAAGATTTTGGGGGAACTCTTGAAGAAACGGCGAAAAAGGTTAAGGGGGAAGTGTTTATTATAGTCTCAGCATCAGATCAACTCATCTTGCCGTATCAGTCGATTAAATTTGCAAAGTTGTTAAAATCTGATTTGATGGTAATTCAAAATGATTGTGGACATCTTGGTCCCGGTTGTGATCTAAAACTGGTCTCTAATGCAATAGCCGGATTTCTAGCAAGATAGGGGAGAGTCTATTTCCTCAGGAAAGGAACAAATTTTACCTGCATTGCAGTTTGTTTTTCAACTTTCCCATCTTTTTTCTGAAGGATCACAAGTGACTGAATAGTTCCGGCCTGGCCAAGTGGAATAATCATTCTTCCACCCTCTTTGAGTTGGTCGATAAGCGGTTTTGGTACATCTTCGGGAGCTGCAGTTACAATTATAGCATCATAAGGGGCAAATTCTTCCCATCCAAAAAATCCATCACCCGCTTTTACTTTGATGTTTTTATAACCAAGTGAATCGAGTAATTCTTTTGCGTTATTCGCCAGATCATCAAAATACTCAATTGTGTAAACTTCCTTAACAATCTCAGCGAGCACCGCCGCCTGATATCCCGATCCTGTACCAATCTCGAGAACTTTCATTCCTTTGGTAGGATTAACGGCTTCGGTCATATATGCAACTATATAGGGTTGGGAGATAGTCTGGTCGAGACCAATAGGCAACGCACCATCATCGTATGCATATTGCCTGTAGCGTTCAGGAACAAAAAGGTGTCGTTTTACACTTCGCATCGACTTAAGCACTACTTCATTTTTGATGCCCCGGGCGACAAGTTGTTCCTGTACCATGGAATCGCGTCTGCCGGAATAAACATCGTTCATGTAGGAAGTATCCTTGTTTTCAATGTCAGGAATAAATGCTTCTTTGCCATTGCCATAAACTCCCAGGAAGTAGAGTGCAACGACAATTGCCGCAATTATTAATAAAAAAATGTACTTGTTTTTGAATCTCGCCATAGAATTCTGAAAAGTGGTGAGTAAAAATAAAAAAGATTACTGAATTTGAGTTAAAAAATGAGATAAACGGTTATTTAATATTTATTTTCTCCACAATATGTTTTATTTTTCGTTTATCAATGTAAACGTTTACATTAACGATGAGGATATAATGGCTGAAGTAAAATTGCGTAACATTTCGAAGAGCTACGAAGGTGGTAATAAAGTGGTTCATTCGATTTCACTGGATATTAAGGACAAAGAATTTGTCGTTTTGGTTGGACCATCAGGTTGCGGAAAAACGACAACTTTGAGGATGATTGCCGGTCTGGAAGATATTACCGGAGGGGAACTGCGAATTGATGATAAAGTTGTAAATGATCTGCCCCCAAAAGACAGGGATATTGCAATGGTTTTTCAGAATTATGCGTTATACCCTCACATGTCAGTAAAAGAGAACATGTCTTTTGGCCTTAAGCTAAGAAAAATGCCAACTTACGAGATAAATGAACGGGTTATGGAAGCTGCAAAAATTCTTGAGCTGGAAGATTATTTGGATAGAAAACCTAAAGCTCTTTCGGGTGGTCAAAGACAGCGGGTGGCAGTAGGCAGAGCGATTGTAAGGAAACCAAAAGTTTTTCTGTTTGACGAACCCTTAAGTAATCTTGATGCAAAACTTAGAGTTCAAATGAGAGCTGAGATTTCCCGTCTCCATAAACATCTTGGTGCCACAATGATTTATGTTACACACGATCAGGTTGAAGCTATGACGATGGGTGACAGGATTTGTGTTCTCGACAAAGGGCATATCCAACAATTTGACGAACCTATGAATCTTTATGAACGCCCTGCAAATAAATTTGTTGCGGGATTTATCGGAAGTCCCTCAATGAATTTTATCTCAGGGAACCTGGCTAAAGAATTAAACTCGTACATTTTTAACAGTAACAACAAATCATTAAAAGTTGAGTTCAGCCGGCACGACTATGAAAAAAAACTTGGA
Organism: uncultured Ignavibacteriaceae bacterium; assembly: GCA_964371075.1. Lineage (GTDB taxonomy): Bacteria > Bacteroidota > Ignavibacteria > Ignavibacteriales > Ignavibacteriaceae > UTCHB3. The sequence goes on along the minus strand of CAYJKN010000003.1, from coordinate 18,931 downwards.
GCCGTGGCAGGTGCAGTTATTATTGGAATCAGACCCGAACATTTCAGACCCAAATCGGTAATCGTTAAAGAGGGAGTGAATGTAGTCGAAGTGGTTTTGGATATGGTTGAATTTATGGGAAATGAAGAATATCTCCACTTTAACCTTGAGGGGACAAAATGTGTCGCCAGAGTGAACACAGGAATCAGGTATAAAACAGGCGACAAGGTACAACTTGAGTTTGATACGGTAAAAGTCCACCTTTTTGATGCCAAATCAGAGAAGAATCTCTTAATCGATTAAAATACCCACATTTTAAATGATCAGGGAGTGAAAAAAGCAGAAATTATTTTTTCACTCCCGATTTTATTTAATTATTCAAACCAATATTTTAGCGGACCATCTTTACGAATAAGATCTTTTATTTCAGAAAATTTTATTCTCACTTCCGGAGAACCTGCTGCATAAGGTGCAATTTCATAAGGATTAAATGTGAATTGCAGTGCATCGTTATCGATCAAAAAGTTTTCATTTAGTTTAAATTTTTCGTTCTCAAACCAGTAACCTGCTTCATGAAGAAGCTCCTCCTCACCGAGCTGATAATCCTGCCGGAATATTTTTTCTGCGATAAGATTCAATTTATCTTTTCCGCCCGGGATGAGTAAATCATCCACTGTTAGAACTTTTTGTGTAGTCTCATCAATGTTATAATATAATGTGACACCGTTTCCATGGGCTCCGCCAGCGTATTCCCATTCAAATTTAACTAAACTGACAATATTTGATGTTGGAAAATAAGCCCCAATATCGCTTGTGAAAGTCCAGTACATCCCAAAATCGTCTTCCTGCTCCATCGATTTATAAGAATCGATCATCTCATTCACAGATTGTTTAACATTTGCATTTGAAAATGGCAATAAACCTGTGACGAGTTGATTTAACTTTATGGCAAATTCTGTATTTCCTTTGGTTTCATCAAACACGGGCCAGGTAATATCAATTACATAAGCGGAATCTCTTTTAAAGGCCTTACTGTTGTAAATTTCATGAATCTCTTTTTGTTCGTGGAAAACTTTTGGTGCATCGATAACAAGAGGAAATGATTGTAAGGGGCCATTTTGGTTAATCAGTGATTTTATGTTTGAATAAGGGATTTCAATTTCAGTAGTTCCACATGCATAACAGGAAATTTCGTACTCATTGTAGTAGAAAGTAATTCCTGATCGGGTAAAAAGAAAATTTTCGTTTAAGTGAAATTTATTGTTCTCAAACCAATAGTCACCCTCGAGGCTTTGATCCGGGCCAAGTTTTTTTACTTTTCTGAAAACTTTCTCTCCTTCTGCAGTCAGTTGCGGCAGGAAATTTGAATTCATTACATCAACAAGAGACAGCAGTTTGTTATTCTTCAGATCATAGTTGAAATAATATATCCATGATCCTCCATGCGCACCACCACTATAACCAAAGCCCGAATTTGTGAAAGTACCGATTTCATCGGTAAGTTTGTTAAAATGAAGTTTAGTTTCCATACTCCAGTTCATTCCCATCCCTTCGCCACCTTCATAAACATCTTTGTGATCTTGCACATATTTATTAAATAATGCCTCGGCGGAGCCCTCATCGTCGAACACAATAATTGCAACTTGTTTGTTCAGAAAATCAGCGGTATTAGAAGCAGATCCGGTTCCTGAAAATATTGGATACTCAAGAGAGAATTCAAGAAATTTTTCACCGGAATTGGCAGGGTTGGTATAAACCTTCTCAAATTTTTCAATCTTTACATTTAGAACATTTTGACTAAAAACGGTTGACACCATTCCGATTAAAATGAAAATAGACAATTTTAACATGTTTTTTCCTGTGATTATATGGGAATGAAGTTATTTACAGATTTATACACCAATTTATTGTAAAGGGTTTCAAATAGTTAAAAGAATGATTCTTTTTAATCTTCGAGCAGATAACCCTCCGCCAGATCAGGTGTTATGTTATTTAGAAATCGAGTGGGTTTCGAAAAAGTCATACCCATTTCACGATCAAATACTTTCATCGGATAGGTGATATACAAATTTTGTTTAGCCCGGGTGGATGCCACATACATCAGTCTTCGTTCTTCTTCCAGCCCTTCAGCAGTTTCGATTGAACGGATCGAGGGAAAGAAGCCATCGATTGCATGCATGATAACAACAGAGTGCCATTCAAGTCCCTTGGCAGAGTGGATTGTGCTCAGAGTAAGTTTTTCATCCTCTTTGTCAGGACTGTCAAGATCGGAGATTGAATCAAGAGGAGGCTCAATTGCCATATCGGAGATAAAATCCTCAAGATGGTCATATTTCTCGGTGATATTGAGCAGTGTATCAATATCCTTCGATCGTTTGTTAAAATCATCATACATATCTTTAAAGAGCGGATAATAATAGTCAACAATCGATTGTGTTTTGTCAGTAGGGGAATCGGTTTTTACATAAAGTTTCCTCATCACTTCAAGCAGTTTCAGGCATTTTGAAGCGAATACTGACTCAGCAGATGATTCCACTGATTTTGTAATGCTCACTTTCCCTTCAGAAATCTCAGCCATTATCTTTCTTGCAGTTTTGGGGCCAATTCCGGGATGCATCATTAAAATCCGATACCAGCTTACAAGATCAAGTGGATTTAGCAGCACCCGCATAAATGCCAGGATGTCCTTTATATGCGCTGCTTCAACAAATTTGATTCCGCCGATTTTAACAAATGGAATATTTGCTTTGGTGAGTTCTATCTCAAGGTCAAATGAAAAAAATGAAGAACGGAAAAGTACCGCAATATCAGAAAGTTTTACTCCCTCTTCACGGAGTTCCAACACTTTTTGAACGATGAAACGGCTCTGCATATTTTCGTTTTCAGATGCGATTATATAGGGAAGTTCTCCATCGGGTCGGTACGAAAAAAGTGATTTTTCGTATTTCCAAACAGCGGCTTCCTGCACTTTATTTGCGAAATTAAGTATTTGAGGAGTACTTCTGTAGTTTTCCTCAAGTTTTATCAAGGTTGTGTCTGGAAACAGTTCAGGGAACTGCATAATATTTTTAAAGTTAGCCCCTCTAAATGAATATATAGATTGAAGATCGTCACCAACAACCATAATATTTTTGTTTGTTTGTGTGAGGGATTCAACAAGTTCTGCCTGCAGGTGATTGGTGTCCTGGTATTCATCCACCATTATAAAATTAATGGAATCAAGCAATCTTATGGCAGAAGGTGTTCTTGCAAAAAAGAAATCACGTAAATAGATCAACAAGTCATCAAAATCGAGAAGATTGTTTTTCTTTTTATACTGCGTGTAAAGGATGTGTAATTCGTTGATTCTTTCGATATGCCTCATAAAATGAGGGAATTCTTCATCCACTATTTCATCAATATGTCTGCCTGTGTTTACGCTCAGACTGAATATCTTAAATAGTGTCTGTTTATTTGGAAACCTGACTTTTTCGTCAACGGCAGGCAGGTCGGCACGGATAAGGTTTACCACATCCTCAGAATCACCCTGATCAAGAATTGTAAAGTTGGGTTCAAGTCCGGCAGGAATGGCATATCTTCTAAGAATCGTATTTGCAAATGAGTGAAAGGTTCCTCCCTGAATTTTTGAACACCGTTTATCGAGGAGTAATTCAGCGCGGTGCATCATCTCATTTGCAGCTTTACGGGTAAAAGTGAGAAGCAGAATAGAGGAGGGGTCGTAACCGATCTCGATTAATCTTGCAACCCGATATACCAGAGTGCGGGTCTTTCCGGAACCCGCACCTGCGATAATAAGATAACTTCCTTCTTCGGCTCTGGCAGCTTCATATTGTGCGTGATTTAATGAATTTACATAATCAATGGCGAATTTGGATTCGTCATAATTTTTTATGTATCCCTTGGGAGGTGTAAGGTCTCTTAACTTTATTGTTTTTAGGCTCTTTTCCAATTCGCTCCGCGTCGTCTTAATATTTCTGCCATTACTATTGCGTTTTTAACCGACTCAGGATTCCTGAGCATAAGCGCAAAATTTTTGCTTTTTGTGCTACTTGTGATGTCAAGATTAGCTTCATGAGAGGTGCGAAGAGCATCTTCCTTGTGAGCAGCTGTTTTTCTGTTCAGCTCTTCAGTAGAGAGTGGTTCAAAAGTGTAATCCTCCATCTTTTTACTCTGAAAAGTAGATTGCCTGCGAGGTATCTCTCTAATAAGCGGTTCCTTTCTTGTTGCCGGCTTATAATTCGAAACTTCCTGCTTCTCTCTGGCGGGTTTTCTTTCCGGTTCTCTCCTGGGCACCTGAGCCTCTGAAGTATAACCATCATCGGGAGTTTTGGGAATTCCCATCTTGCCAAAAAGAGCCTCCAACTCAGAAAAAGCGTCACTTGACTCAAGTGTCTCGGTTTTCTTTTGCGTACTGGTATAGGTGCTATACTCCTTTGGTTTCGGTTTGGGCTGAGTATTTCTCTGCTGCTGCCGCGGTGGGGGAGGCATTTCTTTATTCTTTTTCTTTAATCCACTAAAAATGGAATAAATAATAAAGAGTGCAAAAACCAGTATTTGAACAAAATCTTCCACGACTAACTACCCGGTTTTGATTTCGAATCGTCAGGTCTGGCGATCGACTCACGCATCTGGGTGTCTGCCTGAACATTTTTTAAATTATAATAGTCCATGATACCAAGATTTCCTGAACGGAAAGCTTCAGCAATTGCTCTTGGAATCTCAGCCTCGGCTTCAATAACCTTGGCTTTTTGTCTTGCAACTTCGGCATTCATTTCCTGTTCAAGTGCAACTGCGGCTGCTCTTCTTTCCTCTGCTCTTGCACGGGCAATCTGAAGATCTGCCTGAGCCTGATCAGCCTGAAGGCTAGCACCAATATTTGCTCCAACATCCACATCTGCAATGTCAATTGAAAGAATCTCAAATGCTGTTCCGCTGTCAAGACCTTTACTTAATACGACTTTTGATATGGAATCAGGATTTTCAAGAACCTGTTTGTGGCTTTCTGATGAACCGATTGTAGAAACAATACCTTCACCAACTCTTGCCAGGATGGTTGCTTCACCGGCACCACCCACAAGTCGTTCGATGTTGGTTCTTACAGTGATTCTTGCAACAGCTTTAAGCTGGATACCATCTTTTGCCATAGCAGCAACAAGTGGTGTTTCAATAACTTTTGGGTTTACAGACATTTTCACTGCTTCAAGTACATCACGACCCGCCAAATCGATTGCAGTTGCTCTCTCAAAGGTCAGGTTTAATTGAGCTTTGTCAGCTGAAATTAGTGCATTAACCACTTTATCAACATTTCCGCCTGCGAGCATGTGTGCTTCAAGTTTAGGTATTTCAACTTCAATTCCTGCTTTTGTGGCAGTGATTTTTGCTCTCACTATTACATGAGGATTTATTTTTCTTAAACGCATTCCGACAAGATCTTTAAATATCCTGACTTTAACGCCGGAAGAAATTGCAGTGATCCAGAGACCTACCGGTACAAAATACAGGAAGAACATTAAAAAGATTAATGCTCCCACGATAAAGAAGATGGTTAGACCGGTAAATATTTCTTTTTCCATTATTATACTCCACTAAGATTTGATAAAAACTTCATTCAAGATAATAAAATTCAGTGAATTTACTGATTAAAATCGTCATTCCTCTTGAACAAAATTCAATTTTGTTTTGTTTAACTATTAATGAGTAAATAATGTCTCATTTTTGGGGCAGTTTGAGGTCAGTTTCTTTAGACGGAAATTTGCTTGAATTGCACAAAAACGGAATATTATCTATATTCTATCACTGAATTAATAAAAAACTTAGGAACTGAAAATGGATGGAAGTTTTTCGGACAGGCTGCAGGATGTAATCAGGCTTAGCAGAGAAGAAGCCGTACGACTTGGACACGACTATATTGGTACCGAACACCTCTTGCTTGGTATCATTCGTGAGGGTCAGGGAGTAGCTGTTCGGATATTAAAGAATCTCGATTGTGACCTTATTGAACTTAAAAAAGTTATCGAAGATTCGTTACGCTCAAGTGGTGGAACCCTTACTATCGGGAATTTGCCACTCACCAAACAGGCTGAAAAGATATTAAAAATAACTCAAATTGAAGCAAAAATTTACAAGGCTGATGTTATCGGCACTGAACATCTGCTTCTTTCTCTTCTCAGAGATGAGGATACCCTTGCCACCCAGATGTTGATGCAATTTGGATTAACTTATGAGTCAGCAAAAAATGAATTAAACAGTCTTCTTTCAAGCAGGGAAAACCCTGAAAAGGGGAATCCCGGTTCTGTGCCACCTCCTCAAAGTAAAAAAACAGAAAAAACGAAAACTCCGGTTCTTGATAATTTTGGAAGAGACCTTACAAAACTTGCGATAGATGACAAACTTGACCCCGTAATAGGGAGAGAGACTGAAATTGAACGTGTGGCTCAAATTCTTAGCCGTAGAAAAAAGAATAATCCTGTTTTAATTGGTGAACCGGGTGTTGGTAAAACTGCCATCGCCGAAGGCCTTGCCATTCGGATTATTCAGAAAAAAGTACCAAGAATTTTGCAGGATAAAAGAGTTGTAACGCTCGATCTTGCAGGACTTGTTGCAGGCACAAAATATCGTGGTCAGTTTGAAGAGAGAATGAAAGCTCTTTTAACCGAACTTGAAAAAGCCAAAGAAGTAATCATCTTCATCGATGAACTCCACACCATAGTTGGTGCCGGTGGTGCTTCAGGATCACTTGATGCTTCCAATATGTTTAAACCTGCTTTGGCAAGAGGTGATTTTCAGTGTATTGGTGCTACAACGCTTGATGAATATCGAAAATACATAGAAACTGACGGAGCTCTCGACAGAAGATTCCAAAAAGTGATGGTTGAACCACCAAGTTACGACGATACCATTCAGATACTTGAAAACATCAAAATTAAATATGAAGAACATCATCATGTAAGTTATTCGAGTGCAGCCATTGAATCCGCTGTGAAAATGAGTCTGCGTTATATAACCGACAGACATCTTCCCGACAAAGCAATTGATGTTATTGATGAAGCCGGTAGCCGTGTTCACATGAGAAATTATGAAGTTCCAGCTGAAATCCTCCACATGGAAGATGAAGTTGAGAATGTCAGAAAAGAAAAAGCGAATGTTGTAAAACGCCAGGATTATGAAGAGGCTGCAAGACTTCGCGACACTGAAAGAAAACTGCTTGCTGAACTTGAGACTGCCAAAGAAGAATGGGAGTTAAAGTCAAAAGAGAATGTTTTTGATGTCACCGAAGAGGATATTGCCACCGTTGTTGCCATGATGACCGGTATTCCTGTCACCAGAGTTGCCCAGACTGAGTCGGATAAACTTCTTAAAATGGAAGAATCACTCACAAAAAGCATCATTGGTCAAGATGAACCGATCAAAAAACTTACTAAAGCGATTCGCAGAGCAAGAGCCGGATTAAAAAATCCTAACAGACCAATCGGAAGTTTTATCTTCCTGGGTCCTACCGGAGTTGGAAAAACCGAACTCTGTAAAGTCCTTGCACGATATCTCTTTGACTCTGAAGATGCACTGATAAAAATCGACATGAGCGAATACATGGAAAAATTCGCTGTATCGCGACTTGTTGGAGCCCCTCCGGGATATGTTGGATATGAAGAGGGTGGTCAACTTACCGAAAAAGTGAGAAGAAAACCTTATTCAGTGGTCCTTTTTGATGAAATCGAAAAAGCCCACCCTGATATCTTTTCATTGTTGCTTCAGGTTCTTGACGAAGGACGTCTTACTGACAGTCTAGGAAGAAAAGTTGATTTCAAAAACACCATAATCATTATGACTTCAAATATTGGTCTCAGGGATATCAAACCTCTTGGATCATTTGGGTTTAATGCAGACGGAGTTACAGATCAATACAACAACATGAAAAGTGTAATTGATGATGCAGTGAAAAAACTTTTTAGTCCCGAGTTCCTCAATCGTCTTGATGATCAGATTGTCTTCAGGAATCTTACCAAAGAAGATATCTTAAAGATTATCGATGTAGAGATAAAAGACCTGCTCAAGAATATTCACGACAATAAACTTGAACTCGTAATTGAGGATTCGGCAAGGAATTTCCTCGCTGAAAAAGGTTATGATCCAAAATTTGGCGCAAGACCCTTAAAAAGAGCAATTCAAAATTATATAGAAGATCCTCTATCGGAAGAAATTCTGAGGGGTTCATTTAAAGATGGCACAACAATAGTTGCTCGCCATGTGGATGATAATGATTTTCTTATATTTATGGACGAAAGCTCATTGGCAGTGGGCTCAGACCTAAGCGTATAATTGTTTTAACGGGGAAGAGTGAAGAATTTCAATTGTTGATTCTTCATTTTTCCCCTTTTAATAAATGTGTTTTGATGGAGTATAAAATGTTAAAGTTAACAGACGATCTTATTTCAAATGAACTTGCAGGCTTAAACGGGTGGGCAAGAGATGGTGAAACGATCAAAAAAGATTACCAGTTCAACAACTTTAGTGAGGTGGTTAAAGTTGTAAACAGGATTGCTGAAATTGCTGAAGATCAAAACCATCACCCCAACATTTTGATGCACGATTGGAATAGACTTTCAATAATCTCTTCAACTCATGATGCAAATGGTATCACCGGAAGAGATTTTAAATTGGCAAATGCAATCGAAAAAATTGTAACTCTATAGTTTAACCCCTTTTTTACATCAAAAATAACTGAAAATTTCAGTAATTTTAGGCATTATTAATAATTTGGTGCCTAATGAAAAAGTTATTGTTCTTTTTGTTCCTTCCTGTATTAATGTTCGCACAGAGCGAATTCAACAAATACTTCCTCAACAAGACCCTTAGGTTTGATTATACTCATGCCGGTTCAAAAACAGAAGATTTTTATTATTTTAAATCTTTGATTGAAGAACCATTTTGGGGTGGTCCCGTTAAAAACCTGATAGATCCTTTTAACTTTGGTAAATATAAAGCCGAAGTTTTTGACAAGGAATCGGGGAAACTGATCTACTCTAAACATTATTCAACTCTCTTCTCAGAATGGCAGACAACTAACGAAGCTTTGCTCTACAGCAAATCTTTTGAGGAAAGTGTAACCATGCCTTTCCCAAAAAAGACTGTCACTCTTACAATCTCCTCAAGACAAAAAGATCAATCCTTTGTTCAAAAATTCACCGTGGACATCAACCCTGAAAACTATTTTATCAAAAAGGACAGGGAAAAAGTTTATCCAAATTTTAAAGTGGTAAACGGTGGTGATCCCTCTGAAAAGGTTGATATAGTTCTGATTCCCGAAGGTTACACTGAAAAAGAGATGGATCAGTTTAAAAAGGACTGCAACAGATTTGCACAATATCTTTTTAACTCCTCACCTTACAAAGAGAATAAATCTTCATTTAACATCTGGGGAATTGAAGCCCCATCTCAACAGTCGGGCACAGATATCCCTGCCGATAAAATTTATGTAAATACACAAGCCGGTACCACATTTTATACTTTTAATGAGGAAAGATATTTAATGACCGAGGAATACAAAGATGTTCGTGACCTGGCTGCAAATGCCCCTTATGATCAAATTTATATCCTCGTTAACACCGATAAATACGGTGGTGGTGCCATCTATAACTATTACGCTACCTGCGTAAATTTTAACATTCACTCAGAATATGTATTTGTTCATGAATTTGGTCATGCTTTTGCATTTCTTGCGGATGAATATTATACAAGCTCCACTGCTTACAACGATTTTTACCCCAAACAGTATGAGCCGCTTGAACCAAACATCACAACTCTTGTCGATTTTGATTCAAAATGGAAAGATCTCATAAAAGAGGATACCCCAATACCAACACCGGCAACAAAAGAATTTGAGAAAAAACTTGGTGTATTTGAAGGTGGGGGATATGTTGAAAAAGGTGTTTATCGTCCAAAACAGGATTGTTCCATGAAGTCAATTTCTGTTGATGATTATTGCACCGTCTGCAAAAGAGCAATTCAAAGAATGATCGATTATTATACAGGCAAATAAAAATGTTTTATTCCGTAAATCCGCATAATGAAGAAGTTGTGGGTGAATACCCGACAATGGGTCACGATCGACTGACCACAGTTGTAAATGAAGTATATGATTCCTGGAATCTTTATAAATCCACTTCTTTTGAAGATAGAAAAGTGTGGCTGAAAAATGTAGCTTCAATTTTGCGGGAACGGAAAAAGGAATTTGCACATTTGATGACCCTGGAGATGGGGAAACCCGTTCTTCAGGGAATCGCAGAAGCCGAAAAATCTGCCTGGGTTTGTGATTATTATGCCGACAATGCAGAAAGTTTTCTTCAGGATCAGTTAATCCAAACCGACGCCTCAAAAAGTTATATAACTTATCAGCCTCTGGGTGTTATTCTTGCAATTATGCCCTGGAATTTCCCTTTTTGGCAGGTATTTCGCTTTGCAGCACCTTCTCTTATGGCAGGGAACGGTTGCCTCTTAAAACACTCTCCAAATGTGACAGGTTGTGCCCTGATTATCGAAAAAATATTCTCCGACGCCGGTTTCCCCGACAATATTTTTAAAACGATCATCACAGATGTTGAAAATGTTGAAGCTGTAATTCGTAACAAAAAAGTTGCTGCTATTACACTTACCGGAAGTACAAGAGCCGGAAAAGCAGTGGCATCAATTGCCGGAAGTGAAATCAAAAAATGTGTTCTTGAACTTGGGGGCTCCGATCCCTATATTATCATGGATGATGCAGATATCGAAGCGGCAGCAAAGTCTTGTGTCATTGGAAGAATGTTAAACAGTGGACAAAGTTGTATCGCTGCCAAAAGATTTTTAGTGTTTGAGTCAGTTTATGATAAATTCAAAGATGCTTTTATTACTGAACTCCAAACCAAAAAAACGGGTGATCCGTTGGATGAATCCAATTATATCGGACCACTTGCACGAAAAGATTTAAGGGATACTCTCCACCTTCAGGTTCAAAAAACAATTGAAATGGGCGGAAAATTACCGATGGGAGGATATATCCCGGATGGTCCCGGATTTTATTACCCACCCACCATCCTCGAAGAGATTCCTGAAGGTTCACCTGCATGGAGTGAAGAGTTGTTTGGTCCTGTAGCGTCCTTCATAAAAGTAAAAAACATCGAAGAAGCCATCGAAATCGCAAATTGCACAGATTATGGGTTGGGAGCCGCGGTTTTCACCTCCGATTTAACAAAAGGGGAGAGTATCGTAAAAAATTCTCTAAACGCCGGCTCAGGATTTGTAAATTCCTTCGTAAAAAGTGACCCACGACTTCCCTTTGGTGGTATAAAACATTCCGGCTTCGGCAGGGAGCTTTCACCCCTCGGCATCAAAGAATTTGTAAATGTTAAGACAGTTTACATAGCATGAAAGAGGAATAGTTCCAAGTATATAACCAAAGCCTTTTCCCGCGGAGCGGGATTAATATTCGTAGCGTCTCGATTGCCGTCTGCAACACGATTAACCGTAAGAGGGGACGCAGATTATACGGATTTTTGCAGATGGATTTTATGATAGTTCCATGAATGTAGAAAAAAATCCGATGCGTCGGGATATCATGTTCGTAGAATTATTTGATACGGAAGAAATTTAACCCCGACCCGGGGTAATTAGAATTTGGGTGTACATCTTTCGCTACGAATATTTATCCCGCTCTGCGGGAAATCTGGTTGGGGATAATAGACATTTTTTCTACGAACATATCACCTGCCCAGGCAGGTTTTAATGCGATGTATATCATGGTTATTTCTACGAACATACCACCTGCCCAGGCAGGTTCAAAAATGATGTAAATCATATTTTTTCTACGAACATATCATCCCGACGCGTCGGGATTATTTATTGACATTTATAATCTACCTCTAAACATGTCACTCCGACGGGTCGGAGTTCACAATGCCATTTCCCGCGGAGCGGGATAAATATTCGTAGCCAATGATTATTCTGCTCTTCC
>CAYJKN010000003.1:0-6866 GCA_964371075.1 uncultured Ignavibacteriaceae bacterium | reverse complement strand
ATATATTCGTAGCCAATGATTATTCTGCTCTTCCCATTTCCCGCGGAGCGGGATATATATTCGTAGCCAATGATTATCCTCCTCATCCAAATACCCCGGGCCGGGGTTAAATAAATATTACCTTCCATTTGCCCCCTCTCAACCCAATCTTAAAACTTGTACACAACCACCTAAATAGTTACTTTTAAAGTTAATATTTTTAAAATAATGCAGTTGAAAACATTTCGGAGATCAAATGGCGAAGTTTAGTGGTGTTGATTATTTTAACATGGATTTGTTGCTTTCAGAAGAAGAGAAGATGGTCAGGGAGGTGGTCCGTGAATTTGTGGATGACAATGTAATTCCTGTGATTGAAAAACATTATCGTGAAGGCACTTTCCCGATGGACTTGGTAACCAAAATGGGAGAAATTGGATTATTTGGAGCAAATCTTCCATCAAAATATGGTGGATCCGACATGAACAATGTCGCTTATGGACTTGTAATGCAGGAGCTTGAAAGAGGCGACAGCGGAGTTAGAAGTTTTGTTTCAGTACAAAGTGCATTGGTAATGTATCCAATCTACACTTTTGGAAGTGAAGAGCAGAGATTAAAATGGCTTCCAAAACTTGCAACTGGTGAAGCAATTGGATGTTTTGGGTTAACAGAACCCGATTTTGGTTCAAACCCGGGCGGAATGGTCACCAAAGCAGAAAAAACCGATGGTGGTTACATCCTCAACGGAGCCAAAATGTGGATCACAAACGGTACCCTCGCTGATGTAGCTGTGGTTTGGGCAAAACTTGATGGCGAAGTTGCCGGTTTTCTTGTTGAAAAAGGAATGAAAGGTTTTACTGCTCCCGAAATGAAAGGGAAACACTCCCTCCGTGCATCAGTCACGTCCGAACTTGTATTTGACTCCGTTTTTATCCCCGAAGAAAATCGTTTACCTTCAGGTAATGGATTAAAATCTCCTCTTATGTGCCTCAATCAGGCCCGTTACGGCATTGCATGGGGAGTGGTTGGCTCTATGATGGCTTCCTACGATTCATCTCTAAACTATGCAAAATCGAGAGTTCAATTCTCCAAACCAATCGCCGGTTATCAGATGACGCAGGAAAAACTTGTTTTTATGCTCACTGAGATAACAAAGGCGCAACTTCTTAATCTCCAGCTTGGAAGATTAAAAGATTCGGGCGATCTTAAATTCCAACATGTATCTCTCGCCAAAAGAAATAATTGCGAAATGGCTCTCACCATTGCAAGGGTTGCAAGGGAAATTCATGGTGCCAACGGTATTCTTGATGAATATCCAATAATGCGACATGCCAACAATCTTGAATCCGTAAAAACTTACGAAGGAACCCATGAGATGCATACATTGATTCTTGGTTCAGATATTACCGGTATTCCGGCTTTTGATTAATTTAGAGACACTAAAATGAATAACGAAAAGTTTGCCTACGATGCGATCACTTTCGACGATGTTTTAATTCTTCCAGCAAAATCATCGGTTCTGCCGAAGGAAGTGGATGTTTCATCTCAGTTGACCAAAGGAATACGACTTAACATTCCTTTTTTATCTGCCGCGATGGATACTGTTACCGAAAGTAAACTTGCGGTAGCGATTGCCCGCGAGGGGGGTATCGGAATCCTGCATAAAAACATGTCGATTGAACATCAGGCTGAAGAAGCTGACAGAGTGAAAAGATCGGAAAGTGGAATGATCCAAAATCCCGTCACACTCACTGCTGACAAAAAAGCAGGTGATGCATTTGAGATAATGAGAAAATATTCAATCTCGGGTATTCCCATTGTTGACTCTTCAGGCAAATTAATTGGCATTTTGACAAACCGTGACTTACGATTTGTTAAAGATCAAAATCTCCTCATTAAAGATCTGATGACTTCCAATAATCTGGTGACTGCTGAGGTTGGCACAACCCTTGAACATGCGGAAGAACTGCTTCATCAACATCGTATCGAAAAGCTTCCGGTTGTTGATAACGAAGGTGTTTTAAGAGGTCTGATAACCTTTAAGGATATCCAAAAAAAGAAGAGATATCCCCACGCTTGTAAAGATGGAATGGGGAGACTAAGAGTTGGTGCTGCAGTGGGAGTTAGCGCAGACACTTTTGAAAGAATCGACAGGCTGGTAAATGTTGGTGTTGATGTCATCGTTATTGACACTGCTCATGGACATTCGATGGGTGTTGTAGAAACAATTAAAAAAGTTCGAGCGAAATATCCATCAATTCAGCTAATTGCAGGTAACATAGCCACTTACGAGGCTGCGTTAGAGTTGTATAATGCAGGAGTTGATGCGGTTAAGGTGGGTATTGGTCCCGGCTCAATCTGCACAACCAGAGTCATCGCCGGAATTGGTGTGCCACAAGTGAGTGCAATAATGGAGGTTTTCCGGGCTCTTAAGGACAAAGGAATTCCGATAATTGCCGATGGTGGAATCAAATATTCAGGTGATGTTGCAAAAGCAATTGCAGCGGGAGCCGACACAGTAATGATTGGTGGATTGTTCGCCGGAACCGATGAAAGTCCGGGAGAAAAAGTGCTTTACGACGGAAGAAGTTTTAAAGTCTATCGTGGAATGGGCTCTCTTGATGCTATGAAAAAGGGGAGTGGCGATCGCTATTTCCAGGATTCAGAAACAGAGATAAGCAAACTTGTACCCGAAGGGGTTGAAGGAATGGTTCCTTATAAAGGTCCCTTATCTGATACGGTATTTCAACTTACCGGTGGACTTCGTGCTTCAATGGGTTATGCTGGTGCTGCAACCATTGAAGATCTCAAAATTAAATCAAAATTTGTGAAGATTTCCTCAGCATCGTTAAAGGAAAATCACCCGCACGATATTATCGTCACCAAAGAAGCTCCAAACTACCAAAAGATATGATAAATAGATTTCTTGATCGTCGATTTTCTTTCCTGTTTGAGTACAAACGGGATCACCATCTGGATTGTATTATTCTCAATAATCCTTCAAATATTCGTTATTTTTCCGACTTCAACTCGAGTAACGCTTATTTGTTGGTGTTTGGTGATGACATCATTATTATCACCGATCCACGATATGGACTTGAGCTAAACGATGTTGATGGAAGAATCATTAGAAAAGTTGTAAATAATCCAGTTGATGTTATTAAAAGTTTTTTTTCTGCGAGAACTTTTTCAGTCGGTGGTGATGCGGCTTTCCTCTCTTCATCCCTTTTAATCAGCCTTAAAAAAAGTAAAATAACTTCGAAGGATATTTCAGAGGCGCTGGATGATTTTGTTTCAGTGGCGGATGATAAAACATTGGCACGGTTCGATTATGCAAACTCTGTTAGTCAAGGTATCGAAAAGAAACTCCTTGATCTAATGATTCCGGGAATGAGGGAATTTGAATTAAGGGCAACCATCAGCTATTTTATCCATCTTGCCGGTTGTGAAGAAGCTTTTACCCCAATTGTTTCGTTTGGTGAAAACAGTGCCAAAATTCACACTGAACCCTCAGATAAACAACTCGAGAGGGAAATTCCCGTTTTGATCGATTATGGAGTAAAGTATAAAGGTGTTTCCACAGACATCACCCGTTCCTTTTGGTACGGTAAAAAACCGACTGATGAATATCAAAAAGTTTTAAAGATTGTTAAAAAATCGGTAAAAATAGCCGAATCACATTGTAAACAGGGTAAAGACACTTCCAAAGCTTATCTTGTTGCCAAAAAATTTCTTACTGAAAATCATGAGAATATCGAAGAATGTCTTCCTCACTCTCTTGGTCACGGTCTGGGTTATGAAGTTCATCAACATCCGCGAATTTCCTCGGCTAAAGGCACAAAGTTTAAATCCAATCAAATTATTACTCTCGAACCGGGTATTTATATCCCCGGTAAATTTGGTATCAGAATTGAAAACGACTATCTGATCACAGAAGATGGTCCTAAGATATTAACGAAATAAATTCATGTATAAAGTTTTAATATTCTCATATTATTTTCCTCCTAAAGGGCTTAGTGGGGTTCAAAGAACCACAAAATTTGTAAAATACCTGCCGGAATTTAACTGGAGTCCAACAGTTATCACTACCGGTGATATTGCATACTTCGCTCACGATTATTCACTTCTTGAGGACCTCAAAAATGAGAATATCAGAGTAGTCCGGGTTAACGGTAAAGAAATTAATTCGATCCTGAAGAAAAAAGGGACGATGAAAATGCCCCGGGAAATCTTTCGTAAGATTTATTCTTACATAAACTCCTGGTTTTACATTCCCGACAATAAAAAATCATGGGCAAACCATGCCTATAAAGAAGCCAAAAAGCTTTGTTCAGAAGAGAAATTTGATGTTATTTTTGTTTCGGGTCCTCCTTTTTCATCAGTTGAGGCAGCTCGCAAAATAAGTGAAGAATTTAAAATTCCACTTTTTGTGGATTACCGTGATCTTTGGTACGGCAATCAGTTTGCCCGTTACCCTACGCCCTATCATAGAATAAAAACCAAAAGGGGAGAGGATGCCACTCTCCGCAAAGTTGATAAAGTAGTGGTCACAAACCGCCGACTAAAGGAAAGAATGATGAAAAATTATCCTTTCCTTACACATCAAAAAATGTTGATTCTTCCTCATGGATTTGATTCAGAAGATTTGACGCTTGCAAAAGCGGGAGTGACAAAACTCTCAAAAAAGATGGTTATTACTTACTCCGGTCTGTTTTATGAGTATATCACACCCAAATACTTTTTAAAAGCTTTTAAACAGATTGTGAAACAACATCCTGAAATTGCTGCAAATATTGAACTTCATTTTATTGGATTCCTTCGTATTGAGAACAGAAAACTGATTCGCCGTTATAATTTGCAAAACTATGTGGTTGAGCACAACTATATGGAGCACATCGAAGCTCTCAAAAAGGTGCTCGCCAGCGATCTGTTATGGTTTATGGTTGGCAATGGCAGAAATGCCGATACCATTTCAAGCAGTAAGATGTATGAATATTTTGGCACAAAAAAGCCAATTCTTGCCTGTCTCCCTGATGGTGCCCTCAAAACACATTTATACGATTATGAAGCTTCCTACATCTCCGACCCCTATGATGTGAAAATGATCAGAGACAATATCATAAAAGCCTATAACGATTTTGCGTCAGGGAAACAACCAAAACCCAAAGACGAGTTTGTGGCTAACTTTGATCGTAGAACTCTCACAGCCCAATTGGCGACTGAATTTCAGTTCTTTTTGAAGGTTCACTGATGAAAGTTGCGATTTTTGGAAGTGGCGGCAGAGAACATGCCCTTGGTTATTCAATTTCAAAATCTCCTGATTGCTCGGGGCTCTGTTTCCTGCCGGGGAATGGGGGAACCCATCAACTTGGTCAAAATATTGAACTAAATCTCACAGACCATAACCTTGTTTACACAACTCTTGTTGATGAAAAAATTGATTTTGTGGTAATTGGTCCGGAAATTCCCATCGTTGATGGACTCGGAGATTTTCTACGCGAAAAAGGATTTATTGTTTTTGCTCCTTCAGCAGAGGCTGCAAGAATTGAATCTGAAAAATCGTATTCAAAACAGATTATGAAAAAGTATGGTATTCCCACGGCTGACTATACGGAATTTAAGGACACCGAATTTGAATCCGCCCTTAATTATATCAGGGGGGGCAGTTTCCCTGTTGTATTAAAGGCAGATGGACTTGCAGCAGGAAAGGGTGTGGTAATTGCCACCAATTTTTCCGAAGCTGAGACTGCACTTAGGGATATGATGTTAAACAAGGTATTTGGTGATGCGGGTTTAACTGTTGTTATTGAAGAATTTATGTCAGGTGAAGAGGCTTCAATATTTGCCATAACCGATGGAACAGATTTTATATGTCTTCCTGCTGCTCAAGATCATAAACGAATTGGAGATGGTGATACAGGTCCAAACACAGGTGGTATGGGTGCCTATTGTCCCGCGCCTGTTGTCACCCCTGAAATTACCCAAAGAGTCAACTCTGAGATAATAGAACCTTTTCTTGCCGGACTAAGACAGGAATCCAATCCCTTTGCAGGATGTTTATATGTGGGAATCATGATCACGGAGACAGGTCCCAAAGTTGTGGAATTTAACTGTCGTTTTGGTGATCCCGAAACCCAGGCAGTTCTGCCTGTTCTTGAGGGTGATCTTCTTGGATTGCTTTATTCTGTTGCAAAAGGGAAACTTGACCCCACAAAAGTGTGGCACAATGGTGCGGTTGCCGTCAGTGTTGTCGCAGCATCGGGTGGTTACCCCGGAAAATTTGAAAAAGGTTTTGAAATTTCCGGCTTAAATCTGGTTGAAGGTGAAAACATTCTATTTCATGCCGGAACAAAAATCGCTGACAACAAAACCTTAACCACGGGTGGAAGAGTACTCGCCATTACCTCTGTTGATAAATCAGGAAACCTTTCCGCCGCCATCTCTTCCGCTTATGACTCGCTAAAAAAGATAACATTTACCGACATCTACTTCCGCAACGACATAGGGCACAAGGCTCTTAAACACTCCTGAGGAAGCACTCTCAAAGTTTAATCAGGCTCCACTAAAAATTTATCGGAACGGCTTCTTAAAACCGAAAAGATGATGTTTCTCAAGTAGTATTGAAGTAGCGAAGTATCAAAGTAGCAGAGTAGCTGATTGGACCTTTAGGGTGAGGAGTGGTAATCGTCCCGATTGCCCGATGCAATATGTCTGGAGAAAGAGGGATAGTTCCACGGATGGCACGGATTTAACACGGATTTTCGCGGATGGGGAATTTAGAAATACCCTGTTTGCGGGGTTATATATTCGTAAACAATCGTAGTTCCCTAAAATCCATCCTCCCCTCTACTTTTAGGAGAGGGGCCGGGGGTGAGGTCCGAAAGTAATTC
>CAYJKN010000002.1:784489-846446 GCA_964371075.1 uncultured Ignavibacteriaceae bacterium | reverse complement strand
ACCGGTGACCTCATCCTTACCAAGGATGTGCTCTACCAACTGAGCTACGTCAGCTTAATTGAACATAAAAAAAATGAAAGTAGTTGGAGTTTACTTTCATTATACTCTGTGAGCGGGAGACGGGATTCGAACCCGCGACCAACAGCTTGGAAGGCTGTGACTCTACCACTGAGTTACTCCCGCAATTCTCCGTTTCATATATAGTGGGCGGCGAGGGATTCGAACCCCCAAAGGCGTAAGCCAACGGATTTACAGTCCGCCCCGACTCTCCAACTTCGGCGTCCGCCCAACTTTGTGTTTCCATTCAGAATTTTTCTGAAAGGGACTTCTAAAGTAAGATTTTTTTGAATTAAATGCAAGGAGTCTGCTAAATTTATTTTAAATTATTTTTCCCATCTTCGGGAGAGAAGGATAGTTACACGGATTCCACGGATTTAACGCGGATTTTCACGGATTTTTTAAGCGTAAGGGTGAGGAGTGGTAATCGTCCCGATTGCCGTCAGAAAAATTTTCGACCGTAAGAGAGGTTTTGAGTCAAACCGCAAAGGACGCAGAGGACGCAAAGAGTGGGATAATAGAATTATCCATGGAAATCAAAACCAATAGTCCCGATGCATCGGGAAATTCATTCACAGGGAAACAACACAAAAATCCCGCTCCGCGATAATCAGCCTCATCCGCTTCATCCGCGTTCTATCAAAAAATCCGCTACTTCGCTACTCCGATACTCTGCTACTTCAATAAAATAGCTTTCACCGTCGCTGAAAAGCTACTACTGTTTGAAACGGCCTCCAGGCGGAATATATAGACACCCGAGGAGAATTTTGTGCCATCAAACTTTTGTTCGTACAGACCTCTTTCCATTTCGCCATTAATAAGCGTTGTCACCTTTTGTCCGGTTATGTTATAAACAGAAAGGGATACATTGGCTCTCTCTCGTAACGAGAACTGAATCACAGTTTCGGGGTTGAATGGATTTGGATAGTTTTGCCACAACTGAAATTCATCAGGCACAATTCCTTCGACTTCTTTTAGCCCTGTTGGATAATAGTGATATTTTGCACCTAAATAGGCAAATATTTCATCAACCTTGGTACGGGTCACAGTAATTGAGTTAAGATGATCCGTTCCTCTTCCTATAATTATGGCATTGTGAAAAGTAACCGTATCACCTGCAGTAAGTTGAAACGGACCTGAATTGGCAAAACTCCTCTGATCCACAGGAGTATCGTTTAACCACCCTGTATTTGTCACGGGATCTCCCGAGTACATAAATATTTTTGATACAGGGCTACAAGGAACTCCACCATAAAAATGACCATAAGGCCAGGTACAGGGATCGACCATTGCACCACCTGTGTTTCTGCCCTGCTGATAGTTTCTTAACTCCTGTGTTAAGCGTGGATCACCATGAGTGGGATGCGACGACATATAGTGCTGCGAAGATGTAAGCCCCAGGTTGGAAGCTCCCGGAATCTTTTTGTTTTGGAAAGGTTTTCCCATCGGAACAGTGGCTGTGTCGTTGGCAATATCTGTACCCGGATCATAAACACCATTTCCGTTGATATCCTGATACGAGAGTCCCCGGATAAAAACGGGTTGTCCAAACACTATAGTCTGAAAAACGGCTGGTGGATTAATCCCAAATATCGGATCACTTCCTTCGTTCCAGATATAACTGCTGTTCCTTACTGAATCGGTTCCATAAAGATCATCATTATATTCACCCATATCAGTATCAGTCCAGGCTGAAAAGAAAACATCATAGATATCTGAAGCAACATTCCCTTTATTTACAATTTCATACCGAATAAATACTGCATCTTTCATCGCTTCTACTGCGGAATTTGGAAAGGCATAAATTGTTTGCCTGATCTCAATGCCCACGGGAACCTCCTGGAACCTTCGTAACTCGGTTGACATTCCATCGTTATAAACACAATAATATGAAATCTCACCAAGTATCTCGGGCATATCCTCAGATGGATCCCAAATACCATTATGATTTAAGTCGATGGGATCATAAATTCCGTTGTGGTTTCCATCCCAATATCTGGCTCCGGTCATAACGGCATATTTCCACAACTCCCAACTTGCCCCAAATGCAGAATCCTGCAGCGCCACTCTATATATCCCGTTTTTAGGATCAATAACCGGCGAACCAACAGGACCCGCTACATAATCTGCAATTCTTGAGGCTGACATCATACTCGCCGACCATGGTACATCATTTATGAGCCCTGATAATGCAAAACCGTTAGAAAAAACAGTATAAATCGAATCATAATACAAACCCGACCTTCCCATCAAATCCACATCAGCGATTATTCCATTTCGTTGGAAGGGCACCCAAATTCTTCCTGTCCAAAATCCATCCTGCGTCGTTATTCCTGCAATTAAAAGTGAATAGGTGAATTGGGCCGAAGAGAGGTATTGTCCCCCACCATTCATCAAAACATATAAATTTGCAAAATCCCCCGGCGTTGCAATCTTCACAAATCCCCTGAATATGCCATCTCCCGCAACTGAATCATTGTGCAGACCATCATCATAGAGTGGATATTCAACAGGCACTTCATTTAGGTCCCCTTTTATAACACCACTCAGATTTCCTCCACTAAAACCTGCGTAAACCCTCACAAAAACAGAATCTCCCTGAACAGGAACTTCAGGAATCATTTTTGTTGAGAAAATAACAGGAGGAGATTGCTGATCTGTAAGAGTTAAACCATTCCCCCACCACAACCTGTTTTGAAGCCCAAAGGAATATCGAGAACTTGAAAAAATAACTATTGGAAGTGATGACTGTGGATTGATATTCAGATTGGCATCCTGACCTGCATATCGTGTTATTTGAACAGGTGTACCCCATGAAACCCCGTTATCGGTAGTGGTTATTCGGAAATAATTTGAGTTTAAGAATCCTCCAATGGTTGGACGGATTCGGCGGTAAAATAAATGAATTGCCCCATCTGAGGTTTTGTACAATTTTGGATTTCGAATTGTCTCACTCCCCGAAATAATCACTGTTGTATCATGCCATCCGGTCGTTGCAGCCGAATACTTCAACAACATCAGTTTTGTGTTGTTCTGATTTTTCTCCTGACACGCCATGATCATATCACCGTTACCCATGGGCAAAAGTGTCGGGTTGCTTAATCCGCTTGTTGTAAGAATCTGATATGACGAAAATGTTAAACCATTATCACTACTTTTTGCAAAACCTATTGAGTTCTGATATTGAGAAATCGCAAGGACTATCTCATTCCCACCTGTATGAATTGCAGAAGTTATTTTTAGAGTACCTTCAATAACCGGATTGTTAATCAGTGTCAGAATCCTGTTCACTCCCCAGGTGATACCTCCATCGTCGGAAATCTTATACTTGTAGGTACCATTGTTGCCAACTCTAAAAAAAGTTATCAATCGATTATTGGCACCACGTATCAAGTAGGGTGATGCGAGACTGTCCTCAAATGCGGTGGGAGCTATCGTGTCAAAAATGACTGTGGGAGCCGACCAGGCGGACCCGCCATTGGTACTTCTCACTAAACAAAATTGAACTCCTCCAAAACCGTTGTATTTGGAGTATAAAGCTATAAATTCATTGTTGTTTATTGAAATAATTTCACCTGTTCGGTGATTAAATGCATCATTAGTGGGATGAATGAGTTGAGGTTCTGACTGGGTGAATATAACACTACTTACTAACGAACAAAGAATCAAAATGTATTTTAACATAATGAACTCCTGACTTTCTTTTTATCTCAGCAGGACACTTTTGTGCCCTGCTGAAAAATGCTTCTACTTAAATTATTTGATCTCGACTATCTCAATGGCAAAATTTAATATTTCACCTGCAAGATCATGATTGGCATCGAGAGTAATTATGGTGTCAGTCATTTCAATAACTGTCATAATTATGTTTTCTCCGTCTTCGCCATCAAGTTCGAGTCTGTCACCGATCTCAACTTCAAGATCGGGAATTTTCTCTTTTTCAACTTCCACAACGAGGCTGTCACGGTATTCCCCATAACCAAGTTCGGGTGGAACTGCCACATCCTTTTTCTCCCCAACTTCCATCCCCAAAACTGCAAGTTCCAATCCGGGGATGATCTCATTGTTGCCAACTCTGAACACGATTGGTTCATTTCCATAAGATGATTCAAATTCTTCACCATCCGGGAATGTCCCAATATAGTGCATTGTAACGAGTGAACCTTTTTGAACTACAGCCAATTTACTCTCTACTTTCGTTGTTTTTTAGTTAGTCTAATTTGTCTCAAATAAACTCTGAAACCGCAAGGAAATATAATAAACGACCAAAACTTTCGCTAATTAATTTTCTGTTGTGGAAATTTTATTTGAATTGCCTCGAAAATGGGGAAATCAGTTTGGGGTATTTTTTGGTTGTTTAAACCAATAGAGTTGGGATTCATCCCAACGAAAAAGGGCAGATCAGGGGATAACCCTAATCAAAAAATTAATATCTCACCATATTTTCCTCCGAATGAATTTCCCGATGAATCGGGACTATTGGTTTTGTTTTTTCAGCCGCCACTCTGTTACTTCGATACTCCGCTACTTTATTAATTGAACCTTAACACTTTTTGTAAAAGTCTTTTCACCTGTTTCAAGGGTGAAGTGGAAAATATATATACCGCTTGTTCCGGCAAAGTTTTGAATATTTAACTCTTTTGAGTGGGAACCTTTCTCTTCCTGTGTTGAATTGTTATATATTCTCTGCCCGAGAATATCAAATACCTCTGCATTCAGCATACCTGAATCAGGGAGTGAATAGTGAATGTTCAGCTTTCCATTAGTTGGATTTGGTGATATTGCAACTTCTATATTTTTTTCATCTGTTTTCTTCACTACTTCTTCCTCAACCGAAGCAGGTTTTCTGGTACCTTTGTAGATATATACATAACCGTCGGGTATCGATTGGTGATTTGTAGATGCATTTTCACCTACACAAATGTCATCAATCCCATCTCCGTTAACATCTCCGACTCTCCCGGCAAAATTTATATCCCTTAAAAAAACATGGGAAACATAAAGTTTTGCCACGAGTCCTGAAATTGTGCTACCACCTAAATATAATCCATAACTGTCATACAGGATGAATTTTAACATGTCGCCATAACCATCTCCGTTTACATCACCGGGGGATACTCCTTCCCCTCCCAGTCCGTTTGTACTGATCGTTACTTCCGGTATTATATCGGGCGGGCGTGTTCCGAAAGAGAGGGCCTGTCCGCCACTTCCACTATTGGAAAGGTAAACTATGATTTCACCCTTTTCATTGTTGTTCATATCGTTGATTAAGAACATTGCTTGAGGTTCAAATACAGAGTCAGAGGAGAACTGGTAGTAGTGAGAGAAGTCAAATTCAGAATTACCGTAATAAAACCTTCGGATATCTACATGTGGACTGGATTTCCACATTACAGGCGAGAAGTCAGTTTTCCCATCACCATCAAGATCTACAAACCAGACAAGATTCCACAAATACTTGTAATTTGAATACGCGGAATCAGGTTTTATAACCCGGTAATCGACCGGTTGAATATCGGTCGAAGTTTTGAAAAAGTAATAGTGCCACGAATATGAATAAGTGACAAACTCTTCCCATCCATCACCATCAAAATCAATTGGCCAATCTCGACCATGTAAAATTGAATATTTGCTACTGTCGGGGTGGTAAATTATAAAATCAGGAATCGTATCTATATTCGGTCCGCCCAGATATATATCATAGCTGGTTGGATATGTATTGATTACATCTCTCCTGTGACTTATCACATCCCTGTATCCATCCCGGTTAATGTCGCATGCCGTGATAGATATCGGATTAAATGCCCTAAAATAGAGGGCTGGTGTTTCGGGAACTGGGTCGCCCCCATAATAAAAATAGGACCTGGCTTCGGAGCCGGACGCTGTTGTGTCCATCTTAGTAATCATAAAATCATCACATCCGTCATCATTTTGGTCCCCCATATATATGACTGATTCTGCCCAATATAAACCGTTTGTTCTGAAAATAAGGGTGTCGAAGTACTGGGCATTCACTTCGGTTGTAACTGTCATTACCAGAAGGAACAACCCCGATATGGGGACAAATCGGAAGAAAGAATACTTTTTGTTTAACATATAATTTCCATATAAAAACAGAGTGTCCTCTTAAACAGTAAAATTCTTAAATTTTTTAACAAAAAACGGCTGAAATAGCTCACTTAATATATTGAATTTTCGCATTTTTGTTTTGATGTTTACCCCCTTTCTCAAGATCAAGTGAAAGTATATATATCCCTGTTGATGCTGTTATATCCTTAAAATTGATTATTTCTGTGTGACCTCCTTTCTCCTTGTAAAGTGTTTTGTTAAATATCTCCTGTCCAAGCATATCGTGAATTTTTAACTGAATAACACCCGAGTCAGGCATAGTGAATCGTAGTGTAACCGGCCCATTGGTGGGATTTGGTGATACAGTCAAATCAAGTTCGTCAATTTCTTGATTTTCATCATCTTCATTTTTTACTGAGACCGGTGTTTTGCTTCCTTTATAAATATATACAAACCCTGCCGGTCCGGATGGTGAATGTTCATAAAACCCATTCTCCCCGATACAGATATCATCAATCCCATCTCCATTCACATCTCCAACTCTTCCTCCAAAATTTAATCCAAAAAAACTACTCCTCGCGTAGTAGTATTTTTCAACCAATCCCGATACATTGGCTCCACCAAGGAAAAGAGCTTGGTTATAATAAGGCAAATATTTCACCAAATCATTATACCCGTCTCCATTTACATCTCCGGGTGAAAAACCTGCTGCATATTGGATTCCCGCTCTAAGTAAAACATCAGGGGTTATGTCAGGTGGTCTCGGGGTTCCGTACGATATGGCTGTTGGATATTGTGAACCCTCGCTTGTAAGCGTTCCGATTTCATCTTTCCCGTCTTTGTTCATATCATTAGTAATAAACATTAAACGCGTACTTCGGAGCGTGTCATCACTGAATTCGAAGTATTGTGTAAAATCAAGGGAATCATTACCATAATAAAACCGGCGTCTATCCTTTAATCCCAAGGTCGTGTAAACCCCGTGTTGGTAAAAGGTCATGTCATCTTTCCCGTCTCCGTCTATATCTCCGAAATACTTTTCGGCATTAGCAATGGTATAAAGAGTATCAGGAAAATCAGTTATTATCTTGTATTCCATTGGAGAGAGATTATTGTTTGTCTTAAATACAAAAATTCCGGCGTAGGGACCTTTGCGTGTAACAAATAACGACATGGATGTAATAATCAACTCTTCGTATCCATCCCCGTCAAAATCCACCGGCCAGTTCCTCGCTTGGAAAATTGCATTTTTTTCAACTGTATCAGGAAAAGCGTAAGAGTAATCAACAATCGTATCAAGTTGTGGTCCGCCAAAATACACATTATGCACAATCGGATACAAGGGATTCAATCGTTGTGCCACTATATCCCGGTATCCATCCCTATTGATATCACATGCTACGATAGACCTGGGAGTAAAAAAAGGAATAGTGAATTCAGGAATTGTGTCTAGGGGGTTTCCACCGTAAAAAAAACGAGCTTTGCCATATGGTCCTTTTATTGAATCCATTGCACAAACAAGGAAATCATCAAAACCGTCATCGTTTTGATCTCCCATGTACAGAACCGATTCTTCCCAATAGTAACCATAAGTCTTAAATATCAATGTATCAAAGTATTGGGCACTAACCTCAGTAGTAACGACCAAAAGAAGCAAAAAGCCCAAACGAAATTGAAAATGTTTCAAATTGAACATATAATTTCCTCACAATAATTTTGTGTTGATGGAGATGGATACAGGTTTTGATAAAGATGAGTTACAAGAAGGCACAAAAAAGTTGGGGATCCCCTTAAACCGGGATCGGTATTGAAAAGAGATGTTAAGAAGTTTATCTCAAAAAAAGTGAGACAATCATCTCTGATAAGAGAAAATATCTTCCGTAATAGTACAGGATAATATGAGGAATTGACAATACTCCACCAATGCATCATTTCCCTTGTGAATAACTGTAATAAATGATTTAATAGAGCTAAACAATAAAAAATATTCTGTGGGGTTATCATACGAAATTAAAATTAAATACGCAAGAGAAACAAAAAATCTAAATCGAAAAATTTTCACATACCTCATAAAATTACGCCGAAAAAAAGAACGTAAAGCTGATTATTGCTTGGTTTGACTCCTGTGAATGAATTTCCCGATGTATCGGGACTATTTGTTGGGTCCCTCATGGTAATTTAAACCAATAGCGTTGGATTTCAACCCAACGAAATCAATCAGAAAAAATCTATTTAAATCACCAAATAATCTCAAAAAAACTAAAATTTTATCTTATTTTGATCAAAAGTATACAAATAATGTATTTTAAAAGATATTATTTGTATATTTGTGGTGTTATGAATAAAAATATCCAATTTAAACTCGTCTCAGAAGAGTTGATTATTCAACGACTTCAATTTGAAAATCCCTGGTGGACCTCCGGGCAACCCGCTGAATTTTTTGCACCGTTTGAAAAAAGACTGCAGTTTTCAGGTTTCCAGGAGCTTGTGGAGGAAACCACCATCAGGAGAGCGGTCATCCTTATGGGACCAAGACGCGTGGGGAAAACTGTTCTGATGCACCAATCGATTGGGAATCTGTTGAATCAGAAGATACCACCCAATCAAGTTTTTTATATAAGCATTGAAAACCCGATCTATAATTATCGTGGACTTGAAGAACTTTTCCATCTCTCCCTTAAAGCAAGTGGAAACAAGGACCCAAAAGGTTGTTTCCTCTTTTTTGATGAGATACAATATTTAAAAGATTGGGAGATCCACCTTAAATCTCTTGTCGATAGTTACCCCTATACAAAATTTATTGTATCAGGTTCTGCCTCGGCTGCTCTCAAACTAAAAAGTATGGAAAGCGGAGCCGGAAGGTTTACCGATTTTAAACTTCCACCTCTTTCTTTCAGGGAGTATCTTGCTCTCCTGAAACTTGATCACCTGGTGGAAAAGGTTAACAACGGTAATCCCGTTTTTCCAATATCCGAATTTACTTCGCCTAATATCCAGGAGTTGAATAACAAGTTTATAAATTATATAAACTTTGGTGGTTATCCTGAAGTTATTTTTAACAAAATAATTCAATCAGACCCCGGTCGATACATTAAAAGTGACAT
Source organism: uncultured Ignavibacteriaceae bacterium (assembly GCA_964371075.1). Taxonomy (GTDB): domain Bacteria; phylum Bacteroidota; class Ignavibacteria; order Ignavibacteriales; family Ignavibacteriaceae; genus UTCHB3. The sequence continues at coordinate 837,216 of CAYJKN010000002.1, read as the reverse complement.
TATCGACAAGGTATTGCTTCGTGACTTACCCAGTTTATATGGTATCAGAGATGTGCAGGAACTTAACTCATTTTTCACTACACTTGCCTACAATTCGGGCAATGAATTATCTTTGGAGAGTTTAAGTTCGACCAGCGGTGTTGACAAAAATCTTTTGAAGCGTTACCTCGAATATCTTGAGGCTGCTTTCCTCATTAGAATTTTGAACAGAGTGGATGATACAGGAAAAAAATTCAGGCGGGCAACATTCTATAAGGTTTACCTCACAAATCCGTCGTTGAGAAGTGCTCTTTTTACTCCTGCATCTCCTGTGGATGATTCTTTTGGTAACATGGTTGAAACTGCGATCATGTCACAGTTGTTCTATAAGGATGAAATAAAACCTTATTATGCCCGATGGAGCCAGGGGAAAAGTAATGGTGAAGTTGATCTGGTTTTACTTGATGATCTTAAGCTAAAACCAACATACGCCGTTGAAATCAAATGGAGCAACCGTTATTTTGAGAAACCATCAGAATTAAAAAGCCTCTCTTTCTTTTGTAAAAAGAATAACTTAAAATCTGCCCTCGTGACGACAATTGACAAAACAGGCAACAAAGAATCAGGCGATTTGAACCTAAACTTTATTCCTGCTTCTCTGCTTGCCTATTCCGTAAGCCTCTGATATTATTTTCGTATTAATTCAGAGGCTATTGGTTTGTCAATTCCGGGCAATTTAAACCTATAGGGTTGGGATTAAACCCCATGAAAAAGGCAAATTTTATTTGAGAAACATCATCTTTTCTGTTTTGACGAATAAAGGGATCAAATTTTTGTCTCTAACCAACAAATTGTAAAAATATACTCCTGACGCGATGTCTTTTATCGTTCCGATTGTTGCAGGTGAAAATTTCCTTTCATACTCTCCTGCCGGGAGCCACCCGTTTTGAAGCATTGTAACTAATTCACCATTAACATCATATACTCGTAGAATTACCTCTGATTCTTCTGTCAAAGAGAACTTTATCTTTGTTGAGGGGTTAAACGGGTTAGGGTAGTTTTGATATAGATATATTCTTTCAGGTGTTGGGCTTCCTTCTTCAGCAGAGATTCCTGTTATTACCACAGTTACACTGTCAAGTTTGCTTACATTCCCTTGATTGTCTTTTGATGTCAGTTTATAACTGTAACTGCCTGTTGGGTCTGTCAGTGAATCTGTGAAAAGTGTATCAATACCTGAATATATTTTGTTGTTGTCGTTTGGGATAAATAATGGGTCTCTGTTTCTGTGAAGCGAGAATGAGTTAAAGTCAGCTTCTGTACCTCCCCGCCAGTGGAAATTCACTTTATTTTTAAGTTTGGTGGCTGATATTACTTTTGGTTTCTTGGGAGGTAAATCTTTATATTCATAACTCTGTCCGTATGGTCCTCCATATAAGCCAACATCGCTTCTTGAACCATCAACATCAAGGATGTTTGGGTCACCGGCATTAATCAAAGGTGAAAACATCTGAAGCAGATAGTTGTTGCTGTCCGGGTTTTCAAACATCGGGTCTGAGGTATAGTAGATTGTTGTGTCGGGGTTAAACCACGAAAGATTACTCGAAATCTTTTTGTTATTATAAAACAAATTGTAGTTTATATCATTACCTTGGACCGAGTTTGAATTGTAAAAATCTATAGCTGTATTGCTACAGTTGGCAACTATATTATTCTTAACTTCAGTTCCTCTTTCCGGAGAGATTCCTTCTGCCATCCCAATTACTACATTGTTAATTATTTTGCTTCTGACCCATGTTATTCCTCGCTCATAAGGGTCGTGGAAGTATTTTGTTATCAAATTATTATACACCTTTAAATTGGTTGCGAAAAGGCTACTCCCGACAATTCCATCTCCTTGCTCCAAAATAATCCAGTTATTATAAATATTTCCAAATTTACAGCTTATACCCCAACTCAGCGATCTTACAATAGTATTGTTTTTGATATTGATATATTCTCCCGATGAAGGGGCATCACTCACTTGAATTGTATTTGTGATATTGTAAAAATAGTTATTCGAAATCTCTCCTGTTATGATGAACCCATAAATACACCTTTTAAGATTTCTGAAATTACATTCCATTATTTTTGTATTGATTGTGTTACTTGGGTGACCAATAAACACACCCCAGTGGTCATTAATTTGAATTGTTGTTGTGAAACTCAAATTCTTCACAACTATATCGTGTGAAGTATTTATAGATTTAAAAGACCCACCCTCTGGAGGGTAACTCGATAAATCGAATAAACAACTGTCAACATCTGTTCCCACGAACGATAGCGAAAAATTTACTCTTTCAGATTTAACACATTCAGTATATACACCACTTCCAATCATTATAGTATCACCGCTAAGACAGATATTAACTACCTTTTGGACTGAATCTGATGCTGTTGCCCAGGTTGTATAAGGATATGAAGGTGTTGGATTTCCGGCTTTTACATATCGGATTGTGGAATAGCCGGGGAGACTCTGTAAAATAAAGAGTATGGTTACGAGCAAGATTGTTTTTATTTTGACTATTGGTTTGGTGTTCATGATTTCAGAATGATCAGTTTCATTTTTAAACATCATTTTTTTTTGGTTGTTTAACTTAATTAAAAAACATGGAATTTTTGATAGAAGTTAAGAAACTTTGGAACCGTACCTCTTTGAACACGATATTCACGATGGAAAAAGATGTGCACGATAAAATTCCCCTCCGCGTAACTCTGTTTAATCCGCGTGTATCTGCGTCCCCTAAAGACATTCCGTGTTGCAGACGGCAATCAAGACGCTACGAATATATAACTCCTCCGGAGTATAGAGCATCGATAGGCTAACGAATTCTGCTACGAATATCAAATCCTCTTCGAGGATATTTTAAAACACCTACGTGAAAATCCGTGCTCAATCCGTGTCATCCGTGGAACTATCCCTCTTACGGTTAATCGTGTTGCAGACGGCAATCAGGACGCTACGAATATTGATTCCCTTCCAGGGAAATTATAAGATCAATCACCAAATAATCTCAAAAAAACTAAAATTTTATCTTATTTTGACCAAAAGTGTATAAATAATGTATTTTAAAAGATATTATTTGTACATTTTGCCATAAAAAAAGCTGTCACCGTTTCAAGCAGTGACAGCTTTATCAAGTTTTTGGGAATTTATTAGATATCCACTTCTATCCCGTTGATTATCACTTCTGTATCGAGAGCAATAACAAGTTCTTCATTTGTGGGGATTCTGAATACTTTAACTGTTGCATCTTCAGTGGAGAGGTCTTCCTCTTTACTGTTGTTTTTTTCAGGGTCTAGTTTCATTCCCATAAATCCGAGGGATTTGCAAACTGCTTCACGAACATCAGATGAATTTTCACCGATACCACCGGTAAACACCAGAGCATCAATTCCACCCATCGCCGCTGCATAAGCACCCACATACTTTGTGATTCTGTAACAAAAGACATCAAAAGCAATTTTTGCTCTTTTGTGTCCATCTTTCATCGAGGAAATTATTTCACGCATATCGGACGATTCACCACTGATTCCAATGAGTCCACTGTGTTTGTTGAGCAAAGTGTTTGCTTCAGAGAGTTGCAGACCTTCTTTTCCCATTATGTGGAGAATTATGGAAGTGTCGATGTCACCACATCTGGTACCCATCAAAAGTCCTTCAAGTGGAGTAAATCCCATTGAAGTATCAACAGAAGTGCCTCTGTCAACAGCAGCCATACTGCAACCGTTTCCGAGGTGAGCGGTTACTATTTTTAATTCACTGAGTGGTTTCCCAAGCTTCTTTGCGGCTCTTCCGGCAACAAATCTGTGTGAAGTGCCATGAAAACCATAACGACGAATCTGATGACTTTTGTAAAGTTCATAGGGTATTCCATAAAGATATGCCTTTGGCTCCATCTTTGCATGATATGCTGTATCAAATACGCCAACCTGGGGAACACCCGGAAGCACTCTCGTTACTGCCTGAATACCTTTGATATTTGGCGGGTTGTGAAGAGGTGCCAGTCCTACATTATCCTGGAGAACTTTAATAACTTCCTGGGTAATCAAAACTGAGCCCGTGAAAGTTTCACCTCCGTGAACAACTCTGTGACCTACTGCATCAATTTCACTTTTATCTTCAATTACACCATGATTCTTTGAAAGAAGCACTGCGAGAACATATTCAATTCCAATTGCATGGTCAAGAATCTCTCCCACAATGTTTATTTTATCACCGTCATACCGTATATGTGTAAGCACGGCTCCTGACATCCCTATCCTGTCAACCAATCCTTTTGCAAGTGCAACCCGCTGAACAGTATCATAAAACTGATACTTGATCGACGAACTGCCACAATTTAATACTAAAACTCTCATTATCGCCTACGAAATTATTTTACCGTTGGAGTCATAGGTATAAAAACCCTGACCTGTTTTTCTTCCAAGTTTCTGCTCACGAACAAGTTTCCGAAGTATCGGACAAGCTCTGTACCTTGGTTCCCCAAGGGTTTTCCACAAAGTGTCCATCCATGCCAAAACTTCATCCAATCCCATCATATCAGCCATTTCAAGCGGTCCATGTTGAAAATTGAACCCGATTTTCATAGCTGTGTCGATGTCTTTTGCGGATGCAATACCTTCAAGCAAAATGTGCATCGCTTCATTAAGGAGTGGAACTATCGATCTGGTGGTTACATATCCGGGATATTCGTAAACTTCAATGGAGGTTTTTCCAAGACGGTTGGCGAATTCTTTGATTATTTTTAATGTACTTGCCGAGGTGTGGAGACATTTGATCACTTCAACCAATGGTCTCTTTGGCACGGGATTAAGAAAATGCATCCCGATTACCTTGTCAGGTCTTCCGGTACATTCTGCAAGCTTAGTTAAACTTAATGTTGAAGTGTTGGAGACAAAAATTGTCTCTTTTTTAGCGATTTTGTCGATATCAAGAAATATTTTTTTCTTTAATTCAAAATCTTCATCCACCGCCTCAACAATAAGGTCACAGCCGGCTACCAACTTTATGTCGGTAACCCAACTGATCCGGCTCATGATTGCTTTTTTTTCTGAAGCAGTCATTGCCCATCTTTTAATTTCATTGTCGATATTATCTGAAAGACTCGATTTTGCATAATCGATCCTTTGAGATGATCTCTCAACTATAATGACTTCAATACCATTGGCGGCCACTGCCTGGGCTATTCCCTGCCCCATAACCCCGGCGCCAATAATTCCAACCCGGTTGATTGCATCAAACGATTCGGACAATGCCGACCTTTTTAGTATTTCGTCTATATTTATGTTATCTTCCTGCATCAGTCCATTCCTTAATAAAACAATTTGCGTCCATCTACAAGCAATTTTAATGCCAAACGGTTTAATCGTTTTATCGCCAAATTTTTGATCAGATCAATAGTCTTTTTTCTCAAAAATAATAATTGTTAAACCGAATACGGTAAAAATAAACAATAATGAGCTAATAATCAGTTTTAAAACATGTCCTTCGGCAGTTGGTTGCCCGGCCATAAAAAACGAACTTGAAAACTCTGAGCTTTTTGGAAGTATCCAATATACTACATTCACTGTTTCCCGAAGCCAAACCTTGGAGGATGTCTGAATCATCTGCTGCATAACAAATACCACTGATGATACGATTACACTGTATGCAATGGCTGTTAAAAGTCCGGCAATTGGTGAACGGAATCCAAATGATACAAATATTACCAAATGAAACATGATGACAAATCCGAGGAGATTTAAAAGTCCCCAATGGAGTACTTCACCATAAAACATTCCAAATATTGAAGAGTGAATTACCCATATTCCCATCGTCAAAAAGAAAAGGACAACAAACATAAATATGATTCCACTCAGGAATGCACCTGTTAGCAGTTCCCATCGACGAACAGGGAAGGAAAGAAAAATGTCGAACACTCCCCTTTTAATCACCGAATTAACCGTAATAGCAACGGTAAACAACCCCACAAATATCATCAACTGGGTTGTAGCATTAAGAAGATTAATCAGAGTAAAGTCATATGACTGCTGGATTTTTGCAACTGCAGTGCCGGGAGTGATATTGTCGTAAACTGAATAAGATATCAGTGCTGATATCACAATCATCACCAACACACCACCAATGGTAACCCAAAATGATTTACTTCTTCTCAGATGATCAAAAAAGAATAAAACTGATTGTGTAATACCTTTCATTAATTTACCCTTTCATCTGCATTAATAGTCTTTATGAACAATTCTTCAAGATTGGATTTACGAAGTGATATCTCTTCAATTAAAATTTCCAAACCCCTTACTTTATCAATGATTCGGTTCAATTCAGTCACTTCCGATCCGTTATAACGGTATAACTTTTCAGAAATTTTTTCAAGGTAAACTATACTGTTTTCCTCTTCCAATGTCAGACTTCTGGAAAGTTTAATCTCAAAATGAGTGTTTTCGTGGGTGAGTTCGTGGATTGTCCCTGTCCTTAAAAGTTTACCTTTATGAAGAATGGCGACACTGTCAGTAATCATTTCCACTTCTGAGAGGATATGTGAATTCAAAAAGATCGTTTTACCCTTGGACTTCAAGTCTTGAAGAATGGTTCTTATTTCTTTTCTGCCAACAGGATCAATACCGTCGGTAGGTTCATCCAAAATAATTAAATCGGGATCATGAAGCAATGCCCTGGCAATTCCAAGACGCTGATTTTGTCCTTTGGAAAAGGTTTTTGCTCTCCTGTCGGCAATTTTTGTCAGCCCAAACATCTCAAACAATTCACCCGTTCTTTTTTTGATCAATGTTGGCTCCATTTCATAAAAGCGCGCAAGAGCTGCCAGTGACTGGCGTGCAGTAAATACTTCGGGGAATTGAATATTCTCAGGAAGATATCCGATATTCTTTTTTAACAGATGGTTATATTCATTTGAGCCAAACAGGGAGAAACTTCCCTCGGTCAGTCTGGTGATTCCCAAAAGAATTTTAATAAATGTGGTTTTCCCGGCACCATTCTGGCCTAAAAGACCAAATATCTGCCCCGGCATAACAGAAATTGAAAAATCATCAAGGGCTTTAACCTTAATCTTCCCCGGGTAAATTTTTGTTAAATTTTTACTGCTGACTATTTCGGACATATTCCGCTCGTTTGTTAAATAATGAATCAAAAATTACGATTTTCTGAAAAGGTGAGATGCTGATTTGTTACAAAAGGAAATTATATGAGGATGAACCACAAAAAAGAAAGTATAAACTTCTCGACAACCAAAAAAAGCTAATACCTGATACTTAATACCTAATATTTAAATTTTGTATTCTTCTTTCCTGTCCCGAGTCATCAGGTCATGGATCGCCTGGGAAGGGTCTTTGTCCTCAAAGAGGATTCTATATACCTCGGAGGTTATGGGAACTTCAACATTATATTTGATGGCGAGTTGCATTGCAGAATTGGAGGTCTCAACCCCCTCGGCAACAGCGGTCATTTTGGCAAGCACTTCTTTTAATTTCATTCCACTGCCTATCTGATCTCCAACATATCGGTTACGACTGTGGCGACTCATACAGGTAACGATGAGATCACCCATTCCCGAAAGTCCTGAGAAAGTATGAGGTTTTGCCCCCATAGCCAGGCCAAGTCTTGTGATCTCGGCAGTTCCTCTGGTCATTATGGCGGCTTTTGTATTATCCCCCATCCCCATTCCGTCAAGAATTCCAGCGCCGATTGCTATCACATTTTTAAAAGCGCCACCCAGCTCCACACCAATTACATCAGTGGAGGAATAGACCCTGAAATAACGGTTTATAAATGCATTTTGGATCATTTTTGAAGTGTCATGATCTTTACATGCTGCAACAACTGTAGTGGGAATTTTTTTGCTTACTTCTTCAGCGTGACTGGGTCCGGAGAGTACACCAATTTGTCGATCGGTCAGTTCGGGGAAAACATCTTTGTATATTTGGCTCACAGTTAAAAGATGATTTTTTTCAATTCCTTTTGAAACCGAAACAAGAATTGTATCCTTAATATCGGAAAATTTTATCTTCTGAAGTGAATTTCTGGTAAATTGTGTAGGTATGGCTGTGACAATAATATCTTTGCCAATGGAAGCTTCTTGTAGATTATTGGATATCTTTAAACCTGCGGGAAATGGAATCCCGGGCAGGTATGTCATATTTTCGCGTTTCTCTTCGAGGAGAGTTGCATAGGCATCATTATACTCCCATAGAGTAACATTATGCCCGTTATCAGTAAGTAGAATGGCGAGAGTAGTGCCCCACGCACCCGCTCCTAATACTGCGATATTCATTGGTTAACTATTTTTTCTTACCGAATGATATCTTGCTCTCACTCCCTGAAATGAGCCTTTTAATATTTGATCTGTGTGTATAGATCAACAGGATCGAAACACCGGCAACAAATGGAAGAAGAGTGCCATATCCCTGAACTTCTGCATGAAAAATGTTTTCACGAATAAATAAAGTTGAAGGTACTGCAATCGCTGCCATGATTGAACCAAGTGAGACATATTTAAAGATTCCTACAACTATTATGAAGATGCCAAGAGCGACAAGCATGTCAACCGTGGTTATCGAGAGCATCATTCCAAGTGCTGTGGCTATTCCCTTACCTCCCTTAAATGAGGCAAAAACACTCCATATATGACCAATAATCGCAAAAATTCCGGCCATTATTCTAATAATGGTAATATCCTGAAATGGAGTCTGATTATTAAGTGTCACGGGATCCAGATAATAGAGCTGGGAAACAAAAAGTACTGCAATCGCTCCTTTAATTGCATCAAGTGCAATTACTGACAATCCGAATTTTGGTCCAAGTGTTCTGAACACATTGGTCCCTCCGGTGTTGCCACTCCCGTGAGCTTTAATATCGATACCTCTGCTTTTTGATACAATTATACCAAAAGGAATGGATCCAATTAAATAGGATAGAACTAAAATAGCAGCTAAAGCTAACATCTCAAATTCCTGAAATAAAATGTTTTCTGTTGAATGTCTCGTCTAAAATACAGTATGACGGCAAAATTTGCAGCGAGTAGAAACTAAATTTAAACCTTTTTCCAATTATAACCAAAAGTCAATTTGTTATCCCCACTTTAATCACAATTCCTTGGGCCGAGTTGAATAGATTTATTACCATATTTTCAATTTTATTCATTAAAAGGTAATCAAATATTTAGTAAATTTCTATCTTAAAATTGGTGGCACTCGAAATCATGAAATTAATCCCTTTTAAAGCCCACTTAATAGTATTTATTTGCCTGTTATTCACCCTGAAAATGGCAGGTCAATCGGAGAGTTATTCCTTTGGTAAACTGACTACCAACGATGGATTGTCACAGGGAAGAATTACATCTATTCTTCAAGACAAATCAAGTTTTCTCTGGTTTGGTACTATCGACGGTCTCAATCGCTATGATGGTTATTCATTCCTCGTTTTTCGACACATACAGGGGGATTCATCTTCGATCTCAAGTAATGTCATAAACGATATTAAAGAAACCCCAAATGGTAATCTTCTTGTTGCAACAAACAACGGATTAAACCTCTTCAACCATGTAAAACAGAAATTCTCCAGAATTCCGGTTCTGTTCGAATCCTCTTTAGATCAGGGGTTTAAAGCAGTTTCCAAAATACTTGTTCCGGCGAACAACAACAAATATTTTTATTATGCTACCAAAGCAGGACTTATAAAATTCCAGCCTGAAACAGGCACACAACAGTTGGTTTTTAAACTGAGTGCCGATCCATCCCGAAACGAAAGAAGTATAAGATCACTTCTTGAGGACAGGAATGGAAATATCTGGATCGGGACAGGCGGTGAGGGACTCTATTTTTATAATGTTAAACAAAATACCATCCGCCTGATTTGGAAATCCCACCACCCCACTCAACCTTCAAAAGTTATTTTGATTACAAATATCATTGATGATGGTGAAGGCAGAATTTTTGTCGCTGATTATTTTAATATTTGTGTCTTTAATTTGAATGGCGACAGGCTCAGGCAACTTTCAAGAAACACAGATTCTTCCCCTCACACAACCATGGCCAATGGTAATATTGGTGAAATATATATAGCCTATCTGGCATCGGGAATGGCAAAATACAGTTATGAAGATGATAAATTTGTAGAGGTATTGGACAATAGCGGGCCCGCTCCTAAAAATGAGTATTCTGATTTCATCTCGCTCTACCTCGATAAATCAAACACCTTGTGGTGTGGCTCAAACGGCCGGGGTATCTATTTTATGAATCCCTACAATAATCTATTCAAAAAGTTTACAAATTTTAACCCGTTGCTTAAAAGCGTCAGAACAATGATAGAATTGAAAGATGGATCATTGCTCATCTCGGGTTATACCGGACTTGTCAATATGCAATCCGATGGTTCCTTTAAATCCTTAAGTGATGGAATATTTAGCGACCCATATAATCTAAATCTTGCTGTTTATTCGATGGTTGAAGATATTTTTAATCCCGGTGTAATCTGGCTCGGCACCGAAGGGGGAGGGATGTACAGATTGATGTATAAAAAGGGTGGCTCCCCACAAATTTCAGATTATACTGAAAGTTCAAATAATCTCTCCGGAGAGTTTGTCACCTCACTTTTTTGGGGAAGTGACAGTTTGTTATGGATTAGCACAGAACGAGGGCTAAGCAGTCTTGATACAAAAAAACACCTTTTCACATATTATAATCCCACAATTGGTGTTGAGTCACCAATTTCATTTGGCATTATATTTGAGATTGTTGAACATGAAAATTCTCTTCTGCTCTGCACAGAAAAAAACGGAATTGTTAAGTTTGATCTTAAATCAAAAAAGTTTTCAACTTTCCTTTCCACTACAACCAAAGCTGCACGCCTTCCATCCAATGATGTCAGATCAATTTATATAAAAGATGGGAATCTGTTTTACATTGGCTCAAATCTTGGCCTTTCGGTTTATAATGAACAATCAGGTAAAATGATATCGTATACTTCGAAAAACGGACTGCCAAATGAAATGATTTATGGAATCCTGGAAGATGACAAGGGGAAATTATGGCTCTCAACCAATTCAGGACTTTCACGCTTTGATCCCGTTACAAATTCATTTGCAAATTACAGTCAAAGTGAAGGTCTGCAAGGAAGTGAATTTAATACAAAAGCCTACCTGAAACTTAAAAACAAAAATCTCGTTTTTGGTGGAGTGAATGGATTTAACATTGTTGATCCTCGAATTGTTGACAAAACACCCCTTATTCCTGATATGGCAATCACAGGTTTTAGCCTGTTTTCAAAAGTGGTACCCGTAGGGGAATATAACGGAAAAGTTATCCTCGATTCAGTAATACATATGAAAAAAGTGATCTACCTTGATTACGATGAAAACAGCATATCTTTTGAGTTTACAGCCCTTAACTTTAATGTAAACAGCACCACAAGATATTCTTATATTTTGGAAGGTTTTAAAGATGATTGGACTGTTCCTTCTACCGAAAGAAAAGCTGTTTATACCAACCTGAGTGCCGGTGAATACCGTTTTGCTGTTGCCGCAATAAACAGGGACGGTTCACGATCAAAAAGAGTTGCCGAGCTCACAATTATCATCGCACCCCCTTTTTGGAGAACAACCTGGTTTAGAATCCTTGCACTTATAATTGTTATCGGAATTTTTTATTCCGGATATAAATTCAAAACAAATTCCATAAGGAAACGAAACGAGGAATTGGAAAAACTTGTTGAGAATAGAACCCGGCAGCTTGAGACAAAAAAAGCAGAACTGGAGCAGAGAAACCATGAACTTATCGAAGCAAATGCGTCAAAAAACAGATTTTTTTCGATGTTCTCACATGATTTGAGGAGTCCCTTCAGTGCAATTCTGGGTTATCTCCAGATTCTTGATGAAGATTTTGATGAACTTTCCAAAAGCGACAGAACCTACTACTTTCAGAGTTTATATACAGTTTCCCGTAACTTGTTCTCAACAATAGAAAATGTTTTTAACTGGTTCAGAATCGAAACAGGCAGAATAAATGACGAGCCTAAATTGCTGATGCTCGAACAGAGTATTAAAGAGACTGTGGATATCCTTACTGCCAATATCACTCTAAAAAAGATTGAAATTATTATCGAAGTGGAACAAGGAACCCGGGTTTGGTCTGACCCCGTAATGCTTAAAACAATTCTTCAGAATCTGATTTCCAACGCAATTAAATTCTCCGAAGAGGAAGGGATTATATCGATTTCTTCCAATACAAAAGATGGAATGGTGGCAATCAGTGTGAGTGATTCGGGTAGAGGTATGAGCGAAGATGAACTCAACAAACTGTTTGATAAAAAAGTAATTTTCACCACAGAAGGTACTCAACAGGAAAAAGGGTCCGGGTTGGGTTTATTGATCTGTAAAGAATTTGTTGAAAAGTGTGGCGGGACAATAACAGTAACAAGTTCACATGATGATGGAACAAGTTTTACATTTACTCTTCCAAATACTCCGAGGACAAACTAACTCCTTTTATTTTTTCAAAGAGTTTAATGTCTTCATTTGTAGTTATTTTGAAGTTACTTGAGGAGCCATCGGAAATCTCCACGGGGAACCCGGCTCTCCGCATCAAAGAAGATTCGTCAGTTCCGTAAAACCCTTCCTCATAAGCCATATTAAAAGCTTTTAACAACTCACCATATTTAAATATCTGAGGTGTTTGCACAAGAATTACTTTGTTGCGGTCGATGTATTCAATTCCATTATCTCCAATCAGACCTATGGTATCTCTTGCTCTCACACAAACCAAAGCACTCCCCACCTCTTTTGCCTTAACTATTGCATTGTTGAGAACTTCAAGTGGAAGTAATGCCCTTGCCGCATCATGTACAGCGGCAAGGTCATTAAATGATAATTTGGCGGCATTAAGCGCGGCAAAAACTGAATCCTGCCTCTCTTTTCCTCCTTGAACAACTGATGATATCTTTGAGTATCCATATCTTTCCCGGATATCTTCAATGTATTCAAAGCCGGAGCCCGTGGTAACAATAATAATTTCATCGATCATTTCAGATCGTTGAAACACATCGAGGGTATAAGCTATAAGTTCCTTGCCGTTAAATTTCAGGAATTGTTTGGGGATCTCTCCCCCAATTCTTGAACCGGAACCGGCAGCAGGAATTATGGCAACTACTCTCATAACACCATCATTGCATCGCCGTAACTGAGAAATTTGTAGTTTTCTTTAACAGCAGTTTTATATGCCTTCATAATAAGTTCTGTTTCGGCAAATGCTGATACCATCATAATCAGAGTTGACTGTGGCATGTGAAAATTGGTGATCATGCCTTTAACAATTCTGAAACCATAAGAAGGATAGATAAATTTATCAGTCCATCCTTTTTGTTGACGAATGAAACCTTCGGCTGTCACACTCGACTCGAGTGCTCTAACTGTGCTTGTTCCAACCGCAATAAGTCTTCCACCTGCCAAAAGTGCTTTATTTATCTGCTCGGCAGCAGTGGAAGTTATCTCATAATACTCAGAATCCATTCTGTGTTTGGTAAGGTCTTCAACCTCAACCTGTCTGAATGTTCCAAGTCCGATATGAAGAATAACAGGAACAACAATTACACCTTTTTTCCTCAATTCATCAATAAGTTCAGGAGTGAAATGAAGTCCGGCAGTGGGAGCTGCAACCGATCCATCAACACGGGCATAAACAGTCTGGTAATATTCCTTGTCCTGAGGTTCGGCATTTCTTTTTATGTAAGGTGGAAGTGGTGTAACACCGATATTCTCAACAGCTTTGTAGATATTGCCAACCTGGTTGAATTTAACTGTTCTTCCCCGTGAAGTAGTATTATCTATTACTTCACACCAAAGATCATCAGAAAAGTAGATTTTGTTGCCAATTCTTACTTTTCTTGCAGGATCCACGATTACATCCCATATAGCTTCTTTTGAATTGAGTTCTCTTAAAAGAAAAACTTCAATCTTCGCCTGGGTTTTCTCTTTGTTGCCGAAGAGCCTTGCCTGGAACACTTTAGATTCGTTAAGAACAAGAACATCACCTTTATTCAGGATTGACGTAATGTCCTTAAACTGTTTGTGTTCAGTGGTTTTTGTTTCCCTGTTCACCACCATAAGCCGCGCTTCGTCTCTCTTCTGGTAGGGGTATTTTGCCACCTGCCCTTTAGGGAGATTGTAATTGAAATCAGATAATTTCATCTAATATTTTCCTCGTGTCCTTTGTGTCCAAAGTATTAATAACCTGCAGCAGCTTTAAAAACCGCTGCAGGTCTAATACTCGAATTTTATCGTTTATTTATTCGATCCGGGTTTTATTTGTTTTTTTTCTTCTCTTTTTTCTTTGCATCTTTAACAAGTTTCTCACGAAGAACTGCCTGAGCAGCGGCGAGTCTTGCAATTGGCACTCTGAATGGAGAGCAACTAACATAATTTAATCCGGTTCTATAGCAGAATTCAACTGAAGCAGGTTCACCACCATGCTCGCCGCAAATACCAACTTTAAGGTTTGGTTTTACGCTTCTGCCTCTTTCAGTACCCATCTCAACAAGTTGACCAACACCCTCTTGATCTATTGTTTCAAACGGGTCAGCAGGGAGAATTTCTCTTCCTACATAATCGGGAAGGAATGTTCCGGCATCATCTCTTGAAAGACCAAAAGTAGTCTGTGTAAGATCGTTGGTACCAAAGCTGAAGAATTCAGCAACTTCCGCGATTTTGTGTGCAGTAAGTGCAGCTCTTGGGAGCTCAATCATTGTTCCCACAAGGTAGTCAACTCTGAGACCTTTTTCTGCAAAAACATCTTCAGCCACTCTTCTTACGATAGCTTCCTGAAGTTTAAGTTCGTTAACATGACCTACAAGTGGGATCATGATCTCAGGGTGAACTTCATAACCTTCCTTCTTTACATCAACAGCAGCTTCCATGATGGCACGGGCTTGCATTTCAGTAATTTCAGGATAGGAAACACCAAGACGGCAACCTCTGAAACCGAGCATCGGATTCATTTCATGCATATTGGCAATTTTGTCTTTGATTTTCTTTACAGGAACACCAAATTCAGCAGCGAGTTCTTTTATTTCGGATTCCTTGGTTGGAAGGAATTCATGAAGCGGTGGATCAAGTGTTCTAACCGTTACGGGGAAACCTCTCATCGCTTTGAATATTCCGGCAAAATCTTCTCTCTGAAGTGGAAGGAGTTCGGCAAGTGCTGTTTTTCTCTCTTCAACTGTGTCTGAAAGGATCATTTTCCTTACCGATTTAATCTTGTCTTCACCAAAGAACATGTGCTCTGTACGGCAAAGTCCAATTCCTTCGGCACCAAACTGGATTGCAGTTTCTGCCTGATCAGGCTGATCTGCGTTTGTTCTGATTCCCATTTTTCTGTATTCATCAGACCATGTCATGATTTTATTGTAAATCTGGAACATTGGTGAATCTTCAGCTTTTCTGGTTTTGTTGATCAACACTTCAATTACCTCTGAAGGTTTTGTATCAATTTTACCAACAATTACTTCGCCTGTTGTACCGTCGATTGAGATGTAATCACCTTCTTTAACGAGGAAATCACTTCTGCCTTCAACTTTCATGGTACCTGCATGATAATCGATCTGGAGTTTTCCGCAACCGGCAACACAAACTTTACCCATCTGACGGGCAACAAGCGCTGCGTGTGAAGTCATTCCACCACGAGCGGTGAGGATACCTTCTGCTGCGTTCATACCTTTGATATCTTCAGGTGATGTTTCAATTCTAACGAGAATAACAGGTTCGCCTGTTTTTGCCATTTCCTCAGCATCATGTGCTGAGAAAGCGACTTTTCCTGTGGCTGCGCCCGGACCTGCGTTTAATCCTTTTGCCATCAACTTGCCTTCAGCAATTAAAGCTCTTTTAACATCAAGATCAAAAATTGGTCTTAAAAGTTGATTGAGCTGGTTGGGTTCAACACGCATTAAAGCAGTTTTTTTGTCGATCAAACCTTCTTCATACATCTCGACAGCATTTCTTACTGCAGCGAGACCGGTTCTTTTACCAACACGGCACTGAAGCATCCAAAGTTTGCCTTGCTGAATTGTGAATTCAACATCAAGCATATCTTTGTATTCTTTTTCAAGTTTGTGGCGGATCTTGTCAAGCTGTTTATACATTTCAGGAGCTTCTTCGTTCAGTTTGCTGATCGGATGTGGTGTTCTGATACCGGCAACCACATCTTCGCCCTGAGCGTTAAAGAGATATTCACCATAAAAAATGTTTTCGCCTGTTGCAGGATCACGTGTAAATGCAACACCGGTTCCGGAATCGTCACCCATGTTACCAAAAACCATTGCCTGAACGTTAACCGCGGTTCCCCATGCAGCAGGGATATTGTTAAGTTTTCTGTAAACGATGGCTCTTTCATTCATCCATGATCTGAAAACAGCACTGATGGATCCCCAAAGCTGAGCTTCAGGATCATCGGGGAAATCTCTTCCTGTCTGTTCTTTGATTGCTGTTTTAAATTCAGTTACAAGTTCTTTTAAGTCATCGGCAGTCAGGTCGGTATCGATTTCAACGCCTCTGGCTTTTTTCTTGGCTTCAATGATCACTTCAAATGGATCATGATCCATTTTGTTTTTTGGTTTCAGATCAAGCACAACATCGCCATACATCTGAACAAATCTTCTGTATGAATCGTAAACGAAACGGGGATTTTGTGTAATATTAATGAGTGCTTCTGCCGCTTTGTCATTTAAACCAAGGTTTAAAACAGTATCCATCATTCCGGGCATCGAGGCTCTTGCGCCTGAACGGACTGACAGAAGAAGTGGGTCTTTTGCATCACCAAATTTTTTACCCATTGTCTCTTCAACTTGTTTGATTGCATCTTTTACCTGCTTGGCAAGTTGTTTTGGGTAGTTTTCGCCATTATCGTAGTAATGTGTACATACTTCGGTTGTAATTGTGAATCCTGCCGGCACGGGTAATCCCATGTTTATCATCTCAGCAAGGTTAGCACCTTTTCCACCGAGCAAATTTTTCATTTTTGCGTCACCATCGGCTTTTTTGCCTCCGAAGAAATAGACATATTTTATGTCTTTCTTAGCCATATTTTTCTTCCTCCTGTTTTAGGATGTTTTTTGTTTTGTCGCTTTTATCTTATTCAGAATAAACTGTTCAAATTCTTGCTCTTCGTCAAGCCTCAAGCGAATTTTTAGATAATAAATGTCGATATCATCAAGTTCTCGTGAAAATTTCACAAACTTGACGGCATCTTTTTGTGTTGTGATCACCGAATAAGCATTAGTGGAATAGAAGAGTTTCCTCACCTTTTCCACCTCTTTTCCGGTATATGCCTTATGATCGATGAAGATCATACGGTTGCTCGTATCAATGTGCAACTGTTCAAGTGCACTTACAAATGAATGTGGATTTGCAATTCCACTGACACACAAACTCTTCTGCCCCGTAAATTCTTTTGCACTGTATGTTTTGTTGGTTTTTATGTCAACAAAATAGAGCGGTTCATAATATGCGTGAAATATCTTTTTCCCCTCCATATATTTTAAAAGTCTTTTGGGAATCTCTTTCTTCTCGGTAAACTTTCTGTTGATTATTACCGCGTCGGCTCTTTGAGCCTTCGAGAAAGGTTCTCTAAGATTTCCTGTCGGGAAAAGTGACCTTCTTAACGGATTTTCATCAACCAAAAACCGTTGAGCAACAATGAGCAGATTCGCATCTCTTTCGATCCATCTGTGTTGAAATGCATCATCTAGTATTATTGAACCAACACCCGTATTCTCAATCAGTTTGGTTACTGCTTCCACTCTTTTTTCGCCTACTGCTGCCGGCACCTGACACTCGGTTGCAGTCTGAAAAATTTCATCACCACTCTCCTCGGCCGCTCTGATCACTCCTGATCTGTCAGCTACAAGAATAACACCTTTTGTTTCTCTGCCATACCCCCTGCTCACAACCCCCGGATCAAGTTCGTGTTTTTTGAACAATTCAGCCAAGAAGATAACCAATGGTGTTTTACCCGATCCCCCAACTGTAAGATTTCCCACTGAAACAACCGGTCTTCCAACTCTTGTTGACTTAAATACTCCCAGATCAAAGAGCATATTCCGAAACCATACCACTATTCCATACAGTGGCACAATTGGTAACATCAAAACTCTTACTATATCTAATAATTTCATTCATCTCAATAATTAATGGGAAAACCATCACCACCAACTCTGTGGTGGTTTTTCAGATACGGAGTATCTGCCAATTCCTGCACCCTCTCAAATTCATTTTGTATTCCCGGCAACATTGCAGAGAGTTCCTCTTTAGTAATGGTTTGAGGAAGTAAAATCGGATTTGAGAATACCACCTTGATAAAACTGAACGGGTGAGGAATTTCAAACCTGTCCCAACTTTTTAAATGGCTTTTCCTTTTATATCCAATCCCCATTAATATTAATGGTACACCCGCTTTTTTTGCAGCAACCGCCGCACCGGGTTTCATCTGACCTGCGGGACCCCTTGGTCCATCAGGAGTGATACAAACACTTCTTCCTGAATTTATTTCGGTGACAATTTCATTAAGTGCTTCACTTCCCCCTTTTGAACTGGAACCCCTTACAACACTGTAATCCCATTTGTTGAGAACATGAGCAAGAATATCTCCATCTTTGCTTTGGCTTGTAAGCCCTGCAAAACCTTTATTCTTAAAATAATACCACCCAAAAAGCATTTTCCCGTGCCAAAAGGCTACAACAAACTGTTTTCCCTCTTTTTGCAGTTTTTTAACGGGCTCTCCGTTTATCACCTTTTTTATTAACGATGCACAAACAAGCGAAATTAGTGGATTAAGTATCCACAACCCAACTTTTCTTAACCTTGTTTTCCTCTTCTCGTCAAGTTTCATTCAGGATAATTTTTGCAGCCGTTTCAGAGGCTTTATGTTTCCCGAGATTTGTTTTGATCCGGGCAAAACCGTCAGTCTGTTTTTTCAACAATTCCGGAGATAAAAGCAACTTTGACGCTGTTTTATATATATTTTCCCCGGTTACTTCATCCTGAATCAACTCAGGTACAATGGTTTCCTCTGCAATAATATTTACCATCCCAAGATTATTTATCTTTATCAGTCGTTTACCAATCTGATAAGTGAGATTGGACGTCTTGTAGATTAACATCAGCGGCATATCAAGAAGGGCTGCCTCCATTGTGGAAGTACCCGATTTTACTATGCCAAATGTTGCGTACTTTTTAATCTCAAACTGGTATCCCTTAATCATGGTGTAGTCGGTTCCATTGTCAATCCCTCTAATCAAAGAGTCATCAATGGTATCCGCACACCCAACCACTATCTGAAAACCAAATTCTTTTACAAGTTTTCTTGCCCCTTCAAGTGCCGGTTTTAACAGAAGTTCAACTTCATGTTTTCGGCTACCCGGAAGCAATGCCAAAATTGGTTTGTTTGGATCAAGTCCCCACATTTCCCTGAATTCAGTTTCAGGGAGGAAAGAGTAGTTAAATATTCTCTCCGCAAGGGGATTTCCAACAAACTTTACATTCAGCCCCTTTTCTTTAAAAAACTTCTCTTCAAATGGAAAAACTGAAAGAACAATGTCCGTTCTCTTTTTAAGCTTTTTAACCCTGTTTTGTCCCCATGCCCATACTTGTGGAGCGATGTAATACACCACTCTCAAACCCATTTTTTTGAATTTTTTGGCAATGTTCAAGTTAAACCCTGGATAGTCTATCAACACCACCGCGTCAACTTTTTTCTCTCTTGCCTCACTCAACAGTTTTTTCTGCACTTTCAGAATATAAGGAAGATGTTTAACCACTTCACCAAAACCCAAAAATGCCATCTGTTTGATGTGAAAAAGGAGTTTAACCCCCTCTTTTTCCATTCTGTCACCACCAATTCCAAACAATTCAACAGAAGGATCAATTACCTTTAATGCCTTAACCAATGCAGAACCATGAAGATCGCCGCTTGCCTCACCGGCAATTATCAGGTACCGCTTCCCCATTTACAATGATACCGGTGGAAGCCAGATCGATCTGGCAATCAAAAGAATTATCACAATAATTATCGCCTGGAGTGATCTCATCTCACTTTTTAAACCCGCTTTTTGACTTTTTGGAGGCTGTTCCACTGATTTGTTTATGTATGGAGTAAACCGTGGAAAAAATGCCGGAACATTATTACAATACTCTTGATAAGCATTTTTATATGTTCTTGCGAGGTATTTTTCCTCCTCTGAAACGATCATCATATATTGAAATACAAACCATATAAATGCGATTATATGTAACCACGGGAATAGTGCCATCGACATTACACCGATCCCCACATATATCAAAATATTCCCGACATATAATGGATTTCTTACATAAGCAAAAGGCCCACTGATTACAAGATACGCACCCCCCACAGTACCTGTGGTTCTTGTTTCACTGCCAGCCCAGCTTACTCCCCCAAATCGGAATGCTTCACCTGCCAAAACAAGCACAAGCCCGATAAGGAAACTTTGCCAGGTCATCACTGAAAACACAAGCATCAACAGCACAAACGGTATTGGTGTGTAACTTCTTAAACTAAATATTTTTGCAGCCAGTTTATTTTCAGGTTCGGCTGCTTTCTTTTTAATATCCATCTATTCCAACTATCCTTGCATATAAAGTTTGCGTCTGTTTAATTCTGCCTGGTGCCGTTTTTTTAACCGTTTTTTACCGAGCAGCTCCGAAATTCGTGCCTTAACATCACTAAAATCTTTAAACGGGTAATATGAAACCCGGTTTTTTTCGCAGTATTTGAGTAATGAATCCTTGGCAAATATATAATCACAGTGGAGTGCTGCACATATATCTGAATTGCCATTTCCGATGTAAACTGAAAATTCGTCATCACCGCTTAACGATACCACGAGATTCCTTTTACAATTGGCACATTTGTCACAATTTTCATCAGTATAAGGAAACACAGTCTTCGGTCCATTCTCTGTAAAAAGCAGATCATTTGAAAAGAATCTTGCTTTTATTCCCTCTCTCTCAAAAATCGAATCGATATAGAACTTAAATCCGTCACTAATTACATAAAATTCAATTTTATTCTCCTCCAGGAAAGAGATAAAATCGTGGAAATGCCTGTCTATTTCGAATCCGGCGGCATACTCCTTTATTTTCTCTTCATCAGGATTAACAAGAGTTTTTAGGAGCTCCATCCATGTTTCTGTTGCATTATATACACCATCTCTAAACCCCCTGATAATCTCGTATGCCCGCTCCTCTTCACCAAATTCAAGAAAGATTGAGGCTCCAACATCTTTTTTTGTTATCGTACCGTCAAAATCGATAAAGACTTTGATCACTTAACGACCGCCATTTTTTTCACTTCCACATAATTACCGGCGGTAAATCTGTAAAAATAGATACCGTCAGCAAGCCCTGTGGATTTAAAGATATATGTGTATTTCCCCTCTTTTGGCACTTTTACTGTCTCTTCTTTAACCAATTTAAAACCGGCATCGTAAAATTCAAACTTAACTGTTGCAACACCTGAAACGTTGTAAGTTATAGTGGTTTCATCGCTAAAAGGATTTGGTACATTTTGAGAAACATAAACCTTCTGATTTGTTTTCCTGACAAAATCACCCTCAACCATCTTTTGTGAAATTACTTTATGCTCTTTCGAAATCTGGGTGATCCTGTAGAGCATCTTCCCCTCTTTATCGGGTGCATCAAATGTATAATATGAGCCCTGTGCATTTGGATCGGCAACTACATTGTCAATCTCAGTCCAGGCGGTGTCTTTTATTCTTGGTTCCATGCGATGAATAAAATAACTTATCACATTTTTTTCGTTTGTGGCAGTCCAGTTTATCTTCATTTCATCATCGATTGTTGTAAGCCATGCTTCCACAATTCCCTGAACTTTTGGTCTTACACTTGCGAGACGCTGACCATAAATTCCTTCAGAGGTTTTGTTTTTTTCTTTAAAGACGATGATGGCGCCATCTTTTCCGTCAAAAAAGAGATTGAGATAACTTTTTTCGGGATTCTCCGATTTTGACACTGGTACCCCGTCTTCATCCCACTCCGGTTTACCTGCTGAATTAATCTTGAGGGCAAATATCTCTGTTGGTCCGTTTCTCCTGTCGAGCCAGGATACAAAAACTCCACCTTTGCCATCTCCATCAAGAGTTTGAGCAAATTGTCTTCCTTTTATTGTACCAATGCTGACTCCATTAATTCCCCAAAGAGCATTTCCTCTCCTGTCAAATTTCTGCAGGAAAATATTTTCATCACCACCAACATCATTGATCCAGCTGATAACCATTGTGGAATCACCGGATTCGATGGCAACAGGTGCTCCATTAACCCCTTGGTTTGAAACCGCCTGTTTTCCCCCTTTACTCCATCTGACTGCCCCTTTTGGGCTTATAAGCTGATGGAAAATTTCTTTAACTCTCCCGGTTGATTCCCATACTAAATAGTGATCGCCTGATGAGAGAGTAATAACGTTAAAGGATTTTATGATCCCGTCGATAGTTGCCAATATGGTAACTTCATCCAAAAGTTTTCCGGAAGAGTCAACCGATGCAAACTTTATTAAGCTATTGCCTCCCTGAGCATCGATCCAACAAATATTTGCTCCACCGGCATTTCCGGGTAACACAGTTACAGCGGATTTTTGACTCCCGCCCTTCTCCACCAAAATTCCATCTTTGTACCTGATTTTCCCGTTGCGGTCAATTCGTTGCACCATTACACTGTAATTTGAAGGATTAACATCCCTTACGATATAACCGAGATGAGTGTTCATTCTTTTGTCGAGTGCAACAGAATATTCCGATATGATGCCATCAGGTGACGCGGCTTCAATTGAACCTTCATCATTTTGCCAGGAAAAGTTGATCCTTGAGTTGATCTGTTGCGCCATCAAAACACTTTTATTTGACGCAATTTCCTCAAGCCAAACAACCGAAATTTTTCCTGAAACAGCAGCGCTGACCTCAGGAGTGGTTTGTAAGTTTGAGGGACCATCGGTTTCCACACCGTTGGTGCTCCTTGACATTTCCCCACGAAAGTTGTAATGATTAAACAGTATTCGCTGTTTACCACCTGCTCTTTTATCTTCCCATACAAGGAAAAATCCTTCACTATCGTTTACAACAGTGTGGATCTCCTGTGGTGAGATCGATGCACTTACGATCTGTTTTGGAGAATCAGGATCGGGGTTCCACTGGGCGATAACCATCGACTGCAATATTGCCGCCGATATTATAAAAATTTTTGTTAGTAGTTTCATTGTAAGTTAATCTCCTACGCTACGATGTTAAAGTCTTCGTTAAATCTGACGCTCACGAGTTTCGAGACGCCTTCTTCTTGCATGGTTACACCATACATCGTATCCGCAGCTTCCATGGTTCTTTTGTTGTGAGTAACTACAATAAATTGTGTGTTTTCGCTAAATTCTCTCACGATCTTTGTGAATCTGTCGATATTCGCATCATCAAGAGGAGCATCTATCTCGTCAAGTATGCAGAATGGCGATGGTTTCACCAGGTAGATAGCAAAAAGCAGTGCAATTGCAGTTAAAGTTTTCTCACCACCCGAAAGCAGTTCTATCGATGTTGGCCGTTTCCCTCTTGGTTTAGCAATAATTTCTATTCTGGCTTCCAAAGGGTCAACCCCTTCCTCCAGCCTCAAATCTGCCTCATCCTCTTGTCTGAACAGACTTCTAAATATTTTTTGAAAATTTTCCCTTATCGCTTCAAATGTTTCATTGAACAGATTTTGGGCAGTAGTGTTAATTTCGTCAATAGTCTTCATCAAATCTTTTTCGGACTGAATCAGGTCACTTCTCTGTCCGGCGAAAAAATCGAATCTTTTTTTCTCTTCGTCATATTCTTCAAAAGCGAGAAGATTCACGGGACCTATCTGATGAAGCTGGTGCTCCAACTCCCTTACTTCAACCCTCCACCCTTCAAGACTTGCAATTTGATCTTCAGGTGGTTCAACAGGCTCAATTTCAATTTCGTATTTCTCGTTTACCCGTCTTTTAAGGTTTCTGATATTAATTGTATATTCGTTGAACTTCAGATCCGACTTGTGAAGAGCTTCACTGATCTTGTCACGATTTTTCCTCAGTTCGGTTTTTTCTTTTTCGAGGTTATCAAGCTCTTCTCTCTCTTTAAGATAAACAGCTTCGATTTCTCTCTCTTTTACCCTGAGATTTTCCCTCTCCTGTTTTTGTTCTTCGAGATCAAATTCACTGTCTTCTATTGTCCCCGTAAGAATTTCTATCTCACCGGCAGCAGTTTCAATGTCTTTGCCCCTTTTTTCAACAGAATTTTTGAGCATGATTATTGATTGTTTAACTCTCTCGATCGAGTTCAGAATATTTTTTGTTTCTCCCTTGATTCTCTCAAGTTCAAGCCCCTTTTTATTATATTCTGCCGACGCAACTGAAAATTCCTTTTCAACTTCTTGAGCTGCCACATCAAACTCTCTTTGACGTGCAGAAGTTTCTGCCTGATGACGGTCATCCTCTTCTATTTCAGAAGTGAGTCTTGCGATATCAATATCAAGCTGGGCTGCCTGACTTTCAAGATGTGATAACTCTTTAGACAGAGTCTCTCTTTCTTCATTCCCTTTTTTAATTTCAAATTCAAGCTGAGCCATCTGTTTTTCAAGTTGCATCAGGTCGTTTTGATAAATTCTTATAACATCACCCATATCTTTAAGATCGATCAGGTGAAGATCATATTCTGTATTGTAAATTTTCTGTTTCCAGGTCGCCAGTTGTTCTTCGAGAGGTTTAATCCCGTTTTTCAACTGCTCAAGTTGTGTTTTTTTACCAAAGAGTGTGTCTTCATCTTTTAGTCTTGAGCCTGCCTCAATCGATCCATTATCCCCTATGGTATCACCATCAAGTGTGATGAATTTGTAACCTGAATATGAACCTGAAAGCCTTATTGAAGTGTCGAGGTCTTTTACCACAACTACATTTGAGAGCAATGATTCATAAAAATCGACATATTCACCCGGTACATTCAACAGTTTTCCGGCAAAATTCACAAATCCGGGCTCCTGTTCCATCTTTAAACGAACTCTTTTTTTGGCAAACCGTTCCATCTTTTGCATGAAGGAACTGTTCTTCCCGTCTTCGTTCCTGCTTAACACAAACGATGCTTTGCCACTGTTTGAATTGAGTAATAGTTCTATTGCAGCTTTTACTTCTTCAACTGAAGAGACGATAAAACTGTTAAAATTTAATTTAAGAGCCGCTTCAATCGCAAATCTGAACTCTTCAAGTGGTTCTCCAAAATCAGAAACGAGTTTTTTCTCTCCGCCGAACCATCCGTCACTTTCCATCAGTTTTTTTGACGCAAGTGAAAATCCCTCAAGATTGTTTATCAGATCATTAAGGAAGTCAATTCTTGTCTTTAAATCGTTGAGTGACGATTTTATCTCAAATTCTTTTTCACGAAGTCCATCAAGTTCCTTCTCGAGACTCTCTTTTCGCTCAGTTGTCTCATTAAATACCCGCTCAGCATTTGAAAGGTTGGTTGAGGTTTCTTCTAAATCAGCAGAAACTTCACCCACAAATGTCCGGTTCTTCGTCTCATTCTGGTTTAACAGCTCAAGCCTATTTGTAACTCTTTCAATCTCTTTTTGGATCCTTGCTCTGCTCTTTTCGAGATTTGAAAGTTCATTTTTTCTTTCTGCAGATCCCTGAACCTTTGTGAGAACTGATTGGGAGAAAATTTTTATTTTTTCTCTTGCTTCCGCAAGTTTTCCCCTTTTCTCTTCAAGCACTCCGTTAAGCAGGTTCTTCTCCTCAAGTGCTTTTTCTTCTTCAATAATTTTGTCATCATGATCAAGATGAAGTTCATCGAGTTGTGCTTCTGCATCCTCAATCTGAGCCGCAAACTCTGCAAGTTCTGCCTCAAACCGTGTGATGTTATTCTGAAGCGACCTTCTCGACTCCTGAGCAACCGAAACGGTTCTTTCATTTTTGTAGATCAGTTCAGTTTGGGCACCAATCTTTTTTCTGATCTCTTTTAACTCATTTTCGGTTATGTAGGTCTTTTCCCTTATCCCGGCGTAAACTTCATCAAGCCGGCTAAGTGATATCTCAACCTCATTTTTCTGAATTGTTGCATCAAAATGTTGCTGTTGCCAAACCCCCTGCTCATTTATCATCAGATAAAGATCAAAGGCGGCTGACTTCAAATCAATTTCTTGAAGCCTGTCTGCAAGCTCCTGATATTTTTGTGCTCTTTTTGCCTGTCGCTCAAGAGAAATTACTTTTTTCTCAATTTCCGAAATAAGATCGTTTGCCCTCGCGAGATCAGCTTTAACATCCTCGAGTTTTTTTAAGGTCAGTTTTCTTCTGATCTTATATTTATTTACCCCTGCCGCCTCTTCAAACATTGTTCTGCGTTCATCAGCTTTGTTGCTGAGAATCGACTCCACCATCTTTAATTCGATAACAGAGTAAGCGTTTGCCCCCATCCCAGTATCCATAAAAAGACTTGTAATATCCTTCAGACGCGCAATATTTTTATTCATCAAATATTCACTCTCGCCTGATCTGAATATCCTCCTTGTGATTATAACCTCTGTATAATCAACAGGTAACACACCCTTATCGTTCTCAATGGTCAGCGACACTTCCGACATTCCGAGTGGTTTCCTCGAAGAAGTTCCGTTAAAGATCACATTTTCCATCTTGTCAGAACGGAGTACACTCGATTTTTGCTCCCCGATACACCATCTCAATGCATCAACTATATTGGTTTTACCACAGCCATTTGGTCCCACAATTGCGGTGATCCCTCTGTTAAAATGGATCACGGTTTTTTGTGCAAACGACTTAAAACCTAATATTTCAAGCTTTGAGAGATACAATAGTTACCCCGCCCGGCTTTCGAGGTAAACCTGGATAATTTGCTCAACCGTGAAGTTTGTCAACTGATAATAAAACAACCAGGACGCAACCACAAGCAGTACTACAAATATTGAGAAAAAGTAAACCTTAAATGCCGGCACATCATATACCACATACATTCCTTTAAGTAAACGATGAATATTCCAAACAAAAAAGAGGAGAAGTATTGCGTAAACAATCATGTTTGCCACTTCGGCATTCAGTACCCTGTAAAGCAATATTGCTCCGGGTAAGGCGGTGATGAACGGAAGTGAAGCCCAAATTACCACAAGGTAACTCTTCTGAATCGTCACTCTGTTGATCACAAAAAGTGAGCCAAACTTTACAAGGAGAGTAAAAAAGATTGCAAGTACAAAATAGAACAGAGTTACAACTACAAGTGACTCCGTCGGATTCCAACTCAGATAACTGACTATTGACAATAAATTGTCAAACCCAAAACTTAAGAGAATTCTTTCCTGGAGAGAATCATATCTCCAATAAAACAGGAGACTTGATGTCAACAGTGCCATCACAGCACAGATCAGCAACCCGATATATGTTGTAATGAATGGTGATATCTGATTGTAATCCCGAACATCCTGATAAAAATTGTAGGGTCTTAACATCGCCCTAAGAGCATCTTCTTTAAATTTTTTCCCGGTATTTAACAGCATGGCAGTGAGCAGAGCCAAAGCAAGACCAAAGATTATAAATATCATTGGTGCATCGTCCTCGTTAAAACCGAGCGATATGGTTACTTTTTCTCTGTTGTTTAAAAGAGCATCAACCACCTTGTAGGAGAGCCTGCCCGCTCCTCTGTCCTCAGGAATCAACCCCAGATAAACCATCTGATCGTTTAGTGCTCCTGAGATTATTGACTGATAATTGCTCCGATAATCGAACATCGTTGAAAGAAAAAACGACATGTTTTGATTAACTGAGGCATACATTAATATATCCTCAAAAAACTTGGCTTGTGATTCTGCGGAATGTTTGTTCCCAGTCCTCGATTTTTCAGGATCAATTATATAACCGGCACTTGCCACCATCAATCTGCCCGCACCAAATGATTGAACAGCCTGTTGATAAACTCTTAATATCTCAGTAGTTGGTCTGTTAATAAACTCAATTCCGTATGCATCCAACCCCTCGATCTGATTTTTAGGGAGGATTGCAAAAGAAGAATAAACCATTTTCCCGGTGTTCTTTTTAACCTCTGCAGCAAGAGATTTTAACAGTTCAACAGATTTATCACGGTTACCGAGATAACCCGTTCCGAGTCCAAATCCTGCTATGGTTGAGAAATTTTTGTATCCCTTTAAATATAATTGTGCAAAACTTCTAAGATTCGCACTAAGTAGCGGGTCATCGGAAAATGAGGCAGGAAGATTTGAGATCGGCATTTCGATAAACGCCAACAATCCCTCACGGGCACAAAGATAAAGCAAGTACGGATGGGGAATATTTTTTTCAAATCTTACGGCGTTAAAGCCGGCTCCTTTTATCAATCTGATATCCCTCGCCATCTCCTCATTTGTAAACATGGCACCCGATTTGGAAAGAGAGGGAATGTAGGTTACTCCCCTGAGAGCAAATTTCCCGTTATTCAGATTAAATGAATTATCGCCCGATTTAAAAAGGAAAAACCCGGCCGGATATGCTATCTCATCAATGAGGATATCTCCCGAATAAAGAGCAAAACTTATCTCATAAAGATATGGAGCTGCCGGAGTCCAAAGTCTCGGATCTGAAATTGTAAGTGTGAGTGCGGATTCTTGATCTTTTCCTGCTGAGATTGCAAATTTTTCAGTGATGGCGCCAACTCTTTCCCCTTCACCCTCTTTGGTCTTAACAGAAACCACCAGCTCAAACTTGTTACCGATACTGTCATTTACTGCTCTGCCATAATTTCTGTTGCTAATGGAGGAGTTAATATTTAGTTCAACCTTGTTGCCATTGGGAGACACCTGATAACTCGATGAATAATCACCGATAAAGATGTTAGGCAGTTCCTGAATAAAAACTTCCCTGAAAATCCCTTTATTGCTGTAGGGATAAAGAAAACTGAACTTAAACGGAAATGTTTCTTTATTGTCGAGGTTGCCGTTAACTTTAACAGTTAAAACATTTTTACCTGTTTTTTTAAGAACATCTTTAGGCAAAAGGAAGGAGAAAGGAAAAGTGCCGCCAAGATGACGATAAATCATCCTGCCGTTAAGCGATATCTCAGCTTTGTTTGACACACCAAGGAATGTCAGACGATAGTTTTTATCGCTTTTAGGGTCAAAAGGCAGGGTCCGTTCAAAAATCAATTCAGATTCAGATTCAAACGAAGAAGGAATTTCTACCTGCTTTGATGTATTAGCCGGGTCATCTGCAAATCTTACACCCCACTTCCCTGTCATGGGTATGATGGTGCGTGTAGTTGAATGCTCCAGATAACCAAGAGAGCCTTCACTATAGGAATAACCGCCAAGTTCAGTAAAATTGGCTTGACCAAATATTCCCCACACCATACAAATAAATGTCAGCGAGATAACAGATAACGATCTTCTCAATGCTATACATCCCAATATCAAAAAATAAAAAATTAAGACCTGAAATATACATCAGTGAGGGGGGTGAAATCAAGGCAAATCGTTCGCGGGTGAATGTGTTTTTTGGGGAGGGATGGTTACGCGGATTCCACTGATTTAGACGGATTTCCACAGAGGGTTGCCTTTGATTAATTCCCTTTGCGTTCTTTGCGACCTCTGCGGTTTAACTTAAACCCCTCTGTGTTCTCTGTGTCCTCTGTGGTTTTTTGCTTATGTTTTCGTTCTACACCGACCACAAAAAAAAACTTTTGCAAAAGAGATGAAGAACTTGTATATTTGCAGACTAAATTTGAATTAACACAACCAAAAAGATTTTAAGTTAAGCATGGCAAATCACAAATCTGCTGAAAAAAGAATCAGACAAAGCGCAAGAAAACGCGATATTAACAAAGCTTCTCTCTCGAAGATGAAAACTTTGGTTAAAAAGGTTCTTAGCACAACAACATTGGAAGAAGCAACAACAAGCTACAAAGAAGCTGTTGCACACCTCGACAGGATCAGCGTAAAAGGCAGAATCCACAAAAATAATGCGTCACGCAAAAAATCGAGACTGACACTTCATATTAATAGCTTAACCAAAGCTTAATGCCTCTGAACTTCTGCGGTTTTCCGCGGAAGTTCTTTTGGCAAACCTCTCCATCAGCCGGAAATCCCCTCGATTTTATTAAAATCTTCCATTAACTCCGTTTAATCGTAACGATTGTCAAATCGTCATCAGGAATTCCAAACTTTTCCACTTCTGTTAAAATATTTTGATTAATCTTTCCACTCTCTTCAGATGCGTTCAACTCGATAATCCTTTTGATCCTTTCCATGGAAAAGAGTTCTTTACTTTTTGAGAATGTTTCAGGAACTCCATCTGTTACCATAACCACAAAATCTCCACTTGCCAGATTAAATTCTCCATCTTTAAACTGAAAGTCTTTTTTCATCCCGATCGACACTTGGCGAATTGTCAATTCCTCAACTTGTTTGCTCTCTTTTCTATAAATGAGAAGTGGTAAGTGCCCGGCGACTATATACTCCAACTTCCCTGCAATCATCCTGACCGAAGCAGCGGTGAGAAACATTTTTTTATCTTTGAGATCGAAGATGGTCGAATTTATGTTTGAAAAACACTCACTTAATGAATCACCGTGGGTAAGGTTGCTTCTCAATGCACTTTTAAACATCCCCATCAACAGACCGGCACTGACACCGTGTCCTGAAACATCTGCAACAGTTAGTACCAGCTCCCCATTCTTCATGTTTAACATATCAGCCATATCACCCCCCACTTCTCCAACGGGTTTTGAGATACCGGCAATATCATACTCTTCATTTTTGAAATCAATCTCAGGCACCAAAATTGTGTGCATCTTCCTCGCAAGATCAATTTCAGTTTTATACTTAAAGTGTTTTAATCCCTCACCACTGATAAACTTTACAAAAAGTATATACCCCAGTATCACCAGGAGCATTATGCCGACACCATGAAATCTCAGGTAGGTCACAAGCTCAGGGTTGTCTTTTATCAGTTCAAGATTACCGTAGGGACTAAAAGCCAACACAATCTGCAAAATGATCCCCACCGCAAGAAATTTAAGATCTCGCGTAAAGGTATGAGCATATATTGCGCCTACCAAACCTGATAACAAACTGTTCCTGATTATTTCTCCATAACTCATTGCACCGGGCGCAAGCAAACTGCTCACAAATCCTAATGTGGAAAAGAGGAAATAGATTCCTGCAAGGAAAACCAGGTATGACCGCCAGGGCAAACTTCTAAAAAAAAGTTTGTCCCTTTTTGACTTCGAACCGAACTTTAGAAAATTCATAAACTTTATTAAATATTGATATTACAAATTTAAGTGAAATTTTTACTTCACATTTCATTTTATAACTCTTTTTTAACCTTTCATCACTTTATTTGTAACTGCCCCTTGACTTTAAATCGAAATTTTTGTATATCTGCATAGCATCTTTTTGATATTATTTTGATATCACTTTAACCAATGGAGTCAACAATGACCAAAGAAAAAACAATAACTTCTTCTAACGGATTAAGTTATTTGTTCTTAATCCTCTTCCTGCTTCTGTTTGCAGTTGCAGTGCTAATATTCAGAGCAAACACCGCATCTGATGATTACAGGGATGCCTTTTTTATCGTCCCTTCGATACTTTTAATAATTGTTGCTTGCGTAATGATCGCAGGATTTTATACAATTGAACCCAACTTTGCTGTGGTTATCCTCCTCTTTGGAAAATATATAGGCACCGATCGTTCGGAGGGGTTTCACTGGGCAAATCCATTTTATTCAAAAAAGAAACTTTCACTCAGAACAAACAACTTCGACAGTCAGAAACTGAAAGTGAATGATAAAAAAGGAAATCCAATAGAAATATCTGTGGTAGTGGTTTGGCGTGTAAACGAAACTGCGGAAGCTTTATTTGCAGTGGAGGATTATAAAACTTATACAATTGTCCAGTCAGAATCTGCAATCAGGCATATCGCCACTCTTTATCCCTATGATGTTACCGATGATGAACCGATAAGTCTTCGTTCGTCAATTGATGAGGTTTCTCTTGCTCTTGCAAAAGAGATTCAGGAAAGAATTGATGGAGCCGGTATCATCATCGAAGAAACAAGAATCAACCATCTTGCCTATGCTCCTGAAATTGCACACGCAATGTTGCAACGCCAGCAGGCAGAAGCTGTAATCGCTGCAAGAACAAAAATTGTTGATGGTGCAGTTGGTATGGTTGAAATGGCGTTAAAACGGCTGAGTGAAGAGAATGTAATTCAACTTG
This sequence comes from uncultured Ignavibacteriaceae bacterium, assembly GCA_964371075.1. Lineage (GTDB taxonomy): Bacteria > Bacteroidota > Ignavibacteria > Ignavibacteriales > Ignavibacteriaceae > UTCHB3. Next base: position 804,895 of record CAYJKN010000002.1, on the reverse strand, counting down.
ATGAGGAAAGAAAAGCTGCAATGGTGGGTAACCTGATGGTGGTACTCTGTTCCGACCGCTCTGCTCAACCGATCATTAATTCCGGATCTCTTTATTAATATGGCTGAAAAAAAATCTATTATCCTTCGGATCGATCCAAAACTCTATAATGCCCTGAACGAATGGGCAAAGGATGAATTGCGGTCGGTAAATGCTCAGATCGAGTACATTCTTCGGGAACAGGTCCACAAAAGAACAAAAAAGCCGCAGGATAAGGGATGAAGTTTAATATCTGTTCAAATCCAACAGGTCAATAAACTTTGATACAGGAGAATTCAATTTGGGGGCAAATCGCCCCCATTTTTGTATGAATAAATTTGATTTTTTTTAGTGTGGTTCATCTAAGTGAATGATTGTGGTAGAAGGATTTGCGTTTCATTCTATTTATTTTTGGCGATATTACAGTTACATATTTGAAAAAGGATTTAACTAAAATGTTTGGTAACTTAATAACAGAAGCTTTGAACAAAGGGATTCAAATGATTCTGCAGCACTATGTTGAGCCTTACGGCGAAATAACTTCTCTCTCAATAGATGATTCCACCAAAGAAGTGAAAGCGACGCTGCTTCTCAGCGGCGAACTTCAAACTCTTGATGTCCATATCTTTGGATATAACTTTGTGAAAATAGAAGATAAATGGTACATGACATTTGTTAATGTTGCCACTTCCCGTGACTGGATTAACACTCTCTTAAAAAATATCTCTCCCAAAGAACTTGAGGATAAAAGAATCGAAATCCCCCATGTAGCGGCGGTGATATTAAAGATTTTGTTTTGAGGCTGTGGGGGTTGATGAAGCCTGACAGCAAAAATTTCTGATAAACTGTACAAAAAGCTGTTAACCCGAAATACCCGGACTTAGTCTATTCTGCTTATAACAAAAAAGATAAAAATTGCTTTATCTCAGGTAAAGCTTTGTTAAATCATATTCAAAAGCAATAAATCCTTAATCCTCATCTCCTTCCTTTTCTCCATGATCCTTCTTTTTGCCTTCCCGTTCATTTCCTTTTCCTTCGGCTTCATCCTTGTTGCTTGAGCGGTGGCATTTTACGCAGTTGGAAAAGTCGGAGATGCCCTCTTTGAGATGTTCCTGGGAAATTTTTGTTTGTGTGTGTTCATGACAATTGTAACAAGTGTAAGTTTTGAAGTTGTTACCCGGTTCATGGCAGTTTGTGCAGGTGGATGGATGATCTTTGTCAAAAATAAAATATTTTGAATGTTCAAAAGTTGAAGGCTTCCAGGCCTCAGTTGTATGGCACGCAGAACATGATTCTCCTGCCTTAAAATTTTTGTGTAAATCGTCAGTGGGTTTATCCTTCTCATGGCATTTCCCACAATTGTCAATAACTAGACCACCAAGTTTATGATTGAACTTTGCGTCATTCCACCGTTCGGTATTGTGGCATCCGCTGCATTCCGCTTTTAACTCACTATGAAAATCAGCTTTTGGTTTTTGATAATCATGGCACGCAGAGCATTTTTCTTTTACTCCGGTTCCAATAATGTTATGTGAGAATTTTTTTATCGCAAGATCTTTCGACTCACCAGTGTGCTCTCTGTGGCAAACAACACAGTCGATCTCTTTAATATTTTTGTGGAGTAGATTTGCACGTTCGTTTGTTTTTGTGGCAAGAATACCTGATACAAAAACTCTCCCGATATCGTTTTGTTTATGGCAGACAACACATTTTTCTGTGACTGCCCCCTGAACCAGTGTGTGGCAACTCATACAATCATTTTGTAAACTCACATGTCCCTTGCTCAAAACACCCGGATTTATCGCATAAAAAGGAGAAATCAACAAAAGGCCGAGCCCAAAAACCAATGCACCGGCAAACCAGTAATATGTGCGAATCATCTCCAACTCCAAAATAGAAGTGTCCCTATTATATGAATCAGAGCAAGAGCCATAAATATCATATTCAGCGGCATATGAACTTTTCTCCAGTTTTGCATTTTTTTCACCAATAGCGATTGAAATAACACTTCTTTATCAATTTCATCCTGTGACAGGTTTTTTTCTTTCATTTCAACAATTTTCCCTTTGAGGTCTTGTTTTACATCATTCAGAAGGAATTTGCCTGTAAGCCCACTCGCCACCACAACCATCATTGCCAGCAAAGCCATCCATGGAATTATCGCATTAAAGTGGATTCCGCCGTGCACCAGCAAAACGATAGCTCCAAACCAACCGAGAAATTCGTGCAAATTTAAAAGTTTTTTTGGTTGTCCGGAGGTAATAATCTTTCGTTTTCTTAAGGAGTAAATAAATGAGATGATTAACAGCGAAGTGCCTAAAATCCCAAAGTATCTGCCAACCCAAACAAGTTTAGCCAGGTGAAGAATATAATCAATTAGTATAGCAATGCAGATCATGCCTGCATATAAAAAAATGGAAGGGAGTATTCGTTTCATGATGATGGATATTAATTAAAAATCAAAATAGAAATTACTAAATCCCGTTCAAAATACCATAGTAGTAATACCCAAAGGTATATTTATTATTTAGTCTAAATCTTAATAAGAAATATGTTCCCACACAAAAACGATTCTTTCTGGTTTTTCTCCTCAAAATATTATAAATTTACGGTTTAAGTATATTTATGCAAATATCACCATCTAAAAGTTCATTTTGTAAGTAAATAAATCATTTTTTTACCGATTTATTGAACAAACAACATTTACAATTTGTTAAGATGGTGAACGGGATTTTTACATACGAAAAAGTTTTCAAGAAAGGATTAAACATGAGTGATAATTCACAAAGCAGCGGGAAATGTCCATTCCCACATTCCACCGGTATTGGTGGAGGCGGCACCCAAACAAACGATTGGTGGCCCAATAGATTAAAATTAAACATCTTAAGGCAAAACTCTCCCTTCTCTAACCCATTGGATGAAGGTTACGACTATAAAGAAGCCTTGGAATATCTGGATTTTGAGGAACTAAAAAAAGATCTGACAGCACTAATGACCGATTCCAAGGAATGGTGGCCTGCTGATTTTGGGCATTATGGTCCATTTTTTATCCGTATGTCGTGGCATGCAGCCGGAACCTACAGAACAGGTGATGGTAGAGGTGGTGCAAATGGTGGTTTTCAAAGATTTGCTCCACTAAACAGCTGGCCCGATAATGTAAACCTGGATAAAGCTCGCCGACTTCTCTGGCCAATCAAACAAAAATATGGCAACAAAATTTCCTGGGCAGATTTGCTTGTGCTTTCCGGAACTGTTGCGCTTGACTCGATGGGACTCAAAACTTTTGGTTTTGGTTTTGGACGTGAAGATGCCTGGGAACCCGATGCAAGTATTTATTGGGGTCAGGAGACAACATGGCTCTCCGATGAAAAACGTTACTCAGGTAAAAGAGACCTGGAGAATCCACTTGCTGCCGTACAGATGGGATTGATTTATGTAAATCCCGAAGGCCCCGGAGGAAATCCCGATCCAGTTTTAGCTGCTCATGATATCCGTGAAACATTTGCCCGGATGGCGATGAACGATGAAGAAACCGTAGCACTTATCGCCGGAGGACATACTTTTGGTAAAGCTCACGGAGCCGGTGATCCTTCACTTATGGGTCCGGAACCTGAAGCAGCTGACATCGAAGCATTGGGTCTTGGATGGCATAATAAATTTGGTACAGGTAAAGGAGCTGACACTATGGGTGGAGGACCTGAAGTAACCTGGACATCCACTCCTGCAAAATGGAGTAACGACTTCTTTAGACACCTGTTCGAATTTGATTATGAATTGACTAAAAGTCCTGCCGGTGCTCAACAGTGGGTAGCGAAAAATGCCGAAGCAACAATTCCCGATGCACACATACAAGGGAAAAAACATCTGCCAACAATGTTGACAACCGATCTGTCTCTCAGATTTGATCCCGAATATGAAAAAATTTCGAGACGCTTTTATGAAAACCCTGATCAATTCGCTGATGCTTTCGCTCGTGCCTGGTTTAAATTGACCCACAGAGACATGGGACCAAAATCATGTTACCTGGGACCCGATGTACCGGCTGAAGACCTGATCTGGCAGGATCCCGTCCCTGCAGTCGATTATAAATTGGTGGATATCTATGATATCGACAATTTAAAGGCAAAAATCCTTAGTTCGGGACTTTCAGTTTCTGAACTGGTATCTACTGCCTGGGCGTCTGCCTCCACTTTCCGTGGTTCCGACAAAAGAGGTGGTGCAAATGGTGCCAGAATCAGACTTGAACCACAAAAAAATTGGGAAGCAAATAACCCCGCTCAGTTGGCAGGAGTTCTCGCTACCCTTGAATCCATTCAGAAAGAATTTAATGATACCAATACAGATGGTAAAAAAGTCTCTTTGGCTGATTTGATTGTTCTTGCCGGATGTGTCGCTGTTGAAAAAGCTGCCAAAGATGCCGGACATGATGTAATCGTACCCTTCACCCCCGGAAGAACAGATGCTTCTCAAGAGCTCACAGATGTTGAATCCTTCGCGGTTCTTGAACCATATGCTGATGGATTCCGTAACTATCTGAAAGCTCCTTTTAGTGTTCCATCAGAACACCTTTTGGTAGATAAAGCCCAACTTCTTACTCTTACAGTCCCTGAAATGACAGTTTTGGTGGGTGGTATGAGAGCATTAAACGCCAATTACGACAATTCAGGAAATGGCATATTCACCATTCGTCCCGGAGTTTTGACAAATGATTTCTTTGTGAACTTATTGGGTATGGACACAATCTGGACTGCCACCGATGAAACAAAAGAAAAATTTGAAGGTCGTGACAACAAAACAGGTAAAGTGAAATGGACTGCAACAAGGGTTGATCTGGTATTTGGATCAAATTCCGAGTTAAGAGCAGTTGCTGAAGTGTACGGAAGTTCCGATGGTGAAGACAAATTTGTAAAAGATTTTGTTGCCGCCTGGGATAAAGTTATGAATCTCGATCGCTTTGACTTAAAATAGCCGATAATCAAAAGTTATCGATTATAAACATACTTTAACGAAAGCCGTGGTAGAAATATCACGGCTTTTTGTGTATACAAAAGTGTAATTTGGGGATTAAAAATTAGAGTGGATCAGCCAGTTCAGTTTTCCCTTCAAGTATATCGTTTTTTAACAAATAGATGTATCTTCCGGGTTCTTCAAACATCGGAGAATGAGCGGAAGAATTAAATGTGTAAAATCCTTTCATTGGGGCATCAAGAGTTTTGAGATATTCTTTGGAAAGTGAATAATTAACAGTAAAATCGTGGATACCTGAAAAGAAATAGACCGGAATCTCAAGTTTTGGAACATTTATCGTCACATCGATTGAAAATAACTCCTCGATCAGTTTTGTTTTGTTTATCAGGAAAAACTTTGCCCGCCAGAAATTAATTTTTTCCATAAAAGTGTAATATTTTGAAGCCATAAAAGGAAAAAACACCCCGGTAATTACCGATTTCATCATGTGCATTGTCCCAATCCCAAGCTGGTGCATTGCCTTGTCCCTGAGCGGTGATTTAAAATATTTCATCATCGTCACTTTTCCATCCTCGATGTGATGGGCTTTAAACTTCGAAACCATCATGGTATTCGCTGTCTCGGTATATTTACCGACCATGTAATCAAACGCCAGTTTCTCCGATTTATTCTGGTCGGTTATCTGCGAAACTCCAATATAGGCAGTGAAGAGTTCCGGTGCTTTTGCCGCAGTTAAAATTCCAATCAACGAACCCCATGAATGTCCCATCAGGTAGATTTTCTCCCTGTCAAATCTCTTTAAAAGATATTTGGAGATTTCAATCGCATCAGAAACTATCCGGCTAACACTAACTTTGTCGGGTGAGAGTTTGGGATCATACGATATTCCCCCACCCGTTTGCTCCCAATAACAAACAGTAAAAAGATTTTCAAGACCCGAAGGATATTTCTCTTCAAGGAAAAGAGTGGGCATCCCCGGACCCCCATGAAGAAACAGGAGAACCGGGTTATCGATATTTTTCCCAATAATGAACATCCCTTGCAAGGAATTGTCAAGATTGATGAATATTTTTTCGTGGATGCTATTTTCTGACATGGTAATTCGACCATAAACAACTTATAAAAAACTGACTCCCAAAATTATAAATTCAATTAATAAATAATTATATTCAAATTTTAGAAACCGTCAAATCAAAAATTTAATACTCCACCAAAACATCACGAAAAAAGACTAATCGCATTTTTATATATAAATTTGGGATCGTAATCGCATTTTTATATATAAATTTGGGATTATTGTAAATTGAGATAATTATTCGGGATTTCTCTATCCTGAGAGGTTTAAGGAGGGATAATTTGTTTGGGTTATATTAAATTGATAACTTTGTTGAAGGAAGAAAATAGATGGCATCACAACCGAAGACTGTAAAACCATACTGAAAAAATTCAATGACTTACTTGATGTTTGTAAATATGTGGGGACAAAAGAATAGTGGGCCAGATAGATTTAGGTTTAGGATTAACTCGCCGTGTAATATATAGTTTATTATGTTGTATGATTTATAGTTTATTATGTTGTATGATTTATAGTTTATTATGCAAATATACAACCTTCGTCGAAATAATATACAATCCGCGCATCAGCTTTTTGGAAATAGATCAATTTTCAAAAAGAGGATTTTGTGGTCCCGAATTGATTCTACTTAAACAAAAAACGGCAACATGTCTTAAAACAAATTGCCGTTTTGATAAAATGTGGGGTGTCAGTTATTAATAGACATAATAAAATCTTTTAACCTGTGGATTCCCGTTGCAGCAAGAACATGAAAATAGTCTTTCTCCTCAATCCTCGATTGCCTCAATGCCTTGTTTTTTAAGTTCTGCTAATCCGTCTTTCATGGCTTTTACCTGTTCCGGTGAATGGCCTTGCCAAACAGCAACCTCTCCAACAACTTTAAATGGATGTTCCGAGCGATATGACATGGTTGGATTTCCCGGGAACTTTTTGTCTGTTAAATTAGGATCATCCTCGATTTTACCTGTTGGCTCAACCAGATATATTCTTCCGGGACCTTCTCCCAAGGCAAGTTCTGCTCCCCAGATTGCAGCATCCAAAGTGGCAGTAAGATAGATATACTTCGCCCTCTTTTCCTGTCCAAAGTTGGAGTTAAAACCAACCTCGATAAAGTCGCCAGGCTTCAAGTCAGCCTTTGTGCCATGAAAGAATGTTTGAGAAAAAGGACTTGGATTAGGAGTGTTCGATGTATTAGCAGCTTTATTTGTTTCCAAAGTTTTCCCGGTATTTATTAATAAAAATTGATTTTCACCGTTTTTAATTTATTGAGTTGTTGTGTTCAAAAAAAAACTGCCGATAGCTCATTTTGACACGAAACAACTTGCATAATTCACACCTTGAATGAAATATTAACACAAATAAATCTTATAAAAATCGATTCAATTTTAATATTTTTCAAGTAATTATGCAAACCGGGTATAATACAGGGCGGTAAATTGAGGAGTGTGATGATTTTCAAGCCGTTTAAAAGCAAAAAAGACCAGACTTTTATCTGATCTTTTTTTGCGAAGGAGTTTATGTAGTGAGTTTAAGTCTTCCTGCCGATGAAAAAAGTATAACCGTAGAATTCTTTGTATTTGTTATACATTTCGAGTTCGTGTTTCATCTCACCAACCAGGTTTTCAGCATTTTGATTGCCCGAATGTTTTTTTAGGAATTCCTCCTGAATAATGCTTTGTGGGTCGTAAAAATTTTCGAGCCAACACTCTTGACCTAAAATGAAAGTGGCGACCGGAATAAATCCCGCCTTTTGCATTACATCGACCTTGTTTGAAATAGTGTCGATTTCGGGGTAGGCATCGTTCCAGAAGGAATTAATTTCTTCAGGTCTTGTCTCGGTGAACCAACAAGCTTCCGTGACAGCAATATAGCCACCTCTCTTTAAAAACCTGTTCCAATAATTTAATCCTTTTTCAAAACCAATGTTATAAATGGCTCCTTCCGACCAGATTAAATCAAACTCCTCATCATTAAATGGAAGTTCCATCATCGTCCCTGTGATGCCTTTTACTCTATCCTGCAAATTATTCTTTTTTGCATTGGCATTAAAGAGATCAATAAAAGTTGGGAACATGTCCAGGCCTTTAATATTCCCCGGAGCATTTTGCGCCAATACCATAGTTTGGCCACCTGTTCCACATCCAATGTCTATAATAGATGATTCATTATTCAGATTATCAATAAAGCCAAGTGCTTTAAGTGTTGCCTCGGGGCTTCCCGGTCCTTGTCGTTCGACATTTGAAAAGTATTCACAGATCAAATCAAAATCGAAATCGTGTATGGATGTATCTTCGTTGCTCATGGTGTTTGTGTTATTATGTTTTTTTATCCACCCTGTTTGGGTGGTGTGGATACTCTTCAGAAATGAAGCGATCCATGATTATTTGCACTGCAAATTTAATATTTTCTCAATGAGTCGCAAACTTTATCTACTCATTAATAAGAGCATCATCCCGGCCATCATAACAACACCACCTATCATATACGGCGCATAACCCATTATTCCGGATTGTTCACTGTGATCCATCATGGCTTGCTGTTCTATGAATATTTCTATCGGGATTTGAAAAGGCTCTCCGTTAATGGAGTGTATCCTAAAACCGATGAGTTTTGAATCTTCAGTATCAAGTGTATAGGAAACCGAATATTCACCGGTGAGATTCTGATTAAGTTTTGTTTGAGAAGACTCAACTTGTTCGTTTTCGTCTCCTGTTATGAACCAAACTTCGGCCGAATCAATGTTTTGTTTAGTTTCCCGGTCAATTATGTTGAGTGTATAGTTGAATTGTCCGCTTAACACAGGCGCAGGAAATTCAGCTACAAGACTGTAATTCGAAACAATTACCTCCTTGATTCTGGGATTCATCGGTGAAATTTTGTTTCCTTGACTGCCATGCTCCATGCCTCCCATCATTCCCATCATACATCCTTCAAAAAGCAAAGATATAATTACAATTAACAGAATTATCGTTTTCATTTGGGTTTCCTTTGAGTTACAGTTATCTTAATTAATACTCAATAATTATCCGGTATGTCCAATATCGTATCTTGTGATATATGGAAGCGGGCATACCGGAAGAGTTTAACTATTAGATTTCCAATTAATGGTGCCCATGATCACCCAATCATTCTTTGGTTCTGAAATGTAACATCATATGTCCCTGCGGAACAGAACCACCATGTCCACCCATATCCCCCATACCTCCCATATTTCCTGATTGCATCATTCCTCTACCGACATGTATCATATAGTTCGTATTTGGTTTTAATAATGAATCGGGGGTAAAAGTGCATAATTTATTGCCATCAGACCAGGTAAACCTTCCGTTGGTAGAATGATATTGATCCAAATGACTCAATTTCATTGAATCCATCATCGATATACCCATATTTGAATGAATAATCCGGGAGTCAAAACGGCAGATTGAGTCCGTTATAGCAAACTCAGAAATGAGATGGATATTATTTTCCACAAGATCGGGATCAACGGGTTCGGCGAACTGAATTTCAATCTTTTGATCTAATGAAACTCCTGCCTGATTATCTGTTGGAGTAATTGTGAAATTTGTCGATGTATTTGAGAGAACATCGTGGGGATTTGAACTCATCCTGGTGCATCCTGTAAGAAACAGTAGAACCGGAAGAATTAAGAAAGTTAAAAAGAATTTTATTGAAGTTTTCATCTGTTTTGTCTTGTTTTACAACATATATTTTATTGTTATTTAACTTTAAACCCGTTTTTAATCAGGTTTTCTTTTGCTTTTTTAAGCGTTACTTGTTTTAGTTCCATTTTGCAGATCGGGCATTTTCCGGGTTCATCCGAAATCACATTCCAATCCATCTGATCCTGATAAACCTTGCCATCTTTATTTTTATCAATCGACTTTAAATCGATGATACCCTTTCTGATTAATGGATTTTTATCGACATGCTCATTTTTGTTCTCCATTTTTTCTGTCATTCCGTTCTTTTTATGAACATTTTTATCGTTCGAATGGGAATGGTCATGCCCTTGAGAATACACTCTGATTGTAAGCAGTCCAAGAAGTATAATTAATGCACTGAAATAACTGATTGTTTTCATTTTGAAATCCTTTTATTTTGTTTAATGATTTTTATGTTCTTCTGAATTTCTATTTGATTTACCCACCGCTGGTTCTTTTTTAGGCGGATTTGTTTCACCATGTTGATGCCCCGATGGCATACCCGATTTTAACTGGCTTTCTGAATCGATAAGGAACCCACCAGTAGCTGCAACTTCTTCATTCTCTTCCAAGCCTTCGAGTACCTGATACTTATGACCAAATTTACTTCCTATTTTCACATCACGCCCCTCAAACATACCGTCAGAAGCCTTCACCCATACAACGGTTCTTTTACCTGAGAATATGATTGCCTCTGCAGGGACTAATAAACCCTCACCAGAAGAAGTCGAAAAAATAGTCTCACCATACATTTGAGGCTTCAATTTTCCACCTTTATTCACAAATTCACTTCTTACCTTAACCGTCCTCGTTTTGGAGTTTACGACGGGGTAAATGAAGGTCACTTTTCCCGTGAACTCTTCCTGCGGATATGCCTTTAAGGTTAATTTAACCAAGGAACCAAGCCTGGCTGAGGCTATGTCTTTCTCATTTATTTCCGAGATATTCCAAAGTGTTGATAGTTCAGCTATGTCAAAGATTGATGTTCCCTCATTAACATACATCCCTTCCTGTACTTTTTTTTCGATGACCGTTCCACTAACAGGCGAGTAATAGGTCAGGATATTTTTAATCTTGCGAGTCTGCTCGACCTCTTTAATTTGTGCCATTGTCATCCCAAAGAGTTCAAGTTTGTTTTTAGCAGCGACTACCAAAGAACTGTTATCAATCTGTTGCAGACCGGTTAATGCAATCAGAAAATCATTCTGTGCCTGCACGAGATCGGGACTGTAAATTTCGAAAAGAGGTTCTCCTTTTTTTATGTATTGTCCGGTTCTATCCACATATAGCCTTTCTATCCTGCCACTAAATCTTGCTGATATTACTTTTCTACTTTGTTCGGCAAAATCCAGGTAACTGTAAACAGAAATTTCCTTGTTTAGTTTTTCGCGTAAAATCTTTACGGTGGAAACATTCGCCAAAACTTGCTTTTTCCCTGTAAGAGTAACCATTTTGTCCATGTCATATTCGTTTCCGCTGGTGGGTTCTTTTACTTCTTCGGTTTTCTTGATTAGATCCATACCACAAATAGGGCAAGCTCCTGGCCCTTCCAGCCGAACCTGAGGATGCATTGTGCAAGTCCAGTATCCCTTTGTCGTTGGTTTTTCTTTCTTATCATCCTTCGAATTTTCGCTCTCCGAACAGCCGATGAACAAAAACGACAATAAAATCAATGTTAGTAATGAGTATTTAATTCTTTCCATCTCGGTATTCCTGATTTTCTTTTATACCATTTTGCATTTAATATTCAGTTATTTTTCCACCAACCATCATCTCAATTTCTGCCAGTGACATTTGCGTATCTGCCAGTGCCATGTAATAATTCATTTGAACCATTAACATCATCCGATAAGAATCGATGACCGCAGTTATATTACTTTTATTGTTCTGATAAGCAGATATCTGGGATTCAGTGGTTTGCCTGGTTAACGGAATAATTTTTTTGTCATACAATTTTAACAATTCAGACGCAGTTGAAAACTTCACTGTTAATTCTCTCAGTTTAACACCCATTTCTCTTTGCATATTTGTCTTTTCATAAATAATACTGCTTATCCCCGCGGCCAGTTCTTGCGATTTCGCTTTGTATTTGTTTACCGACCAAGGTGCAAATGGAAGGTTAATAGAGACCATTAAAGAATACATAAACTCCACTTTGGAATCAAGCATCCCCAAATCGGACTGCGAAGTAAGAATCATCCCTTTTGGCATCACCATAAACATACCTTGAAGCATCAAATCGGGAATTAACTCCCGTTCATTTGCGTCAATCATTGCGCGATTCATATTAATCATATTGTCCATTTTTTTCAGCGTGGGATTGATCTCAGAAAGCATGTTTTCAAGTTTTGTTTGACTCATTGTCAATTTAATATCCGACATCACTTCCGGGATAAAAATCACAGATTCATCTAAATTCCTGCCAAGCAAACCGTTTAACCGATAGTTTTCTGCATCTTTTTGTTTTTCGAGAATAAGCAATTGTGTTTCATTTGTTGCTATTTCACTCTGAATTGTAAACAGGTCCACTTGATTGATCCGATTAATGGACAAAGTGATCTCCATCGACTTCATCAGATCAGAAAGAAGCTGAATACTTTTCATCTGGACTTCAATTTTGCGGTCGATAAGCCACAAAGTGTAGTATGACATTTTTATCTTCCCTATAAGATTGACCTTATACTCGGCAAAACTATCCCCTTCAATCCTGGTATTTCTTCTCTCAACCTCAGTCATGGCACCGAGTTTGTCGCCCAGGGGAAACATCTGCGAAACACCTAAATTAATCGATAGAGCCTGGGTTGGGAAAACGGGATTTAAGATGGGAACCTGAGAAAACTCCAGAGATGCATTAGGTGCGGGATAATTGTTGATAGATTCGGCCTTGAATTCCGAGGCTTTAATTTTGAATTGCATCGCTTTTAATTGTGGGTTATTCGTAATCGCTTCTTCAATCAATGAATCAAGCGATTGCGCATCTGCTACCGTATGCAACATAATTACTGATATGACGAATAAGAATAAATTCTTAAGATAGCCGTATCCTAAATTCATGTACTTAAACAATTTCATTAATCTGTCTCCTTCATCCAATCAGCCATTTTTGATATGTCAAGTGTCCCTTTTTTAAGAGCGTGTTCTTTCATCATGGCAAACAAAATTGGAGTGACCACAAGAACATGTACTGCTGATGTCAGAAGTCCCCCTATCATTGGAGCAGTCAGAGGTTTCATTACATCTGCCCCTGTGCCTGTTGACCACATGATGGGGACCAACCCAACCAGAGCTGTTGCAACTGTCATTAATTTGGGACGCAATCTGAGGACAGACCCCTCAACAGTAGCATCATAGATATCTTTTTTTGTAATCGGACCTCTCCTGCCCTTGTGATAATCTCGTAGTTTTCTGTCCAAGGCTTCATGCAGATAAATTACCATAACCACACCAGTTTCAACAGCAATTCCATAAAGGGCGATAAAACCAACCCAGACAGCGACTGAAAAATTATACCCCAGGGCGTAAACCATATACATTCCACCTATAAGTGCAAAAGGGACTGATAACATAACTACGCCCGCTTCAACATAATTTTTTAAGGTCATAAACAGCAATAGAAAAATAACCAGGAACACGACTGGCATTATAATTTCCATAGTCTGTTGAGCTCTAACTTTACTCTCATATTGCCCACTCCAGGCATAGCTATATCCCGGGGGCAATTCCAAATTTTCTTCAATTACTTTCTTTGCGTCCTCCATAACACTGCCCATATCCCTTCCCCGAGTGTTCATAAAAACAATGGAACGCAACATTCCATCCTCACTACTGATCATAGGAGGACCGGTTAATGTTTTAATTTCAGCCAGTTCAGAAAGAGGAATATATGCTATATTATTCTGATCAGTGGATGTAAGTGATGAGTTATTTCCATCATCAACCACCGAAGGGAGTACACTTGCATTGCTGGTTTTACCCATTGAAGACATCCCCCCACCAGCCGAATTCCCACTCTGAACGCCACCTGATGGATTCATACCCGTGGATTCCGCTGACATTCCACCCGCTATTGCAACGGGAACAATCAGATCTTCAAGTTCTTCAATACTGCTACGGTAATCTTTTTGAAAACGCATGCGGATAGGGAATCTCATTCGGTCTTCAATTACAACTCCAAGATTTTGTCCGCCAATAGCTGTTTCGATTATATCTTGGATGTCCGCAATATTTACCCCATATCTAGCGGCAGCTTCTCTTTTAACTTTAATATCCAAATAATAGCCATTTTGTACCCGCTCAGCCACCACGTCTGCTGCTCCATCCACTGTCTTAAGCAGTTGCTCAGCCCTGATCGCATACTCTTCGAGAGTATCCAAATTTGATCCAAATATTTTAAACCCTACATCAGTTCTTACTCCGGTTGAAAGCATGTTTATTCTGTTGATAATTGGCTGTGTCCAACCGTTTCTCACTCCTGGTATTTGAAGTTTTTCATCCAACTCGGCAACTATATCCTGCCTTGTAATACCGGGGCGCCATTCGCTTTTGGGTTTTAACAAAATTATCGTTTCGATCATACTTAAAGGAGCATTATCTGTTGCTGTCTCTGCCCTTCCGGCTTTTCCCAAAACATGGTGTACTTCTGGTACGGCTTTTATTATTTTATCCTGTTCTTGAAGAATTCTGTTCACTTCTGTAATCGATGCTCCTGGAAGTGTAACAGGCATGTATAAAATGGACCCTTCGTCGAGCGGTGGCATAAATTCACTTCCCGTATCAAGGATCATGGGTATTGTAATTAACAATGCTATTAGATTAATCGCTATTGTTATTTTACGATGTTTCAGCACCCAGTGAATAACCGGTTCGTAAAGCCTTTTGAAAAATCTGGTGGTTGGATTCTTGTCTTCAGGTTTGAAATTTCCTCTCATAAGCATCGTCATCAATACAGGTATCAATGAAATAACCACGATCGCCGAGCCAAGCATGGCAAATGATTTTGTGAACGCCAGTGGTTGAAACATTTTCCCTTCTTGCCCGGTGAGAAGAAAAACCGGCAGAAAGGAGACCAAAATAATCAGCTCGGAAAAAAAGATCGCTCTACCTACTTGTTTGGCAGAATCAATCGAAATTTTGGCGTATTCTTCTTTGGTGAGTGTCCCTTTTTCTGAAATAGCCCTGGCTAAATTGCGGTATGCGTTTTCAACCAGCACTATCGAAGAATCCACGATTACCCCGACCGCAAGTATTATACCCCCCAGACTCATAATATTTGACGAGATATCAAAGATATACATCAAAATAAAAGCAATGAGAATAGAGATCGGAAGTTCGATAAGTATTCTGATTATACTCCTGAAGTGCAACAGAAAAATCATTACCATTATTGCAACTGTTATTGAGGCTTCGATCAAAGCTCTTTCCAAAGTGCCCACGGCTTCATGGATTAGTGTGCTTCTATCATAGGAACTTACTATCTCAACTCCCTCAGGTAACCCCGGAGTTATCTCTTTTATTTTCTCTTTTACTCGTTCAATCACTTTTTGAGCATTTTCACCTGTACGCATTACAATGATACCGCCAACAGCTTGGCCCTCACCATTCAATTCAAGAGAACCTCTTCTGATATCCCCACCCAACTGTACTTTTGCAACATCTTTTATCAAGACAGGAATACCGTTTGGACCCCCTCTAATAACTGTGTTTTCTACATCCTCTATTGTTTTAATATAGCCCTGTCCCCGCACAAAGTACTCAGCATCATTTACTTCTAATATCTTACCACCAACTTCATTGTTACTTCTTTGGACAGCATTTACTACATCGCTGACGGTTAGATTATAACCACGCAGGTCCGTTGGGTTAACATCCACCTGATATTGTTTTACATATCCTCCGATGCTGGCAACTTCGGCAACACCATCCACAGCAGACAATTTGTACCTGACATACCAATCCTGAATGGAACGCAAAGTTCCTAAATCCTGGTTGTCCCCTTTTAATGTATACCAAAATACATGGCCAACTCCTGTTCCATCCGGACCAAGAGATGGCACCACGCCGGATGGCAATTGAGCCTGGATAGTGTTCATCCTTTCCAGCACTCTGTTCCGTGCAAAGTAGAGATCAACATTATCTTTAAAGATCACAAATACAAAAGACATCCCAAACATGGACGAAGCTCTAACAGCCTTTACGTCAGGTAAGCCCTGAAGCCCGGAAACAATTGGATAAGTAACCTGATTCTCAATTATTTCAGGTGAACGGCCCATCCACTCCGTAAAAATTATAACTTGATTCTCGGAAAGATCAGGAATTGCATCCACGGGAAGATTTATTACGCTATATATTCCAACACCGATAATCACTACATAGATTAGAATAACAAAAAAACGATTATTCGCCGACCAATCAATAATCTTCTCTATCATTACAATTCTCCTCTACTCGAAGTCTGCATGATTCTGTGATCTATTTATTTTTGGGGAATTCGCGAATGGAATATCGGGGTGAGGTGTTCCTCCCCGCCTTTCAGAAGTGAGTATTAAATAGCATGTGTATAACACGATCCCGACTGCAATCAGGTAGAGAGAAAAAATTGAAAGTTGAATTAGCATATTCCAAATCTTTTAAATGATTATGCTATTGTTCAACAATCATGCCATATTCAATTACGGCGGTTTTATTGCTTTTTTAACTTTCCTGGATCAGGAGTATTAAGAAAATTTAATAAATAATTAAAATATTTAAAAATCGTTTTCAATTTTAAAACTCTTAATTTTGCTGTATAATGTAGGCAATGATATCCCAAGTGACTCTGCAGATTTTGTTTTGTCCCACTTAAAATGGTTTAAAACTTTTTCGATGTGCCGGCGCTCAATCTCTTCGAGACTCAGTAGCACCTCTCCCGATCTCTGCTCTTTATGTTTTTTTACTAAAATATTCTCCATTAGGAGTATATCACCTTTGGTAAGTACAATTGCCTGCATTA
Organism: uncultured Ignavibacteriaceae bacterium; assembly: GCA_964371075.1. GTDB lineage: Bacteria > Bacteroidota > Ignavibacteria > Ignavibacteriales > Ignavibacteriaceae > UTCHB3. The sequence continues at coordinate 788,142 of CAYJKN010000002.1, read as the reverse complement.
GCAAATTTTCCAATTCACGAACATTTCCGGTCCAGGAGTATTCCTGCAGATATTTAATCACCTCATCGGGAATTTTTGTTACTGTCTTATGAAGTTCCAAATTAATTTTCCTGACAAAGTGGTTAACGAGAAGTGGAATATCTTCTCTCCTTTCTCTTAATGGTGGCAATTCAAAATTGACCACATTCAATCTGAAATAGAGATCTTCCCTGAATTTTTTCTGTGTAACCAATTCTTCCAGATTGTTGTTTGAAGCTGCAATTATCCGTGCTCTCATCGGGATTGTATCATTTCCACCAACAGATTCAAATTCTCTTTCCTGAAGGACTCTAAGAATCTTTGCTTGCAGGTTAACAGACATTTCCGATATCTCGTCGAGGAATATTGTTCCCTGATCAGCCAATTCGAACTTTCCTTTTTTATCTTTGACTGAGCCGGTAAAAGCACCCTTAACATGACCAAAAAGTTCACTCTCCAACAAGGACTCAGTAATGGCTGTGCAGTTAATCGCAACAAATGGATAATTCCTGGTAACTCCTCCATAGTGGATTGCCTTTGCTACCAACTCTTTCCCCGTTCCGCTCTCACCTCTGATGAGCACAGTTACCCTGTTATCGGAAACTGAACCAATTTTCCTGAATATTTCTTTCATCTTTTCAGTTTTGCCAATAATCGTATTTTCTACATTTACTTCTGATTCTGTGGATATCACTTTTATTGTCTCACTCAATCGCTTGTTTTCAAGGGCTCGCTGGATGGATATTCTTAACCTTTCCGTTTCTATCGGCTTCTCAACAAAATCATAAGCCCCCTTCTGTATTGCTTGTATCGTGGTAGACATGTCATCGTGTGCTGTAATGATAATTAAGTGAATCGACAATTTTAATCTTTGAAGTTCATCCAAAACTTCGAGTCCACTCATTTTAGGCATTCTTATATCAGAGATGATAAGATCGGGATTTTCGGATAATGCTAGCTCAATCCCCTGCCTGCCATTTTCTGCCGAGATTGCACTGTATTTCCACCTTCCCAACAAGTTAACCAGTGACTCCCTTATAGATTCATCATCATCGATAATCAATATTTTTTCCATTGCTTAACTCCTCTTCACAGGCATTATTATCTCAAATTCAATCCGATTTTCTTCAACGAATCTAACTCTTATTTCACCATGATGTTGTTCCACTATATTCCTGGAGATCGATAACCCCAATCCGGTACCTGAGGCTTTATTGGTATAAAATGGCTCAAAAATTTTACTCAAGTCTGGCATTTCAGTGCAACTGTTTTTAATCTTCAAAGTGAACCTGTTCATCTCCTCTTCAACTTCAGAAATCAGTACTATTGTTCCATGCTCTTCGCTTGCTTCAATTGCATTATCAAGCATATTAAGCAGTACCTGTCTCATTTTGTCAGAATCAATTTCCACTTCAACAACGTCCACAATGTTATTGATTTGAATATTTTTCTGTTGCATTTTGATTCTAACCTCTTCAATGATGTTCTCAGTAAACCGATTCATCATCACATTGGAATAATTTAATATATATACCCGGGACAACTGTAGAACATCGTTGACTAAACCATTCATTCTGTTTATTTCTTTCTGAATAATTCTAAATGATGAGTTATCCTCCTGCGATAAAACCAGAGATTCCATTAACATTTCAACATTTAGCTTTATTGATGTGAGCGGTGTCTTTATTTCATGCGCCAAAATGGTTGACATCTTCCCAAGCGCAGCAAGTTTTTCCGAATGAGCAAGTTCTCTCTCCAACTTCTTTAAGCGGGTAACATCAAGTCCCACAAAAAGGAAACCTGATGCATCGTAAACTGGTTGTATTTTTGAGAAGGATAAGAGAATTATTTTTTCTTCGATTTCACCGGGAACTGTAATTTCTTCGTTATTTAGACCCTCTTCATTACTCGATTTAACCATTTGCCCCAATATTTCCTTACCAGCAAAGACCGGGAGAGTATCCAACTTTTTTCCCTTTATGTTCTGTGGGTGGTCGTTTACGAGGGCTTCAAACTGTTGGTTTATTTCCAGGATTGTAAGATCTTCACCAACCAGAGCAATCGAGGCAGCAGATTTGTCAACGGCGTTTAATAAAAGGTTTATCCTATTCTCCTTCGCAGTGAGTTCCAGAGCGTTTTTCTTTAACGAAATTGAGAGTTTGTTAAAAGCTGCTGAAAGCTCTCCTATCTCATCATTCGACGGGTATTCAAATTGAACACCCAACTCACCCATCTCAATTTGGACGGCCTGTCTTTTAAGTTTTCTAAGTGGATTAGAGATAATCTGAATTACGGCAAATGTCATACTCAGACTAACAATAATCCCTACAAACAAACTGATTAGAAAGTATTGGATGAGATCAACATTTGAATCAATACCAAACAAGATTTTCCCCAATGGTATTTGTATAACCAGTATTACGATCGGTACGATAATTATTGAACTGAAAAACATCTTGCGCTTGATGCTAAAATGTTCGATTTTATCTATTGTGGCAGGGAACATGTTGTACTTGCCAATACTGATTCCGGTAAAAAGAATCACTCCTGAAAGAAATGCTAAAGGGCTTACTTCAACCAAACTATAAAAACCATAAACCCACGGTATTAGCAGGCCAAATGTAAATGTAAAAAGATTTGTGATGACCACACCAAGAAGAAAAACTTTCAACTGGTTTTTTAACCTTACATCGTTTTCTTTGGATATTTTTTGAATAGTGATAAAAATTGAATAGACAATAAGAACTATGTACCAGACTAAAAAGAGAGGATAAGCCTTCTTAAAATGAACTTGAAATGTACCTGAGTGAGAGTGGGATACTTCTATGAATGATCCTGACCATAAGAGTACCAATATAATTATGGATGGCACTAAAATAAATAAACTCTCAAAGATTCCTGATGTTTTTTTCTTGGATAAATCCATTGACAGGAATGTTGTCGTAATAAGTATCAGAAGCAAAAAAGAGTGGCAAGATATGTCGAGAATTGTTACATCCTTGTTATACATTAATAAGAAATGTATTCCATGTGATATAAGATATCCAAAAATCAGGATTAACAACAGGATTAGGAGTTTACTTGTCCTGTTTCCTGTATCCCTTTTCCAGATTACAAACAGAATCCCGGCAGCACCTATAAAAGTAGCTACCAAAAAGAGAAGATGGAAAAACATATCTTGCATTTTTGGGTCTGCTTATTTAATTTTTAGAAAGTATAATAGATAAATTAACAAATTTTTCTGTTAATTTCTGAGAAGTTGATTCTCTGCCGGGATGGTTTTACCTTAAAAGTCTTGTCGCTGGTTGGTTTAAAACAAAAAGACCTGATTTCTCAGGTCTCATTTTTGGCGGAGAGCCAGGGATTCGAACCCCGGATACCCGTGAAGATATAACGGTTTTCAAGACCGCCGCATTCAACCACTCTGCCAGCTCTCCAATATTTGTTGCGGCGCTGCCGCATTTTGAGTTCGCAGAAAGAAATCCCGACTTGTCGGGGCAACCACTCTGCCAGCTCTCCAATAAATGTTGCGGCGCTGCCGCATTTTGAGTTCGCAGAATAAAATCCCGACTTGTCGGGGCAACCACTCTGCCAGCTCTCCAATATTTGTTGCGGCGCTGCCGCATTTTGAGTTC